>NZ_JBIOQN010000001.1:852500-1177500 GCF_051713765.1 Enterococcus sp. DIV0755b | reverse complement strand
CTTCCTCCGGTTTGTCACCGGCAGTCTCGCTAGAGTGCCCAACTAAATGATGGCAACTAACAATAAGGGTTGCGCTCGTTGCGGGACTTAACCCAACATCTCACGACACGAGCTGACGACAACCATGCACCACCTGTCACTTTGCCCCCGAAGGGGAAGCTCTATCTCTAGAGTGGTCAAAGGATGTCAAGACCTGGTAAGGTTCTTCGCGTTGCTTCGAATTAAACCACATGCTCCACCGCTTGTGCGGGCCCCCGTCAATTCCTTTGAGTTTCAACCTTGCGGTCGTACTCCCCAGGCGGAGTGCTTAATGCGTTTGCTGCAGCACTGAAGGGCGGAAACCCTCCAACACTTAGCACTCATCGTTTACGGCGTGGACTACCAGGGTATCTAATCCTGTTTGCTCCCCACGCTTTCGAGCCTCAGCGTCAGTTACAGACCAGAGAGCCGCCTTCGCCACTGGTGTTCCTCCATATATCTACGCATTTCACCGCTACACATGGAATTCCACTCTCCTCTTCTGCACTCAAGTCTCCCAGTTTCCAATGACCCTCCCCGGTTGAGCCGGGGGCTTTCACATCAGACTTAAAAAACCGCCTGCGCTCGCTTTACGCCCAATAAATCCGGACAACGCTTGCCACCTACGTATTACCGCGGCTGCTGGCACGTAGTTAGCCGTGGCTTTCTGGTTAGATACCGTCAAGGGATGAACTTTTTACTCTCATCCTTGTTCTTCTCTAACAACAGAGTTTTACGATCCGAAAACCTTCTTCACTCACGCGGCGTTGCTCGGTCAGACTTTCGTCCATTGCCGAAGATTCCCTACTGCTGCCTCCCGTAGGAGTCTGGGCCGTGTCTCAGTCCCAGTGTGGCCGATCACCCTCTCAGGTCGGCTATGCATCGTGGCCTTGGTGAGCCGTTACCTCACCAACTAGCTAATGCACCGCGGGTCCATCCTCAAGTGACGCAAAAGCGCCTTTCAAATAATAAACATGTGTTTACTATTGTTATGCGGTATTAGCACCTGTTTCCAAGTGTTATCCCCCGCTTGAGGGCAGGTTACCCACGTGTTACTCACCCGTTCGCCACTCCTCTTTTTCCGGTGGAGCAAGCTCCGGTGGAAAAAGAAGCGTTCGACTTGCATGTATTAGGCACGCCGCCAGCGTTCGTCCTGAGCCAGGATCAAACTCTCATAAAAAGTGTTTGAACAGTCATCAGACTGTTAAGCTCAATAAAATTAACTTTGCTAGCTATTGCTTGCATGTTGTTTGCTTCTATAATAGAAGCGCCCTACACATTGGTTCGTTTGCTTGCTTTGTTCAGTTTTCAAAGGTCTACATCGCTGCTTTTTTAAATGTTTCAGCAACTCTTATATCTTATCAGCTGACGTTTTATTTGTCAACTGTTTTTTTTCAAAAAGTTTTAAAAACTTTTTGAAATGATATTTCATAAAAGTGCTACTCATTAAGCAACTTCGTTAGTTTAGCAATCATTGTTACAATTGTCAACAACTTTTTTCAAGAATATTTCAAGCTGTTTTCAACAGTGTGACTGCTTCGTCAACGTTGATTAATTTACCACTAATAAAAGATCAGGTCAACCAAAAAGTTTAACAAAAATAGCTTGTCTTTTTAGCCACTTCTCTTTATATTTTCCTTTCATTCGCATTTTTTGATATCAGTCTTACTATTTTTTGTTTGTTAGCACTTAGTAAGGATAAATAGCGAACTAAATTTCAAACAGCACTCATTTTATCCGTTAAATATTTTTTGTAAAATTATTTTTTCATACCGTTTTTTTGAAAAATATCTTAATTAAGGGTACAAAAAAAGGAGATTTCTACAATCTCCTTTTGCTTTTTTAAAAATAAGGTACACCTTCGATATCATAATGCCTAATGATTTCCCGAAACTTTTGGGGCTCTTCCCACCGAAAATCTTCCGGTAAATCGCCAACTAATTTCTCTTCACTTGTTTCAAAAACAAACAAAGGAACATTTTCTTCTGCAATCTGACCATTTGTTAGTTCCACTAAATCGATTTTTTTCACATCTAGTTTGACACTATCTTTTAATAAACTCAAAATGTTAGCTAAACCAGTGCGTTCGTTTGAAAAATCGGTAGAGGCTAACTCCATTGTATCTCCTACAGCATGAACTAAAAATCGTTTTGAGCCATTTTGTAAATGCAACATTACTGTTCCAGCAACTTTTTTATTAGTCACGATACCACCTCGGCTGTTTTATCTATAATTTATGATAGCACATTTTCAGAAAATGTGCATAATTATTTCGCGTGGTTTTCAGAATGTAAATATACTACCGCTTCTTCAATCCATTCTGGTAAAGCCTTTTTTATCGAAGCAAAACCTATTTTTTTATTTTTATTTGTAAAATAGCGTTTTTTATAATTGCGATTGGGAATATAGTTTTTCTCTAACGTTCGTTTAGATAAACTAATTTTTTGTGAATATTCATCAATATCGATAATTTGAACTTTAACAGTTTCACCGACAGATAAAATGTCGTGAATATTTTTGGTGTAACCAGATTGCACTTCAGAAATATGAATTAGTCCTTGCGTTTTATCATCTAAAGAAACAAAAGCACCATAAGGTTGAATGCCGGTAATTTGACCTTCTAGAATATCGCCGATTTTATAAGACATTTGGTTTCCACTCCTTGTATTATTCATTATACTGTAACTAGAGATAAAAAAGAAGTTTAGAAATTTAGGAGGTCTTTTTATGTCAATTTTTGATCAACACCACGATCGCCATCACACCGATAGCGTGAAATGGGACAGCATTTCACAAACTTATGGAAAAGAAAATTTATTACCACTTTGGATAGCAGATATGGACTTTGCTGCGCCTAGTGCCGTTCAACAGGCGTTATTGGAATATGTAAAACAAGGTATTTACGGCTATACTATGTTTGGTGATGATCTTTATACGGCAATTATCAATTGGCAAAAAAGACGCCATCAGTACGAAATCAAAAAAGATGAAATCTTATTTTCACCTGGTGTTGTGCCAAGTATCGCCATAAGTATTCAAGCTTTTACAAATCCTAAAGACAGTGTCATGATTCACGATCCCGTCTACCCTCCTTTTGCCAAAATGGTGCAAGAAAATGACAGAAAACTGGTACGTAATTCCCTTAAAGTTGTAGATGATCATTTTGAAATAGATTTTATTACAATGGAAAAACAAATCATAGCAGAAAAAGTAAAGCTTTTTATTCTTTGTAACCCACATAACCCTGGTGGCCGTGTTTGGACAAAGACTGAGTTAAAACAACTAGGTGATCTATGTAAAAAACATAACTGTTTAGTGGTCAGTGATGAAATCCACCAAGATTTAATTTTTGCACCTTATCAACATGAAACTTTCCATAATGTAGATAAAATTTTTGCAGACTTTTCTATTATATTGACGGCAGCAACTAAAACTTTCAACTTAGCAGGAATTAAAAACTCGATGATCTTTGTTAAAAACCCCCAATTGAAAGCTGCATTAACAGCTATCCAAGCTAAAAGTGAACAAGATACTATTAACACATTTGGCCTAATTGGTACCAAAGCAGCCTATGAAAGTGGTGAACAGTGGTTAACGGAATTGTTAGAATACTTAAATGAAAATAGTGAATTTACCATTTCTTTTCTCCAAAAAAATCTGCCTCAAGTAAAATTTATGCGACCAGAAGGAACCTATCTTTTTTGGTTAGATTTTTCTGCTTACAATTTATCTGATACTGCCCTCAATAAAAAGATGATTGAAGAAGCCGGAGTGGTGCTAAATGGTGGCTTTACATTTGGACCTAATGGTAAACAACATATGCGGCTAAACATAGCCTGTCCAAAAGATACTTTAAAACAAGGCTTAGAACAAATCGCCCAAGCATTTAAATAATCGTAATTATCTGACTGTATCTTTTGATGCAGTCTTTTTTTCATTACATTTTCTATGAAAATTTGTTACACTAAATCAGGAAAAACAATTGAAAATATCATTTTTTGTTTTTAACTATCAAAATTAATTAAAAATGGAGGACAAGAATGCCTGATTTAGTCAAACGTTTCATGCAATACGTGCCAGGAATTTTCATTTTAGCACTGGGCACGGTACTTTTTTCCAGTTGTCAATTAGGTGTAAGTTCTCTGGTTTCAGTCCCATTTACAACTGCCACAATTACTGGTTTCTCATTAGGCAATGCGACAAGTTTAATTTTTGGCTTATTAGCTGTTGTAGAAATTATTTTAGTCAAACGTATGCCGTTAAAAATTTTACTACAGCTGCCTTTTTCTTTTCTTTTTGGCGCGGTAGTTGATTTTTATAATGTCACATTAGGACTAGAAAATTTTGTGGTGACCACTCTTTTTGGGAAAATATTTCTGTTAGTTGCCGCGATAATTGCAACTAGTGTTGGATCTTTTTTAATGGTAAACTCCAAACTGATTTTAAATCCCCCAGAAGGTCTCGTTGAAATCATCGCCTTAAAAAAAGGCAAGCGATTCGGCCAAGTTAAATTTTATTTTGATCTAACAATGATTACAATTGCCTTTTTTGTAGGGATGGTTTTTCTTGGACGCCCAAGCGGCATTGGAATTGGTACTTTAGCTGCACTTTTATGTGTCGGACGATTGATTCATTTGATTGAAGTAAAAACAACGCATCATGAAATAGAAGAAACGATTGAGTATGCAGAATTAATCACTGATGATATTACGAATGAAGTAAAAACACCTTAAAATAAAAAGGACCTAAACGAGATGATAATTTCTTTTTAAGAAATCGATCTCGTTTAGGTCTTTTTTTAATCAGCTAAAATTTCAACTGTTTCAATTACTACGTCGTGAACAGGTTTATCTTGTGGCCCTCTTTTTACATTGGCAATTTCATCTACCACATCCATACCTTCAACTACATGGCCAAAGACAGTGTGGCGGAAATCTAACCATGGTGTGCCACCTTGTTTATATGCTTCAATGATTTCTGAAGGATAGCCAGCACCTTCTAATTGTCCTAACATATTACCAGGAACGTTTTGGTTATTAACGATAAAGAATTGACTGCCGTTAGTATTCGGACCGGCATTTGCCATCGATAAGGCTCCCCGCACGTTAAATAATTCTTTTGAAAATTCATCTTCAAAAGTACCACCAAAAGAGCTTTCGCCTCCCATACCAGTACCGGTTGGGTCGCCCCCTTGAATCATGAAATCAGGAATAACACGGTGGAAAATAACTCCATCGTAATAGCCTTTTTTCGCTAATTCTTCAAAGTTTTGAACAGTTTTTGGTGCCAACTCCGGAAATAGTTGCACTAAAATGTTGCCACGGTTCGTTTTAATTAACGCTTTGTGACCTGTTTGGTTTTCTAATGTTAGTTGTGGAAATTCACTCACAATAATTCCTCCTTCAATTAATAGCTTAATTTCATGATAGCAGACTTCGTTTATTTTGCCACGTATTCTTGATTTTATTTTGCAAGATTTGCTATACTAACGGGAAATTTACTAAATTAAGTGGTGGTGGTGATATGTATATTCGTCCAATAAAAAAAACAGATGATGCGCCTTTAGCTAAAATCATCCGCACAAATCTTGAATTTTTCAACTTAGCTATTCCTGGCACAGCTTTTTATGATCCTGAACTTGATCACCTCTCCTTGTATTATGGGAAATCACCCCGACGAAATTATTTTGTCGGAATTGAAAATAATGAACTAGTCGGCGGAATTGGTATCGCAGAATTTCTAATGGACCAAAACATTTGTGAATTGCAAAAACTGTATTTAAAAGATGACGCAAAAGGCAAAGGTTATAGCCACCAATTAATGATTACCGCTTTAAACTTCGCTAAAGAAGCTGGTTACACCGCAGTTTATTTAGAAAGTCACCACCGCTTAACGGCAGCTTTAAAACTTTATCAAAAATATGATTTTAAAATACTGGCAAAACCATTAGCACCAAGCCCTCATAATGCAATGGACCGTTTTTTACTAAGAGAACTTTAAGAAAATATTCCGAGTTAAAACGCTAAAACGTTTTGATAGAAAAAACCACTCTTTGGCCTTATACTTAGAACTATTGCAAAGTTTCAGCTTCATAAAATTAAGGAGGACACAAGATGGAAGTGTATGACATCACCATTATTGGTGCGGGTCCGGTAGGTATGTTTGCCGGCTTTTACGCAGGCATGCGCAGCGCCAAAACAAAAATTATCGACAGTTTACCTCAGTTAGGTGGTCAACTATCAACCCTTTATCCTGAAAAAAATATTTATGATATCCCTGGGTATGTTCAAATAAAAGCTAATGATTTAATTCAAGTTTTAGAAAAGCAATTACAAACTTTTCCTCATACGTATTGTTTAGGTGAAGAAGTGCGCCATATTGAAAAACAAGACGATCTGATTGTGATTACAACCAATAAAGATACTCATTATACGAAAGCGGCAATTTTAGCTTTAGGAAATGGCTCGTTTCAACCCCGCAAATTAACCGTTTCTGGTGCTGAAACTTTTGAAAATCGGGGGGTGGATTATTACGTCAACGATTTAATGAAATATGCAGGTAAAAAAGTCGCATTAGCCGGTGGTGGCGATTCAGCCATTGACTGGGCTTTAATGTTAGAACCTATTGCTTCAGAAGTCTATCTGATTCATCGGCGGGACAAGTTTCGCGCTTTAGAACACAGCGTTGAAAAACTTTATCAGTCTACTGTTAACATCATGACACCGTATGTGATTAACGAAGTAACAGGTGAAGATTTTATCAGCGGTCTCACTTTACAGCAGGTGCAAACAAAAGAAAAAATTGCACTTTCTATTGACCACTTATTGGTAAATTATGGCTTTACCTCTAATTTAAATGTTAAAGAGTGGCATTTAGCTGGAACCAGACAAACGATCACAGTTAATTCAGATATGAGCACTTCAATTCCCGGAATTTATGCCTGTGGCGATATTGCCGGTTACGAGGGCAAAGTAAAACTAATCGCAACTGGATTTGGCGAAGCACCTACTGCCGTTAACAACGCCTTGCATTTTATTGATCCTAAAAATCGCACACAACCAGCTCATAGTACCAGCCTCTTTTAAAAAACTAGATTGAAAAACAAAAAGCGCCAAAAGTTATGCTATTTTTGCTTAAATATAAAGCAAAGTAGCATTTTCTTTTGGAACTTTTTTAAAATTCATCCCATTCCCGAATGGCGCTTTTAACTTTTTCTAATAGTTCAGCTGTCGTATCTGCTATGATAACTTCTCCTTCTACCATTACAAATAATTTTTGCCCACAAAGCTCACACATACTTAAACAACTGGTAATTAAAAAATCAGCTTTTTCCTTTAACTCTTCATCTTCTAATAGTATATTTCCTTGCCGGCTTAAATTTTGTTCACAAAATTCAATTAAAGGTTTCATGATACCCTCCCTTTTCTTTGCTTCAAGTTGGTAGATAGTATACCATAAAAGAAGAATTAATCTTAAGCCAGAGAATTGGAGTGATATTTATGGTAATTGAAACAAAAACACTAGAAGAAAAAGCCCGCGAGTTACTAAAAAGTCGTGGCGTTACATTAGATGAAATTGGTGAATTGGTTATGTTTTTACAAAAGGATTACATTAAAGACATCACTTTAGAAAAATGTGTTGAAAGTGTCAATAGTGTCTTAACTAAAAGAGAAGTTCACAACGCCATTATCACCGGTATTCAGTTAGATATCTTAGCCGAAGAAGGTAAATTATTAGCCCCCTTGCAAGAAATTGTCGCCGATGACGAAGGGCTTTATGGTATTGATGAAATCTTGGCACTTTCAATTGTCAACGTCTATGGTTCAATTGGCTTTACCAATTACGGTTATATCGATAAAGTAAAACCAGGGATTTTAAAAGAATTAAATAGTCACGATGGCAAACATGTCCATACATTTCTCGATGATATTGTCGGTGCGATTGCCGCTTCTGCTGCTAGTCGTTTAGCCCATCAAAATCCTGGTGATTCACACTACATTACCCAATAACCCTAATTTAATGAAAGTTGACCAGGTTCCATCGGCTCTCAAAAAATTCCCAACTGTAAGAGAGAATTTTAATAAGCTGTGTTCAACTTTTGTAAAATTTCAACTTAGCATCTAAAAAAATACTTACAAAAAACCAACGCTCTCACTTAAGGAGCGCTGGTTTTTTGTTTTAAACTATGACGTCCCCATAATACTAGAGCTAAAAAGCACAGTTCTAGTAAAACAAAGGCCAAAATAAAGCAGTGCATAAAAAATTCTTCTGGTAAAACATTAATAATCGGATCTGTCAGAGGATCAAATAACCAATCGTCATTTTGGAAAAATAATTCGTGAAACGTCACAAAAAAACGATCGAAACTTGTCGCCATCAAAAAGCCTAAAATCACCGGTATCCCCATCCCCCATTGAAAGGGACGAATTAAACGCCACAAACTTCGCTGTTTTTTTAACTTAATTAAAAAAACAACTGCCGGAATTATGGTCACCAATAAAACAACATAATTTAACATAAATAACTTTTTGACATCAATAAAATGTCCGCGTCCGGCAGAAGACATAGGAAAATCTGGCAATGCTAACGTATGGGCAAAAGGATTATTCAAAAAAGCCATCAATTGATCGAAATTTTTCAATAAGGTAGTTTTCCCAACGGTAGTAGCATCCAATATGTTTAAATAATGGATATCAAAGACATATAACGGACGAAAATTAATCGCAATTGTAATCACTAGTGTTATTACCGTTAAAAAAAGACTTAATAATCCCAAACGTCTTTGCCAAGGTGCCATCATTTTTTTCATGCTTCAAAGTTCCATTCATCCAAAGAATCTAGAACAAAAGTCGGCGCTTTTGGTAATGTAGCAACTTCTTCTTTTTGAGTGAAACCAGATAATACCAACAACGTATCAATGCCATTATTCAAGCCAGAACAGATATCTGTTTCGTAGTTATCACCGACCATGATGACGTCTTCTTTTGAAAGACCAATCTGTTCCAATGCTTTATCCATAATAATCGCTTCGGGTTTACCAATAAAAATAGGTTTAGTCTGCGTTGCTGTTTCCACTAATGAAATTAAAGAACCTGCCCCAGGTAATAGACCTCTTTCGGTGGGAATATTTTTATCAGGATTAGTACCAATAAAGGTTGCACCTTTTTGAATTGCCAAAGTTGCTGTAACAAATTTTTCATACGTAACCTGATTGTCTAAGCCGACTATCACATAATCAGGATTTTCTTCCTCCCAAATAAAGCCGGCCGCTAAGATTAAATCAATTAACCCTGCTTCACCAATGACAAAGACTTTTTTCCCCTTATTATCAGCTTTCATAAAATCAATTGTTGCTAAGCTGGCAGTGTAGATTGTTTTAGGTGCTACTTCAATTTGAAACTCATTTTTTAACCGTTGTGCTACGGTTTCAGGGCTACGGGTAGTGTTATTGGTAACAAATAAAAACGGTAATTGCCGTCTTTTTAATTCATCAACAAAACGTTTGCCCGCCGGAATCGGCTCTTGCCCACGATAAATAGTGCCATCTAAATCAATTAAATATCCTTTGTACATTAATCTTCTCGCTTCCTAATAGTAAAGCTACCTTTTTTGCCTTCTTTTTTAACCGACTTTGTTACAATTTCGGTTTTCGTAGTTGGCTTTTTCTCACTTTTTTTCTTTAAAACCGGTTTGGCTTTTTTCTTTACATCTGTTTTCTTTTCAGCAATATGAGCCGCTGCAGCTTGATTATTGTGATTTTTCTTCCGGCGTTTACGATTTTGTGTTTTTTCGCGTTTATTGCCTACTCGTTGAATTACAAAATAAGCACAGCCAAAATTACAATATTCATATAAGTAGTCTTCTAAAGTATCAATGCGTTGTTCCGGTTGCGCTTTTTTATCATCGGCGGTAAAAAAGCCTTTTAAGCGTAATTGCTCATAGCCCCAGTCACCAACAATATAATCATAGCGCGCCAAAACTTCGCTAAAACGTTCGCCTAATTTTTCAGCATCAAAGCCTTCCCGGTGGTCATAAACAAGCTTGTATTGACGTTGTCCGATCATAAAATCCGTCTCACTAATCGGTGTCACAAGCTCACCTTTTTGTGGTTTTGCCACTTCTTGGGTTGCGACTTCTTCTAAAACCGTCGTTAATTCTTCGGTTAGGTCTTTGTTTTCTTTTGTCATCATTTCACCACCTGTTTTTCATTATACCTTGTTTTTATTTCCTTGGATAGTGAGTTTCTAAATACGCGCCTAACACACTTCTGATAAATTCTGGAAAGAGAAATTCGTATTTTCCGGCAATTTCAATGGTTGGGAAAAAGGGGACAAACATAAAATGATCAACCGTCGTAAAACTATACTGTTTTTCGTCAATCAATTTTTCTCCTAACCAGTAAACTTCATGGTTTACAGCATCATACAAGATACCATCATACGTAATGATACCAAAAATTTTGCCCCGAAAGCCCATTCCCAGCATTGGAAAATTCCGTAAAAAATTACGATTTTTTTCCATTTCCAACACTAGGCGCCGGACATCCGCACCTTTTAATGTTACTTTTAACAAATGCATCGGATGAGGCAAGGTAGTGTGTAGTTGATCTTGATTGACTACCCCTTTTGGCAAAGCCTCTAAAAACAGACCGCTATTTAAAATCGCCACATCCGTTTGGCCTCTTTTTGCGACTGCTTTTAAAGCAGCATCAATCAGGCGGTGCTCGCCATTTAAATCTAATGTTAAGTCATAAGGCAAAACTGCTACTTTTTGCGCTTTTAATAAGTCGTGCCCTTTAGTTAAATAGCCATTAATTTCTTCATCATCTTCTGGAAAAGCCGTTAGTGTCGCAGTTTCAATCGTTCTCGCTTTTTTAGAAATAATTTTATGATCTTCTAACTCCAGACGTACTTCACCAATATAGTAGCCAAATTTGCCAGCGGCAGCTAATTGAACACCGTTTACTACTTTTCCAGTTGGAAAGAGATGATGGGTATGAGAGCCTAAAATCACATCAATTTCTGGCATTTCACTGGCAATCAGTTGATCATCTTCAATCCCCAAATGACTCATTAAAACTAAGACGTCTACTTTAGGACGCAAGTGCGCAACTAAATTAGGCAAAATTTCCAAAGGATAACGAATGTCCCAACCATTGGGACTATAGGTAAGAGGAAATGGTGCAGTAAGAGCAATTAACCCTACTTTTGTTCCTGCTTTTGTTGTGATAATTTTGTATTCTTTGCTCCATTTAGGTGGTTGCAATGTCTTTTTATCAAACAAGTTGGCTAATAACACATCAAAATTGGCTTCATCATAAAGGTGATTTAAATCATATTTTGAATTTCCCACCCCTTCATTATTTCCAATTGTGACAGCATCATAGTGAACTTCATTCATCAAAGTAACGTTAGCTTTCCCATTGGTTGCTTCTGATAGCGGGTGCCAGCGATCGACAAAATCGCCTAAATCCACCGTAATCGCTCCGTGACCTTTTTGGGCTAGTTCCCGTTGTCGTTGTTCTAGGTAACGTCTGATTTTCGGCCAATTTTCCAAATGGGAGTGTAAATCATTCGTATGCATAATGGTAATTTTTTCCATATAAAGGCCTCATTTCTAAAGGTATGTAACTTAACTAAGCCTAGACTAGCACATTTTTTTCACAACGTCTTATTTGAATAATCGGGCTTTAATCTTTTACCCTTAGCCTGCCATTTGCTAAAATAAATTTAGTAGTAAAAAGGAGGCAGAAAAAATGAAACATCCGTTAAAAACAGAATGGGAAAAGCTATTTAGTAAAAAACACGATTTAACCGAATTAAAAAAAACCAATAAAAATGAACACGGTCACTTTATTACCCCAGACGGTGTTAAAACCGAGGTTTGGGAAAAACATGATGAAGCCGGTCTAAATGAATTAATGACTTCTGATTGGGAATCTTTCTTAGATGGCAATGATGTTTTTAGTGAATTAAGTTTAGAAGAACAAAACGAGTTAAAAGCCAACTCCCCGCGTTATGAAGACTATCACCAATAGTTTTTTCTGATTAAAGCTACAACTTAACTTTTTATTTTACCTTTTAGATCTAAAAAAGATGTGCAAAATTTAAAAATGGATCCTGTAAACAGAGACACTTTTTTCTAGCGTCCTATTTACAGGGTCCATTTTGTTCTTGTCACACCTACTTTTTACTCTTCAAAATCCGTGTCTTCATACTGACCATATTCACCATAAAAGTGATTGTAACGCCGTTTTAATTTGCGGAAGAAATAAATACACAACACTTTAATTACTGCATAAATCGGAATCCCAAAAATCAGACCAAACATCCCCATTAAATCTCCCATCACCAGTAAAACTAATACGATCGTAATGGGATGGACCAACAAGTGTTTGCCCATTACCGCAGGTTCAATCAAATGTCCATTTGCCATTTGAACAATTACCCAAACTAAACACATCTTTATCAACATGCCAAAAGATGACATTAAAGCAACGATAAAAGCTGGAATAAACGCAATAAAAGGTCCAATATAAGGAATAATCGCTGTTACACCTGTTAATAAAGATAATGAGCCTGCATAAGGCATGCCAATAATTAAAAAGCCCAGAAAAGTTAATAAACCAATCGCAATACTCACCAATACTTGCCCTTTCAAATAAGCGCCTACTTGTGTATTCATACTGCTAGCAATTGCTTTAGCATCTTTACGAAAACGCGGTGGAATTAATTTGGTAACATAGTGAAAAAATTTGCGATCATCTTTTAATAGGAAAAACGTGATAATCGGTGCTGTCCCAATAATTAAGACGGTACTGGTAATCGTTGATACAACATTAGAAGCCCCTTTAATCACACCTGATAAGTAATCTGTCACCCGACTTGATAGTCCTTCTGACCAATTTTGGACTTTTTCCATCGTCTGATCCAAGGACTCTTCAAAAGGTGAATTATCAAATAATTTTGTTAACATTTTAATAGTTTTGTCCATATATTCTGGAAAAGATGAAACCAGCGAAAGAACTTGTTTTTGAATAATTGGACTAATCAAAACCACAGCCACCACTGCTAGGCCAATTAGAAGAATAAATAATGCCGCTACACTAATGATCCGTTTAATTCCTTTGCCTTCTAACCAATCGATAATTGGGTCAAATAAGTAGTATAAGACCATCGTTAAAATTAACGGACCACTAATAGCTTTAAAAATAGTTACAAAAGGATCAAATAAGAAATCCAGTTGTGAAAATAGCCATAAAACAGCTCCCAATAATAATAATGCCACTAAAGTAAAAATTAAATTGCGTCCCCCTAAAAAATTAATCCAGCGGGTGGATTTCTTCTCCATTGCCATCACTCCTTACTTTGATTGTAGCGGACTTCAAAAAAGGTGTAAAAGAATACGCCACTTTAAGCTTAAATTAAGTTAACGCCCTTATAGTATTGTCATACCCAATAATTTTTTCATTTCTTCTCCTCTGGTGCCCTGACAAAACTGCCAATTTTGTCAGGGCACTTCTTTTATCTTCAGCAAAAAAATGCTAGAATTTAGCGAGGTGAAAAATGTGGAGAAAAGCAGTACTTTGACACAAGCAGCAAAAGAACACTATATGAAACTTGCTTTAGCACAAGCACAAAAAGCCCAAGCGATTGGTGAAGTGCCAATTGGCGCGATTGTCGTTTTAGACGGCGAAGTAATTGGTTCGGGTTATAATTTAAGAGAACACGACCAAGACGCAACCGCTCATGCCGAGATGTTTGCCATTCGTCAAGCTTGTCAAAATATTGAAAGTTGGCGCTTAGAACAAAGCCAATTATTTGTCACCTTAGAACCTTGTCCTATGTGTAGTGGTGCTATGCAACTTGCTCGTGTTGAAGAAGTCTACTTTGGTGCCTATGATCCAAAAGGAGGCGCAGCCGGTTCACTGATGACAATTTTGACAGATGAACGTTTTAATCACTGGTCTTATGTTGAAGGTGGGATTTTAGCTACGGAGTGCGGTCAAATTTTAACCGATTTTTTCCGCGACTTACGAAAAAAACAAAAAGCTGCCAAAAAAGCCCGTAAATTAGCGCTAAAAGAAGCTGATGAATAATTTTTTGGGAAAAAGACTAGCCAAATCTATTGAAATACGCTATACTAATTCTTGCCGCAAGGCTAGGACAATGGCAGGCTTGTGAATTGTGTCAGATCTGGAAGGAAGCAGCACTAAGCAGGATCTGCCATGTGTCTGATTAAAAAGACGTTAAACGAAACCACGGTTTCGTTTTTTTTATTACAAAAATTATAGTTTTCCCGATAAAAAAGAGGTTGTGACAAAAGCGCCCAGTTTCAAGAAATAAGACGGAATTTCCGAAAATTGTTTTTCAAATTCGGGGGAATTTCGTCTTATTTCCGAAGAAGCTGCTTCTGTCATACCGTTTATTCGGAAAAAGAGGTTGTGACAAGACTTTTGTCACAACCTCTTTTAAAATCAATCATCTTTTTCTTAACCGATTTGGTCGATTAGACCGCTTAGTTTATCTTTTAGGCTTTCTGTTGTTTCTTTTAACGAATCGCCATATACAGAAATTTGTTTGCGGCCGGATTTAATTTTTTTCATAACATTCATTAAAGAGTCCAATTCATCATCTGATAAGTTATCAACAACAGACATTAATTTTTCATTGCCGTCAAATTTATCGTCAACAAATCGTTTTACTTTGTAACGGTCTTTTTTATGACGAATTTTATTGATAACAGCATCAGATGCAATTACTGCGGTAGTAATTCCAGCCACTGCTGCAATGCTTAGACCAATCGTCACTTTTGTTTTATTTTTCATCTTTTTTCAGCCCCTATCTATGAACTTTTCTACTCTTTCATCATAGCACAGAGCAAAAAATAGCCAAAATAAAAGGGCTTTTATGCAGTTTAATGATAAAAATTTGTGGTTAATCCGTGCTTTTCACTAACTCTTACTAAAATATTTTTATTCTCTTTCTTCTGGCGCAGGCTCGCCTTTAAAACGCAACCCTTTCGGATAGAAATTTTTGACTAGTCCTTGAACTTGTTTACCAAAGCCCACTGGAATCGCATCGACACACAATAAAACCCAACTATCGTTACCCGGTTTAGTGAAAGTTTCGCCGGCAACATAATGCAGCCAATCTCCGTAATTGATTTGTAAAGTGGGAAAATCAGGTAGTGTTTTGTCTGTTACCGCCATCGCCAAATTAAAACTTGGCTCGATACGTCTTTTTTTGACGACACCTAACTCCACCCCATTACGTAATACTTTAATACCGGTTAAATCGGGGGCATTTTTAGGCGCTGCCCAGATATGATCGCCAAACAGTTGAATTGTTGTATTTTCTGGTTGTGGAAATTTGTGTGTAAAATCAGCCACTAAACTGCTGACTTCTTTTGTAAGCCCTACTTTTTTATGTTTTTTCTTTGGCTTAGCCACCGTATTTTCACCTTGAAAGATTAGTTTAGCAACAAAATGACCTTCTCCTTGATTTAAATGTGGCCACAAGCGGACGGCCTTGGCTAAAGCTGGATTCCCATCTCCCCACTCTGGTCGACCTGAAGAAACATTTGTTTGCGCTTGGGGAATTGGCACAATCGTAAACGGATATTCTTTTAATAGCCAACTGATAATTTCTTCATTTTCCTCTGGAGCAAATGTACAAGTAGAGTAAACGAGCGTTCCGCCTGTTTTAAGCATTTTTACTGCTGCCGTTAAAATTTCTTTTTGCCGCTTGGCACATTTTAATGGCGTCTGCTCTTGCCACTCACTAAGGGCAACAGGATCTTTACGAAACATACCTTCTCCAGAACACGGTGCATCCACTACAATACGATCAAAAAAGCCACTAAAATTTTTGACCAATTCAGCAGGGGCATGGTTAGTGACAATCGCATTTGACACTCCCCAACGTTCGATATTTTCAGCTAGAATTTTCGCCCGTTTAGGGAAGATTTCATTAGCAACTAAGAGCCCTTCTCCTTTTAATTGCGTTACCAATTGCGTCGACTTTCCCCCAGGAGCAGCACATAAGTCTAAAACTTTTTCACAAGGCTGACAATCCGCCGCTGTTGCCACTAACATCGCACTTGGTTCTTGACTATAAACATAACCAGCTTGATGCAATAACGTGCGCCCGCCCACACTACCTAAGTAAGCATTTGGAGCATAAGGAGCCGCAACTTTATTGCGGGGAGCGTATTTTTCAATCATGGCATAAAAATTAGGTTTTAACGGATTAACCCGATACCCTTTTGTAACCTGACCTTTCGTTAAGGCGTCAAAAAAATCATTTGCTTCATCTTTTAATAAATTTTGATATTTTGTATAAAATGCTTTTGGTAATTCCATCTTTCTCCTACCTTTTTGTTAAGGAATTAACAACTGGATGAGTAATTTTTTGGTCAAAAAAACTGATAAACGGCCCAGTTAAAAAGGCACTGATAAAGGTCCCAATTCCAATTGGTCCGCCAAAAATAAAAGCGACAACACTGAAAGTAACATCTTGAATTACACGAATAATGCGGTAAGGTGCCTTGGTTTTATCGACGATGACAGGCGCAATCGCATCATAAGGTGCGTTACCAAGTTCTGCTCCCATATATAAAGAAGCCCCAAAACTAAACAACAAAATTCCAATGATTAGAAAAATTAGTTGCATAAAGATTGTTTCTGCGACCCAATTTAAATTAGTAAAAATTTCAGTATAAAAATCAATAAAAAAACCGGCTAATACCATATTGATAACTGTACCGAGACCAATGTATTTTCTACCAAAAATAAAAATTAATATCAAAATAATGATATTTACCATCAGTTGATAGACGCCTAATGATAAACCAAACTTTTCCCCTAATGCAATATTTGTGGACGTATATGGATCCAAACCAACTTTTCCCATTCGTAAAGTTGTTGCACCTAAGGCCAGGATTGCCACCCCTACTAGTGCGACAAGTGCACGAATTCCAATTTCTTTTTTATTCATATCCTGCCTCCAGCTCGATTTTTAAACGATAATCGTTTTTCTACTTATTATTTTGTCAAACTTAGCCAAAAAGTGCAATAAAACACATTTAACTTTCTTACACCAAAAAAAGTTCATTCTTTTACACAAAAAAATACGTAACCAACCTAAGTTGATTACGTACCTCATTAATCTCTGCGATTGCCACCAAAAAGTAAAATTAAGCGAAGTAATTGTAAGAAAGTTGCCACAGCCGCAGCTACATATGTCAGTGCCGCAGCAAATAATACTTTTCGTGCCATTGGTAATTCATCTTCCGTTAATAAATTACCATTACTTAAAATTTTTAAAGCCCGTGCTGACGCATTAAATTCAACCGGTAAAGTTACCAATTGGAAAATCAATGCCAGTGAAAAAGCCCAAAGACCAATTGTTACTAACTTGGGTGCACTTAAGAAAAAGCCGATTAAAATAATTGGAAATGCTAAAGTTGAACCAAAGTTTGCCACTGGTACAATAGCCGCCCGCAAACGCAATGGCACATAACTTTTGGCGTCTTGTACCGCATGACCACATTCATGAGCCGCAACTGCAATGGCTGCTACTGAAGTTGATTGCGCAGTTGCTTCTGATAGACTCAACATCTTTGTTTGCGAGTTGTAGTTATCTGTTAAATTACCGGCAATTCCTTGGACACCGACATCGTTAATACCTTGATCATTTAAAATATATTGCGCCGCTTGTGTACCGGTAACGTGATTGCGACTTTTTACTTCATCATACTTTCTAAAAGTACTATTTACATAAGCTGAGGCAATTCCTGAAAGCACCAACCCAATAATCACTAAAATCATCGTTGGATCAAAAAAGGGCATAAAGCCATAACCCATTCCATACATAATTGTTTCCTCCCTCACAAAATTAGCTAAACTAACTATGTTTATTTTACCATTTTAGTCATGAAAATAGTGTGAAGAGAATCAGAAAGAAGTTTATAGTTTTTTGACAAATTCTGACTTTAATTTCATTGGTCCAAAACCATCCACTTTACAGTCGATATTATGATCCCCTTCAACCAAGCGAATATTTTTTACTTTGGTTCCTTGTTTAATCGGATTAGAAGCGCCTTTAACTTTTAAATCTTTAATAACTGTAACATTATCGCCATCTTGTAATAAATTGCCATTGGCGTCTTTAGCAACAACACCTGCTGTTTGTTCTGCTACTTGGTCTGCACTCCATTCATGACCACATTCTGGACAAACAAATAAGCCGCGATCTTCATATGTATACGCTGACCCACATTCTGGACATTTCGGTAATTGTGACATTTTCGTTCTCCTTTAAAATTTTTTCGTAGCTTTTATTTTACCTAAAAAATATGGCTGTGAAAAGGGGCGATTAAAAAGGTAGCCACTGGCTTAAGAAATTTTTATTGTTATTTTTAAAATGACTAAAATTTCTTTTAAATCACACCTGATAAAACTTTGAAAAAGTCAGATTTACACTTTTAATCAACTAAACAATGATTGTAAAAATAAAACTAAGGCAAATTTTTCTTCTTTTTCTGCTGATTGAATGGCACATGTAACAAATAAATTTTGAGTATTAAAATCTGTAACGGCTGTAAATAATATTGTCTTAAGTTTTTTGTATTTTAATTGTTCACTTTCCTCTAACGCAGTAATCGTGCTTTCTTGACGCAAAATCTTTTGTTGCAATTTCGTTTTTTCTCCTCCTAATCACATGCAAAAAAATCGCTAAAGCACTTTTATTTTTTCTGCCTTGGCTGACTTTAGTTTAGCGTTTAAACAATTAGGATAAATTGATGATTATCAAGTATTTCTACTTTTTTTAATAAAAATGAAAAAGATAAGCGTAATCTTTTTATATAACAAACGTTCTTGCTAATATAACAATAACAAACGAATTTATTTTTTCATAAAAAACTATAGGAGTTGATTTTTTTGAAACAAACAAAGACTACAAAAGAAAAACAATGTAAAACTTTCACCCCTCGCAATGAATTTGAAGCACGCCTGTTCAAACGTTTTGAAAACTACGCTGCTAACCAAGCCACCGATAAAAATAACACTGTTTTTTCTAAACAAGAACAAACAAAATAAAAAACGCAAAAATCGGCTTTTCTGCTGATTTTTACGTTTATTACATACTCTATTTAGCAAATTGTTGGTAAATTCCCTGACACTTAACATAATCCAAATCAGAAAATGTATTCACAACAACATCAGATACTAAATCCAACGTCGGATAATCTGGATTTGCAAAGCCAATTCCCACCATGTTGGCTTTTTTGACCGCAATACTGCCATTAGGTGAATCTTCTATTGCTATACAATTTTTAGACTTTACCCCTAAACGTTTGGCTGCGAGTAAATAGACATCTGGTGCCGGTTTGGAATGTTCTACCTCTTCTCCACTAGTAATAATTGAAAAGTCAGTGTAAATCCCAATTTCTGTCAATGATTTTTCAATCTCAGTTAAAGGAGATGAAGAAGCTACAGCTAGCTTTGCTCCAGCTGATTTCAACCGTTTTATTAAATCTTGCGCCCCTTTAATTGGTTTAATTCCATCTCTTTTAATTATTTCTTCGCGCCGGTTAATCATTTCTTTGATATAAGTATCGGCACTTTGGGTTAAACCCAATTCTTTTTTCATCGTTTCCCATGTATACAAATAAGAAGTGCCCATAAATTTACTATGGTAACTGCTGGGGACAATAATTCCTTCGTCTTTTAAAATACTGTCTTTCGCTTCAAAATAGCTATATTCTGAATCAATTAACACGCCATCCATATCAAAAATAATTGCTTCTAACATACGTCACCAATTTCCTTTTGAATTTTATCAAAGCGCTTCTTCACTTAAATTGCCTTCAGCAATCCAAGTCGCTGCACCAGTTAGAAAAAGTTGTTCATCTTGAACTTCTACTGCTAGCTTACCACCTAATACAGTTAAAGCAATGGGATTTTCAGTAATTTTTTCTACTTGTTTTACTACATACGCCACTGAGGCTGAACCTGTCCCACAAGCAAGTGTAAAATCTTCTACCCCACGTTCATATGTACGGACAACCACCTCATCTTTGCGATCATAAAAATTAACATTTGCGCCTTTGGGTAATTCATCCCAATAACGTAATTTTTGAGCCAATTCCCGTAAATCATCCAAATCTTTTTTTGCTAAATCAGACATTGGCATCACCAAGTGAGGAATAGCTGGATTACCTAGTTCCACATAATAGACGATTTGACCTTCAAATTCTTTTGCCAAAAATTTTGTGACTGGATTTAACTGAACTTTATAGCTCCTTTGACTTAAACGCTGGGCTAAAACTTTCCCCGCCAGCGTTTCAATAACCATATTCTCCGGTGCTAAATTTTTTTCATAGGCATAACGGGCAATACAGCGGGCACCATTGCCACACATTTCTGCTTCAGAACCATCAGCATTAAAAAAGCGCATGCGAAAGTTACCTCCATTTTGCGCTTCATCAACTGCCATAACCGCATCCGCCCCTAGTGACAAGCGCGGACGACAGGCACCTTTGGCTAAGTCACTTAGCGCAGCTGTACTCATTTTTAGTTCAAGATTATTAACGACAATAAAATCATTGCCGGCTCCTTGCATTTTTACAAAAGGAATTTGCATTACCTCACGCCCTATCTTTTTACTTCATTTTGAATCATTTGCGCATAAGTTTGTCTTTTTACTACAACCTCTGCCTGCCCATCTTTAACAAAAACCACCGCAGGAACAGGTAACTTATTGTAATTGCTAGCCATGGAATAGCCATAAGCACCTGTTGTAAAGGTAGCAAAAATATCACCAGCGCAAACCGCTGGAACGGCTAAATCTTTTACCAGTAAGTCCGTACTTTCACAGGCTTTTCCTGAAATCGTTACTTCTTGGGTTGGTTTTTCCGCTACCTTATTGGCGATAATTCCAGTGTATTGCGCATCATAAAGGCCCGGACGAATATTATCGGTCATACCACCATCAATACTGACATATTTTCTTAAACCCGGGAGTTCTTTAATTGCACCAATCGTATGCAGGGTAATTCCCGCTTCTGCTACGATACTACGCCCGGGTTCAATAACGATTTCTGGTTGGACCAAATCATTTTCTAAGCAAAAAGTTTCTGTTAATGCCATCATAGGATCTAAAAAATAGCGATATGGTTTTCGGACATCTTCTTTTTTATAACGAACACCAAAACCGCCACCAAAATTTAATTCCTGAATTTGGTAGTCATAACGTTTTTTCACTTCCAACATTAAATCTAGCGCGACTTGAGTTGCTGCAAGATGGGCACTGTTATCACTTAACTGACTGCCAACGTGAAAATGAAAGCCATAAAACTCTAAATTTTCAGCTTGAAAAACTTTTTCAATTTGCGGATATAAAATAGCTGGCGCTAAAGGAATACCAAACTTGGAATCTTTTTGTCCGGTTGAAATAAAAGCGTGGGTTTTCACATCCACTTCTGGCGTAATGCGAAACATAATTTGTGCTTTTTTACCCAATTTTTGACAAATTTGCTGAATTAAATCTACTTCTTGCAAACTATCTACAATAATACGCCCGACACCATAGTCAATGGCCATTTCCAGCTCAGCTACTGATTTATTGTTGCCATTAAATTCTATTCTCGCTGCGGGAAAGTCAGCGGCGATAGCGGTATACAATTCTCCTCCT
Organism: Enterococcus sp. DIV0755b; assembly: GCF_051713765.1. Classification (NCBI taxonomy): domain Bacteria; kingdom Bacillati; phylum Bacillota; class Bacilli; order Lactobacillales; family Enterococcaceae; genus Enterococcus; species Enterococcus sp. DIV0755b. The sequence goes on along the minus strand of NZ_JBIOQN010000001.1, from coordinate 1,155,784 downwards.
GAAACAACATCTAAAGACAGACCCGCCGTATGAATTAGTTGCAACATCGCAATTGTATTAAATGCTTTACTGGCATAAGCCACCCGCGTCTTAGGATATTTATCTAAGAAATCTTCTTTTAAAGCGTGGCATTCTTTTAAAATTAAATTTTCATCGTAAACATATAGCGGCGTACCGTATTTTTTTGCTAAGCTAACGGTATCACAACCACCCCAATACAAATGGCCATTTTTACTTTGTCCTTGAAACATTTCATTATGCCCCTTCCTGATTTAACATTTCAATTAAGTCCACGTAGCACTGAATCCCACCTAATAAATTTTTTTCATCAAAACGTAACTTACTGCTATGCAGTGGGTAGATATAGTCTTTGGCTTCATTTTTTATTCCGACAAAGAAAAATAAACCGGGGATTTGTTGCTGAAACAGTGAAAAGTCTTCTGCCAACATATAAGGTGGTGAAGTAACATAACTATCACCGGCTACAGCTTTTAAAGCCTCTACCATTTTCTCATCATTATCTACGACCCGATACATATGGTTAAATGTAACTTCTGCCCAGCAATCGTAGGCTTTTGAAATCTCGGTGGCTAAAGTGTTAATACGACTTGTTAAAGTGTTATATACTGTATCCGAAAAAGCGCGCATGGTTCCTTGAAGTTCAACTTTTCCCGGTATAATATTCATCGCCTCCCCACCATAGATTTGCCCAAATGTTAAAACAGCAGAATCAAGCGGACTTAAATTACGGGAATTAATCGTATGTAGCCCTTGAATAATTGCGGCAGCCGCTAAGATGGCATCTGCGCCTTGTTGCGGTTGGGCGCCATGGGCACTTTTGCCGTGAACTGTGATCGTCACCTCACCATTGCGCGCCATCATCGCGCCTTTTTTACAAGCAATGACCCCTTCATCAAACTCTGGAAAAACATGTAAACCAATGATTTGTTCAACTCCGAATTTTTCTAATACACCGGCTTCAACCATTAATTGCGCACCCCCGGGACCTTCTTCGGCGGGTTGAAAAATCAAAACAAGTGTCCCTCTAATACTTTCAGGATGTTCACTTAAATACTTCGCAAAACCCAACATTGTCGCCATGTGCCCGTCATGACCACACGCGTGCATCCGTCCTTTATGACGTGACGTAAAGGCCACACCACTTTCTTCTGTTACGGGTAAAGCATCAATATCGGTGCGAAAGGCTAAAGTCTTTCCAACCTTATCACTGCGAAATACCGCCACTAATCCTGTTTCAAGCACTTCATAGACCTCTTTTACCCCAAAACTGGCTAAAGCAGCTTTTAAATACTGACTGGTCTTAAATTCTTGTAATCCCAATTCTGGAATTTGATGTAAATCTTGACGAAACATGGTGACTTCTTTTAAAAGCTCTGCAATTTCTTCTCGTATTTCCATTTTTTCATCCCTTTTTATTTCGCACTTTTTCAAAAAATTTTCATTCATTCTTTTTGTCATGACGAAATTCTTATTAACCATTTTATTCAGCCAACAAGCTCTCTATCTATTGACTACACACAAAATCATTATTAACCTTATTTTTTTACTTTGCAAAAATATTCACTGTTTTCAGAATATCCTTGGCTATTCCGTGACATTATAGTATATTATTTTGTAAATAGTTTGAATTTCCGTATAAAAAATATTTTCTGAATATTTTATTAATTTTTTCTATTTTACCTAGAAACTTAATGAAAGTAAATATTTAAAACAAGGGATGTGTTAAGATGGCAATTTTTACAGGAGCTGGCGTTGCGCTTGTTACCCCAATGAAAACAGATAAAACGGTAGATTTCGCTAAGTTGAAACAATTGGTGGAATGGCAAATTGAAAAAGGTATCGATGCGATCATCGCCTGTGGCACAACCGGAGAAGCCTCTACCCTAGATGATGAAGAACATATTGCTGTCATTGAAGCTGTAGTGAAACAAGCGGCTGGTCGTGTGCCAGTTATTGGCGGAACAGGTTCCAATAATACGCAACACGGCGTATATCTTTCAAAAGAAGCAGAACGCGTGGGTGCTAGTGGTTTACTAGTAGTAACGCCTTATTACAACAAAGCGACCAATAGCAGTTTAATTAAACATTATGAAGCGATTTGCAGTAGCGTGAACATCCCTATCATTCTCTATTCTATTGCCGGCCGAACTGGCATGAATGTAACACCGAACATGGTGAAGAAATTAAAAGAATTACCAAATGTCGTCGGTATTAAAGAAGCCAGCGGGAATATTTCGCAAGTGGTAGAAATTTGTGCGTTGGCAGATGATAATTTTGCCGTCTATTCTGGGAATGACGATCAAGTATTGCCATTTCTTTCTGTTGGCGGTGCAGGGGTAATTTCCACTATCGCGAATATTTTACCTAGTGAAACAACCCAGATGGTCCATGACTTTTTTGATGGCAAAGTTGAGAAAGCCAAAAAAACACAATTACAACAACTGCCTTTAATTCATGCGCTATTTAAAGAAGTAAATCCCGTTCCCGTTAAAGCAGCAGTCAGTCTTTTAGGTAAATGCGAGATGAACTACCGGTTGCCATTAGACAAACCCGAAGAAGACACGTTACAATTATTAAAAACCGCCATGAAAAATCATGGATTAATTTAAACGAAAAGCTGAACAAATGCGTTTAACTCTTTCGCATTAAGGCGGAATGATAATAAATTGTTCCTCAAATTTCTTATCATTTCGACTTAATGTCGCCAAGAGTTCATTTGTGAAGCTAGATCTAGGAAAAGCTTTATGAACTCGTCCAGATCTCAAGCAATAGGCTGGAATTTTAATAAATTGTTCCTCAAATTTCTTCAAATTTCAGCTTATTGCCGAAGAGAGCTAGTTCATGAAGCTAGACACCATGAAAAGCTAAGGGCAGCGGGTAGCTCTTTGGAAAAATCTTAGAAATTAGTTACTGGTGCTCTTTACCAGAAATTAATTTTTGAATTTTTCTCAAAGAGTTGCTGCCTGTGCTAGACACCATGAAAAGCTAAACGAATGCGTTCAACTCTTTTGCAATAAGACACTATTGCGAGAAGATTAGTCAGTAGCGTCATGCTTTTTAGACAAGCTATACCTTTTATTTCCAATTTTGATTTCTAAACAAGGGACTAGTAAATTATGAAAGGAGCATTTCATGAAAAAAGTTTTACTAAGTGGCTGTCACGGCCAAATGGGACATGTTTTGCAAAAATTAATCACGGATAATTCTGCTTTTGAAATTGTGGCTGGCATTGACCGTACCGCAAAAAAAGATGACGATTTCCCGGTCTATACTACAATTGATGACGTAAAAGAGGAAGTTGACGTGGTAATTGATTTTTCTCATTATAGTGGCGTACCTGCCTTAATTAACGGCTGTGTGGCAAAAGAATGGCCTTTAGTAGTTGCTACAACTGGTTTAACAGCAGAAACAAAGGCTATGTTATCTGTTGCAAGTCATGTAATTCCTGTCTTTTATTCTGCCAATATGTCTTTGGGCATCAATGTTTTAATAAAAGCATTGCAAGCAGCCGCTCCGGCTTTAGAAAGTGATTTTAATATTGAAATTATTGAAAAACATCATAACCAGAAAAAAGATGCTCCCAGTGGCACAGCTTTATTATTAGCTGACAGTATCAACCAAACACTTACTACGCCAAAAGAATATCTTTTTGGTCGAGCAGGTAACGATTTAGAAAATGATTTCAATCAAATGGGAATTCACGCTGTCCGAGGTGGTAGTATTCCAGGCGAACACACAGTCATTTTTGCCGGTGCTGATGAAATTTTAGAATTTAAACATACGGCTCTATCGCGAGACATCTTTGCCAACGGTGCCATGAAAGCCGCAGAATTTTTAATTAATCAAAAAGCGGGATTGTACAGTATGCAAGATTTACTAGCTTAAATTTATTTAGGAGGAAGTTTTTTATGTCTGATTTACATTTCACCGATCCTTATGCTTTAGCCAAATATATTAAAGACGCAGAGAAAAAAACACCAGTTAAAGCCTATGTACGAGGGAATTTTGGTGGCTTACAACACGATAAAATCAAAATTTTTGGCGATTACAATTCTTTTGTCTTAATCGGGGATAACAAAGATGTACAGGAGTTTTTACAAAAACACTCTGAAAAAATTGAAGATCTCTACCTTGAAAACGATCGTCGCAATTCCGCTGTTCCACTTCTGGATTTAACCAAAGTGCAGGCTCGGATTGAACCTGGGGCTTTCATTCGCGCTGAGGCAGTAATTGAAAAAAATGCGGTAGTTATGATGGGAGCAGTTATTAATATTGGGGCAGTCGTAGGAGAAGAAACGATGATTGATATGGGCGCAATTTTAGGTGCCAGAGCCACAGTTGGTAAACGGGCCCACATTGGTGCAGGTGCAGTCTTAGCTGGTGTTTTAGAGCCACCTTCTGCAGATCCTGTAGTTATAGAAGATGATGTTTTAATTGGCGCAAATGCTGTTGTTTTAGAAGGCGTACGGGTTGGTAAAGATGCGGTTGTGGCAGCAGGAGCTGTTGTCACACAAGATGTGCCTAAAGGCGCGGTTGTGGCAGGTTCTCCTGCCAAAGTTATCAAAATGAAAGATGAACAGACGGCTTCTAAAACTGAATTTTTAGATGATTTAAGAGGCTAACTAAAATTTAATAAAAAGTTGTCTGACTATTAAATTTTAAGCACGCTATCCAAAAAGAAACTTCTCTTGGAATAGCGTGCTTTTTTGTGATCAATTTTGCTTAGACTTAATTAAAAAATCCAGCTAAAGCAAAATAAGTTTATAACTAGCCCCAGTAATCTGCACAAAAGCAGATTCGTTTAGCCAATAAATCTTAGCATTAAATTTAGCTTTCTTCTTGGCGATACTTGTGACAAGCTACTTGAATTTCTTGATAAATTTCTGCGACTTCAGTTAAGTCTTTGGCGTTAGCCCCACTGGCCAATGGGTGACCACCACCATGATGCCGCTTAGCAATTTCGTTAATCACAGGACCTTTTGAACGTAGGCGGACACGATAATAGCCTTCTGGTTGTTGCACAAAAATCCCCCACGCAAGCGTAACATCAATCGTACCCGGCAAAGAAACAACATGGGATGTTTCTGAGTCTACCACTTGGAACTTGCTCAATAATTCTTGCGGTAAAATGACTCTACCAGCTCCATTTTGATCAATTTCAATATTTTCATAAACATAGCCAGAAAGTTTGGCAACTTTCAGCGAAATTTGTTGCAACTCGCGATTTAATTTTGCTGCATCAAAGCCAAAGTCTAATAATTTACCGGCAATTTCTAACGTATAAGACGTTGTCGCCGGATACAAAAAGCGTCCCGTATCACCGACAATACCTGCGTATAAAAGTCTAGCAGCTTCCACGCTAATTTTTAAAACATCAGGAAATGAAAATGCAAAATCAGCAATCATTTCACTACAACTACTAGCTTTTGTATTCACCCATACTAAATCTCCATAAGGTTCATCGTTAGGATGGTGATCAATTTTAATTAACTTTGCCCCATTGGCATAACGCTGATCACTAACTCGAGGCGAATTCGCTGTATCTGTCACAATGACTAAAGCACCTTCATAAAGTTCATCTGCTACTTCATCCATTTCGGCCAAATAATTTAACCCTTCTACTGGACCGCCGGCTTGATAAATTTCTTTTTCGGGAAAACTTGCTCGTAATACTTCTGCTAACCCGACTTGAGATCCGAGGGCATCAGGATCAGGTCGCATATGACGATGGATAATAATGCGGTCATATTCTTCAATTGCTTTTAAAATTTCATGTCTGATATTCATCTTCTCACCTTAACTTATGGACGTTCTAAAACTTGGCAAGTAACAATTGCCAACGCCGCTAATGTATTTTCTAAATAAATTTCAATTTCCAATTTAGCACTGCGCCGCCCTAATTCCAACAGTCGCGTGTGAATGGCTATTTTACTCTCCAATTGAATCAAACGTAAGTAATGCAAGTTCACTTGCTCAATCCAAGTATTGCGTCGTTGTTGTTGCAATAAAGCACGCTTAGCAGCATTAGCCACAATTTCATTTAAAACACCAAAAGAAATCGTCCCCACTTCATTGACCATTTGAGGCGTAACTGTGAAAGTATAGTAAGGTTTCTCCAGTTTATTGCCTTCATTATCTTGATCAACAAGTTGGATATCACCGGTAATTTGATCAGAAATTGTATCGGCAATTTGGGGTTGGCGCTGAACCAACTGCATTGCCTTCATTACATCTTGTCGGGATACCAAGCCAACTAAACCTAAATCATCTGATACTACTGGCATAACTTCTAGACCATCCCAGATCATTTGATGACTGACAGAAGCCACACTCATTTCCCGTTTCGCGTAACTAATTTCTTTTGTCATTACCCGCTCAATAGCTTGGTTGTCTTGTTTTTCCAAAATATCTTTTGGCGTAACGATACCCACTAGACGCATATTTTTATTAACGACAGGAAAACGCGAATGCGTTGTACTTTCTGCTAGCCGTTTATAATCTTTGACTGTAGCAGAAATATCTAAATAGGACGTTTTTTCTAAAGGCGTGAAAATATCACTGACAAGCATAATGTCTTTTTTAATTAATTGATCACTTAAAGCGCGGTTAATCATTGCAGCAACCGTAAAAGTATCATAAGTCGTGCGCAATATTGGCATTTCAACTTCATCGGCTAATTGACAAATTTCATTACTCGTATCAAAGCCACCGGTAATTAACACCGCAGCGCCTTCTTTTAAAGCTAGCCGATGAACCCCTTCTCGATTCCCGACAATCATTAAAGAACCTGGTGTAATGTAACGCGCCATTGCATCTTCTTTCATGGCACCAATAACAAATTTATGCAAGACCTTATCTAGTCCGGCTTTGCCACCCAAAACGTCTCCTTCAATAATTTGAACCACTTCACCAAAGGTCAATCGTTCAATGTTTTTCTTTAATTTGCGTTCAATCCGAATCGTCCCCACCCGTTGAATGGTGGAAACTAACCCGATATTTTCTGCATCTTTAATCGCACGATAGGCCGTACCTTCACTAACGTTTAGTGCTTTGGCAATTCCTCGCACTGAAATTCTGTCGCCCACTGGTAAACTTTCAATGTGAGCCAAAATTAAATCATGTTTTGTCGCCATCTTTCCACTCCTAGTTACGGTGTAAATTTTCTACACAGCGCTTATTAACGTTTTTTATAATGTAAAACTTTCCCCTACTGCCATCACTTTTGCTACTCCCGCTGGTAAAAGTGTTGCAAAGGCTTGCGGGTCTTGTTTAATTAATGGAAACGTATTGTAGTGGATAGGTACAACTTGTTTGGCTTTTAAACGCTTAGCCGCTGAAGCTGCTTCATTTGGTCCCATGGTAAAATTATCACCAATTGGCAAAAAGGCGACATCAATTGCAAAAGCTTCGCCAAACAAAGCCATGTCACCAAAGTTTGATGTATCTCCAGCAAGATAAATTGTCTTACCTTCTGCTTGTAAAATAAAGCCCGCTGGTTCACCTAGATAAAGCATTTGACCGTCGACTTCATAGCCAGAACTGTGTTGGGCATGAACCATTTTTATTCTTCCAAAAGGAAAATCAAATTTCCCACCAATATTCATACCATGGGTCTTTTTCACGCCATTTTTTTCTGCAAAAGCACACAATTCCACCATGCCAATGATTGTTGCATCACATTTTTTAGCAATCGGTATCATATCACCTACGTGGTCACTGTGTCCGTGGGTGACTAGGATGTAATCTGTTTTGACATCTTCTACAACCAAATCCGTCAAGGGATTACCGGTAATAAATGGATCAAATAATAAATTTGTACCATCCGCTAGTTGAATAGCGATTACAGAGTGTCCGTGATAAGTTATCTTCATTACTTTTCCTCCTCACTAAGCCAAGTAAAACTAATACAGTTTTTACTTTTATATTGTAACAGACTTAAACAGAAAAATGCATGAAAATAGGTCAAAATTCATGAATTAATCTAACCTTAGTGATTTCCAACTGATAATTTCTTTAACTACAAAAAAAAAGAACCGCCAACATTGACGGTTCTTTTTCTTAAAATTTAACTGGTGTTGCCGTAGCTTGTAACACTTCGTTTAACTCTTCAATGTTTTTGCGTCCTTGTGTCCGCATCCATTCTCTCGCAGATTCTTCGCCCCCTGTGATAAATGGTTCTACACCGTTAGCCCAAGTTGCCCGACCACATAAGACACCATTGAAAGTGGAGCCGGCTTCTTTAGCGAATTTCAATGTTTCTTGGAATAATTCTGCTGAAACACCTGCTGATAAGAAGATAAATGGCAGATTCGTTGCTTCTGATTGTTCTTTAAAGTAAGCCATCGCTTCTTCTTTTGTATAAGCAACTTCACCTTCTGTATAGCCTTCAACATAATTCATGTTAACAGGCACTTCCATTTTCAAGACATCTACGCCATAACGTGGTTTTGAAAATTCTTTCATCATTTCAATGACTTTATGTGGTTTTTTCAACGCATATTCTTTCGTGCTGGCATCGGCATCGTTAGCGTCATAAGATACTAATTCTAAGAAGAATGGTAAATCTTCTGCCGCACATTCAGAACCGATACGTTCCATGAAGGCTTTCTTTTGGTCGTTAATTTCATCACTTTCATCCACATCGTAGTAAAGTAAGAATTTACATGCATCTGCACCAGCTTCTTTTAGTCGTTTCACAGACCAAATCGACAAAATATCTGGTAAGCGTCCTGGTGTAGAAGCATCATAACCAGTTTTTTCATAAGCTAATAGTAAACCAGCATTTTCATCTCTTACTTTTGCTGCCGGTAAACCATATTCTGGATCAAGTAAGATAGAAGAAGCATACTGGGTTAATTCTGAAGAAACGATTTTTTTGAATTCTTCAATTTGTTCTCCTTGGGCTTCTTGGTCTTGGTATTTATTGATCATTTTCTTTAAAGCGCCCCGTTGGTCAATGGCTAGTGCGGAAATCACCCCGTTTTTGTCACTTAATTGTTTGATATAGGCTTTTTTTGCTTCGGTTGTCATGAAAACTCTCCTTAATTTTCTGCTAATTTACTATTTAATAATGCTGCAATTGCTGCTGGTGTAGTAGCTTCTTTTAAACCTTTTGTCACCTCTTGATGCATTAAAAGACGCGCGACATTGGATAAAAGTTTCAAATGCGTTGTCCCTGCTTCAGAATCAGGAATAAATAATGCGATAATAAATTCCGTGGGACTACCATCTAAACTATGCCAATCCACCGCCTTAGCTAAACTAACAATGACAATATCTGCTTCTTTAATACTCGCATCTTTTGCATGGGGAATCGCAAAACCATCCATCATCCCCGTAGTGCCTTCAGCTTCTCGTTCTAATAATTTTTCATATACTTTATTTTCTTCATTTGAAAGTCCCAATGCTGTTGCTTTGGCAGCTAAAAAGTGCATCACTTCTTCTTGATTAGCTAAATTTTCTTTTAAAAAAATGTGATCTGTTTTGATCAAACTCATGGTTTTCACCTTTCTTAAAAAAGTTGCAGCAGGCTTTTTTCCTCCTGCAACTTTTATCTCATTTTATTAAGCTTGTACTTCTACTTTGGTTGTTGTTTCTTTGGTTGCTTCTTTACTAACACGATTTTTTTGTATTAACCCAAGAATAACACCACCAACAACGGAACCAACTAAGATGGCAAATACCCATTGTAATTTTCCATCTACCACTGGTAACACTAGGAAACCACCGTGAGGCGCAGGTACTTGCACACCAAACATATAGGTCAAAACAGCTGCAATCGAAGATCCTAACATCATAGTTGGCAATACGCGTAATGGATCTTTAGCGGCAAAAGGAATTGCGCCTTCTGTGATATGGGTTGATCCTAAGATAAAGTTAACTAACCCAGCATTACGATCGTTGGTTTCAAAATATTTGCCAAAGAACAATGTTGCAAACCCGGTAATAAGTGGTGGTGCGATACAAGCAGCTGAAACGCCTGCCATAAAACTACTATTACCTTGCGCTAAAAGTGCCGTGCCCGTTACGTAGGCTGCTTTATTAACTGGACCACCCATGTCAAAAGCACACATACAACCGACGATAATCCCTAATACTAATGGTGAAGAATTTTCAAAACCAGATAAGAAACTCATCATTCCTTCATTAACAGTCTTCATTGGACCAGCTAAAAGCGCCATAATCGTTCCCACTACAGCAACACCAATTACTGGATATAAGAAAATTGCTTTTAAACCATCTAATTGTTTTGGTAAAACTTTTAACAAACGTTGCAATAATAAGACAAAGTATCCTGCTAAGAAACCGGCAAAAATCCCACCTAGAAAACCAGCACCACCAGAATTAGCTAGTAAACCACCGACAAAACCGACAACTAGGCCCGGTCTTTTGGCAATTCCTTCTGCGATATAAGCTGCCATAATCGGCACCATCATTCCCATCGCCGCATCCCCAATTGATTTGAACATAGCAGATGTCGCATTGTAAGTTGGATCATTTGGATCAAAAGAATAAACGCCCCAAATTGCAAAAGATACCGCAATAATAACCCCACCTGCGACAACAAATGGCAACATGTGGGAAACACCGTTCATCAAGTTCTTATAAATGCTCCGCCCCAAATTCATTTGACCAGACTCTACTGGTGCTTCTGAAACAGTTTCACTGATAGCAGCAACTTTTCCTTTGCCATTAAGGGCATCATCGATTAATTGATCCGCTTCTTTAATTCCTTTACTTACAGAAACGTCAATAATTCGCTTACCAGCAAAACGTTCGGCATGAACGTCTTTATCAGCGGCAATAATCACCGCATCGGCATTTTTAATTTCGTCAGCAGACAGCTCATTTTCGACTCCGACTTGACCATGCGTCTCTACTTTAATCGTGATTCCTTTGCGTTTTGCCGCTTGTTCTAAAGCTTCTTGGGCCATATAAGTGTGGGCAATACCGGTCGGACAACCTGTTGCTGCAATAATTTGATATTTTGCCATTTTCTACTCTCCTCATTTCTTTTTATCTTTTTTATGCTGAAACTTCTTCTTTACTAGTTTCTATAGTTTCAATTTTAATTTGTGCTTCTAACTGATTCACATCAGAAAAATCCGTTAGTCCTTGACGAAAAGCAGTTGAACTACCAGCTGCAATCGCCTTTTTCAACGTTTTATCAATCGGTTTTTTATTAATAACCCCAGCTAGAAAAGTTCCTAATAATGTATCCCCCGCACAAGCTGTATTGACTACTTTACCTTTAGGGGAGTTGCCGGCTAAAACCATTTCTTTGTTAATAAAAATCGCGCCGTCACCACCTAAAGAAAGTAAAACATTTTGTGCACCGTCTGCAATTAAACGTTTGGCATATACAAGATAATCTTGTTTAGTTTTTAGTTTTACGTCGTACCAAGCGGCTAATTCTTCTTCATTTGGTTTTAGTAAAAAAGGTTTATACGGTAAGCAATTTAAAACTTCTTTGTAGCTGCTGTCGATAATAAGATTGACGTTTTTTTCATTACAAATTTGGCTAATTGAAACTAAAATTTCAGGAGCAACCCCTTGTGGCAAACTGCCAGAAACACATAAATAATCACCGGACTGTAATAATTCTTCTAACGTGTGTAAAAATTCGGTAACTTTTTCTGTCGGAATTTTGGGCCCTTTATTAACGAGTTTAAATTCCTTTCCTGTTTCATTCACTTGGGTAAAGACGTTAATGCGTGTCATACCAGGAACTTCAATAAAATGAGTGCTGATTGCTTTTTCCTTTAAAAAATCGTTGATGTATTGTCCGGTAAAACCCGCTTGAAAACCAAGTGCGGTATTGTCTATCCCTAATTGTTTTAAAATTAATGAAACATTAACTCCTTTGCCGTTAGCTTGAATGTCATCGTCATTGGTACGATTGACCGTGTGCGCTTGCATTTTATCTGTTTCAATAAATAAATCGATTGCTAGATTTAAAGTACATGTATAAATCATCTTGCCCCTCCTTTCTTTTTCATTATGTACCAAAAAATTATGTAAATGTTTTCAAATAGTAAAAAAAGAGCTGAAAAACTTTTCACTTTATAAAAGCGCTTTACATCATTTTATTTTGTGATAAAGTTACAATAATAACAACTACCATTCAGAAAGGACATCATCATGGAGGTAAAATTAAGCGAATCAGAACAATATCTATGGGATTTCATTCAAAAAAATATAACAAACATTCCCCATTATTCCATCGTCAAATTAAGTGAATTAGCCAATGTTTCTACAGCAACCATTGTCCGCACGATGAAAAAGAAAGGCTATGAGGGCTTTACAGCTTTTAAACATTCTTTAAAAGAAAAAGAAAATACCAACATCAATTTCTCCCATTTAGACAAAATTGACGAAGGTATTAAAATGGCAATTTTAAAAAATGAGCAAGAAGTGATTCGCACCATTAATATGATTGAAATCGGTAATATTGAAGATGCGATTCAGCGCATCCACGCTGCAAAGCGGATTATGATTTTTGCTCGTGGTTTTTCTGAATTAATTGCCCAAGAAATGATGGTCAAATTACAACTGACAAATAAATATTGTGAACTCCATACCGATCCCAACATCATTCGCAATATTTCACGTAAACTCACCAAAGACGATATTGTGATCTTCGTTTCTTTAAACGGCGAAACAGAAGAATTAGTTGTTGCCGCTAAAAATTGTTATAAAGCAGAAATCGGGACGGTTTTACTTACTGCTAGTCGCTACTCTTCAATTATGGAATACATTGAAATTCCGTTTATCGGTTTTAAATCAGAAGGTTCTTTTTTCCCTGATTACGAAGTACGCTCGCGCCTACCCCTTTCCATTATGGCCCGCATTTTACTAGACTCTTATGCATTACGGACCGCAAATAGTAACTAAAAAAAGCTATCTTTTACGCTCAATGTAGTGCCCAAAAAGTCAGTCGAAAAATCTAACTTTTTAAGGTCATTACAAAAGCGCAAAGAGATAGCTTTTTTATGAAAGATTACACTGCTAAAATATCATCTTGAATTGGCTTGATTAAACTTAGTAAATCCTTCACAGCAACTTTTACACTGTGGCCGAGTTGACCACTAGAAACAATCACTTCTTCATGGGATAAAATGCTAGTATCAAAGACTTGGACATAGTCAGGATGCGCCATGAAAATCCCGATTGGCGTATTCGCACCATGAGGATAACCCGTTGCTTCTAGGACATATTCCATCGGTGGAAAGCCAACTTTACGATTACCAGAAGCTTTGGCCGTTTTTTTATAATCCAAACGTCCATCTAAAGGTACTAAAGCAATGACAGTTCCTGTTTTATTCCCTTTTAAAACCAACGTCTTATAAATGGTCGTCACAGCTAACTGTAGTTTTTCCGCTTCAGCGCGACCATTTTCTTCATCACTTACATCAAAAGTAAAGCTTTCAAAAGGAACATTTTTTTCAGTTAAATACTCTTCCACTGCATTAGACATGCTTGCGGATGCCTCCTTGTTTTTTCACGCGATAAAGCGTTAAAAATAGCGCCACTAAACATAGGAAAAAAGAACCTAGAAAAGTAATTTTCATTCCATAAATAAAGACATCTGGTCGATTGGCAATATAAGTTGTAACGCGCTCGCCCATTTTAGAACTCATGGCATCGTATAAAATTGTCGTCGCCAGTGAAATCCCGATAACCATCCCTAAATTGCGAGCAAAAGAGTTCAAACTACCAGCTACGCCCAGATTTTCTTTGGTGACACTACTCATAACCATCGTGTTATTAGGTGATTGGAATAATGAATTCCCTAACCCCATGATAGCAGTTGCAATCACGTAATACCACAAAGGTGAATCAGCTCGCATAAACATATACATCAGCTGTGTCACAGATAACATCCCTAAACCGACTAAAACTAAAATTTCTGGTCCAACTTTATCCGTTAGATACCCACTTAAAGGAGAGCCGATGACCATTAAAAAGGGAAAGACCATCATTAAAAGTCCAGCATAACTTGGCGAAAGTCCACGGGCACTTTGTAAGTAAAAGGGAATCACAACGTTAACAAAGAAGTTGGAAGAAAAAATTAACAACGCTGTAATTAAACTCATCGTAAATACTTTGTTTTTGAAAATACTAAATGTAATCAAAGGCAGTTTTACTTTCTTTTCTACATATAAAAAGACCACAAAACTAATAATCGCCAAAACAAATAAAAGTAAAGGAATAGGCGTTAAAAACCCATGTTCTTGCCCTAAAAAGACACCGCCAAAGAAGGTCATTATTGTAGCGGCAACGGCAGCAAAACCACCCATGTCAATTTTTTGACCACTTAAAGTAATATCTTTTGGTAAGAATTTTTCACTAATAATCATGGTAATAATTCCCACTGGTACATTAATCCAAAAAATATAAGCCCATGAAAAATGCGCTAAAATCAAACCACCTAAACCAGGGCCTGCAATAGAACCCAGCGAAACAAAAGCACCAATCATCCCCAATGCCCGACCTCTTTCACTCATCGGGAACACTTCAGTAATAATTCCTGTATTTGTTGCCATCGTCATTGCCGCACCTAGCGCTTGAATCACGCGGGCAAACAATAAGAAAGTCAAAGAATGATTAAAACCACACAGCAAAGAGCCAATCACAAAGATTAGCGTCCCAATCCGATAAATTTTAATTTTACCCCAGCTATCGCCAATTTTACCGAATAATAATAAACAGGCACAAACCATCATTAAATAAATGGATACAATCCACTCTGATTGATTCATTGGTACTTGCATATCTTTTGAAATAGTCGGCAAGGCAATATTGACAATACTACCATCCAATGTGGACATAAAGGTAAACATCGAAACAGCTACCAAAATCCACCAGCGATTTTTTTGAACGACCTTATCTTCTTGATATGTCTGCATATAAAACTTCCTTTCTACAAAAAAATAAAACTTTTTGGTTAACAGAGCTTAACGTCAAAAAGTGTCACTAAAATAGTATAATCGTTTTTCAGAAAGATTTCATATGTTTTTTAAAAAAAATAATAAATGTTTTGAAAAAAACACCTAATTTCTAAAGTCTAAAGTCTTAAAGCGTAAATTTCTTTGATGATTTCTTATGAAAACTAACGCATCCATTCCAGCTAAAAAGGATTGTGACAAAAATCATGTCACAACCCTTCTTTACGCATAGCCGGTGTTTTAAAAGTAACTTTTGCTTAAATAAAGCGAAGTTTTGCAAAATTTGAGCAACACTTCTTATTTCTTCTTATCTTTTGAAGTTGACCACTTCTACACACCTTTTTATTTATTTTCTTTTTTGACGTTGTGACGATTCCATAATAACCGGCAAAATAACGGGTCGACGTTTTGTTTGTTCAAACAAGTAACGGCTTAGTCGATCACGAATATCTTGTTTTAGTTTACTCCATTCAAACTCGTCATCTTGTAAATGTTTTTCTACAATCTCACTGACCATTTCCGCACTTTCCCGAATCAAATCACGGCTAGCTTTGACATAAACAAAACCACGGGAAGTAATTTGAGGAGAAGATACGATTTTCTTTTCCCGACGATTAATGGTAACTACCGCAATGAAAATACCGTCTTCTGATAAAATCTTGCGATCTCGCAACACGATATTTCCAATATCGCCCACACCAATTCCATCAATTAAGACATTTTCCGCTGGAACAGAACCAGCTTGGCTCATTTGATCTTTTTTATACTCCAAAATATCCCCACGAGCAGTGATAAAAATATTCTTCAATGGAATACCTGTTAATTGCGCAAGTTCTGCGTGGGCAGCAAGTTGCCGATATTCCCCTTGAATTGGAATTAAATATTTGGGTTTTAAAAGATTTAGCATCAGTTGCAAATCGTCAGGGTTAGCATGTCCTGAAACGCGCATATTATCTGAAATTTGTTTAACCGTACCACCTGCACGAAAGACAATGTCTTCTGTTTTAGCCACAGTCGTTTCCATTGCGGTTGTGGGCGTGGTAGTGATATACACCAAGTCCCCTTCTTGAATCCGCAAAGTACGATGAGAACCATTTGCCATTCGTTGCAATGATTTAATCGGTTCACCCATCCGACCTGTTTCTAAGACGATAATTTCTTCTGGCGGATAGTTTTTCATTTCTTTTTGGGTAATAAACAAGTTTTCATCGGGAACTTCCAATTTGTTTAATTTCATCGCAGTTCGAATAATACGACCGAAATCTTGTCCTGTTAAAACAACTTTACGATTGCAACGATAAGCGGCATTTAAAACTTGTTGGACCCGTTGTAAATTGCTGGCAACTCCCGCGACAATGATGCGTCCTTCCCAGTATTTAATTGTGTCATATACTTCATCTGCAATTTGGCGTTCAGAAGCAACTGGTGCCGGATTTTCTGCATTACTGGAAGTACTTAAAAGGGCCAATACTCCTTCTTTGCCAATTTCAGCAAGACGTCCAAAGTCTGTTTGATACATCGGCACTGCCGCTTGGTCAAACTTGAAATCGCCCGTATAAACGATATTTCCTACTTTAGTCTTTAATGTAATTCCGACTGAATCAGGAATCGAATGCGTCGTTCTAAAAAAGCCGACTGTCGTAGTGCCAAAATCAATTTCAGTGTGTTCATCAATAATATGAAAATCACGGAATTTTTTGGTCGCCTCATTTTTGTGGACCCCAATTTTGGCTAACTCAATAGTCAATTTCGTTCCAAAGACTGGTACATCCACTTTTTCTAAAAAGTAAGGCAATGCGCCAATTGCATCGGCGTGTCCGTGCGTTAAAAAGACGCCAACAACGCGCTCGGCATTTTCTTCTAAATAAGTAAAATCAGGAATAACTGTATCAATTCCTAATAATTCATTTTCAGGGTATTTTAACCCACAATCTAATACGTAAATATCATCTTCCACTTCGGCGATGTACATATTTTTGCCGTTCTCACGAACGCCGCCAAGTGGAATGATTTTGATGTTACTCAAAAACATTCACCTCTCAAAATTTTTTTCTATATAAATAGTTATTTTCTTTTCTGTGCCCAACTAGCCACTGTCCATTATACACTATAACGCTATAAAAAGTCGGGGCAAACTGCTAAATAATATTGGAAGCGTTTTGTAATAAAACTTTCTTAAAGTCTCTAACCGAATTAAAAAAGCCACAAGTCGCTAATCTAATCTTTTAAACACATAAATTGCGTAAAAGTATGATTAACAACTTGTGACAAGAATTACTTTACTTTATTGTGGAACGCGAACTAAATTCATTTCGTGTAACGTTTCGGCAATTTGGACTGAATTCCAAGCCGCACCTTTTAATAAATTATCAGACACTACCCACATGTGAAGGCCATTTTTCACATCTAAATCCCGACGAATGCGTCCGACAAAAGTAGCTTTTTGATCAACACTATTTAACGCTTGGGGATAAATTTGTTGGCTTGGATCATCTTGTACGATTACACCAGGAGCTTGTGCCAATAACTCTCTTACCGCTTGGGGTGTTAGTTCTTGATTGGTTTCAATATAAATCGATTCAGAATGTCCACTCACAACGGGAATACGGACACAAGTTGCCGCCACTTTAATCGCGTCATCTGCCATAATTTTATGCGTTTCATTGATCATTTTCCACTCTTCGTAAGTATAATCATCTTCTGCAAAGACATCAATTTGTGGTAAAGCATTAAAAGCGATTGGATAGTGTTTTTTATCACTGCCTGCTGGTAAAATTTGCGGATTTAATTCTGTTTTAGATTTTCCTGCCAGTAAATCTTTCGCTTCTTGTTTTAACTCTTCAATTGCTTTTGCTCCAGCACCAGAAACAGCTTGATAGGTCGAAACGATGATGCGGTTTAAGCCAACAGCTTGACGAATTGGTTCTAAAGCCACCATCATTTGAATAGTAGAACAATTCGGATTGGCAATAATTCCTTTATGTTGTTTTAACGCTTCTCGATTGACTTCTGGTACCACTAAAGGCACTTCTTCATCCATGCGAAAATAACTGGTATTGTCCACGACTACAGCACCACGTTTCACAGCTTCGGGGGCAAACTCTTTTGAAATGCCACCACCAGCAGAAAATAGTGCGATATCCACGTCGTTAAAAGAATCTGGCACTAACTCTTCAATCATTAATGTTTGTCCTTTAAATTCTCTGGTTTTACCAGCTGAACGTTTTGAAGCCAGTAGTTTAACACTTGCAATTGGCAAAGTTGTATCAGCTAACATCTCAATCATTTTTGTTCCGACAGCACCAGTTGCACCAACAACAGCAATACGATATCCTTTTTCCATCCACTACACCCCTAAGTACAAAATTCACCTGTCATCGACAAGGAATTGATATTTTGGCTATTTTAGCACAATTTCAAATAAATTTCAGTAAATACAAAAATATGATTCAGAAAATTACGACAATTATGCTGTAGTAAAAAAGACTACCACCATTAAGTGACAGTCTTCTATTTTTACAATGGCAAATTATGTAACCAATTACGAGCCTGATTCACTTCTTCAGCAGCAAGTTGGTGTCCATAATTTGTCTGTTTAATCGTTAAATCTGCGTTCCGACTACTAAAAGCTTCAGCTAATTCATTAAAAGATTCCGGTGAAACAATTGGATCTCCTTGCCCAAAAGACAACCAAACACGTTTATCTTTTAAACTGAATTTTTGCTTGTGTACTCCAAGAGACATCGGGTGAAAAAAGATTCCCTGGGTCAATTCAGTTTCTCGTTCTAATAACAAGTGCGCTGCAATATTGGCACCATTGGAATACCCGACTAAAACCCAATCACTTAGCGGCACATCTTTTTTTGTACTCACCCGCTTAATTTCTTCATACAAGTTATCGGTTTCTTCTTCTAGGCTTTCTAAATCAAATTGATTTAAACCATTCCGTTTAAAAAAACGATTCATTCCATCTTCTTCGACTTCACCTCGAAAAGATAAAATTTCACAGCCACCATCTAAAAAGCGGGCAATATCCACCAATGATGTTTCATCACCACCAGTACCGTGTAAAAGCAGTAACTTCTTACCACCTTTACTTCCCGCGTCATATAAATACTTCATGTTTCTACCTCCTTAACAAGTTTAACAAGCTTATAAAAATCACGATAAAAAAACTTTTAGCAGTCGTTTTTTATAAATATTCTGTGATTTTTATTTTAACGACGAATAAGTGAGAAAAATTTAGCCATCTAAAACTTACTAATTGTAAGTATCATAACAAATAATTTCACTTCTCTCAATTATTTTATCTTTTTTAGGAAAGTCACTTTATTTAACTTTATTGTCTTCCTATACTATAATGAGGTTAAGGGAAATTTTGGGGAAGATTTCCGTCAACGTGTAGGGGAGAGTGTTATTCCTTACGTCATCATGGCTAGAATACTAGCAAAAAATAAGACTTGGATTTTTAAATCCAAGTCTTATTTTTTATTTTATTTTTCCATAACTTGTTATTTTTCCTAAAGCGACATACCCTTTTGACCCTTTTGTTCGCGGTTGTACACCCCATAAATAACCTTGGTTTAAAATAATATCATCAAATTTTATCTGATCACCTTTTTTCATTAAAGCAATCACTTGTCCTTTTGTATCTGCTTTTTTTCTTAGATACACGCTTGTATTTAAGGTGATAGTTTTCATTTTAGCTAGACCTCCTTTTGTCCCATCGGCAGTTGAATTCCCAGCTACACTATTGGGTTTTTCACCTTCAAGATTCTTAGTACCAAACATTGTGGCAAAATCTTTGCCTGCGGTTAAGCGATTCAAATCCAATGGCCCTTTATAACCAGGAATACGTCCATTTGAAGTATATTGATGAATATCATAACGATTGGTACAAGTTGGGTTAAAGCCTTCATATCTCCCATTATTTTGTCCATAGGCTGGAATCCAGATTGCATCAAATTTTTCGATAGCAAGATTGAACTGGCGATACAAGTGATTGGCGATATAGGCCCCTACTTTTTTGGCACCTAAGCGTTTTAATTCTTGGCGATAACTCTCACAGCCACTGCGCATATCATAATACGATTTTTCTTCTACATCTAACCACCAAAAAGCCGGTTGAAATCTTTTAGCACGCTGATAGAAATCTCTAGCTTCTTGTTTCATATCCGCTAGACTTGTTCCTCTTACCCATGCGTAAACTGCAACTGGAATCTGGTGTTCTTGTAACTTTTTAAGATGCGTTTCAAAATGAACATCACGATGCAACGAGCCATATTGTACCCGCACAATCGCCCCATCAATATTTTGGGCGAGCTTTTTATAATCAATTGCCTCTGGTAATTGCCATTCACTAAGATCAATAATCACTGGTGTTGGAATCATATTCTTCTCCTTATTTTTTTCAAAAAAAAACTGTGGAAGGACACTTTTTTTTAATCTCTCACTTCCACAATTTTCTCATCAACAGGCTTTAAACTTCTTCAGTGAAAAGTTCTGTTTCAATCGTTTCAACATATTTTGCACTTGCCGGTGCTACAAAAAGTGTGACACCATTTTTGACAAATAACGGCAACCCACTGATGTCTGCCATCACTTGCCGAACAGTTTGCTCGCTTAAATTTTCATCTGCAACACGGGGAATCATTTTGTGTTTTTTTCCTTCACTATTTACAAACGTTAAATGTAATTTTTTCATTTGGTTTTCCTCCTTTAAATTCTTGCGTGATGTTTTACGATATTTTTTGCGTAATAATTATTACTCGGTATATTCCACTTCTTTTGTTTCAATAACACTGTTATAAGAAACATCTGCTGGTAACAATTGGCTATAGGCACGACCAAAAGTTAAGACATCTGCTTCCACAGGATTTTCAATACTATTGTTAAATTTTTGTTTGGTAAGACGTTCTTTGCCTGGTTCTAAAAATGTAACGGCTAAATTGGTACTAACATGTGTTTTCATTTGGTTTCCTCCTTAGAATAACTAATTTTAATAGTAGTCTGCTTTTGTGGCCGGCTTTAAGCAATTTATTTTGTAAGTAGCGCCCTTACACATTAACAACGAAAGTTTTGCAGTAATTGTCAAACACTTTAGAAAAAAAGTTAAAAATTTTTTCGTTATTTCAAAGTCTTGTTTGTGATTAGGTTCACTTGTCGCCTGTTGCTTTTACATTTATCAACCAATACTTATACGTTGTTTATTTGCAATTTTCTGAAAAATATCTTTAAATGCTAAAATTCATCTGTTACAATAAGCGATAACTCAATTAGAGTTAAAATTACTTTTTCAAAGGAGCGAATTGTTATGACTGTTTACAATTTTTCAGCCGGCCCTGCCGTAATGCCCACATCCGTTTTAAAGCAGGCCCAATCCGAATTGATGGATTACCAAGGTAGCGGCATGTCCGTGATGGAGTTGAGTCATCGTTCCTCTCTTTTTGATGCAATTTTAAAAGACGCCAAAAAACGTTTGCGAGAATTAATGAATATTCCCGACAATTACCACGTTTTATTTTTACAAGGTGGTGCTAGTCTACAATTTTCAATGGTGCCGTTAAATTTGGCGCAAAATAAAAAAGCGCTCTACGTCAATACTGGTGTCTGGTCAAAAAAAGCCATTGCAGCAGCAAAAGCTTTAGACAACGTCGAAGTGGAAGTGATTGCTTCATCTGAAGCAGATAATTTTAGTTATATTCCTACCATTACACCAGATATGATTGATCAAAATGCTGCTTACTTGCACATTACAACTAATAACACAATTGTCGGTACTGCTTTTCAAAATATTCCCGATACTGGTAATGTCCCGATTGTCGCAGATATGTCTTCAAATATTTTAGCCAATAATTACAATGTCACAGATTTTGGTTTAATTTATGCCGGTGCCCAAAAAAACATTGGTCCAGCGGGTTTAACGGTCGTCATTATTCGGGATGATTTACTGGGGTTATATGAAGTAAAAGAACCAATGCTTGATTATAAAGTCCAAGCAGATGCCGATTCTTTATACAATACACCCCCAACTTTTGCGATTTATATGGCACAACTGGTTTTCAAGTGGCTACAAGAATTAGGGGGCATACCTGAAATTTTAAAACAAGACCAAGAAAAAGCGCAGTTACTCTATGATGCTATTGATAAATCAAAATTATTTACCAGTCCTATTCAAAGTACAAGCCGCTCTATTACTAACATTCCTTTTGTCACTGGGGATGAAAAATTAGATCAGAAATTTAACGCTGAAGCTTTGGCTGTAGGTTTTGAAAACTTAAAAGGTCACCGTTCCGTTGGTGGTATGCGGGCAAGTCTATACAACGCTTTTCCAAAAGAAGGTGTGAAAGCGCTAGTTGCTTTCATGGAAAAATTCGAAAAAGAAAACGGAGGCGCTTAGTATGTTTCAGATTAAAACCTTTAACGCAATTGCCCCAGAAGGCATGAACCGTTTTGAGAAAGAAAACTATGCGATTAATGAAAGTGAACTCCCTGATGGTATTATTTTACGCAGTCAAAAATTACACGATTACTCTTTTCCTAAAAGTATTTTAGCTGTTGCCCGGGCCGGCGCTGGCACCAATAATATCCCGGTTGCAGAATGCACTAAAAAAGGCATTGTCGTCTTTAATACCCCAGGTGCTAACGCCAATGCGGTTAAAGAATTAGTCTTGGCCAGTTTATTACTTTCTGTGCGCCCGATTTTATCTGGCGCCAAGTGGGTACAAACATTAACTGGGACAGATGTTGAGGAAAAAGCTGAAGCAAATAAAAAACAATTTGTCGGTCATGAATTAGAAGGAAAAAAACTAGGTGTTATCGGCCTAGGTGCAATTGGTGCTATGATTGCCAATGACGCTTACCGCTTAGGGATGGAAGTAGTCGGTTATGATCCTTATGTTTCTGTCGATACCGCATGGAGTATCTCAAGGCGAGTACAGCGCGCTAATGAATTAGCCGAAGT
The DNA here is from genome assembly GCF_051713765.1 of Enterococcus sp. DIV0755b. Lineage (NCBI taxonomy): Bacteria > Bacillati > Bacillota > Bacilli > Lactobacillales > Enterococcaceae > Enterococcus > Enterococcus sp. DIV0755b. The sequence goes on along the minus strand of NZ_JBIOQN010000001.1, from coordinate 1,132,852 downwards.
GTTAACGACTTGCGATTTTATTACCGTTCACGTACCATTAACAGACCAAACCAAAGGCATGATCGGTAAACCAGAATTAGCGAAGATGAAAAAGACAGCGAAATTATTTAACTTTGCCCGCGGGGGAATTGTAGACGATGACGCCGTCTTAAAAGCCTTAAAAGCAGATGAATTAGCCGGCTATACGACAGACTTTGCTGACGAAAAATTATTACACAATGAAAAAGTTTTGGTCTTACCTCACTTAGGCGCTTCAACCGAAGAAGCCGAAGTCAACTGTGCCAAAATGGCCGCAAGAACCTTAAAGCACTTTTTGACAGAAGGTACGATTAAACGCTCAGTTAATTTTCCCACTGTGGAAATGGCCTTTCATTCCCCTTATCGGATTACCATTATTAATAAAAATATTCCCAATATGCTGGGCCAAATTTCTTCAACTATTGCGGAAATGAATATCAATATCGATAATATGGTTAACCGTGGCCGAGATGACTATGCCTATACATTAGTAGACATCGCTTGTGACGATGAACAAAGCGCGCAAGCTGTTGCTACCCGCTTAACAAAAAATCCCGATATTATTCGTGTCCGGGTTATTAAAAATCCAGGAGTGAGTTATTAATGGTCGTAATCAAACCCTTTAAAGCGATTCGTCCGGCTAAAGATTTAGCCGCCAGAGTAGCCGCATTACCTTATGATGTCATTAATAGTGAAGAAGCACGGGATCTAGCCGCAGGTAATCCTTATAGCTATTTTCACATTGACCGGGCAGAAATTGATTTACCTCAAGACATCTCTTCTTATGATCCTGTGGTCTATCAAAAAGCTGCCACTAATTTAGCAGACTTTTTAGCTAAAGGCTGGCTAAAAAAAGATGCCAAACCTTACTTTTATTTATATCAATTAACCATGAATGGTCGCCCGCAAACCGGCATCGCCTTTTCTGCATCAATTGACGATTACGTTAATAGCAAAATTAAAAAGCACGAATTTACCCGCCCTGAAAAAGAAATCGACCGGATTAATCACATTAAAGCTTGTGATGCCAATACCAGTCCCATTTTTTTAGCTTATCGCCATGAAAATAAAATTCAGAGCATAATCAAAGCGTGGCAAGAAAGTCACACACCCGTGTATGATTTTAACAGCTATCACGATGTAAATCATAAGGTCTGGGTAATCGATGATGAAAATATTATCACAACTTTAACCACATTATTTGAAGATGTTCCTGCCCTTTATATCGCAGACGGTCACCATCGCACAGAATCGGCCGTCAAAGTCGGGTTAGAAAAACGTAAACAAGGTACAATCAGTCCAGAAAGTGATTATTTTTTGGCAATTGTCTTTCCAGAAAACGAACTAGCCATTTGGGAATACAATCGAGTAGTCAATGTTGCTTTGCCAGCTGACTTTTTTGAACAAGTCGCTGCTAGCTTCACCATTACAAAGACAACGCAAGAAAAGCCAGCTGCTCCCGGGCAAATACAGATGTATTTATCCGAACAATGGTATACACTAACCGCAAAAGAAACAATCAAAATTAATGATCCCGTTGAGCATTTAGATGTCTCTTTACTACAAAATAATATTTTAGCGCCAATTTTTGGCATCAAAGATGTTCGCACCGATCAACGTATTGATTTTATTGGAGGCATCCGCGGCCCAGAAGAACTCGTCAAACTCGTCGATAGCGGTGCGTGGCAAGTTGCCTTTTCCTTATATCCAACTGCAATGACCGACCTATTAGATGTTGCCGACGCAGGAAAAATTATGCCACCAAAATCAACTTGGTTTGAACCAAAGTTATTAAGCGGTCTCTTCTTACACGATTTAGAAACAAAATAAGTTGTTAATTTTTGTTAGCCAGTTATCCCCCTCTTCAACTGGCTCATAAAAATTATGCATACAAAAAGCGACTGATGAAATCACTTTAGATTACTATCAGTCGCTTTTATTTATTCTGATGTACAAAACAACCACTAGACATTTTAACAGCTAAATTTTGTTATTTCACCATTAAAACATTACAAGGTGCATGATTTACAATATGTTGAATAGTAGAACCCACTTTTTTTCGAGTCAAAGAACCCTTACCCGTAGCCCCTGCCACAATCAAGTCAATCGGATACTCAGCAGGAATTTTTTCTGCAATCGCATCTTTTACATTTCCAGTTTCAATGATCTGACTCACATTTTCAATTCCTGCTTTACGCGCTTCAGAAACTAGATTTTCCAAAACCATCTTAGCTTTTTCTTGCTCTTCTTTTAAAATCTTCGAAACCGCAAAAGAGCTCGTTGAAAGCGCCGCTTCATCAATAATCCAAGCCAAATACAACGCACCATTACTCCCTTTGGCCAAGGCGACAGCCTCAAAAAACGCCTTCTCTGCGTTTTTTGATCCATCAATTGCCACTAAAATATTTTGATACCGACTCATAAAAATCCCTCCCAATCACTTTTTCACTTTTAAATTCTGCAAACATTTGCCTAATTCAAAAGTACCACAAAATGAAAAAGAGAGCTAATTAGAAGATGAAAAGGCTCAATTATACTAACGATAAATGAGCCTTTTCATTAAATATTTTCAAATTTGCGTTCCATTAGTAAATTTTGAATATATAGTACAGTTAAAATTCCCAAATGAAGAATAAAAAATAGTAAAACAAACTCTAATTTTTTTTGCGACCATTGTAGGAAAATAATATCAAATACTTTCAGCGGATCTGTAAGAAAATAAATTGAATGTAATCGTGGCGGAAATCGTCCTGCGTAAATTCCCATCGCAGAAAGAAAACAAATCCCACCAATTATCATACGCATTACAAAAGGATGGATACGAAACTTATCTTTAAAGTAGCGCGCTAATTTTAACAACTCAGAAAAACCCCATAAATTAAAGGCAAATATTACTAAGAATAACGCAATCAAAAGCGCCCATAAGCGCACACTCGGTAAACTACTCCCATCAGCGTAATTATACAGCTGCAACATATCCGAATGGACAATATCAGTCACAAGATACGGAATATTCGGGAAAAATAATAACCAAACACACCCCAAAATGACTTGTAATATTGGTGAACGCATATCCTTAATATGAAATGATAACTCTAACGGAATATAGGCTAATAAAGTATTTAACGATAGAAAATAAAACTTAGTCGTATACATTATAATGATAGTGAGTAACGCTATTAAGCGGATTATGTTTTTGTAGATGGGAGCCACCTCCTGATGACTGTTGTAATCAATTCGTCAAAATTTGATACTTACTATTCTAATGTATTCTTTTTTGTTTAAACAACTATTAAATATTTCGTACTAAGATTGAACAATTAGTAATATTTTTTATTCTTAGATGATTATTTCATTAAACTTAAAAGTTCCTTTACACTAGCAGTAGTTTTTTTGCGAACTATTACTAAATAGATAAAATATGACACACAATATACACAAAAACTAGTAAACCTATTCAATAATAGATTACCCATAACAAAAATTACAGTTAATATAGTTTCAATAAGTAATTCCGATACTATTTGGATATTCAATATCTTTGATAGTAACAATTCTGCAAATACACAACGAAATGCTATACAAAAAATTATTCCTACAACCGTTAAAGAAATATTTTTCAAATAAAAAACTGTAAAAGACGAAACTACTAAAGTCATTGCTAATGTCAAAATATTAGCTATTAAAATACTCTTCTCTTTGCGTATTGTCTTTAGATAAGTACTAACTAAAAGCGACATTCTTCCCTCGTATATTATCATCGGAAATAAGGTTCCCATAAAATTTACGCTTTGGGCGTAGTCAGGTAACCAATAACTTAACACTAATTTTATAGGAACAAAAGTAAGTAGTAATCCATAAGTAATAGGAACAAAAGAATGTCTCAAATTCAAATATAATTTTTTTAAACGATATCTATCTGTCCTTCTCAATAAAGGAAACATCACTACTCCAACTGCATTAATAAAAGTCATAAACATACTAGATATGTTTAAAGTGAACGATAATTGTCCAAAAGTCTCAATCCCCCATTGTTTTTCAACAAATATTCTTGTTACACCCATTACTAACATACTCGCTATGTTACTAATCATTAAATTAATGCCAATACTAATATTTTCCACAATAATTTTGACTGTGCGCGTAAATGGTTCAAATTTTCCAACTAAAATATCTTTTATCCAACGAGCACCCCATACTGTCATCAGAAGCTTTGATAAAATATCAATCGTGATTAAGAAAAAGAAGTTTCTTCCACCAAAAAATAGATAAACAATTACTCCTAATAAATAGAGATATCGATCATTTTGAGAAAGCAGAGCATATTCTCTTATTCTATTTGTTGACTGTAATATATACAAAATAAAAGTTTTACAATTTGTAATAATCAATATTATTGACACACATAAAAGAATAAGTGCTCTCTGCCCTTTAATACCTGACAATAAAACATACGATATCAACCCAAGTGCAAGTATTAATTGAAAAAAGAGGAGATACCAAAATTGAGTACCTAAAATTTTCTTTGGTAAGTTTTCATATTCCTCACCACCAATTTTCAAATATATCCCATCTAACCAGCCAAAATGAAAAAAGCCAACATAACTGGAATAGAAAACATAGAGTTGCCAAAAGCTATATTCTTTCACACCAAGAAACTTCGGTACAAAAAGATTTAATATAATAGATATTCCTAGTACCAAGAAATTTGCAGATACTGTATAATTAATATTTTTTAATAAGGATTTTGCCTTTTCATTCACCGTTATCACCAATAATTAGAAAGCGACTTAATGCATCTTGCCACGTAGGAATCTCAAACCCTAAACTTTTTGCCTTGGATAAATCCATTACAGAATATTGTGGACGTGTTGCTTTTTGTGGAAACTCTGTTGAAGTTACAGGTAAGACTTTCACATCTGTATCTTTCAAAATTTCTTTTGCAAATTCATACCATGAGCAACTACCTTCATTTGATAAATGATATGTGCCATATTCTGATTTATTTTCAATCACAAAAAGCATAAATTCAGCTAACGTTCGTGTCCAGGTTGGGCGACCAAATTGATCATTCACAACCGTTAGTGTATCATGCGTTTTTGCTAAGTTTTGCATCGTGAAAACAAAGTTATGACCATATTGTCCAAAAACCCAAGAAGTTCGAATAATATAGTATTTTTCCAGTACATTTTTTACAGCATTTTCACCTAAAAGTTTTGTCCGCCCGTATTCATTTAGTGGGTTTGTTTTATCGTCTACACGATACTCATGTCCTTTTTTTAAGCCATCAAAGACGTAGTCTGTACTAATGTAAATCATCGTTGCATCAACTGCTTTCGCAGCTTTTGCCACATTTTCAGTACCAATCACATTAATTCTTTCGTCCAATTCTTTCCCTTCATCTTCGGCCTTATCTACAGCTGTATAAGCAGCACAATGATAAATGATTGCTGGTTTCAGTTTCATAATAAATTGTAGTGTTTTTTCCGCATCGGTTATATCCAACTCTTTTGCATCAGTCGAAATGTATTCAACCTTATTTTCATCTAATAAATGACGTAACTCAGACCCTAATTGTCCGTTTCCACCTGTAATTAAAATCAATTTTTTTCCTCCTAAAAAAGCAGGAATTCTCCTGCTTTAAACTTTCAACAAATCACTATTGGCCTTGTTTGGCATAGTTGTCTTCAACTTTTTGTTTTTCAGCTTGCCACCAAGTTTGATGATTTGTATACCAGGCAATGGTATCTTTTAAACCAGATCGGAAATCTGTAAATTCAGGTTGCCAACCTAACTCTTCACGCAATTTTGTAGAATCAATAGCATAGCGCAAATCATGCCCTGGGCGATCATTAACATGTTCATAAGCATCTTTAGGTAAGCCCATCTCTTCCAAAATCATTTCCATTACAGTTTTATTATCTTCCTCGCCATCGGCTCCAATAAGATAAGTCTCGCCAATTTTACCTTTTGTGAGAATCAACCAAACTGCAGAAGAATGGTCGTTGGTATGGATCCAGTCGCGTACGTTTTTTCCATCCCCATAAAGTTTTGGTTTAATACCACTCAAGATATTTGTAATTTGGCGTGGAATGAATTTTTCAATGTGTTGATACGGACCATAATTATTCGAACAATTGGAGATGGTTGCTTGTAAACCAAATGAGCGCACCCAAGCCCGAACTAATAAATCTGAACTTGCTTTAGAAGCAGAGTACGGACTAGACGGGTTATAGGGTGTATGATCGGTAAATTTTTCACCCTCACCTTCGCCATGCCCAGGAAGATCTTCACGTAATGGTAAATCTCCATATACCTCATCAGTTGAAACATGATGATAGCGTACGCCAAATTTACGACACGCTTCTAATAAAACAAAAGAACCTATGATATTCGTTTGAATAAATGGAGAAGGGTCTTTTAACGAATTATCATTATGAGACTCAGCAGCATAATGAACAACAGCGTCCGCCTCTTTTACCAAGCTCTCAACAAGAGCAGCATCCGCAATATCTCCTACTACTAGCTCTACGCGATCAGAAGGTAATCCAGCTAAATTTTCTTTATTGCCAGCATAAGTTAATTTATCCAATACTGTTACATGAACTTTAGGATGATTATTTACCACATAATGAACAAAATTTGATCCGATAAAACCAGCTCCGCCGGTAACAATAATATTTTTCACTATTTCAACCTCCTAAATTTCACCATAAACAAATGGATTTTCTACTTCAAATTCTTTTAAAGTTGGATGTTTTTTATCTTTATCTGATAGAATTGCTTTGTCTAAAGCAATTGGCCACTCAATAGCTAAATCTGGATCGTCAAAAGCAATACCTGCATCCGCTTCAGCATTATAATAATTATCACATTTATACAAGAAGTTAACATTCGGTGTTAAGGTGACAAACCCATGGGCAAATCCTTTTGGTACCAATAATTGGCGATGATTGAATTCTGACAATAGATAGCCTTCCCACTTTCCATAAGTAGGGCTTCCTTTACGGATATCCACAATCACATCTAAGACGACACCGGAAACAACACGTATTAATTTCGTTTGTGCCGCTTCCCCTTTTTGAAAATGCAATCCGCGTAAAACACCAGGTTGGGTCGAAAGCGAATGATTATCTTGAACAAAATTATATGTAATTCCAGCTTCTTTAAAATCTTGTTCGGAATAACTTTCAGTGAAAAAGCCACGATGATCTCCAAAGACTGCTGGTTCAATAATTTTAACGTCCTGTAAATTTGTATTTGTTACTTTAATTTTTCCCATCACTATGCCTCTTCTACTAAACGGAGTAAATATTGTCCGTATTGATTTTTCTTTAAAAATTGTGCCAACTCTTTAAGTTCCTCTTTTGTGATATAGCCCATCCGATAGGCAATTTCTTCTAAACACGCCACTTTAAGATTTTGTCGTTTTTCAATTGTCTCAATAAAAGTGGATGCTTCTAATAAAGATTCATGTGTGCCTGTATCTAACCAAGCATAGCCGCGTCCCATCACCTCAACAGAAAGATCTCCTCTTTCCAGATACACTTGATTGACATCCGTAATTTCCAACTCACCCCGTGGTGAAGGCTGAATATTTTTGGCAATTTCAATGACGTCATTATCATAAAAATACAAACCCGTTACAGCATAATTTGATTTTGGTTCTGTTGGTTTTTCTTCAATTGAGATAGCATGCATCTTTTCATCAAATTCAACTACACCGAAACGTTCTGGATCATTGACGTGATAGCCAAAAACAGTTGCACCTACTTCTTTTGTAGCTGCACGTTGTAACATTTTAGATAAGCCACCACCGTAGTAAATGTTATCCCCTAAAACTAAGCAAACACTATCATTTCCAATGAATTCTTCACCAATAATAAAAGCTTGTGCTAAACCATCGGGGCTTGGCTGAACAGCATACTCAATGTGAATTCCTAATTCATGTCCATCACCAAATAATTCTTCAAAACGTGGTGTATCTTGTGGGGTAGAGATAATTAAAATCTCTGTTATTCCTGCCAACATTAATGTCGACATTGGATAGTAAATCATCGGTTTATCGTAAACTGGCATAAGTTGTTTGGATGTTGCCTTTGTTAAAGGATATAGGCGTGTGCCAGATCCTCCTGCTAGAATTATACCTTTCATTACTTTAGTTCCCCTCTTTATAATTTATTCCATTTAGCTTATTCAAAAAAATACTAAATTTCAATTTATATCACGGATAAAAATATTATCTATTTTTGAAAATTCCTAATAATATAATAAGAAGTAGCTTTACTTACATAAAAATAGATTAAAGTGGATAGTATTAACATATGACATTCTCTTTAATCCTTAGCTCACAATTACTTTAACCATGTATTTTCTTCAAACAATGGAATAATTATAGAATCATAAATAAGAGAATAATCAAAATAATAAAATAGTACAGCAAAATAGCATACTAAAACTGTATTCATAACTAAATCTTTACCAATAAATTTTTTCCTAATACCTAATGTATTTGAGAATAAAATATAGTTAAAAATCAGCATAGACCGATACAACCTTAAAAATTCAATTGAATAAAAAACTAATGGGAACAGTGCAAATAGAAATAAATTTAAGTTTAGATACTGCTTACTTGCATAAATATTACTATCTCCAGTATAGATATTCTTGTTCATATAAAAAACAACAAGCATAAAAGTTGTAATAAAAATCATAAAAACACCTATTTTTGTATTTATGCTTGTCGATAAATCAAAGTAGTGGGAAATACGTACCCATATTGGTGGAAAAAATTTTCTAATCACAGTCAGAATTATGGGAAATAATAATAGCATAGTAGCAATCGATACCAGAATCATTTTAAAAACTTTTAGAATATCTTCTGTATTTCTAAGAAACAACAAAAAGACAAATAGAAAGAAAGTATAGTGCACAGAACCTGCCAAAATTAAAAACAAGAAAAATTTCAATTTATCACTTTTTTCAGCAAAAAAAAGATAATAGACACCACTAATCATTAAGGCCATTCCTAGGAAGCTCCTAATTTGAGCCGCGTCATTAAAAAAAGGATAGATACAATATAGGACTGATACAATCCCTGGACGGTCAGATAATAATAAAACTATTCTCGCAATTAATAGTAATGATATTATAAAGATCAAATTTATAAATGACTGGAAGTTTAAACCGACTAATTTACTTAACTTAACTAATAACTGAAATCCTATATCAATATCAATATAATTTTCCGGATAAACATATATTGCTTTATATGTTACCCTATCAGCAATACTATTGTTAAATGCCATCAATATAAAAAGATAAAAGTTTAATAAAAAAAATGTAAATTTACTTTTTGAAAAAAATAAATTCAAGAAAATAATAATGAAAAATAGAATTAGACTAACTTTCATACTTTTCCTCCGTATTTTTCATTAATCTAAATAGTAAGCTATATAACCTTTTCAAGTCTACTTTCTCTCCGTTTTTTAAAGACATTTTTACGTATTGTGTAAATCTAATAATAACCAGTAATAGCAAAGCTAAATTGGAAGAATTTGTATATCTTTTATAAAAATAAAGCTCACTCTCCATAAAGTAATTAAATGCTGTGGTAGAGCCGATGCCTGTGGAGGCTCCCCCAATATGAATTATATCAGCCTTACTACTATATAAAGTTTTGTACCCTATTTCTTTCATCTTCATTCCCAGTATAAATTCTTCATGATAAAGAAATACATTTTCATCAAAAGGGAGTATCTTTTCATAACATTCTCTATTCATCATAAAACAACAACCAGATACTGCATATACATAAAATGATAATTCAGGACGTTCACGATTCGTATAGAAAAATTTTTCTATAGTCTTTCTTGCTAAAAATTTTAGTGGAGTATTTCTCAACATAGATAAGTAGGTACTTTTAAGTGTGACATCAGATTTCATAGAAATTTCTTGTAATTGTCCATTAGGAAGAAATACTGTTGGACCTATAATCCCTACATTAGAATTATTCCCAAATTCATTTACCAACCCTTTAATAGTATTTTCATTGAATATTACATCATTGTTTGTAACAATTATGTATTCACAAAAATCTTTTTGTGCCTCAAAGCACCCCACATTATTTCCTGCAGAATAGCCTCTATTTTTTACATAAAAGTACTTATAATCAATGAATTCTTCTAGTGAATCAATAATCAAGTGTAACTGTGATTCTTCAGAATTATCAATTAAATAAAACAAGTATTCAAAATCATCACACTTTGATAGAACTATTGATTTTAAGCAATCATTAGTCAAATTTCCATTATTATATGTTAATATTACTATGCCAATTTTACTTTTCATTCAAGTTCTCCCACAGTTTCCTTCCACTTACAAATAATCGATTTTTCTCCAAAAGACTCATTCAAAGAATAACTTAGTGATTCTTTCTTCATATTAAATAGATGATCTTTATTTTTATCAACGTAAATTAGCTTTTCAATTAAGTACTCGACTAACAGATTATCAATTTCAAATTTATTATTCATTTTTTTTATTCTTTTTAAAACATCTTCATTTGGTATACCAGATGAATCCCACGGTTTTAACTTAGGTGAATACAAAAAGCCATTTTTTGTATCTTTAATCATCTCATTAATAGCATAAATATCTGGGCCAATTAGAGCACAACCATTCTTCATTGCTTCTAAAAAAACCATTCCAAAGCTTTCATATCTTGTTGGTAATAAAAATATATCGGCAGCAACATATAATTCTTTCAATTCATTTGCTGTCAAATTAAAATCAAATATTTCAACATTTTTTTGTTCACTTAAAAATGCAAAGAATTCTTCAGGTATATTTTCAATTTTTGTAACAACCACAAAAGAAAATTGTTCGTTTTGGGAAGAATTAAAAAACTCAATAACCTTACAAAGCTCTAATCCACCTTTACCAACAAAAGTTGCACCTACAAATAAAATGTTAGTTATTTTTTCATCTACATACAAGGCTTCTTCTTGTAAACTCTCATGTAAATCAGGATACAAAGGGTAAATCTGAATAACTTTTTCCAAATGTTTTTCTTCATAGAATTCATTGAAACTACTATAGCAAATTTTTGACATACAAATAATCTTCTTTAAATGCTTATTCATAATAAAATTATTTACGCGAATTTTTCCAATTCCGTACTTCATTTTTGTATGGCTGTAGTTAACTAATGCCGTCGGATTTTCTAAGAAAACAATATAATTATTAGTTACATTTCTTACAAATCTGTTATAACTGAAGTAGTTATATTTTAAATCACTTTTACCATCATAAGATGAAAATAGTCCCAAAAAATCAAATATTTTTAAATTAAACAGTCTTAATAATATCCGCTTATATTTTTGTGGAACTTCAAAGTTTTTATTAGTATCATATTCAAACTTAAACTCCTCAGATTTAAATAAATTTAGCAAAAAACTCCTATAACGTCCTAATACTTTTATAGTCTTCAAGACATATCAACTACTTTCCTTATCATCTTTGCGAGATCATCATACGTTATTCTTCTATCAAAAAGGCTTTCACCTAACAATCTATTATTTTCACCCATTAATTTTAATTCTGATTTTGATTTTCCGATTATCTCAATAATTGCGTTTTTTAACCCATCTGTATTATTAAAGGTATTAATTCCAATGTGCCAACTATCCACTAAATTTCTATACTCTAAATTTTCTTGTGTATTAATAACAGGTAAACCTGCCGCAGCATAATCTCCAACTTTATTGATAATACTTTGAGCCGCACCGTCTCTTATAGGGTTAATGGCTACGTCCATTTCACCAAGTTTGTTTACTAACTCAAGATAAGGCAATCTACCATAAAAAGTAACTATATCTTCTATCTCTAATTCTTTTGTCTTTTTTTCTAGTGATTCTTTTAATGGACCATCTCCAAAAATATGCAATTCAATTTTCTTCTTCAAATTTTTAACAATAGAAAATGCATCAAGTACATGATTTAAATCATAGCTATGACCTAAGGTTCCAACATACGTAAATCTTATAACATCATTTGTTTCATTTTTTTTATTAAAATATTTGTCAAACTTTCTAAAATCAGAACCTAAATACACCACTTTTGTATGGCTATTCATTTTTCGATATTTATCCACTATCTTTCCATACGTATTTGATACTGCAACCGTATAATCAACTTGCGAATATATCTTTTTAGAAAGTCTTCTTGAATTAAAAAACAACACCTTATTTACCATTTCAGGAAATGGACTAACCATTTCAAATGCTTCTGGCCATATATCTTGTATATCAGCAATTGTAAAAATATTATTTTGTTTTGAAAAATCAATTATTTCTGCACCATATTCTAAGGATGGCACTGAAAAATAAATTAAATTAGGTAATTCATCTTTATCTTTCATTTTTTTTAAGTATCTAAATACACTTCGCGCAAATACTTTGTTTGATAAAATTCTTTTAAGAGAAATGTTCTGTTCATAACCAATTGTAGAAAGAAAAGTTATCTTTAAATTTTTATCTTCAATTGTTATATTTTTTTCTTTATCATATCTAAAAGTTTTTTTCGAATGTAAGAAGTTAGAAGTAATTATCTCAATTTCTAAATCATCATATTTCTTTAACATTTTTTTTGCTAAATATAAAAAACGAGAATTTCCGCCTTCTTCATCAAGAGTAAGGTAATTTACAATAAATATAATTTTTTTCACTACATAAACTCCTTGTTGTTTTTTCATACGTAGTTTTTTATATTTCAATTAAACTAGTTATTTATTAAAAACTATCATATTTTTTGCTACTTAATTAAGAATTAGCATATGAATGGAGTCGAACCAAAGAAATTGACTAAACTTTTATTTGAAAATTTATCAAAAACCTGAGAAAGATACGTATGTATATTTTTCATAATTTAGAATATCAGCTTCTCTAATTCATTCACCTACATTGAATTTATGAACATTGAGACGGTAGTGTGAAATTCCATTAGATAATTTCTAATTTAATAATGTGCATATACTTTTACTGATAAACACTTTGATCAATATACCAAAATATTTATTCGAATATCTATTGAAAGTAACTTAGAGATTCACTCAAATGTAACTATAACAATATCTGAAAATAGTTATCAATTGTCCTCATTATTTTTAAAGAATAATGAGATATTAAATACTTATCGGTTTACACAAATTACTTTTATTTCATGAAAAAACATTTTTATATGTTGAAGCTCAAATTCAAAGGAACTTTTTATCACAAAAACACTTGAACACTTCATCCAATTAATCCAAAATACGCTATACTATTTCTTTATTATCTTAACTTCATTATATTTCAACATAAAAACATTACTAGAATAATCTAAATTCTTTGCTCGAGTTATTTCTCCCTTAATATTTTGAATAATATATTTTGTAAAATCAACACCACATTCATATGCATGGGGATATCCACCACCAAAACGCGGATTAACCTCAGATAAATAGTACTTTCCGTCTTTTTCGAAAATATCAATATCAATCGGACCAAAAAAACCTTCACTGTTTTCAACAAATTTTTCGACAAGAGATAGTATCGAATAATTTTTTACTGAAACAGCCTTATCAGTTTCTCCCGCTCTCATTTTCAACTTTTCCTTTATAAAAATCTCAACCAAGTGCCCTGTATTTAAATCAATATAACAATCAACACCAAATTCTTTTCCATTCATATTTTCCTGAATCATTAATGCTTGCTTAGACAATTGAAATACAATAGATAACTCTTCAATTGATTCAACTTTTTGTATTCCTAAACTGGCACTTCCATAAATAGGTTTTATAAAAACAGGAAAGTCTATGTCTCCTTTTTCCCTAGCATTCTTAAAATCATCCAATGAAAAAAAACTTTTTTGAGTAGGTATTTCATTATTAAGCAGAAAATCATACATTTTCTGCTTATTTAAGCATATTTGAGCAGCCTCATAAGTAGGACCAATCACAGTAACCCCAATATTTTCAAAATCATTTTTATATTTCGCAATGATTGTTAATTCTGTATCAATTAACGATAATAAAAAATTAATTTTCTTTTTTTTACAAATTTCAAGAATAGTAGGAATGTATTGATCATTCATAAATTCAGGGACTATAAAGAAATCATCACATTCATACAGCGCTGGGGCCAATTTACTAGCATCCGCGCCATAAATCTTCCCTCCAAGCTCGTAGATACTTTTTTTAAAATATTGAATTATTTTATTTCTCGTACCACAACTCAAAATCAATCCATTCATATTAATTATCTCCCTTTTTTCGTACTATAAAAACTTCTCTCTTAGTTCTACATCAACATACTTTCCATCAATATAACGATGTTTTGTCAAGGTACCAACATGTTGATAATTATGTTTTTTCCAAAACTTCACGGCAGATTCATTTTCTGAAACTACAGAGAGAATTATTTTCCTTAAATTCAAAAATTGTTTGGCGTAATTTTCAATTCTGTTTACCGCTATGGAAGCTGCTCCTCTTTTTTGAAACTTTTTATTACCTATATAAATTCCAATCTCACAAGTTCTATGAACCATATTTATGTCATATAACCCAACCAAGCCCACAGGTTCTTCTGTTTCTCTGTGTATGATAATAAATCTCTTAGTACTAGTGGACTGTTTTACTAAAAAAGATATATTATTATTAATATCAGCTAATGATTGCGGAGCATATCCTCCCCCTAAATATTTAAAAATTTCCGAATCATTTTTCCATCCATAAATATATCTTGCATCTTCAATCTCAATTGGTCGCAAAGTAAAACTCTCCATTATTAAATTATTTCCCTTCACCATAAATATTTGTAGAATTAAAAACTTTAATTAGCGTCATCATAAAAATCTTCAAATCAAATTGTATAGAAACTCGTTCAACATATTTATTATCCAGAACTATTCTTTCATCCCAAGGCACAGAATTTCTTACTGTACATTGGGAGAATCCAGTTACACCTGGACGAACTTCGAACCTTTTCTTTGCCCAATCCGGATAATTCTTATAGCTTTTATAAGGAAAATAGGTTACCGGAGGTCTTGGACCTACAAATGACATCTCCCCCTTGACAATATTTATTAACTGTGGTAATTCATCTAAGCTTGTTCTTCTTAAAAACTTACCAACTTTTGTAATTCTGTTATCAGTATCAGACTTAACAGTTAACCCATCTCCAATATTTTCAGCGCCTACGCACATCGTTCGAAATTTATAAATTTCAAATGTTTTACCTTGTAATCCAATACGTTCTTGTTTAAAAAATATAGGTCCTTTTGATGTTAACTTTATAGATATGGCAATAACAATAAGTATAGGAAGTAAAACTAATAATAACAATATAGAAAAAAGTAAGTCTGAATATCTCTTTATTATACTTTCATATATTTTACCCTTCTTCATTTAAAACAACTCTCTTTATAATTGTAGTTACTCTTTCCAAATCAGTTTCACTCATTTTCGAATCAGAAGGCAAGCAAATGCCATGTTCAAATAATTCTTGAGATACATTATTACCGATAAAGTCATAATTTTTAAAGATTGGTTGCATATGCATTGGTTTCCAAATTGGTCGTGATTCAATATTTTCTTTTTCCAATTCGTCCATTAAGAAATTGGGACTCATATCTTTTAAAGTAATTACTGACAACCAATAATTAGGCTTATTCCAATCATTTTCAGGCATAAAAGAAATTTGAGATAATTCACTTAACTCTTTCTTGTAAAAATTATGAATATACCTTTTTTGTTCAATTCTTTCGTTAAGAACTTTTAGTTGGCCTCGACCAATTCCAGCTACAATATTACTCATACGATAATTATAGCCAATTTCGTTATGCTGATAATGTCTTGCTTTTTCACGAGATTGAGTTGACCAAAAACGCACTTTTGCAATTTTTTCTTCATTGTTTGAAACTAACATGCCACCGCCAGAAGTTGTGATAATTTTATTTCCATTAAAAGAAAAAATTCCATAATCACCAAATGTACCTGTGTACTTTCCTTTGTAGGTCGTCCCTAATGACTCTGCAGCATCTTCAATTAGAGGTACATTGAATTCCTTACAAATTTCCATAATTTCATCTAATTTTGCAGATAAACCATAAAGATGAACAACAATAACAGCTTTTGCTTGGGGATATTTTTTTAAAGCTTCACGTAAATAGTTAGGATCCAAATTCCAAGAGTCTTTATCACTATCAACAAACACGGGAGTAGCATCTTGATAGATAATTGGATTTGCTGTAGCTGAAAAAGTAAGTGACTGACAAATAACTATATCCCCTTTACCAACGCCTACAGCTTTCAGAGCCATATGAATTGCAGAAGTTCCCGATACTAACGCTGCAGCATGTCCAGCGCCAACAAATTCAGCCAATTCATTTTCAAATCCTGTAACATTTGCACCTAAAGGAGCGATCCAATTTGTATCAAATGCTTCTTTTACATACTCTTGTTCATAACCTTGATCACTCATGTGTGGTGAAGATAATAAAATACGTTTACTTTCCATTTTAACTCCTCCTATTTATTGGATGCGTTGGCAAAAGCAACAACCTCTTTAGCCAATTCTTTATCATCAACATTAACTAGACCTTGAACAAACGTCATAACGTGCTCTAAATCAAAGCCTTTAATGTTACCAACAAAAATCTTTTCATAAACTTCTTCATCGTTACGTTCTTTATCTAAAAGTAGCTCTTCATAGAGTTTTTCACCAGGACGAATACCGGCCTCGACAATTTCAATATCATCTTCTGTATAACCACTTAAACGAATCATATTTTTCGCTAAATCTAAAATCTTCACTGGTTCACCCATGTCTAAGACAAAAATTTCGCCACCTTTTGCTAGTGCTCCTGATTGAATTACTAAACGACTCGCCTCAGGAATTGTCATAAAATATCGCGTCATTCTAAAATCAGTGACGGTAACCGGTCCACCTTTTGCAATTTGTTCTCTAAATAATGGAATAACGCTACCACGAGAACCTAAAACATTCCCAAAGCGCACAGCAGAAAATTTCGTTTTTCCAGTTTCATTAAGACTGGTAACAATCATTTCTGCAATTCGTTTGATTGATCCCATCACATTTGGTGGGTTATTGGCTTTATCAGTTGAAATCATGACAAAATTTTTTACATGATTTTCTTTTGCTGCCTCGGCCACATTTTTGGTACCAAAGACATTGTTTTTAACAGCTTCTCTGGGATTATATTCCATTAAAGGAACATGTTTATGTGCCGCCGCATGGTACACAATATCTGGTTGATAACGGGCCATTAAATGAAAGATTAATTTTCGATCTTGAATATCAGCAATAACGGGAATGAACTCGGTTACTTTATCTTTATACTTGGTGGTTAATTCACGATGAATTTGATAAATTGAGTTTTCACCATGCCCAAGTAATAAAATTCTTTTTGGATTAAATTGGGCTACTTGGCGACAGATTTCTGAACCAATCGACCCCCCAGCCCCAGTTACTAGAATTGTTTTACCTGTCAATTGATCTTTAATTGAAGCAATATCCAGTTTTACTTCATCCCGGCCTAATAAATCAACCACATCAATTTCTTTTAAGCGTGAAAGACTGACTTTTCCGGCTGCAACTTCTTCCATAGAAGGCATCGTGTTAACTTTCACTTCATATTTTTCTAAAAGTTGAAAAATCTCCCGCAATTTTTTTCGCGGTAAAGAAGGAATAGCAATCGTAACCATGTCAATCTGATTTGCTTCAACAAGTTCAGGTAAGTCTTTGATATAACCTAGAACTTTTCTACCCGAAAGGTAGGTTTTTTGTTTATTAGGGTCATCGTCGACAAAGCCGATAACATCGATATCACCGGCTGTTTTTGAGCCAAGAAAACTATTCAGTAAAATCCTTCCACCCTCACCGGCTCCCACCACGAGGGTACGTTTCACTTCTTCGCTACTTGTTCCATGCATATTGCGCCACTCAACAAAAAGGCGCCATAAAAGACGACTACTTATAATTAGAAATGTTGCTAAAATATATGTAAATAATTCTAACCGTCGACTGTACTGTTCATCAAATAAGATTTCTAATAAAATAAGACTCATAATGGTTTGGGAAGTGGTCGCCAAAAAAATCGCAATCATTTCTCGTAAGTTAGTGTACCGATTAATTCTAGTAAAAACGCGAAAAGCAAAGCCAAAAATCAAATACAACCCAACAGATAGTCCGGCTGATACCATGACAAATCTTTCTGTAATTGGTACAAAAGGTTTCATAAATAAATAGGCTAAAAAATTAGCCAGTACAATTAGTAAACAGTCGACTATAACCAAAATCGCAATTTTTCTTTTTCGTGTTAATGCAAACACTCTTACTCCCCCTAAAACAACCCGAATTTTTTCTTTTTAACTGCCGTATAGGCTGGCATTTCAACTTGATCCCCATTTAACAAGTCTTTTGCCACTTGTTGCATTGCGACAACTTTTTCTTCACCAAAATCTTTAGCAATTGCCTCATAGGCTTCTTTCATATAGAAATTACGTTTATTTACCCCATGGGCATCAGATGCAACCATTTGCACCAGATTGTGTTCAACCATTTCTTTTGCTGTTTTTTGAATTGATTTTCCAAAAATGCCAACATAACTTGGTGCGGTTAGTTGCGCTAAACACCCCATCTCTAAATATTCAATTAATCGATTGGGATCTTCACGAAATTTAGCATTCCGTTCTGGATGGACAATCACTGGTATTTTTCCCATGCTACGTAATTGGAAAAATATATTTTCAGTATAAGCTGGAATATCCATTGTCGGAAACTCAATTAATATATATGTATCATCTAAATCAGTAAACAGAATCTGGCCACTTGCGATTTCTTCCATCAAATCTCCTGTAATCCGCACTTCTTGACCTTCTAGAACTGTTAAGGGCAAATTGCGTCGATCTAGTTCCTCTTGTAAATTCAAGACACGAGAAACGACTTCTGATTTTGGATTGGTATATTTGCCGTTATTATGATGGGGGGTACAAAGAATATGAGTTATACCTTGACTTATTGCTTTTTCAGCCATAGCAATACTTGCATCTAAATCTTCTGCCCCGTCATCGATTTCGGGTAAAATATGACAATGTAAATCAATCATCGTTTCTCACTCCTTAAATTTAACTACCGTAGTAATAATAATAACCTTGATCTTTAGTGTGTTGGGCACCATTATAAACCACACCTAAAACCCGAGCACCAACCATTTTTAATAAATCACGGGCTTTAATCAATGATTCTTTGCGAGATACATTTTCACGAATAACCAGCACTGTACCATCCGCTTTTGAGGCCATAATTTGTGCATCGGTTACTGCAACTACTGGCGGCATATCAAAGATGACAATATCGTATAAGTTACGGGCCTCGTCAATCACTTGGTCCATGCGAGCAGAACCTAATAATTCAGAAGGGTTAGGTGCCTTAGGGCCACTTGTTAATACCGACAAGTTTTCAACAGTAGTTTGTTGTGCAGCCTCTAAGACACTTTTTGGTGTACTCAAAACTGTACTTAAACCTACTTCATTATTTAATTTGAAAGTTTTATATACAGTTGGCTTACGCATATCTGCATCCACTAATAAAACACGTTGCCCAGACTTAGCAAAAACGACTGCTAGATTTGCTGAACTGGTTGATTTGCCTTCTCCTGGACCAGAAGACGTAACAACAATTGTTTTAATTTGACGATCAGCAGAAGAAGCAAATTGAATATTAGTTCGAATTGTCCGAAATTGTTCTGAAATTGGTGAGGATGGATCAACTAAAGTAATTAAACTCACCGGATGAGTTTGAGTGCCTTTACGTTCTGTATGTTTTTTTGCCATGATTACTCTCCTTAGACACGTGAGCGGCTGCGCCGAGACACATTGTTTTCTTTACTATCATTATTTGTACTAGCCTTTTTAAAAGATGGAATTAACGGTTTTTTTTGAATCGTTGCATCTAATTCTTTTTGACTCATTTGTGGCACCGTACCTAAAATAGTCAGACCTAAATCTTCTGAAACAAATTTATCGTCTTTAACTGTTCTGTCTAATAATTCTAATAAGAAGGCTAGACCAATCCCAATCATAACCCCTAAGACAAGTCCAATCGCAAGGTTCAGCTTGTTATTCGGTGATACTGGGGCCATACTAGCCGTTGCTTTTGAAATAATAGAAATTTTATTAACTTCTAACACATCTTTAGCTGTCTCTTGGAAAATTTGTGACGTTGTATTAGCGATGTGTTCAGCATTAATCGCACTACTATCTGTTGCTTTAATTGAAAACATTAACGAGTTTTGTTGTTGCGTTACTTCTAGCGCACTTTTAATTTGTGAAGTTGTCATATCTAGATTGTATTCAGATTCCAAACGGTCTTTGACTTGATCAAGCACCAGATCTCCAGTAACCAATTCTTTATACGTATTAATCATCTGTAAGTTTGTATTAACATCGTTAGGATTTGCTGTTGCATCTCCTTGGGGTAAAGTCACAATTAATTGCGCTTGTGAACTGTACTTTGGTGTAATGATAAAAAATGTTGCAATACCAGCTAATGCTAACCCCACAAAACTACAAATAAAAATTGAAGCCAAATGTTTTCGTAAAATATCAAAAATTTGTTTCAGACTAATTGTCTCTTCCATTTCTCCGCCACTTTCTTTAATTATTTACATCGAGTGTTTTTTTCAATTCGGTTTGTACGCGATTTAATTCTGTTTCACTTACCCGTTGATAAGAAATACCATCTTGCATGAAACCTTCACCTTGCAGCTGATCTTGTTGAATAGTTGTAAACGCTCCACGATAATCAGCAGCAATTTTTTTCATATCATCAAAACTCATATCCGTTTTAACATTTTCTTGCATCGCATCTAATACTTCTTTATAACGGGTTACGCCGTCAAATGTTAATAGTTTTTTGGCAACACCTTCCACGATTTTTCGTTGCCGTTCTTGACGACCATAGTCACCTCTTGGATCTTCATGTCGCATCCGTGAAAATGACAGTGCTTGGTCACCATCTAAATGAATTTTGCCATATTCAAAGGTGTAACTGTCTTGTGTGAACTTTTGATCGTTACTAACAGTGATGCCTCCAACAGCATCCACAAGTTCTTTTAGACCTTTCATATTGATAGCAACATAATGATCGACTGGAATATCTAGATACTTTTCAACAGTATCCATTGACATCCCCGCCCCACCAAAAGCATAGGCGTGATTAATTTTATCTTTGGTTCCTTTGCCGACGATATCGACATATGTATCACGAGCGATACTTGTAATTAGCGTTTTTTTCAAATTAGGATTAACCGCTGCTACCATCATCGTGTCAGAGCGACCTACTTCTGTTCGGCCTAAATCACCAGTATCAATTCCCAGTAATAAAACTGAAAATGGTTTTTTTTCAGCAATAACTTTGCCTTGTTCTTCTTTACGTTTGGAATCTAATTGACGCTCCACCGATTCATAAGTCTTTTGCACAGAGCCGCTTAAGTCCATGTAAACTTTTGCGCCAATACCGACAGCTACAATTGTAAGTACTGCGATAAAGCCGACGATTCCTAAAACAATCTTCTTTCCTCTAGACATTATTTTCTCCTTTTCTAATAACCAGTATCTGCTTCAGAATAATTATCGCTATAATTTGCTTCTGAATCTGTATAATTTTCACCTGTATTGGCATCTTGTGTTTCTGTACCATAATCAGTACTGTCATTTGAATTAGAATAGTCAGATGAATTGCTAGCACCAAGCCCTAATTGGTTTGAAATCGTATTGGCTTTTTCAGTGAATTCAGTTTTTAAATTGTTATTGCGTACTTGACTAATGCTTTCAACCAAACTCAAATATTTGTCATAAGTTGCGGCATTTGTAACTTTTCCGTCTTTTAACATACTATTCAGTGATTGATTAATCTCTGCGACCCGTTTTAATTGGGCATCAGCGTAAGATAAATACGTTTTAACTAACTTCGTCCAGTCGCTTTCGTCCACAAAGCTCAAGCGCTCTCTGATGGCACCGACATCAGTATCTTTCAACTTAGTTTTGATTGTGACATCATTTTTGGCTTTTTGCCAATCACTAACTGGTTTTTCAAACAACGCATTTACACTGTTTTGAATGGCAAATTTTGTTTCAGCATCCGCCATTTGCTTGTTCAATGTTTCTTTTTCTTTTGCAATATTTTTCATATTTTTCGGCATATCTTTATCTTCAATGCCAAAATCTTCGGCTGAAACTTTCACACCATCTAACTTGGCACCTGTCTGAGTTAACTCAGCTTCTGTTAAATCTTTTTTCAAAAAAACTTTATCCTGATTCGTGTAAAGTTTAGTGATTGCTTCGTTTACTTCTTTAATAGAAAGTTCATCTTTTTTAACAGCAGTTTCTGCGTAGCTAACTTTTTGTTGATATTGTTTATTGTTGTTTTCACGATAACCGACAAAACAAATCGCCACTGCTCCTATCCCCACAGCTGCGACTGCGATCGTTTTAATAAGGGGGTTACCCATGGACACACGCTCCTAACTAACATTTTCAATAATAGATAACACAATAGCATAAAAAAGCTCTAGCCTATTATACGTGAATAATAGGAACTTTTAAAGGGGAAATCCAATTCTTAAGGAAACTCATTTCCATTAAAAAAACAGAAGTTATTTGGCCAATTAGTTTTAAAAAAGATTTAAAATAACAAGGGATAAAATCAACTAATTTATTTTATTTATATTCTCCTTAAAAAAACCACCAATAGGTCAAGCCAGTTAGACAATAAGGAAATTTCCAGTGTGAATTTTACAAGAAATAATTAATTTAAGCTCGTATATTTTTGAAAAAACGCTGAGGGAAGCAAGAAAATTTCATGACTTTTTTATAAAATTTAACAAAAATTTCATTTTTGAGTAAAAAAAAAGAAAATATTAATCATTTTATTATTTTGCATAAAAAAAGATACCCACAACGAGGTATCTTTTTTGTTCATTTCACTCATCATCCACGAATTGTTACTTGAACTTGACGGCGTCCCCATTTGGTACATTGCGCCACAGTAGGAAAATGCACGTCAATAATATTTCCTTTAATCGCGCCACCTGTATCTAAGGCTAATGCGACACCGTAACCTTGCACTTCGACTACAGTTCCTAGTGGTATCACGCTTGGATCCACTGCTACCGCTTGGGGATTTTCCCGCAAGTCCGTGCCACTAGCGGTTAAGTAGCTTGCGCCAGCTTCTGCATAAGAGTAAGCCGTCGACTCCATTATTAGAGTTCGGCCACCACTACTAGAGTTACCGCCATTATTGTTGGTGTTGTTATTCGTATTTGATTCGGAATTATTGGAATTTGAATTACTTCCATTATTATTTGGTTTGTTTGAGCTATTGGTGCTAGATTCAGAATTAGCCCCAGAGCTATTGCTAGAACTATTATTAGTAGAACTTGTCGGTTTTTCCGCTTCAGCTTCTTTTTGGGCAGCTTGGGCTTCTTTAGCCGCTTTTTCGGCGGCGGCTTTTTCAGCGGCAGCTTTTTCTTTTGCCGCTTTTTCAGCTGCTAAGCGTGCGGTTTCGACTTCTTTACTTTGGGCAATTTTTTGTAATGTACTTTGATTATCTGCTAATTGTTGTTTTAAATTAGCAATTTTGCCATCGAGTTCACTAGCTTCTGTTTCTAGATTTACTTTATTTTCTTTTAAACTGGTAGTTGTTTTTTGAACAGTTGCTTCAAGCTTTTCTAGTTTTTCTTTTTCAATATTTAAATCGGCCACTTTTTGCTTTTGAGCATTTTGTAATAAGGTCATAGCATAAGCACGATTAATAAATTCTTGTAGATTCTTGGCATCCAGTAAAACAGACCAATCGCGCTCTGCTCCTCCGTTTACTTGAATTTCTTTCAAGCGTTGTGCCATCACTTCTTTACGCTTTGCGATATTTGCTTTAGTCGCTTCAATATCTTTTTGTGCTTTTTGTAAAGTTGCTTCGTTTTCTGCGATTTCCGCTTTTGTTTTCTCTACTTGATCATATTTGTCATTCACGTCGTTTAAGGCCATTTGTACCTCGGCGCTGATTTGGTTACTTTGACGTGTGATAGTTGACTCTTGTTCGTTTAACGAGTCCAATGATTCCGCAGCAGCAAATACCGGACTAACAAGATTGATAGCTACAACAGCTGTCAAAACTGTCACCAATTTTTTTGCTTTCACAAAATCCACACCTTTCTTTTCTAATCTCCAACGTCACTTATTATACAAAGGAAAGGTGTATGTACCATTTCAGTTAGATTACAATTTGTTACAGCCGCTGTGTTAGTAAATGAAAATTAGCGCTTGGTAAAAAGTTTTTTTCACGACAAAGCGAGCAAAGTATTGACCTTTGCTCGCTTTGTTTTTTCGTAATATTTTTGTAATATATGCCTAATTTTTTTTACGATTGGTGACGTACTGACGGACGTTTTCCAAACTTTTGACATTGTCTAATTTCAACCGATTAAAGTTTTTTAGTAGTCTTCTTTGATGAAAATTCAGACGAGGCAAGGCATTTTCCGCCTCAGGATGATCTTTAAAGTATTGTGTTAGTGCTAAACGTTGTTGGACTTCATCTTTTTTCTCGTCAAAGCTATCTTTTAACTCTTCTTTACGCTGATCTAGTTCTGTTGCAATTTTTTTGGTCATGCTTTGGAAAGAAGCTAAGTTGGCTAGTGTGTAGCCCAGATCAAACATCATAATCGCAATTAAGATGACCGGTAGATAAAAACCAAAGTGCATGGCTAACCAATTCACCCCTAACATCACCCGCGGATGGACGACTTTTACAATCAAGACACAACCTATGCCCCAAAACAAAGAAACAGGGATTGCGACGCGGCCATTAATATTTAAAGGAACGTCATGATAATCCCACCACGAAGCATGAAATAATTTTTCTAAGCCATAACTGGTGACATATTCCAAAATTGTTACCAGCACAGCAGCGAAGATATATAATAGTAGTAAATTATTATGGAAGGGACGTAAAAAATACAAGACCATTAAAATACCAAAGCCATAAATCGGCGTAATCGGCCCCACCAAAAAGCCTCGATATACAAATTTTTTGGCTTTAATGGAACAAAAGATCGTTTCCCATAACCACCCGATAAAAGAATAACAAAAGAATAAAAGAACTACTGTAATAAACTCTTGCAAGCTAAATCACCTCTTTAACCATTTTACTGCAAAATATTTCGAATAATTTCTAAATTACTTTCATTGTATCAAACTTTGCCTACTTTATTGTTTAAAAGGCCTCGCTTTTCACCATTTCACTCCTAGGTTACAATAAGGAAAGGAGTAAAACTCTGGCAATAGACGCGCAATAAGCAGTTTTGCACTATTAACCGCCTCACTCGCCAGAAAGATTGGAGTTTTTTTTATGTTTAAATTATTGGTGTACGCCAAAAAATATCGTAAACAAATTATCTTAGGACCATTTTTCAAATTTTTGGAAGCTGTTTTTGAACTCATTCTTCCACTTTTAATGGCCCAACTAGTCGATCAAGGAATTCGGCAAAACAATAGTAAAGTCGTCTGGCAAATGACAGGCTGGATGATACTAATGTCCCTTGTTGGCCTTTTGTGCGCGGTCATCTGTCAATATTATGCTTCTGTGGCCTCACAAAATTTCGGGACTGAGCTTCGTAATCAGGTCTTGAAAAAGATCAACAGTTTTTCCCATACGGAATTAAATTTATTTGGGACAGATACACTGATCACGCGTATGACCAGTGATATCAATCAATTACAATTAGCACTGGCGATGCTCATCCGTTTAGTGGTTCGCGCCCCTTTTCTAAGTATTGGCGCAGTTATTATGGCCTTTATGATTGATTGGCAGGCGGGCGTTATTTTCTTAATTACATTACCGCTTTTTTGTTTGATTTTATTTTTCATTATTAAAACAACCGTTCCTTTGTACCAAAAAGTCCAACAAAAACTAGATGTGATTAACGAATTGGTTGGCCAAAATTTAAGTGGTGTGCGGGTAATTCGGGCATTTTCACGACGGAAAACTGAAATTGAGCGTTTTTCTCAGCGTACCGATGATTTATCCGATGTTTATGTGCGAGTGACAAATATTTCTGCTCTTTTAACACCGGCAACAACTTTTATTATGAATATTGGAATTTTAGTTCTCTTTTACCTTGGTGGCTTTAAAGTAAACGTCGGTCAGCTACAACAGGGACAAATTTTGGCGTTAGTTAATTATATGAACCAAATGTTGTTGGCTTTAATTGTTGTTTCAAATTTAGTAATTATCTTCACTCGGGCAGCTGCCTCTGCAAATCGTGTCAATGAGGTCTTAGAAACAACACCAACTATCACCAATTCAAAAGAAAATTTAGATGATGAAAGTTTTTCTCCTCTTACAACAGCTAAAAAAGGAGCGATTGCTTTTCAACACGTTTCTTTTCGCTTTGCGCCTCAATTTGGTTTGGTTTTAAAAGATATTGATTTTAAAGTTGCTCCTGGTACGACTTTAGGAATTATCGGTCCTACTGGTAGTGGCAAATCTGCTTTGTCACAACTTATCCCGAGATTTTACGATGTGGCTGCAGGTAGTGTAATCGTTGATGGTGTCGATGTGCGAAAATGGCCTTTAGAAAAATTGCGCGCTGAAATTACGATGGTTCCTCAGACAGCAGTTTTATTTACCGGCACGATTAAAGAAAATCTCCAGTGGGGTAAAAAAGACGCCACTGATGCAGAATGTTGGGCCGCTTTGAGTTTAGCGCAATCAAAAGATTTTGTAGCCGCATTACCGCAAGGATTAGAGACACCAATTTTTGAAGGTGGGAAAAACTTTTCTGGTGGTCAAAAACAACGTCTGACTATTGCCCGGGCAGTCATCGCTAAACCGCGTATCTTAATTTTGGATGATTCCTTAAGTGCCCTTGATTACAAAACAGATTTAGACTTACGACAAGCCTTACAAAAAGAATTAGATGGAACTTTAATCATTATTTCACAACGAGTACGCTCAATCCAAGAAGCCAAACAAATTCTAGTACTGGATGCCGGCAAACAAGTTGGACTCGGTAGCCACCAAACGCTAATGGCGACTTGTCCTGAATATCAAGCGATTGTTCAATCGCAAGAGGAGGTGTCAGCATAGCATGAAACCAAAAAAAGTAGACTGGTCCGTAATAAAACGCTTTAACCCTTATCTCTTCTCTTTTAAAAAAGAAATTTTACTTGCTGTCATATTAGGAATTGTAGCTGGTGGAACCAGTGTATATATCACCTATCAAATCGGGCAAGCTGTCGATCAAATGCTAGGCAAAAATCAAGTGAATTTTACCAGTTTGTATCATATCTTATTACTCTTTGCCAGTGTCGTTTTATTGACTGTCTTTAGTCAATTGTTTATTCAACGGTTGTCTAATAAAATTGCCTATTACTCGGCTGGTCAATTACGTAAAGATGCCTTTATTCATTTAAACAAGTTACCTTTAAGTTATTACGATCAAACGCCTCACGGGAATATTGTGAGTCGTTTTACCAATGATATGGATAATATTGCTGTAGCTGTAGCTGCTGTCTTTAACCAAGTTTTTTCCGGCGTATCGGTGGTGATAATCGCATTTATCGTCATGTTACGTCTCAATGTAATCTTGACATTAGTCGTTTTAATTGCGACTCCAATTATCTTTTTAGTCAGTTGGTTAGTTGCAACTCGCTCTCAGGCAAACTTTGCCCGCCAACAAGAAATTGTCGGGGATATTTCGGGTTTTGTCACCGAAATGGTTGGCAATCAAAAAATTGTCAAAGCCTTTCAGCAAGAAGCCGTCAACCAATCTAAATTTGAAGTTCTCAACCAAGAATTAAACGTTAGAGGCCAAAAAGCACAGTTTTCTTCTTCTTTGACTAATCCAATGTCGCGTTTTGTTGACCACCTAGCTTATTTAGCGGTAGGTTTTGTCGGAGGATTGCTCGTTTTAAACGGAAGTGAATTAGTCACAGTCGGCGTAATTTCAAGTTTTACCATTTATGCCAGCCAATTTACTAAACCTTTTATTGAACTTTCTGGCATTACTACGCAAATTCAAACAGCCATTGCCGGTTTGAACCGAACTTTTGAAATCTTAGACCAAAAAGTTGAAACACCAGATGCCCCAGATGCTATTACGTTAGAAAATGTCAAAGGTGCCGTTTCTTTTGAACAAGTTGATTTTAGTTATACCAAAGCACAACCTTTAATTCGTGATTTTAACTTTAAAGCCGCTCCTGGGGAAACAGTCGCCATTGTCGGAAAAACCGGTGCCGGAAAATCTACCTTAGTCAATCTTTTAATGCGCTTTTATGAAGTTGATGCCGGAAAAATCACTTTAGATGGTTACGATATTCGCCAGTTGACGCGGGATAGTTTACGCCAAAGTTTTGGGATGGTTTTACAAGATACGTGGCTTTTTGATGCCAGTTTGCGGGAAAATCTGACTTATGGTAACCCGACTGCTAGCGATGAATTAATTTATGATGCATTAAAGAAAACCTATATGTATGACTATGTTAGTCGTTTACCCCAAAAGCTTGATACCATTATTGGTACAAGTGGTGTGAAAATCTCGGCAGGACAAAGACAACTATTAACGATTGCCCGCACGATGATCTCGCAGCCGCATCTGCTTATTTTAGACGAAGCCACTAGTTCCGTGGATACACTAACCGAACGCAAAATTCAAGCCGCCTTTTTGGCGATGATGAAAGGGAAAACTAGCTTTGTTATTGCCCATCGTTTAGCTACAATTCAAGCCGCCGATAAAATTCTCGTAATGGATCACGGACAAATTGTTGAACAAGGAACTCACGAAAGTCTCTTAGCTCAAAACGGATATTATGCTGAACTTTATCACGCCCAATTTGAACAATCTTAAAAGAATTTTTCGACTATCCTCAATTAAATAAAAAACGAACACCATCGGCATTAAAATAAAATGTCAACGGTGTTCGTTATTTTTTTATGGTAATAAACCTAATTCTTGTTTCCATGTTAAAACACGGCTAACTGCCGTATCCAACTCTTCTTCTGAATATTCTCCTGCTTTTAGAGCAGCCAAAATTCTCGGAATTTGCACTTGGTAGCTAGAAGACATGATTAAATCATTTCCCGCTTGTAAGGCTGCAAGACCAGCATCCGCTTGTGAAATGAAATCTGCTAATCCCGCCATATCCATATCATCAGTCATAATAACCCCTTTAAAGCCCAACTCATGACGCAAAACATCATGGACTGTCTTTGAGATTGAGGCAGGTTTTGTTTGATCGATGCTATCAATAATATTATGGGAAACCAGGACACTGTCTGCTCCTGCTTTGATGCCCGCTTTAAAAGGCAGAAAGTCTGTTTGGCGTAATTCTTTTAAAGTGCGGGTATCGCGGACAATTTCAACATGAGAATCACGATTATTCCCATAACCGGGAAAATGTTTTAAGGTTGAACCACTTTTTTCTGTCGCTAATGCTTTCACCACTGTGGTTACATATTCACTTGTGCCGGCCGCATCTAAACCAATTGTACGATCGTAAATAAAAGCATTGGGATCTGTCGCCACGTCTGCGATTGGAAATAAACCAGCATTAATGCCAAATTCGCGTAAAATTTTTGCTTTACTAATCGTATCTGATTTAATCGCAGCAAAACCACCAGCTGAATAAAGCGCTTGGGGTGAAGCAAAAGGAGACGAAACTAAATTCGGATTCTGACTGAGGCGAGTAACCGTGCCTCCTTCTTCATCAGAACCAATCAACAATGGAATTTTACTAGCACTTTGGTAACTTTTTATTTTTGTCGTTAAGCTTTCTTTCGTTTCATTTTCCATATCGCGTCCAAAAAGAACGTAGCCACCCAAATGATACGTTTTAATATCTTCAACTTGGTTTACTTCTGGGACCCGCACAAAAAATAATTGGCCCACTTTTTCAGCTACCGTCATCTTTTCTAATGTATCTTTTATTGTATCATGGGCTTCACTACTAGCAGTTGCACTTTCTTTTACTTCACTTCGATTCGTTTGTGCCGTCTGTGCCGTCTGTTTTTCCTCATTTTTATCATTAGTAAAATCAAAAAATAAATTTAGGATAAAAAATCCGCCCAAAACTAAAACAGTTGCAGTTAATAGTATCATTAAAAACTTCTTCATCTTTTCCTCCTGTTGCCTAAAAGCACCCTTTTTTCTTTCCTTTATTCTAACACGGCTGATAAAAATCTCTTGAAGAAAAGCAACAGGTAAATTTTAAACTAAAAAAACCGCAACAATTAGCCAAATAGCCAATTGTTACGGTTTTGTGTCCTGGGATGGAGGACCTTTATATTTTATTAATTAATTGGAATGAAGACGTTTTGCCAACCGACGATAAGGTAAAGCACGTCCTACAATATAAATAATCATCGTTTCAATTGGGATCATAATTGCCGCTTTGATTAAACGAGTAGTCCATAAACCTGGATTGGTTAAATCAATTCCATACATCAAAGACAACCACAATGGGGTTAAACAAAAACTAAAGACCACCGTATTAACAATTACACACATCAGCGAATTTTTTAACGTAATTTCCTTTTTGTAAAAGAAAAACCCATAAATTAATCCGCCCAAAAAAGCATTAAAGGTAAACCCAATAAAAAAAGGCGCTTTGGCTAGTAAGGTGTTGCCAATCACATCGGCAATTACCGCACCAACCCCAGTCCAAAAAGGACCAAATAAAGTTGCCATCACCACTTCTGGTACAAAACTAAAAGTGATTTTTAAAAGTTGGGTTTCAAACCCAAAAACTTGCGACAATACCACCATCAAAGCGATTAACATCGCCATGATTGCAATCATATACGCGTCGACTTTTCTTTTCATAACTTCAGCATCTCCTTAATAGAGCTGCCGCATAAAAATAATGCAGCGAATGCGAAAATAAAACCGCGAACTACAATGTAATCCTTCGTCCCAAGGGCAACATCCCATCCCTCAGACACTTAACGCTTTATTTCCTACTCTGTCATATTTGTGGTTTTTAAACCACGGATAAAATATAACACGAAACATTCTTACCAACAAGCTAACAAGCTTATCGCTTCAAAATTTTAAAACGAACGTTAAGATTCCAACCGTTTACACAATAATCTTAATTGTTGTCTTAATCATATAATTCTTTTAGCCACAAAAATATCCCGTCGCAAATAGCGACAGGATATCAATCTACTAATTTTTTATGCAGCAGTTTTAACTTTACTCGCTACTTTATTTTGTAACTTCATCGCTTTGGTGAAGACCGGAATATCAAAGTGTTTACTTAATGTTCCTGCTACAAAGTAGGCAATATTATAGTCGACTACACTGTGAACGACACCACCAAAACCTAATAGGACAAAATAGAAATAAAAGACGCCACCATCATAAGTTCCAGGTGTTCCTAAATTAATCATATTAAAAGCTAAAACAACGACTACTTCAGCTGCGGCATGAATTAAGCCCAACAGAAGATTGTACATTTGGAAACGAACATTTTCTAAAGTGAACTGACCATTTTGTAAAACAATTTGCGGATTCTTTTGCAAATAAAGTGCACCGATTGTCGCAAAAATAACGTGTGTCAATGCACGTAATGCAATAATTACAGGTAAGCCCGAAACTAAAAAACCAAAAGTTGTGCCTAAAGCAACTGCAATTGCGACGACTGGTGAAAAGAACATCGCGATAAACAAAGGGACATGACTAGCCAAAGTAAAAGAAGCAGGTCCAATCACAATTTTAGGCATGACCATTGGAATCATAATCCCTAATCCAATTAATAATGCCGCAATAGTTAAATGTCGCACAGAATTATTTCTCATTTTTTCCTCCTTGAAAAAACATTATCTTTATTTTTAATGCAAAACAAAGTGTCAAGACACTTAATTCTTCCTTATTTTAGTGGGAATCGTCCGAGGTGTCAAGACATATATTTTCTTTTTCACGAAAAATAAATGAAAAATTTCATCTCCATTACATTTTAAGCTCGTTGAAACTCCGCTGAAAACTTCGCCCTTTCTGCAAAAGTACGTATTTCAACTAACACTAAAAAACAGCTTTCGCGCCATTAATTGAGGCGAAAGCTGTCAGTATAATAGTAATTATTTAGAAATCGACATCATGGCATTACTTAATGCCGCAAATTCACTAAGAGATAAAGTCTCTCCGCGTCGTTTTGGATCAATAGCTGCTTGTGTCAAACTTTTTGTCAGCCAATTTTTAGTCGTATCGTCTTTGCCATAAGCGTGAAGTAAGTTATTCCACAATGTTTTGCGTCGCAATTGGAAAGCTGCTTTCGTTAGCTTAAAGAATTCTTTTTCATTGATTACATCAACGGCCGGTTCACTGCGCCGTGTTAGTTTTAAAATGGCAGAATCAACATTTGGTTGGGGCACAAACACCGTTTTCGGAACGATAAAGGCAAGTTTTGCTTCCATAAAATATTGAACTGCAATTGATAAGGAGCCATACGCTTTTGTCCCAGGTTCAGCTGAAATGCGATCTGCAACCTCTTTTTGCATCATTACAACCATCTCAGCTACTGGTAAATCACTTTCTAAAAAGTGCATCATAATTGGCGTAGTAATGTAATAAGGTAAATTTGCGACAACCTTTAAAGGCAAAGTATTATCAGTAAAATTTTCAGCAGTTAATTTTATTAAATCCGCTTTTAAAACATCTTGATGAATAACTTTCACATTTTTATAGTCGTGTAATGTATCAGCTAAAACAGGAATTAGTCGGTCATCAATTTCAAATGCTAAAACTTCTTTTGCGGATTTCGCTAATTGTTCAGTTAACGCTCCAATTCCCGGCCCAACTTCAATGACGTTTGTGGTGTCATCGATTTCAGCTGTCGCTACAATTTTGCGTAAAACATTAGGCTCTGTTAAAAAATTTTGACCTAAACTTTTTTTGAAAGTAAAGCCATGCTTGTGTAAAATTTCTTTTGTTTTTGAAGGGGTTGCAATATCACGTGTGTCTTTCAAGGTCATCCTCCAGCTCTTTTTTGATTTCTTGCATCGCTGTGTCTAATTCTTCGGCGGTGATGCGAAACATCGCTAACCGCTTAGTTAATTGTTTACTATTAGTGTAGCCAATGCGCAATTTATCCCCGAGTTTTTCTCGTAATAATTTGGCAGAAGCTCCCGCTATTAAACCATAGTCCATTAAACTTTGTCTACTAATTAATGGCTTTTCTTCTTTGCTATCTTGAGGCGTGACGACTTTTTTTAAAGCTTCTAAAATCGCTTCATCACTCGCATGTTCTACGCCTAAACTACCATATCGCCGATTTGGTACTGCTTCTTTACGGGGTAAAAAAGCATGTTTGGCGTCTGGAACCACCTCCATAATTTTTTTGCGAATTTTTTCGCCAGAAAAATCAGGATCAGTAAAAACAATAACACCACGAGTTTCTTGGGCATGTTCAATTTGCATTAAAATATCATCATTAATGGCAGAGCCGATTGTTTCAATCGTGTCTACTTGCACCACTTCTTGCAAACGTCTAGTATCGTCTTTTCCCTCAACGACAATGATTTCTTCAATTAACGGCTTTTTCATTTGCTAATCCGAAATAAACGATGCGCATTTTCTCTTGTCACAGTTGCCACTTCTTCAAAAGGCAATTTGCGTAACTCAGCAATTTTTTCAACGACATAACGAGTATAACCGGGTTCATTGCGCTTACCTCGATAAGGTACAGGGGCTAAATAAGGCGCATCAGTTTCAACTAAAAGACGATCTAAAGGCACAATACTCGCAGCCTCTTGAACATCTAATGCCTTCTTAAAAGTAACTACACCACTAAAAGAAATATGCATCCCCAAATCTAAAAAGCGCTTGGCCCATTCGCCACTGCCACTAAAACTGTGCATAATGCCGCCAATATCTTGTATTCTTTCATCTTTTAAAATATGATACGTATCTTCAATTGCATCACGGGTATGAATACTGATTGGTAGCTTCATTTCTTTTGCAATCGCAATTTGGCGACGAAAAACTTTTTCTTGCACGTCTTTTGGATCTTCCATCCAATAATAATCCAAACCGATTTCACCTAAAGCCACTACTTTTGGTAAAGTTAAACGTTCTTGCAGTTTTTTCTCAATCTCTTTTGTATAGTTACCTGCTTCGGTGGGATGCCACCCAATAATGCTATAAATGTTATCATAGGCTTGATTTAAGGCTAAACTTTTTTCAATTGTGGGCGTGTCAAAGCCTACCACTGCCATTTCGGTTACGCCAAGTTCTTGCGCCCGGGCAATGGTTTCAGGAATATCATCATTAAATTGTTCTGCGTTTAAATGCGTATGGGAATCAAAAATCATCCGGTCCACTTCCTTAAATATTTTCATCAAAATTATTCGTACTAAACAGCTCAATTAAAATTTAAGTAGCATCGTTTCCTACAAACACTAAAAAATAAACGTCCACTTACTACTTCATCCATTTCAATAGTAACTTTAGCATAAAAACGCTTGGGTCTAAAGTAAAGCTACCGCAAATTAAAGCTTTTACCCAAAAATTTAGCAGATACTGAAAAAATCTAAACATTCTTTTTAAAAGAATGTTGTGTCTTTTAAAAATACGCCCTAAGCCTGATTAAAAATTGATGCTTTTCTTTATAATTAAAGTAGTTTTTTTATTCTAAAAAAGCCGGGAATGGAGGAATAACCATCGAAAATTTTAACCATCGTTACCCACAATTCGCGCATTATTTGCGTCAAAAATATCAACAACATACAAAAGAACAAACTTTAACTTGGAGCCACTTTTTACTCTTAGCTATATTTGGTCTATTGATAAAATTTAGCTATACGGGACAATTCTTATTGATTGTAACCTTTATTGGGATTACCGCAATTATCAGAGGTCCATTATTAATTTTGTATAGTGCGGTTTATCTTTTTTTAACCAGCTTATTTCCACCTCTTGGAATAATCCTATCAGCTGTTTTATTTGTCATTTCACTGCTGGAACTAAAACGAAACTGGCAATTAAACCTAGTCGCATTGTCTTTTTATAGTTTGCCGATTCTAAGTTCACTGCTGTTAACTTTTAGTAGCGTAGATCCTTTTTGGGTGAAAAATGGCGGACTATTATTGGGAATAATCGGGCTACATTTCGTCTTGCAAAAATTTTATCGCCAAGGTTTCACCAGTCTTTCACTCTTGTGGTTCCTCATCGCAGCTCCTTATGAATTGCTGTTATTTATTATCCCAAAAAAGAACAACCGTTTGCGTCAAAATCCTTCAAAAAATATCAAGAAAATAAAGTAACAACAAGGTTTTAATCATTTTAAACACTCGCTGTCAAGATACGGAGAGTGTTTATTTTATTTGTAATGAAAACGAAATATTTTCATCTAAATTTAGCAAAATCTTATCTCATGTTCGATTGCTTTTTGTCCCACAATCTTATATTCTATACTAGTTAGCAGAATTCAAAAGGAGGCCATTTTGTGCAGTTAATTCTAGGTATCATCACTATTTTACTCGCATTTGCGTTATATGCATTCTTTATCGAACCTAGTAGGCTGAAACAACGGCATTACCTGATTCGCAAAAATAAACAGCGGGTGTTGGATATCTCTGATGCTTACGATATGTTTGCTCATGAAGGGGATGTGACGATTGCCCATATTAGCGATCTACATTTTTCCCGCTGGTTTAAACCACGTAAGATGAATAAAATTATCCGCTCTGTGATGGAAATGAAACCTGATATTATTGTCTTTACCGGTGATTTGATTGATGACTATAAATATTGGCCTAAAAAACAGACCAATCGTCTAATCGAAAAATTAAAACGGCTAAAAGCACCAATGGGAAAAATTGCAGTGTTAGGAAATCACGATTATAAACACGGCGGACAATATTTTGTTAAAGAGGTCTTAAAAGAAGCTGGTTTTACAACCCTTGTGAACGAAGAAGTTTTTGGTTCTGATGCCAAAATTTCGATGAATATCGTCGGTATTGATGATTTAAGTGGCGGTAAACCTGACTACAATTTTGACTCTACCTTAGCAGAATGGCATATTTTATTAGCACATCAACCTGATCAAATTCAAGCAATTCACAACTTATCTCAATATGATTTAGTCTTATCCGGCCACAGTCACGGCGGACAAATTCGTTTTCCACATCTGTATATTAAAACTGAAGGGGCCAAACATTACACTGAAAGTTTGTATTTACCCACTAAAAATACTATTTTATCAGTCAATACGGGAATTGGTATGACCATGATCCCTGCTCGTTTTGGTGTTCCCCCTGAAATTGTTTATTATCATCTTTCTAACAAGCGCCAAATTTTTGAGAATTTTGATGGTAATTTCAATTTTGAAAAACAGATTACAGTAGAAAAAACAGAGCCAACAGCTGAAACGCAAAATGAGTTTAACACTCCTGACCGCACTACGGTACCTTCAGCTCCAGAAGAACAACCCGATACTGATGGGACTGAAAAACCTACCGATAAAACAAATAAAGTCGTGGATATCAATTTGTTCCGCCGGCGTTATAAGAATAAAAAAATCATTTAACCAATTAAAATCCCTTAAGCCAGTGTAAGAAAGTGAGCTTAAGGGATTTTCTTTTTACCAAACGCGATTAAATTAACGCTATTATCAATTCAAACATATTTTCCGCAGCAAGATATTACAGCTTAAATTTTAGATTCTATTACTCTTTAAATCTTTTTTATCACAAACCTACTATTATAACTTTACCGATTATTTATTGTACTTTTCTTTATACAAATTCACGAAGTCTTCAGCTAATTCCCGTAATAAGATGGTAGTCATTAAATGATCTTGCCCGTGAATGAAGATAAAACCTAATTCTACGTCTTCTCCTCCGGCTTCTTTTGCTAAAACTTCTGTTTGTGCGTTATGCGCTTGTTTTAAACTAGCATCAGCATCTGCTAATAAAGTTTCGACATTTTGAAATTCACCACTACGAACTTCACGAATAAGTTTTAAAAGTGAACTTCTAGCATCACCGGCATAAGCGACAATTTGAAAACCAAGCATATTCATTTCTTCTTTATTCATAACTATTCTCCTTTAGTAAAAAATCTATTGTAATCATATCACGTTGATAAATAAATAACAGTGACCATTAAAATTTCCCATTAAATTTTTAATACTTTTCAATTTTTTATTAGTATTGATAGTTAAAAAAGTTTGAAAAACTATCAAGAGACATACTCCTTTACTTATAAAAAAACTTCCTCTAAAAAGAGGAAGTCCAATTTTTACTGTAAACCAACTGCAATCGCAGCAATAATGAAGATTGTTCCTAAGACAAAGAAGAATCCTTGCATCTTAATTTGGAATTTCGCCCATTTTGCCCATTCGATATGTGCAACACCTAAAACCCCGATTAAACTTGCTGAAACCGGTGTAAAGGCATCGACAAAACCGGCACCTAATTGGTAAGCCAAAACTGCAACTTGGCGAGATACACCAACTAAGTCTGCTAGAGGTGCCATAATTGGCATTGTTAAGGCCGCTTGACCTGAATTTGAAGTTACAACTAAGTTGAATAAGCTTTGGAAAATATACATTGCCCACGCACCAACCATTGCAGGTACGCCACTTAATAATCCACCAACACTATGGAGCATAGTATTTAAAGCAGATGGCATATTGGCATCCGAACCACCTAGGACAAGTAAAATCCCTTTTGCCATCCCAACTACAATCGCCGTTCCAGCCAAATCAGCTGCACCGCCTTGGAAACTTTTGGCAATATCATTCCAGCCCATACCATCTAGTTTGAATAGTACTGCAATCACACCAGCCACTAAGCCCATTACAAAGAATTGAGAAGCAATTTCTGGAATGTAATAGCCTTCTTGGGTTACTCCCCAAATAATCCAGATTAAAACTGCTAACATTTCAATTAAGATCAATTTATGACCAAGTAAGAACGGTTTCTTTTCATCGGTAGTTTTTTGAATTTGATCTCTAAAGTGAGCATCAGATTCGTAAACTTCTGATTTCATTGGATTTTTGCGGATTCGCTCTGCGTAAATAGATAAATACAAAGCAGAAAGTGCCGTAATAACAAACCACATCACCAAACGGAAAGTTGCACCTGATAAGACTGGAATACCAGCAATACCTTGTGCTACCGCAACACTAAATGGACTCATCCACGATGCTGCATTCCCCACCTGAGAAGCAACATAGGTAACCGTAACTGCGACAATGGAGTCATATCCCAGCGCTATCACAAAAGGTACCATGACCATTGAAAATGGAATAACTTCTTCGGCCATCCCAAAAGTTGCACCACCAAATGAAAAAGCAAAGAATAATAGCGGGATTGCTAAACGCTCTAAGCCACGGGTTTTAGAAATAAAAGCAAAAATACCAGCATCAATCGCTCCTGTACGCATGATGATCCCAAAAGCACCACCTACGACTAAGATTAATGCAACAATTCCGACCGCAGAGCCATATTTATCCCCTGAAACTAACCCTTCAAAAACAAAATTTAAAAAACCAAAACCATTAAAATCATCGGTTCCCCAAATTTTCGCTGTTTTGTGCAATTTTTCTGACTTATCATAAATTTTATCACCATATAATTTATACAGTGTATCATCTGTCAGATTGATACCGTCGAGTGTTTCTTGTGAAAGGTTACTTTCCCCTTCTTTTAAAACACCTTGCACATCTTCTTTATTCACGTCTAATTCATCAAGTTCTTTTTGATCTTGCGCTAAAGTTTCCAGCTTATCAAAGACAAACTCTTTATCTAGCGGATAATCATAACGGAAAGTATCTTGTTCTAAGACTGTCCGTGTTGCCACTTCA
The DNA here is from genome assembly GCF_051713765.1 of Enterococcus sp. DIV0755b. Classification (NCBI taxonomy): domain Bacteria; kingdom Bacillati; phylum Bacillota; class Bacilli; order Lactobacillales; family Enterococcaceae; genus Enterococcus; species Enterococcus sp. DIV0755b. The sequence continues at coordinate 1,093,908 of NZ_JBIOQN010000001.1, read as the reverse complement.
CCATTGGCGTCTTTGTACTCAACTTCAGTCGTTGAAAATTTTCCGGCCGGTACAATAAACGTCAACAGCCACGCCGCAATAACAACCATAAAAATAATGACATAAGTGTGGGGCGTACGCATTTTTGTTAAATCACGTTTCTTCTTGTTCTTCATATCTCTATCCTCTCTTTATACGATAACAATATTATAAGTTATTCTAGTCAAAAATCATACGTTTCTTTTGTAATTTTTTTTGGATAATTGAAATAAAGATAAAAATGCCTATTACGTCAATACCTTGCTACAATGCGATTTTAAAAGTTTATAATTTCTGAAAATTCCGATTATTACCGCTGTCATTTTATTTTTTTATTTATTTACTTTATTCTTCAAACGTTCTTTTAATGAAATAAATCCTAAAGATAAAATAATAATATAAATTTAAACAACTACGAGTACCGTAGTTTTAGACAAAAAAGAGGTAGGATAAGCATCTTCGTCTTCTCCTACCTCCATTTTTCAAATAAAAGTTGTTAATGAAGCCCCTTCTTTTTAAATAGGCCAAAATTTCACAAAAATTGGCGCCCCGATTTTCTTAACATTCCTACTTATTGCCGGAAGCTAAATACTTCTCTTACAACTCTATTTTTTATCAAAAAACCGTTTTGCTTCTTATCGTTTTAAACAGATTACTTACGCATGTTCAGCGATGTAGCGCACTAATTCCTCTGTTTTTTCCCAACCCAGACAAGGATCTGTAATCGATTTGCCAAAAACAGTGCCATCAGGTTCTTGCCGTCCATCTTCAATGAAACTTTCAATCATAAAGCCCCGCACCATTTTTTTAATTTTTTCGTTATAGTTGCGGTTTTCAAGTGTTTCTTTAACGATTCGTACTTGCTCTAAATACTTTTTACCCGAATTATCGTGATTGGTGTCAACGACGATGAATGGATTTTTGAAATTACCAGCTTCGTAGCGGCTCGTAACTTCTAGTAAATCTTCATAATGATAGTTGGGAATATTTTTACCTACTTCATTTAGGCCACCACGTAACACAACATGCGCTAATGGATTAGAAGAAGATTCCACTTCCGCGCCATTATAGATGAACTCTTGTTTTTGCTGAGCTGCGTATAAAGAGTTAAATAAAACGGTTAAATTGCCACTGGTCGGATTTTTCATACCGGTAGGCTGATCAATGCCACTGGCAACAAAGCGGTGCTGTTGGTCTTCCACCGAGCGTGCGCCTACAGCAATATAGCTGACTAAGTCTTCAACAAATTCCAAATTTTCAGGATAAAGCATTTCATCCGCAGTCGTTAAACCTGTTTCAGTTAAAACACGTTTGTGCAATTTACGAACTGAGACAATCCCCCGAATCAAATTACTCTCACCATTTGGATTTTGCTGATGCAATAATCCCTTGTAGCCATCACCATTTGTACGTGGTTTATTCGTGTAAATACGCGGAACCATGAAAATTTTATCCGCAACTTCTGCTTGCAGTTTTGCCAAACGACGCACATACTCCATCACCGCTTCTTCTTCATGGGCCGAACAAGGACCAATAATCAATAAAATTCGTTCATCTTCACCTGTAATAATTTTTTCCAATTCTAAATCGCGTGCCTTTTTCTGTGCAGCTTCTGCTTCAGATAATTTGGCTAAAGATTTAACGGACTCTGCATTAATTTTTTTACTAATTGCTTTAAACATTTTTCATCGACTCCTTTTAAATTCTCATTTTATATAAAAGAAAAAGACCCTATCCTTTCCTTAGAAAGGACGGGGTCTAAAATAGACTCGTGTTACCACCTTTTTTTATAGTCTGCTCGCGCAAAACTACCTCAACAGGTACAAAAATACTTATACCCTGGCCCATTTAACGAAGGCACACCATCCGTCGCAGCCTACTTTTTTCGGTGCGAAGTTCAAAGAGGAATTCAGTAAAAACAATCTCGCGCCTCTCAATGACCGGCAACTTCCTGTCTTCTTATTTTTACTTACTATTTCTTATCATCACTTTTAATTATTGCACTTATTGTATCCAGCTTCATTTATATTGTCAAGAAAATTCTAACAATTTAAGAAATCTTTGTTCCCCTGAGACCGTCTTGTAAAAAAATCCACTAAATTGCCAAAATTTACAATTATCAAATGCAACCGGCGTTCTTTAATCGTTCTAACATCGCCTTTTCTAATTGGTAGCTTTCAACTAAAGAAGGTAAAATCATCGTTTGTTTTCCCCGCAATGAATAAATTTCAGCTGTAACCTTTGCCGCTAAATCATCATCTGTTAAAAGTAATTGAATCAGCAGTGGTGTTTTTATTTGCGTCAAGAGCCTTTTGTAAGAATATTTCCCTAAAAGACCGGCAAAATACACTTTCCGACCAGAAATAATGGTTAGTTTTTGGGCTAAGGTATTGCCTTCTTCATAAAAAGTCGCACTGTTAGCTGTATCTGATGCGATTAACAAAACTGGTTGGGGTAAAAGATTGGGCTGTTGTGCTAATTGATCCACCAGAGAATGTAAAATTGCTCGCGTACTCCCCAGAGGCTGCAAAAAAGTTGCAGTAAGAGCAGGCTCTTTTTTTAAAATTGCGTTTACTCGCTCTGGCAAAGTCTGACTAATTTCAGCCGTTGAAAATAGTGAAACTGGCAAGAAAATAATTTCACGACTCCCCTTTGTAGCTAAGTCCAAGATACTTTCAGCTAACCTATTTTTTTCATTAAGAAAACAAATTTCAAAAGGGACAGTAAGTTGTAAGGCTACTTCATCGATCATTTGCAAAAGACTTTGATTTAAATGTTTTTTATCCGTTGTAATTAAGAAAACAACACCTTTTTTACGCTCCATTTAAATACCTTCTTTCCTTGCGATTAATCACAAAATGGCTTTAAAAATTACGGCATCACTCTGGCCTATCATACTAATTTTGGCAGACAATATTTTAGCAGCCATTCTTACTATTCTTTCAGTCTACTCGTGAAGTAACAAAAAGAAAAATAAGCAGTCTTTGACTCACTAAATTGCCTGAATTTATCCTTTAATATAATAGTCTTTAGTTTAAGCAAAGAATAATAAAAAAATGTAGAAAGAAGCTTTCCACCACTTCTACATTTTAAAATTTTTAGTCAAAAGTGTTACATTGCTTGTTCAATTTTTTCAGACTGCTGAATGATACTAAACAGTTTTTTAGCTTCTAGTTGGATATCTGCAAAAGCTTTTGCCTCTTTAGCAATAATTGGTGTAATAATAGCAGTAGCTTCTTGATAATTTCCTACTGTTAATAATTCTTTGGCTTTATTTACCTCTTTTTGTAACTGCTCTTTTTGCTTTGTAATAAGTATTTCAAATTCTAAAGCTAACGTATTGCGTTGTTCACAAATTTCACCCAGGTGTGTTGCTTGTTCATCTGCTTTATTTAGAATTTCAAGTTCCGCTTCTGCTTTAACAACGTTATTTTGCTTTAATGCTGTCTGAAGTTCCGTTAAATTATTTTGTAACTCCTTTTTTTCCTCCGTTAATCTTGCAACTTCATCTTGCCAAGCACGAGCTTGTGCTTTTAATTCTGCTGAGCCTTGCGGGATCTGCAAAATTTTCTTGCTCTGAAGGCTGATGAATGTCAAATCCAGATTGCTCTCATCACTAAGAGTCATAGCTGGTTCCAACTGTTCTTTATAGGCTAACGCTTCTTTAGAACTTTTTTTAATAAATAGGGCTCGTTCTACATGAATCGCAGCGTTCCGATAATCTTTTTTGGCAATCGCCTCATCTGCTTGCTCTAGCGAATGATGATAAAGTTGTTGATTTTGATATAAAAAATAGCCGCAAGCGCCACTGGCTAAAAGTAATAATGTACCCATTAGTAAAAAAATCCGCTTCACTGGAATTCCTCCTCTTTAACAGTCCATCTAAAAAAACTCATTTTTTTCTAATCTAATTGTAACCATCAAAACGAGTTATGACAAGAGAAGTGCTGGCAGATTGCTAATTTTTTAGCGCAAACTAGTGAGTAAATTAAAATATTTTCTAATAAATTGGAAAACACTGCAGGAAGTCAAGTAGGCTAGATGATTATGCTTAATAACTTCCAAAACGGACACCCTATCATTTCACTCAAATTAAATTTCGTGATAAGTTTAAAAAAAGAACATTTTAAGGAGGAGAAATGATGACCGTACCAAATTTTGTTTTAAATGATGGCAATTATATTCCAGCACTAGGTTTTGGCACGTATAAAATTCGTGGCGACCATGGGATGCAACAAATTTTAAGTGCTATTCGTGATGGCTATCGTGCGCTTGATACTTCGACAAACTATGATAACGAGGGGATTGTAGGTGAGGCAGTGCGGCGCTCTGGTATTCCTCGTTCAGAATTTTTTATCACTTCAAAATTACCGGGTAAATACCATCACTACGACGATGCATTATTGTCTATTCAAGAATCTTTACGGCGGATGGGGTTAGCGTATTTTGATCTTTTCTTGATTCACTGGCCACTTCCAAAACGTGGTCTTTATTCTGAAGCTTGGCAAGCACTAGTAACTGCTCAAAAATTGGGACTTATCCGTTCAATTGGTGTTTCAAATTTTGAACCCGAACATTTAGATAAAATCATCAGTGATACAGGTGTCACCCCTGCGGTTAATCAAATTGAATTACATCCTTATTGGACACAAGAAAAAATGGTCGCAGAAAATAAAAAACGCGGTATTATAACAGAAGCTTGGAGTCCTTTGGGTCGCGCCAGTGCATCATTAAATGAACCCTTGATTCAAGATTTAGCAAAAAAATACCATAAAAATGCTGGTCAGATTATTTTACGTTGGCACCATGAACGTGGTATTGTGCCAATTCCTAAAGCAAGTTCACTAACGCATCAACGTTTAAACTTGGATATTTTTGATTTTGCTTTAATGCCAAATGAAATTGAGGCGATTACGGCACTAAATAAAGCTGATGGCCGCATTAACGACCAAGATCCTAACGAATACGAAGAATTTGAATAAAAAATACCTACTTGTTATTTCGGTGACCTTTGTAGCAATCCAAAAGGCTAGATTTTTAGTCTAACTTTTGAAAGCTCATAACATTGGTCCAAAGTTAACAAGTAGGTTTCTTTTATTTAACTAATCCTAATTTCTGACAAGCCTGCCAAATACCGTCTTCACCCACTTTGCTGGTGACAAATTTTGCCTTTTCTTTTAAAGCATCACAAGCATTGCCCATGGCAATTGGATATCCAACTGCATCAAACATGGCTAAATCATTTTCTTCATCCCCAAAAGCTAGTGCTTCTTCTGGTTTAATATTCAATTTTTTTAAGATTTCATGGACACCTGTCGCTTTTGATACATGAGCCAAGTGCACATCCATAACCATTGGTGCAACTTTTTCTGCCACGAGTAATTCATTTTTTATTTGAATACTTCTACGATCTTCTAAACGAACAATTAACTGAATCACGTCTGCCGGTAAAGTTTTAATATCTGTAACATACTCGATATATTTTGCGGCAGCATCTTCTGTCGCAACTTTTTCACTCGTTGCCAAAAAACGATCTGGTGTTTCAATAATATAATGAATTTGTTGCTGATGAAAAGCTAACATTGTTTCTTTTAAAAGTGAAGTTGGGATGGGATGACAAGCTAGTTCTTTTCCTTTGTACAAAACTTGTGTGCCATTAGAGGCCACTAAACTTTCAACGCCTAATTCTGTAGCAAATTCTTGCAACATCAAATAATTGCGTCCTGAAGCAATCACAGGTTCAATTCCGTTTTGTTTTAACTGGCGTAGTGCTTCTTTGGCAGAGGAAGGAATCCTTTCTATAATTCCCAAATCACGAGGTAATTCATTATCCGCTAACGTGCCATCAATATCAAAAAATGCAATTTTAAATTGTGTCATCTCGTACCTCTTTCTAAAACTTTCTCTTATGTTAATTTTAGCAGTAAAAAAACGAGATTACACTGGGAAATAAAAAAAGTTGCTCAGGCTCTTTACACTCTTGCATCAGAAATTAAATTTATCAGCTTTATTCTTTTTAAAAGTCAAATAAGCCTTTAACCTAAAAATGAAGTGTGACAAAAATCTTGCACACTTCATTTTTCCTAAATACCCCTATACTAAAATCAATCTCTACTTGAATAAGTCGAAATTCCTCAAAAAATTAAGAAGCAATTTCGAATACTCTATTTTGTTTCTTAAAATGGTTTACTTCTGTCGTAATTTCATTATGCTACTGCTTGGCAGAGCCATTTCCATGGCCAGGAGTATAATTCGCAGCTTGCGCTACGGTAATTAAACTAAAATTACCTGGATTTTTTACTTGACCGTAAGTTTTACCACTTTCTACTTTTAAAAACTTATAACCATTTGGCGCTTGATACCATCCAGCAGAAGTTTGAATCGGCGCAGGAGTTTCATTATTTGAAGGAGAATTAGCAACTGTTTGGGCTTGAGCTTCTTTTTGGCGTTCTGCTTTTTCTTGTGCTTCTTTGGCGGCTTTAAGTTCGGCTGCTTTTTTTCTGGCAGCAGCTTCTGCAGCAAGTCTTTTTGCTTTTTCCTGACGTTCACTACTTACTTTATAGGAGCTATCGTAACTTGTTTTCAGAGTAGTATAGTTATTTGCTAAATCACCCGGTTGGTAATTTTTTAAACCTAAGGCATCGTTTAAAACGCTTCTAATTTGCTTTAACTCCGTTTTTTCGTCAGAATTTAAATCTCCTTTAGATAATAGTTCATTTGTTGCCTTAATCAATTCTCGGACAACTTTTTCATTCTCCTTAAAGTCTTGCTCTGTAGCCGTTGCACGACTTTTGAGAGTTGTTACCTTACTTTTAGAACTATCATAATGACTTTTTAATACTAGTAAATCATCAGCATCTAAAAAATACTTTTCATTTTCTTTTTGTAAATTTGCCAGTTCTGTCTTATCATTTTTAGTTAGAAACTTATGTTTTTGTAAATCACTTGCGATCTTATTATCTTCTTTTAAATTCGCAACAAACTCTAGCATCTCTGCTTGATTTGCTTTCATTTCTGTTGCTAATTTCTCCGTTTTTGACGCTAGTGTTCGGACTGGATTTACCTTTTGTGGTGAGGTAATTTCTGCGAGTTCGTTGGTTAAGGCAGTCACTTTTGCTTCATCGTCAGCTGTAATAAATGGCTCTTGGCTTTTTTCGTTTAACTCAGTCAAATCTGCTGTTACCAGTTGATATTCTTGTGCTGCTACTTTGGCTTCTTTTTTCACCAATCGTAAGTTCACTTTATGTAACAACTTTTCTTGTTGATTAATTTTTTCTTTTAGACCACTGCGATTTTCCCTATTTTTTATTTTTGTAAAGTTTGTTACGGTTTGTTGAAGATCTTTTTTATCTTGGCTTGTGATAAATTCGGAATTAATCGCTTGTTGTACTTTTTGATCTTGCTTTACTTGTGTATCATAAACGGCTTGATAAGCGTCTGCATTTAACCCTGTCGCAACAAATCCTGCACTCATAAAAGCTAGCACTACACCTAAAATGTCTCGTCTTAACTTCATATTTACTCCTTTTTAAACTAAATTTTGTTTACGATTTTCAATAGAATCACGATACCATTGTAAAGAGATCTCAATATCTTCTTTTAACTCATGATCATCAGAAAGATAATTGTAATAAGAAGTAATTTCTCCAATAATTTCCTGCAAGTCACTAATTGCTTTTACATCATCAGTTGTGTTTTTATTTTGTAAACGAGCAAATAGTTCACGAGACTCTCGTTCAAAATAATGCTGTAACTGATAATCAATAAAAAAAACAAGTTCATCATTTTGAAGCGTTTCTAATTGATAGCGCTTTAAAAAACCAACTAATTGATCGTAGTTCTCACTTTCTATTTTCATCTTCTTCATTTGAAATAAAACAATTCCCATGGCGATAAAATACCAGATAAATGGACTCACTCGTAATAAATCTAAGACTACAATCAAACTGGATACCAGCAACAAAACAACAGACAAAAGAATTACTTTAACAACATAACGTTGTTTTTCCTTATACAAAGACAGAATATAGTAATACTCACTCATCTTCTCTCCCCCAATTCACTTTATTTTTTCATCCAATTCTATTTTATCCTATTGCGTAAAATAAAAGCAAAAAATAAAATAAATATTCTAAATTTGATTTTTCACAATAATTTTTCGACCAAAATAAAAAAACATTCAAACACGTAACACCTTTCTATCATGATCAAAATGATAAAAGTAGCGCTTGTGTTTGAATGTTTTATTTCTGTTAAATATATTGGATGATAGCCATTAAGACTGGTACTACTACAACGAACAAAATAGTACTTGTTGTTACCAAATTCGTTGCGTATTTAACATCGCCATGGGCATCTGCCGCTAAAATTGGCAATACAGCTAACATTGGTGTCGCTGATTGAACGATCAATGTTTGTTTTAATAAACTAGCCAAATGAATATCAAACATAGATGAACCTAAGCTAATTAAACCAATCAAAATAACCGGTGATAAAACAAAACGACCAATTAATGCTACCACAGTATCTCGGTCAAAACGAATACTCTTCAAACCAGCATCGTATAAGACAATCCCAATATAAAGTAGTGATAACGGTGTTACAATTCCACCAACATAACCTAATGTTGCGTTGATGAAACTTGGTACAGGAATACTAAAAATTAGAAATATTAATGCCACAATAAAACCTAATAGTGGTGGTGGCAATAATTTTTTCCAGTTTAATTTAGCTTTTTGACTTCCTTTTTCTTTTGTAGGGTCATCATTTGAAATTAAAAATACCCCAAAAGCCCAAGTCGAAATCGTATTCGTCACATAATAAACTAAAAAGTATGGTAACGCCTTATCACCAAACAAAGCAATATTTAACGGCAACCCAATGAAAATCGTATTCGCATTTACGACCCCATTCATAAAAATACCGCGACGTCCTGGACGAATTTTCATCACTTTTACTAATAGATAGGCGATAAGATAACCAATAATAACGCCTAAAACTGGAAATAAAAGACTACCAGATAATGAAACTAAACTATCTTTAGTCAAATATTTTAAAACAGAAACAAAAATTGAAGCTGGCAACGCAATTTTTGTAATTAAGCTGGAAATATTTTTACCAAAATTATCATCAAACCAACCTTGTCTTTTCAAGATATAACCTAATGCAATCATCAAAATAATACTAATAACACTTTGAATTGATTGAAAGAATACCACAATAACCCCTTCTCTCTTTAATATTCAGGAACCCATTTTGTTGCTTTAACAGCTGCTTTAATGTCTTCAATTGGTTCTTTGTTTAATTTTTGATCTAAGACACTTTGACCCACAACTTCTGCAATTCGTTCTGAAAACTCAGCAAGTTTTGCAACTGGTGGTAAGACTGCGGCACCTGGTTTTGAAGTATCAACTAAACCACCTAAAGCGTGGCTTGCTTGTGATAACATTTCACCATTTACCCGACTAGCAGTCGATGCAATAATACCTAATCCTAAACCAGGATACATTAATGCATTATTAGCTTGCCCAATTTGGTAAGTTACTCCGTTATATTCTACATCTGCAGCCGGAATTCCTGTACCTACTAAAGCTTTACCTTCTGTCCAATGAATTAAATCAGCTGCTGTTGCTTCAGCTAATTTGGTTGGATTTGAAAGTGGGAAAATAACGGGACGATTTGTATGTGCAGCCATTTCTTTTACAATCGTTTCAGTAAAAGCACCAGGTTGGGTTGAAGTACCAATCATAACCGTTGGATGAACAGTTTTCACAACATTTTCTAAATTGGTTAAGTCAATATTTTGATCAAATTCATCACGTTTACGTACAAATGCTTTTTGTCCTTCTGTCAAATCTGGTGTATCTTCAAACAACAGACCTTGTTTGTCTACCAAATAAAAACGACTTCTTGCTTCTTCTTCACTTAAGCCTTCACGAATTAATTCATCTAATAATTGGTTAGCAATTCCGACACCGGCAGTACCAGCCCCAAAAGTTAAAAAGGTTTGGTCGGTTAATTTTTCTTGGGCAATATTCATTGCTCCCAAAACACCAGCTAAAACAACAATCCCAGTTCCTTGAATATCATCATTAAATGTCGTAATTTTATCTTGATATTTTTCCAAAATTGTTGCTGCATTACTACGGCCAAAGTCTTCCCAGTGCAATAATAGTTCAGGGAATAATTTTGTAGCAGCTGTCACAAATTTATCGACAAAGTCCATGTAACGTTCACCATAAACGCGTTCATGTTTATTGCCTAAATATAAAGGATCATTCAATAATTTTTCATTATTCGTTCCAGCGTCTAATGATACCGGTAAAACTTGACTCGGATCGATACCAGCGGCTGCTGTATATACCATTAATTTACCAATCGCAATATCTACACCGTTGACACCCCAGTCACCAATCCCTAAGATACCTTCTGCATCTGTGACCACGATTAAACGAATATCTCTGCCGGCAGCAGCATTTTTTAAACTTGCTTCAATATCTTCTGGTGCATCAATTGATAAAAAGGCGGCATTTTGTGGTTGCACAAATAATTCATTGTATTGTTCAATTGAATCAGCTACAGTTGGATCATAAACAATAGGCATAAATTCTACAATATGTTGGCCCATTAATTTATAAAACAAGGTACGATTAGTATTGAAAATATTCATTAGAAAAATTCGTTTTTCCAAGTCGCTAGTTTTACTTAAATATTGACCATAGGCTTGGACTGCTTGTTCTTCTAGTGTTTGCACATGACTAGGCAACATACCAACTAAACCTAATTTTTCTCTTTCATCTTTGGTAAAAGCAGTTCCTTTGTTTAAAAATGGATTGTTTAAAACTTCAATGCCTTTCATACTATCTTCCTCCTATTTTTCATATCCTTTACAACGATTAGAATAGTTCCTGCCACTTGTTATAGTCAAAAAGAAACGTTATGATAAATATTGTTTATATGAAAAGGATACAGGTATTTATTTACATACGTCAAATAGGAGGTCTTAGATGAATATTCGTGATTTAGAATACTTTCAACGTCTTGCCTTAGAAAAAAGCTACTCAAAGGTTGCCGCATTTTATCATGTGAGCCAACCAACTATTACTTATGCAATAAAACGATTAGAAACGGAATTAAATATTCCCTTAGTCAACCGTAGTCAAGCACATAAAAATGTCGCATTGACCAGTGCTGGCCGCCAATTTCTACAGCACGTCAATACAATTTTACGGGAGTTACGGATTGCCAAAGAAGAAATCAGCCATTTAACAATCAAAAAACTACCATTAGGGCTACCTCCTATTATTGGTAATTATTATTTTCCCAAGTTATCCCCTCAATTGCTAAAAACAGATATTTTGCCCCATTTAATCATTCGGCGGGAAGGTTCAGAGAATTTGCTACGCCAAGTCAAACTTGGTAGATTGGATGTTGGTCTCATCGGCTCATTAGATCCGATTCAAGTTGAATCTTTATCCGCTGAAATTTTAACGAAAAAGAAATTCAAAATTGTAGTGGCTAAAAATCATCCCCTGGCACAACAAAAAGAAGTGGCCTTTGGAAAGCTGGCGACAGAGAAATTTTTATTGTTAAGTGAGCAATATGTCCATCACCATGCTTTTTTACGTCTCAGTCAGCAAAATAATTTGGATCCACAAGTCATTTATCAAAGTGATGATTTAGATATTTTAAAAGGCATGATTAAGTCTGGCATGGGAGTCGGCTTCTTAGCGGAATTGGCCATTAATTCAGATGATAATTTAGTTACGTTGGATTTGACCGATAACAATCAACCTCAATTTCTCATTTCCCTTGTCTATCGCAATAGCAGTATTTTACCGCCGATAATGGAAAAGCTACTCGAATTAATTCGTCAAATCGTCACCAAAGATGAAATAAAAAAAGTTCAAAAAGACTAGCCTGGGTGAAACACCTTCCAAAAATTGGCTGAAAAGCTAACTTTTGGAAGAGATTACACTGGTCTTTTTGAACTTTTTATTTTTTATGATTTTCTTTTTCGAAAAGCCACCACATTATCAGGTATTGGCTTTTCGTGATGCAGTTTTTCTTGTTTTGTAGTCGGCGCTTGAAAATTGCCTTTAATCACTCTACCTTGTGACAGTGAGCGAGTAAGCTTCCGCAGATTTTCTTCGGATTCTTTTTTCTCTTCTTCCATTTGCACTTTCATAGCCGCTAAATCTTCTTTTGAAATGGTCAAATGCTGAAATTTTCCCTTAACATGATGGTATGCCATGGCTTCAGCAAAACTTCTAGGGCCACCGCCTCGAACTAAAAAGCGCAAATAAAGTGCATAGTCACCGGTAAATCTTTTTTTCATCTTATTTCCCCCTATCTTTCCTTTTGGCAGGATGGAGCACCTTGTCATGGATGTCATGGACAGGTTGCTGAAGCGTCATAGAGCCTGTTCTCTTAGCTTCTCTTGATAGCTTATTTTTAGTATAGCATAGACTTACTAAATTTTTCTTAAACTAGCTACTACTATTGGCGTATTGGCGAGTTGCCGCAAAATTCAGTAGCTTTATAGGACATGTTCTGGCTACTTAAAATACTTTTTTATTAAACAAAAAAACGGCTCATACTTTGAAATAACTTTCAAAGTATGAGCCGCAACTAGTATTAATTTTTAGCCTGCTAACTCTTCAAATTGAGAATTATAAAGTTGCGCATAGTAGCCACCTTTGGCTAATAATTCTTCATGGGTACCTTGTTCTTTAATATCCCCATCTTGCATATAAAGAATCTTGTCGGCATCTTTAATCGTTGACAAGCGGTGAGCAATAACAAAAGAAGTTCTGCCTGCCATTAAGTTGTTCATAGCATTTTGAATTAAGACTTCCGTCCGTGTATCAACAGAAGATGTCGCTTCATCCAAAATCAAAATCGGTTTATCTGCTAAAATTGCCCGCGCAATTGTTAGTAATTGTTTTTGACCTTGAGAGATGTTGGAAGACTCTTCATTAAGTTCCATATTGTAACCACCAGGTAATGTTTCAATGAAGTGATGCACATGGGCAGCTTTGGCTGCGGCATAAACTTCTTCATCAGTTGCATCTAAATTACCATAGCGTAAGTTGTCCATAATGGTTCCTTTGAACAACCAAGTATCTTGTAAAACCATCCCGATGTTTTGACGTAAATCAGCTCGGTTAAAGTCACGAATATCATGACCGTCAATTTTAATAGCACCAGAATTCACGTCATAAAAACGCATTAACAATTTAACCATTGTCGTTTTACCAGCACCAGTCGGCCCAACGATTGCCACCATCTGACCTGGATCAACATGGCTGCTAAAATCGTTAATGATAATTTTATCTGGTGTATAGCCAAAGTGTACGTGTTCAAAATCCACTTCACCTTTAACTTTTCCGATTTTAACTGGATTTTCAACAGTTTGTGCCTCTTCATCTTCACCTAAGAATTCAAAAACACGTTCAGCAGCTGCTGCCATTGATTGCAACATATTTGAAACTTGCGCTAATTGCGCAATTGGTTGAGTTAAATTGCGGACATATTGAATGAAGGCTTGAATATCCCCAACGGTAATTGTGCCGTTGTAAGCTAAAATCCCACCAATAATCGCCACTGCAACATAACCTAAGTTACCAACAAAGTTCATAATTGGTTGCATCAAACCTGAAAGAAATTGTGATTTCCAAGCAGATTTGAATAAGATATCATTTTGTTCTTTAAATTCTTTCATGGCATTTTCTTCATCGTTAAACAAATGAACAATGTTATAGCCACCGACAGTTTCTTCTACTTGACCGTTAATTTTACCTAAATATTTTTGTTGGGTAGCAAAATATTTTTGTGAATATTTCACGACAAACATAATTAACAACAAGGAAATTGGCACAATCAAAACGGAAATTCCCGTCATTTGAACAGAAATAGATAACATCATGATAATTACACCGACAATAGTAAATGTAGAAGTAATTAACTGGGTAACAGATTGGTTTAATGATTGACCTAAAGTATCCACGTCATTAGTGATACGGGATAAAACTTCACCAGTTGTCCGGCTTTCAAAGTAGTTCATTGGCATCCGATTAATTTTTTCAGTAATTTCTTTACGCATCCGGTAAGTAATCTTTTGAGTAACAGTCGACATGATCCAGCCTTGCATCACACCAAAGAGTGCTGCGACTAAATACAAACCCAACATAAAGAGTAGAATTTGACCGATTTTATCGAAGTTAATGCCACCAGTACCTTGATATTTTTTGATTAAGCCATTGAATAATTCCGTAATGGCTTTTGATAAGATTTTTGGTCCCCAGATATTAAAAACAGTTGACGCTGCTGCGAATATCATGACAAACAAGACTGCAATCTTGTATTCTGCCATATAGGAGACTAATTTTTTTATGGTGCCTTTAAAGTCTTTGGCTTTTTCGCCACCGGCCATGCCGCCACCCATTGGGCCACGACCGCCACGGGGAGTTTGTTGTTTATTTTCTGCCATTTTCTTCGCCTCCTATTCTGCTTCTAAGCCCAATTCAGCGTTACTCAATTGTGAAGAAGCAATTTCTTGATAAACAGCAGATGTTTCCATCAATTCTTCGTGAGTACCTTGTGCAACAATCCGACCTTCATTTAAAACAATAATGTTATCGGCATGTAAAATCGTCGAAATTTTTTGCGCTACGATAATTTGCGTAATACCTTTAACATTTTCGGCTAATGCTCGTCGTAAAGCGACATCTGTCTTATTATCTAACGCAGAAAGTGAATCATCAAAAATTAAGATTTTGGGATCTTTGGCTAACGCACGCGCAATCGCCAAACGTTGTTTTTGCCCACCAGAAACATTGGTCCCGCCTTGAGAAATAGCACGATCATAACCCGCATCATTTGAATTAATGAATTCTTCTGCTTGAGCAATCATGGCCGCTTTTTTCATTTGTTCATCTGAAATACCATCGACGTTCCCAAATTTAATATTTGATTTAATATCACCAGAGAATAAAACCCCTTTTTGTGGTACAAAACCAATTAAATCATGGAGTTTGTGTAAACTCATCTGACGAATATCAACACCGTCAATCGTAATACGACCAGTTGAAACATCAAACAAACGTGGAATTAAGTTTACAACAGTCGATTTACCAGAACCGGTTGAACCAATTAAGGCTGTTGTTTGACCTGGTTTAGCTGTGAAATTCAAGTGATGCAATACATCTTCATCTGCATCAGGATAATGGAAAGTAACTCCTTCAAATTTCACTTCACCGGTAAAGTCGTGATCATCTTGTGGTTGATCGGGATCAGTAATAGTTGGTTTTGTTTCTAAGATTTCATCTACCCGTCCAGCAGAAACGTTAGCACGAGGTAAAATAATTGAAACCATTGAAAGCATCATAAAGGCCATGACAATTTGCATTGTATATGTGATAAATGCCATCATATCCCCAACTTGTAATTGACCAGCATCCATATTGTGACCGCCGACCCAAACGATTAAGACGGAAATCCCATTCATAAGTAACATCATAATTGGCATCATAATGGACATTGAACGGTTAACAAACATTTGTGTTTTCATTAAATCAGTATTGGCACCGTCAAAACGTTTTTCTTCATATTTTTCACGGGAGAAAGCACGAATAACAGGTAAACCAGTGATAATTTCACGAGAAACCAAGTTCACGCGGTCGACTAATTTTTGTAGGCTCTTGAATTTTGGCATAGTAAAACCAAGTAATGTCAAAACTAAAAACAAAACTAATCCAACGGCAACGCCGATGATCCAGCCCATGCCAGTTCCTGTTTTATAAACTTCATAAATCCCACCAAGTCCTAAGATTGGAGCATATAAAACCATACGAATGGTCATAACTAACCCCATTTGGATTTGTTGAATATCATTAGTACTACGGGTGATTAATGAAGCTGGTGAGAATTTTTCCATCTCGGCATTGGAGAATTTTAAAATTTGATTGAATTGTCCAACCCGTAAATTTTTACCAACAGAAGATGAAACTAAAGAAGCAATCAAACCAACTAAAATAGCAGCCGCTGCTGAAATTAAAGTTAAGATAATCATCTGTGTTCCTTTTTTCACCATATAATCTGTTTGAATTTGTTTTGTGTCTTTATTTAATGCTTTATATTCGGCTAATGTTAATTGGACACCGACTGTTTTCATGGAATCTTCACCCATGTCGCCCAGTTCAGCTTTCGTTTCTTTTCTCGCTGCTGCTACTTTTTCAGGCATCGCATCATTGGTCTTTTGCAATTCATCGCCAATTTTTTGCGCTTGTGCACCTTTTTCTTTTGCTTCATCAGCGAGTTGTTGCGCTTGTGCGCCTTTTGTTTGCGCTGTTGCCATGTCGCCAGCTGCCGCTGCTGTTTGGGCCTCTGTTGCTGCAGTTTGGGCTTGTTCACCTAACGATTTAGCTTGTGCACCTAATTCTTGTGCTTTTTTACCATCTGTACCTAGTTTTTGATAAGTATCTAAAATTTCTTTGGCGGCATTGCCGTCTTTTGAATCTTTGGCCTGAGAAGAAGCGAGCATCATCATTGGTAATTCAAAAATTTTCGCTAACTTTTCTTTGGTCATCCCTTTTTGTAAATTGAGGTTATATACTTCAACTTTTTTGCCATCCACTGTTTTAGTGCCGGCTTTATAGTTTTCTTTAATCGTATCTTTTTCAGCATCAGTCATAAAAAGTTCAACTGCTGAAAGCGTAGATTTTCGAATTGTTTCTGGGGTTGGATTTTCCAAACCGCCTTGTTGAATCCCTACGTCGACGATGTCTGACGTAATGCTTGGTAATGTCAAATCACTATTAGCTTGAATTCCTAAGAGTACCAGTGCCGCTAGGATTGCATACCAGTATTTGCCTAGATATTTAAATAATTTCACGTCTGCAACCTTCCTTACATATTAGATTTTTCTTCTTCAGATTTAGTAGCACCGCTTTTTAGCCAGTTAAGCTTTAATGAAAAATCGTATAAAGCTTCTTCCATATCAAAATCATCTTGTCCTACCAGATGACGATAGCCTTCTGCAACCGTAGAAAAAACGACGTGCATCAACATTTTGACTAAAATTTTCAACTCTTTTTGATTTTGAACTTTTAAAGTCGTTAGATCAATCATGTTATAAAACGCCTGCATACTCTTCCGATGTTCTTGTCTGGCATCAGTAGCATGAAGTGGGGGTGCCTGTTGCTTACCTAGGTGTGGCGCAACTTTATGAAAAGAACGATAGTCCATATTCATAAATAAATTTTTGTAAAACGCTGCGTTTTCTCCATGTAACACTTCTTTGACCATTTTAGTAAAGTAAATTTCAAAACCATCAAAAAGTTGCCCTTGTGCTTCTTCCATTGCATTATTGAGTTCTTGCTGGCTATCTCTTCGCATACTTTGAAAATAGTAATAATAAAGATCTTCTTTATCTTCAAAATACTGATAAAAACTGCCACGAGGAATACCGGCATCCTTAATAATTTGAGCAATAGACGCGTCCCCTAAAGGTACTCTGGAAAACTCTTTTTTCGCAGCTTTCATAATCCGTTGCTGCTTTTCTTTAGTCAGATGAAAAAAGGTTTCCTTTGGCATGATCTCTCCTCCTTACTTTAAAAATTTTCACTTTAAATAAATGACGCCATGTCATGTGACAATGTGTCATTATACACCCATTTTTGGTAATTGCAAGCATTTTGCATAATAATTTTCATAGAATTTTTTATAAGAAAAACGTTATTCTAACAGGTAAAAAAACTTATACAGCAGCGTTTATCTTATAATGAAAATTATTTTTTGATTTTTTGGCACCTCCACCTAATTTTCAAACGTAAAAAATTCATCATTTCTTCATAACTTTATTTGAAATAACGTTTTCAATTTAAAGTAAAAGAAAAGAATAATGTTTAATTTTTAAACATTCCAGTAAAACGATACTATCAGATTGTTTTATGAGTTCTTTAGTTGCTAAATTGCAAGCAGCTTTTACAACTTGATTTTCTTTAACCAATTAATGATAGCCTCACTCAGCTCTTTTTGTTGTTGTGAATTAGAAATTGTGGCTTTGCCATCGCCTTTTTGCGCACCATAACTGCCAAAACCAGCATGATTACCACCTTTAATTTCTAAAAAAGTAGTATTATCTGGCAAATAAGCTTTTGATTTTTGATATTGGGTTTTATTTAAAACCTGATCCTGACTTGCAGTAATAGATAAGACGGGAATATTCACTTTTTTAAGCGAACCTTTTTCATCAGGATAACTAGCTAAAAAAATCATACCGGCAATTTCCTTTTGATGATTTTGCCCATATCGACTAGCCATTACCCCACCTAATGAGTGGCCTATCAAAATATTTTTTGCTTTGGCATTTTTCGCTTTGGCATTTTTCCCTAGGACAACATCCGCCTTGTTTGGCGCAAGTACTGCTAAATTTAACGGCAACTTCAATACATAAACCGAATAACCTGCATCTGCTACTGCTTGTGCCCAAATACGATAACTAGCAGGTGCCACTAAAGCGCCGGGATAAAAGATAAGATTGGTTTGCTCTTCATTTTTATTTGGCTGTGAACTGACAAAAAGCTCATAATCTTTTGTCGCTTTTGTAGGTTTAATTACCGTAGCAGCTTTACTTGGCTCATACGTATTCTCTTTTAGATATAAGCTACCACCTGCAGTCACAAACAGAAAAACAACCAAAATTCCCAGCAACATTTTTTGCCACCAACGCCATTTTTTCACATTTATACCTTCTTTATTCCATTTTTTTGCGATAATGAAGTTCTACCATTTCCCCCATCGTTGTGCTATCAACAAAAGTCAAACGCTGTTGGTAATCCCCTTTTGGAAATAATCGTTTGCCACTACCCAATAACACTGGAGCAATTTGAATCCAGTATTCATCTAGTAAGTTAGCTTCCATTAAATGTGTCAAAAGTTTTCCACCACCTACAATCCAAATGTAGCCATGAACTTGCTTTTTTAAATCCCCAATGACTTTAATAGGATCTTGAGCGGTAAAATAGCCTTCCTGAATTTCATCAGTTCGTGTGCGGGAAAAAATAATTTTTTGTTTCTTAGGATATAGGGGTTCTCCTTTTAGTAGTCCGATTACCTCATCATAAGTCACTCGTCCCATTACTACTGCTGCAACTTTTTCCTCAAAATCTTTATAAGTCGATATTCCAGCTAAATCCGTATCAAATAACCACTGCAAATTGTCATTATCATCTGCCAAATAGCCGTCCAAACTTATTGCTCCGTAAAAAACGACTTTTCCCATCAAAAATCTCCTTTTAACGTATTACACTAATTTTCAAAACAAAATAAGTTCTACTTCAGTATACCAACAAGGGGCAATCTTATAAAAAGATTGCCCTTTTTCTTTACAGGAAAGTTTAATGGTGTTGTTTTTGGTCTTAGGCGATAGGCTAGACTATAAGAAAAGCGGAATACCTTTATTCCTTGTGTACCATTTATAATCTGTTTGCAAAAAAACCGCAACACCTTTTTAAGATGTTGCGGTTTATCAAAAAAATTAAATTAAAACTGCTAATTAATACTAGCAATCCCTTATTTTATATTTCGACAAACAAAAACGAAGCGATGTTGCAAATTAAAAATACTTCCTCGTCTTAGCAATTCTTGCTGTAAATCAAGTAATTCAGCAAAATTATTTGCGACAGAAAAATCAGGAAACTCCCATGGAATTGTCCGCAAGTAGTAAATTAGACCATCCATATCATAAAATTCTTGTTTCAAATAGGCTTCATCTTGATACAAAATATCAAAATCGTAATTTTTTAAAGCTTTCGTCACCAATGCAAGATGAAAGTCAAAAGTCACTTTCTTGTAGCCGGGAATAACCCGCGATGCTAGGTTAACACCATTAAAATCACCAACTTGTTGGGAAATAAAGATGCCTCCAGGTTTTAATACGCGTTTCACTTCAGAAATATCAAATGATTCATGGGAATTAATGACAATATCAAAAGTATTTTCAGAAAAATTTAGTTCATCTTGTTCATTAACAAATTGAACATTAACGCCTCTTGGTTGTAATTTTTCTAAAAGTAAATGGTAATTTTTTTCATATCCTTCTGTCACAGCTGTTTTTTCATAAGGATGACCAAATGTTGCTAATAATTCGCCTCCACCTGTTCCCATGTCTAATAACTGCATATCTTTTTTCAAATATTTCAAGACAATTTTTTGATAATCCCAATCAGGAACTTCACAAAAATACTTATTTTTTAAATAAGAAAAATCCCAACCAATAAATTTCTTTTGGTTCACTTCACTTTGTAACCATTGCTTTTTTAACATTGCTATATTCATACTTTCATCTCCTAATAATTATCAGTGAGAGCGATATAGCTTAGATTGACAGGAAATTTTTACTCGATATAGCGCCTATCAAATAAAACTATATCGAGTAGCTACCTCGTTTAAACATCATAATCTCCTCCTTATTATATTTAACATAACACTTTTAAAGTAAGATTGCTAGCGCTTTCTAAAAAATATTTATTTTGAAATAACTTAAAATTTAGAAAGTAATTTAAACTTGACCGAAAAATTGAAGATAGATTTATAAATTTGAATGCTCAATCTCTATTTAAAAAATTCCATTACCCATTGTTTATCTCAGAATAATCTAGAAAAGTATAAAATATTCTATCTAGGTACTTACTGGAATGGTAAATTGAAACAAATATAACGTACAAGGAGGAACAGTGTTTGAGTAAAGATAAAGAATTTTTTTTAATTGTAACAATCACTCAATATATAATTTATGGAATTTCGTTAGTATGGGCATTTTTAGCTAGAGGAATTACACCAAACTGGCCATTTTATCTCTTGTTGGTTGGGATATTAATAGGAAATTTTATCCCACATAAGTATCGTAGTAATTTCTTTTCAACTGAACCTGGTTTCGTTTTTAAAACAAAGACACGAAAATTTGAAAATATTATTTACTTGATAACTACTTGTCTAGTTATTTTGCTAGTTATACTTCTTAATATCTCATGATGTATCAATGCAGAAGATGATGAGAAAATAGAAACTAACTTCACCTATCTCTTTATTTGCATAGCCAATCTAAAAATCACCACAAAAAAAGAGTACCAAAACATTGAATTAATAATGTTTTGGTACTCTTTAAATGTATTACCCCACGCTGCCTTCCATTTCATAACTAATCAAACGATTTAACTCAACCGCATATTCCATTGGAAGTTCTTTGGTGAATGGTTCGACAAAGCCCATGACAATCATTTCAGTCGCTTCTGATTCTGATAAACCACGGCTCATCAGGTAGTAAAGTTGTTCTTCAGAAATTTTGGAAACTTTAGCTTCGTGTTCAAGAGACACTTGGCTATTGTGAATTTCGTTAAAAGGAATCGTATCTGATTTTGATAGTTCATCCATAATAATCGTATCACACTCGATATGAGA
Source organism: Enterococcus sp. DIV0755b (assembly GCF_051713765.1). Classification (NCBI taxonomy): domain Bacteria; kingdom Bacillati; phylum Bacillota; class Bacilli; order Lactobacillales; family Enterococcaceae; genus Enterococcus; species Enterococcus sp. DIV0755b. Next base: position 1,072,428 of record NZ_JBIOQN010000001.1, on the reverse strand, counting down.
AGCCGATCCCGCACTTTTCTTACCAAAAGTTACTTGACCGCGATAGTTTACTTCACCGCCGTCTTTTGAAATAGATTTTGAGACAATAGAGCTTGATGTGTTGGGTGCATTATGAATCATTTTAGCACCTGTATCTTGGATTTGGTTAGCACCAGCAAAAGCGATTGAAAGCATTGTCCCGCGCGCACCTTCACCATCCAAGTATACACTTGGATATTTCATTGTTGTTTTTGCACCCAAGTTTCCGTCAATCCATTCAACAGTTGCACCTTCATAGGCTTTAGCCCGTTTTGTGACTAAATTGTAGACATTATCTGACCAGTTTTGAATCGTAGTATAGCGGCAGTAAGCATCTTTTCTGGTGAAAATTTCAACGATTGCCGCATGCAAACTATTGCTGGAATAAGTTGGTGCAGTACATCCTTCTACGTAATGTACGCTTGCACCTTCATCGACGATAATCAATGTCCGCTCAAATTGGCCGGTATTTTCAGCGTTGATTCGGAAATACGTTTGTAATGGTGTATCAACTCGCACGCCTTTTGGTACATAAATAAAGGTTCCCCCAGACCAAACAGCGGAATTTAATGCCGCTAATTTATTATCTGTTGGTGGTACCAATTGCGCAAAATACTCTTTGAAAAGTTCAGGATACTCTTTTAGAGCAGAATCGGTATCGGTAAAAATAATCCCCAACTTTTCAAATTCTTCTTTCATGTTATGGTAAACCACTTCTGATTCATATTGAGCAGAAGCACCAGCTAAGTAAGCTCGTTCTGCTTCTGGAATCCCAATTTTCTCAAAAGTATCTTTAATTTTATCAGGAACATCATCCCAATCACGAACTGGTTTGTCACTGGCTTTTTGATAATATTTAATTTTATTAAAGTCGATGTCAGAAAGGTCTGGTCCCCATTTTTGCATCGGCATTTTATTAAATGCTGCTAGTGATTTCAAACGAAAATCTAGCATCCATTCTGGTTCGCCTTTTACAGCAGAAATTTCCCGGACCACTTCTTCAGTTAAACCTTCACCAGTACTAAAAACAGGTTTGACATCATCATGGAAACCAAATTTGTATTCTTCTAATTCAGGAACACCCATGGGATCACTACTCCTTACTTTATTTCGTCTTACTTTTATAGCTTCAATTTGATAGGTAAATGTTATTTAATTGTTTTTACCTAAGCTATCTTCTTCATGTGGATGAATAGAACTTGTTTCTGCAATGCCAGTATTAGAATCTAAAACCGCTTTTTCTAACGCTTTCCAAGCTAATGTCGCACATTTGATACGAGTAGGAAATTTAGCCACGCCACTTAACATCGCTGCATCTCCTAGTTTATCCGCTTCAGGTACATCTTTTCCTTGGACTAAGTCAGAAAACATTTGTTCTAAATTTTCAACTTCTGATAATGGTTTTCCAATCACAGCATCTGTCATCATCGAAGCACTCGCTGTACTAATGGAGCAGCCACTACCGTCAAAAGCAATATCTGAGATAATACCATCGTTTACTTCTACTTCCAAATGAATCACATCGCCACAAGTTGGATTGTTCATTTCAATGGTCACATTTGATTTTCCCAACGTTCCGCGATGGTGCGGATGGCTGGAATGATCTAGAATGACTTGGCGATATAAATTGTCTAATTTAGATAGAGCCATGTTGGAAAAACTCCTTTGTTTTGTGAATCGCATCAATTAAACGATCCGCATCTTTTTTAGTGTTATAAAAATAAAAACTTGCTCGTGCTGTTGCTGGTACATTTAAATACTTCAATAACGGCTGCGCACAGTGATGTCCGGCTCTAACCGCAACGCCTTCCATGTCTAAGGCCGTGGCGACATCATGGGGATGTAATCCTTCAATATTAAAGGCGATGACACCAGTGTGATCTTTTGGATTTTGCGGACCATAAACCGTTACCCCTTCAATCGCTTTTAATTTTGGCATCACATAATCAACTAAGCTTTGTTCATAAGCATGAATTTCATCCATGCCAATTTCAGTTAAGTAATCTACTGCAGCACCCAAACCAATTCCACCAGCAATATTAGGTGTACCCGCCTCGAATTTCCACGGTAATTCTTTCCAAGTGCTGTCATACAAATTCACAAAATCAATCATTTCACCGCCAAATTCCACCGGCTCCATTTGTTCCAACCACTTACGTTTACCATATAAGACCCCAATTCCTGTCGGGCCACACATTTTATGCCCACTAAAAGCATAAAAATCAGCATCTAATTGTTGGACGTCTACTTTCATATGAGGAACCGCTTGAGCACCATCAACCACCATAATCGCATCGTTTTCGTGAGCCAACGTAACTAGTTCTTGAATAGGATTAATGCCACCTAAAACGTTTGATACTTGAGCGATGGAGACAATTTTCGTTTTTGCCCCTATCTTACGCTTAGCGTCAGCTAAATCTAGATATCCTTCTGGCGTAATGTTGATATAAATTAATTTTGCGCCTTTTTTTTGGGCCAATTGTTGCCAAGGAATGATATTGGAATGATGTTCCATATAAGAAATCACGATTTCATCGCCGGCTTCAACAAATTGATCTCCAAAACTATTCGCTACCCAGTTTAAACCAGTAGTTGTTCCTCGGGTAAACAACACTTCTGCAGTTTCTTTGGCATTAATAAACGCACGAACTTTCTCACGAGCAGCTTCATAGGATTTGGTTGCTCGTTCCGCTAAAGTATGAACCCCGCGGTGAACATTTGCGTTGTCTTGATGATAATAAGCTGCTACTTTAGCTAAAACTGCTTCTGGTTTTTGGGTAGTCGCAGCGTTATCTAAGTAAACCAATGGTTCATCGTTTACTAATTGATGCAATATCGGGAAATCTTGTCGTAATTTTAGCGCATCAATCATTGATTCAACTTCCCTTCAATCACGTCAATAAATTCTTTTTGAGCTTCTTTAACCGGAATTGCTGTAATCACTGATCCTAAGAAACCACGAATAACCAAACGTTCCGCTTCTGTTTTTGGCAAGCCACGACTCATTAAGTAATACATTTCTTCTGGATCTACTCGCCCAACACTGGCAGCATGGCCAGCAGTTACTTCATTTTCATCAATTAAAAGAATTGGATTAGCATCCCCGCGAGCTTTATCAGAAAGCATTAGAACACGACTTTCTTGTTGGGCATCTGCACCTTTTGCACCTTTTAAAATATGTCCGATGCCGTTAAAAGTTAAAGTTCCTTTTTCACGAATGACACCGTGTTGCAAAATATGACCGATAGAATGAGGCGCTTTATTAGTAACTCGAGTATCAATTCCTTGAATTTGTTTGCCAGCTGAAATAGCTACAACTTTAATTTCAGAATGGGCTCCATCGCCAACTAAATCCGTATCAAAGTCTGCTACTACGTCACCGTCATTCATAACCCCAATGGCCCAATCTACCATTGCATCTCGCATAACATAGCCACGACGATTCAAATAAGTAGTTAAATTAACACCTAATCGGTCAATCGCAGAATATTTTACTTTAGCGCCAGCTTTAGCAATTACTTCCACCACGATATTGGCAGCTTGTTTTTTAGCATCTTCAGCAGTTGAGCTAAAACGTTCTAAATAAGTAAACTCACTATGCTCATCAGCGACAATTAAAATGTGTTTAAAGAAATGTTCTGCACCAGTTTGATTTAAAATTGCTTCAATTGGTTCTTTTATAACAACATTTTTAGGAACATATAAAAACAATCCGCTATTCATAAAAGCGGCATGTGCTGCAGTTAGTTTATCTTCAAAAGGTGTTACAGCTTTGGTCATATAATATTCTTTGACCAATTCAGGATAATCTTTTGCTGCGGTGAAAATGTCCGTGAAAATAACTCCTTGTTTCACTAGCTCTTGTGGTAACTGTTCAAAGACCGTGGTATCGTCTGTTTGGACTAACATCGGATTATCTGCCATCACATCAAAAGCTGCGACCCCTGCTTCTTTTGGTTCAACACTTAGATGTTCACTTGTCACATTTAATAATGGCCAGCGATGGAAACGTACGCGATCAATTTTAGGTAAAGACATTTCATCAACTTTTTCTAATGCCGCTAAACGTAATTCCAACATCCAAGTTGGTTCTTCTTTGTAAGCAGAAAAGGTGGTCACATCAGCCAGTAACTTTTTCAATTCTGTCATCAACTTGACCTCCTCTTAAACTTCTTCCTTGTAATCAATACCTAATTCTTTACTGATTCCAGCGTAACCTTCTGCTTCCAAGCGTTTAGCAAGATCAGCATTACCAGTTAATACCACACGGCCATCCATCATAATGTGCACCACATCTGGTGTAATGTAGTTCAATAAGCGTTGGTAGTGGGTAATAATTAACGCACCAAAATCAGCGCCACGCATTTCATTTACACCTTTTGCAACAACTTTTAGCGCATCAATATCAAGTCCTGAGTCAATTTCATCTAAAATAGCGAAAGTGGGTTCCAACATTAGTAATTGTAAAATTTCATTTCGTTTTTTCTCGCCACCAGAAAACCCTTCGTTTAAATAACGCTCTGCCATTTCTTCTGGCATATTTAGTAATTCCATTTTCTTATCTAATTTTTTCAAAAAGTCCATTACAGAAATTTTGTCATCTTCTTCTCGCTTTGCATTGATTGCAGCCCGCATAAATTCAGCATTGGTAATACCTGGAATTTCACTTGGATATTGCATTGCCAAAAACAAACCTGCTCGTGCTCGTTCATCAACTTCCATTTCCAATAAATTTTCACCGTCAAGTAAAATTTCACCTTGCGTTACTTCATAATTTGGATTGCCCATAATCGCAGCTGATAAAGTTGATTTCCCTGTTCCATTTGGTCCCATAATGGCATGAATCTCGCCTGTATTTAGCGTTAAGTTCACGCCTTTTAAGATTTCTTTATCTTCGATTGCTACATGTAAATTTTTAATTTCTAACGTTGCCATCGTCTCGCCTCCATCATTTTTCATTCTCACTCATTTTACGCTAATTGAGAATGATAAGCAAACTCAGACAAACAAATTTGCTTATTCTTTTACTATTATAGAATTAATTATTTTTAATTTAGAATAATTATAAATTAAAAAAACAAAAAGCAAAAATTTTACGTCTCCAAATTTGTTATTTCTCAGAAAAGCTAAATGAACTTGGTCAACTCTCAAGCAATAAGATGGAATTTTAATAAATTGCTTTTCAAATTTCTCCAAATTTCAGCTTATTGCCGTAGAGAGTTAGTTCATGTGCTAGATCATGGAAAAGCTAAATGAACTCGCTCAGCTCTCAAGCAATAAGACGAAATCTTGTTAAATTGTTTCTCAAATTTCGCAAGATTTCAGCTTATTGCCGTAGAGAGTTAGTCCATATGCTAGATCATGGAAAAGCTAAATGAACTTGCCCAGCTCTTAAGCGATAAGATGGAATTTTAAAATATATCCTTATAAAAAAATTATGTCATTCATTCTATTATAAAAAAAACGAGTAACCGCTATTTGCGGCTACTCGCTTATCACTTTATTAGTTTGCGTCCACGATTTTAACGGAACCTTTCCATTTATCGTCTACAAATTTTTTCACTTCATCACTATGCAAGGCTGCAATCAATTTTTTAATCGCAGGTTTGTCTTCATCGCCTTTACGTACGGCAATAATATTTGCATAAGGAGAGTTATCATCATCTTTTAGTAACGCGTCTTTTTCAGGATTTAAACCAGCTGTTAAAGCAAAGTTGGCATTGATAGCTACTAAAGCATCTTTTTCATTTTCATAAGTTGGGACTAATAAACCAGGATCAATGTCGTGTTTGAATTTTAAGTCTTTTTTATTTTCAGCAATATCATCAAAAGTAGCAGTTGTTTTCTCAACGCCATCTTTCAATTTGATTAACCCAGCATTTTCCAAGATAGTTAAAATTCGGCCCCAGTCAGTATTTGAATTAGATGTAATAACCGTTGTACCGTCTTTAATATCATCTACACTTTTAATATCTTTTGAATAAATACCCATTGGTTCAATGTGAATTGCACCGGCATCCACAAAATCATAACCATTTTCTTTTACTTGATCTTCAAAATATGGTTTGTGTTGGAAGTAGTTGGCATCAATTTCTTTTTCAGCGAGTAATTTGTTCAATAAAGTGTAGTCTGTAAATGATTTAACTTCTAAATCTACGCCCTCTTTTTTCAATAATGGTTTGGCTTCATTTAAAATTTCAGCATGGGGACTAGTGGTAGCTCCTACGACTAGTTTTGTTTGTTCACCTGATGAATTATTTGTTGCATCATCTTTTGAGTCGCCATTGCCACATGCGGCTAGTGTGATTGTTGCTAGTAATACTGTTGCTAGACCAAATAATTTTTTCATTTTCATTTCTCCTTTAAATTTAAATTTTAATTTTTAAACTTCGACACTTTTAGCGCTTATCTAATTTTTGTGTGAAGTAATCTCCTAGACCTTGGACGATAAAAACGATCAGTAACATGATGACTGTGGCAACCAAAGTAACCGTTTGATTCCCCAATTGGAAACCTTCAGACCACGCCAATGATCCCAAACCACCAGCCCCAATCGCGCCAGCCATCGCTGTAAAACCAATCATGGAAACAGAAGTAACGGTAAAACCAGAAACTAACGCTGGCATGCTTTCAGGGATTAAAATTTTATAAATAACTTGCCAATAATTAGCACCCATGGCGTTAGCCGCTTCTAGTACACCAGGAGATACTTCCCGAAAAGCAATTTCAACTAAACGAGCGTAAAAAGGAACCGCTGATAAAATCAAAGCAGGTAAAGCCGCACTGGCTCCAATCATACTTCCCACCAATGTTTTCGTAAAAGGAATAATTAAAACCATCAAAATCATAAACGGAGTTGAACGAAAAATATTACTAATAATCGAGACGATATTGTATAAGATTTGATAACTAGCGCTTTTTTTGCGTCCTAAGCTATACAATAATAAACCTAATAAAATGCCTAAAACAAAAACTACAATCATAGAAACAACCGTCATATACAGTGTATCAATGGTGGATGTCAGCATCTTAGCCCAGTCCACTTTATCGAAATTTAGATACGTTTCAGAAAAGCTTTTATCCACGATGCAACACCTCCACTCCTACTTGTTGGGCAGAAAAGAATGCCATTGTTTTATCAATCGCATCTTCTGCGCCGGTAATTAAGACAGTTAAAGAGCCAAATGAATCTTCTTTTGATTGACGAATATTACCATACACTACGTTAATGTCGACATCAAACTGACGAATTGCTTGTGAAATCACTGGTTCATTGGCATTGTCTGCTTTAAAAACAAGTGTAGCGAGCAAGCCATTAGGATTTTCTGCAATAAATTCTTGTAAGACTTCTTTTGGTTCTTCACTTGGTTGTAAGTCTTGTTGGACAAAGCGTTTTGTTACAGCTTGTTGAGGATTACGAAAGACTTTTGATACTTCTCCTTCTTCAACAATTTTACCTAATTCCATCACCGCCACTTTATTACAAATTTTGCGGATAACATTCATTTCGTGGGTAATTAAAACAATCGTCAAGTTCAACTTTTGGTTGATTGCTAATAATAAATCCAGTACTTCATCAGTTGTTTGAGGATCAAGCGCACTTGTTGCTTCATCACAAAGTAAAATTTTAGGATCATTGGCTAAAGCTCTGGCAATACCTACTCTTTGTTTTTGACCTCCAGATAATTGGGCTGGATAGGCATCACCACGACCTTCTAAATTAACCAAAGCTAAAAGTTCTTGTGCTTTTTGTTGGCGTTTTTCTTTCGGAATACCTGCAAGTTCCATCGGCAATTCGATATTTTCTAAAACAGTCCGGGACCACAATAAATTGAAGTGTTGAAAAATCATCCCGACATTTTTACGAAAATCTCGTAATTCTTTATTTTTTAGAGTACCAATATTTTGTCCATCCACGACTACGCTACCACTAGTTGCTAATTCTAATCCGTTTAACAAACGGACTAAAGTCGATTTACCTGCGCCGGAATAACCGACAATACCATAGATGTCACCTTTATCAACCGTCAAGGAAACACCATCTACTGCATGAATAGTTTGCTTTTTGACGTTAAAACTTTTTTTGACATCTGTCAGTTTTATTAAAGCCATTTTTTCAGCCTCTTTCTTTGTTTACTTCTCAGCAATAAAAAAACAGCTTTCCATCCTTGTAATTCTTTCGATTACAAAAGGACGAAAAGCTGTCGCAATTTCGTGTTACCACCTTAATTTGTTACAGTTTCACAACTATAACCTTACCCAGTACTTACCTAAATCGTGCATACTGTCGTGCTATAACGGGCACTCCCGTAATAAGCTTGCTTAGTCGCTCACTTACTCTGCTCAAAGACCATCTTCCATCTTACCTTCATTACCTGTTTGCAGCATCCCAGGCTCTCTGTGAAATGTCGGTGACATGTACTCTTCTTTTCAAAGCTTTCAAGTTATTGGTGAAATTATAACAAGGTAAAAATCAACTGTCAAATATTTTCAGAAAAATTTTACAGTTCATGGAATTCTGTGGCGTCAACATCTTTAAATGCAACTAGCCAAGCATTCATTTCATCTTCGTCGTTTAAGACATCGCTATTTTCCAACGCTTTTTCATTGACAGAAGAAATCGTACCACTTAATGGTGCTGGAAATTCTTGGACTGCTTTTTCTGCTTCTACTTCAACTAGCGGTGTGCCTTGTTTAAACGTTTGACCGGCTTTTGGCAATGAGGCAAATGTTACTTTACCTAAATCAGATTGCGCAGCTTCCGTTAAACCAACGACATACTCATTTCCATTGTACAATACCCACAAATTATCTTTTGTTTTCAAACATTTTTGTTGCATCTTATTTCGCGATCCCTTCATATTCAGTTTCTTTAAAACCAATCGACAAAAGCTTGTCGTTACGCACTAAAATTGGACGTTTTATTAACATCCCATCACTTGCCAATAATTCACTGGCTTCTTGAAGTGACAAATTGGGCACTTGTTCTTTTAGCCCCATTTCACGATACTTCATCCCACTCGTATTAAAAAAGCGACGAATCGGCAAATCACTTTCTTCCATCCAATGCATTAAAGTTGCAGCAGTTGGCGGATTTTGCACCATATCAATGGTTTGAACAGCGATATCTTGGGAATCTAACCACGCTTTCGCTTTTTTACAAGTACTACATTTTGGATACCAATATAAAGTCAGCATAGCCTTGCTCCTTTACTTTTATTTCCGCATTCACTTTACCACGTTTAAGCAAAAGTAGCATCTTTTTCTTCTTTTTTTGTTTCCGCTTGATAACGCATCGACAAAATCAGTCCAATACCAATCATATTACTCAAAATAGCTGAACCACCTTGACTAATAAAAGGTAGTGGAATACCAGTTAATGGTAAAAGTCCAATATTTGCCCCGATATTTTCAAAAACGTGGAATAAAATCATCATAATAATTCCCGTTGCGATATAAGCATAAAATTCATTATTTGTATCAAAGCATACGCGAATCATATGATAAATTAAGATAAAATACAAGAGGATCACAAAAGCACTACCAATAAAACCAAAATTTTCTCCAATGACAGTAAAAATCATATCTGATTCTCTAACTGGGACATAGACATCACTTACATTAAACCCTTTACCCAGCATGCCTCCAGAACCAATTGCCAACAAGCCATACGCCAATTGATAAGAGTTGCCTTGCATATCGTGGAAAGGATTCAACCAAGAATCAATCCGGGCAAATTGATAAGATTTAAAGCCCACGTGATATAAAAGGTCACGACCAACCTCTGTTGTCACTAGAAAAATAGTTCCTCCTCCTACAATTGCAAAAATTGCGATTAGAGGAATTAAAATCCGCCAAGATATCCCTGACATTAAAAAGACACCGCCAATAATGGCGACAAACACCAACATCGTCCCGAAGTCTTTTTGCAACATAACTAAAATTAAAACCGGTAACGAAACAGCGAGAATTTTTAAAATAAGTAAGCCGTCTGTCGGTAAATTACGGTTGCGATACTTCACATTATGGGTCGTTACAACCAGTGCCAGCATCAAGATTAAAGCTACTTTCATTAATTCAGCCGGTTGGAAATTCACTGGCCCAAAAGTAAACCAGTTTTTTGAACCCGTTACACTTTCTAAATTGCGGTCATAAAATTTCAATAATAAGGTCATAATTATAAGACCCGCACCATAAATGTAAGGTGTTAATTTCCAAATCCACTTGGACTTCATATGCATAATAACAACAATTGCTACTGTGCCAACGCCATACCAAACCGCTTGTTTTGCTACTCCTGCTAGAACATTAGGATTATTGCGGTCATGCGTCAAGGCAACGTACAATGCCGCTAGCCCGATTAAGCACAACAAAAAGACTGGTAAAATTACACCATAATCAATCCGATTATCATTTCTTGATCGTCTGTTTTCCATGATTCCTCTTCTTTCCAAAAAAGCTTTACAAAACGCATTTAAGATCTTAATTATTGCTTTGCTTTTTTAAACTCTAACAAAATAATGAAGTCCTCGCGTTCGTTTAGCCAAACACTGTAAAAAAACTAATTACAGTGTTTCTCCTACGTTTTATAATCTAAATTTTAATCAGTAAAAAAGTGCACTTCCTCATTATAGAGGTTAATGAAGGGAAAGAAAAGAAGGGAATAATACCCTAGGAAAAATTTAAAAATTTCTGCTTTCCGCATTTTTCATTTTTTGTCAAAAATACTTTATCCATAAAAATTTAATCAAAAAAATAGGACTCAAGCTGACTGAGACGTCAACTTAAGTCAAAAAAGACTATTTTAGCTTTTCCAATTGTTTGTAATTAATAATCATGACACCATTACTTTGGGTCATAAGTTGTTGATTATCACCAGTTTCATCGATTTCAACGACAGCAGAATTTTTTAACTGTTTCGTAACGGTACCGGTCTGCGGTTTTCCGTAAATTGAAAATTTCACATGGGTATCGACCTGAAAACCTTTGCCTGCATCCGATGGAATAATTGTTGTTTCAAACTTACCAAAACTTGCCACTATAGAAAACCTCCCTTTAATTAATACTAGTATACCACACTTTGTGAAAATTTTCTAAGTCATTGTTTCATAAAAGGGTTTTGCCTTTACAAATAATTTATTTTTGCTATAATTTCTAACGTAATCGCCAGCTTAGCTCAGTAGGTAGAGCAACGCACTCGTAACGCGTAGGTCACAGGTTCGATCCCTGCAGCTGGCATAGATAGAAGCCTTGTTAATCAAGGCTTCTTTTTTTGTATATTTTATCTAAATTTCATCTTGGGGCAGAGATTTTTAAATGCTCCTAAAGCTGAAGTAAGTGACAATTTATAGTCTGTAAGTATTAATAGGTGCTTTTCTTCTTCTATTACTATGATACAATCTAGATGATAAAAATGAAGGTGGGACCAATATGCGTCACAAAAAAAATAATACAATTAGACCTATATCTGTTGCTTTTCTTTTAGTAATATTAGTAATTTTAATTTTTAATTTATTCATATTTCTATCCAATAAAAATGCAACTGCAAAAATTTATTCTCATCGAGGTGCTTCTGGTGAAGAAATTGAGCATACATTTTCAGCATACGATTTAGCTATTTTATATGGATCAAAATTTATAGAACAAGATTTAGTAACTTCTAAAGATGGTACCTTATATATTTCTCACGATCTCTCGGCTAAAAGAATTACGGGCGTAAATAAGAATTTTTCCGACATGACTGATAGTGAAATAAATAATTTAAAAACTGCTAATGGGGACAGGATTCTTAAACTACAAGATGTATTCAATAAATACAAAGATAAAGTACATTATGTAATTGAATTGAAAGAAAATGATTTACAAACTTCTCTATTTAAAAAAATTACAAAAGACAATAACCTCGAGAACAATATTATTGTACAGGCTTCAAATGTTAAAGCACTCAATAATCTTGAAGTAGTCTTTCCTGATATGAAAAAGCTTTTACTTGTTAATACACAAGATAAATTAGAATCAGGTGTTAAAGAAAAAAATGTTGACATTATTTCTGCTGAGAAAAAACTTATGACCATGGACAATGTTGAACTCGTTCACAAGCACAACAAGGAATTTAACGTTTGGACACTAAATACTACTAAAGAAATTGAAAATGCGATTAAACTTAGAGTGGACACTTACTTTACAAATTATACCGCCAAAGCAATAGCTTTAGAGAAGAAGTTTTTTTATAAATTGTCTATTTAAGCTAGAAACAAAAAAATACTGACACCAAAAGCTAGCTTTTTAGTCTAACTTTTGGCGTCAGTAATTTTTTAGCTATTATTTTGTACCAAACAAGCGGTCACCGGCATCCCCTAAACCAGGAACGATGTAACCATGCTTATTCAAATGGTCATCTAAAGCCGCTGTAAAGATATCAATATCAGGATGTGCTTCTTGTAATGCCCGCACGCCTTCTGGAGCCGCCACTAAACAAACAAATTTGATGTTAGATGCACCACGTTTTTTCAATGAATCAATTGCCATAATAGCAGAGCCACCAGTTGCTAACATGGGATCAACCACAAAGATTTGACGATTGTCGATATCTTCTGGCATTTTGAAGAAATATTCGTGAGCTTGTAGCGTTTCTTCGTCACGGTATAAACCGACATGTCCGACTTTAGCTGCTGGAATTAATTCCAAGATACCATCTACCATGCCTAAACCAGCCCGTAAAATTGGCACAATCGCAACTTTTTTACCTGTTAGTGTTTTTTGCGTTGATTGCGCTACTGGTGTTTCAATATCAATATCTTCTAATGGCATATCACGAGATACTTCATAAGCCATCAACATTGCGATTTCGTTAACAACCTCGCGAAATACTTTTGTACCAGTATTCTTGTCACGAATAATTGTTAATTTGTGTTGGATCAATGGATGATCGATTACTTGAAATTTGCCCATTGTAAAAACTCCTTTAGTTTTTATTTTATTTTAAAGCAAATGCGCTAGTTTAACAACTCATCCCTTCATTTTTTTCTGGCGTGCCAATTCAATTTCGCGCTGCCAAGAAACTTGATCTAATTTTTGCCAGAAATTATGGCGATAGTAATAAACTAGTCCAATACTGATTGTAACTATCACTACGGCCACAATACTGTTAACAAGCGTCGCAGCCATGATATTTAAGAGTAAAATGTAGCCTCCAATCAATAAAGCCCCGATAATCATACTCCCCCACATCATAAAAATTAGCCCCACACGGCCACTTCCCCGTAAGAAAAGTTGACTAAAATTCGTCCAATCCACCAAAAGTAAACGATAATCCCGGACAAAATAAAATTGCGATAAGAGGATTGTTCCTAAAATTGCCCCAACCACAAAGAATAGTAGGAACAATAAAGAAGCTTTTAAAACAAGTCCAGTCGCAAAAGCTAAAATTAGCGAAATTCCACCTTGAATTAATAGACCAGTTTTAAATTTTTCGACTAGATAATCTTTGCGGCTAATTGGCAAAGTTTGCATATAAGAATAGTTTTCACCATCTAAAGAGATTAAGTTCCCCACAAATGAGGTTTGATTAATCGTTATGAACGCTAAAATAATCCCACTTAAAAAAGCGACACCTGCAAATTTTAAAGGTAAATGACTCAAATTAAAATCCCCATTAAAAGCAAAAGTAGCAATAAAGACAACTGGAAAAATCAACGATGATGAGAGAACTTGAGTGATTAACGTTGGATTTTTTACCAGTTCAAAATTATATCGTCGTAACACTTGCGCTAGATTTTGATTTTTCTTATGCACACGGCGGACAACCTGATCGGTACTGGAAATAGTCGTTACTTGTTCATAAAGTTGGGGTAAAATTTGCCATTTCACTAAGAAAGCTAAAATGAGTAAAAAGCCAATCACTCCTGCTAAACTCAATAAGCCACTACTAGAAAAAGGAGCATGAACAATATGAAATAATGGCAACAGTGGCAAAATAATATTACGATCGGCTAAATAGTCATCTGATGAATCACGGTTCATCAGCATAATACCAATAATAACTAAACCCATCGTGACCCATAAAAGCAAGGTCGTCATCAGTTTTTTGTGTTTTTGAAAAACTTTTGTTCGCGTCAGACCAAAAACAATTAAACTGCATACTGCAAATAAAATTAATAGTACGACCACAAACAAGACAATACTCAGAAAAATTGCTAGAAAAACATTTACCCCACTTTTTAAACTCGTTAATAAAAACAAAACAAGAAGTGGAATAATAAACGGAACAACTGACAACGCCACCACAATGTTTTTTGCAATAAAAATTTGACTTTGCTTAAAAGGTAAAGGTAAATAACTACCTAAATCTTTACTCTCAAAGAAAATATTGTAAATAACACTTACCCCTTGGGATAAACCTAATAAAGAAAATAGCGTGGCAAAATACGTAAATGTTCCTGGCATTTTCGCAAAATTAGTCATAAAAAGCATGGAACCATAAATTACTAAAAAGATAAGGCCTGATAATAAATACTGATTTATAATTGCCAGCGATAAATTTTTGCGTCCTTTTTTACGCAAACGATCCGTTACTTGGGGATTGGAATAACGTAAACTGACAGCAATTAAAGCTTTCAACTGCTTACTCATCGCTCTCACCTGCTAGTTCTTTGACAATTTCTTCGCTATTTTTTCTACCCGCCATTTTTAAATAAATTGCCTCTAAAGATTCTTCTGGGTTTTCGGCTAACAAATCAGTGACTGAACCGTTATAAATTAGTTCACCTTGTTTTAAGATAGCTAATTCATCACATAACTGTTGTGCTGTATCTAAAACATGAGTTGAAAAAATAACGGTCTTACCTTTTGCAGCATGTTGTTTCATTAACTCTTTTAAATCAAAAGATGCTTGCGGATCTAAACCTTGCATTGGTTCATCTAAAATCCAAATATCCGGATCTGGCAATAGCGCCCCAATAATAATCGTTTTTTGACGCATCCCATGAGAAAAACTCGCCAATGTTTCATTCACATGATTTTCCATACTGAATAATCCGACTAGTTCTTTTAGTCGATTTTCTTTATTTTCTAACTCATAGGCTGCCGCAATTAAATCCCAGTATTCTCCAGCAGATAATTGCAAGAAAATATCAGGTGTATCCGGAACATAACCGATTCTTTTTTTGATTTCCATGCGATTAGCTGAAAGTTCTTTGCCATCGACTAAAATTTGACCACGAGTTGGTTCAATAATACTAACCAAACTTTTGATGGTAGTTGATTTTCCGGCCCCATTATGTCCCAAAAAGCCAAAAATTTCGCCTTCTTTAATCGTCAAGCTTAAATTTTGTAATGCTGTTTTTGTCCCATAATCTTTTCCTAACTCTTGTAATGTAATCATTTTGTTCACTCCCTGTTAAAACACCTTTAAACTAGTGGTTTTAATTTTTTACGTAAAGTAAATCCCCGTATTCTTAAGTATCATACTACAATCTGACAGGGATAAAAATGTGTATTTTATTTTCACGCGTAAAAATGGATTATTCCTTATAAAAAATTTGGTACGAAGATTATAAATTTTAAGATAGTTACAGTAAGCATAATAAGATAGAAAATTTTCTCAAACTATTGGAAAAATATTATTTTTCATAAAAAAGTTAAATAAAAAAAGAGGCAATGGCAAAAAAATTGCCATCGCCTACTCATAAAATTTATTTTTCTAAATCTTGATAAATTGGAAAACGATCCGTCAATCGCTTAACGCTCGCCTTAATTTTAGCTAATTCCGCTTTATCCTCACGATTTTTTAGTGCACTCACTACCAATTGCGCAACTTGAGTACTTTCTTCTTCTTTAAAGCCACGACTTGTTAAAGCCGGTGTTCCTACTCTAATACCGCTTGTTTCTGTTGGGCTAAGTGATTCAAAAGGAATAGAATTTTTATTTAGCGTAATATTAACTGTTTCTAAAATATTTTCCGCTATTTTACCAGTGATGTCTAGTCCTCTAACATCAACTAACAATAAATGATTATCTGTTGCTCCAGATACCAGCCGTGTTTCTGGTGTTTGATTAAAGACTTTCGCCATCGCCTGCGCGTTGTTGATAACTTGTTGACTGTATTCTTTAAAACTTGGGTCTAGCGCTTCTTTAAATGCAACAGCTTTAGCCGCAATTACGTGTTCTAGTGGCCCGCCTTGGATGCCAGGGAAAACTGCACTATTAATTTTTTTAGCCAAATCGGCGTTATTGGTTAAAATCATTCCACCACGAGGTCCACGTAATGTTTTATGCGTCGTAGTAGTGGTAATATCCGCATAAGGAATTGGCGATGGGTGTAAGCCTGCGGCAACAAGGCCAGCAATATGCGCCATATCGACCATTAATTTGGCACCAACTTCATCGGCAATTTCTCGAAACTTGGCAAAATCAATTGTCCGAGAGTAAGCACTAGCACCGGCAACAATTAATTTTGGTTGATGTTTACGCGCTAAAATACGTACAACGTTATAATCGATAACTTCAGTAGTAGGATCCACACCGTAACTAACAAAGTGATAGGTTTTACCACTGAAGTTTACTTTTGAACCATGAGTTAAGTGCCCGCCAGCTGCAAGATCCATTCCTAAAATTGTATCGCCAGGTTGAACCAAAGCCAAATATGCTGCTGTATTAGCTTGTGAACCAGAATGGGGTTGAACGTTTGCAAATTGGGCCCCAAATAATTCTTTAGCCCGATTAATCGCTAAGTTTTCTGCGATATCAACAAATTCACAACCACCGTAATAGCGTCGGCCCGGATAACCTTCTGCGTATTTATTCGTCAATACACTACCTTGAGCTGCTAAAACACCCGGTGAAACAATATTTTCTGAAGCTATTAACTCCAAGTTATTTTGCTGACGATTAAACTCATTATCCACAGCTTCCCATAATTCTGGGTCAAATTCACGATAATCCATTTTAGCCACTCCTTTAATTAACACTCGTTTTCTTAGAACTTTTAAGCTAAGTCTAAAAGCCACTTAGTATTGAAATTGTATCACAAAAATAAGGCGCAAAAGAAATCTTTCGCCCCTTATTTTTTCGATTAATCTTTAGCTACAAAATATTGTTGATTGGCCGATTTTTTTAGACGATTCATATAGGCTGCCCCAATTCCTGTTTCTGGGTAAACTTCTGCCAAAATCACATCTAAAGCCAGTGCTTTATCATCTAACGCCCGCAAACCAGCAAAAAGTCCCTTAGCCGCCGCACTAGCAGTATCTTGACTGTACATAAAGACGCAAGCGGTATCATAGCGCATTTCTTCTGAAATTTTTGGCCCCGCCAAAACGCCAGCCCGCAAATGATTCACTTTTACCCATTCTTTGGCTTTTTGCCAATCGCCATCTTTTACCAGCAAAACTTTTGTATCAGGAGCATAATGTTTGTATTTCATTCCTGGTGCTTTGGGCGCTTCTGATTCACCGACAAGATGTTTATCCAACGCCACGGCTACACCTAATGTTTGACTTAATTCTACTTGAGTAATTGCACCGGGACGTAAAATTACCGGTGCACTTGTTGGATCACTTAAATCTAAGACTGTTGACTCTAAACCAATTTGAGCCGCACCGTCATCCACAATCCCCGCAATTTTGCCTTGTAGATCATGATAAACGTGCTCACTTGTAGTCGGACTTGGTTTACCAGAAGTATTAGCACTGGGCCCTACTAAAGGAACATTTGCCAAAGTAATTAAATCACGTGTTTTTTTATTGGCTGGCATGCGAAAAGCAGCTGTGGATAAACCACCAGTGACAACTGACGGTAAACTATCTTTTTTAATAGTAAAAATCAAAGTTAATGGTCCTGGCCAATATGTTTTCACAATTTTTTCAGTTAAAGGATGAAAGTTATCCACATAATCTTTTACCATTTCAAAATTGGCGACTGTTACAATTAATGGGTTATCACTAGGGCGCCCTTTCACAGCAAAAACTTTTTTGACAGCATCTGGTAAAAGCGCATTAGCTCCCAATCCGTAGACTGTTTCAGTTGGAAATGCAATCAGTTCGCCTGCTTTTAATTTGTCGGCAGCTTCTTGTAGTTGGTCAGTTTGGTATACCTTTGTTTCCAATTTTTATCCACATCCTTTTTTTACAAAATAAGCGAGTTTTCAACAATTTTATTAAAGTTATCCACTTTTTGTGGATAAACGATTTGTCAAGTGTGCAAAAGTTTGTTAATAACTTTTTTATTGTGAAACCATTCTGCTAGCTATGTTTTTTTTACGTGAAACAATTTTAAAAAAATTTTTTCCACAAGTTTGCGTAATAATTAATGCACATAGACCATTCGTTCATTTCCACTTAAGTCTTTTTTTACTTGAATTTTTTTATCCGGAAAGGCCTGTTGAAAAATTTCACTGACCGCCTCACCTTGTCTAAAGCCAATTTCAAGGAAGATTTGACCATCTTTTGCTAAAACTTGTTGGGCTTGTTGGGCTAATTTACGATAAATTGCTAATCCGTTTTCTGTAGCAAACAATGCGCTTTTCGGCTCAAATTCCCGCACACTTTCATCCATTAGTTCCCACTCGCTGGCACTGATGTAAGGCGGATTACTAATAATTAAATCGTACTCTTCTTTGGCCCACGTTAACGTATCGCCTAAGACAAAATCTAATTTAGCTCCTAACATTTCGGCATTTTCTTTGGCTACAGCTAATGTTTCTGGGACAATATCTACAGCCGTTACTTGCCAATTCGGGCGCTCTAATTTTAGCGAAATAGCAATCGCGCCAGTTCCTGTCCCGACATCCACTACATTTTTGGTTGTATGTTTAGTATTTTCTTTTAAACACCACTCAACTAATTCTTCTGTTTCAGGTCGAGGAATTAAAGTGGCTTCGTTTACTTTAAATTTATGCCCATAAAAATATTCATAGCCTAACAGATATTGTGGGGGAACATTGGCTAATAACGCCTCTAGATCTGCCTTTATTTGCTGTACATCACTGGCTGAAATCGGCTGATTCATATTTAATAACCACTTGGTCTTATCCCAACCTTTACGGGCTAAAAAGACAAACTCAATACTATGTCCTTCTTTTTCGGCTGCTTCTAAAAAAGAAGAAGCTCTTAACAGAGCTTCTCGATAAGTCTTAACCATTTTGCATCTCTTCTAATTTCGATGTTTGATCGTACATGATTAAGGCATCGATAATTTCGTCTAATTTTCCAGCTAAAATTTGATCCAATTTTTGAATCGTTAAGCCAATTCGATGATCGGTTACCCGGTTTTGTGGGAAATTATAAGTACGAATCCGTTCAGAACGATCCCCAGTACCTACAGCTGATTTACGGGTTGCATCGTATTCACTTTGAGCTTCATGAGAAATTTGATCATAAACCCGTGCCCGCAAAACTTTCATCGCTTTTTCGCGGTTTTTCAACTGTGAACGTTCATCTTGCATCGCTACGACAATGCCGGTGGGAATGTGAGTCAAACGTACCGCAGAAGCAGTTTTATTGACGTGCTGACCACCCGCACCTGAAGCGTGATAAATATCAGTTCGAATATCTTTATCTGCAATTTCAATTTCCACTTCTTCTGCTTCTGGCATAACGACCACTGTCGCAGTTGAAGTATGAATTCGTCCTTGGGATTCTGTCGATGGTACACGTTGAACGCGGTGAGCGCCACTTTCATATTTTAGTTTGGAGTAGACGTTATCTCCAGTAATCATCATAATTACTTCTTTGTACCCACCAATACCAGTAATATTGGCATCCATAACTTCGACTTTCCACCCTTGGGCTTCAGCGTATTTTTGATACATATTAAATAAGTCACCAGCAAAAAGTGCCGCTTCATCGCCGCCAGCAGCGCCTCTGATTTCCATAATGATGTTTTTGTCATCATTTGGATCTTTTGGCAATAACAAAATTTTAATACGATCTTCTAATACTTCTTTTTCTTTTTTCAAGTCACTTAATTCTTCTTTGGCCATTTCTGCCATTTCATCATCTAAGTTTTCACCTAATAATTCTTCAGCATCTTTAATGCCATCGACAACTTGTTTATAACGACGATAAACTTCTACAGTTTCTCTGGTATTGGCTTCTTCTTTTGAAAGCTCCATAAAGCGCTGCGTATCACTAATTACGTCTGGATCACTTAATAGCTCGCCTAATTCTTCATAACGATCTTCAATCGCTTGCAGCTGATCATACATATTGTTTTGCTCCTTTATTATGAGATAGATAATTTAGTAGAGGGTATTTTCTACTAAAGATAATTTTTTATATTTCTGGATGAAAATAATGGTTGCGACAAACAGGATAATAGGCTTCGTTGCCGCCGATTTGAACTTGATCGCCTTCATAAACGGGCTTGCCGTCAATATAGTGGAGATTCATAATTGCTTTTTTATGACAAAACCAACAAATTGTTTTCATCTCTTCGATTTTATCTGCATAAAGCAATAAATATTTTGACCCTTCAAATAATTCATTACGAAAATCATTTTTCAAACCAAATGCCATCACAGGAATATTCAATTCATCAACAATTCTAGTAAAGTCTAAAACATGTTGTTTTTGCAAAAATTGTGCCTCGTCAATTAACACACAGTAAGGCTTAAACGTTAAATTATTAATCGTATCAAAGACATTGGTCTCAGCAAAAATTGGAAGTGCTTCTCTTTGTAAGCCAATACGGCTCGAAACTTTTCCAACTCCTGAACGTGTATCTAACCCACTTGTCATAATAACGACAGGCTTGTCTTGTTCTTCATAGTTGTGGGCAACTTTTAAGATTTCAATTGTTTTACCACTATTCATTGCGCCATATTTAAAAAATAATTGTGCCATTACCAATTCCTCCGCTTCACTCTTTGCTATTATAGCGGAAATAGTCAGCTTTTTACAGTAGGAATTTCTTTTTAGAAATAGATGGAAGTTCCCTGAAAAAACAAAAAAGCCACCGTCAAAATCAGACGGTAGCTTTTTTAGGGAGTAAGAAAATGAAAAGAAAAGTTTGTTGGGTTTGGGTTGTTTGTTGGTATGTGTATATAGTAGCCAGAAAATGTGAACAATTTATGACAAGAGTTTGGCAAAACCGTACTTTTTTTCTAACGGCTCCTTTATTTTTTTAAATCTATACTTCTTGACACTTCCTTTATATAGAATTGAAACAGGAATTTGCCACATTTTTTCTGCTTGTCTGCTATACTAAAGAAGAATAAATGAGAGTATAAAGGAGTTTTTTATGCATATTATGCGGGTGCTCCGACAAAAGTCACGTCGTGTACGTTTTTTTATCGCCAGTAATGTTTCTTCTATTCAAGTAATTGTCAGTTACTATTTAATTATGACGGTAGTTTCATTACTGCTTTTTTATTTACCTTTTTTTCGTCAACCAAATGTTCATGTTCCGTTTTTAGATATGGTATTTATGGCGATTAGTACCGTAAGTGTTACGGGTTTAACTACTTTTAATATCAATCACATCTTCAACGAAAATGGCGTCATTTTACTAGAAGTGCTCTTTCAAATTGGCGGATTGGGGATTATGATGATCTCCACCTTCTTTTTTATCATTTCTCGTCGCAAAATTTCTTTAAAACAGCGGCAATTGATTATGACAGATATGAACCAGCCCCGTTTAAGTGGCATTGTCCGTTTAATTCGGATTACGTTTACCATGATTTTAGTCTTTCAAGTTAGTTTTGGTCTATTATTTGCTGGTTACTTTTTATGGCAAGGCTATTATCAAAAAATTGGCGATGCGCTATTTTATGGTTTTTATCAAGCCATCTCAGCTGTCACAAACTCAGGATTTGATGTTACCGGTGATTCCATTATTCCATTTGCCCATGATTACCTTTTTTTATTGGCAATTATGTTTTTAATTTTTATTGGGGGAATTGGGTTTCCGGTCTTAATGGACTTTTATGAATGGTTTTTATACCGGCGTAAAAAAGTCCAACGCCGACTTCCTTTTCGTTTTTCACTCTTTACTAAAATCGCCGTATTAGCGTTTGTCATTTTATTTATCGGTGGTACGCTTTTAATTTACTTACTGGAAAGAGATCACCTCTTTTTAGGCATTGATCCTTTGGGCCGCTGGGTGAACAGTATGTTTTATTCCATGACTACTCGTAATGCCGGTTTACAAATTCATAATTTAGGGGATTTTCAAGTTACAACATTAATCATTTTTTCACTCCTAATGTTTATTGGTTGTAGCCCAAGTTCTGTCGGTGGTGGTATACGAACTACAACAATTGCAATTATTGGGCTTTATATGACCTCATTTTTAAAAAGTGAAGATAACATTAACATTTTTGGGCGCAGAATTAGTGACGCCGATGTTCGTAAGTCTGTGGTCGTCTTTATGTTGTCACTGGCCATGTGTTTTTTTAGCGTCCTATTGCTAAGTGCAACAGAAGATCAATCGCTAATTGCAATTATTGTCGAGGTTACCTCAGCTTTTGGAACAACCGGCTTATCCCTTGGAATCACCGCTGATTTATCTGTAGTTGGTAAAATCGTTATCGCCTTATTAATGTTTATCGGGCGCATTGGCATGTTATATACATTATTACTATTCATTCCAAAAGAAACTCGTGACCAAGGATATGAATATCCAACAGAACAAATTATTATTGGCTAATTTCAATAAGCGTAATACCACGTGCAACACCACTTTTTACAGATAAACGACTTTTTATAAGAAGCTACGCACTCTTTAGTGGTAGCTTCTTTTTCTTAAATTTTACTCGCCCCAAGTAAAATTTAAGAAAAAGCAAAGGTGTTACCGTAATGTCTTCAGACTATGGTATGATAAGTTGGATTTAGGAAACAATGTAACGTTAGTTTAACCAAAAGGAGTAGCAGAATTTATGAGCTTACGTAGTCACTTGGCAATTTTTGCCGGCAAAAGTGCCCAATGGATTTTGAAAACATTTTTTAAAGGTGGTTCCAGTTATCCTGGCCAACTCGCCTTAAAAATTGATCCCAATGTTTTGGATCACTATTCTGACCTTTATGAAGTTGTGGTTGTAACGGGCACCAACGGTAAAACACTTACAACTGCTTTAACTGTCAATATATTACAACAACAATTTGACGAAGTGTTGACCAATCCAACCGGAGCTAATATGGTTCAAGGGATTGTTTCAACTTTTCTATCAGCAAAGCCTAAAAAAAATCAAAAAAACTTTGCAGTCTTAGAAATTGACGAAGCCAGCCTAAGCAAAGTGACCGAATATATCAAACCCGAATTATTTGTCTTTACCAATATTTTTCGTGACCAAATGGACCGTTATGGTGAGATTTATACTACTTATCGTTTAATTGTCGAAGGTGCCGCAAAATCACCTCACGCACCAATTTTATGTAATGGGGATTCACCGATTTTCAATTCCTTGGATACGGTCAATCCACGAAAATATTATGGTTTTGATCACTTACCTGATAAAGAACAAATGGCCCACTATAATACCGACGGCGTTTTATGTCCGCAATGTCATCATATTCTGCACTACAAAATGATTACTTACGCCAATCTTGGCAAATACTATTGTCCTAACTGTGGCTTTCATCGTCCTGAATTAGATTACAAACTGACCAACATGGTAGCCATGGACAATACTTCTGCGGATTTTGTAATAGATGGACACGAATATGGCATTGAAGTAGGTGGCATGTATAATGTCTACAATGCCTTAGCTGCAACGGCTGTGGCGGAGTATTACGATGTGCCGGCAGAAAAAATTAAAGCCGGTCTTGGTTATGACGAAAAAGTTTTTGGTCGACAAGAAATTATCGACATTGACGGGAAGAAATGTACCTTAGTCTTAGTTAAAAATCCGGTAGGTTTAAATCAAGTCATCGACATGATTGGCCTTTCTCCTTATCCTTTTTCACTAGTGGCTTTATTAAATGCCAACTATGCAGACGGAATTGACGTCAGCTGGATTTGGGATGGAAATCACGAAGCTTTTGCGCAAATGAATATTCCAGCAGTCATTGCCGGCGGTGAACGTCATAAAGATATGGCATTGCGTTTAAAAGTTGCTGGCATTGCAGAAGATAAATTAACGGAAACAAAAGATTTAGACGAAGTTATTGTAGATATTAAAAAATTGCCAACTGAAAATGTTTATATTTTGGCAACTTATACTGCTGTGTTACAATTACGAAAAAAATTAGCGGAACAAGGTTACATTAAAGGAGGAATGGATCGTGGCTGATTATGAACTAACATTAGCCCATCTATACGGCAACCTATTAAACACTTATGGGGATAACGGTAACTTATTGGTTTTACAATACTTGGCCAAAAAAATGGGAATTCAATTGGATACTGAGATTGTTAGTATCCATGAAAAATTTGACGCTAAAAAATATGATTTAGTCTTTTTCGGTGGCGGTCAAGATTTTGAACAATTGATTGTTTCAGAAGATATTCAACAAAAAAAAGCAGACTTAACCGATTATATTGAAAACGACGGTATTATGTTAGCTATTTGTGGCGGTTATCAACTGTTAGGCCATTATTATATGGGCGCTAATGGCGAAAAAATTAAAGGTATTGGCGCATTAGATCATTATACTTTAAGCCAGGAAAACAATCGCTTTATTGGCGATATTGTCATTCACAATGAAGAATTTGACGAAACTTATTACGGCTTTGAAAATCACAACGGTCGTACTTTCTTAGGTGAAGGCGAACGTCCTTTAGGTAAAATCGTCGAAGGAAAAGGCAATAACGGGGAAGATCAAACAGAAGGTGTCATTTACCGTAACGTTTATGGTTCTTATTTCCACGGCCCAATTTTAGCCCGTAATGAAAAATTAGCCTATCGCTTGTTAAAAACAGCCCTTGAAAAAAAATACGGTACAGTAAACATCCCCACATTAGCCGAAATTGCTTAAAACAAGAAAAGCGGAATAAACGTGGTCAACTCTCAAGTAATAAGATGGAATTTTAATAAATTGTTTTCCAAATTTCTTCAAATTTCAGCTTATTACCGTAGAGAGTTCGTTTGTGAAGCTAGATCAAAGAAACGCGGAATGAACTTGTCCAGCTTTCAAGCAATACTTTCAAGCAATAAGATAAAATCTTGTTAAATGGTTTCTCAAATTTTTCAGGATTTTGGCTTATTGCCGGAGAAAGCTAGTTCATGAAGCTAGATCACAGAAAAGCTAAAGGCAGCGGTTAGCTCTTTGGAAAAATCTCAGAAATTTGATTTCTGGTGCTCTTTACCAGAAACTAATTTTTGAATTTTTCCCGAAGAGTTGCTGCATGTGCTAGATCACAGAAAAGCGGAATAAACGTGCTCAACTCTCTACAAAATCAAAAAGCGCCTCATAAAGCTAGTCAATTGACTTACTTTATGAGGCGCTTTTTGCCTAGATTAACACAACCGCATGTCTACTTTTTGTAAAAAGCG
Source organism: Enterococcus sp. DIV0755b (assembly GCF_051713765.1). Taxonomy (NCBI): domain Bacteria; kingdom Bacillati; phylum Bacillota; class Bacilli; order Lactobacillales; family Enterococcaceae; genus Enterococcus; species Enterococcus sp. DIV0755b. Next base: position 1,046,981 of record NZ_JBIOQN010000001.1, on the reverse strand, counting down.
GCCACTTGTGACTACTTCTGCGTTAATTTCTGTTAGTTGCCCATCTTTTAATTCATAAAGGCTAAAACCTGCATGTTGAATGAAACGCACCATTCCAGCGCCTTCATCTTGACCTAAAAAAGAAAGTCCATCAGCAGTGTAATAGGCAATTCCCGCTACTGTAGTCTGGTAATGACTATGAGTGTGTCCATTTATAACCGCTAAAATATCGTAACGTTTTAAAATTTGCCAAACTTGTTGAGCTTGCGGGAGTTGCGGTGTGGCGTATTGCTTTTCAAGCAAATGATGGTGCGTCATAACCAAAACAGGTTTGTCTTGATGCGTTGACAGCATATCTTCCAACCAATTTAATTGTCCCCGATCGATCTGCCCATCTGCGTGGCCATACACCGAACTATCAAAAGATAATAAATAAAAATCTTCAAAAGTGTGAACAAAATTATAGTAATTGCTTGTTGGAACGTTTTTTAACCAGCCTTGGTAAAAATTCTCTTTAATATCGTGATTACCTAGTGTGACAAAAACCGGCGTATCTGGAAATGCTTTGTCAAAGTAATCTTTTAAAAACGCATAATCCGCTACTTCACCATCTTCAGTCAAATCACCAGTAATCAGCACTAAATCAACCGCTGTTTGAGCTTTGGCTTTTTTTATTGCAAGATCGAGATAATGAAGAGGATTTTCCATTTTCATCAGCATTTCTTGGTATCCATTTTCTGCGGGTAGATACTGGCTGCGATAATGTAAATCAGATAATTGTAAAATCTTCATTAGCGTAACTTCCTACGAATCCAGCCGGTAAATAAGTCTAAAGAAAAGACTGTTACAACGACTCCTAATAAAATAATACTTACACGATCCCAACTTCTAGTTTGAATGGCAAATATCAGTGGTGCACCAATCCCGCCAGCACCAACTAAACCTAAAGTTGCCGCACTACGAACCGCAATTTCAAAATGATTTAAAGATAATGAACTATAAATTGGTAATAAATAAGGTACCCGCACGGAAAAGATAATCTGCCAAAAATTAGCACCAATTGCTGTTGCGTCTTCTACTAACGCTTCGTTCATGCCTTCTGCTTCTTCTGTGAATAGTTTGCCTAACATCCCAATTTGATGAACTCCAATTGCCATCACGCCGGCAAATGGTCCTGGTCCAACAACTTTGACAAAAATAATCGCATATACTAATTCCGGAAATGCTCGTAAAACGTTACAAATAAATTTGCCAATTTTAGCAATCCAAGGATGATTTTGCCACAAGTTACTGGCGCTAATTAAAGTTAGCGGTAACGCTAAAATAGTCGCAATAAAAGTACCCAAAAAAGCAATCCCTAGCGTTAAAAGTAAAAGGCTAATTAAATCTTCTCCGCTGCCGTCATAAAGGTAGTGCCAATCCGGATGAGCCAACCCTTGTAAAACTTCTTTTCCCATCGCTAGAGAAAAAGTTTCTAAACTACTATAATCAATCCCCACTGCAGAATAAATGACCAGTACCATAAGTAACAGCAGGAAAAAATATGTTTTTTTACTAATTTGGCTTATTATCATCCCAATCTCCTCCTAACTGCTTCACTCAAACCATCCACAATCGCCACTACTACAAATATCGTCAAAATAATAATTGCCACCCGGTCGTAGCGCATGAGTGCCAAAGAGGAATTTAAAATCACACCAATCCCCCCTGCTCCGACATAACCTAAAACCGTCGAAGCCCGCACGTTTACTTCAAAAGCATAAAAAGTATAACTAATAATTTGATTAATCACTTGTGGTGCAACAGACCAAATAGCAACTTGCATTTTATTAGCTCCTACTGCTTCATTGGCTTCAATCGGGCCAAAGTCAATCGTCTCAATGGCTTGAAAAACTAATTGTGATACCATGCCAAATGTAAATACAGCGATAGTTAAAACCCCTGTTGCCTCGCCAATCCCAAAGACCGCAACAAATAAAGCTGCCAATAATAAATTAGGAATTGTCCGAATGACACCTAAGAAAAAACGAATAATATACGATAATACGCGTTGTTTGGTTACAACTTGAGTCGCTAAAAAGCTAACTGGTACCGCAAATAAAACACCTAAAAAAGTCCCAAACACAGACATTTGTAATGTCTTTAAAAGCGGGGTTAAAAGATTTGGCAAATAGCCAAAATCCGGTTTTAGAAAACGTGCTAAAAAGATCCCCATCTGATCGGAATTTTGAAAGACTGCTTGGAAATCTGCGCCAGTTAAAAGAATACTTCCTTGTAGACAAGCAAGTAAAATAACGACAATAAATAAGTGTTTATACCAATTAAAATGCACCGTATCTTTAATTTGCATCAGGTGCCACATCCTTTTCATAGGCCTCACCATATATTTCCTTCAAGCGTTGCGCCGTTAAGGTTTCTGCTGCACCATCAAACACAATTTCACCACTTTTTAGCGCAATAATTCGTGTTGCGTAAGCTTTTGCCAGTGGGACAGAATGAATGTTGACGATAATTGTTTTGTTTAAGCTTTGGTTGATTTCTTTTAAATCCCCCATTACTTTTTCAGCCGTCACAGGATCTAAAGAGGCTACTGGTTCGTCGGCTAAAATAATTTCTGCTTGTTGAACTAATGCTCTAGCGATTAAAACCCGTTGCTGTTGGCCTCCACTTAATTCGTCACTGCGCGTATGCAATTTATCTGATAACCCAACCTGCGCTAAGGCAGTTGTGGTTTTTTCATAGTCTTCTTTAGTAAACAGACCAAAAATACTTTTCCAAGTAGTGTAATAGCCTAGTCGACCAGACAAAACATTTTTTTGAACGGTACTGCGTTTAACCAGATTAAAACTTTGGGAAATCAACCCGATATTGCGGCGAATTTGGCGTAGTTTTTTCTTATTGGCTTTAGTAATGGAGTCACCATTAATCATAATTTCGCCCTCAGTTGTAGTAACCAAGCGATTAATAGAGCGTAATAATGTGCTTTTCCCCGCTCCACTCAACCCGATGATTGCAACAAATTCACCATCTGGAATCGTTAAATTAATATTTTGCAGTCCTTTGACACCATTAGGATATACTTTGGCGACATTTTTAAATTCAATCATGTATTTTGCTCCTATATTTTAGTAAAGATTAAGTTATAAAAAGCCAGCTCATACGAACTGGCACATTTGTTACTCGGAAGCTTTTTTAGTATATTCGCGAATTGTGTCATAAGCGCTGTCTGCAGCCTCTTGATACCCTTTATGCCCCCATAACGCCATCGCTTCTTGACCGGCTTCATCTTTTGGCATTGCTAGAAAGACATCTTTAATTTCGTCTTTCAGCTTAGCATCCATTTTAGGTTGCACCGCAATTGCGTCATTGGGAATATCCCCTTTGGTTAAAGATAAAACGCGTAATTCTTTCATAATATCTTGGTCACTAAATTTTGAAGCAAAGACATTTCGCGCGCCCTCAAAAACAAAGGCCGCATCCATTTGGCCATTTAAAACAGCAGTCATTTCACTTGGAATATCATTAACAGTTGTCAGTGTGGCATCTTTTGTAGGATCAATGCCGGCATCTTTTAATTCTGCTACTGGATAAATATAGCCACTAGCTGAGTTTGGTGATAGTGTGGCAATCTTTTTCCCTTTTAAATCGGACAAGTTTTTCAAATCACTATCGGCTTTAACTAAAATTTCACCTTTAAAAGTGTTAGTTAATTCGTCGGTTGGTAGACCAGTTTTTCGGTCATACGCACCCAATTGAGAGGTTAACAATGCTTCTGCGGCATCCATATCTTTGGCTTGCACATAAGCCGCCGGTGGCATAATCCCCACATCGACTTGGCCAGAAGCCATCGCTTCAACAATAGTAGAATAGTCTGTTGCTAATGTTACCGTTACATCCTTATCTAGTTTTTCAGATAAATACTCTGCAAATGGTTTTGTTTTAGCTTCCATGGAACCGTCATTATTAGTAGGAACAAATTGAACTACCAATTTTTCTTTTGAGTCCCCTTGTGCTTTTTGTTCACTGCCACATCCTGCAAGACCAACTAAAATTCCTAGCGTTAAAAGACCTGTTGCCAACATTTTGAAACGCATGTTTTCTCCCCCTATTGGAAATTGATTTATATTGCTCCCACATAATAGCAAGAATTTTCCCAAACAAAAATGACCTGTGTCACTTTGAGGGTAATTTTTTTGTAAAGTTTAGGTAAAATCCGAACATTATCTTAATAAAGTAGTAAGAAGGGATGCTTTTTTGCGCGATTGCCGTTATAATCAATAACAAACTTGCAGATGAGAAAGGAAGCTTTTATGAAACAATTATTTGATAAAAGCCAGTTAAAAGAAGCTATTACCAGTCATAACCTCCAAGACTATTTAGATACCGATTTATTTTCAATCGCGACACTATGTACTTTTGAAAAAGATGAAGATCTCATTCAAGCCGGCACACCTTCTAAGTACCTCTATTTTTTAGTCGAAGGGACTGCCATGGTATATTCTTATACTTATGACACCCAAAATATTTGTATCAATTATTGCTACGAGGCAACGATTATCGGCGAAGCCTCATCTTTGTGGCAAACAACACCTAGCAGTAGCGTTAAAGCCATGACACCTTGTACTTGTGTTTGTGTGAATTTAAAACAATACCGCGCCCTTTTACAAAATGACTTACGTTTTTTAAAACACACCTGTCAACTCCTTAGCTATCGATTAAATACAGGTATTAATTTAGCTAATTCATTAAGTGAGCCGGTGGAAACACGGCTGGCTCGGTTTATTTTAGAACATGAAAAAGAAGGGCTTTTCTCTTTTCAACTAAATAACTGCGCTGCTATTTTAAATGTGAGTTATCGTCATCTTTTACGAACGATGACAAACTTTAAGGAACAAGGTATTTTACAAAAAAGCCGTGGTGGCTATCTTATTTTAAATAAAAAAGAATTAACCGCACTCACTGCCTAAAAAAATTGCACTGCGATAGATACCATATTTTGTCGTAGTGCTTTTTATTGTGCGTAATTTTTTAGTTTGATAAATATGAAAACGTCCTCTCATTGCCATCTTTTTTGCGTATAATGAACTTAACAAGAAATAAAAGAAGTTTGGATAGTTACTAACTAAAAAACAAAAGGAAGATAGAAAATGAAGGAAACACTCGCTGATGATTTAAACCTTTTAAGCGCTTTTTGCGGCGTACGGGATCTTACCGATTTATCACAAAATGCTCTTTATCAAAAATACCAGCTAAAAAAGGCGGATGCTTTCGTTTTATTTGGTGGGAGCATTTTATCAGGAATAGATGTCTTGATAACAGCGATGAATAACCAAGTGGCGACAAATTACTTAATCGTAGGTGGTCAAGGCCATACTACTAATGCACTGCGTTTAAAAATAAATCAGTTTTATCCCCAGATTCCTACAAAAAATGCTAGTGAAGCCCAGATGTTTAATGCTATTTTGCAATTAAAAACCGGCAAAACAGCTGACTACTTAGAAGTAAAGTCGACCAATAGTGGCAACAATATCACAAATCTTTTACAATTACTTGAAACGCACGAATTAAAAAAAGCCAGCCTTATTTTGTGCCAAGATGCGACGATGCAGCGACGGATGGCTGCGACATGCAGTAAATTTGCCCCTAATACGACAATCATAAATTATGCCAGCTATAAAGTGAAAGTCATGGAAAAAGATAATCAGTTGCACTTTGACCGTAAACTTTTAGGAATGTGGGAGATGGATCAATACATAACATTGCTACTGGGTGAAATTAGCCGACTACAAAATACGCCCAGTGGTTATGGTCCTGCTGGTAAAAATTTTATTGCTCCTGTGTTTATCCCCCAAGACATACTAGCTGCTTTTTATCGTGTTGCAACATTATTTCCAAATAAAGTTCGTACGGCTAATCCAGCTTATGCTAAAAGTTTAGAAAACTAGTATTTTCATCAAAATATTTTTTCACTAATTTTATCACTATTTTTAAATCTGAGGAGGTTGACGTTTAATATGAAAGGAATTTTATTTGATTTCAATGGTACGCTGATTAACGATACAAAAAAACACGAAGATGCTTGGCAAACTTTTATTACCAAAAGCACCGGCTCGCCAGTTTCCGATGCTGATTTTGCCAAATATTTTCATGGTAAAAATGCCAAACATACTTTGGAACACGTTTTTAAACGTTCCTTAACGCAAAAAGAAATTGAGGATTACGCCGAAGAAAAAGAAGCAATTTATCGCCAAATTTGTTTAGAAGATCCCCACTATGGTTTATTAAAAGGCGTACCCGAATTTCTAACTCAATTACAAAAACAACAAATTCCTTTTACTATCGCTACGGCTTCAGGGAAAACTAATTTAGATTTTTATTTTGAAACACTGGGATTAGAACAGTGGTTTGATTTAAATCAGGTTGTCTATGACGATGGAACGATGATTAGTAAACCAGACCCCGATCCTTATTTAAAAGGTGCGGCCCGCTTAAATCTTCCTACCAAAGAATGTGTCATTTTTGAAGATGTCCCCGCCGGTCTTGCGAGTGCATATAACGCTAATCCAGCTAAAATAGTTGCCGTGGCGACTTCTGCCAAAAAAGCTACTTTAGCTTCATTACCTGGGGTTTCACTTGTAATTGAAGATTTTACCGATTCAGCGCTAACTGAATTACTCACCCATTTTAGTTAAAAAAAGGCCATCTTGAAAAAAAGATGAAGTGACCTACAAAAGTTAGACTAAAAAATTTAACTTTTAGGGCCACTTCACTTTTTCTTAGATGGCTGTTTCTTTATGCTCTTATTGCCACTGCGCTGTAACACTCACACCAAAATGATCACTTACAATCGGGGTTTTGCCCCCATCAAAAATAACTTCATGGGTGACTACTTTAAATTCAGGAGTCATAAAAATGTAATCAATCCGTTCACCATTACTTTCTTCCCAACCAGCAATTTTAGCTAGCGTAGTATAGTTACCAACGCTTTTTTTGGCTGCATAAAAACTATCTTGCAATTGCCAATCACTTGCTAAGATTAATTCATAGCCTGGCGTATGGGCTGGGTTATTGAAATCTCCCATTAAAACAAGCGGATACGAATTAGTCGCTAAAAAAGCTTCTGTTTTTTCCCACTCAGCAGAAAATCCTTTTGTCCACCAAGAAAAATGACCGCTTACGACTTGAAGAAGCTGACCGTCTACTTCTGTTAATGCCGTTAAGATTCTTCTGGTGTGATAATCTGCTACATCAGTAGTTTTTGAAACTAGGTGGTCTTTTGCAATAAAAGGAGTTTTGGCTAAAATTGCTACACCTTCATGGAAACGATCATAACCAATGTGGTTGTAACACCAACTCCAGTAATAATCCTTTTCTACACATTGCAATTGTTCTTGCAAACGCAGCGCAAAATTATCTTCGTGAATTACCACATCAGTACTACTGGGAATAAACCAATCATCTAAAACCGCCACTTCACTTTTTACAAGCTGATTAACTTCTTGTAAACAAATCACATCATAATCATTTGCCGCAATATTTTTTACTAGTTGGTCTAATTTTTCTGTTTGATTTTCTTCCAACCAACTATGGCAATTTAAGGTTAAAAATTTCATCTTCTTACTCCTATCTCTTTACATCGTTTAAGAATAGCACACTTTATTGACCAAGAAAAAGGACTGTACCCTTAAGACACAATGTCTTTAGCACAGCCCTTTTATATTTACAGTGCCACTTTGGCTACTTCTGTTTTACCAGCAAGTTCACCTGTCTTGGTTAACGTCACAGTCTGAATTTCTTCTGCATTGGTAAAGGCAACAATAATTGTTGTCTGTTTACTAGCGGCTTTGATTGCATTTAAATCCATTTGGGCAATCACATCTCCTGCTGAAACTTTATCGCCATCTTTAACCTTCACTGTAAATGGCGCACCTTTTAAATCAACCGTATCAATGCCCATGTGCACTAAAACTTCTAGTCCATTGTCTGTCAGTAATCCCAATGCATGTTTAGTTGGAAAGACACTTGTGACCGTGCCAGAAACAGGGGCATAAACAGTCCCATTTTGAGGTTCTACCCCAAAACCATCTCCCATCATTTTTTGAGAGAAAACCGGATCGTTCACCGCCGAAATCGGCTTAACATTGCCGTCTGCTACATTTAAAATTGTTTCATTGATTCCTTTAAATTCTTTAGGTGCTTTTTCTTCACCGATTTCAGCAATTACTTCTGTTTGGGGAATTTCCATGCCAGAATCAATAGCATCTTGAATATCAGATTTTAAAATATCCGCTTTTGGTCCATAGACTGCTTGAACCCCTTTATCTTTTACCAATAATCCCATTGCGCCAGCATTTTTCCAATCTACTTCGCCACCAACTTTTGCAGGATCTTTGACAGAAACACGTAAACGCGTCATGCATGCATCGACATCCATGATATTTTCTTTCCCGCCTAAAAGATTAATTACCTTTACGATTTGAGAGTTTGGATCTAATTTCCCATCTGCTGTAACAGTTGTTGTATCGGCATCCTTATTATCGTTTTCATAATTCCCGTTACGTCCTGGTGTGGCAAAATTGAATTTTTTAATTAAGAAATTAGCTACAAAAAACATCACGACACCAAAGACTAACGTGACCCAAATAAAGTTAAATAAATCACCGCCAAGACCTGCTTTAATGGCCATTGGTGTTCTTGTTAATAATTCAATATTACCAAATGAGTGAACGCGTAAATGTACAATGTCTGCCATTGCAAAAGCTGCACCTTGGACTACTGCATAGACAACATATAATGGCACAGCTGCAAACATAAACATAAATTCTAGTGGTTCTGTTACCCCAGTTAAAAAGACAGCCAATGCTGCTGAAAGATACATCGATTTATAAGCATTGCGTTTGTCTTTATCCACATTACGGTACATTGCAAAAGCTAGACCCATTAAAATACCAGAAGCTCCGATCATTTGCCCTACTTTAAAACGAGCCGGAGTAAAGTGATTTAAGACATACTCATATTGTGACATATCTCCTTGGCCTTTTAAGTTTACTAAATCAGTCGCCCACGCTAACCACAATGGATCTTGACCAAATACTTGTTGTCCTGCTTGTGCGCCGGACATAATAGTATACGCTCCACCTAATTCCGTATAGTTAATTGGAATGGTCAACATGTGATGCAAACCAAATGGTAGAAGTAAACGTTCCAATGTCCCATATAAAAACGGTGCCAAAACTGGTGCTGTTTCTTGCGATTGGGCGATCCACAAACCAAAGTTATTGATTCCCGATTGAATTACCGGCCAGACGATGGCTAAAACTAAAGAAACTAAGATTGAACGAAAAATAACTACAAAAGGAACAAAACGTTTTCCGTTGAAAAATGCTAAAGCATCCGGTAATTTACGGAAGTTATAATATTTGTTATAAGCTGTCGCACCTACAAACCCGGCGATAATCCCCACAAAAACGCCCATATTTAAAGCTGGGGCTTCTAAAACACTAGTGAAAAAACCATTTACCATAATTTTAGTGCCAAACAATGTTTCAGTAAGCGCCTCTGGATCCGCTAACATTTCACTGGTTACGCCAAAAATAGCACCAGTAATTCGATTGATTAAAATAAATGACAATCCAGCCGCAAAGGCACCACCGGCTCTTTCTTTAGCCCAACTTCCCCCAATTGCTAAAGCGAATAAAAGATGAAGGTTTCCAATAATAGCCCAACCAATGTTTTCAATTACACCACCTGTTGTCACTAAAGCTGCTAGATCAGGATTCATCATTGGAATTGTTTTTCCAATACTAATCATTAAACCGGCAGCTGGCATAACTGCAATGACCACCATTAAGGCTTTCCCAAATTTTTGCCAAAACTCAAAACTAATTAATTTTTTCAGATTTTCTTTCACAAACCTTCACTCCTTTAATAATTTCCCATTGTTCTATTAAATAATTCCAATTTACCAATTCCGAAAATAACGCAATCGGTTTCGTTGCAAATTATTATAGCGGAGTTCGATTTTACTGTAAAGGTAAAATTATATTTTTATTTTTCACCATATTTCGAGGATGAATTACAAACCAAATAAAAATAAGGCTGCGTAAGCGTGAGTGTGTCCTTATTTCAAGCTAAAATAAGTCCCTCGCAATCTTTTTGCAAATTAACGCTTGACTAACGCAATCGATTGCGTTTATTATTTAGTTAACGAAGACAACACAAGGAGGATTATAAAATGAATCAGATTCAGCGCCTATTTGACATTGACCCTTGGAAAATTACGACCAAAACCTTAGACAAGCAAAATCGTCGCTTACAAGAATCATTAACAAGCACAGGTAATGGTTATATGGGGATGCGGGGAAATTTTGAAGAACAATATTCTGGTGATCATCATTTAGGAACATATTTAGCTGGGGTTTGGTATCCGGATAAAACCCGCGTTGGTTGGTGGAAAAATGGTTACCCTGATTACTTTGGCAAAGTTATTAACGCAATCAACTTTCTAAAATTAAATATTACCGTCAATGGGACAACGATTGATTTAGCTACAATTCCCCATGAAGATTTTCATTTAGAACTAGATATGCAAACCGGAATTTTAACACGTCGCTTTACAATTAAATTAACAGATGCGACTGTCCGTTTTAATTTTGAACGCTTCTTATCAATTGTCAAAAAAGAACTAGCAGTTTTAAAAGTGACTGCAGAAGTAATTACAGGGGCAGCTGAAATTACCATTGATTCTTCTTTAGATAGTAATGTTCGCAATGAAGATAGCAATTACGATGAATTATTTTGGGAAGAAAAAGATAGTGGCACACAAGATAATGGCACTTACTTAACCGTTCAAACCATCCCAAACAATTTTGGCATCGAACGTTTTAGCGTGACAGCACTAATGCAGCATAATCAGCAAGCTCTTGAAACTACACCGGCACCATTAGCAATTTCAGAATCTTTTAGTTATGAAGCAAAAGCCGGTGAAACAATCGATTTTGAAAAAAGAATTATCGTTTTAACTAGCCGTGATGTACCAGAAGAAACACAAGTCAAAAAAGCTAGTGAATTAATGTCTACTTATAGTGAAAGTTTTGACGTTTTAAAAGATGAGCAAGTTGCAGCGTGGAAAAAACGATGGGAATTAGCCGATGTAGCGATTAATGGTGACCCAGCCGCGCAACAAGGGATTCGGTTTAATTTGTTCCAATTATTCTCCACTTATTACGGTGACGATGAACGTCTAAATATTGGACCAAAAGGCTTTACCGGCGAAAAATATGGCGGTGCTACTTATTGGGATACTGAGGCTTACGCTGTTCCACTTTACCTTGCGTTAGCAGAACCAAAAGTTACCAAAAACCTTTTAAAATATCGTCACAATCAATTACCAGAGGCTCACATTAACGCTCAAAAACAAGGATTAGCAGGAGCTTTATACCCAATGGTGACCTTTACAGGAATTGAATGTCATAACGAATGGGAAATTACCTTTGAAGAAATCCATCGTAATGGTTCTATTGCCTACGCAATTTATAACTACACGAATTACACCGGAGACGAAACTTATTTACAAAAAGAAGGTTTGGAAGTTTTAACTGAAATTGCGCGTTTTTGGGCAGATCGCGTTCACTTTTCAAAACGGCAGCAAAAATATATGATTCATGGGGTAACAGGTCCTAATGAATACGAAAATAATATTAATAATAACTGGTATACCAATATGCTAGCCGCCTGGGTATTAAAATATACCTTAGAAAATTATCGTCGTTTTGAAGATGTAGCAACTGTTTCAATTCCTCAAAGTGAACAAGAGCAGTGGGAAGAAATCTACCGTAATATGTATTTACCAGTTGATGAAGAATTGGGTATTTTTGTGCAACACGATACTTTCTTAGACAAAGATCTTATGCCCGTTACAGACTTAAATCCAGCCGATTTACCATTGAACCAACATTGGTCATGGGATAAAATTTTGCGCTCTTGCTTTATTAAACAAGCTGATGTCTTGCAAGGAATTTATTATTTTTCTGATGAGTTTACTTTGGAAGAAAAACAAAAAAACTTCAATTTCTACGAACCAATGACTGTCCATGAATCTTCACTTTCTGCTAGTATTCATGCTATTTTAGCAGCGGAACTAGGGATGGAGGAAAAAGCTTTAGAAATGTATGAACGTACCGCTCGCCTTGATTTGGATAATTACAACAATGATACCGAAGACGGCTTGCATATCACTTCTATGACAGGTAGCTGGTTAGCGATTGTCCAAGGTTTTGCCCAAATGAAAACGGCTCATGAGACACTATCATTTGCGCCGTTTTTACCAAGCAAATGGGATAGTTATGCATTTCATATCAACTATCGTGGCCGCTTGTTAGCTGTAACCGTCGAAAAAGAAACAGTTACTTTAAAACTTGTTGCCGGCGATACCATCAATGTAACATTATATGATGAAAACTATGACTTAGCAGACGAAATCACAGTCGCTATGAAAGACTAGTTCTTGCGCCCGCAGTCTGCGGGCGTTTTCTGGTATATGTATATAAAGTATGACGTAAGAAAGACTGCATCCCTTCAGCTTTTCTAATTTTCTAGCTAAAAGACTTACTTTACAAGCCAAGCAGTAGTTGGTCAAACAAAATAAAAAATTAACCGTTATTAATCCATTAATTTGGCTAGTTTTCTGGCGCTAAAATTGCTATGATAGCAAAAGAATCCATTTCAATTAAATTTGGAGGCAAAGCTATGAGTATCACTGTAAAAGATGTCGCTAAAAAAGCCGGTGTCGCAACTTCAACGGTTTCACGCGTCATCAACGATCACCCAAGTATCTCAGAAGAAACCAAGAAAAAAGTGCGAAAAGTTATGAAAGATTTAGGCTACGTACCAAACGTTACTGCGCGGAATCTGGGCAAACAAATCGCTAGTGCGATTGGCATCATCTTACCTCCTTTAGATTCAAAAGAACGCTTGGGCAACCCTTTTTATTTAGAGACGATTGAAGCTGTTAATGAAGAAGCCAGCACATACCACATGTCTGTGGCTGTCGCTTCTGCTAATAATTTTGAAACCTTATTGGAAAATGTCAAACGCATGCATTTGCAAAAGCAAGTGGACGGTTTTATTTTAACGTATTCGGATAATCATGATCCGGTCATTGCTTATTTGGCGGATAACAAAATTCCTTTTACACTGATCGGTCAGCCTTATCAAAAAGAAAGTGAAATTATTTTTGTCGATAACGACAACCAATTATTAGGTAAACAAGCTACTGAATACTTAATTACCCGCGGTCATAAAAATATTTTATTTGTCACCAATACAACTCGCGAAAACCTCTATTTTGAGCGCTACTTTGGCTACCAAAAAGCGCTAATGATTGCGAATTTAACCACACATGCGGCAGTAAAATTTGAAGCGCCGGAAGATTATATTTTGTTTGAAAATATTTTGGAAGAAACAAAGGCCACCGCGCTTGTCGTAATTGATGATTTATTTGCGATGCGGATTATGCAGTTGGTCCAAATGTATGGCAAAAAAATTCCTGATGATATCTCTTTAATTAGCTTTAATAATTCCATTTTTTCTACTTTGGTTCATCCTTACATCACAAGTCTAGATGTCGACGTTTCACGCTTAGGGAAAATGGCTACACAAAAATTAATGGAACAAATTAACCAACAACTCACCGATGGTATTAAAGTAATCGTACCACATAAACTTATTCAAAGAGAAACAGTTTTAGATTTAACAAAGTGAATTAATTAATCAAAAGCAGCTTGCAAAAAAGAGCAGTGGCACCTCTTTTTTGCAAGCTGCTTTTACCTTTACTAGCGTAATAAATAGACACCTAGTAAACAAAATAAAACACCGGCTGCTTCTTTTAAGGAAAACGGTTCTTTAAAGATAAAAATACCGATTGGAATTAGAAGTAACGTTAACAAACTTGTCACCAAAATAGCCGCCATACTCATCGGCCAGCCTACCCGATATAACCACAGATAGCCAACTTCGACAAAAACGATTGCAATCCCTAATAAAACAGTGCCACCATTTAAGTAATGCACTTCTTGACTAAGAGGGGTTTTGTCACTTCGAAATAAAAATGAAAATAAACAAATGACCCAAGCAATTCCATACACAACAAAGAGTGAAAAAAATAAATTACTCTTTTCGTTTACACTTTTTGAAGCAAAATGATACAACAGATTTGCAATTACAGTTAGAAGTAATGGTGCATAAAACAAAAGCCTCTCCTCCTTTATCTGCTAAAAAAAGAGAAAAAATCCGTTAACCTGAATTTTTTCTCTGTTTAAGATTATTCTTTTTTACCAGGTTCTGAAGCGATAATGCTACATTTGCCTTCAATGGTCCAATTGGAAATACCGTTTGGCATAATGCAACTGGTGCCCATTGGCATTTCATAAGATTTACCATTTACTTTTAATTCACCAAAGCCATCAATAACCGTCATTAATGTATAAGGCGCATGAGCTTGTAGCTCAAGTTTTCCATTTACCTGCCATTCATACACATTAAAGAAGTCCGTTTTTAAATAAGTGATGATACTGGACTCGCCTTTTTTCACTTCTGTTACGTTTAATTCTGGTTTACGGGCAGGAACTGTTGTGACATCAATAGATTGTTGAATGTGTAATTCACGCGTCTTACCTTGATCATCTTTGCGATCGTAGTCATATACGCGATAAGTAGTATCAGAGCTTTGTTGGGTTTCTAAAATCATGATACCTTTACCAATCGCGTGAATCGTACCACTTGGAACATAGTAAAAATCACCTTTTTGAACTGGTACCCGCGTCAATAAATCATCCCAACGTTCATCGTGAATCATTTCGGCTAATTCTTCTCGTGTTTTAGCATGATGTCCGTAAATAATTTCAGCACCAGGATTGGCATCGATAATATACCAACACTCCGTTTTACCTAGTTCCCCTTCATGTTTCATACCGTACGCATCATCAGGATGCACTTGGACAGATAGTTCATCTTCAGCATCCAAAATTTTAATTAATAAAGGAAAAACCGGTTCGGTCGGATTGCCAAATAATTCTTTATGGTTTTGCCATAACTCATCTAATTTTTGTCCGGCAAATTCGCCATTGGTTACAACACTTACACCATGGGGATGAGCACTGATTGCCCAATCTTCACCAATTTTATCACTGGGTAAATCAAAGCCAAAAACAGTATGAAGGCGATTGCCTCCCCAGATTTTCTCTTGAAAAACAGGTTTCATAAATAATGGTTCCACGTTTAATTTCCTCCTAGTTATGAATTCATCTCGTGTTAAAAATCAAACTTAACTTTCTAACAACTTGTCTTGCAATATTATACCACTTTTCTAAATTTGTGAGCCTTTTCTTTTAAATATAAAGCCAGTATTTCATCTCTTTTGGCTAAATAAAGACTGCGATTGTCATGCGGATGAACACGATTACTTAAAAAGATAAACCCACTGTTTTCATTAGGATCTAGCAAAAGAAAAGTCCCTGTATAGCCAGTATGAAATAACAAAGGTCGTTTCTGTTCATCTTGTGTATACTTTAAATCCCAACCTAAAGATCTCTTTCCGTCGTGTTGGGGTGTTTGATCGGTTAAAAGTAGCGCAATCGTTTCTTTTTTTAGATAGTCTTTACCATCAGCCAAATACATCTGAGCAAAAATTTCCAAATCGGCTAAATTGGTAAATAAACCAGCATTGCCAGCTTCTTCTTTTAAAATCCGCGCTTTAGGATCATGAGTTATCCCTTGTAAGACTGTCCCATCAGCTAAGACTTCGGTTGGTACAATTTTGCTTTTTACTTTTTCTGCGGGCAAAAATAGACTATTTTTCATCCCTAAAGGAGCTAAAACTTCAGTATAAAAAATTTCTACCGCCGTTTTTTGGTAGATTTCTTCTAGCATAAAGCCTAACAAAATCGTCCCAGCATCCGTATATTGCACTACTTTACCTAAATTTTTTCCCGATTGTAGTTTTAAATAAGCTTTTTTCAATTCCTCTTTACGCAGTTGATTGCGATTTTCAATCCAAGTCTGAATATCTGAAGTATGGGTTAACAAATGTCGCAATGTAATCTGTTGATTTTCAAAAGCGGGTAAGTATTTTTTTAAAGGTGCATCTAAATCAAGACGTCCTTGTTCGACTAACCGTAAAATGACACTCGTCGTACACACAACTTTTGTCAAAGATGCAACGTCAAAAAGACTATTCTTTTGCAATTCTTCTGGCTGAGGAACCAGCATCTTTTTTCCCAAAACGATTTCTTCTATTTTTTATTTTTCAATAAAGGCAAAGGCAACTCCGGGAAAAACGCCTTCATTTAGCTGTTTTTTAATCAACGCCTTGGTTTTAGAATACATTTTTTCACCCTTTATCTTTTTGTTTGATTGTATCATTATTTTCTATAACATTTAAACCTTCCATAAAATCCTAAAAATAGCAGGGATACCATAAGAATAAAAAAATCTGGACATCTGTCCAGATTTAAAAATTGATTAATGTCTTTTCTTTTCTTCGCTCACAAACCACCATTCAATACCAGTAGGATCATAAACGGTAATAATTTGCTTTTTGTGATCAATAAAGAATTCAACGCTCAGCTTTTCTAAATGGTCTGCTAAAGCGAAGATATCTGCTTGTGGAACGCGAAATTGCAAGAAGTCTAAACCCAACACATCATCTGTGGCAAGATCTAATGTACCGCCTTGCCCTGTTGATAATCCAACGTGGAAATTACCGCCATTAAGCGCTAAAATACCACTGGTTTCATCTTGAACCTTCAAACCAATGACATTTTTCAAAAAGTCTTGTTGTTCGTTTAGTCGACTAGTATTTAAATGAATTTTGTCAAAGTGAACGCCATCTGATAAACGAGGAAATTCCCCAGTCGCCTTTTGCGCCAATGCAACGAGATCTAACGCCACTGGATTTTGATGCGCATTTTTAGAGCCAAAATAAATTTCTAACTGATTACCTTCTGGATCTTCCACTAATATCCCGGATGCTTCGTTTGCAGTTAAAGCATCTTTAATAGGATAGTTGGCTTGTAAGAGCCGTTGTGCTAAATCTGCCATCTCTTTTTCAGAAGGAATCACCAAACACAAACGTTTAAGTTTTTTTATTTCACCAGTGTGGTCTTGTGCATATGGACTTTCTTCCAACCATAACAAATCATTCTTATCTTTAGCTGTGCCAAAGATTGCCAACTCATTTTCTTCTCTTTTCAAATTAAAACCAATAATATCTCGGTAAAATTCAATCATTAGGTTCCGATTTTTCACGCGTAACGCCACGGTTTCAAGCCCCGCCGCCGATAGTGCAAATTCAGCCATTTTATTTACTCCCCTTCCGACAAGCCTATTGTACTTAGAAATTAGTCTGGTCGCAAATGATATCCCTTTTTGCTTTCAAATAACAAACGTCTTAATTAAACCAATTATCGTAAAACAAACTATCAAAATGCATTTTATCACTTTTTCGGTAAAAAAAAACAAAATTATCGCTTAAAATGACATTTTTTGTTAGTTAGCTGGAAATTAACCACAAAAAAGCAGTGATTCTTGAGTGAGTGCGTTTATAGAAAAATAAAATAGACTTGGCAAACACAAAAAAATTTGGCTACCAAGTCTACATTAATTATTCTTCTGTGGCTAGTTGAGCAGCTTCATAAGCAGCAACTTTTTCCGGATGGTGCTTTTGTAAAAAGCGTTTTTTGAAGATTAGAAATTCTTCTAAATCCATTAAAATATGATACAGACGCGCTTTACGTAAAAACTCTTCTTTCGTTTGAGGTAAAGGGGTCTCTTCAATTTTTTGCACCAACTGATCCACCATCTGCAACTGATGGATCGGCTGACTCATTTCGCCAAAATGCAGCGCAATTTCATTCAAAAATGCGACAATCACTGCCGAATCACTTTTAATTAAACGCAATTTTTTTATTTCATAATGGAGATTATGCAATACATTACATTGTTGCGTCCGCATTTCAAAATAATCCAAATAAAAATCATCACTTACCGGCAAGCGATTTTGCTGATAAGCAAAGGCCGCTTGGGTGTAGTTATGAAGCTCTTTTTCTAAGCTGATGATATCATCCCAGACATGGTTTTGTAACTGGCTATCAGCTAAGTAAGCAGCCAATTTTTCAAAAACGAGTTTGAATTTTTTTTCACTCGTCTGGCGACAATAGTTTAAATACTTTTTTTGACTTTCATAATGCTGGAAGTGATTAACGACAATGGCAATTAACAACCCAATTACTAATAGCCAAAGTTCATTGGTGATAGCATTGATGGTCAGTGTGCTTTTGGCCATTAAATGGGTCAAAACCACAGCATTAACAGACAGTGTCGGTAATAAGTTCCGCGCACTTAAACCAAATGTCAGCAAAACTAAAATAATACCATAACTAATCCATTCTAAATGTTGGATCGGTTGAATTAAAAATGCTAAAAAAACAGTGATTAAAAAAGTCCCTAAGCGTTGCAAACATAAGCGCCATGTTTGGACTTTCGTGGTAGAGATTGTCAACAGTGTAATAATTCCCGCAGAAGCGGCAAAATTTAAACCCAATAGTTCTGCCAATAAAATCGCCAGTGCGCTACCAATTCCAATTTTTGCAGCATAACCTAAATGTTGTTGCCAAGTATTTTTCGTTAATAGATTCATTTACCGTCTCCTTTTTATAATTTTTCTTTTATTATACTGGAAAAACAGTTGTAATGAATCCCTCCCTTGTTCTTTCAGAGTTCTTTTCTATTTTTAGCCAACATTATTTATCTCACCTCTTTTTAAATCAACTATACCAATAACTAGATTTTATGTTACATCACCAATGTAAAAAGACTTTTACACCTATACACAAATGAAATGATTTGCTATATTATTATAATGACGGAGGTGTTAATTTGGAAGAAAAGTACTACCAACTACTAAAAGAAAAATTTCCCCAAAAAGAACAAGTTTTAACAGAGCTCATCAATTTAGAAGCAATTGTACAACTACCAAAAGGAACAGAACATTTTGTTAGTGATCTTCATGGTGAATTTGATGCCTTTGATCATGTCTTACGCAATGGTTCAGGTAGTGTAAAAGAAAAAGTCAAAGAGTGTTTTCAAGCTGACCCGAATGTTCCCATTCGCGATTTATGTACACTCATTTACTATCCCGAAGAAAAACTGGCTTTACAAAAAGCCACCTTAACAAACACAGAGTTAATTGCTTATTATGAAGAAAATATTCCTTATCTTTTACAAGTTACCAATTACGCTGGGCGTAAATACACCCGTTCTAAAGTGAGAAAAGCCCTCCCGCCTCAATTTGCTTATATCATTGAAGAATTGTTAACTGAGGTTGATACCAAAAAAGATAAAGTCGATTATTTTGCGACGATTATTCAGCGTATTATTACTTTAAATCAAGCTCCTGCACTGATTACTGCCCTAGCTAAAACTATTCAGCGACTAGTAGTGGACCATCTGCATGTCGTAGGTGATATTTACGATCGTGGCCCAAAACCTGATTTTATTATGGAACGACTGTGTACTTTACCTTCTGTCGATATTCAGTGGGGCAATCATGATATTGTTTGGCTAGCGGCTGTGGCGGGTTCTCCTGTGGCGGTGATGAATTTGCTCCGTATTTCTTCTCGCTATGGCAATTTAGATATTTTAGAGGAACGTTATGGCATCAATTTACGACCATTAGCAAACTATGCCCAAAAATATTATCAGCCCAAAACTGCGTTTAATGTTAAAGCTGAAAATATTCACGAATTTTCAAAAAGCGAGCAAATTTTATTAAATCAGATGCAACAAGCAACAGCAATTTTACAATTTAAACTAGAAGGGCAATTAATTGAGCGGCGACCAGAATTTCTATTAGATCAGCGTAATATGCTAACCTTTATTGACTATACTAGCCAAACAATTACATTGCAGGGACAAAAATACCCACTAACTGATTTTCAAGCGCCAACAATTGACCCGCTTAATCCGCTAGCTTTAACACTAGAAGAAGAAAACTTAGTTACACGGCTTTTGACTTCAATCCAAGCATCTGAAAAATTAAAACGCCACATGGACTTTTTAATAGAAGCGGGTGCGATGTATTTGTGTTACAACGGCAATTTATTATTTCACGGCTGTATTCCCTTACATGAAAATGGTGATTTAAAATCACTCCGCATTAATGGTCAGAACTACGCCGGCAAGAGTCTACTAGATTTTTATGAAGAACAAGTACGAAAAAGTTATCAAAATCCTCATTGTCATTTTGATTTGGCAACAGATATGTTGTGGTATTTATGGACTGGCGAGCGTTCTTCTTTATTTGGTAAAGAAGCTATGACGACATTTGAACGTTACTATATCGCCGACAAAAAAACACATCGCGAAAAGAAAAATGCCTATTACACTTTGCGTAATGACGAAACCATTTGTCAGGAGTTATTAGCAGAATTTGACTTACCTGATTACGGTCATATTATTAACGGTCACACCCCAGTCAAAGAAAAAAAGGGCGAGGATCCAATTAAAGCCAATAGTAAACTAATTGTCATTGATGGCGGATACGCCAAAAGTTATCAAAAAACTACCGGCATTGCTGGCTATACTTTATTGTCAAATAGCTATGGGATGCAATTAGCCGCCCATCAACCATTCACATCTGTCACGGATGCGGTAATAAATGGTACTGATATTATTTCAGTCAAACGTTTAGTGGCAGAAGTACCCAATCGAACCAAAGTCAAAGCAACTAATATTGGTACTAAAATTTGTCATGAGATGGCGGACCTGCAATATCTCTATCAAAACTTTGATAAAATTTAAGTAAAAAATCACAGTTTACGCCCAAAACGAAGAGAAACCTTGTCCTTATGCTTTTTATGATCGGTTTAGTTGCCAACACATCCCATCACAGAGCTTAAAAACAAGCGTGGCAACGCTTGTTTTTTTATTTTATGCATTTTTTTATTCATATATAACCTTTTAACACCAGAATGAAAATCGCTTACATTCATTTTCTTTTCATTATTTTATCAGATAAAAAGAAAAACGTTGAATTTTTTGGTGAAATAAAATAAGATACTAACATCTTACAAAAAGAAAGAAGGATGAAAGATGACTTCAATTTCCGTACAAGATTTTAACTTGCTACGTCAAAACGAAGTGCTGAACATCTTAGATATTCGCGACTCGCAGGATTTTGAAATGAGCCATTTACCCCATGCCATTTCTTTACCCGCAACAAGCTTACCTAATGAATTAAAACAATTAGATAAAAATGCGACCTATTACGTAATCAGCTACTCCGGACGTCGTTCAGAAATTATCGCGAGTTTCTTAGAAAATCACGGTTACAAGGCAGTTCATGTAATTGGTGGTATGCGTGATATTAAACAATTAGCAGCCTAAAAACGAAAGTGTGACAAACGTCGCTTCTGACACACTATTTTTCTGTAAAAAGAACCGTGACCAAAATGACCACGGTTCTTTTTTATTCATCTTCTGTTTCTTCATGATAGTATTGGGAAACGTCTTTATACCATTCAAAAAGATGCGTAATAAGGACTTTTGCCGCTGCATAGACAGGGATTCCTAAAATGACCCCGACCACACCAAATAACTTACCAGAAGTCAATAATACTAATAAAATAGTCACCGGATGAACAGAAAGTTCATTACCTAAAACTAATGGTGAAATTAAACGACCTTCAATAGTTTGTTCAATCGCAAATACTACTAGTACTTTCACTAACATTACTGGCCCCGCAACAATTCCCAAAAAGATAGCAGGAACCATGGCTAGAAATGACCCTAAATAAGGAATCAAATTCAAAAAGCCTGCTGCGACACCTAATGTCACAGAATAATCCAACCCGATAATCGAAAAGCCGATAATAAACATGATGGCTACAGCAAAAGCAACTGTCAACTGCCCTCTAATATAAGAGGAAACTTGCTCGTTCATTTCTTTTAAAACTTTTAATGTTGGTTTACGCATTTTATTGGGTAAAAATTTAACAAAATATGGAGCTAAATTGCGGCCATCCTTTAAAAGATAAAATAAAATGAATGGCATTGTAAAGATAGCCACTAAAGTAGAGGCAACCGCCCCGACAATTTTTCCTAAACTAGAGATAGTGGAGCTGGAAATATTACGAATAAAGTCGGTCAGCCAAGTAGTAATCTTATCGCCATAACTATCAAATTGATCTTTAAATGTACCAAAAATCGGATCATTTAAAATTTCATTGGCTTTTTGGTCAATAACATCTAAATAATTGGGAAAATTATCGATAAAACTTGCGGTTTGTTCCCGAATTTTCGGGACAATAACCACTACGCCCCAAGTAATTAAACCAATTACGAGTAAAAACAATAAGAAAATGCTGTAAATTCGTTTTAAGCCTTTTTTCTCCAAATAATCAACAGCCGGATTCATTAGATAATAAAAAACGCCTGCTAAAACAATCGGTAAGCCGACGACACCAACAAACTGTGCGATAGGCTCAAATAGATATGAAACTTTAGTAAAGGCATTTAAAATCAATAAAATCAATAAAATAATCAATAAGGCGGTCACAAACTGATTATTTAAAAACCATTTCCAAAACCAAGATAACCTTTTTTTATCTTTCTCCATTTTAAAACCTCCGTTTGGCACTTTAGGCCTTTAGAAATATAAAATAAGTTCAACTGCGCTTTTATGGATACGTAATCGTCATGCCTACTTCTAATTGTGGCACTTCAAAAGGTGTAAGATAGACGCCATTGACAATACTGTCAGTTACGGGCACCTCATCAAATATAAAAGAAGCATGTTGAATTTCATGAAGCCCTTTTAATGCGGTATTGCCAACATGAGTCACCGTATATTTAGCTTCACCAAAACGAATTTCGTCTCCTTTATTTAAAGTGATCGCATCAGCTTTTGGTACATCTTGAATAATTGCGTAAGGCTTTAAACCTTTTGTGGCACTGTTATCAAAGAAAATTAATAATTTTTCGTCGGCATCAATTGCCTCTTTCCCAATTGCTGTAATTTTTCCTGTTATCATTTAATCGTTACCTCCTATATGTTTATAACATTTCGTTTGAAATTCATTTTAAAATATCGTGATTGGTCCATAAATCCAACTCACACAAAAAAGACTGTTTTGAATTTTTTTATCAAAAGAGACTTTTTTACCTTTATACTCATTTTTTTGTTGTAGTTTTAACAGTTTTTATTATAACATACCTGATCTTTTCTCTAACTTCTAAAGCGGATTCTTTGTGGTAGAATAGAAAAGAGAGTGAAGTATTTAAAGCAAAAATTTTTCTTAAGAAAAATTTGGCAATAATTGGTAGGAGGATGACTTATGTTACATCACTTATTATTAGGAACTTATACAAGACGTGAAAGCGAAGGAATTTACCGTATTACCCTCGATACAGAAAAAGAACAATTGCTAGATTTAAGTTTGGCAACTAAAGAAAACAGTCCAACTTATTTAGCAAAAAGTAACGCTAAAAATCTTTATACTGTGACAGCTGTTGACGGCAATGGTGGTTGTGGTGCTTATGATAAAGACTTTAAATTTTTAAATGCCGTAACAAAAGAAGGAGCTCCACTGTGCTACGTGGCAGTTGATGAAGAGCGCCAATTAGTTTATGGCGCTAACTATCATTTAGGTGAAATTAGTGTCTACGGTTTAAAATCAGATGGTAGTCTTAAACCTGGTGTGGTAATTAAGCATGATGAACCTACCGGCAGTAATGAAAATCAAGATAAACCCCATGTTCACTACACCGATTTAACTCCTGATAAACGCCTTGTCGTTTGCGATTTAGGAACTGACCGAGTGTATACTTATAACGTTAGTGAAACAGGAGAGTTAGACGAAGTCGCCATTTATCAAACCGAAGATGGTGCTGGTCCCCGTCATTTAGTTTTTCATCCTACGAAAAATATTGCCTACTTATTAGGTGAATTAAATAGTACGCTGACTGTTTTAAGTTACAATCCTGAAGATGGTAGCTTTACTGAAATCATGCAAGATTCCTTGTTACCAAAAGATTTTACTGGAGCAAATGGTGGCGCAGCAGTGCGCATTAGTCCAGATGGGCGCTTTATTTATGCATCTAATCGCGGACATAACTCAATTGTTGTTTTTGCCCTTTCAACAGATGGGTTGACGATTGAAAAAGTCCAAACAATCAGCACTGAAGGTGATTTCCCACGGGATTTTGCCCTTGACCCAAGTGGCAAATATGTCGTTTGTGCTAATCAAAACAGCGATAATTTAACTCTTTATACCCGTAACCAAACTGACGGTACCCTAACCACTGTCCAAAAAGATGTATATGCGCCAGAATGTGTCTGCGTCTTATTTGAAGACTAAAGAAAAGAATTGGAGGAGCCCCATGTTTACCAAAACACCGATTGAATTGTTACTAAAAGATTTTTCAAACTTATTAAATAAATGCCAGTCCGTTTGTGATTTAGTGAGTACGCGCCGCTATAACGAAAACTTAGCAATTTTAACTACCTCAGAAGGTTACGCAATTGCCGAAAAAGCTTATATTCGCTGCGATCAAAATACGGAGTTACAAACCAAAGAAGTTGAAGCATTCGTGAATGCTTTTGATGATTTTTATTTTGAACTTAAACAAGTTTTATTTCATGACGATGACGACATTGCCAGTTTAAAAGAGCGACTTAGTACCATGCAAAGTCAATACGAAGCGTTAACGCAGTCGTTTAATCTGTTATAGGAGAAGATATTATGAATCAACAAGAAGCATTGGACCGTTTAAAAGAAGAATTAAGACTGCCTTATTTCAATGGGAAAATTGAAGAAAAGGAATATAGCGAAGAAGAATATCAAAAAATGAAACGTGATTTAATTAAATATTTTGATGACTACGTTCGCAACGTAGAAAATTAAAATATTAGAGGTTGTGACAAGACTTTTGTCACAACCTCTTTTTTAACATATAAACGATGCTAGAAAAGTAACTGCTACTTAAGTAAGAAGAAATTTCGCAAAAAACTTGAACAGTAATTTTCTTAAAAATATTTCTTATTTCATAAAGTTCATCACTTCTATTACGACCTCACCTTTTATTTTCTAATCACGATTCGCCTATTTTTTTAAGTTCTAAAAATTTGGTAGCGACATTTTTCAAAAAAGTTTCATCATGCTCCACAATTAACATTGTTGGTTGTACAGACTGAATGACTTCTTCTAATTGCTCCTGGTTAAAGACATCCAAATAGTTTAACGGCTCATCCCAAATAAATAATTCCGCAGGTGTTGCAAGTGACTTGGCAAGTTCAACGCGTTTTCTTTGTCCCATGCTCATATCTTCAATTTTATTAAAAAAGACTTCTCGCTCAACACCTAATTTGCGTAAATTATTTAACAAGTCTTCATAATTCAAATGGTGACTTTCTGCAAATTCCACTAAACTTCCTCGATTATCCTCATAATTTTGGCGCACATAACTAATTGTAAGTCTTTGAGGACGATTGACTTTTCCTTTGACGCTTCCTTCAAAGGTATTTTGTAAATAATGAATTAAAGAAGATTTACCTGCACCATTTGCTCCCATAATTGCTAAACGGTCTCCTTGATGCAATTCAAATGTGATTGGTTTGAATAATGCAGAACTATCAGGATATTGTAATGTTAAGTCTTCTACTTGAAGTAACAATTTGTGGTGGCTTGGCGCAAAATTTAATTTCAAAGTATTAACCGTTTCAATATCTTTTAACAATTCTGCCTTTTGGGACATTTGCTCTTCTAAGCGATTTACAATCGCTTTTGCCCGTTTCATCGTTCGCGCAGCATCTGCTCCTACTGCTCCTTTATTTACCCGTCGTGACTCGGTATCGATGAAACCTTTTGACTTTTTAGTTTTATCACCTTCTCGAGAAAGAGCCCACTCAGCTTTTTCTGCGGCAGTTTGTTGTAAGCGGCCAATTTCTTTTTTTATTTTCGTATTTTGCTCTAATTCATATTGATCGCGTAATTGTTTTTGTTCTTCGTAAATAGAAAAATTACCTTGGTACAACACTAACTGACTTTTTTCAAGAGACAAAATGTGATCGACCACTTCATCAATAAAATGACGGTCATGACTGACCACAATAAAACCTTGCTTTTTCTTTTTCAAATATTGCGCCACTTGCTTTCGGCCTAAGACATCTAAATGATTAGTCGGTTCATCAATTAAAGGAAAATTCGCTTCATCGACAAATAGCAAAGCCAATAAGACTTTGGTCTGCTCTCCACCTGAAAGGCTAGCAAATGGTCGCCACAAAACAAGTGTATCCACCCCTAGTAAATTTAATTCTCGTTCTAATTGCCATTGTTCAAAAGTGGCTACTTCATTTAATGCATAAAATGTGATTTGATTTTTATCGACTAATTTTTGCGGAAAGTACGTAAAAGTCATTTGATGCGTAATCTGTCCTTCATAAGAAAATTTATTTTGCAATAAATTCAATAAAGTTGTTTTTCCTCGCCCGTTACGGCCAATTAAGCCTAATTTCCAACTGGTATCAATTACTAAATTACTATGGTCAAACAGTAATGTCCCTTGATTATCAAAACCAAAAGTTAAATCATGTATTTTTATCACTGGCATATTCTCACCTCATAAAAGGGCGTAAAACTGATTTTTGCTTAAAAATTCTGCTGGCGCGATTAATTTTAATTACGCACTAGCTTATTTTTAGCCTAAATCTACTTATAGCCCAAAAAGAACCCTTCCTATTTTCAGGAAGGGTTCTCTACCAGAGATATGACAATAAATAAGGTAAACAAAAAGACCTCACACAGTCATTTAACCAATCCTGAAAATCTGCACACGAATCCCTTGGTCGTTCCAAGTTTTTCGTCTGAATGCAGCTTCAACAAATTGGTTAAAATTTCAATGCAAGATCCCTCATTTCGTTTTTAATAAGAAAAGAATAGCATGGTTTTAAAAATTTAACAATCTATTTAGATACAGCAAAAGTAAGAAAGTATCATAAAAAAGCATCTGGATCCAAATAAAAAAACAAATAATTTATTTTTGATTAATATTTTGATTATTCATTTCTTCTTTTTGTTTTTATTACGAAAAAAAATTTCCTAACAGTTTGTCCAAAAATACAAATCGACAGCTATCTTTTTTTATTTTATGCGCACAAAAAAACCATTGGGTTGGTTAGGCCCAATGGAAAAAGGAGTAATTACTCTCAAATGGAGTAAAATGAAAAATAAAAAGGTTGTTGTTGGTTATGTATTTAATATAAACGACAACTTCTTTTTTGTCATAAAAATAACGTTATAGTTAAATTAGATAACTCTCGTTTTGCTAATTTCACTGTCACTACCTCGATTACGTCTTCCAAGTAGTTTTATAAAATTGATTATTTCTAAAGAAAAGATAAAAAATTCACTTTTAAATGATTATTTCTTTAGTCAAACCAACAAAAAAAGAGGTTGCAACAGAAGCGACCAGCTTCTATTGCACCGTTTATTCGAAAATAGAAGGTGTGACAAAAGTCTTGTCACACCTTCTTTAAACACTTTTATCTTTCAAATTTACTTCTTACCAAGTAATAAATTGGTCATCCGTTGAATTGAAAATGAAATTTCATCTGTTGCTTCATCTTGTTTTGTTTCAGAAGCATCAAAGGCTTTCGTATCAATTCCATGTTCTGTTTGTAGACTAGCAATCATCTCATCGCAACCAGCGACGTATTTTTCATAAGAACGTTGAAATTTTTTATGAATTCCCATTACTTTAGCAGGAGGACGTAATTTTTCAATTTGCGCTAACATCGCTTTGTATTTTTTAGTACCGGCAGTAAAGACATCGACTACTTCAGCAATTTTTTCAGGTGTTAATTCTGCTAATTTGTCTTCATCAATTGTCTTCCGAATAATTTCATAATGAGGATTCATCTCTTCCCCAATTTTTTCAGTATCTTGTACGATATCATTAATATTTTGGACATAATAACCAAGATTTGGTCTCACAGTTATTCCTACTTTCTTTTTTGTGATACTTTCATTTTAGCGGTTTTTCGACTAATTAGAAAGTATTCTCGAAAAAAAGGGTTATTTTTTGCAATTTTTTTAAGAGTCTTGGAAAATATAGGCAAAGGTGGTGATGTGAGATGACACAAACAAACACGCTGCAAGAATACGCTAAATTAAGCAGTGAAGATAGTCTCGCAAAGATAAATAGTTCAAAAAATGGGCTTACCGATCAAGAAGTCCAAAAAAGATTGGAAAAATACGGTAAAAATGTAATCGCAACTACCCAAAAGCAGTCTATGCTTAAAACATTTTTAACCAACTTCACCAGTATGATGGCTATTTTACTATGGATTGCCGGCTTTATTGCCCTTTTAACTGGTACACCAGAATTAGGAATTGCAATTTGGCTCGTAAATGTTATTAATGGTATTTTTAGTTTCTGGCAACAATATCGCGCCCAACAAGCTACAAGCGCACTACAAAAAATGCTACCTAGTTACGTGAAAGTCATCCGCAACGGGCAAGCAAATAAAATTTTAGCGGCTGATTTAGTTCCTGGCGATATTGTCACTTTAAATAGTGGTGATAACATCCCCGCTGACGGTCGCCTGTTAACTGCTGACAGTTTAGAAGTTAATCAATCGTCTTTAACAGGTGAATCCACTACCGTCAATAAAGAAATCGAGATTCAAACAGAGGAAGCATTAAAAAGTGCTGGTAAATATGCCGAAGCCAATTTAGTTTACGAAGGAACTTCTGTAGTCAACGGCAGTGGGGTCTTTGTCGTTTTAGCGACTGGGATGGACACAGAATTTGGACAAATCGCTTCATTGACGACTTCTGTAACCGACGTGAAAAGTCCCTTACAAAAAGAATTAGATATTTTAACTCGTCAGCTTTCCATCATAGCCATTGGAATTGGTATTTTATTTTTTATCGCTGCGGTCTTTTTTGTCGGTTATCCTTGGCCGAAAGCATTCATTTTTGCCCTTGGCATGGTGGTAGCTTTTATTCCAGAAGGTTTACTGCCGACAGTTACACTCTCTTTGGCGATGGCAGTTCAAAAAATGGCAAAAAAGAATGCGTTAGTTAAACATTTGAACAGTGTAGAAACACTAGGTGAAACAACAGTAATTTGTTCAGATAAGACGGGTACTTTAACCAAAAATGAAATGACAATTGAAAAAGTATGGCTACCAGAGTCAAGCTACACCGTTTCTGGGACAGGTTATGAACCAAATGGTATCGTTAAAAAAGGCGATAAACGAATTGATCTATCCCAAGAAAAAGATTTACTACAACTATTGCGCATCGGCAGTTTATGTAATGATTCTGCCATTGAAGAAAAAAACGATCACTATCAACTCGTTGGTAGCCCTGATGAAGGTAGTATTTTAATTTTAGCTAGTAAAGCCGATTATGATTTAAGCGATGAACAAAAAAATTATCCTCGAAAAAGCGAACTTCCTTTTGACTCAAAACGCAAACGCATGTCCACTATTCATACCCATAATAATCAGCAATACGTTTTTACCAAAGGGGGCATTACCGAAGTTTTAAGCAGTTGTCAGAGTTATTTAAAAAATGGCCAAGTCGCGCCTTTAGACGACACTCTCAAAAATCAAATTTTAACTCAAAACGATCACTTCGCAAAAGAAGGGCTCCGCACGTTAGCTTTTGCCTATCGTCCACTAAAGCCCAATGAAGAATTAACAATTGAGAACTGCGAACAAAATTTGATTTTTGTCGGCATTACCGCCAGCCAAGATCCACCACGGGAAAATGTGATCGAGGCAATTCAAAAATGTCACGATGCGTCAATCCGTATTATTATGGTCACTGGCGATTACGGTCTAACTGCTGAAAGTATTGCTCGCAAAATCGGTATTGTCAAAAGTGATGATGTGCGGGTTATTACCGGGGATGATTTAGCTGCTATGAGTGAAGCAACCTTAAAAGAAAATTTACGTCATGAAGTTATTTTTGCCCGTGTGGCGCCAGAGCAAAAATATCGTGTCGTTTCCACCTTGCAAAGTTTAGGCGAAGTAGTTGCCTCCACTGGTGACGGTGTGAATGATGCACCTGCTTTAAAAAAAGCGGATATTGGCGTTGCGATGGGTATTACAGGCACTGATGTTGCAAAAGAAGCGGCAGATATGATTTTAACTGACGATAATTTCACCTCAATTGTCAATGCGATTGAAGAAGGAAGGACTGTTTACAATAATATTCGTAAATTCTTACTTTATATTTTAAATAGTAATATGCCTGAAGCAATTCCATCACTACTATTTTTACTATCAAAAGGTACTATTCCTTTACCTTTAACTGTTATGCAAATTTTGACCATTGATCTTGGTACTGACATGCTTCCTGCCTTAGGACTAGCCACTGAACAAACGGAAGCTGGCACTATGAAAAAGCCGCCTCGCAAACAATCTGAACATTTGTTAACCAAACAGATTATCATCAAAGCTTTTGGTTTTTATGGCCTAATGGCTTCATTTATTTCCATTGGCGCTTACTTTTTTGTCAATCACCTAAACGGTTGGCCAGCTGTCGCATTGGCAGCAAACGGGAAAGTTTATCTCATGGCTACCACTATGACATTAGCGGCAATTGTTTTCTGTCAAATCGGTGCTGTTTTTAACTGTCGAACTGAAAAGCAATCCTTATTTGAAATTGGCTTATTTTCAAATAAACGCATTTTAGGAGGAATCATTTTTGAAATTATCTTAATCACATGTTTGATGTATCTTCCCTTCTTACAAAAATTATTTGGCACGACTGGCATTCAACTTAAAGACTGGTTATTTCTAATTTGTATTCCATTGCCACTTATCTTGATTGAAGAAATTCGCAAAAAAATTATACGCAGTCATTAAATTTAAGAGTCAAAAATGTCTGTGACAGAAGGAACCTACTTCAAAAACTAAGAAGGAATTTCAAAAAAATGGCTTTTCAAATTTTTGCGAAATTTCAGCTTATTAAATAAGAAGCTGCTTCTGTCATACCATTTATTTTCAAAAAAAGTTGTGACAAGAGTCTTGTCACAACTTTTCTTTATCTTTATTAACTTACCGGATGCGCTGCCTGTGTGTGTCGTTGATTCAAAATAAATCCGACCACAATTGTAATTATAGGTGCTAATAACGGGAAAAAGGAAAACGGTACATATGCTAGTGCACTTACTTTCAAAGTTCCTGCAATAAAGGTACCACTAACGCCCCAAGGAATTAAGGCATTAACGCTCGCTCCGGCATCCGCTAGCGTTCTAGTTAAATAGCGATTGTCTAACTTCGCGGTTTCAAAAGATTTTTTAAAGGTTTCCCCGGGTAAAATCACCGATAAATATTGTTCGCCCACGATAATATTTACGCCGATACTGCTTAGTGCAGTCAGACCAATTAAACGAGAAGGACGATCCATCTTATTTTTTAGTGCTTCCACAATATTTTCCACAATCTTATATTTTAACAACAAACCACCTAAAGCTAACGCTAAAATAATCAAGCTCGCCGAACCGAGCATACTCATGATACCGCCCCGAGATAAAAGCGTATTTAACTTTTCACTGTCGGTTTCCGCTTTAAATCCATTCATTAAAATATCAGCTACTTTTTGAACTGTTAAACTTTGATCGTGAATAAAACTAATAACCACTGCTACTGTTGCACCAGTTAAAAGGGTCGCAATTGCGGGGATTTTTTTTATTGCCATCACAAATAGCACCACCAACGGAATTAAAGTCCACGGTGAAATCCAGAAATTATTTTGCATACTCGTAATCATCTCATTGACACTGGTTAAATTTGCGGTTTTATTCGTGTGACCTAAGAAAATATAAAGTAAAAAACTAATTGCAAAGGCGGGTAAATCCGTAAAACGCATATTGGCGATATGTTGAAACAAATCAATTCCCCCAATACCAGCAGCTAAATTCGTCGTATCTGATAAAGGCGAAATATTATTGCCCAAAAATGCCCCTGAAACAACTGCGCCAGCTGTGTAAGCATCGTGAAATCCTAAAATATGACCAATTCCTAAAAAAGCAATCCCAATCGTTGAAATAGTGGTAAATGAGCTACCAACTGTTAAACCTACAATCGAACAAACAACAAATACTGTCGGTAAGAAAAAGCGAACCGAAATAATTTTAAAGCCATAGACCATGATAGTGGGAATCGTTCCGGCTAAAATCCAAGAAGCGACCAATACCCCAATGAGTAAAAAGATAATAATAGGAATAATTCCAGGTGTTATCCCATTAATAATGCCTCCATGAATATCATCCCACGAAAATTTCCTCACACGTCCATATAAAAGTAACAACATAAAAACAAATAAAATAGGAATATGCGGACTTAATTGAAAGCCAATAATTAAGATACCTAAAATAGCTAACATAGCCGCTAAAATCGCAGCACTTTCTTTAGTAGAAATTTTTTTCACAACAATACCTTCTTTACACTTTATCTTTAAAAATAAGATAAAATTTTTTTCATAGTAAAAACGCCCTGCCGCAAGGTCTTACGACAGGACGCTTAAAAAGTTGTTAATGACTATGATGCAAGTGGTCTGCAGAATTGTCACTAACAGCAACTTTCCAGTCATTTTTCTTAAAGTGATTAATGACTAAAGGAATAACAAACATCACAATTGCAATTGCCGCAACAAGCAATGCGTTTGCTAAAGTTGAAGTTCTTAATGTCGCATACGTAACCACTACAATTGAAAATAGCAACATCAAACTAACAACCCATACAAAGGCGTTACCTTTTTTACCAATCCGGTATGGACGTGCCATTTCAGGACGGTGTTTGCGCAATTCTAAAACCGAAATCGCAATTAAGACATAAACGATACAATAAACAATTGTTGTCGCATTTGTTAAAGTTAAGAAAACTGCGCTAACGTCATCCATTACCCCATATAATAAGGCAAACAATGAAATAACAATAGATTGGGTTAAGACAACATTTTTAGAGACACCGTATTTATTTTCTTTTTGGAAACCAAATTTTGGTGGTAAGAAACCTTCTCTGGCAACTTGAATAATTGTTTTTGAAGGGCCTGTTACCCAAGCTGAAAGTTGTAATAATACCCCAATAAAGACCATGAAACTGAAAATATTCCCAATAATTTTTGGTAAACCTAAAATTTCACAGTAAATAATGATTGGTTGCGTAATGTTGGCTAATTCCATTTTGCCAGCAGGAACTACATTTGCAACTAACATCGCATTAATCACATTTAATAAAACCAACCCAATTAAAGCAATGAAAACACCTTTTGTATAGTTCTTAGTTGAATCTTTTAATCGTGGCATATAAACAGAACTCATTTCAATCCCAACGAAAATAAAGCTAATCCCTGCTAAATATTTTAACGTTTCAATGTGTTGTAAATCTGGTAACATTTTAGACCAAGAAAAAGCCCCCAAATAGCCGTTTGAAACTAAACCGACTTTGAAAAATGCAAAAAGACCTAAAACAAACATGACCACAACTGGAATATAAACCCCTAGCCAAACACCGATGTTCCCACCAACTTTGGCCATATCAAATTTTAAATTCAAAACGGTAATAATCCAATAAATAATTAAAATACAAGCTAAAACAAACCAGTGATTATTGCCTAACGCCACATTACCAAATGTATTACCTAAAAGAGGTCCTAATGTCGAAGCAACCATTACCATTCCTGGGAACATTTGCACCCACAATAGCCAAGCGACAACAAATCCCCATTTACTACCTAAAGCAGTTTTTACCCATAATTGGGGACCGCCTTCTTCAGGTAACATGGTAGAAAGTTCACCGGAAATCATTGAAATTGGGCCGGCAAAAAAGACAACCGCAAAAATGGAATAGAAAATTAACGTCCATCCAACTGCTGCTAAAGTTGGGATACTACGAACTGTGGCACACAATGCCATTGTCAGTCCGATAAAAGTACCCAAGCTAATTTTATTAATATCTGACTTACTCACTTTTGACACGCTCCTTAAAATTGGACCGCAGTCGATCAGTTGCCAGACGGCAACTGATCCTGCCGTCTACTAACTGATTAGTGTGCTGAATGTACTAATTTTTCTGCATAGATTTTTTCCAATTTTTCTTGAAGCGCAACTTTAATTTTTTCAGCATATTCTTCAAAGTTTTCTGCTTTGTTCATGTATGGTGTCATAACGCTAGCACGTAAAACGGTAACTTTTTCAACCCGACGCCATTCTGCATCTGAAAAACCAAGTTGGTTCACAAATTGTAATGGGCTATCACCATAATCTGGGATTGCAAAGTCAGTATGAGAAGTTAAGAATTCATTGCCGTAAATGCTACCTTTGACATATGAAGAATAGTCGTAAACATCATGGTTTAATTTGTTCATCGCTTCTAAGTCATCGTTGCCTTTTTCTTTAAAGACATAATCCACCATGTTGAAATCTGGATAAGTTAGTGGATGTACTTCAATTTCTTTGTCACCAACTTTAAAGGATAAGTTGTTTAAGAAATTAAAGAACCGATGTGAGCCTTCAATTGAGGCACCCATTAATTTACCGTAACCAGCAACGTTTAATGGCAAGACATGGTGTGCAGCCCAAACACTAGCAGCTGTGGCACCAGCTTTAGAACCTTCTAAAATATAAGCCCCAAGTAGCGCTGGAATATCCGCACCTTTTTCAAATACATAAGTTGCAAAGTATGAGATAACGTCACGCATGCGAATATCTTGAATAACAATCCCACCAGCTGAATAAGGAACATAGCCCATTTTATGTGGGTCGATTGTAACAGATTCAGCTTCTTCAATCGCACGATAAGCGTTGTAAACTTCTTCTAAAATATAATTTTTATTTTCAGTGAAAACACCTTTTTCAAAATGAACATCTTTTAAGTTTTCAAATGGAATGAAGTCATTGTTTTCATCTAAGAAAATGGCACGACCGTAACCACCATAAGCAGCATCAACGTGTAAATAGAAGTAAATGCCGTCTTTTGCTAAAACGTCACGTAAAGCAGCCATTTTATCAATTGGGTCGATGGCACCTTCTTCAGTTGAACCAACGACACCAACGACACCTAAAATTGGTGTTTGTTCTGCAGCTAATTGACGCACGATTTTTTCTAATTCGTTTACGTCTAAACGATAGTTGTGATCTACAGGTACAGGAATAACTTGATCTAAACCAATCCCGATAATATCTGCAGCTTTTAACCATGAATAGTGTTTTGTTTGTGGCACTAACCATTTACCTAATTTAGCTAAGTTTTTACCGCTACGAGCAGAAGCAGCTTTAATATCGTCAATTTTATCAGGTACACTTTCCAATAAGTCCATAATTTCTTTTGTAGACATATTTAAAAGTTCCCATTCAGACTTACCGCTCACTAATTCTGGTGTTACTTCTTTCATAGCAAGTGGTAATGATTTGATATTACGGGCATACCATAAACCTTCTAAGTTTGCTAGTGAACCGTCAGCCACGATATGTCCCCAACCATTTTTGTAGCTCATTAAGTGGGCAAATTCATGTCCTACTTCTTCTTCCATTTGGCTTGTTGCTGGTGATGATTCATAAGCGACGTTATTCCCATTCCAAAGCATAGCAAAATTGTAAGCTAGTAAAGAAGGCATTAATGTTTCTGAGTTCATATGACCCCAGTAACGTCCTGCTGTATGCCATGGTACAGAATGACTGCGCATGCGAGAAGAAATTTCTGATAAAACATCTTCCATTTTGTTGACAGTGTTTTTAAAACTTTCACTGCTTTTTTCTTCTGGCGTAATAATTGGCATGTCTTGTGGCATGTAATTTTGACGCCAGCCTAAATGCTCGTCTACTAATTCGTTTAACAAAGCTTTATAAATTTGGCCATTTTCAGCTTTGTCCCCAATAAATAGGGCATTTAGATTCAAATCGTTTCCTTGTTCACTCATGATGAACTCCTCCTAAAAAAGTATTGATAAAAATTTTGTCGTTTGTAGGTTACACCTGTTTTTTTTAAAAGTAAAATCGTAAAATCAAAACTTGTTCCTTTTTTAATCATTTTCTTATTTATTAAATTGTTTTAAAGTTATAGTCAATTGTGAAAATTTAATAAAAGAAAAAGCAACTTGTTTTTTATCTGAAAATTCAAAACAAGTTGATAACCACCGTTATTTATTTGTTTAAAATCAACTATTTTTTTCTCTTTCGTGAATTAATTTAAATTAAGCCTCATTGTTATGGTAAATAACTTTGTGAAGTAATTTTATTTTAACTACGATAAAAAAAAGCACGACCTGTAAAGACAGATCGCGCTCTCTTGTAACGTATTAACAGTGATTTTTACTTTTTTAAGACCAGTTCATCATTTGAATAAGAAAATGAAAATCATTGTTTTTCAAGGTAAAAAATTATCAAATTCTAATTTAATACTTTGGCCAAAAAGTATTTTTTCTTACCTTTTCTTATCACAACGAATTTTCCTTCGAAATGATCAGATGGTGTTACGACAAAATTTAAATCAGTGATACGATCACCGTTAATACTTATAGCTCCGTTTGAAACATCTTCTCGTGCTTGACGTTTTGATGGTTCAATTTTTGTTGCTACCAATAATTCCACGATATTTTCTGGATCGCTGGAAATTTCAACCGTTGGCATTTTGCTAAAGCCTTGTTCGATTTCAGTAGCATTTAAATCTTTGATATTACCGGAAAATAGCGCTTCGGTAATTTTTTGTGCTTCTTTTAAGTCTTCTTCGCTGTGAACAAAGCGAGTAACTTCTTCAGCTAAGCGGCGTTGCGCTTCGCGTTTTTCTGGTTCAGTGGCAACTTTTTGTGCCAAAGCATCAATTTCTTCTTTATCTAAGAAAGTAAAGAATTTCAAGTATTTAATAACATCACGATCATCTTGATTTAACCAGAACTGGTAGAATTCAAATGGTGAAGTTTTCTTAGGATCTAACCAAACAGCACCGCCGGCAGTTTTACCGAATTTAGTACCATCGGCTTTTAACATTAATGGAATAGTTAAACCAAAGGCTTCAGCTTCAGGACCTTCTAATTTACGAATCAAATCAAGTCCCGCTGTAATATTCCCCCATTGATCGGCGCCACCGATTTGTAATTGTACACCGTATGTTTTAAATAGATGTAAAAAGTCGATGGATTGTAAAATTTGGTAAGTGAACTCTGTAAAGGAAATTCCCACTTCTAAACGACTTGAAACGATATCTTTGGCTAGCATTGTGTTAATGTTGAAGTTTTTACCGTAGTCACGTAAAAATTCCAACAATGAAATTTTAGATAACCAGTCAAAGTTATTTACAAAACTGATATTGGCGTCTTTGCCAAATAATTTACGCATTTGGTTGGATAACGCGTCGACATTGTGCTGAACGGTTTCCATTGTTTGTAACGTTCTTTCTGTTGTACGGCCACTAGGATCACCGATTGTACCAGTACCACCACCAATTAAAATATATGGACGGTGGCCCGCCAATTGAAATCTTTTCATCATCATGAAAGGAATTAAATGTCCAATGTGCATGGAATCGCCGGTTGGGTCGACACCACAATAAAGCGCAATGCTCTTTTCATCTACGAGTTTACGTAGACCTTCTTCATTGGTTTGTTGGTTGATGGCATCCCGCCACGTTAATTCATCAATAATATTCATCTTATTGACCTCCGTCTATATTTATGAAAGCAGTAAACTGCTGGCATAGCAAAATTAATGGGTGTTATTAAAAAAAATTTTAAAGCGTTTTATGAATGGGTTTAAAATTTGAGCAGCTAAAAAACAAAGTAACAAAAAAGTCCCTTGGCAAAATTGCCAAGGGACGAAAATTCGCGGTACCACCCAAATTATATACTTTTAAAAAAAATATATCACTCAAACATTTAACGCTGTCGCGTGGCTTTACGCCAAGACTCCGGAAGTGTAATTCGCACAATAGCGTGTACTGGTTTGCAGCTCCACCAGCTCTCTTAAACAGCGGCTATTATCCTACTGTGTTTCCATCACAGTCATCATTTATTAATGTGACTACATCATAAGACTGTGGCAGCGGTTTGTCAACCACAAAGGCGTTATTTTTTTCAGAATAACACTTTACAAAAAAGAATGGCAGAGTATTATTTCCGTTTAAAAACAAATTGTCATAGCATAATTATTCAGAGGTCAAAAGTTGGGAAACATCACTTTGTCCTCTTTTTATTCCAGATAAAAATATAGTGCTGTCACTATCAAAAAAAACTTTATAAAATAACACAATAAAAATGAAACGATCTCGTTTACACGCAAGCGATAAGATAAAATTTCTTTAAAAAAATTGCTAATGAAATGTCGTTTATAAAAAAAGAGGTTACGATTGAAGTGACTAACTTCAAGAAATAAGACGGCATTGCTGAAAATTGTTTTTCAAATTTTTGGGAATTCTATCTTATTTCAAAAGAAGCTACTTGTCACACCGTTTATTCGAAAAAAAAAAGCTGTGACAATTTTTTGTCACAGCTTTTTTGTATTCTATTCTTTTCCTAGTGCTCGTTGAACGGCTTTAACAATTTCCACTACTGGAATAATTGCAAAAGAAGAACCAACGACAATTCCCCATTGATATAAATCAAGGTGGGCAACACGGAAAACATCATTTAGACCAGGAACAACAATAATAACCATCATTAAGAAAAATGACAGTAAAATCGCCCAGTTAAATGATTTGTTGCGGAATGGTCCCACTTTAAATAAGGATTGGTGAACAGATTTCACATTAAACGCATGGAACAATTGCATCAACCCTAATGTTGCAAAGGCCATTGTTAACGCATCGCTGTGAATCGCTTCATACGTTGCGTGAACAGGCCATTGGATAGCAGACCAATAAACAAACAAGACAGTCGCTGCTTCTAAAATCCCTTGATAGATGATACTTGAGAAAACACCACCAGAGAACAAGTTGGAATTACGACCTCTTGGCTTGTGGCTCATTAAATCTTTTTCAGCTGGTTCCATCCCCAACGCAATCGCAGGGAATGTATCTGTTACTAAGTTAATCCATAATAGATGAATTGGTAATAATGTATCCCAGTTTAGCATTGTAGCAATAAAGAGTGTTAAAACTTCCCCTAAGTTAGCAGCTAATAAATACTGTACGGCTTTTTGAATATTAGAGAAAACTTTACGTCCTTCTTCAACAGCCACCACAATTGTCGCAAAGTTGTCATCTGCTAAGACCATATCAGAAGCACCTTTTGAAACTTCAGTACCAGTAATCCCCATACCAACCCCAATATCGGCTTGTTTTAAGGCAGGAGCATCGTTGACACCGTCACCAGTCATCGCCACAACTTTACCTTCTTTTTGCCAAGCTTTTACAATTCGTACTTTATGTTCAGGTGATACCCGCGCATAGACGGAATAATTTGCCACTTTTTGAGCAAATTCTTCATCTGACATTTGGTTTAATTCAGCACCAGTTAAAACAGCCGCATCATTGCCAGCTTTAATAATTCCCAGACGAGCCGCAATAGCTTCTGCGGTATCTTTGTGGTCGCCGGTAATCATAATTGGACGAATACCTGCTTCTTTGGCAACTTTAACCGCATCGGCAGCTTCAGCGCGTTCAGGGTCGATCATGCCGACTAAACCGGCAAAAATTAAATCATTTTCAACGACTGCAGAATCCAATTCAGTTGGAATTGAATCAACATATTTATAAGCCATCCCTAACACACGTAGCGCTTGTTTGGCCATATCTTTATTGTTGTCTAAAATGGTTTGCTCTTCTGCTTTATTCATCGGTTTTACGTCATCAAATACTTGATATTGTGTGCAACGACCTAATAACACATCTGGTGCCCCTTTAACAGCCACCAAGTAGCGACCGTCTGCTTGTTGGTGAATTGTAGACATCAATTTTCTTTCTGAGTCAAAAGGTAGTTCCGCAACACGAGGTTCTTGGGCTACTTTTTCAGTCACGTTAAAACCTTGATCCTGACCAAATTTCACAAGGGCTGTTTCAGTTGGATCACCAATTAATTCCCCTTCTTGACTGAATTTTGTGTCGTTGGCGTAGTTCATCACTTTAAGAGCCATATTATCGGCAGGAATTTGTTCACTGGCAGGATATTGTTGCCCGTTGGTATAAAGTTTTTCAACTGTCATTTGATTTAATGTCAACGTACCAGTTTTATCAGACGCGATAATATCGGTTGAACCTAGTGTTTCTACCGCTGGTAATTTCCGAATAATGGAATTACGTTTGGCTAAAACTTGCGTTCCTAACGCTAGAATAATCGTTACAATTGCCGGTAATCCTTCTGGAATAGCTGCAACAGCTAAAGATACAGACGTTAATAACATATCCATCCACGGTGTACCGTTAACTAATGTACCAAATAAGAACATAATGACAGCAATTACTAAAATTGCAGCCGTTAAGAATTTACCTAAGTGATTCAAGTTGTTTTTTAGCGGTGTTTCCGTTTCGTCAGCTGCAGCTAACATCCCTGCAATTTTACCAACTTCGGTATTCATCCCAGTGTTTACAACAACACCTTTTCCGCGACCATAAGTGACGTTACTATTAGAATAAGCCATGTTAATGCGATCGCCGATTCCGATTTCATCGCCTTCTAAAACAACGAGTTCTTTTTCAACTGGGACTGATTCCCCTGTTAAAGCAGCTTCTTCAATTTTTAATGAGCTGGCTTCAATTAAACGCATATCAGCAGGAACAACATCGCCGGCTTCTAATAAGACAATGTCCCCTGGTACAAGTTCTGTACTTTTAATTGATAAGG
This sequence comes from Enterococcus sp. DIV0755b, assembly GCF_051713765.1. Classification (NCBI taxonomy): domain Bacteria; kingdom Bacillati; phylum Bacillota; class Bacilli; order Lactobacillales; family Enterococcaceae; genus Enterococcus; species Enterococcus sp. DIV0755b. The sequence goes on along the minus strand of NZ_JBIOQN010000001.1, from coordinate 1,006,161 downwards.
CATGACCGTCTCGCATAACATTAGCATTTGGGGTGGACATATCCCGTAATGCTTCAATTGCAGCTTCTGCTTTTGATTCTTGGACAACACCCATCACAGCGTTAATAATTACAACAAGCAAAATAATGATGGAGTCAACAGGTTCGTGGGGAGCCGAAATAATCGCGGCAACTAGTAAAACCAAAATCATCAAGTCTTTGAACTGTTCAAAGAACTTTTGAACCATTGATTTTTTCTTACCTTCTTCAAGCTCGTTTTCACCATATTCGCTTAAGCGTTTTTTGGCTTCTGTGGCACTAAGGCCTTCAGCAGTTGCATCTAACTCTTTTAGAACCTCTTCTGGCGTTTGGGAATAAAACGCTTGGCTCAACTGCTGCTTTTTGTTTTCTTCTGACAATTTTGTTCCTCCTTTGAAATTTTCCTCCACAAGTCAGCTAAAAAAAATAGACTTGTGTATGTGCATAACATACATAAGTCTCACTAATTAAGGCAACACCAGAAAATAAATTTCGGTTGGTGATGTTGCCACAGCTTATGCTGCTAGTTACTCCCTCATGAAAACATATAAATACAAAGAACATTATATAGTAGATTGCAGTTGCGAGCAAATACTTTTCATAAAAGACAACTAGGAAAAAGAAAGAAAAAAACTGAAGGTACTTCTTTGGCACTTGCGTAATAAAGGTAGAATAAAAAAATGCGCTGCAAATTTCTTGAAATTTCAGCTTATCATCTAGAAATAGTAATTTAGAAAAAAAATTCACTAGAATAAAAGTAATAAAAAAATCGTGTTGTCAGCATCTTTTAGTTACTGACAACACGGTTAAATTAGGCAATTACTGATCCATTTGGCATTTGTTTGGGAGCTTCAACAATAGCTAAGTTGCCATTTTCATCTTCGGCAGATAAAATCATCCCTTGGCTAATTTGACCACGCATTTTTCGCGGTTTTAAGTTAGCTACGATAACAACTTTTTTACCAATCAACGCTTTTGGATCTGGATAAAATTCAGCGATTCCTGACAAGATTTGACGATCTTGCGAATCTCCGGCAGCTAAGCGAAATTGTAAGAGTTTGTCTGCTCCTTTGACTTTTTGACAGTCGATAACTTCGGCTACTTTTAATTCTACTTTATCAAAATCATCATATTTGATTTGTTTTTCTTTAACTGAAACCAATTCTGTTTCTTCTGGGTCCCACTTCACTGTTTCTTCTGGAGTAACAACACCTTCTGTCATTTTCTTTTGAATGTATGCTACTTCTACTTCTTGATCTAAACGTGGGAAAATTGGTTTTCCTTTAGCAACGACTTTTGTATTCCGTGGAAATTCTCCAAAGCGCAAATCTTTTAAGTCCATCGTTTCCGCATCTAAACCTAGTTGTTGGAAAATTTTCTTTGGTGTTTCCGTCATAATTGGTTGTAATAAAATCGCAACAATACGCAAACTTTCAGCTAAATGCACCATGACACTATCTAATTCGGCCTTGTGCTCTTCATCTTTTGCTAATACCCAAGGTTCAGTTTCATCGATATATTTGTTTGCCCGAGAGACCAAAGTCCAAACTTCCGCTAAAGCAACACTAAATTCCATTTTATCCATTGCTTGGTGGTAACGGCCCACCACATTTGCAGCCGTTGTGGATAATTCACTATCAAAAGCAGTCACTTTAGAAGCATAAGCCGGTACATTGCCATCACAATATTTATTAATCATCGCAATCGTACGGTTTAATAAGTTACCTAGATCATTAGCCAAATCATAGTTCACTCGAGCCACAAAATCTTCTGGCGTAAAGACGCCGTCTGAACCAAAAGGCATTGCCCGTAATAAGTAATAACGTAATGCATCTAAGCCGTAACGTTCAACTAACATTTCCGGATAAACCACATTTCCTTTTGATTTACTCATTTTGCCGTCTTTCATTAACAACCAGCCGTGACCAAAGATTTTTTTAGGTAATGGTAAATCTAGCGCCATCAGCATAATTGGCCAATAAATCGTGTGGAAACGGACAATTTCTTTACCTACCATATGCACATCAGCAGGCCAATATTTATCAAATAAAGTAGTATCATCTGAACCGTAACCTAAAGCAGTAATATAGTTAGATAAGGCATCAATCCAAACATATACAACGTGTTTTGGATCTGATTTAACAGGGATGCCCCATTTAAAAGTAGTCCGTGATACTGCTAAATCCTCTAAACCAGGTTTAATAAAGTTGTTAATCATTTCATTTTTACGAGATTCCGGTTGAATAAATTCTGGGTGTTCATTGTAATATTCCAATAAACGATCAGCATATTTACTCATGCGGAAAAAGTAAGATTCTTCTTTTACCAATTCGACTTCATGCCCACTTGGTGCTTTACCGCCGATCACTTTACCATCTTCATCACGATAAACTTCTGCTAATTGCGTTTCAGTAAAGTACTCTTCATCAGAAACAGAATACCAACCTTCGTACTCACCTAAATAGATATCCCCTTGGGTTAAAAGACGATCAAAGATTTTTTGGACTGCTGCTTTATGATAATCGTCCGTTGTCCGAATAAATTTATCGTAACTAATATCTAATGTTTTCCACAACTTTTGAATATCAGCTGCCATTTTATCTACATAAGTTTGGGGTTCAACACCTAATTCCAATGCCTTTTTCTCGATTTTTTGACCGTGTTCATCAACACCAGTCAAATAAAAAACATCAAAGCCCATTAAACGTTTGTAACGTGCAACCGCATCACAGGCAATTGTAGTGTATGAGTTACCAATATGCAGTTTGCCGCTGGGATAATAAATCGGTGTTGTAATATAAAAAGTTTCTTTTCCAGCCATGGATTTTCCTCCTAGTAATAAAAAAGTGAAGATGACTCTTTGGGACCAGTCGCTTTAAAAAGCTACTAAAATACCACAAATGGCTATTCGTCGCATTTCAACCAAGGTCGTCACCTAAATTTTTAAGTACACATCACGTAAATGATTCTTAGCTAGTATACCACAATTCTAACTTTCTTTAAGTGCTTTTCCTTGTAAAAAACAAAGGCAAATTCATTTTCACTGGATTTGCCCGCCTTAAAGAAATTTTTTTTGGTATAATGAAAGAGATTAACGAAATTGAGGGACACAATATGACAAAAAAACATCGGCTTTTAATCGCGGCCATTGCCGTTTTAACACTTTTCCACATGATATTTTGCGCTTTTTACGGCCGCTTATATGGCTATTTTAATTTAGAGGGACAATTACAATCTTTTTTGACCACAACTGCAATTATTCGTGGCCTTCTATTGATTGGAATCGCTATTTCAGGCTTAATTAGCTTAAAAGATAAAGCGAGCAAAACAACTCCTTTTTACCTGATTTTCTTTTTATTCAATTTGATTATTCCATTTATTTTTAAATAAAGTAGAGGTGAGCAGTTTTATGCCAGAGTTTGCATCAAAAGCTGAAGAAAAACATTACTATGAACAAGTTGCCACCGAAGAAGACTTTCTGCAGTGGTATAAAAAGCAAGATCACCCAGAATATGAGAAACCTTCTTTAACTGTTGATATGGTTTTAATGTGTTACAACAAAGAAGAAGACCAGTTAAAAATGCTTTTAATTAAGCGTAAAAGCCATCCTTATCGTAATTCTTGGGCATTGCCTGGCGGATTTGTAATGCCAAATGAATCAACTGATGACTCGGTATTACGAGAAACATTGGAAGAAACGGGAGTAGAAATTTCTAAATCCAATATTGAACAACTCCATACTTTCAGCACGCCTAATCGCGATCCCAGAGGTTGGGTAGTCACCGTTAGTTATTTAACTTTTATTGGAGAAGAACCATTAAGTGCCGGGGATGATGCGGATGAAGTTCGGTGGTTTACCATGGAACGAAAAGGAAGCCAGCTGTATTTAACCAGCGGTCAAGACGTTGAGATTATTTTGAACTTAAAAACTGGCCTTTCATCCGGTAGCGATTCTCTAGCTTTTGACCACAGTCAAATTGTCTTAAAAGCTTTTAAACGCGTCGCAGAAAAAATGGAACATGAACCTAGAGTTTTACAAGTTTTAGGGCCTACTTTTACGATCACTGAAGCCCGCAAAGTTTTTGCAAAATTTTGGGGCATGGATTTTAAAAGTATCGATCATTCCAACTTTAAAAAAGCGATGTTGCAATATTTTGATGAAATTGGTGAAAAACCCCTTGGTATTGGCCGGCCTTCTAAAATTTATCAACTAAAAAAAGAAGTTCTCGCAGCTAAATTCTAAATTTTTGCGCCATGTCAGCTTATTTAAACCACAGTTACTTTTCTAAAACCGTTTATTTACAAAACAAGGTTGTGATAGAAGCTGCTTCTGTCAATCTTTATTCGAAAACAGGAAGTGCGACAAGTCTTTTGTCACACCTCCTGTTTTTCCTTTATTCTAAAGTAGATTTTCGACAAAAACACCTTACCTCACAGTGAGAAAGCCACTAATTCTCTGTTACTTCTTCAAAATCACCAATCCGTTTAGCCATAATAATATCTGGTTTAAACCAACCGCTTGCGTCAGGAATTACACCAGTAATTTGATACCCCATTTTTTCATAAAAACCATATGGATGATTTTTCAAATTTTTAATTTGCGCAATTGCTGCTAAAGGTTCTTGATAGAGGTCCATTTGACTTAAAGTTGTTTCATTGTTTTCATCGTCAGCACCTAAATAAATGGTAATCCCTCCTCTAGAAGCAATTTCCGATTCTAAAAAAGAAACCAAGCGAGCACCAATATTTTGTCGCCTAAAATCTGGCACTACTACTAAAGGATGCAATTCCCAACCCGTTTGACCATATTGTGGAATCGCCCCAATAAAGCCCACCAGTTCCTCTTTTACTAAAGCCGCAACCGCAATGCGTTCTGGCGCTAACAATTTTTCAACTTCTGTTTTAGCTGATTGACCATATTCTTTAGGCCATGTTTTGGCTAAAAGATCTGCCAATTGATCTTTTAAAATTGGATTATCCCGTTCAAATTCTGTAATTAACATTGGCACACGCCTCCTGTAGTATTAAAGGTAGTTTACCAATAATTCAAAAATGCAGGAAATAATATGACTTTTTCTTAAATCAGAATATAAATGAAAAAAAGTGGCATCAGCCACTTTTTTAATCACAACGATTAAGTAATTTTACGCGTGTTGTTTTTGCTTTTTTTGTTCTTGCATTTTTTTACTCCGCAATTGTCCACAAGCCGCATCAATATCTGTGCCGTGTTCTTTACGAATTACACAATTGATTCCATTACGTTTTAAAATATCATAAAAGCGTAAAACATCCGCTTTTTCACTACGAGAATATTGATCGTGTTCACTGACTGGATTGTAAGGAATTAAGTTGACGTAAGCTAATTTTTTCTTATCTTTTAATAACTCAGCAAGTTCTTTGGCATGCTGGGGGCGATCATTGACATTATTTAACATAATGTATTCAAAGGTAACCCGTCGATTCGTTTTTTCAATATATTCATCAATTGCTTCCATTAAGACTTCAATTGGATAGCTTTTATTAATACGCATCATGGAACTTCTGACTTCATTATTAGGGGCATGTAATGAAATCGCTAAATTAACTTGCAAGCCGTTATTCGCGAATTCTTTAATCTTACGGGCCAAACCACTTGTAGAAACCGTAATGTGGCGGGCACCGATGGCTAAACCTTTAGGATCATTAATCACTTGAATAAAATTCATGACATTATCGTAATTATCAAATGGTTCGCCTATTCCCATCACGACGACATGGGAAACACGATCTCCATCGTTCAGCTGATCAAAATAGTGTTGCACTAACATAATTTGGGCGACAATTTCACCCGTTGTTAAATCCCGTTGCTTTCGCAATAGGCCACTTGCACAAAAAGTACAACCAATATTACAGCCAACTTGGGTAGTGACACACACTGACATGCCGTAGTCTTGCCGCATTAGGACTGTTTCAATCATCAGCTTATCCGGCAACTCAAATAAATATTTAACCGTACCATCACTTGCCTCTTGGACTACTAATTGCTTTAAAGGATTTACAACAAAGTGTTCTTCTAGTTTTGCGATTAAAGCTTTCGACAAATTCGTCATTTGTGCAAATTCTGACACACGCTTTTCATAAAGCCATTCCCAAACTTGATTGCCCCGAAACTTCTTTTCGCCATTTTCAATCAACCAGTTCATTAGCTCTTCTTTATTTAAACCATAAATAGATGGTTTCATTGTTGGTTTTTTCACAATTTTTCCCCTTTTTGACAGATTCGCTCCATACTATAACAGATTTATTGTCTATCTTTCAACCTGGCTTAGTCTTTTTTAAAGAAATAAACAAAGTGAAAAGACTCGTTTTGTCTAAAAAGAAAAAATATGTTTGAACGAAACCTTAATAGTTGTCTAATTTCTAAGATCTTTATATGTACTAAAGAAAAAAGTTTTCTAAACTGCTTAGCTAAGCTAAGCACGTCTAGAAAACAAATTAATCAGCTAAAATATAGCTTTCTTTTATTACAATTTACTTTTGAGGTGGTGTCTGTTCTTTTTTTGATGCATTTAATTTTTGTTCTTGTTTTTCCAACTCACCATAGGCATTGCGGCTGAGTGTATTACCGTTTGCTGCTCCGCCGTTACGCGTGAGGGTAGTAATTTTTCGTAACATTTTAAGCAAAAGTTCTTGCATCCTTATCTCCTTTTGTTCCATTAAAAAATTAGTTTGCTACTCTAAATCTTGCGGAACTTCTTCTGTTGGGACTGGTTCAATTAAAACTTTACGCGGTTTACTTCCTTCAGAAGGGCCTACCACACCGTGCATTTCCAGTTCATCAACTAGACGCGCTGCCCGATTATAACCAATCCGAAAACGGCGCTGCAATAACGAAACGCTAGCAGTCTGCATATCAACAACCAAATCTTTGGCTTGTTCGTATAACTCATCTTCTGGTTGAGCATTAGCACCATTTGCAGTCTCGTCTTCTTCTGTGACCATCATTTTTTCTTCATATTCTGCCCCTTGTTGTTCAGTGATAAAGGCTACCACTCGCTCTACTTCATGATCGGAAATAAAGGCACCTTGCACGCGAATTGGTTTATTTTCACCCATTGGTAAAAAGAGCATATCCCCGCGTCCTAGTAATTTTTCGGCGCCATTACTATCTAAAATTGTACGGGAATCTGTCCCACTCGAAACAGCAAAAGCCATGCGGGAAGGAACGTTAGCTTTAATAATCCCGGTAATAACATCCACACTCGGCCGCTGTGTCGCTAAAATCATGTGAATTCCAGCTGCCCGTGCCATTTGAGCCAAACGAATAATCGCATCTTCCACTTCATTGGAAGCCACCATCATTAAGTCCGCCAGTTCATCAACAATAACTACGATAAAAGGTAAAATCGGATTATTTTCACCATGACTACTATTTCGCTCTGAAATCATTTCATTATAGCCGGTGATATTACGGACGCCGGCCGCGGCAAATTTCTCGTAACGCTCTTCCATTTCCTTGACAACTTTTTGCAATGCTTGGGCAGCTTTACGCGGATTTGTCACAACCGGTGTTAACAGATGCGGAATCCCATTGTAAACATTTAATTCCACCATTTTGGGATCAATCATCATTAATTTGACTTCATGGGGCTTAGCCCGCATTAAAATACTTGTGATAATGCCATTAATGGCAACGGATTTCCCGCTACCCGTTGATCCAGCAATAAGTAAATGGGGCATCTTCGTTAAGTCGGCCGTTTGAACCCGACCGGAAATATCTCGCCCCAATGGTACTTCTAATAATTTATCCGGATGATCTGGTTGGGCTTCAATCACTTCTCGGAAGGAAACCATACTAATGCTACTATTTGGTACTTCAATACCAATTAGAGATTTTCCGGGAATCGGCGCTTCCATCCGCACATCTTTAGCAGCTAATGCTAAGGCTATGTCATCTGTTAAGCTGACAATTTTACTAACCTTCACCCCAACTGCCGGCTGGACTTCAAATTTGGTTACAGCAGGTCCTAAGCTAGCTTTGACAACTTTTGCTTCGACGCCAAAACTTTGGAAGGTTTGTTCTAATACACCAATATTGTGTTCAATTTTTTGATATTCATCACTTTGGTCAGTAGGTGGAAGTGAGTCTAATAACGTCACATTGGGTAGTTGATAATCGCGATCTTCTGCTTCGGCTGGAATTTCAAAATCTAAATCTTCACCGTCGTCTGGTATCTCAGCCTCTGTTGTCTGGTTTAAATTATTCGTTTCCGTTACAGGCTCAGTAGCAACTTTTTCTTGAAAATGATCAATTGGCACAAAACTCAATTGCTCTGGTTCAACTTCAACGGTACTTTTTGCTGTTTCCGCTAGTTTTTCACCTTCTGTTTGTGGCCGAACTTGATTTTTCGCATTTTTTTCTAATTCCCGTTTTGCAGCGGCTTTTTCAGCAGCAATTTTTTCTGCTTTTGCAGCAGCCTTTTCTGCTTGTCGTGCTTTTTTTAACGCCTGTTTTGCTTCTTTTTTTTCAGGGTCACCGGCTAAAAGTTCTTGTAAGGTTTCACCGGCAGCTTGCAAATGTTCTAAAAGCTCGCCACCACTCATCATACTGACTAAAAATAAACCTACACTTGCCAATAAAAAGGCAAAGAAATAACTTCCAATTTGAGCTACTAGAAAATAACTACATTGATACAAAATAGCCCCTAACATACCACCACCGACATTTTGACTGACTTGGTTCGTGCGAATGTCCCCTAATAAAGCACCCCAGGTTGTATTAATAATATTGGGGTCACCACTAATTACATTGCGAAATAATAACGCGTGTAAAAACATTAAGACGCCCGCATAAATAAGTAGTCCCCCTAAAAAGCGACGAAAACTTTCCAATTTTGCCGCTGTCGTTTTGACCATTAACCATAATCCATATAAAGCTAGCGCAATGGCCAATACAGGATAAGTATTCCCACCAATAATTCTAAGACAATTAGCAATTAAAGTTCCCAAAAAGCCCAACTTAAATAAACCAAGTAGCGCAAATATTATAAAAGCGGCGCCAATTACCGCCAACATCATTTTTTCTTGTTGTTGCTGTTGTTTTTTTGTTACTCGTTTCTTTTTCTTCTGGCTTTTTCGTTGTGCCATTTTTATAATCCCTCATTTCATCTTCCTTATTATACAAAAAAAAACAGGCGAACAAAAGTTTTGTTCTACCTGTTAAAAGTTTTAACCACTTTATTTGGGTGAGACATCTTCACCAAACCATTTTTCAGAGATTTTTTTAAATTCGCCATTTTCTTTGATAGCGTTAAAACCTTCATTAATTTTTTTAGCTAAGGCTTCATTGTTTTTTCGTACCCCGACCGCATAATCTTCATTTTCAAACGGTCCTTTAATAATGTTGTAATCCTCTAGTTGATCTTTTTGCGTTAAATAATAATCAGCGTAGACTTTATCAATTAGTAAACCATCAATGCGACCATTTTCTAAATCAATAAAAGCTTCATTAAAGCTGGCGTATAAAACTGCGTCGTTATCTGCGACAATATCTTTTAACACTTCTGGCTGTTTGGTAAACAAGTCATAACCAGAAGAACCTTCTTGAGCGCCTAAAATTTTACCTTTCATCTCTTTAAACGTAGTGATGTTGCTCTTTTTCGGTGTAACTAGCACTTGATCGTTCTCCATATACGTATCGGAGAAAAGGACTTTTTGCTCTCGTTCTGCCGTTTTGGAGTAGCCATTCCAAATGGCATCAATTGTTCCATTATCAAGTTCTGTTTCTTTCATTGACCAGTCAATCGATTGAAATTTGACTTTTTGTCCGGTTTCTTTAAAAACCGCTTTGGCCAAATCAATGTCAAAACCAACTAAATTCCCATCTTTGTCTTTAAAACCCATTGGTACAAAGGTATCGTCTAGCCCTACGACCACTTCTTTTGGAATTTCATTTGCTTTTGTTTTGGGATTTTCTTCCTTACTCCCACAAGCTACCAACAAACCAAGACTTGCCACTACAGTTAATAATGTACTCCATTTTTTCAATTTCATTTTTACACCCTCCTTATTTTTTACAACACTTCCAATTTATTTTGGTGTTACTTTTAGTGTTTGATCGGCAATGTGTTCTGCAAATGTCCAATCGTGGGTAACTACGATTTGGGTGACGCCTTCTTTTTTTAAAGATAAAATCAATTTTTCAACCTGCTCTCTTAGAGCCGGATCAAGGGCACTGGTTGGCTCATCATAAGCCAAAACTTGCGGATCCATCGCCATAGCACGAGCAATTGCGACCCGTTGTTTTTGTCCACCTGATAATTGATAAGGATAACTTTGTAATAAATCTTCTAATCCTAGTTGTGCAGCTAACTTTTCAGCTTTTTTGGTAAATGTCTCAGTGTTTTCCTTCAACACTAGTTTTGGTGCTAACGTAATATTTTCAAAAACATTCAAATGAGGGAAAAGTTGAAAATCTTGAAAAACAACCCCGACAACTTGTTCTTGTTCATTTAATGCAATCGGATTAAATGCTTGCCCATCTAATAAAAAAGTACCACTATCCGCTTTTTCTAATCCAGCTAACATACGTAGTAAAGTGGTTTTCCCGCCCCCAGAAGGACCCACAATTGCCAAAATCTCCCCATCGGGAATATTTAAGTCTAAGTTTTCAAAAATAGTTTTTTTACCAAATGCTTTATTGATATTCTTTAATTCCAACATTATTTTCACCCACCTAACGATAATAGTTTAATTTGTTTTCTAAAGCTTTCATAATCAATGTGAAAGCACCCGTCATCACCAAATAGATTAAACCAACTCCGACTAACGGTAGCAAAGTGGTATCCCGTTCCATTGCAATTTTACCAATTCGCATCATATCTGAAAGTCCTAAAATATAAACTAAAGACGTATCTTTTACTAAATTGACTACTTCATTTCCTACTGAAGGAAGCGTGATTTTTACGACCTGTGGGATAATAATTTTCGTGATTGTTTGCATTTTACTCAAACGTAAAACTTGCGCTGCTTCGTATTGCCCTTCTGGAATAGATTGAATACCACCTCTGAAAATTTCAGCAAAATAAGCAGCATAGTTAATAATAAAAGCTAGTAGTGCAGCATCAAAGCGCTCCAAGACCAGTGCTGGCATTAAAAGTGGCAACCCATAAAAGATAAAAATTAATTGCAATAACAATGGCGTACCCCGCATAATCCAAACATACACCTGCACAATTAACTTAAAAGGTTGCAAGTGACTTGCTAATACAAAGGCTAAAATAATCCCTAATGGAATTGATCCTAGTAAAGTTAAACCAAATAATTTTAAAGTGATGCCTGCTCCAGACAATAATTGTGGTAAAACAGATAATAAATAATTCATCTCGTCAGCTCCTTATTTTGTAAACAAAAAAGCCCTCTGACATAAAAGTCAGAGGGCGTAATTCCGCGGTTCCACCTCTTTTTATTACTTTTTCACAAAAGTAATCTCCATCAGTCACCATAGATAAAAGTAATCCCAAAATAAAAAAGTCCCTTAGCGCAAGCGCTAAAGGACGTAAATTACGTGGTTCCACCTTTTTTCACTCCTGCTTTGCAGCTAAGAGTCTCTATAAGTCATCTATCAATGACTGTTGCTGTAACGGGCATACCCGGATTTTCTTACTAGTATTTCAGAAAAACAACTCCAAGATGTGGTTCACAAATTGTCATCGCCTCTTTTCACCTGCCAGAGACTCTCTTTAGATGGACATACTTGCTACTCTTCTTATCGATGTCGTATTATTAGGTTGTCTTTAACTTTAAAAGGTGAAATGAAATTTGTCAACTATTTTTTTTAAGGAGGTCTTTTTTTCATGTTTGCTACTGCCCAAGCTGCCTATCAACTATTAGAAGAATTAAACATTTCCTACCAACGTGTAGACCACCAACCGATTACATCTGTTAAGAATGTACCTTTTACTTTACCCGGACCACAAGTAAAAAATTTAGTTTTAAAACCGCGCAAAGGCGAACATCGTTTTTTGGTCATTTTACCAGATGAAAAACAAGCAGATTTGACATCTTTAGCGAAAACCTTAAATGAAAAGCGTCTATCTTTTGTTTCGGAAAAAAATTTGGTAGAATTACTAAATGTGCCCGCAGGTTCGGTCACACCTTTGGCTTTGCCTAATGATTATGATCACAAAATCACTGTCGTCATTGATAAAGATATCGACCAACAAGATACGGTCGGATTTCACCCCAACATTAATTCGACGACACTGATTATGCAATTTCGTGATTTTGAAAAGATTTTAAATCATTTAGGATACAAACCACTTTATGTAGCGATTTAAAATAGAAATTACGAGGTGTAGTTACGCTTATGTTGGTCTTATTGATTTTCACATTGATTGCCGGTGGCGCCGGCTATTTATTCTATTTATTAACTAAAGATACTATTCGCGAAGTTTACGAACAATTGGATGATAAAAATGAAAAAATTCGCAAAATTAAAGCCGTTTGTTTAGGTGTTTTCCACCTGATAGCTTTTTAAATCCAGCTTTAGTGGCTACTTTTATCTTAACGTATAAATAAAAGCGTTCTCCAGATGAGAGCGCTTTTTTATGTATTAAAAAAATATGTACTATACCAATAAATCCAATCCCAAATATTTCAAAACACCTAACAACACGCCGACTAATATAATAACAGAAATTAACATAAACAATATCAACCCTACCATAAACTTCCTTCGACTACGCATTCCTATTCCTCCCTTGCGGTAAATAATTAGCCTATTGCATAATTATGCTACCACTTATTTGCTGTAACATTAGCAAAATGTGAGAGGTTTTATGATTTTAACCTGCTTTTTTTATAACTTGCCACCGAAAAAGAAATTCATTAAAAAAACATCTAGCAAAACTTATAAATAACGATATTTTTTTAAATTTAGCTTTTTTTCACTTCAATAAAAATAACCTGATATAAACTAAAATACAACAAAAAGTCGTTTTTTTATGAGAAATTTTATTTGTAAATTAAAAAGTGGTTTCTCATAAAATAGAAACCACTTTTTAAGAAATGTAGCTTTGTCTTTTGTTTAGCTTTAGTTTCTTCCTATTCTTAATTCTCATAAGCGGTTAAAATGACATTTCCGTTTAAATATTCTCCTAAATAAATCTCACTAATTTTATCGTGCCCTTGGGCTTTTACTTCTGCTTCTAGCCAGTCGACATCTTTTTCAATTATTTCTAATAAATCAAAATTTGCTTGTCCATCAACAATAATCGGGTAACGAATCATTTCGGCGCCATATTCGATGACGTTTAATTGCCCATTTTGTTCCATGACCGCAAGTTTTACTTTTTCCACTTCAAAAATGCCATTAGAACGCAATTTAAACATTAAGTCATTGGCTGAAATACCAATCCGCAGACAATCTTGCACATTTACCGCCCCATTACGAATTAAAGTGACCGGAGCTCCGTCAATCACACGTTTTATCCAGCGATTGTGTTCTTTGGCAAATTTTAAAACTAAAACGAGTAATGTCCAAATAATTAAGACTAAAACAAATTGTAAAACAGTAATGGCTTCGTTATAAATAACCCCGCCAATAATCCCCCCTAAGACAAAGTTTTGGACTTGATCCATTGGAGAGGTTGGTGCTAAATTGCCTTTTCCCATAATTGTAATTTGTAAAATTAAACAAATTAGCCCCAAAGCAAACTTGGCTAAAATTGGTAAGTAATAACTCATCTTTATTCCCCCTACTTTTGTTTCACAATCTGGTCTTTTGCCGTCAATAGTGCCACGGCGTCCATTTTAAAGTTCGTCCCATCTTGACTAAGTGTAACCCGATAACAATCATCCCCAATTAAAACTAACATTTGATCCGTTAAGGTCGTGCTGTTAACATATACCTCTTCTGGTGTAACTACTTCATCTTGGGCGACTCTTTTAACAAAATGGACCATCTGGGAAGACTGCGAATGATTGCTCTGATCTTGTTTGTAATCAGAATATTGTACTCCAAGTAAAAAAAGTAGCAATAATAAAAAGATAATAGTCAAATCTCGGTATTTTGTATCTAGGCGATGACGCAAATATGTACTAAACACAAAAATTAAAAAAATCAAAGCGGCAAAAATCAATCCATATTTAATATAATCGTTTACTCCTGCATTATTTTGTAAATAGTCAATGCCATAAAAAGTCATTTTCACTCCCCATTTCTCTGTTTACTTCTCCTTATTTTAGCATGTAGACAAATTATTTTTAATATATTTGATTTTTACTGCAATTAATATTTGACATTGTCTTATAAAATCTCGATAATGTAGCTTAATTAGGGGAGTAGCACATAGATAGACTATGGTTTTAGATCAACATCTCGCGTAAATCGCTGGTCTAAAACATCATTGCCAGACCTAAGTTCCAACTGAGAAAGTTTTCATTTTTGAAACTTATTCAGTTAATTTTAGCAAAACTTAGGAGGAAAAAATGAGTCAACAGAAAATGTCAAAAGTAACAGCAGCGGGCTTGCTGGTTGCGATGGGGGTTGTCTACGGTGATATTGGGACAAGTCCTCTTTACGTTATGAAGGCAATTGTCGAAGAAAACGGTGGCTTAAAAAGTCTCAATCCAGATTTTATCTTAGGTGCTGTGTCGCTGATTTTTTGGACACTAACGTTTTTAACCACAATTAAATACGTTGTAATTGCCTTAAATGCCGATAACCACGGTGAAGGCGGAATTTTTTCGCTGTATACATTGGTGCGAAAAAAAAGCAAATTCCTAATTATCCCAGCTATGATTGGTGGAGCAGCGCTACTAGCTGATGGTGTGTTAACGCCTGCGGTTACAGTAACAACTGCTATTGAAGGCTTACGGGGCATCCCAGCCTTTTACGATCGTTTTGGGATGAACCAAAATGTGATTGTAATTATTACATTAATTATTTTACTAATTTTATTTACAGTCCAGCGTTTTGGTACCGATATGGTAGGGAAAGCTTTTGGCCCGGCGATGTTTTTATGGTTTACCTTTTTAGGTGGTATGGGGCTTTTTCACTTTGCGCAAGATTTATCTGTTATCCGCGCTTTAAATCCGATGTATGCCATCAAACTTTTATTTAGTCCTGATAACAAATTGGGCATTTTAATTTTAGGCAATATCTTTTTAGCAACTACTGGGGCGGAAGCTTTGTATTCTGACATGGGGCACGTCGGTAAGAAAAATATTCGTGTCAGCTGGCCTTATGTCAAAGTTTGCCTTTTATTAAATTATTTAGGTCAAGCTGCTTGGTTATTAAGTGTTTATCAAGACCCTAAAATCCAGGCGATTGAACAATTAAATCCATTTTTCCGTATTTTACCAGCTAGTTGGATGGTTTTCGGGGTTATATTTGCTACCATTGCAGCTGTAATTGCTTCACAAGCGCTATTGTCCGGTTCTTTTACCTTAGTCTCTGAAGCCATTAAGTTGCGCTTATTGCCACGAATGAAAATCATGTATCCCGGATCTTCAATTGGGCAAATGTATATCCCAGCGGTGAACTTTATTTTGTGGTTGGCTTGTTCTTTAATCGTGCTTACTTTCCGTACCTCTTCTCATATGGAAGCAGCTTACGGATTATCCATTACGGTAACGATGCTTATGACAACTCTTTTACTTTACTTTTATTTATCAGAAAAACGGCACAATAAATTGCTAGCAGCTTGTGTTAGTCTTTTCTTTGCAGCTATTGAAACGATCTTTTTCATTTCCAGTGCCGCGAAATTTTTACACGGTGGCTTTGTCGCTGTGATTATTGCTTTACTTATCTTAGCTGTCATGATTATTTGGGAATGGGGCAATATTATTCAAGAAGAAGCAGCGGATACCGTGCATCTAAAAGAATATATCCCCCAATTAGCTGCTTTACGTCAAGATGAAAGTATTCCAATGTATCAAACAAACGTGGTTTTTCTAGTACCTCATATTAATGATGATGAAATTGGAAAACAATTCGTTTACTCTATTTTAGACAAACGACCAAAACGGGCCCAAACATATTGGTTTGTAAATGTTGTCGTAACAGATGAACCTTACACTAAAGAATTTTCTGTTGATACCTTAGAAACTGATTTTATTGTCGTTGTCCGTTTGTATTTAGGTTTTCGCGTCAATCAGGAAGTAAATGTTTACGTCCGGCAAATTATTCATGACTTAATGAAAGATGGTCGGCTACCAAAACAACCCCAACGATATTCCTTAACACCGGGACGAAATGTCGGTGATTTCCAATTTGTCTTAATCGAAGAAGAGCTTTCTAACAATACGGAACTAGATAAATGGGAACGTCAGATCATGCAGGCAAAACTCTTTATTAAACGACATACTATGTCCCCAGAAAACTGGTTTGGTTTAGAATATAGTGACGTCTTATATGAAACTGTACCTCTTATAATTGGTCGCACCAAGAAAACCCGACTCGTGGAACGTAAAAATTAAAGAAACAGTCGCTAATTGTAGTGCTCTGAGAAGTTAGATTTTTTATCTAACTTTTCGGAGCACTTTTATTTTTAATCGCAACTGTTTTTTAATGCCGATAAAATTCCTTACCTGCCCGGTAGTCAGATGGACTCATCCCCACTTCTTTGCGAAACACTTTACTAAAATAATTGGCATTCGAAAAGCCAGTAGCTTCTGCGACAAACTGCACTTCTTTACCTAGCCACAAGAGCTCTTGCGCATGATTAATGCGAATTTTTTGTAGATAATGCATAGGGGGTATTTGATAAACCGAGTTAAACTCACGTATTAAGCGAAATTTGGACATGCCAAATTCTTGTGCCAAATCATCGAGAGAAAAATCATTTGAATAATTTTTATTCAAATAATCTTTTACTTTTAACATTTTAGGTGACTGATCAAGGTTTTGGTTTTTAATCGACGCTTTCAAGGTAAGTACTAGTTGAAAAGTCAGCTTGGCGTTTAAATAAATATCGACTTCTGATTCAATTAATTTTGATACCAAATTCTTTATTTCAAGCTGATGCTTTTTTTCTAAGGTTAGCACCTGGATAGACTGCGGAAACCATTGGCGAACATTAGGAGAAAATTCTAAATATAAAAAATGCCATTTATCACCAAAGTACTGATAATTACCGGGAATTTCACCTAAAAAGGCTTTCCCCGAGGTTAAGGCAAACATTGCCCCGGGTGTTTTTAATTGGCCACTTCCTGTTAACGTCATTTGCAATACGAGCATATTTTCCTTGCGCTGACGCGCATCCCAAAAATAGTCTTGCCCGCCAAAACCAATTCCCACCCCATAAATTAAAGGCAATCCTTCATCTGAAATATAATGAAAACGTTGATTTATCTCTTGCAATTTTTTACCCTTCCCAAAATTATTTTTTCTTGTTTAGCGCTATCTTTCTATTATATCTTATTATTATTAAAAGAGAATAGAGGCGATTAGAATGGAAATTATTTACCAAGAAAAGAAAAAGCGTTTTCACTTGCGCAACGATTCCATTAGTTATATTTTCCAAGTAGAAAAAGATAAGTATTTACAACATTGCTACTTTGGCCCCGCTTTAACAAGTTATCATCAAAGTAATCCACCCCAATTTATCGATCGCGGTTTTAATACTAATCCTATCAGTAGCGAGCGAACTTTTTCGCTTAACACATTACCATTAGAAACAAGCACTCAAGGAAGCCTCGATTATCGGATTGCAAATTATCAGTTTCTTAATCAAGCCGGCAATAATGTGACCGCCTTTGAATATGAAAGCTATCGCATCTATGACGGAAAACCTAAACTTTCAGAATTACCTACTCTTCGTGGTTCAAAAGCTAAGACATTGGAAATTGTATTAATTGATTCAATTCAGCAACTAAAAATGATCTTACACTACAGTATTTTTACCGATTCATCTGCTATTACCCGCAGTGTAACTTTTGAAAACTTAAGTAATACGGCTATCTATTTAGAAAATGCTGGTTCTCTAATGTTAGATTTGCCTCGTTGTGATTATGATTTAGTCACCCTTAATGGTGCCCATACTAATGAAGCCAATATTACCCGACAAAAATTGCACCCTGGTATTCAAAGAATTGATTCTAATCGGGGAACTAGCAGTCCACAGCACCAGCCGTTTTTGGCACTGGCAAACTGGAACACAACCGAAAATAGCGGTGAAGTAATGGCATTTCACCTTATCTATAGCGGAAATTTTATCGCTCAAGTTGAAGTAGAACAATATGGTACATCCCGAGTTCAAATGGGCATTAATCCGGACACTTTTTCCTGGAAATTAGATTCAAAAGCTATTTTTGAAACTCCAGAAGCAGTTATGGTCTACAGTACCACTGGCTTTAACGGCATGTCTCAAACATTTCATCATCTTTACCAAGAGCACTTGGTTCCTAAAACCTGGCAAAAAAAAGAGCGGCCAATTTTATTAAATACATGGGAAGGAAATTATTTTGATTTTACCGAAACAGATTTATTAAACCAAGCCGATAAAGCCAAAGAATTAGGTATTGAGTTATTCGTTTTAGATGATGGCTGGTTTGGTCAGCGAAATGATGATACAAAAGCATTGGGAGACTGGTTTGAAAATACAACTAAAATTCCGAGTAAAATTACCGGCTTAGCTGAAAAAATTCACGAAAAAGGCTTACAATTTGGTTTATGGTTTGAACCAGAAATGATTTCAAAAGAGAGCTTACTTTTTAATAAACATCCCGAATGGGCATTGCAAGTTCCAAATTATCCCTTAACCCAAGGACGACAACAACTGGTATTGGATTTTAGTAAAGAAGCTGTCCAAGATTTTATTATTGACATGCTGACTGGCTATTTGCAAACTGGAAAAATTGATTATATTAAATGGGATATGAATCGCCATTTAACCGAAGTGGGCAACCTTACTTTACCGCAGGATCAGCAACAAGAAATTGCCCACCGCTATGTTTTAGGCTTATATCGGATTTTACAAACTTTAACGACAAAGTTTCCTGAAGTTCTATTTGAAAATTGCTCCAGTGGCGGTGGACGTTTTGATCCTGGCATGATGGCGTATATGCCTCAAACGTGGACGAGTGACAATTCTGATGCTCTATGCCGAACAAGGATTCAAAGTGGCTACAGCTATCTTTATCCACCTATTATGATGGGAGCCCATGTTTCTGATGTCCCGAATCATCAAGTTGGCCGAATTACACCGCTGAAAACACGTGGTTTAATTGCGATGAGTGGTAATTTCGGCTATGAACTCGCAATAAATCAACAATCTGAAACTACGCTTACAGAAATAAAAAAACAAATTAATTTTTATAAAAAGCATCGCCAGTTATTACAATTCGGAGACTTTTATCGTCTACTTTTACCTACTGAAACTGCAGCTTGTGCTTGGCTATTTAAAAATAAAGACGAAGCACTAGTCGTTTATTTTCACGGTTTAGCTCAACCTGCACAAAAAGCAAACTATTTGAAAACTTACTATCTAGACCACGACGCACTTTATCAAGAAGTAAATAGCCAAGCCATTTTTAGCGGAGCTGAGTTAAATCATGCTGGCTTATTAATTCCTCGTATAAAAGGTGATTTTGAAACATGCTACTTCCATTTCAAAAAAATTACCTCTACTAAAACTGTTTAAAATATCAAATAATTACGAGATGTGACAAATGTCTTGTTACATCTCCTTTTTCCAAATAAACGTTATGACAGAAGTAGCTTCTGTCATAACCTCGTTTGTATATTTTGCTTAATAAGTTAATCCCCCAGTTCTCAAGCAATAAGCTGAAATTTTCAACTCTCTTCAAAATTCAGCTTATTGCCATAGAAATCCCGTCTACAAAGCTGGATTAAAGTAACACCTTATAGACTTACTTATAAAAACGCTATAATCTCTTGATCTATAAAAAACACCAAAGTTACGCGTATGTGATCCGACCTCCAAGAGTTAGATTTTGGTCTAACTTTTGGGGGTCACTTCAATGTTTTACGCTTTTACTTTGGTGTTTTTATAAGAAATAACTATAATTTATCTTTGAACTTCACTTACAACTAATAAATCTTCGCCGGCGACAACTTGCTTCTTATTTAAGACATCAACAGCAGCATAGGCTTGTGTATTGGTGACAATTTCCATGACTGTATCATCATAACCTGCTTCTTGTAATGCTTTTAAATCAAATGTTCCCAAAACATCCCCTTTTTTCACCAACTCACCGTACTTCCGTTGGGTTGTAAAACCCACTCCATTTAAATTCACGGTATCAATTCCAATATGAATTAAAACTTCTGCTCCTTGGGTCGTTTTTAAGCCATAAGCATGTCTTGCATCATAAACAACTGTTAATTCCCCATCAGCCGGTGCGTAAATAATCCCTTCTTTTGGTTTAATCGCAATTCCTTTACCCATCATTTCTGTTGAAAAAACTGGGTCATCTACATTTTCAAGAGCAATCGCAGTGCCTGTCACCGCTGAAGCCAACACTTCATCTTTAGGTGTTTTCATTGGTGCAGGATCTTCATTAATCGCCACAGCAACATCTGCTTTTGTTGTTGTTTCATCTGCTAATAAAGCCATGTTTTTCTTACCGTAAAGATAAGTTGTCGTAAAGCCAACTACAATACTAACTAAAATTCCCAACATAAAAAATGGAATTGATTTAGGTGCAATGGAGATAAAACCAATCACACTAGCAGGTCCCATTGCCACTGATAAAACATGGAACAAACCAATGACTACACAGGCAATACCAGAGGCAATCATCCCACAGATAAAAGGAAACTTCAATTTAAGGTTTACCCCAAAAATCGCGGGTTCTGTAATACCTAACATAGCGGAAATACTTGCAGAAGTTGCTAAACTTTTTTGCTTTTCGTTTTTCGTTAGTAACATAATCGCTAATGTTGCCGCCCCTTGTGCTACATTTGCCATTGAAGCAACTGGAAAAATAAAAGATCCGCCTGTTTTTGCAACATCTGCTAATAATGTTGTTTCAATAGCAGGAAAACTTTGGTGTAGCCCCGTAATGACAATTGGTGAATAAAATAGACCAAAAATCCCAAGCCCAATAGCTCCTGTTGTATCGTATAACCACGTTAAGCCGTATGTTAAGCCATCCCCAACGCCCCGCATAATCGGGCCTACTACTGTAAAAGTTAAAAAACCCGTAATAATAATAGCTAGCATAGGTGTAAACGTAAAATCAAAAGCATTAGCCAAACGTTTATGAAAGAATTTTTCTAAGTTAGCCAAAATAAATGATACTGCTAAAACCGGCAGCACAGAACCTTGGTAACCAGCTTGTGCCACTTGCAAACCAAAAATGTTCCAATATGGCATTGAACCATCTGCAATAGCATTGGCTACGCCATAACCATTGACTAAGTCCGGCATTACCATAACCATCCCCATCGCTGCTCCCAGATAAGGATTGCCACCAAAACGGCGTGTCGCTGAAAATCCAACTAAAATTGGTAAAAAGGCAAATGGTGCTGAAGCTAATAAGTTAATAATACTCGCAAAATCTTGGACTCCTGGAAACATTTCAACTACAGATTGCGGCCCAAAAAGATGTTGTGCTGTTAACACATTGTTAATAGCCATCAGTAAACCACCAGCAACTAAGGCCGGCACAATTGGCACAAAAATATCAGATAACACTTTAATAAATGCCATCGCAGGATTGTTTTTCTTGCCACTAGAAGCAATCGCTTTCATATCAGCGGTAGAAGCTTCTTTGGTGCCGGTCAATTTAACAAATTCCTCATAGACATAATTGACATCCCCTGCACCAATGATAATTTGAAACTGATCGTTT
The DNA here is from genome assembly GCF_051713765.1 of Enterococcus sp. DIV0755b. Taxonomy (NCBI): domain Bacteria; kingdom Bacillati; phylum Bacillota; class Bacilli; order Lactobacillales; family Enterococcaceae; genus Enterococcus; species Enterococcus sp. DIV0755b. The sequence continues at coordinate 984,343 of NZ_JBIOQN010000001.1, read as the reverse complement.
GCCTCAAAAGTACCTTTGACCGCGTCGTTATTATCTAACGCGTTTTGATCAACTTTACTACTGTCTTTTAAAACTAAACGTAACCGAGTTGCACAATGAGCAGCCGCTAGAACATTATCTTTTCCCAAAGCCTGTGTAATCTCTTCAGCAACTTTTTTGTAATCCATCTTTTTTCCTCCTAAGTTCATTGTGTTTTTATCCTTTTGTAAATAAGTGCAAAATACAAAATTAAATTAAGGATAAATAGAAAATGTAATCGCTTTTTCTGGCTTTAGTATGACATGCTAAAGTAAAATTGTCAAACGTTTATCAAAAATATTTTTCATTTTCCTTCAAACAAACTAGAATCAAACAAAAAATCTAGTATGACGTCAAAATAAAATTGTTATACGTTTGACAAACAAACCACAATATTCTACTATAAGCTTAGAAATCGTTTACTTAAGACAGGAGCATAATTTATGAAATCGATTAATTGGAATACCCAAAAACGATATCGACCATACGAACAATGGTCAACTGAATACAAAAAAGAACTTCTCCATTCTGTCGCCCAATCACAATGGCGTCTTAATTACCATATTCAACCTGTTACAGGACTTTTAAATGATCCAAATGGTTTTTCTTATTTTAATAATCAATGGCACCTATTCTATCAAGCTTACCCTTTTGGTGCAGTTCATGGGGTAAAATCTTGGTATCACCTTGTTTCAGATAACTTAATCGACTGGCAGGAATTAGGGTTAGCGCTTCAACCTGACAGTAAATACGACAGTCACGGTGTCTATTCTGGATCAGCGTTTCCGTTTGGTGATCAATTATTGCTGACTTATACCGGCAACGTGCGTGATCAAGATTGGGAGCGTCATTCTTATCAATTGGGGGCGCTGATGGATACAAATAATGAAATTACAAAAATTTCTACTCCGTTCATCCCTAGTCCACCTGCTGGTTATACGCAGGAATTTCGTGATCCTCAAATTTTTAAATATGAAGAAAAATATGTCATGTTGATTGGGGCTCAAAATACCAAACAAGAAGGTCAAATATTAACGTATATTAGTGATGATTTAAAAGAATGGCAATTTATCGGGCCGTTATCTTTCACCGATAAAAAAATGGGATTTATGATTGAATGCCCCAATTTAGTTTTTTATAAAGGACGGCCGATTTTACTTTTTTGTCCTCAAGGCTTAGATAAAAACATTTGCCACTATGACAATATCTATCCCAATATGTATGTGGTAGCGGAAAAATTTGATTTAGCTACGAATACTTTAATCGGAGCTAGTTCTTTAAAAAATTTAGATGAAGGCTTTGACGTTTACGCCACCCAAGCTTTTAATGCTCCGGATGGACGTGTTTTAGCAATTAGTTGGATCGGCTTACCCGAAATTGAATACCCCACCGATCAAGAAGGTTGGGCGCATTGTTTAAGCTTAGTTAAAGAGTTGCATTTAATAGGAGATGTGCTTTTCCAACAACCGATCCAAGAAAGTAAAAAATTACAAACAACACCTATGCAAAAACTAAAGGGCACTTCTTCTACTGAAAGTTTTGACCTGCATACAAACAGTTATGAAGCAAAATTGACTTTTACAAAAGACGCTAAAGGTACAATCACTTTATTCCATGACCCCATCAAAAATAATGGCTTAACCATTTCATTTGATTCAAAGCATGGTAAAATGAAAGTTGACCGTAACCACAGCGAACACCCTTTTGCCACTGCCTTTGGTTCACAAAGAGAATTTGAAATTACAAAACAACCACTTAATTTACAAATTTTTGTAGATTCTTCTGTGGTAGAAATCTTTATAAATCAAGGGGAACAAACTTTAACCGCTCGCTATTTCCCAGAAAAGTCGGCAACAGCTCTGACGGTTATGACAGATAAAAACTGGCAGGGTACACTTTTTCCTTTACGGTCCATGAAAAAATAAGGACTGAAATAGATGACAATAAAATTAACCGACGTCGCAAAAAAAGCCGGTGTTTCGCCGACAACTGTTTCTCGCGTTATTAATAACTATGGTTCTTTAAGTCAAAAGACAATTGATAAAGTCCATGCAGCAATGAAAGAATTAAATTATCAGCCAAACTCATTGGCTCGTTCATTACAAGGAAAAAACACCCAATTAATCGGTTTAATTTTTCCTACCGTTGCTCATCCATTTTATGGGGAGCTGGTGGAACTTTTGGAAAGCAAATTGTTTGAATTAGGCTATCGTTCTATTTTATGTGATAGTGCCAACAACAAAGAAAAAGAACGTAATTACTTAAATATGTTAGCCGCCAATAAAGTCGACGGTATTATCGCCGGCGCCCATAACTTAGGGATTAATGAATATGAAAAATTACAGATGCCGATTGTTTCATTTGATCGTTATCTGGCAGATGACATCCCCATTGTTGGGAGTGATAACTTTCAAGGAGGATACTTAGCGACTGAAAACCTCTATTTGAAAGGAGCTCGTAAAATTGCTATTTTAACTGGCTCCCAAGAATCAGCCTCACCAACTAACGATCGCTTAGCCGGCTACTTACAATTTTTAAAGGAACACAATTTAAGTCCTATCGTTCACCAAATTCGTAGTATGGCGCGTTCAACGGCGATGAAAAATCTCGATATTAAACGGATTTTGACTAGTGAAGAAACTGACGGGTTATTTTGTACTGACGATTTAACCGCCATCCTAGTAATAAATCAAGCCCACGCTTTAGGAATAAACATCCCTGATGATTTAAAAATTATCGGTTATGATGGGACCAAATTTATCCAAAATTATTTCCCTCAATTATCTACCATCGCCCAACCGATGTCAGACTTCGCCGATGTTTTAGTGGACTTATTGCTCCAACGAATTAAAGATGCCGACAAAAAACTTGAAACAAATTATCTTTTACCGGTTAAATTAATCCAAGGACAAACTACTTAAAAAGCCACGAAATGTTTCTTTTAGCGGAAACATTTCGTGACTTTTTTAAATTGCTTGCAATAAATCATATTGGGATTGATACAAATGATAATACAGTCCCCGTTCTTTCATTAACTCTTCATGATTGCCGCTTTCTGCAATTTTACCTTCTGCGATATAAAAGATGCGGTCGGCATTTTTTATCGTAGACAGCCGATGGGCGATAATGAAAGATGTTCTACCTTTTAGGAGTTGCTGCAATCCTTCTTGGAGCAGCTCCTCTGTCTTAGTATCAATGCTAGATGTCGCTTCATCTAAAATTAAGATTTTAGGATCTGCTAAAAGAGCGCGCGCAAATGAAATCAATTGACGCTGTCCAGCTGAAAGCGTGCTCCCTCTTTCTTCGACGACAGTTTCATAGCCATCTTTTAAATCTTTAATAAAATCATGAGCCCGAACAACCTTGGCTGCAGCAATCACTTCTTCTTTTGTCGCTGCTAAATTACCATAACGAATATTTTCAATAATCGTTCCGGAAAAAATAAATGTATCTTGCAACATAACTCCCATTTGACTACGTAAAGACTGTAATGTTACCTCCCGAACATCTCTACCATCAACTTTGACACTACCTTCATTGACATCATAAAAACGACTTAATAAATTAATAACCGTTGTTTTACCTGCGCCAGTAGGACCAACAAGTGCAATACTTTGTCCAGGATTCACATGGAAGGTGATATCATTTAAAATGTTTTTACCTGCTTCATAACGAAACGCTACATGTTCAAAATCTACCTCACCTTTAATTGGTGGTAAAATTTGAGCATCTTTTGCATCTTGAATATCGGGAATTTCATCTAGTGTTTCAAAAATCCGTTCCAAGTATGCGCTCGCTGTTATCAGTGAATTATAAAAATTTCCAATATTAATCACCGGATTCCAAAAGTTATTAATGTAGCTAATAAAGGCAATTAATGTTCCAGTAGTCACATTAACTCCCAGAGATGAAATCCCGACATAATAAATAATACAGGTCGTTAAGACGGCTATGTTTTGCACACCCGGCCATAAAAGAAATTGAATTTTCACCGCATGCATCCAAGATGTGCGGTATTCTTCACTTACCTCATCAAAAATCCGCGCATTTTCTTTTTCCCTAGCAAACGACTGGGTGATACGGATACCGGCAATACTTTCGTGAATATAAGCATTTAAATTGGATTGTTTATTACTTAATGCCTGATACGCTTTACGTTGTTTGTTTTGAATCACAAGCACCATCACAAATAAAACTGGCAATAAAATTAAGCTATAAAAAGTTAGGCGTACATCGATAAAGAACATAAAAATAAGAGTAATCACGACACTAAAAATATCTGAGATCAAATTTATTAAGCCATTACTTAATAAATCACTTAACGTATTGATGTAATTGACAACCCGAATTAAAATTTTGCCATGAGGACGATTGTCAAAATATGAAAAAGGCAAGCGTTGCAAATGTTCAAAAATATCAAAACGCATATCTTTTAACATATCTTGTCCAATTGTCGTAATTTGGATAATACGATAACGCATGCACAGCCCGATAATAATTAATGAACCTAAGAAAATACCACCTAGCAGCAATAACCGATTACTATCTTGTTGCGGAATAACCGTATCAATGGCGATTTTGGTTAAATAAGGGCCTAACATCCCTAAACCATTGGCTAAAATAATCGTAGCGAGTACGATAATAATTGCTTTTTTATAAGGGGTGACGTAGCTTAAAAGCCGTTTTAAATCGCCCCAGCGAAATTCTTGTGCTAATTCTTCGTCTTCATCAAAACGATTACGCGCCATCTTCTGTCCCCCCTGTCAATCCCAATTGCTTACGGTATACTTCGTAATATTTTCCTTTTTTAGTCACCAACTCTTCATGGGTTCCTTGTTCTACTACCCGGCCTTTTTCCATTAACAAAATGAGATCGGCATCTTTAACAGAAGAAATACGGTGGGCGATGATAAAGGTCGTTTTTTTGGTTGTTAATTTAGCCAATTCCTGCTGAATTTTCGACTCCGTTTCCATATCCACAGCAGAAGTTGTATCATCTAAAATTAAAATAGCGGGATTTTTAGCTAAGGCGCGCGCTAAAGAAATCCGTTGTTTTTGACCTCCAGATAGCCCTACTCCCCGTTCACCGACAACCGTTTCATACCCCTGAGGCATTCGCGTAATAAAGGAATCAGCATCTGCCACTGTCGCCATTTGCCGAATAAAGTTTTCATCTGCATAAGGATTACCAAAAGCAATATTATCAGCAATTGTATTGGAGAATAGGAAAACATCTTGCATAGCCATCGAAATACTTTCACGCAATTGACGTACTGGATATTCCCGCGCATCTTTGCCGTCAATTAAAACACGGCCTTGAGTAGGATCATAAAAACGCCCCACCAAATTTACTAAGGTGGTTTTCCCAGAGCCAGTTTCTCCTAAAATGCCTACTGTTTTACCTGGTCCAGTTTTAAAATTAATTTGGGATAAGACATTGTGATTTGGATCATCTGAAAAATGAAAACTAACATTTTCAAAGACTACTTCTCCTTTAATTGGTGTCAATAAGTTTTCATCTTCAACAGGAATACTTGATTTTTGGCCCAATAATTGGCGGATTTTAATACAAGCCGCATTAAAACGCTGCACGTCGTTAATCAGCCAGCCGCTCATTCGTAAAGGATTATTTAACATCCATAAATAACCATTAAAAGCTACCAATTGTCCTAACGTCAGATTACCGCGGATAACTAAAATTCCGCCAAAAACTAACGTAATAACAGCTAATGTACCAGCAAACCCATCCAGCCACGGTAAAAATTTAGCGGAAACTTCAGCAGAATCCAAGTTTCGTTGTTTAAAATCTTCATTGTATTGTTTGAACTTATCTAATTCAAAATCTTCTCTTGCAAAAGCTTTTACCACGCGATTACCGCCGATATTTTCTTCTACCATCGAGTTCAGGCGTGCAAAACTTTCCCGAATTTCAAAAAACTTGGGATGCGCTTCTTTAGCCATTTTATTGGTTAAAATAAAAATAATCGGTGTGACTACTAATAAAGACAATGTAAGTTGCCAACTAATAAACGCCATCACAATCACAGCAGCTAAAAACCACAATACACATTCCACAATATTGTAAGTGACCCAGGCAACAAAATGACGGATTGCATCCACATCGCCAGTCATTCGTGCCATAATATCACCTACACGCGTATGATTAAAAAAATCAAAATCTAGTGTCTGTAATTTAGAATACATATCCTCGCGTAATTGATAAATCGCATTTTGACTCATTTTTTCACACAAAATTTGATACAAATAGCGTACAATCGTCCGTAAAACCGTGGTACCAATCATTAAAGCGATTAAAGGTAACAACCACGCTTTTTTCCCCTGATTAATGACGTCATCTACAATTAACCCGCCCACGTACGGATTAACCACAATCAAACTTGCATTCAATAAAATAAATAAACAAATAAGACCAAAATGATTGCGTGATTTTTTGATATAACGCCAGATCCATTGCATATTCGACATAAATTCACCTCCAACTTTTATCTATAAATATCTTAGTAGATTGAATTAGAAAAGAAATGGGATATCTTCTTTAAAATGATGTAAAATATTAACAAAGATAGCTTTTGCCTTTATTGGCCTCTTTTTTTTTAAAACAAAATTAAAGCGATTTCATAATTCGTTAAAATATAGGAGTTTATTATGCATTTAATCAATCCGCAAACCTTTAATCCTGAAATTTTATATCTTTTTGATGCTTGTTGCGATGAAGATTCAGTTGGAAATTATCACGCCCATGATTTTTTAGAAATTTCACTAGTATTAGAAGGAGAATCAGAGTATTTTTTTGAAGATTTACCCAAAACTACTATTCGAGCTGGGCAAGTTCTACTCTTTAACCCGGGCTATCATCATATGGAGCGCCATATTAAACAAACTTCTCATCAACTGCATATCGGGATTAAAAATTTTACGTTACAAGGTTTGCCTCGGGATACTTTTCCCCATAAAAGTCCCATTTTAAACTTGGGTCGTCACCAGCAAAATGTCTTACAAATCGCGTGGCGTCTATTAGAGGAATTGTATCAAGATGCTCCAGAAACGCAGGTATTACGCAAAATTCTCATCAGTGAAATGTTGGTGCATATTTTACGCGGTCTTGATGATACAAACGAACGCCAACCTACTTCTTTAACCAGCCGTCAACAGCGCCAGCAAAAAATTGTTGATGAGACAATCTATTTTTTGGAAAATCATTTTACAGAAGAAATCAGTTTAGAGCAACTTGCCCAAGCACAATTTGTAAGCCCTGCCTACTTATCCCGTTTATTTAAAGATATTGTCGGGGAAAGTCCGATTAATTATCTCATTAAATTACGATTAAGTGAGGCCGAACATTTAATAAAAACAACAACACTGTCCATCAAACAGATTGCGCAAGCTACAGGCTACCAAGATGCTTATCATTTTAGTAAATCTTTTAAAAAACAATTTGGAATCGCACCTTCTAGCTTAAGTGAAAAAAAGACCTCTTAATTAAAAGCGCTTTTAAAAAAATTAGAGTAAAGAATATTAGATTTTACTAGGGGTGACAAAGAAAGTAAATCTCCTTGCTATCTGTCTTTTTGTAGTGTATATTTTTAACAGCAAAAAAATTCACCATTGAAAAAATTCGCATCATTGCGTGTCCATTTTTTCAAACCACCTTTAACATAGTCCAGAGAGGCTAAGAAGGGTCCGTCACAAGCTAATGGGTCTTACTACCCATATTGTCGCCATTGACGATCCTCCTGCCTAAAAGGGTAGGATTTTTTTGTACCAAAAATTATGAGGAGGATTTTTTATGGCAGAAAAAAATGATATTCACTTTCACAATGATGATGTCGTCTTAGACATCCACGATCGCCCCACACCATTTCATTGGTTTGGGTTAAGTTTACAGCATTTATTTACTATGTTTGGTGCCACCGTCTTAGTTCCCATTTTAGTTGGTATTAACCCAAGTATCGCTTTAGTTAGTTCTGGCCTTGGGACACTGGTTTATTTAACCGTCACAAAAGGTAAAATACCCGCTTATCTTGGTAGCAGTTTTGCTTTTATTGCCGCCATGCAATTATTGATGAAAACAGACGGTTATCCGGCTATTGCCCAAGGTGCTTTAACAACCGGTGCGGTTTACTTAATCGTTTCTTTTCTAATCAAAAAAATTGGAACTGCTTGGTTAGATAAAGTCTTACCTCCTATTGTAGTAGGACCAGTCATTATGGTAATTGGTCTAGGTCTAGCAAGTAATGCCGCTAACAACGCCATGTATAATGCCAGTGGTAATTATGATTTTAAATACGTTGCTGTAGCCTTATTGACTTTAGCTGTGACAATTATTTTCAACATGTTTTTAACTGGTTTTTTAGGACTAATTCCCATTTTACTCGGAATTATTTCTGGTTATCTCATCGCCTTAGCCTTTGGCATTGTCGACTTTCAACCAGTTCTTGATGCGCCGTGGTTACAGTTACCGGCATTTGAAGTTATGTTTGTCCAATATCAGCCAAAACTTTACTTCAATGCAATTACCACTATGGCACCAATTGCCTTTGTAACCATGACAGAGCATATCGGCCATTTAATGGTGTTAAATAAATTGACCAAACGCAATTTCTTTTCTGATCCTGGCATGGATCGAACATTAATGGGGGATGGCTTAGCACAAATTGTGGCAGGCTTTGTCGGTGGCCCACCCGTTACTAGTTACGGTGAAAATATTGGGGTATTAGCAATCACACGTGTGCATAGCGTATTTGTTATCGGTGGTGCTGCTGTTTTAGCTATCGTTTTAGGCTTTGTCGGAAAATTAAGTGCTTTAATTTTAAGTATTCCAGGACCAGTAATCTCTGGTATTAGCTTTGTTTTATTCGGGGTAATTGCCGCAAGTGGATTGAAAATTTTAGTTGAAAATAATACCAACTTTGATAAAAAGAAAAACTTATTGATTACTTCAAGTATTTTGGTAATCGGTATTGGCGGTTTGGTTTTTGAAGCTGGAACATTCACCTTATCAGCCATGGCATTGTCCACTTTAATTGGCATCTTTTTAAATTTAGTTTTACCAGATCGTTAGTAAAAAAATGAGGACGTACTTAACGTCGCCAAGAGTTCATTTGTGAAGCTAGACATATAAAAAAACAAAATGAACTCCCATAGCTTGCAAGCGATAAGCCAAAATCTTGCCCAATTGTTCCCCAAATTTCTCAAGATTTTGGCTTATTGTCGTAGAGAGTTAGTTCATTTTGCTAGATTAAAGAAAAGCAAAACGAAAGTGTCCAGCTCGCAAGTAAGAAGATGGCATTTTGAAAATTGCATTTCACATTCACCGTATCTTCTCACCGATTAAAAAGGCGCGACCACTTTAAAATGGCCACGCCTTTTTTTAATCCTCTTGTTGCATCGCAGCTTTTAATGCTAACGCCAAAGGACTTTCTGTTTCTTCTTGCTTACTGTATTTCTTAACTAATTTTCTTTCTTCTTGTTTTGTCATTTTTTATTACGGGCTTTTTTATCTGGTATTTTTTCAGTGATACCACAATATTTACATTTAAAGAAGGCACCATTTTTACCATCTAAAATTTCCATTTTTTTATGACACTGAGGACAACGATGATTCGAAACTTTCGGTTCTTTTCTGCGACGGTAACTACATTCAGTATTGGAACAAATATAGATTTTACCATCTTTTGTGTTGCGTTCTTTTAGCTGTGCGCCACATTCAGGACAAAGTTTAGTCGTAAGCGTGTAATCTTTATACGTTTCTTTGGATTCTTTAATTTCACTTACTAATCGTGCAGTGTCTTTTTCAATTCCTTTTAAAAAGCTAGCAGCAGATTCTTTTCCCTGCGCAATATTTTCTAAACTTCTTTCCCATTTTGCAGTTAAATCAGGACTGACAAGAGAGGCATTGACTAAATTTAACAGTTGTTTACCTTTAGGTGTTACGGCTAAAACATTGCCTCTACGTTCCATTAATTCTGATTTTAATAGTTTTTCAATAATTTCTGCACGCGTGGCGGGGGTTCCTAAGGCATACTTTTCCATCTGGGCTAACAAACTACCTTCTGTTGCCAACTTAGGTGGGGTGGTCAATTCTTTATTAATCGCAAATTGACCCTTAACGCTTTTGACATTTTCCCAATCTGTTAATTTCTCATTCGGTTTTTCAGTCGGTTTTTCACTCACTTTTTGCCAACCATTTTGCAATACTTTTTCTTGACGAAAAATAAATTCACCAGCAGGAAATTCAACTATTGCCTTCACATTTGCCGTTATATATTGGTCGGCAAATAACCCTAGAAAACGTTCTACAATCAAATGATAAATGCGGCTTTCATCCGTTGACATCTTTTCAAAACGGGGACGTTCTTCTGTTGGGATTAGCGCATAGTGATCGGTTACTTTACTATCATTGAAAACTGCAGTTTGTTTGACTTTGGCCCCTTCTTTTAAATACGTTTTGGCCCGATTATCCACTGTCGCCAGCGCTTGTAATCGTTCTTTTAACGTGCCAGCCACATCTTTTGGTAAATATTTTGAATCTGTCCGCGGATAGCTGACCACTTTATGGGTTTCATATAAACTTTGCACTAACGACAATGTTTTTTTAGCGGAGTATTGATACTTACTATTGGCTACTCGTTGTAATTCTGTTAAATCATAAGGTAAAGGCGCCGACTGACGCTTTTCTTTTACTGTAACGTCTTTTACTTTGCCAATTTGATTTTGCCATTTTGCAACGAGCGCTTCTGCTTGGTTACGTTCGTGTAATTGTTGCGGATTTTTTAGCTGTAGACGCCCTTTTTCATTGTCATATAACAAATCAATGGTGTAATAAGTTTCAGGAATAAATTTTTCTGATTTTTCCTGGGCTTTTGCCACTAATGCCAAAGTGGGTGTCTGAACTCGACCAGCACTTAGACTATCTTGGTATTTTACCGTTAAAGCGCGGGTTACATTTAACCCCACCAGCCAATCGGCTTTTCCTCGTGCCACAGCTGATTGATACAAATTATCGTATTGTTTTGCTGGTTTTAATTGCCGGAAACCTTCTTTTACTGCTTTTGTTGTTTGTGAAGATATCCAAAGCCGCTCTAATGGTTTATTAAATCGAATCCATTCAAAAATATAGCGACCAACAGCTTCTCCTTCACGACCACCATCTGTCGCAATAATGCCACCGGTAATATCTTGCCGTTTAGCTAAGTTTCCAATTAATTTTAATTGTCGATTAGTTTTTGGTAACGGCTTAATTCCGATGTGTTTTGGAATCATGGGTAATGTTTCCATCTTCCATGTTTTCCACTCTTGTTTAATATCTTCAGGTAATTTTAAAGTTAATAAATGGCCATATGCCCAAGTAATAACATATTGGTCATTTTCAAAATAATCTTTTCCTTTTGGTTTTGCCCCTAAGACTTTAGCAAAATCTTTGGCTACACTTGGTTTTTCGGTTAACACTAATTTTTTTCCCATATCTGCTCCTTTAAAACAGGACTTTGTTAAAATTTATAGTTCTATGAAATAATTCAGGTTTTAGCGACATCACTTTGTCCATTTCCTGTCCTTCATTATAACAGCTCCCTTTTGAAAGCTAAACTGCTATTAAATAATCTTACAAACTCTAATAAGAGGAAATAACAAATTTTAACTGTCATTTATCTACTAAACTAAAAAAGCTTAAACTAACTACCACAGCCAGTTTAAGCTTATACTTAATGATTAATTTGCTACCTTACGTCTACATACACGTAGTCTTGCTTCACCATTTATGGTTTGACAAAGGTTTGACGCACTTTCTTTTGTAACCGCAGCATAATCTTTTAATAAAACCAGTCCCGTGTATTGTTGCAAATAGTCATCACACTCTTCACACCAACGCTCGTCCCTTTCGTTCCAAAATGCTGCTTGATAATTGGGATGAGATTTCAGATGTGTAAAATTCGGACTTAATTCTAGCCACTTGGTTTCATAAAATTGTTCTGCCGCATTTAAATCAGTAAAAGTATATTCTTCTTTAATATCATTTTGCCAATCTTCAAAGAACCACCACGGCTCGTTGTCCCCATACATAATAACAACCTGATACATGCTTATTGCTCCTTTTATTCCCCATTTGCATTAATCATACTCATGAATCCTTACGCTGACAAGAAATTCGCACTAAATTTAAATAACTATTATTATTTTTATTTAATTTGAACATATTATTCGTTTTAAATAATTTTTCTTTTGAAAAAAGATAAATATTATTAAAACTTCTTTTTTCCCTTATAAAAAAGTTAAACACTTTTTAACGGGCGACAGAATCGAATTAATTAAGAGGGACTGTTATTTTTATTAGATCAAATTGCGCGAATAAATTGAAAGATAAACGCTTTTTTTTCGCAACAAAAAGCTAATTTTAGTATCTTTTGTTTGAAGTGATACCTCCTTTTAACAAAATAAAAAAACAAGAATAAAATAGATTATTTTGTCCAACTGATAAAACGAGAAAAACCCAAATGGAATTATGACTATTTTTTGAGTTTTCATCATCTCAATAAAATAGTTATCCATTCAGGTCAATTTTTTATCTATTAATAGTGATCGTGTAAATATTGTAAAACAGAAGGGGCTAATTGCGTAGCTGATTCATTTTCTTGACGGTCTTCTAACATACTAATAAAGAGATAGCTACTACCTTCTCCTTCATAGGCTAGTAAGAAGCTATTTTCTTGCCCTTTTTCATCTTGTTTTTCTTTGATTTCAGCTGTACCTGTTTTTGCAGCTAATGAAAAGCCTAAACTACTCAAACTGTGAGCTGTACCGTTTGGATCTGTTACAACAGCCTGTAAATCTTCATTTATTTGTGCGACACTGGCAGCTTTTACGACTGCCTCTTTTTCTTTTGTCTTAGCGTCTTTTATAAGTTTTGGATAGACAAGTGTCCCTTGGTTGGCAAAAACAGAATACATCGTTGCTTGTTGAATAGGATTAATTAATAGTTGTCCTTGGCCATAGCCAGTATCAGCGAGTAAAATCTTAGAATCAAAACTTTTTTCATTGCTGATTTGTGCAGGATTCATAGCAAGCGGTAAATCTAGTTCTTCCCCAAAGATAAATTGATCTAAGCCAGCTCGAAAAGCTTTTTCTCCCATCTTCAACGTTGCTTGCGCCATGTAAATATTATCTGAATAAACCAATGCATCTTTTAAATTCACTGAAGGAACATCTGAAACGCGGGTGACATAATAGTCTCCCCAAGAGCTATCTTGCTGCCATTTTAATCCGTTAATTGCAACTTTTTGATTAGGATCTAAACTGCCATTATCAAGCCCAATAGCAGCAGTGATCGTTTTAAAGGTAGATCCTGGCGCGTAGCCGGTCACCAAACGATTTAAAAATGGCTTTTTGCTGTCTTTTTCATAAGCATCATACTCTTTTTGAGAAATCCCATTGGTCATTTTATTAGGATCATAGCTGGGACTGCTGACTAAAGCTAAAAGATCCCCTGTTTTAGGTGCACTTACTACTGTTGCACCCGCTTGATTCGCTAAAGCATTATAGGCTAACTCTTGTAAACTACTATCAATGGTTAAGTGAATTGATTCGCCATCTTTTTTCTTCGTTTCTAATAAAACCGATTTTTCGTTACCCGCTTCATCTGTAATCGCTAATTTCCCACCGGCTGTTCCCCGTAATTTTTCATCATAAGTTGCTTCTAGTCCCGCACGCCCAATTTCACCATCACTGGTCAACTCAGGATGTTTTTCTAAATCTTCAGCGGTAATTTTACCTAAATAGCCAACTAATTGTGCAGCGGCTGCCCCTAACGGATATTTACGGCCTGTAATTTCTTGAATACTAGCACCAGTAGGTAAACTTTTGGCTTCATCGACGATTTTTAAAGGTACAAAATAATCAGGTTTAACCCAACTTTGAGCTAAAGCTTGTGTAATTTGTTTTTCAGTTAAGTCATAAATTTGAGCAATGGCTACAATATTTTTTTCCTTCTCAGAACCTTCGCCTAATTTTTGTGGTACAACACCTAGTTGCTTTAATGTTCCATTTTCTGCTAAAGGTTGATTATTACGGTCCAAAATTTGACCACGGACTGGCGCATCGACAGTTAAACTAACTTTATCTTTACCGCTCATTTGAGGAAAAATTAGATTGGGTCCCCACTCTAATTTCGGCTCATTATTTTCATAAGCAAGGTAAGTTTGATATTTCAAATTTTTCAACTGACCCATTGCCGTCGATAAGGATAACTCATAAGTCACTTGATATTGATCATTTTTTCCGGCAGTTATTTTTAAATCGGATAATTTGATATTTTTTGCTTCAATGGCTGTGAAAATAGTTTGATACTTTTCGCTGATTTCTTTCTTACTATAACCGTTACGTTGGGCTGTATCAGTTAAAAGTGTACTCGGAATTTTATCATATTTCCCCTCAGCTAAATAAGTGGTGAAATCTTTGACCACTTGTTCTCTTGCGGCTTGTTTCTTTTCACTTTGTAAATGATACGCAAAAAAAGCGCCCCCAGCTATAAGTAAAATAAGCAGTGGAATAACAATAAAAAATGGATTAAATTTCTTTTTTTGTTTAGTATTACGTCGTGATTGTTCCGTCATCTTTTTTCTCCTAATAAAATAGTACTCATATTTTACACCATGATGTCTTCCCGCTTTTTCTAATTCCATATTTTTTAGCAAAAGTTAATTCTTTTAACAAGAAAAGCTAAAGGCAGCGGTTAGCTTTTTGGAAAAATCTCAGAAATTCGTCTTCTGGTGCTTTTTACCAGAAACTAATTTTTGAATTTTTCCCGAAAAGCTGCTGCCTGTGCTGGATCAAGAAAAGCTAAATGAACTCGTTTAGCTCTCAAGCAATAAGATGAAATTTTAGCTTATTGCCGTAGAGAGTTAGTTCATTAAGCTAGATCACAGAAAAGCTAAAGGCAGCGGTCAGCTTTTTGGAAAAATCTCAGAAATTCGTCTTCTGGTGCTTCTTACCAGAAACTAATTTTTGAATTTTTCCCGAAGAGCTGTTGCCTGTGCTGGATCAAAAGAAATGTTAACAGCAGCGGTCAGCTCTCAATTAATAGGCTAGTTCATAAAGTTAAATTTCAATAATTTTACGCTTTCCTTCATACTCTGTGTAAAATCATCATCCTTTTACCTAAAAAAAGATGCGCCCATTTGGACACATCTTAAAATTTAAACATATTGTAAAACTTCAGCTGCTTTATAGGCGTGGTCGATTAGACCTCCACCTAAACATTCGTCACCATCATAAAAGACAACTGCTTGCCCTGGTGTAATTGCCCGCACTGGTTCATCAAAAATAACTTCCGCGCGATCATCAGCTAATAAGCGTACTGTTACCGGAACATCTGCTTGACGGTAACGGAATTTAGCTGTGCATTTGAATTCCTGTGGCATTGGTTCATTGGTTGTAAAATGAATTGTACTAGCATCTAAACGATCAGCGTAAAGCGCTGGATGATGGAATCCTTGGCCGACATAAAGCGTATTAGTGGCTAAGTCTTTCCCTACTACAAACCAAGGGTCATTTGAAGCACCGCCACCACCGATACCTAAGCCTTGGCGTTGACCGATGGTATAATACATTAAACCATCGTGTTCACCTTTAACTTCACCATCAAGTGTAACCATCTTCCCTTTTTTAGCAGGGAGGTAATTACTTAGAAATTGTTTGAAATTCTTTTCCCCAATAAAACAAACGCCAGTAGAATCCTTTTTCTTAGCAGTAGCTAGCCCAGCACGTTCTGCAATAGCCCGTACTTCAGGTTTTTGCATACCACCTAAAGGAAACATTGTTTTGGCAAGTTGTTCTTGTGATAATTGGCTTAAGAAATACGTTTGATCTTTATTATTATCCACACCCCGGAGCATGTGAACAACACCATTTTCATCTTTTGAAACACGCGCATAGTGACCTGTAGCCACGTAATCTGCACCTAATTCCATCGCGTAATCTAAGAAAGCTTTAAATTTAATTTCTTTATTACACATCACATCAGGATTTGGCGTGCGACCGGCGCGATATTCCGCTAAGAAATATTCAAACACGCGATCCCAGTATTCTTTTTCGAAATTGACCGAATAATACGGAATTCCAATTTGTGCTGCCACTTGGGCAACATCTTTATAGTCTTCTGTTGCGGTACAGACACCGTTCTCATCAGTATCATCCCAATTTTTCATGAAGATACCTACGACATCGTAGCCTTGTTCTTTTAGCAAAAGTGCGGTTACAGAAGAATCCACCCCGCCACTCATGCCCACGACAACGCGAATTTTGCTGTTGTCTGTCATGTAATCACCATCATTTCATTGTTAATTCCGAAAATTTAACGATTTGAAGGTCGCAACTTTTCAGTATTTGTCATTATACAACAGAAGTCTAATAATTTCATGTACTTGTTTTTAAATTAGCATTTTCTTTAAATGCTAATTTAAACCGTTGGTAAACTAAGGCAGCTATCTACTTATTTTTTTGCTTAAAATTACGCCAGCTATAATAGCCACCAAGCAAAATGCTACCAAAACTTAAACTTAAAGCGAATATCATAAAGTTATGCGTTCCTTTTCCGCCAGTCGCAGGCATAAAACCTTTTTCAAAAGTATTTGTCACCCGAAACTGTAGTGTTTGCGCCTTATCTTCTACTGTAAACGTGTTGGTATGTTTTTTTGTTTCTTCAAGATAGTAACTCACAGTGACATTTTCAGGTAGGTTTACTTCTTCTAAAGTATATGTTTTACCTATTGTTAAATGCTTGCGCCAATCTTTAATTGGTACATCTTTTTTATTAGAAGTGTAAAAATCAATCTCACTTGTTGTTTGATCTGCTTTAATAACCGCTTCACCATAAGCTACAATCTGGTTTGTCGCTGTATCTTTTAAGACAAAGTCAAAAGTTGCTGCACCTTTCATCCCTTTTAAAACTTTATACGCACGAAATGATAACGGCGGTAGCTTTTTATTTGCTACGTTTAATGTGAGATTCAGCTGATTGTCAGATTCTGTAAAAACATATAACTGTTGCAATAACTCATTTATCCTTTCATTTTCATCTGTTACTTCTGGTTTTTTATCATCGAGCTTAAAATAGGCGTATTCTGAAAACAATTCATAACCTAAAGGAGCAGTAACTTCTTTTATTCGATAATTACCAGATTTTAAACCAGTAAAAGTCAGCAAGCCACTAGCAGACGTTGTAGCTTCAGCTTGTTTTTCATTCACAGCTTGCCAAGAACCGTTAATTTGTTTTTCTAAAACAAATTTCGCCCCAGCTAACACTTCTTCTTTATCTAATTGGTTATGTTTTTTTACAGTCAACATCCGCGACTCACCGCTGATTGTGCCAGAAGCGTTAATATTCCGTAACTCCACTTTTTCTGTATGTTTTTTTGATTCTTTTTCTCCCCAACGTATTTCAATATTATTTTCAATATAATTCTGATCGGCACTTTTTGGTTTGGCGCTATATTCAATTATTAGTGGCGATGTAACTACAAAATCTTTGTTAAATTCAATCTTGAAGCTACTCTGGCTATACACCAATTGATATGCTTCAGCTTCGACTTCATTTTTTTGCTCAATTTTTGCTTCCCAAACCTTATCACTCGTTTGAATATACTCTAAATCCGCATAATACAGCTTGATATTTCCTGGAATAATATCTTGATCTGTTGAGTTATCTTCAATCACTAAATTATAAAGGTGTGCGCCTTCTGGATTAACGACTGCTCTCCAAGGTAATTCTGTTGACTCAGTGTCAAATTCACCCGCATTTTTATAAACGCCATTCCTGATTTTTTTATAAGTAACTGTATTAGCCGTTGTTTCTGTTCCTGCTTGTGTGATTAACGCAGCGGTATTCAATATTTGATTACTATCACCACTTTCTTTAATCATTAGCTCTTTATTCAAACGGGTAGAAAAACTTACCTTAAAAGCAGAATAGTCCATATCCTTTTTAAATCGTAAAGTAAAACCACGGATAATAATCTCTGGTGTTTGCTGTTCTTTTGGCACCTCAATCCATTTCCCGTTATTATTTTGTAAAGGTATAATCTCGTAATCCTCATCTTCTACTAATAACGATTCTTTATAGTCATGAAACCAATCGGTGGTGGAATTTTTTTGACCGTCGTCTTCTGTTTTTAACTGGTGCACAACCAACTTACTTAAATCTGCCATTGTCATTGTTTGGATTAGACTGTTTGAATTATCGCCAAATTTCCAGACGTTCAAATGATCACTTATTTCATCACCAGCCTTTATTTCATAACCACGGGTGTTGGCTAAAATCTCCCAGTCTACCTTAGCATTTTCCATATCCAAATTTCCTCTTTTACGGATAGCTGCACTAATTTGGGCATCATTTGTCCAACTGGTATTCGCGCTAGCGCTTCCTTCAAAGTTACCCTGAATAGCTTCTATTGTATTGTAAAAATAATTGGAAATTGGTTGTTGCGGAACAATTCCTGCTTCTTCACCATATTTTGTAGCTACTGCTAACCATAATTTTTTACCGGCATATTTCTCATCAACTTTCAAGCTAAAACCGGCGCTTTTCTCAGACCAATTCACGTCTTTTGAAACTAACTCAATTCCAGATTGAGGGTCATAAACTTTTTTACCGTCTACTTCAATGATTTTGCCATTATCAATGGTAATTTCTTCAAGGGGAATTTCCACAAATTCACCTTTTTCTTCATAAGCAACAATAATTCCTTTTTCTTTCAAGTAAGCTTGATTAATTCCTTCATTAAATTTTTTACCAGTGACCAATACTTCGCCTGCTTTTAAAACAGCCTCTTTGTTCCAATAATAAAAGAGACCATTTTTATAAAATGTCGCATCTTTTTTGCGAATAGCTGCATCATTGATTAAAATCTCACCTGCATCAGGAACCGTTGTAATAGAAGCTGACCACAAAATTGTTTTATCATCATAATTAATCTCAACTTGTTCTTGAAATAGATTTTGTCGTATTACCTTTTTTTCAACTGCTAATGAGGTGACGCCTTCAGCAATGGCTTGCAGATTTTCTCCTTTTATTTGGTTGGTAACTAATTTTTGACCTGTGGCATCATCATGTTTGGATTGATAAGTAATCATATAGCGCCCTTTAGGTAAAGTCTCACCAATTGTTAGCATAAATTCTTTGTCATTCTTTTCATTTAAAGTAATAGTATTTCGATACTGATTTGGTGTTGACGTTAATTCAGGGAAAACTTGCTGACCTTTATTCAGTTCAGCTAAAACTTTTAATGATTGAAAGTCGATTATCCCTTCACTTATCACATCACTAAAATCGATTTTTTCTTCTTTTTTACGATGATAAACGATGGTCCACTCAATGATTCCGTTGCCTTTTCCTACTGATGTTTTCTTTAAGTCATCATGATAATATTCTGTTTTAGCAATTGCTTCTAATTTCTCACTACCAGCAATATTACTTTGAACTTGGTTAGTCACTTCGCTAGGATGATTATCTTTTAAAACTGTTGTATATTGAATTTTTAAAGGTCCCGTTATCTTTGTATCTATCCCTGCTGCCCAATTATAAAAAGTAATGGAAAATTTTGAATCATTACTTTTATCATAAGAAAGCTTGTAATCTTTTCCTTCCACTAACTCTAACTCTTGTCCATCTTGTTGTAGAAGCACTTTAAATAATTGATAATCTGACTGATCGGCAATTTTTTTAGCCAAATCACCTTGTGGTAGATAAAACCCAGCTGCTTTATCTGTACTAGCAGGATAAAGAGCCGTTAAATCTTCATCAGTGATACGTAAATCTTTAATTGGTACATATTGTGTGGGATCATTTTTGTCGCGTCCAGGAGTAACCATAATTTCCCACTCTACTAAGTGATAATTTTCATTGGCAATAGAAACTTTATTTGGCTCTTTTATCACACCTTTTTGTAAACTGTACTCATCTTTTACAGGTTTAATCTGAATGGTTTCATTGATATTTGCATCTTTTGCGACCATTACTTCCACAGTTTCTGTTAATTCTTCCACTGTGATAGCAGAAGTTAAGCTCATTTTCCCTTTGACATTTTCTTTATCCCAGTTTTCATTATTTAAAGTAACAATCCATAAATGATTTTTACCTTCTGCCCCCCCATTTTTTACAATGGTAAACTCGCCTCTTTTTTCATCAGCAATCACCAAATCTTCACTAATATTTTTTTCTAAATAAATATCACCGGAAATCTCAAAGCTAAAAACAAAATTACGTTGACGCTCTGCATTGGCTTCAATTTCAGCTTGAACTTTTTGACCGGCCGGAGTTTTAAAAAATAAATCTAAATCATACGTATATTCCAATTGAATCGATGTATCGGGAAAAATATAGGGTGGGTCATTGGGATCATGACTTTGCCATGCTTCATTACCTTGTTTAGTTTTTACAATAACCTGATTTATTGGCCAACCTGTCGAATTTGTGGGTATAGTAATCGTCATTGGTTCGCTTTTAGTAGTTTTTATATTTTTATCTTGAGTTTCAGATAGGGGAATTACTTGTTTTTTTACATGGGGATTATCGAGTGTGTGCATTTTTTCAGCGTCAGATAATTTGTATTCTACGCCTTGTGACTCTTGTGGAATTAAATCAAATTGAAACTTAGGAAGGCTATTTTTGTCTGTAACAACACTAAAAGTACCATTACTTTTATAAGGATTAAAATTTTTACTTGATTCTTTTTCTTGTAACCAGTCATCTTTTACTTCAAAGTTTTCACCTTTTAATTTCTTGATACCATTTTGATCCCAAAACTGCGCTTGTAACTTAGTTGGCATTTCTGGTGTATTTTTTTCATAAGAAAAATGCCACAACAGTGAATCGTTTTCATGCTCCGCGACAGTGTAGTCAATGGTTAAAAAATCTTTTTTTATTAAATTATTTTTTTCAGTCGTTGCTTTGGGACGCCACGTAAATGAACTACCCAACATGGCTTCCACAAAAGGAAAAAGAATACTGAAACATAAAACTAAGAGAATTTTTTTATTTTTTGTTTTCATTTTCATCACTCACTTTAACATTATTATCTAATCTTTTTTTAATTATATAACAATAAAGTCAATATGCGCAAACTTAATATTCAAAAAAATAAGATAGAAATTTCTTTTATTTAGCAAAATGACAAAAATTTAAAATAATTTAGTGATTATTTTAAATAAAAAAATAGAAGGTAAGCATTTTATCTACTTACCTTCTTTTGAATCGACCGCAAAAGATTGAATTGTAAATTTCGTTATTTTATTGACTCATATTTGCCAATACCATCCCTTTTTTTGCCGCAATAAGATCAATTTGATTTTCTGAAATTGGTCTGCCAAAAGGTTGTTTATCCGGCAGAAAATCTAACTCCGGTGCATCTACCCCAACGTTAATATTTTCTTTAATCGGTACGCTGTAATGATGAACGTGTCCGTGAAGATTACGGATATTTTTGGTAACACCCAAAAGTAGCGGGTAATGGGTTAAATAGTACTGATGATGATTGAACTTTATAATAATACCGACATCTGCAAAAGCAAATTTATTTTGCCCATTGGCCAGAACACAATTATTTTGGGCTAAAAATTTGAATAATGTCCGATGATCATGGTTCCCTTTAATAAAGATAATTTGACCATTTAACCGCATCAGTAAGTCTAAAATTTCTGGATAACCGGCTTCATAGTCTTTATGCATGGCGATATCGCCTAAGTGATAAACTGTATCTGTTTCTTTTACAACGGCATTCCAATTTTTGATCATAATTTCATGCATCGTAGCTAAATCTTTAAAAGGTCGGGGTGCAAAATCGTTGTCTCCTAATAAATCTTGATGAAAGTAGTGGGTATCAGAGGTAAAAAATTTCATTTTCTTCACCTACAATACTGCCAAAGGCTGTTTTTTAGTGGGAGCAGGATAATGCGTTGCTATCAGTTCCCATTCAACTTCGGTTAATGAAATCTTAGCAGCGGCAAAATTTGCCAGCACATGTTGTTGGTTACTTGATTGGGGAATTGCTAGTGTATTGTCATGACGAATTGCCCAAGCAAGTAATAATTGAAATATAGTACACTGATGTTTTTGGGCTAGTGATTGTAAAACTTCATCTGCTAAAAACTGATTTCCCAGACTATCCCCTTGAGCCACTGGCGAATAGGCAATTAAAGGCAGCTTGTTTTCTTTCATGTAAGGTAATAAATCAAACTCAATCCCGCGACTGCCTAAGTTATACAATACTTCATTTGCCACGCAATTTTTGCCAGCAGGAATTTTTGCTAACGCCTTAAGCTCTGTAACATCAAAATTTGAGACTCCCCAATTTCGAATTTTTCCTGCTTGTTTAGCTGATTCCATCGCTACTACTGTTTCTTCTAACGGAGTATCACCAGGCCAGTGGAGTAAATATAAATCTAAATAGTCGGTATTAAGACGTTTTAAACTGGCATCTAAGCTTTGTGGTAATTGTTTTTTGGAAGCATGCCAAGGATAAACTTTTGATATCAAATAGATACTATCACGCTTGATTGTTCTTAAAGCCGCTCCGACTAATTTTTCAGCGTTCCCTTCGCCATACATTTCTGCTGTATCCACCGCTACTTTAGCATCTGGCGTTGTTTGGGCTAAACCAGCTGTTAAAGCTTTTAACTCGGCTGTCTTTTTGGCTGGATCATCTCCCATGTGCCATGTTCCCAATCCAATGGGATAGATTTTTTCACCTGCAATTTCCATCAATTTCTCCTCCTCGGCTTTTGTTACTTTCAGTATAAACCAGCAAACAAATAGGGTAAAAAAATACCTCTTTTTACACCAGAAAAATAAAGTAAAAAATGACCGCAACTAAAAAATTAGGACAAAAAAACCGTCAGCCCAAGCTAACGGTTTTACTGATTGTTTATTTTTCTACTTTTTCAAATAAGCCACGACTAATAAAGCCATCCATTAAAAAGTAAAATTTGTCTTGCAACATTTTGTGTTGTGAATCTTTAAAAATATTAACAGCTTTTAAGCCATTGGCAGTGGTAACGGACATTTTTAGTGTTTTAATTTCACTGTCGACTGTAATTTTTAGCTTAAAGCCTTCTTTACTTTGAGGGGTTGCCTCTAAAGGTTGAATCAATTGAAAATTACCGCCATTAGTTTCTTTAAAGCCGTTATCTCGTAATGTATATTTCTTTGCTTCAGGATTTAATTGGTAGGTTACTGCTGCTCCTAAAACAGTTGCTGTTTTTTGAAATGCCATCTGCTCACCTCTATTTTATTATTACTTTAATTATAAAAGTTTTTTTAAGGTTTGACTATACTGAACCTATTATTTTTGGCAGGCGGCAATAAGTTGATCGGCAAAATAAGCCACATCTTCTAAAGTATTTCCATAACCAAAGCTGACACGAATTGATTCATGAATGGCATCACTATCTTTACCATACATCGCCGTTAAAACATGGGAAGGTTCAATATTACCTGCTGTACAAGCAGAACCAGTTGAAATTGCTTGCCCTTTTAAATCTAATTTCATTAATAATAAATTATTATCGACATCCAGCAGTTGTAAATTTAAAACATGAGGCAACTTATGCTGTAAATCACCATTAATGCGATAAGAAATGTTAGCTTCAGTCAATTTTTTTAACAACAAGTCGGCTAATTTGGCATAATGCGCAGCATTTTCTGCTTGTTTTTCTGGCGTTAAAATGGCAACAGCTTGCGCCATGCCAATAATTCCCATCAAATTTTCAGTGCCAGCACGTCTTTTTTCTTCTTGTTCTCCGCCATGAAGATAACTTGGTAGGCTAACCCCGTCTTTTTTAAAAAGAAAGCCGACTCCTTTTGGCCCGTTAATTTTATGGGCTGAAATACTAAATAAATCAATCTGATTTTCGTAAGGATTTAAAGGGACTTTCCCAAAAGCTTGAACGGCATCCGTATGAAATAAAGCTGGATGATCTTTTAAAAGTTCACCAATTTCTTTAATCGGTAATAAATTTCCAGTTTCGTTATTAGCGGCCATAATTGAAACTAAAATTGTATCTGGCCGTAATGCATCTTTAACTGTTTCAACAGACAATTGACCTTTTTCATCCACCGGCAAATACGTCACATCAAATCCCAAAGATTCTAAATAATGCATCGATTCTAAAACAGCCGGATGTTCAATGGCGGTGGTAATTAAATGCCGGCCTTGTTGTTGCCGAGCTAGAGCAGTTCCGATAATAGCGGTATTATCGCCTTCTGTTCCGCCGCTATTAAAAATGATTTCATGCGCTTTAACCCCTAAACTTTTGGCAATTAATAAGCGACTTGCTTCTAATTTTTCATGGGCTTTGCGACCAAAACCGTGGACGCTAGAAGGATTACCAAAAATCGGCATTGCTTCAGTCATTGCGTTTATAACCGTCGGATGTAGCGGCGTTGTTGCAGCATGGTCCAAATAAATTTCTTTCACTGTCTTCACCTTTTCTTGTCTATACTAGGGTCATTCTAGCATAAAAGTTACGTTTTATTAATTGATTACTATTTTAGCCAAAATAAAAAGAGACAGTGACCATGAAGTATCGTTAAAATTAAACTTTGAGTTAACTTTAACGATACTACACAAATGGCATGTCACTGCCTCATTTAAAGATAAACAACATTTTTTTAGTCATTTATGTTTAATTTGCCGTACATTTGTTACGTTCTTTTTGACTTTAGACTAATCAAAATCTTTTTCTTCTAAGCGAAATAATGGACTCATTGGTGTATTTTCATGGATACGTTTAACGGCTTCCCCCATTAGTTCACCACAAGTAATATAAGTTAAATTATTAGGATGACGACTCGGATCGGTTAAACAAGAATCCGTCACACAAATATTGGTAATCCCCGCACTTTCCAAATTTTCCTTAGCAGGTGGGGATAATAACGCATGAGATGCACAAGCATAAACTTCTTTTGCGCCAGCTTCTTTTAACAATTTTGCCGCTACTTTAAAAGTATTGCCGGTATTTAAAATATCATCTACCATGATACACGTCTTACCCGTGACATCGCCAATGACATAACCGCCATTTTCATCGCTTTCTTCTTGGTCTACAATCGCCAGTGTCGTATTCAAGTATTCCGCTAAACTTCGGGTTCTGTTAACACCTGAATTTTTTGGTGAAACCACCACAAAATCATCACCATACATTTTCTTTTCGCGATAGTATTTGGCAAAAAGTGGCATCGTAAACAAATTATCAACTGGAATATCAAAGAATCCTTGTACTTGGACGGTATGTAAATCCAAAGTTAAAATTCGTGTTGCACCTGCTTCTTGTAACATATTAGCTACAAGTTTGGCAGTAATTGGTTCATGAGGTCGTGCAGTCCGATCTTGACGAGCATAGCCGTAGTATGGCAAGACGACGTTAATAGTTTTGGCACTTGCACGTTTCATTGCATCAATCATAATCAACAATTCCATATAGTAATCATTAACAGGTTGATTGGTGGCTTGAATTAAGTAGACGTGAGCACCCCGCACACTTTCTTCAATACTAATTGAAATTTCACCATCACTAAATTGTTTAATGGCACATTGTCCTAATTTTGTTCCAAAAACAGCAGCGATTTTTTCTGCTAATGGTTCATTTCCATTCAAGCTAAAAATTTTCAACGATTGATCCTGGTATTGTTCCCCCATGATAGCCTCCTTAGTTATTGGCAGTTCTTTAACAAACGTCATTTTTTATGACAAATTCTTTTTTATTCTAACATCTTTTGCGGCATTTTTGAACCGTAAGCGCAAGTTCACTTTCCTCTCACTTTACGCCAAAGAAATGGTGCCATTAATCCAACTAGCGGGAACTATTTTTTGATAGTCTCCCCAGTTATCGTGAATTTTGAGCCAATAATTGCCAACAGCATCTTTTTTATAAGCATAAGCTACCACCCAGTGATTGCCATACGTGCTGCCTTTTAGTTTCATTAATCCCACAATGACTGGTTTTCCTTGGTCGATACGTTTTATTACACGGGTCAGACCTCCTAGGGGTGTTTGTCGCGCCCGTAAAGGTAAATGAAATAGACTAAAGTAGCGAGACATACCATGGGCCACTTGAAAAGAAAGCGTTGGAAAATCAAAAGGTTGAATAATTACACGCAATAAATCTTGTAAAGCAGCCGTATTTTCACTACCTTTTGCTCGAATATGCGCTGGTATAATAGTCGGCATTAGGTGATCTTGGTAATAGCATAAAAAAGTAGTCGCAGCACTTGTTCCACACAAATACCCAGATTTGGTTATAATCTTGCGATAAGGATAAAAAAGCTCAGCGTCAATTCCAATCCATTCATTTACAGTCATGATCTTCACCTCGCCCACAGTATAGCATAAGTGAACATTTTAATTCATTTTCGCTGGACTTATAAAAAAATTGAACGTTTTCTTTGTGAAAAAGCTTTCTATATACGATAATAGACATAAAATAAAAAGAACTACGATTTTTTATTGCTTTTCAACACTTTTCCGATAAGAACAACGTACCTAAACTACTTACTTATCCATGACAGTCGTTGTAATAGCAAAACAAGGAGGATATCATCTGATGAGTAACTTACTAAAAAATGATTTTTATGAATTTGTCAATGGCGACTGGATGAAAACAGCCGTTATCCCTGAAGACAAACCTGCTACCGGTGGCTTTCAAGATCTAGTCGATGGAATCGATAAATTATTAATGACAGAATTTGATGACATGCTAGCTAAAAAAAACAACATCCCGCAAGGAAAAATGAAAGATGCAATCGCCTATTACGAACTAGCTAACGATTATGCCATGCGGGATAAATTAGGGGCAGAGCCGATTCAAGAATTTTTGGCTAAGATTGCCGCTTTAAAAGGCTACGATGATCTAAATAAACAACTAACTGACTGGGTGTTAGATGGTTTTGCGTTACCCTTTGCCTTAGATGTAGACCAAGACATGAAAAATACTCAGCAAAATGTCTTATTTGCTTATCCTGCCGATACTATTTTGCCGGATAAAACCTATTATGAAAAAGACCATCCGCAAGGGGAAGCCTTACTAAAAGTTTTTGCTGACATGACGATTCGTGTTCTTGAAAAAATGGGACATTCCACTACGGAAGCTAAAAAAATTACACAAGATGCTTTAGCTTTTGACCGCTTAATCGTTCCTAATGTTAGAAGTTCTGAGGAGAACGCTGACTATAGTAAAAATTATAATCCCCGGAGTTTTACGGAATTTTGTGCCTATGCCCCTGTTTTGGATTTAAAAGATTTAGTGGAAACACTGGTAAACGCAACTCCTGAAACCATTATTGTAACAGAACCTGATTACTTTGATGCGTTGAATGAACTTTTAACAGAAGAAAATTTCCCATTGCTTAAAAACTGGCTTTACATTCAAACCGCTTTAAGTTACACCAACTTATTAAGTGAAGATTTACGTCAATTAGGGGGAACTTATGCCCGACAATTATCTGGCGCACCTAGCGCTATGCCACAAAAAAAAGCAGCATTTTATTTGGCAAACGGTCGTTTTAGTCAAGTAGTTGGACAATTTTATGGAACAAAATATTTTGGTGAAAAAGCCAAAGAAGATGTCAAACATATGGTCCAAACTATGATTGGGATTTATCAAGACCGCTTAGAAAAAAATGACTGGTTATCAAAAGAAACCCGTACAAAAGCGATTACGAAATTGAATAAATTAGGCGTACAAGTAGGCTATCCTGACAAAATCCCTGCTTTTTATGAAAAATTCACCACTACCAGTAAAGCAGAAGGTGGGACCTTAGTCGCAAATAGTCGCAAGTTTAGCCGGATTGTTAGAGAAGACAATTTCAGCCGTTACGGTAAAACAGCTGATCGCAATGAATGGGAGATGAGTGCCGCTACGGTCAATGCTTATTACCATCCATTTAAAAATATCATTGTTTTTCCAGCTGCTATTTTACAAGCTCCTTTTTACAGCTTAGAACAGTCTACTAGCGCCAATTATGGCGGGATTGGTGCCGTAATCGCTCATGAAATCTCTCATGCATTTGATAATAATGGTGCAAAATTTGATGAATATGGCAATATGAACAACTGGTGGACGGAAGCTGATTTAGCGCATTTTGAAAAATTAGCGGCAAAAATGATTGCTGAATTTGATGGGATTAAATTCGCCGGAGGTAAAGTAAACGGCACTCTGACCGTTTCAGAAAATATCGCCGATGCAGGTGGCGTTAGTTGCGCGCTAGCTGCGGCTAAAAAAGAAGCCGATGTCTCATTAGATGACTTCTTCACCAACTGGGCCAAAATTTGGCGTACAAAAGCACGGGAACAATATCAACAATTATTATTGGCCGTTGATGTCCATGCGCCAGCCAAACTACGCGCCAATATTCAACTGCAAAATGTACCTGAGTTCTTTGAAACTTATGCTATTACGAAAGGTGATGGCATGTATAAAGCGCCAGAAGAACGTGTGCATATTTGGTAAGAAGTTGTAAGTAGTAAAAAGCATTAAGCTATTCGTATTTTCATGCGTCTAACTTAGTGCTTTTTTAATAAAAAAGAGGTGTTTCAATTGAAACTTTATGAAAAAGATAGTTATCTCACGACCTTAAAAACCACGATTACCCAACAAGGAACAGACGAATACGGTAATTTTGTCTCTTTAAAAGACAGTATTATTTATCCAGGTGGTGGTGGCCAACCGGCAGATAGGGCTTGGATACAAGCTATCCCTGTGACAAAAATACAAAAAAATGAAAATGATGTTCGTTATTATCTAAAAGAAGCACCAAATAATCTCCCACAACAAGTGAATATCCAAATTGATTGGGCACAACGTTTTGACCTTATGCAACAACATACCGGCCAACACATCTTAGCGCGAGTCTGCGAAGATTTATTTCAAGTTCGCATTTCAAAAGAACAAATTACACTAACAGATTCTTTTTTTGAGATTGATACAAAATTGAGTCCCACTCAATTACAAACAGCCCTTGCCCGTAGTAACGAAATTATTCGCGCTCATAAAAGTGTCTTTATTCTTTTTCCGACTGAAGAACAGCTGAAAAAAGAAACCCTTTTTACGACTCCACCAAAATATTTTGCTGGCTTACGTTTAATTAAAATTGCTGATTTTGACCTCATTGGCTGTGGTGGTACTCACGTTCAAAATACCGCCGAAGTGCAAGGAATTGCTTTTACCCAAATAAAAGAACATAAAAAAGGAATGACATTGCACTTTACTTGTGGCAATCATTTATTCCAACAATTTGAATGCAATCAAAAACAATTAGCAACTTTAACGAAAGCCACCCAAGTACCTATTACTGATTTAACAGCTTTCTTTAAAGAGCAACAAGAAAAAATCGACACTTACCAACAACGTCTTGCCACTTATCAAGTTCAAACGTTAATCACAACTGCCAAAGAAATTGCACCAAACTTTGTTTATAGTGAAGCGACTACAGCAAATGTAAAAGAATTACAACAAGCCGCTTGTAAACTAGCTGAAATTTATCCGTTAGCGTTGATTTGTACCGCTACAAAAAGCGATGACACTTTGCGCTATCACCTGACTTGTCTAAAAGAAAATAGCAAACTTCCCATCGGACAACTGATTAAATTGAGCAATCAAAAATTTGGTGGCCGTGGTGGCGGTTCTGCTTTAAAAGGTGACGGCACCTTACCTTACAGCCAAAAAGAAGCTTGGTTACACTTTTTACAAGACTAGCTAAATAAACAAATGCACTCAAAAAAACAGCGATGAAATCTGTGGTTAAGAAAACTAACCATGGAATCATCCCTGTTTTTTTGTTTGAAATATCTATTTATAGCACTAGCATAAACCCAAAATTTAAATGACTAAATTAGCACACCTACTTTTTTACTTTTTATCTTATAAAATTTCAGCACCTAATGTGTTTTTAAAGTGTGATAAGGCCCAGTTGTGTCCAATTTCATCAAAACTTGCGACAGCATCTTTTATAATATGCAATTTATATCCTAGATTATAAGCATCAACTGCGGTATGCAGCACACAAATATCCGTACAAACACCTGTCAAATATAAATCGGTTATCCCTCTTTCCCGCAAGCGAATATCTAAATCCGTGCCACTAAAAGCAGAATAATGGCGTTTATCAATCCAATAGACGGTGGCATCTTCTTTGTGTTTATCATATAAAGACGCCAGACTACCGTAAAGATTACGGCCACCAGTTCCAATAACATTATGTGGAGGAAACAGTCCATTTTCAGGATGATATTGATCATTTGGATCATGGGCATCAATGGCAAATACAGTGTAATCGCCTGCTTCAATAAAATCTTTTGTAACTGCCACGAGCTTTTCTTCAATCGCTTGACCAGCTTTTCCAGTCGTTAACTTCCCATCTGTTGCTACAAAGTCGTTGGTATAATCAATCGAAATAAGTGCTTTTTTCATTTTGGGCCTCCTTTTTTATAGAAAATCTATTTTAAAATCCGAATAAATTCTAAAACTAATTCAGCCGAACGTTTGCCAGCTTCTTCAATAAACTCATCAAAACTAACCGTCGCGCTATGATCGGCAGTATCACTCATCGCCCGCACAACTAAAAACGGAATAGAGAACTGACTCGCTGTTTGCGCAATAGCCGCCCCTTCCATTTCACAAGCCAATGCATCAGGAAAATCTTTTAAGATTGCGGCTACTTTTTCTGGGCTATCGATGAAGCTATCTCCGGTAACAATTAGACCGCGTTTTACTTCATGATCCGTTTTTGCTGCCGCTTGAGCCATTACTTGTTGCAAATAAGTACTCGTCTCATAATAAAGCGGAAATCCACCTGGCAACTGTCCTTTTTTATAGCCAAATCCGGTGACGTCAACATCAAAATAAGCTAATTTTTCAGCAATAACTAAATCACCTACGCTTAAGCCAGCACCAATCCCGCCTGCAGAACCAGTATTAATTACCATATTTACGCCATATTGTTGAATTAATAAGCTGGTGGTTAAAGAGGCTGCTACTTTTCCAATCCCAGAACGAACTACAATCACTTCATGATTACCAATTCGACCAGAAATAAACAAAGCATCCGCCCGTTCCCAAGATAGCGGACTATCTATTGCACTTCTTAAAATTTTAATTTCTTCTTCCATTGCGCCAATAATTCCAATTTTCACATTAATTCCCCCAGCATTATCTGTTATTTAACCTAATAGTAGCAGTTTCTTTAAAAAATTTCACTCGATAAGAAAATACAAAAAAGCTAGACTTAAGTTTACGCATAACTTACACGATAACTTAACTCCAACTCATTTTGCTTTATTTATAAAAAGAATGTTGCCAATAAGACGACCCCAATTAAAAGCGCAACGACAATAATTGCGCCGACTAAAAAACTATTCAATTCACGGGATTTACGAGATTCACCGCTTCTGGTTTTAGTTAGTTCTTTTTGCTTTTTAGCTTCTTTACGATAAAAATTTTTAATTTTTTCATCTTTTCGGTCGTATTCTTTTTGTAACTTCATCGTTTCTTTTTCCCGCACAGGAACATCAAATTCATTTCTTATTCCTGTTTTTTCTTTTTGCCGACGTAACTCACTGCGGGTAATTAGTGGTCCTTTACTCACTTACGCCCCTCATTTCTGTAATAATTCCCAATAAGCAATTGCATACATAGTTTTCGCATCACAAATTATTCCGTCTTTGACCGCTTTTTGGGCTTCTGCAAGTGTTAATGCATATAATTCCAGTACTTCATCTTCATCTTGCGCCCGAGGGTTTTCGACCTTAGTTAATCCTATCGCCTGATAAAGATGTAACATTTCGTTTGAAAAACCGGGTGATAAATACATTAAACCCACATGTTTCATTTCTTTAGCGACAAAACCAGTTTCTTCTTCTAATTCTCTAGCACCTGTCACAGCAGGATGACTTCCTTCACCTGGATCAATTTTACCAGCAGGAATTTCTAAAATAACTTTTTCTAAAGGCTTTCTGAACTGTTTAACAAAAAGCATTTTATTTTCAGCCGTAATGGCAATAATGCCTACACCACCAGGATGAAAGACCAATTCTCGTTTAGCCGTACCGCCACTAGGCAATCTAACATCATCCAAAAAGACATCGATAATTTTACCGTGAAAAAGTTCAGTTCGTTTAATTGTTTTTTCTTCAAAATCTGAAAAGGAAAGCATTGGAACGCCTACTTTCTATTTTTATCTCCACTTACCTGTTTTTACAAATAAACTGTGGGTAATCATAAAAGGAAATTGGACCCTTTTGATTGAAACTAAGTACTATTATACACAATTTCACGAATGGGAAACTTAAGAATGCGATAATAAATCTTATGAATTTTCTAAATCGCAAAAATCCACCCTTGGTCTGATTTTTTTCCACCTCCCCCCGTGGTAAAATAAACTCGTGAAGTTAAGGGAAGACCTTTAAATGATAAATCACCCAATTTTAGGAGGGTAAAAAATGAAGAAAAAAACCACTGTACTCATGTTAGCAGGAATTCTTTTTTTACTGCTTTATTTTGGCTATGAAACAGGAACTGATTTGATTCCACTCATTTTAGTAGTTGGCGGCATTTGCCTAATTATTTATGGCGTTTCAAATCGGCGCAACAATAGCCAAGTAAGTGTGTTACCTGTCATGACCAAAGAAAAAGAAGCTCACTATATAGAAAGTGGCATGACGGAAAAAGAGATTGAATTTTTCCGCGAAACGATGAATCAAACGAAAAAGCAAATTTTAAAATTGCAAGAAAACATTAACCAAAATGCCAAGTTAAAAGCAATTGATTTACGCCATGATACATTGCGTGCCTCAAAAGCTATGTTCAAGGAATTGGTAAAAGATCCCCAAAAATTACATTTTGCCAATCATTTCTTATACACTCACCTACCTAACATGGTAGATTTAACCGACAAATTTATTGAAATTAACGGGCATGAAATCAAAACCAAAGAAACGTATGAAAAAATCGAAGAAAGCTCTCAAATTATTGATCAAATGGCCGCTTTAATCGCTAAAGATTATCAACAGTTTGTCGCTGATGATTTGGAAGATTTGGATATTGAGCTTTCCATTGCCAAACAAAGCTTAAAAAGAGATAATAGTTTGTAAGCAGGCGCTTACAAGAAAAATCTAGCGCAAGCTAGATTTTTTATTAAACTTTTAATTATGAAAACCAAGTAAAACTGGAGGAATGAAGATGACCGATACACCTGAAACACAACAAAACGTCGATCAAACATTAGACGATTTATTAAACAATCCATTTACTACCCCGGTAGGTTCTTTAACCCAAACACAACAAAATGAAATTAATGTTTTAAAAGATCAACAAAAAGCTGAGCGCTTAGTTGACAAATTACCTGATGAGCGCAAAGTACAAGCCCAAGAATTAGCGGCAAAAATTGATGTGACAGATCAACAAGGGGTGATTACCTATGGTGCTGTCGCGCAACAAAAATTAAGCGAGTTTTCTCAATCCATGTTAAATCATGTCCAAGCTGCCGATATCGGTCCTGTGGGTGATTCTTTAACTGATTTAATGTATCGTTTAAACGAAGCCAATCCAGATGATTTAAGAGCCGGTGAAGGCAACGTCTTTAAACGGATGTTTGGTAAAGTTAAACAATCCATTTATGAAATTACCGCCAAATATCAAAAAATCGGTGCTCAAATTGATAAGATCGCCGTTAAACTGGATAAAGAAAAAGATGGCTTATTAAAAGATAACTTGATGTTAGAACAACTCTATCATAAAAATAAAGATTATTTTGATGCTTTAAATCTTTACATTGCCGCAGGCGAATTGAAGATGGAAGAATTGCAAACAAAAATTATTCCAGAAGCTGTTGAAAAAGCCCAAGCTACTGGTGATCAAATGGACGTGCAAATTGTCAATGACTACAATCAATTTTTAGACCGTTTAGACAAACGAACTCATGATTTGCGTTTAGCACGACAAATTACGATTCAACAAGCCCCTCAGATTCGCTTAATTCAAAATACGAACCAAGCGTTAGCTGAGAAAATTCAAGCATCTGTCAATACCGCTATTCCATTATGGAAAAATCAGGTAGTGATTGCATTAACCTTATTACGTCAAAAAGATGCTGTAATGGCACAACGTCAAGTTTCTGAAACAACCAATGAATTATTGAAGAAAAACTCTGAAATGTTGAAAGTTTCCGCAATTGAAACCGCCAAAGAAAACGAACGCGGTATCGTTGACATTGAAACCTTGCAAAAGACTCAAAACGACTTAGTTGAAACAATTCAACAAACGTTACAAATTCAACGGGAAGGAAAAGAAAAACGACGAGCAGCCGAAGTAGAACTTGGCCACATGGAGGCTGATTTGAAACAACGTCTACTAGAACTAACCCAAAGCGAAAAATAAAACTACTTTAACATTGAAGTAATCGGACTAAAAATGATGCGCTTCAAGAAATTTCAACTGATTTAAGAAGTTGTTTCTTTAATAGCGTTTATTCGACAAAATAAGGTGTGACAAGAATCTTGTCACACCTTATTTTGTCTTCCTTAATTAAACTTACTTGTTCGATGGCAAAAGTAAGTTTCGTTTGTTATGATGAAATTGTAAAAAATTCTGTCAATTAAGGAGAAAAACGATGGCTATTATAGATTTTGAAGCAGTTCATTTAATCCGCAACCAAAAATTTTTACTTAAAAATATTAACTGGCAAATTAGACATGGTGAAGATTGGGCTATTCTTGGCTTAAACGGGGCGGGAAAAACATTACTGCTACAATTAATTGCCGGAAACTTGTGGCCATCAAGTGGTAAATTGACAGTCTTAGGAGCTGAATTCGGTAAGGCAAATATCCCAGACTTAGCAAAACGTATTGGTTGGGTCAGTAATGTCGTTCAAGCCAAACTTTACCAAAGTGACACAGCTCTTGAAATTGTAATCTCCGGCAAATTTTCAAGCATTGGTTTGTGGCAAGATCACAGTACTGCCGATGAAAAAAAAGCGGCTGAATTACTCGCTATGTTAGGTGGAGATAATCTTCACCATAAATCTTATCAAATTCTATCTCAAGGAGAAAAACAAGTTGTTCTGATTGCTCGTGCCCTTATGGCAGATCCCGAGCTTTTAATTTTAGATGAACCCTGTAATGGATTAGACTTATTTGCCCGAGAAGATTTATTAGTAAGAATTGCACAATTAAAATGCCAAAAGGATGCACCTACTATTTTATTTGTTACTCATCATATAGAAGAAATTCTTCCTTTTATTTCCCATGTACTCATGATTTCAAATGGTAAAATTTTTGCCAAAGGAACACCACAAAAATTACTTACTCCTGCCATTTTAAATAATTTTTATCAACGCAAAATACAAATTATGCCCTTTATGAAAGAGCGGATACTCGTTTATCCACAATGATAAAAAAATGTCATAGAAGTTCTCACCCAGATGAACTCCTATGACATTTTTATTATTTATTCATTGCACTATTGCGGTAACCATAGAAAAAGTAAATCGCTAATCCTAAAATCAACGTGATCGCAAACACAATATAAGTTGTGATACTAAATTGCACAATTAAAAAGACACATGCTAAAACAGATACAATCGGTAAAACTGGTACCCATGGCACTGCGAATTGACCTTTTTCTGGTTTACCAAATTCTTTGCGTAATTTCAAAATCCCACCAGAGACCATCATCAAGTAAACCAAAGCAGCAATGTTGGTTAATTCCGCTAAAATTTGCAAAGGAAAAGCAGCGGCAAAGAATAAAGCAAAAGCACCCGCCACAAACGTTGCATTTTTTGGTGTACGCGTCTTTTTATCAATTTTTTGCATTTGTTTTGGTAACAAACCATCTTTACTAATTGCATATAATAGCCGAGCCAATGAATACATCATAGAAATTGTCACTGTCAATAACGTCAAAATTGCCCCAACAGAGATAATAGAGCCAATTAAACCATGACCAGCGTAACGCATGACAAAAGCCATGGGATCAGATACTTGTAATTTAGCAAAAGGTACTGCTCCAGTTGAAATTAAAGTGACAATAATATATAAAACTGTTGCTATCCCAATTGAGCCAATAATGCCTTTGGGAACATCTTTTTGCGGATTTTTCACTTCTTCAGCCGCCATAGCAACAGAATCAAAACCTAAAAAGGCAAAGAAAACTAGCGATGATCCTTTAAAGACGCTACCAATTCCATTAGGCATAAATGGCGTCCAATTATTAGGTTTAATATAAAAAATACCGACAGCAATAAATAAAATAATAATGAAAAATTTCACCCATACCATCGCATTATTTAAACGAAGTGCTTTTTTAGCTTCTTGGCTAACCCAAAAAGTAATAAAGACAATAACTAAAGCCGCAATTAAATCAATATACGTGCCATTAGCAGCATTATAGCCTGCCGTTAATGCCTTTGGTAAATGAATTCCCCAACTGCCCAAAAAACCTTGCATATACCCTGACCAACCTGAAGCGACGGAACAAACAGCTAATAAAAACTCACAAATCAAAAACCAGCCCGTAAACCAAGCCGCAAATTCGCCAAAAACAACATACATGTAGGCATAAGGACCACCAATAACGGGGATTCGCGCTGAAAATTCAGCGAAACAAAGTCCAGATAGACCAACAACAACAGCTGCTAATACAAAAGATAAGGTTAATGCTGGACCGGCCTGATTAGCGTCTGGTACGCCAGTTATAACAAAAATACCAGTACCAATAATGGCCCCAATTCCCAACATAATCAAATCTTTTAACTGTAAATTGCGCTTTAAGTCTGTTGCATGACTTGTTTTAATCTCTTTTTTACGAAAATCCATTGCGCTCCCCCTCATAATCTAACTAGAATTCTTTTTTGGCTTCTAAGCTAAAGCCTTCATATATCCTAAAAGAATACCACCAAAAATAACAAGAAGGCAACCGATAATGACATAAAACATTTCTTTTTTGGTCTTGTGTTCTCCCAATAAGAAAATACCACCTAAAGTTGAAATGATGATGCCCATTTGGGATAGAGAAAAACCAACTGCTAAGCCAACTGTTTGGATGGATAATAACATACAAATGTTCCCAATTCCCCACAAAAGACCAGAGGTAATATTCCGCCAAACATATTTGTCAAAAGCAACTTTTTTCGCTGAAAAACATAACGCTCCAGTTAGCATCCCAACACTTTGCGGCAAAATAATCGCCAACGGATCAAGTCCTGCCCATGTGATAATAATAGTGTAAAGACCATACCCGATTGTTGAAACAAACAAGAAACGAAAACCTTTACCAAAATCATACATTTTTCTTCCTGCTTCTGGTTCACTCTTGCCATCTGGATCTTTGCGGGAAGTTAAATAAGCACCAGCAACGAGTAGCGCTAAGGCTAAAAAGCCTAAAACAAAGTCACGACCATGTTGCCATTCATGGAAAAAGATTGCCCCTGCGATCGTATTTAACATCAACTGCATGCCAGTTGAAAGGGGTAATCCCACCGAAACACCCATTGCTTTCATGGCGTGAAATTGTCCATTTTGGCCGACAAACCAAAATAATCCAGAAATAAAGCCGACAATAATTGTCATCATATCAATTGTTGGGCGCATCACAAAGAAGATTCCTAATGAAAAAATAAATGCTCCCATCGTCATTCCAAGTGTTTGTTGGTTGGCGTCACCACCTAATTTTCCGCTTACCAAGCCAATGCTGCCCCAGGCAAACATCGGTATTAATGCTACTAATATAGCCATTTCCATTCTCCTTTTCTCTAATTCTAAAAAGACACCCAAACAGTGTAGCAGTGAAAACGTTTTGCAGACAAGAAAAAACTCGCAGTTTTCTGCGAGTTTAGCGTTGTTCTTGATAATAAGACACATAAGGAAAGAAAAGTGTCATGGTCGTTCCTACCCCAACGGTTGATTCAGCGGTTAACGTCACCCCTAATTGTTGGGCTAAATTTTGCGCTAAATACAGGCCTAAACCGGTGGCGTGCATTTCTGAAAAGCGGCCGTTTTGTCCTGTAAACCCCTTATCAAAAATCCGACGTAAATCTTCTTTTGGAATTCCAATTCCATTGTCTTTTACCGCTAAAGTGACGCCTTTAGCAGATTGATCGAGTAAAATAAGGATTTCGCCGTTTTCTGGTGTATATTTAATGGCATTACTTAATAATTGCTGAAAAATAAAGCCAATCCATTTTCCATCAGTTAACACCCGCTGATCCTCTCCCACTACTTGGTAACGCAATTTTTTTTGGATAAAATAATTGGCGTTACTACGCATAATAGGTTGAATAACTTTTTTTAATTGGGTTTCTTCAATCAAATAATCTTTTGAAAAATTATCCAAACGGGCTACGTATAAAACTTGCTCGACATAGCCGTCAATTTTGCCTAATTCATTTTCCAACTGCATATATTTTTCATCTGGAATATCAAACTCCACTGCATGCAGTAACAGCTGACTGGCGGCAAGAGGCACCTTAATTTCATGAACCCAAGAGTCGATATAGTCTTTTTGATCTTCTTGTGCGGCTACAATTTTTTGCATATGGACTTGATGCTCACGAATAATTTGATTAATAAAATCTTGTTGCAGTTGTTCTTCATGGGTTCTCGCTCCGGTTAAATAATTTTGAATAGAGCTTTCTTCTTCACCCACTTGCAACTTTTGCCACCAGCGTCGCTTATAATAATAATGGTAAACCAAAAATAAGCTAAAAAAGACGCCTTCAATCAAAGCCAAATAGCCAATGTTACGCCAATTCATTTGAAATCCTGGTGTTAGCCACATTATAAAAGCGGTCAGAAATACAAAGCCTACCCAAGCAAAAATCAATAGCCATTGATCTTTTAAATATTTAAAAAAGTTCATTGCAGCTCCTATCAACTAAAATTTTTATCCTTTTTTTGTAAAGCGGGCTTTTCTTACTTACAAGTCATAGTTTACTAAGGAACAAGGTATCCTTGACCGACTTTGGTCTCAATATAATCTTTTACACCGGCCTGTTCAATTTTACGGCGCAAACGATTAATATTTACCGTCAACGTATTATCATCCACATAGCGTTCATCATCCCATAATGCGCGCAATAATTTTTCCCGTGACAAAATCTTGCCGTTATTTTTCATTAAAATATACAGCAAACGATATTCATTTTTACTTAAATCAATAACTTCATCTTGGATGACCATCGTACTATTATCCACATTTAGTGTTAGACCATTATGAACGAGAGTTTCGCTACTGGCTTCAGAATAATTATAAGAACGGCGCAGTAATGCATTGATTTTAGCAACTAAAACATCTAATTCAAAAGGCTTTGTGACAAAATCATCTGCCCCCATATTCATCGCCATAATCATGTCCATGTTAGTATTGCGACTGGAAATAAAGATAATTGGAACTTTTGAGACCTCCCGAATTTTTTGACACCAATAGTAGCCGTCAAAAACCGGTAAGTTAATATCCAATAAAACTAATTGGGGTTCTTGCGCTAAAAAATCATCAAAAACATTTTCAAAATCAGTAGTCCCAAAAACCTCAAATTGCCATTTTTTCAATTCTTCCATAATTAGTTGACGAATTACACCTTCGTCTTCCACTACCATAATTTTTGCCATGATATCCTCCTATCAGACACATTTAGTGAAGCTTATAATATCAAGTTAGCGCATTTTGTTTTTTGTCGCAAGTTCTGACACCAGATTTAAAAATAACTTAGCGAATAAAAAATACTTCCCATAAAAGTTATGAGAAGTATCTTTACTTTATTCAATTATTAAAATACCTTCTTCGACTAATTTGGCACAAAATAAAAATAGACCATCAGCAAATAAAACACTCATATTCACGCCAAAGTATAAAGCAATCTTTTCAAACCAATCACTCCGTCGTCTTTTCAGATAGCAGTACGCTAAAAAATTACTGCCATAAGTGATGACAGTGGCACCAATTAAAACCCAACCGATCATTTTCAATCCCCTTTTACTAAAACCTTTTCAGCTTTATTTTTACGCAAAATTTGCTTATTTGCAAGCGGTATCTTGACAAATCTTATTTTTTGTCTAAAGATGTCAGGTCTAAGCTAGTAAAAGTAGCGAAAAACTTACGTAAAATAGGCAGGACTTTTTGAATCATATCATTTTCATCATTTTCTATTTGCAAAACAAGTAGCGGCTCATGTAAACTTAAGCGCAATAAAAACCAGCCTGTGCCATAAGGTTCACTTAAAATCATTCGCACGCCTTCTTCATTTTCTATATCTTCTTTAAAACCGATAAAGTCCGCTTTTCTTAAGGCATCAATTACGTTTTGTCCATAGTCTTTAAAATTGGTTTCATCAATTTTCAGGCGTATTTCCATTGTTTGAGCAGGTTGTTTTAATTGGGCAATGAGGTCATTAATCGTTTGGCCTTTGGCTTTTAATTGTGGTAAAACCATTAAAATTTTGGCTACCACATAGGCGCCATCATCGAGGTTATAATTTTCCTTAAAAGCCGCATGACCACTTGTTTCAATGGCAAGTTGGGTGTCAATCCCTTCATTATTTAACGCTATCATTTTATTGATCACATTCCGATAGCCCGAAATATAACGGACTTGTTTGCCCCCTAGCGCTTCAATAAACGTTTTTAAATGATCACTTGTCGGCGAATTGGTTACAATTACAGCACCTTTGTGTTGGGTTAAAACAATATTACTTAACACGGCAATTAAATTATTGCGGTTCAAAACGGCGCCATCAGGTCCCACTAAAGCTGCACGATCAACGTCGGTATCAAAAATAACTCCGAGATCGGACTTTTCTCGCAACACTGCTGCTTTAATACTTGCCATCGCTTCTTTATTATCGGGGTTAGGAATATGATTGGGAAAATGACCATCTGGGTTTAAAAATTGCGAACCGGTAGTATCTGCTCCTAATACTTGCAAGACTTTTTCAACAAAAAAACCACCTGCCCCATTGCCAGCATCAACGATAATATGCCAACCTTCCAGCGGTTTTTCTCCAAATTCTTTCGTTGCTAAACTTATCTTTTCAACTAAATCAGCACTATAAAGAGAAATAAGGTCCGCAGTTTGACTTGTTCCCTTTAAACCATTTTTGTGTTGGTTTGAATGAGCCATGATATATGCCACATCTTCTGCTTCTACGCCCCCTGTTTTGGTAAAAATTTTTACCCCATTGTAATAATAAGGCAGGTGACTTGCCGTTAGCATAATGCCCGCATCACAAGAAAATTGTGGAAATTGCGTACTCATAAACATCGCTGGCGTAGTAGCTAAACCAAAGTCAATTACCTGTACACCTTGCGCGTTAAACGAAGCCACCATTGCTTCTTTTAGTGCCCAACCACTAATACGACTATCTTGGCCAATTCCGATAATTAATTTACCTTGATTGTATTTTTCTTCTAATCCTTTTTTGATTAAAAAAGAAATGATGCCACCTGCAATTTTTTCTATTTCATAGGGAGTTAAATTTTCTTTATAATCTGTTGTCGCTACTGCAATACCACGAATATCTGAACTTAATGCCAATGGTAATTTCTTTGCCAAAATAAGCACCCTTTCTGAAAACGCTTTTCTTCAGTATAACAGATTCTTTTTTTAGAAGCATTACTTTTTTGGTAAAAAATACTTTTATCTACCACGGAAATATTTGAACTTTGTAAAGTTAGTGAGTAAAGCCATAATTTTTTCGTTCTTTTTTTTCGTGAAAAACTAAATGGCTCTGCTCTAATTCTTTAATTGCCACTTTTAAATCTTCGATAAAGTCATGGGCCATATTCATTCCAAAATCACTCCGGACGACAATGCGCTGAATGATCTCTTCGTCTAAATTCTTCGGTAAAGGATACGTTGGAACTTGCCATCCTTTCATTAAGAGGCGATCAGAAAGATCATAGAGCGTCCATTTCCTAGTTTTATCCGCGACCAATTTATAACAGAGTAGAGGAAGTTGGTCTCCGGTATTAATTAGTTCAAATTGTTTTGCTTCTTTTAATTTCTCTCCTAAATAAAGGGCGACATCATGAGTCCGTTTATGAATACTTTGATACCCTTTATAGCCAAAACGAACAAAATTATAATATTGCCCAATCAATTGCGCACCACTATGCGAGAAATTAATCGCCATTGTTGGTAATTCTCCCCCTAAGTAACTCACTTTAAAAACTAGTTCTTCTGGTAAAAAAGTTTTGTCTTTCCACAATACCCAACCAATTCCTGGATACACCAACCCATATTTATGACCTGAAGCATTAATGGAAATAACATTATCTAGTTGAAAATCCCATTTTAATTCCGGTTCAACAAAAGGTGCATATAATCCGCCAGAAGCTGCGTCAACATGAATAAAAACTTTTTGCTCTGTTTGTTCGTTGTAAGTTGTCAACAACTCATCCAATTTTTTGATATTGTCGTATTGTCCGGTATAGGTGATACCCAAAATCCCTACGATACCAATTGTATATTCGTCAATTGCTGCCACTGCCTTTTCTACATCTAAAGAAAGACAGTCTGTCGTCAATGGAATTTCCCGTAATTCAATATCCCAATAAACACAAAACTTTTCCCAGCAAACTTGGTAGCCCGAAGAAATAATTAAATTGGGCTTTTTTTCTTTTAGTGCTATTCCAGCTTTTTCGGCCCGCTTACGCCAAGCAAATTTCATAGCCATGCCCGCTAACATACACGCCTCTGAAGAACCAATCGTCGAAGTTCCAATAAAATTTTCTGGAGCATGCCATAAATTTGCGATAATGTTGACACAGCGATTCTCAATTTCTGCTGTCCGGGGATATTCCGATTTATCAATCACGTTGCGATCTAATGTTTCGCTCATTAGTTTCACCGCTTCTGGTTCCATATAAGTTTGACAAAAAGTTGCTAGATTTAATCGTGCTTTGCCTTCATCTAACAGATCATCTTTAATCATTTGATACGCAACTCGCGGTTCCATTGATTCTTGAGCTAATTTGTAAGAAGGTAAGACTTCATCTTCGTTTTTGGTTCCAAATATGGGTTCTAAATATTCTGCTTCGCGGCGATCTTTTTTTTCATATAACATTTTTTTCACTCCCATTTTCATTGCTACTTTTATCTCATTGCTATTATGTCAATCAAAAGAAAACCCGCAAAAAAATTTTTTGCGGATTTTTTACTATTTAAGCTAATTCAGCCAGCAATTTTTCCATCGCTTGGGCGACTTCTGCTGGAAGAGCGTTGTATCCTTCATTTTCTGTTTTTTGCGCCAAAATGAAATCAAGACGCCCTTGCATTCGAATCCGCAACTGATCAATATAAGTTGGATCAGAAAAATCAACTTCAAAACCGTCAACTGGTAAATAACTCATATTACTCAACGGTCCAAAGGCACTAAATTCAGCGGTACCATCTACGATTTTTTCAATTGAGCCTAATGTATCTTTAGGCTTCACTTTCTTACCTTTGTAAAAACCGGTATTTAAGATATAACAAGCAGTCGCTGTCGTTTTACTAGCAAAAATATCACGAAAATCAGCATAATCTTGCCCCAATGGATAGCATCGGAAAGGATTTGCAAAGGGTTCAATTACCAGTTTATCCAAATCAACATTTCCAACTACATTTTCAGCAGTGGTTCGTTTGGTTGCAAGGGTTAAGCCAAAGACAGCTGCCAAGGTTGGATCTTCAATTTTTATAACTGGGGGTAAACTGTCATCTTTCATAATCCAAAAGATTGCATCAATCGCTTCATTTAAATGATCTACTCGATTTTTTGTTACGTAGCGGGATTTAACTGTGCGTCCGTTTCCATTGCGGATATCTTGGGTAACAATGACTTTTTTCTCTTCATTGTCTAAGGTGACACCGACATTTTGACAAGTCAGAAAATATTTTACAGCCTCATCATCTAAAGGATAATCTTGTGTTTTATCAAAATAAGCCGGTTCTAGGGCAGTCGTTGAGCCATGCTCTTTGTTGATAACAAAAGCATCGTCATGTAAAACATCTACTTGGTATTTATCCCCGTGTTTGGCTAATGTAATAGTAGATTTACCTGATCCAGAAAGACCAAAAGCTGCCATTGTAAACTTGCTATCTTTTTTGTGATATTGTTTCATGCCACCATGACAGGCAATAAAACCATTACGATGAGCTGTGGCCCAAGCTAGAGTTAAAGTGGCTTTTTTTAGTTCACCAAAATAATTTAGACCTAATACTGCTGCAACGTTATG
Organism: Enterococcus sp. DIV0755b; assembly: GCF_051713765.1. Taxonomy (NCBI): domain Bacteria; kingdom Bacillati; phylum Bacillota; class Bacilli; order Lactobacillales; family Enterococcaceae; genus Enterococcus; species Enterococcus sp. DIV0755b. The sequence continues at coordinate 940,064 of NZ_JBIOQN010000001.1, read as the reverse complement.
TTCTGGATCAAATAATGCTAAGCCATGAGGAAAATCAGGATGTGACCAATTTGGATCAGCATATAAATAAATATCGTTTTCAGGATATGAAATAGAATTTCCGTATAACTTCTGAAACTCATTGGTTAAAATTTGGAAATTCAATAAATAAGAATAAAAATTGGTTTCATAACCCGTTGGCAATAATAAATGCCCTTTTACCATAAATTCTGAATCCAAGCCGACAACAACTTCACCACGATAAAACTTTTGCGTGCGTCCTGTATACAATGCCTGCCGTAATATTCCTTCAAAAAGTGTCCGGTCAATGCCTGGCTGTCCAATTACTCTGCGAGCTGCCGCTGTTCGGCCGGTGACTTTCCCGTCATTAAAAACAAGTACTTTAGCATCATCTGGTAAGCCTAGTTCTTTGGTGTGAATTACCGGCATATCGGTAATAACTGCCCCTGGTGCTTCTTTTGCTAAATTATAAGCGGTCGTTAAATCTAAAACCGGCGTGACATTATTACCGTAAAAAACCGATTCTACCATTGTTTTAAAACTAGAAAATAAAGAATTATCAGGTGAAATATCCTGATGCGAATAAGTGCCAATCGTTGCCATCTGTCGTCCTCCAATCAATTATATTAAAATTAAAGTGTTTACATGATAATAAATTAATTATAATACAACGATGGTTACTTGTCTTTTTATTTTCTTTAAAAAAAATTTAATATGCAAATTCAGATATTCCTTCTTTTTCCAGCAAAGCTACTTTCATTGGGATGCCACCACGATAACCTGTTAACCGACCATTTTTACCGATAATACGATGGCAGGCAACAACAATCATTAACGGGTTGCGTCCTACTGCATTCGCAACGGCTCGCACTCCTTTTTCATTATCAACTTGTTGGGCAATCTGACTGTATGAAGTCGTGGTACCATATGGAACTTCTTTTACTTTTTGCCATACTTTCTTTTGAAAATCTGTTCCAATTAGAGCAACAGGAAAATTAAATTTCTCTAATTTCCCATTAAAATAAGCCGTTAATTCTCTTTTGACATCCTCACTGCTCCCTTTTACTGCTTGTAATGGCCAGCCTTTAAAAAATTTAGCTAATTCAGCAGCTGCGACATCTTCTATGCCAATGTAACAAACGCCGCTTGCAATGCGCCCAACCACAAATTGATAAGAATCAATACTAAAACGATCAACAAAAATTGTTTCCATCTCTTTCACCTCGTTATTATTGTACCCTTAATTTTTGAGAATTACTTGGTTAAATGTATTTTGGCTAAATGAGCTTTTTACGTTATACTAAACCCACTAAAATGATAAAAAGAGACGAGAATATGACTTTACAAGATAAATTAAAAAAATTACCTACCACACCAGGAATTTATTTAATGAAAGATACTCACGGAGATGTGATCTACGTAGGGAAAGCAAAAAATTTAAAACAGCGCGTTCGTTCTTATTTTCAAAAAAACCAGCAACATTCTAAAAAAGTGCAGCGGATGATCTTTAATATTGCCGATTTGGAAGTTCGATTAGTGGAAACCGAACTAGACGCGTTATTATTGGAATGCCGATTAATCCAAGAAATTCATCCGCATTACAATCGCATCATGAACTATTATCAAAATTACTGTTATGTCGACTTTAGCGCAGCAAAAATGCAACTAACACCAACGCCTACAAACACGAGCTTGGGGCCATTTCGTCAATATAAAAAATTACCTCAGATTTTATCCATCTTAGCTGAGACCTATCTATTGCCTAGTACCAATCGGGTAACGCAACAAATGATTCGCCAACAACTACCGGAAGTAGAAACAATACCATTAGCGACCCGTTTTTCAAATTGCCAGTCCTTTTTTGCTGGTAAAGAAACTACTTTTTTTACTTTATTAAACCAACGTATCGCCTATAGCGCCAACCAGCAAAACTTTGAACATGCTCAATTACTAAAAGAACAATTAGAGCTGTGCCAACACTTCTATCATTATATAAAACAGCGCACAGACTTCTGCCAACAACAACAATTGCTTTTAAAAATCCCCTTAACAGAAGAAAAACAAAAAATTTATTTTATCGCTTATGGCCAGATCGTTAAAACTGAAATTTTAAAAAATGAGCAACCAGTAGTATTTCCACAAGGAGACTTTTCATCAAAGCCTTTAGAAAAAGCAGACGTTGATCCTTTAGATATTTTACGAAGTTACTACACCCAGCATCACTAAATGGCTATTTCAACAAATTTCGACGTATAGGGGCAATCTTCCAATCAGAAAAGCTGAGAAATTTAAAAAGTTAGTCACTAACAACTGAGCAATTTAACTTTAGCTTTTTTATCTTTATAAAAGATAGGCACCCTTTATTAAAAAAGACCTGAAGAAAAACACGTTAACAGTATTTTCCTTCAGGTCATATTTTATTTATCTCGTGTATCAATAATAATTGTTACCGGTCCGTCATTTACTAGTGCTACTTGCATATCGGCCCCAAATTTTCCAGTCTCTACTTGTAAGCCACTTTGTCGTAAGCCTTCATTAAACGCTTCGTAAAGCGGAATCGCTTGGTCTGGTCGCGCAGCTTTGACAAAACTAGGACGATTACCCTTTTTAGTATCTGCATAGAGTGTGAATTGCGAAACACTTAAAATACTTCCGGCAACTGCATCAATACTCAAATTCATTTTACCAGCTTCATCTTCAAAAATGCGCATCATGGTAATCTTACGGATTAAATAATCCACATCTTCTTTAGTATCTTCTTCATGGATTCCCAATAAAATCATAAATCCTTGCTGAATGCTGCCGACAATTTGATCATCAATCGTTACACTGGCAGATTTGACACGCTGAATAACTGCTTTCATCTTTTACCCCTTTGTCCGTCTGACACTATAAACTTCAGGTATTTGTTTAATTTTATCCACAATTTGTTTTAAATGGGTTAAGTTTTGAATGCCAACTGTAATACGAATCGTTGCCATTTTATCTTTATTCGATTTTGCTTCCACGCTTTGTAAACGCTTGGTCATAGCGTTAACTGTTTGTAAAACATCATTTAATAAACCAGAACGATCATAGCCATAAATTTCTAAATCAGCGTCATATTCTTTTGAATTATTAGAAGTATCTTCCCATTCTACTTCAATAAGACGCTTTTGAGCGTTTTCTGTCTGAACATTTGGGCAATCACGGCGATGAATGGAGATACCACGACCTTTGGTGATATAACCGACAATGTCATCTCCTGGCACAGGATTACAACAACGACTAATACGAATTAATAAGTTGTCTGCCCCTTCAATAACGATACCACCATCATGACGAACTTTCATCCGTTCTTCTTTTTTAGTAGGTGGCTGATTCATTAAATCTTGTACTTTTTGTTTTTCTTTTTCTTCTTTTTGTAGGCGACGTTCTTCTTCTGTGAGACGATTAGCTACAGTGGTAGGACTCACTTCGCCATAACCAACAGCGGCATATAAATCATCTTCTGATTGATAATTAAAGCGTTCTAAAAGTTCTGCCATTTTATTTTTGTTCATGTAATCTTTTGGTAAGAATTCCATTTCTTGCAACGTTTTATAAACGGCATCGTGACCCTTTTGAACATTTTCTTCGCGATCTTGTGCTTTGAAGAAGCGTTTGATTTTATTTTTAGCTTTACTCGTTGCCACCAACTTCGCCCAGTCGCGACTAGGACCAAAAGAATTTGGTGAGGTTAAAATTTCAACAATATCCCCATTTTTTAATTTATAATCCAACTGTACCATTTTGCCGTTAACCTTGGCACCAGTGGTTTTATTGCCCACATCAGTATGAATACTATACGCAAAGTCAAGTGGTCCAGATCCTTGAGGTAACTCGGTGACATCGCCTTTTGGTGTGAAAACATACACTTTATCGCTAAAAATATCGCCTTTAACACCTTCCATAAATTCAGAAGCATCGTAACTTTCATCTTGAAGTTCCAAAATTTCACGGAACCAACTGATTTGATTGGTCATTTTATCCGGCTTCACTTTATCGGTTTTGCCTTCTTTGTAAGCCCAATGTGCAGCTACCCCGAATTCTGCTATTTCGTGCATTTCATGGGTTCTGATTTGGATTTCCACTGGATTGCCTTTAGGTCCAATTACTGTCGTGTGTAAAGACTGATACATATTGGCTTTTGGCATTGCAATATAATCTTTAAAACGGCCTGGCATTGGTTTCCATTTTGTATGAATGGTACCTAAGACGGCATAGCAATCTTTAATAGTATCTACAATAACTCGAATGGCTAACAGGTCATAAATCTCTTCAAACTTTTTCTTTTGGTCGACCATTTTGCGATAGATTGAATAAATATGTTTAGGACGACCATAAATTTCGGCGTAAATATCCAATTCCTCGGTGGCTACGCGAATTTCTTCAACTGTTTCTGCCACATAAGCTTCTCGCTCATCTCGTTTTGTCTGCATAAGATGCACAATGCGGTAGTATTGTTGTGGATTTAAATAACGAAGTGCCGTATCTTCTAATTCCCACTTAATCCGACTAATCCCCAAACGATGGGCTAATGGCGCATAAATTTCCAGTGTTTCTTTGGCAATTCGGCGTTGTTTATCTTCTCTTAGATGTTTTAACGTGCGCATATTATGCAAACGATCGGCTAATTTCACCATGATTACCCGTAAATCTTGTGCCATGGCAATTAACATTTTACGGTGATTTTCCGCTAACTGTTCTTCGTGAGATTTGTATTTAATTTTCCCAAGTTTTGTAACCCCGTCCACTAACATAGCCACATCACTGCCGAAATCTCGGGTTAAATCCGCTAAAGTAATCGGTGTGTCTTCTACTACATCGTGTAAAAAGCCCGTAGCAACAGTGTGTGGATCCATATGCAGTTCAGCTAAAATACCAGCAACTTGAATCGGATGAATAATGTAAGGTTCCCCAGATTTGCGAAATTGTTCTTTGTGGGCCTCAGTGGCATAATCTAAAGCTTTTTGTACAAAAGCCACATGTTCGGCACTCATATATTGACTAACTAAACGAATCACGCCAGGACCTGTTAGTATTTCATCTTTTGCCACAAGCATACCTCTTTTCTTTTTCACAACTGATAAGAAAAACTTTACAAAGGACTTTTCACGAAGTACTAAGGCGGAATCTTGATCATTCAGCTTGTACTGATTCAAAATTTCGACTTAATAGTCCCAAAAGTTCCTCTCTAAAGTTAAACATCGTTACGCTTTAATTCTAAACGCTACTAGTGCGATTAGTAAGAAAAGTACCGACTTTAAAGCGGTACTTTTCCATAATTAGGCTTATTATACACTAGATGTAAATGTGATTTCAATTACTGCAACCTTATTTAAACTACCCTTAATTTTGCCGTTAAATCTAAATTCTCTAACGTAAAAACGCCAAAGCAGTCTGCCCCACTTAAAAGTAATTCTTGTAGTTGTTTTGTATCGGGTTTAATCAGATTAATTTGTAACTCCACAGCCTTACCTGCGTCATAGGCAAAAATGGTAGCATCATGCTTGGCATTTTCAAAAGAATCGCCTTCTCCTAGTACAAGATGATTCCAACCTAATTTTTTGATAGTTTCTGCAATTTCAATTTTTTGGAGCTCTTTTAAATGACGACTATCCACCCGAATTCTAATTTCACCCCAAGCCATTGCCAATGAATGTAATGTCTGTTGTAAAACTTGTGCTTGCTCACATTGCTGAATTAGCATAGTTGGTGAAACCGTAATTTCTAAAAAGTCAGCTCCACTTTGAAAAGCTTTCCCCACTTCAAAAGCTTTTTTAGCGATCGTACCATTTCCTAAAGGATAGTCAATCACTGTGCCAATTTTTATAGTTGTTCGCGCCAAAAGTTGTTTTGCACGTTCTAGGTGATTTGGCAACACAACGATTTCTTTTACCGGTTGGGTTTGTAATGCTAAAAGTTGATCTTTAAAATCCCAATCTGTCATAGCTGGGTTAACTAAGCGTAAGCTGACAACCTCACTAACGTCCATACTTTCACCTCTTTATAGTAATTCCCATTGATAGCTAATTGCACTTAACAAATACAAAGGGGCAGTTTCAGTTCGCAAAATTCGCGGTCCTAAACCACATAATTTACCGCCAGCTGCGGTCATTTTTTTAATTTCAGCAGGTGTGATACCACCTTCTGGTCCAAAGATAGCCAACAACCGACTGCCAGCAGGCAAACTTTGCAAAACTTCTACTAATTGTGCCTTTTCCCCTTGTTTAGCTGATTCTTCATAAGCTACCACAATTGCATCATAGTCGGTTAATTTATCCCACAACTGTCCCTCATTTGCCAAAAGAGTTATATTTGGTGTTAATTGTCGTTGGGATTGTTCAGCTGCCTCTTGGGCAATTTTAGCTAAACGTTGTTGTTTTTTAGCTAATTTTTTTTCATCCCATTTCACGACTGAACTTTGTGCTGGAAAACCAATAAATTCATAAGCACCAAGCTCGGTCCCTTTTTGAACAATCCATTCCAACTTATCACCTTTTGGATAGCCGCTGGCAATCGTAACTAGAAGTGGTAATTCTTTGTTTTGCAACTCTTTTGCCACTTCTGTTAAAATAACCGCATTTTCTTCAATTGCGACAATTTTTGCAACAATCGCAATTTGATCTGCGTAAACGAGATAAACTTCATCATCTGGTTTCATACGCATTACCCGAATCATATGGTGGAAAGCTTCGCCGGTTAAGCGAATTTTCTCTCTTTGGTAAGGCGTTGAAATAAAATAACGTTGCATATTAAACTTCCTCTTTTTTCAGAATAATCGCAAACCAATCTTTTTGCTGCAAGACTTGCGCCACGTAAAATCCGTTTGCCTCCAGCACTTCTAGTACTTCCGCTTTTTTATCTTCAATAATCCCTGAAACAATCAGCGTTCCAGTATCCTTTAATAAACGATAAGCATCGGGAACCATTTTGATGATAATGTCAGCTAAAATATTGGCAACAATCACGTCAGCTTCAATTGTAACGCCGTTTAATAAATCATTAGCGCTCACGTGAACGTCTTTTGCGACAGGATTCAAATCCATATTTTCTTGAGCAGAGCGCACCGCTACCTCGTCTAAATCAAAAGCATAAACATCTTTTGCACCTAAAAATTTACTGGCAATACTTAATACTCCTGAACCAGTGCCGACATCTAGTAACGTTTCGCCACCACGCAAAGTCATCTCTAATGCTTGTAATGTTAAATTTGTTGTCGGGTGGGTTCCTGTCCCAAAAGCCATGCCGGGATCTAACGTAATAATTTTTTCTTCTGGCATTGTCGCTTGGTAACTTTCCCATTGCGGTACAATCGTTAAATAGCGCGTGACACGGACTGGATGATAATATTTTTTCCAAGCTGTCGCCCAATCTTGTTCAGAAACTTCACTTGTGGTCACATTATTTTTTCCCACCGCTAAACCAAATTCAGGTAGTTTATTAATCCGATCTTTAATAAAAGGCAAGATTTCTGGTAAAAAGGTTGTTTCTGGGAAGTAAGCTTGTACTGTTGCGGCCCCTTTTTCTAAGTTAATAAAATCTGTCTTATCTAAAATCTCACCAAAAGCGTCCGATTGAAAATACTCTGCATCTAGACTATCTTCAATGGCCACCCCGCTAGCACCAGCTTCCATTAAAATATTGGCTACAGCTTCAACTGCTTCACTGGCGGTTTCTACTTTAATTTCATTCCATTTCATTGTTGTACACCTCAATTAAGATTTTCAGCAGTTTAAAGCGCTAAACGCTATTTTACTTGCTTTACACTACTTTATACATTTTAGTAAGCAGGATAAGGAATATAACTATCCCCATCTTTTGCTTTATAACTATTCATTAAAGCAAACAAAACATCGTGGTCAAACGTCAGCTCAAAAACAGCCGCTGATTCATCTGTTAAAAAGTCTAACAAGTCACTTTGACCTTTATCTAAGACATCTTTTAAGTAGTCTACTAAACCGTCTAGCATCGCTTTTGCCATGCCTTTTTTACCTTCATAAGGTAAAACGGCTAAATAATCAGCTTCATTAAATTTTGATTTTGCCGGATTAAATAATAAAATACCATCTTCAAATTCAATAATTTCTTCTTCTGACTCCACCCCTGTGGCATCGTCAATGGTCAGTTTTTCTTTGTTTTCTGCAAAAAAACGTAAGACGATTTCAATCGTATGATTTTTTTTATCCCAATCAAGGGCGACATCATAATCAGATACCTTTTTAGTTAACGCTTCATCTAAATAAGTTAAAATATTCGTTTTCATTTTTATTTCCAGCCCCAATCTTCTCTAATTTGATTTTTCTTTTGTTGTGAAATATAGGGATTTCCAGCTACCGCATACCGCAACGGCATTTGTGTCCACTGGCCTTTATTAGGAATTCCAATTCGTGGTAGTCGTAAAATTTCTTTAGCAGTGCGCTTTTTTTCTGGCACCAATCGTAAGGAACTAGAAAAGATAGACTGTCCATACAAATCTTTGGTGACCCCTAAAGCTGCCACTAACTTACCTGGACCGTTACTAAGTTGCGGTCCATTTTTTCCACCCCGATTTTCCTTCATTAATTCTATTCCTTCTGCTGGCTCAAGTGCGCGAATCATCACACCTTGCGGCAAACCACTTTTCTGCGTAATAATATTTAAAATCAAATGCGTATGCATCGTATAAAGATAAATCGTTCCCGCTTTTTCATACATCGCTCGTACACGGGGCGTTTTTCTCATACCATAGCTGTGTGCAGCCTCATCTTCTGGTCCTAAATACGCCTCGCAATCGACAATATACCCGGCTGTAATGCCCTTTGGTGTTTTATTTTCGATATACATGCCAATTAAGTATTCCGCAATTTCCGGTGTTGTTTTTGTATTCAAAATTTCTTTTACTTCTTTTAATGTTTGCATGACATTCACCTTTTCTCATTGTACACAAAAGACGTCCTTCTGACCACGAAATCAGTTGATTTTTAAGGATTTACCACAATTATAAAAAAAGTGGAACAAACGTGGCTAGCGCTTTAGCATTAAGACGGAATTGTATGAAACTGTTCTGCAATTTGCTTCTAAAAATCCCCCAATCTCATCTATTCAGCGCTAAAATTTCATTTCAAAAAAGCTATGTTATACTTTAATCAGCTTATCGGGTTAACTATCCGTAGCTAAAAAGAGCAAAATTTTATAATCTGTCCTTGTAACCAAAATGCACGTTTAGTAATTACAATTCAAAATTTTTCAATTAATTTATCAACTAAAAAAGGAGGCTTTCTTCCTATGCAAAAGCCACTTGCTTATCGTATGCGCCCTCGTAATTTAGATGAGGTCGTCGGCCAGCAACAGCTAGTTGGGCCAGGTAAAATTATTCGTCGGATGGTGGAGGCCAAGATGTTGTCTTCGATGATTTTATATGGACCACCTGGTACTGGCAAAACGAGTATTGCCTCAGCTATTGCAGGCTCAACTAAATATGCTTTTCGCATGTTAAATGCTGCTACTGATACTAAAAAAGATCTACAAGTCGTAGCTGAAGAAGCTAAAATGAGCGGAACCGTAATTTTATTACTAGACGAAGTTCATCGCTTAGATAAAACGAAACAAGATTTTCTTTTGCCTCACTTAGAAAGTGGGCGCATTATCATGATTGGAGCTACAACCGAGAACCCTTATATTACCATCAATCCGGCGATTCGTAGTCGCTGTCAAATTTTTGAAGTCAAGCCACTTTCAGAAGAAGATATTTTACAAGCGGTCGATTTGGCTTTAGCAGATAAAGAGCGCGGTCTGGGAAATTATCCAGTCAAAATTGATGAAAACGCCCGCCTTCATCTTTCACGGGCTACTAATGGTGATTTACGTAGCGCTTTAAATGGCTTAGAGTTAGCCGTACGCTCAACTCCCGAACAAGATGGCATTATCCACTTAACACTTAGCATTATTGAAGAATGTATCCAAAGAAAAGCTCTTACCCATGATAAAAATGGTGATGCCCATTACGATGTGATTTCTGCTTTTCAAAAATCCATTCGAGGCAGTGATGTCGATGCTGCACTTCATTACTTAGGACGTTTAGTTGAAGCGGGGGATTTAGCCATTATTTGCCGTCGTCTAATGGTTATCGGCTATGAAGATATTGGTTTGGCCAACCCAGCCGCAGCCGCGCGCACAGTTAATGCCGTTTTAGCTGCTGAACGCTTAGGACTTCCAGAAGCTCGCATTCCTTTAGCAGATTGTGTAGTAGACTTATGTCTTTCACCTAAATCAAATTCTGCCTATGCAGCACTAGATGCAGCTATTCAAGACATCCGCACTGGCGCTACAGGTGATGTCCCTGACCACTTAAAAGATAGTCACTACCAAGGGGCAAAAGATTTAGCTCGTGGTATCGGGTATCAGTATCCTCATAATTTTGAAGACGCTTGGGTAAACCAACAATATTTACCAGATAAAATTAAAGATGCTCACTATTATCAACCAAAAGCATCCGGTAAATATGAACAAGCTTTAGGTCAACAGTATTACCGTATCAAAGAGTGGCAGCAACAAAAGCGGAAAACAAAAAAACTATCAGACTAAACTACTTCGTTTAAATAGCTTAAAAATATGAACACTTTTTTCAAAAATTGTTTACGTTAGCTGCTTTACATGACACTACAGTAGTCTTAATAAGATAAGTTGCCATAGATAGCGTTTACAAAAACTAAAGCAATCTGGTTGCTACTTTTGTCCCCCTATGCTACTATGTAAGTGGGAATTCTGTGATGTACGAGTTATCCTTTTTGTGTGTTGACCGAACATTTTTATTGATATATTGGGATCCGTCCTGTGTGAGAGTTGGTAACATGCCTTTTCCTTTGGTAGTTCGATACTCTAACCGTGGAACCCACCTGCTAGAAATTGCGGGATCAATACTATGGGACGAATAACGGCATCGACGGATATTACCCATTCTTTATGAATGTAGCCGCCTGTCTTTTGACAGACGGCTTTTATTTTTAACTTAGAGGAGTTTTATTTTATGATTCGGATCTTAGTCATTTTATTTGCTTTAGTTTTATTGTTTTTAAGCTATATTTTATTAAAAAAGCCTCACTTACTAACACCTTTGTTAGCTTCAAATAAAGAAGATTTAAGTTTTTTAAATACTTATGGTCAACTATACTTTGTTTTTGCAATTTTAGGCTTTATCACAGCAGTCGTAAATTTAAAAACTATCATTTTGCTCTACATCTTTCTAGCACTCATTCTTGCAGCTCTTTTTAGTCTGAAATTAGCCAAATCACTTAATAAATAATCTTTTTGCAATAGCTTCCTTTTTGCAATTCTCTTAAAGTAGTTTACAATAAAACTGTAGATAACAAGATGCTTTATGAGGCGTTGTCAAAGTAAAGGAGTGAGAAAAATGTTACAACAATATAAAACAATTATGGTGGCTGTCGATGGTTCCAGTGAAGCAGAATTAGCTTTTAAAAAAGCGGTGAATGTTGCGCAGCGAAATGAAGCAAAACTACTCATTGCTCATGTTATTGATACACGAGCTTTTCAAACTGTATCTTCTTTTGATGGCATGTTAGCAGAACAAGCGACAGAAATGGCCAAACAAACTCTCGATGATTATGCCACTTACGCCAAAGAACAAGAATGTCACAACATTAAAACTGTGATTGAATACGGCGCACCAAAACCAATTATCGCCAAACAACTACCGCAAGAACACGAGGTAGACTTGATTATGTTAGGTGCAACAGGATTAAATGCAGTGGAACGTCTGTTCATCGGTTCTGTTTCAGAATATGTTATTCGTAACGCTCCTTGTGATGTGTTGGTGGTTCGAACTGATTTAGATAATAAAGTAGTAGAACCAGAAAATGAAAAAGATTAAATGCTAACGATAATAAAAAAACTGAAACGAGTGGTTGACTTTTCAATCACTTGTTTCAGTTTTTTATTAACGAGCCAATACACAACGATTAATCTGTTCGTCGATACACGTCTGTAAGCTAATGCGTTCTCCTTTTTCATCCAATAGTCGTGGCAACACGTCATCTTTTAAATCATTTGCATTATATCCTTCATCTGTAACGTCTATCACTTCATAAACATGGTAAGTCTTTTTGTCACCGTAATCATCATAAACTGTAATCGGTGCACCAACGTACAGTTCCATCACGCTATGAAAATCACCTGGATTGTGACCAATAAAATGCGTTGGTTCCCCATCTTTAACCAAGCCAGTCCCCTTCCAAGTTGCCGCCCCTGTTTCAGGAGCCGCACTAGCGCCTGGCATGTGTCTAAAAGGAATGGTTTGACCATTAAATTGTAAGACGTTTTTTAATTTACTTGAATTAGCACTTTCTTCATTAGAAGTAGGAGACATTTCTTTTTGTATTTGACCTTGTGATTGCGCCTTAATTGTTTTAGGTGCAAGGGCGCGGTTGGTACTGTCATATTCTGTATTTTTTGCGCTGGTAGTCACATTATGTTGTATTTTTGGGAATATTTCTACTTCTAGCTCTTTCTTTGCTATATTATTACCCCTATCTTTGACTTGTACTGTCACTTTTTGTTTCCCGACTTTTTTAGTGTCTACCTTGTCGATTTGGCTTTCAGCTAAGGAGATTGTACCATCCACATCATCTTTGATATCTAGGTAATCTTCCCACTTAAATTTTGCACCATAAGAAAATTGTAATGGTTTTACTTGATGAATAACTGGCGCCGTTTGATCAACTAAATTCACTGTTACGGTACGAGTTAATACTTTATTAAAACGGACATAAACCTTTAAAGGAATTTGATACTGGCCAATTTTAGCTTCTTGCATAGAAACTAATTGCGGAATTTCTACTTTTGTAACTTGCGGCATCTCATTTAAGTGGGCAGCTTCTAATAATGCTTCTTTCATTACATGCTTTTTTGTGGCAGCGGGCAATGTAATCTTATCGACTAGCACTTGATCCATCCGTCGTTCAGCACTGGCGTAGACTTTAAAAAAGCTAATTCCAGCAGATAAAAGACAAACTAACATAATGATCGCAAATAGCAATTCTCTTTTTTTCATAGCCCTCTCCTCTATTTTTTTCTTTATTTTTTAAATAAGAAAAATAACTTTTTCTACATTTCAAATTCAATAGTTTAAATTCTTAAATACGCCTTTATTATATAATTTTATCTTTAAATAAAATATCGTATTTCAACTCATTTTTCCGTTAAATAACCTTCATTTTTTGAACATTTTTCTGTAATTTTTAAAGCAAACTATCTTTAGACAAAACAGTATTGCTGTCTTTACACGTCCACCCTAATATATAATTAGATTTTATTTACAAGTTTCATTTATAAAAGAGGCTCATTATCCTTCGCACAATTTTAATCATTATGTTAAACTCAATATATATGATTACATATTCATGCGTTTTATGTACATATCCGAATCATTATAAATTTATCACATTAGGCTTGGAGGAAATCACATGCATGAACACCATTCTGTCCCCGCCAATATCAATCATGCCTTCAAATTGGGGATTTTAATTAATCTAATTTTTGTTTTTATCGAAACAATTTTTGGCTTTTCAGCTAATGCGCTATCTTTAATAGCTGATGCTGGTCACAATCTAAGTGATGTTTTAGGACTAGTTGTTTCATGGGTAGCAGTTTTATTAAGCAGTCGACCGCGCACGTCTAATCGGACGTATGGTTATAAGCGCAGCTCGATTTTAGCTGCTTTATTTAACGCAATTTTCTTATTAGTAGCCATCGGTGGTATTTTAGTAGAAGCACTACAACGACTACAAAATCCGCAGCCAGTAGCCGAAAATAAGGTCATCGTGGTAGCTTTAATCGGTATTTTAATTAACGGTTTTACCGCCTATCTTTTTATGAAAGATCAACACCACGATTTAAATGTTAAAGGTGCGTTTTTGCATATGGCTGCTGATACGCTGGTGTCTGTTGGGGTGGTAGTTGCTGCAGTTATTGTGAAATTCACCAACTGGTTCTGGTTAGATCCTGTTATCAGCTTAGTGATTGCTGTCATCATTTTTATTGGCACATGGGGACTATTACGCGATGCCGTCAATTTATCCCTTGATGCTGTTCCAAAAGCTGTCGATTACGATGAAGTAAAGAAATTCATTGAAGCTACTCCTGGTGTTTTAGCCATCCACGATCTGCATATTTGGGGGATAAGCACAACTGAAAATGCACTGACTGTTCACATTTGCCGGCAAACACTGGCAGATAACAATCAATTTTTAGAAAAGTTAGATCATGAATTAACGAAAAATTTTGCCCTTTCTCATATCACCATTCAAGTAGAACTCGGGGAAATTGAAAATGAATCTGTAAAACACAGCATTTAAAATATGAGAAGTAAAAAAGGTAAATCACTCGCAAGTAATAAGCAGGAATTTTAATCAATTATTTTTTCAAATTTCTTTAAATTTCAGCTTATTGTCGTAGCGAGTACGTTCATTTTGCTAGCAATGACGCCGGTAGATAAAACTTATTTCTAAAAAATATAAAAGCTCTTTACCTAAAAAAACTGCCTGCTCTCAAATTATTGAGAACAGGCAGTTTCTTTAATTTTCTTTTGGAACTGGTTGTAACACACCATCTGTCATTTTCAACACCCGATCACTCCATTGTGTCATGCGGGGATCATGGGTCACCATGATAGTGGCTTTTTTATTTTGATGCGCTTCATGGGCTAAAAGTTTAACGACTTCAAAAGCATGATCCGTATCTAATGAAGCAGTGGGCTCATCTGCTAAAATAACACTCGGATCATTGTATAAAGCTCGTCCAATAGCTACTCGTTGTCGTTCACCACCGGATAAATCACGGGGATATTTATCTTTTAAGTTTAAAATATCTAAAGAACGTAAAATGGTTTCCACACGTTCTTTATCTAAATTGGCTTTTTTCACTTTATCCACTAAGAAAAATTGTTCCTCAATTTTTAGAAAAGGAATTAAATTTGAAGCTTGTAAAATAAAGCCGATTTCTTTAAAGCGTAGTTGGCTCCGTTTTTTTTCATTTAAATTAGTAAAGTCATTGCCATTAATTAAAATACTACCACTAGAAGGCGTCTGTAACCCACCAGCAATTGTCAAAAAAGTACTTTTCCCAGAACCAGAAGGACCAATAATCGAGACGAATTCTCCCGGTTTAACTGCAAAATCAATACCTTTTAAAGCGGTAATTTGCGTATGACCACTACCAAAAACTTTTTTTACATTATTCATTTCTAAAGCATTTTCCATTTTTTTAACCTCCAATTGCTGTAATTGGATCTACTTTGGTTACTGTTCGAATTGAAAACAGCCCGCCAATAACAGCTACGACTATTAAGACAACACCATATAAGAGCCAGTCATTTGTCACAATTTGAAATGGCATGGCACTCGGTAATATCAGACTAGTTAAAAAGGCCAATACAGCAGCGCCAATCACGCCCATTACCCCGACCATGAAAGATTGTGCAATAATTGATTTGGCAATAAAACCAGTTGAGATACCTTCTGCTTTCATAATGCCAAAAGTCGCTGTCTTTTGTAATGTCATCACGTACATAAAAATCCCAATAACTGCTGTTACTACGATAAATAAGAAGTAGATCATGCCATTTAACGTCAAGTTTTGAGCTGAGTAACCTGGAATAGCTTCAATAAAATCAGTTAATGATAAAGCATCCAAATCTTCTTTTTGATCACTTGTTAAATCCGGACTACCTTTTTTGACTAAAATACCATTGATTGGCATTTGAGTGTTATCTTGCGGTAATTGCCCGTTATATTTCACATTCACAAATGTTTCTGTGTCCGCATATATAACTGGTGTAACCGTGTAATACGTAGCTTTAAAGATACCAACGACTGTTAATTTTTCTTCGTATTTCCCAATCGTAATTTTATCTCCTATTTGATAACCTTCATCTGCTAAATTTTGTGAAATAATGATATCATTTTTCTTTAAATCATTACTGCCTTTGGTAACTTTTGGCAACATGAACGCATCTGAACTTGTACCAAATAATGTAATATCTGTTGTCTTCTTATCTAATTTAGCAGCACCGTTGTAAATACTAATTGGCGTCTTTTTACTTGTTGTCTTTACATCATTAAAATCTTGCAGCGTTAACTGTGAAGCATTTAATGACTTATTGGCGTCTTTGGCCAAAACCACCGTATCTGCTTGCCAATCATCTGCCGCTTGCATAAATTCTTGCGCTAGTCCTGAAGCTAGTCCTGATAGCAAGAAGACTACATAAGAAACCAACAGCATAATGCCAATGATTAGACCATAACGTAGTTTTGCATAGCGCATTTCTTTAAGTGCTAAAAACATATTCATCATCCTTACCTATTTACAATTTTCTTGCTTGAGTACGTTGTTCACTTTAATCTTACAGTGACATTTTGTCACTATTTTTGCTTATAAGTACCAATCCACTTAATTTTTTCTTAATGTTTTGCCATCAAGCTCTTTATTGACTGCTAAAGTTGTCAACAAATCTCGAATTTTCCCCTCACTAAATAGAATAATCTTTTTGACAATATCATAATCGATGAATTTCCTTCACTTTATCTAAGATAGGAAGTTTACAAAATAAAAACAAACATTCAGCTTAAGCGAACATCCAATAGTTCTACTTAAGCTAAATGTTTTAACGAATGTTTCCAATTTATTACTTTTGAATACCATTTTTTAACCATTTAATCCGCATCCGATAAACTTTTAATAACTGCTTTTCATCCCAATCATTAACGATAAAAGCCGTTAAAATCTCCATGACAAAATCCATAATTAAAAATAATAGTTCTTGTGTTTCTTCTAGCGTATCCAACTCAATATCGTTTTTCAACAGCAGCTCCTGCCATTGCAATACCATCGCATTTTGCCCGTTGTTACTATGATTACGCTTGGCAAAAACTGCCGGATTTGCTGTCAGTAACTGAATTTGTTGCCATTCTGTGGCCGTTTTACTAATTACCGCGATTTTTTCTAAATAGTTCGCAATTCCTTCAAATAAATCCTCCGACGTGGTATAAACTGAAGTTAAAATATCGCGATGGACCGCAATTGAAGCCTTTTGAACGATGTAGTTGTGTGCATCAGCTAAATCGATAAAATATTTGTAAAAAGTCCCCCGTGACATGCCCATTTTTTCCACAATCTCAGATACTTTGATTTGTGAAATATGCCGATTATAAAAAGTTGCCAATAAAATTGTTTCAACTTTTTCTTGTTTGTCGGCGGTTAGATTTAAAAAAGTTGATTTCGGCATTTTAAGACCTCCACTAATTTCCCAGCTGTCGACTTTTTTTGGTAGCCGCACTGACTGCTGCCATTGTAGCTGCTCGTAAGCCTTCTGTCTCCAAAGTTTTTACGCCTGTGATAGTCGTACCACCAGGTGAAGTTACCTGATCTTTTAAAACGCCCGGATGTTCTTTTGTCTCAATCACCATTTTAGCCGCACCTAAGACTGTTTGTGCTGCAAATTCATAAGCCATCTCTCGTGACATGCCTTCAAAAACAGCGCCATCGGCTAATGCTTCAATAAACAAATAAACAAATGCAGGACCTGAACCACTTAATCCTGTGACACAATCCATCATCTTTTCAGGAACAACTTCGGCTTTACCAAAACTACGGAAAATAGCTAAAACCTGCGCAATTTCTTCTGAAGTAACAACTGTATTAGCCGCGACTGCTGACATTGCTTCTCCCACTAATGCCGGAGTATTAGGCATAACACGCAAAATTTTCTGAGTTTCTCCAAGACAATCCACTAGCGTATCAATGGTAATTCCAGCAGCTATAGAAACTACAAGTTGTTCATTTTTTATAACTTTTGCGACTTGCGGTAATACTTCAAGTAAAATATTCGGCTTAACTGCAAAAATGATAATATCACTTTTTTGAATGAGTTCATCACTATCTGTCAGTGTTTTAACACCAAAATTTTCCTTGATTTTTTCCAAAGATGGTTTATAAGCATCATAAACAAATATCGCATCTTGTGCGTAAAGTTTTGCTTCTAACAAACCAGCAAGCATTGCCTGTCCCATATTTCCCGCACCATAAAATCCTATCGTTGCCATTTCCTTCATCCTCTCTTTGTTTTAAGTTTGCTATATTTTCTCTAAAAAAGCTACTATCAGCTAAAATTCTACGCAAACAACATAAAGCTAAACAAAAAGACATCTGAATATGAACTAACGACTACCTCAAAAATTTATATCTAATTTTGAGCCCGTACAGTTCAAAAGATGTCTTTTCAACTTATTATTTTTTTGTAATACTAGGTTTTTTACCAGCTTTAATTTCAATATAATACGTGGCATCATGAAAGTTAATATTAAAAGCTAATCTTCGCCAATTTTTTGGTAGTCTAGGATTAGTTACCAACTGCCCGTTTTTAACGGATAAGCCACCAAACCCTTGTACAGCTGACATCCACGCACCCCCATTAGCAGCAGGATGAGTACCACCAATATAAATAGTTCCTGCATATTGTTTTGTATTTTCCGTTAAATCAACAGTTGCTGTTTTCATAAAATAAGGATATGCCCAATCTTGATTATCAAACTGACAAGCTACTAAAGCATAAATACAAGCACTCAATGATGAACCATGTTCAGTTCTTGGTTCATAATACTGCCAATTTTTTTGAATTTCACTTTTAGTGTATTCTTCCCCAAATAAATGTAGCATAAAGATAACGTCAGCTTGCTTAATAACCTGTGTGTCTGCAGCAACACCGTACGCACCACCCCAATACTCTTTATCATTTAATAAACGATTTTTCACAGTCGATACAGATACATCTTCTAAAGAAAAATAGCCATCAAATTGCTCAATTATACCGTCCTCATTTGGACTTGGCATATATAGTTCATCATAAAACTGTTGAAATTGCTCTTTTTCTGTCATTGTTAATTTTGATTCAGTCAAAATTTCTTTCAATTGATCTGGCGCCTTTTGTGCTAAAATCTCCCACAGATCAAGGGCATTTTTTATTGTTTTAAGAGCAATTTTATTAGTATAAGCATTGTTATAAACCCGTTCGTGATACTCATCTGGTCCAATTACATCAATCAATTCAAAGCGATTTTTTTCTACTTTGTAGTATGCATAAGAATAATAAAATTTAGCACATTCA
The DNA here is from genome assembly GCF_051713765.1 of Enterococcus sp. DIV0755b. Classification (NCBI taxonomy): domain Bacteria; kingdom Bacillati; phylum Bacillota; class Bacilli; order Lactobacillales; family Enterococcaceae; genus Enterococcus; species Enterococcus sp. DIV0755b. Next base: position 920,884 of record NZ_JBIOQN010000001.1, on the reverse strand, counting down.
AAAATAACTCGCGCTCCCCCAGCTAAAAGTAAATTTAAATCTTCTGTATATTCATAGTATTGCCAAAAAGCATAAGCAATATCGCCAGAAATATGAATTTGTTTGTCACGAAAATAAGTCCGCATAGGGCGCTTGGTGAAAACATCAGTCACGTTATAATCTGATGTAGCATCTTGCCCCGACTCTTGACTCTCCCAAGCATAAAAAGCCCCATTAAAACCATATTCTTTGGCTTTTGCTATTGCTCCAGGAAGTGTATGAATCCGATAAGACAAAATATTTTTGGCAACTTCAGGTAAGACATGCATGAAAAAGGGTAGCATAAACATTTCTGTGTCCCAAAAAATTGCACCTTTATAAGTTTGTCCAGACAATCCTCGAGCTGGTATAGAGACCTTATCAGAGTGTCTGGGTGCAATAGACAACAACTGATACAAACTATATCGAATTGCTTCTTGTGCCGGATTATCGCCATCAATTTCTACATCTGCTTTTTCCCATAATGCTTGCCAAACTTGAATGTGCTCTTCTTTTAAGCTCGCAAAGTCCATTGCCATAATCGTATCCAATTCTTTTTTTGCAGCATTTTTTGGATTAAGACAATCATTATCATTAAAAGTTGTAGCAAAAATATGAAAGATGGTCGGCGTGGGTGTGATATCAATTTCATAGTAGTTAAATTGTCCTTCACTTTTAAGAAATTTTAATTGTGAACCACACACTGCTTGCGCTGTAGTAATTTTTTTGCGCATTTCCTGAGTTTGGGCAGAGACAATAATCTGACTAGTTAAACGTTCCGTTTCAAAGTTTATTAAGTGAGGACCGTTAATATCCCAAACAGCTGTATCAATACCAATTTTAACTTGTAAGGTGATTGGTTTTTCAGCAGATAACTGTATTTCATCAGCCATCAAATGAAAACGTTCCATATGCAAAAAACGCTCTGTATGAAGAGTAATAATATTTTCTTGATAGGAAAATGAAGTTTTTCTGATATGGGTTCCCTCTTTATAATTTAGCATTTGTTGATGATATGAAGGTTTTTGAGTTAACAAACTGATTTCATTTTCTTGATCAAAAATTTTAAAAAACAAACCATTTGGTGCATTAACGGGCTCACGCCATTTATCTTCTGCTTGGTCATATAGACCTAAAATAGTATTTGCTGTTAGTTGTGGTGCGCCATACTCTTCCATTGTACCGCGATAACCCATGTAACCGTTAGCTAAGAGAAACTTATTGCCATTTGCAACAATTTGGTTGGGATCATAATCTGCACTAATTTTCCAAGACATTCATGTCCCTCCTAACTTACTCTTTCAACTTCGTACACTTTATCATCTAATGTAACTGTATTATCATATAACTTTATCTTAACGTCAGGACCTGTAACTTTGGTTAATGAAACTTTCTCTTGGGTCACTTTTACGGCAATCAACGCATTTTTATAAGTAATTTTAAATTCGTAATCTTGCCAGACAGCAGGGATAGTCGGATTTAATAAAAGTATTGGTCCGTCAGTTCTAACACCGCCAAAACCATAAACAATATTCATCCAAGCAGCTGCGATAGAAGTCGTATGCAAGCCTTCTCTTGTATTACGATTGTAATTATCCAAATCCATTCGTGTTGCAAACCCAAAAAAGTCATACGCATCATTATTCTTTCCTAATTCAGCAGCTAAGATAGAATGAATTGAAGGCGACAAAGAAGATTCATGAATTGTTTTAGGTTCATAAAATTCATAATTGACTTTTTTTGACTCAAAAGAGAAATCTTGATTATATAAAAATTGAAACATCAAAACATCGGGTTGTTTAATCATATCATTTCGATAAATACGATCGTAAGACCAGTGATGATATAATGGAAAATCAGTAATCGGAATTTTTTGAATATCAAGATGCGGCAATTTAAAGAAACCATCATGTTGTTCGATTACACCATCTTCTCGTACTAACATCAATGTTTTGTCCGCACATTTTTTCCACAGTATTTGTTCTTCTTGTGTCAAGAGTAACTCACTGGTTAATTCTCCTATTCTTGCAGGATTAGTCCGAATAATTTCTTTTAAAGTTTGTAATGTATATTCAAAAGTTTTTTTAGCCATATAATTAGTATACCCATTATGGTTCACCATCATTTGAAATTCATCGGGACCCATTACACCAAAAAAGCCAAATTCTCCGGTAGGACTAAAATCACCGCGACTAGCTAAAAAGCGACAAATTTCAATTAACATCTCTATGCCATGACCATACAAAAATTCAATATCTTGTGACAAATTCATATAATGAAAAATGCCATAAGCAACGCCCGTACTTGGCTGAAACTGTAGACTGGCATGTTGCCATAAATCACTTGCCTCGTGACCATTTAATGTTGCAATTGGGTAACATGCACCTTCACAATCTAGCTCACGTGCCCGTAGTCGTGCTTCAGATAATGTTTCGTAGCGAAATTCTAATAAATTCTTTGCAGCAGCTAAATTATTCAATAAATAAAATGGTAAACAACATGTTTCTGTATCCCAAAATGCTAAGCCACCATATGATTCCCCGGTCAATCCTTTTGCGCCAATATTATTTGTTGGATTTTGTCCATGATATGTTTGTTGTAATTGGAAAATACAAAATCGGATTCCTTGTTGATTTAATTCATCCCCGTTAATTGTAATGTCATATTTTTCCCAAATTTTTTCCCAGTAAATTTTTTGATTAGATTTAATTTGCTCATAGCTAAATTGTTGCTGTATTTGACTATCATGAATACCTTCTTGCCATAATTTTTCCGTTGCAACTGGTGTTTTACTAACGATATTGGTAACATACTTTTCTACTTCAAAATAATTATCAGAGTCAAGTTTAACGTTAAACTTACGGCCGATAAATTTATCCCTTGTCACTACTTCACTGGACAGGGATTGATTATTCTTTAGACAAAACCCGCTAAAGATTTTTTGTTTTGTTGTTAGTGTTTCCCCTATAATTCCGGTCGTTTCTCCAACTGTGTCTTTTTTAACCTCCTGCCAAAAATTTTGGCCTTGAGAAACGTGTTCACTATTGAAATCGGCTCCTAATATAAGTTCTAGGTCTACTGTGCCGGATTTAGTATACGCAGAAATTTTTTGATAACCCCACTGCGCTTGTTCCATATCTAAAAATCGTTCAAATTTGAAAAATACTTCTTTATTTGTTTTTGTGTTAATTTGAAAACTCCGTGTTAAAAGACCACTACGTAAATCTAGCTCTCGATAGTACTCACTAATATTATCGTGATTTAAATCCAAGCGCTGACCATCAATAATAATTTCAGTTTTTAACCAGTCAACTGCATTCACCATGAAATGGCTACGTTTAACGATACCTTTATATTGCACGCGATTTTCTTCGGGACTATTTTCATAAATACCATTAAAATAGCTACCTAGTAGACTGTTGCCGGAAAAACCTTCCTCAAAGTAACCCCTAATACCCATATATTCATTACCTAGAGCAAATATTGCCTCCGAAACTTCATTACGACTTTTATCAAAACCTTTTTCGACAATTTTCCATGGATCTAATTGGTAATAAAGATCTGCTACTTTTGCCATATTTCCACGTCCTATTTCTTATTTTTATATTGATGCACCGTTTGTCGAATGATTAACTCACTATCTAAATTAAAGACTTCCGATTCTTTTTTCGTTCCACCAATAACAGAAACCAAAATTTCCATTGCTTTTTGCCCCTTAGCTAGTTGATCCAATCTAACCGTGGTTAATGGTGGATCATTTAATGCCGCGTATTTTATATCATCAAAACCAATAACAGAAATTTGTCGTTCATAAAAAACATGTTTGCTTTTTAGAAAATGAATCAACTGCATTGCTAAATAATCGGCTGTAACTAAAATTGCTGTGAAAGAATCTATAGCCGACAATAACGTTTCAAAGTCTTCCTCTGTAAAAATCAAATTTTCTTCTACATCAATGTCATGTGCGTTTAATGCTGACATGTACCCAATATAGCGTTGTTGTACTACCCCAGATTGTGTCAGGTCAAAATCGTAAGATAAGAATGCAATTTTTTTATGTCCTTTTTCAACCAAATATTCTGTTGGCTTAAAAGCTGCGTGAAAATCGTCGGTATTTAAAAAGTAACGATTAGGATAATCATGTAAATTATTGTAGACGCGCTCATCAAGATGCGTGTCAATAAATACAATCGGTACACTGATACTCTCGTTGATTAATTCAAAAAATGCTTGATTAAACCCAACCGCGATTAAACCATCGAATTTCCAGTTTTTTTGAATATCTTCAATATCTTGTTGCGAGGTGATGTTGTGAATCAAAGTAAAAAAACCTTTTTCTTTTGCAACACGCTCGATACCCTCTAACACTTCAGCAACAAAAGGATCAGTAAAATCTAAACGAGGACGTTCAGAAAAATACAGCAAACCAATTAAATGCGAAGATGACTGTACTAAAGCACGCGCATTCATATTTGGCGAATAATCATATTTTTTAATAATCTGATTAATTAGCTCCTTTTTTTCGTCTGAAACACGATTAGCCTTATTATTGATTACATTTGAAACAGTTGTAACACTGACTCCTGCTTCTGCTGCAATTTTTTTTATGGTGATTTTCATGTTTCTTCGCCCTTTCTTACTATCTCTTTTGTTTATAAATCTTTATTTAATAGCACCACTAGAAACGCCAGCGATAAATCGTTTTTGAAAAGCAATATAAATTACTACTACTGGAATGATTGAAATTGCAGTTGCGGCAAAAAGACCGCCATAATCTGTTCCATATTGTCCATTAAACAAACGTAATCCTACTGATAAAAGTTGTTTTGATTCATCATTAATCATCAAATACGGCCACAAAAAGTCTTCCCAGCTCCACAAAAATTGGAAAATTGCTAAACTAGCAATAGCATTTTGCGACATTGGCAAAATTATTCGGTGGAAAATATAAAAGTCACTGGCACCATCTACCCTTGCCGCTTCAATCAACTCATCTGGTATTTGCGAAATTGCTTGACGAAACATAAAAATACCAAATCCAGAGACCATAGAAGGAATGATTAATGCCTTATACGTATTTAACCAGCCGAAATCTACCATCATTTCATATTTAGGAATAATTGTAACTGCCCATGGTAACATCATCGTACTCAAAACTACACCAAACAGCAAATTCTTCCCCTTAAAACGAAATTTAGCAAAAACAAATCCCATCAATGAACTAGTATAAATGATAATAACAGTTGTTAATACTGCTATGAATAAACTGTTAGCAAACATACGCATAAAATTAAATTTTTCTTGCACATCAATATAATTTTGAAAAGTTGACGGGGTTGGGAAAAGAGACCCAGTAATTTTAACAATTTCACTGTTTGGTGCAAAAGAAGAAATCAACATCCAGATAAAAGGAATAATTGTTACCAAAGCTAATACCAATAAAACGACGTTTAAAAGAATTGAGCGGATATTTTTCATTGATTTCCCTTCCCTTCACCTGTAACTTTAAACATTATAATCGTTAAAATTCCAATAATTACAAACAAGATAATTGCCATTGCAGAAGCAGAACCAAAATTATACTTTACAAAAGCTTCATCGTAAATTAAATATGAAATGACATATGTTGAAGTACCCGGGCCCCCATCTGTCATAATTAATATTTGAATGTATGCTTGTAAATACGTAATTAAAGAGGTAATTACAACAAACAAAGTCGTTGGTTTTAACAATGGAACTGTGATGCGCCAAAACGTTTGCCAAGAACTCGCACCATCAATTTCTGCTGCTTCAAAAACGTCTTCTGGTAATCCCATCAAACCACCTAAAAAAAGAACAGTCGCATAACCAAAATCTTTCCAAATGGTCATAATGATGATGGCCGGTAATGCCCAGTGTGTATCTTTCAACCAATTAATATCAAGATGAAAAACTTTATTAATTAAGCCAAATTGTGGATCAAACATCCACATCCAAACAAAGGAAACAGCTACCAGCGGTGTAATGGTTGGCATATAAAAAAGACCTTGAAATAATGTTTTAGCTTTTGTTAATTTTGAAGAAATTAACAACGCCAGTCCTAATCCCAATACTACTCGAAACAACACAGAAAAAAATGTAAAAACAAATGTATTGGACATTGATTTCCAAAATAGATCACTAGTTAAAACATCTTTAAAATTATCCAAACCAACAAAATCGTATTTATCAATCATTGGATTCCAATCATGTAAGCTTCCCGCAAAAGCTTTATAAATTGGATAAACCAAAAAAATAGCAAAATAGATAATCAACAAAACCACTGCTATATTTTTTAAATTAAAAAAATTTCTTTTTTTATTAACAGCTTGCATTTACTTCACCCCTTTGGTGCGACTCCAGTTAGCAGATAGTGTCAAAGATGTACTTTCTACTAACTTTTTTGAAAAAGGGTGTGTCAAAATTTTGACACACCCTACCTGACAACTTATTTTGCTTCGTCAATATGTGCGTAACTATCTTCTAAAGATGTGAAATCAGCATCTTTCATATCTTTTTCCATTTTTTCTTGTCCTGCTTTTACAGCAGCATTTAAATCTTTCCCATTAAATAAAACATCTTCCATTGTTTGCGTACCCGTGCTTTCTACTGTAGCAGGGAATGGACCAGGCCAAATTAGACGTTCAACTCGTGGAGCAATAGCTTCTAAAACTGGATTCGCCATAATGTCTTTGTCATTTGCTAATGATTTTTTTGTAGGAAACGATGCCAATGCTAGCGCACCTGTTTTTGAATATTCGTCATTTGCTAAACAATATTTTAAGAAATCTTGGGCAATAGCTTGTTGTTCTTTTGATTGATTCTTATTGATTCCAGGTGTACTTTCTCCATTAAATCGATCATAAGCAAAAGGAGTATCTTCTGATGGTGTCGGTGTTGCAAAAACTCCAAAATCAATATCTGGATAGTTCGTCTTCAACTCATTTAGGTACCAACCCCATTTATAAACCATAGCAGATTGACCATTTCCAAAGCTTTGTGAAGACTCAGCCCCAAAATCTTTTGAGCCAACACCATCTTTTTCATAAAGATCAATTAAAAATTGTAAATTTTCTTTCGTTACTTCATTATCATAATTAACTTTTTTACCATTATCTTTAAAAAGTAGTTCCCCTTTTTGATAATTTAACCCTTCATAGATTGCACTATAAGTTTCACCATTCCAGTTAAAACCAGCTTGAGTAATTTTGTTGCCGTCTTTTTTCGTTAATTTTTTCGCTACTTCACGAAATTGTTCCCAAGTTTTAGGAATATCATTGTCTGTTAAACCAGCTTCTTGCCATAACTTTTTATTATAATAGATATTTCCAGTATTAATCATGCTATCAGTATAATAGACCTTACCATCAATAATATGGGGATCAACAGAAGTAAAATCTGCTTGTAAATCTTCTGTTTTAATATCGTATGGTGCTAAATAAGGAAATAGCAAGTCATGTTGAGAATTATGGATATTAAAAATTGCAGGTCCATTATCACCCTTTAAGGCTAATGGTAATTTTGTCCAGTAATCATCCCAGGGATGATTGACAACCTTAATTGTCACATTTGGATAAATTTTTTCGTAATCTTTTGCCATTGTAATAGCAGGGTCGCCTTCATTCCAAGTCCAATATTCAATTTCAATTGGCTTACCATCATTGACGAGTTTATTCGGATCAAATTTCACGTGATCTCCCAAAACTTCCATTCCTTTATCTTCTTTAGTATCACTGGTACCTTTTGCACTATCTTTGCTTGATGAACCACAGGCTGCCAAAGTACCTACCATCAAAACAGTAGCTAGTGCTGTCAAAACTTTACTCATTTTCATGAAGTTCTCCTCCTTGTTAAGTTTAACGTTCAACTTCTCTTGTAGTTTAACGTTAAACTTATACTTTGTCAACGCTTACATTACTTTTTTTTAAATATATCATGATGAAAAACAGAGAGTATTTTTATCATGTGCTAAGTCCCATCATCTTAAAAATAGAAATATGGTTTAAACGAGCAAAAAAGCTGAACGGACTCAGTCAGCTCTTAAGCAACAAGACGAGATATTGATAAATTAATTTTTTTCAAATTTCACTTTATTACCGCAGAGATTGAGTTCATGAAGCTAACTCCAAACAACCTTGTGATATTGTCTTCACGCTTTGTGAATCTCATATAGTCTAATCTCTTTACCTATAAAAAAAGAGATACTTCTAAAAGTATCTCTCAATAACAAGGATTCAAAAATGAACTAAAAGAACTTGAAAGCGTTACTTGGAACAAACGCAAACTTTCATTCCACTACTTGCTCTGAAACATATTTAGCATATAATGGGTGTGTCGCGATTAATTCACGGTGCGTACCACTGCCGGTAACTTCTCCATGTTCGATGAAGTAAATTTTATCAGCATCAACAATGGTTGAAAGTCGGTGCGCAATCACTAATGTCGTCCGTCCTGCCATTAATTGATCTAATGCCCGTTGCACTTTTTCTTCTGATTGCGAATCTAGGCTAGCTGTAGCTTCATCTAACATCAAGATATTCGGATTGCGTAAAAAGGCACGAGCAATTGCAATCCGTTGTTTTTGGCCACCAGATAATTTAACTCCTCGTTCACCAATTTCAGTATCTAATTGATCAGGAAATTCTCTTACAAACTGGTCTGCAAAAGCCAATGATAATCCTTGCCACATTTCTTCATCTGTTAGTAAATGATCTAATCCGTACTGTAAATTATCTCGGATACTGCCAGCAAAAACAGCACTATCTTGTGAAACATAACCAATTTGTGAACGCCAATCTTTCAAAGATAAGTCATTGATATTTTGTCCACCAATGGTAATCGTGCCAGACTTTGGTTCATAAAAACGTTCCAACAATCCAAAAATAGTTGATTTCCCACCACCACTCGGTCCGGCAAAAGCGACCACCGTATTAGGTTTTGCGGTAAAAGAAACGTCTTGTAAAATCACTTTTGATTCATCGTAGCTAAAAGATAAGTGACTCGCTTCAATCGTTTTCCCGGTGACAGTAATATTTGTATCAACAGTAATTGTTTCTGTTGGTGTGTCTAGGATTGCTTGAATCCGTTCTGTTGCTCCCATCGCTTTTTGAACTTGAGAAAAGAAGGTCGCAAAACTAGCAGCTGGTGTAATGATATTAAAAAGATACAATAAAAAAGCAACCAGTTCACCGCTGGTTAGCGTCCCAGCTTGTACGCGCACTGCGCCATAACCTAAAATACCAACAAACAATCCCAACATCGTCGTCATCATAACTGGCTGTAAGATTGCTTCAACCTTGGCATCTTTTAATCCTAATTTAAAGATTTTATCAATATAACGACCACCATGTTTCATTTCATAATTTTCACCGTTACTGGATTTAATTAAACGAATTTCAGAAATCTTTTCGGTCGTATCCGCATTAAAATCTGCCAATGCACTTTGCATCTGTCTCCCAATTTTCATCATAATTTTGCCAATTGGTAGCATGACTATCATCACAATTGGCACTGAAATAAACATTAAGGCTGCCATTTTCCAGTCCATGATAAATAAGATAATCACAGATCCGACTAATTGAATAGCACCGGTAATAAAATTAGGGAATTGGGTTGTAACCAAGTCTTTAATGACACTTGTATCATTTACCAGTCGAGAACTACTTTCACCTGATTTATGATTATCGTAATAACCTACTGGCAGATGCAAAAGATGATGCCATAATTTCTCCCGTAATGTCTTTACCGAGCTTTCACCTACATAACGCAAAAAGTAACCGCCAATTGCACCAAAGCCCAAATAAACGATAAAAGCTATGCCTAAGACCGCCACCATTTTACCATCAATTTTTGCTAATTCACTGGTATCAACTAATCCTTTGGTTAATTGCGGCACGATTAAACTAGCACCGCTGGTAATTAAACTTAATAATAGACCAAAAGCAAAGAGCCCTTTTTTGGGGCTAACACTATTAATCAGTTTCAAAAAATCTTTAAATTTAAATGTTCCTTTTGGTTTTGGTAGTTCATCATCAAATATTGCAGCTTCACGGCCGCCTCCACCTTGTGGCATTGTAAATTCCTCTTTTCAAAATTAAATGTTTAGATAAAACTCAATTCCAACGAAAGTTTGCAGTCTCGATAGTTTCTCTGAAATTTCAAACTTTTGGACAAGATAATTTTATTAATATACCTATAGCACGAGGTTGTGATAAAGGCTACTTCTGTCACAACGTTTATTCGGAAATAGGAGGTGTGACAAGACTTTTGTCACACTCTCATTCCTGTTACTTTTTTAGAAATCTTGCCAATCATCATCTTGGTTAGAATCATCATGATTTTCTTGTTTAGGTTTCATACCACCAAATTTATTTTGCCAAAAATCAAACCAAGCTTCTTGTTGTTCGCTAGTTTTATGTTGATGATTTTCGTGAAAATTACGACCACCGCGATGCATGCCACGTCCACCTCTTGGTCCGCCACCTAAGCCAAAACCGCCAAAGTCACCACGAAAATTACGCATTTGTTCAAAATCTTCAAATGACATTTCCCGCATTTTTTTCTTCATTTGGCGCCGAAATTTATTCATTTCAGCCGCATCCATTTCTGACCATTCTTGGCCAAAACGCTCTTTAAAAGCGGCTTTCATATTTTGAACAGCTGCAAGACGATCAAATGGATCGACAAAAGCCTCTGCTTTTTGCTTCATTTCATCACTCCAACCGTCCATTATTTTTTGCAACAAAGTAGCTAATTCTGCCATTTCAGCTTCTGTTAAGCCATCAAAAAAATGTTCACTTACAATAGTATCTGCCACTTGTGCTGATGCTTCAGCTTGCTTCTTGCCTTCAGCGGTTAAAAATACCATTTTAATTCGTTTATCCTGCTCGTCTTCAACGCGCTTAATCGCACCGCTGTTTTCCAATTTTTTCAACAATTCTGCTAAAGAACTTGGACTCAACCCCAAAATATCCGCTAGATAGCCCTGTGTTAAACCATCTTCTAGACGCAATACTGCCAGTACACGTTGTTGCCCAGTTAATTTCTGACGCTTACTCATAAATGCATTACCAGCATCACTGATGAAACGAATTTGTTTTAATAATTGATCACTTAATTTACTCATTCAAATTACCTCGCTTTTATTACGGTGCCGAATATTTCGGTACCGAACTTTATTTCGTTGATGATTATATTTCGGTACCGAACAATTGTCAATACTTTTACCTCAAAAAATTCAACTGATTTTTAAATGACTAAAAAAAGTAGCAAAAAGATTGAAATTTCAACCTTTCTGCTACTAAAAATTTTATTTAAAAAAAAGCAGTATATAATTATCCATTTGGCGTAGATAATCACATTCTGCTTCTTTTTAGTGTTGCAAAAATGATTCTAACGAATTGAAGTTGAACGCTAGACTCACACAACTATTATACCTGATTTATCACTAATTTGGGTGAATCTTACATTTCCCTTATCTTTAAACTAGGAAAAAGGCTAATTATTGACATTCTATCTTATAACTAAAATAAAGTAGCAATATAAAGTAAAATCGCCGCAGTCACTGCTAGTATACCAAAAGCTTTTAAACCAACTTTAAACCATTTCGAAAAATTAATTTCGGCAATCGCTAGACCAGCTAATAAAACGCCACCTGTTGGCGAAATAATGTTCATCAAACCATTTCCAAACTGATTGCTTAAAACAATGACATCTCGATTTATACCAAGTAAATCTCCTAAAGGTGCCATAACAGGCATCGTTAAAGCCGCAGCACCTGAAGACGAAGGTACAAAAAATGTCACTAAAACTTGAGCACCTAATAAAATGGTAGAGAATAAGGCTTTAGGCAGTCCACCCAAAAGAGTTGCCAAACTATTCAAAATTGTATCGATAATCATGCCATTTTCTAAAATTACTAAAACGCCTCGTGCCAAACCGATAATGACCGCAGCATAAGCAAAATCAGCGCAACCTTCCACAAAAGCTTCCGCAATTTTTTTTTGCCCAAATTTTGCCACAACTCCAGCAAACAACGCTAAAGCTACAAATAGCGCCGAGATTTCGACCATATACCAGCCTTGTGCAATAATGCCCCAAATCATTACACCTAAACCACCGATAAAACCAGCCACAATCAACTTGTCACCGCCAGAAAAAGGTTTATCTTGTTCAAAATTTTGAAATTTGCTTTTAACTAATTGATCACTTGCGTAAACCACAGAACTTTTCGGATTAGCTTTTACTTTACGAGCGTAGTTCATAGTAAAAATAATCGCAATCACCGTTAAAATCAACCAACAAATAACCCGATACCATAATAATGGATTACCATGTACACCGGCTACACCTTGAGCAATTAAGACATTAAAAGGATTAATGGTTGAACCAACATAACCTACTTGTGTTCCCAAAAATAAAATTAAAATAGCTGTCATTGAATCATATCCTAATGAGAACATCAGCGAAATAAATACTGCGAATAGCGGAATCACCTCTTCACTCATGCCAAAGGTAGAACCACCTAAACTAAACAAAATCATAGATAAAGGAATCACTAGAATTCCTTTGTCTCCAAGCGACGTAGCCAAAGAGAACAAAGCGCGGTCTACCGCTCCTGTTTTTAGAATCACCCCAAACGCGCCACCTACTACCAATACAAAAGCAACTACTTCAACCGCTGATATAATTCCCGCTGCTGGCGCTTCTAAAATAGCACCTATTCCCTGACCATAACCTGATTTAGCAATTTGGTGATAGGTGCCAGGAATCACGGTCGTTTTTTCTGTGCCATTAATATTTTCTATTACTGTTTCAAACTGACCACTAGGAATAATCCAAGTTAGAATTGCCGCTGCGACAATCAAACAAAAAATTAGAGTATAACTATGGGGAAAGGTAAATTTCTTTTTAGTTTTTTCTGTTACTTCCATATCTTTTCCTCCTTTAATACACACATATACGTTTTATAACGTTATATAAAACTTGAAACTTATACTTGATAGACTAGCTGACCGTCAATATACGTAGCAATCACTTTTGCTTGCTCTAGTCGCGTAATATCTTGTGTCGTTAAATCTTCATTGAAAATCGCTAAATGCGCTTTTTGTCCTTTCAAAAGCGTGCCACAATCTTTTATTCCATTAGCTAGAAAAGCATTTTTCGTAAAACTTTGGAGTAAACTAAGGCAATTAAGTCCGTTTTCTTCTTGCCAACGTTTTTTACCTTGTGGAAATCTCCGCCAAACGCTGCGCATAATTGCTTCTGGTAAATTCGTTATAAAAAGTGGTAAGTCCGTTCCGCTAGTAAGCAAGATATTCGCATCCTCCAAAGCACGATAATTAAAAAATCGTGATGCGTACTTGTAAGGCAAAACATTTTCCATATAACTTTCTTCATAGCTTTTATTTAAGCCTAATACTTGGGGATAAATTTCTGCGACAATTTTCCCTTCTGCCATTTGTTTGGCAGTTTCTTTAGTGATCATTTCCAAATCACTAATTGAATTATAAATCCCACTTGGTAAACGCTTACTATTTTGAACTAAAATTTCAGCAGCTTTTGCTGCTGCTTTATCTCCTTCTGTTGTTAAACAACAGGGGATATTTTGACTATTGCAAGCTTTAACCAAGTAGGCAATTTTATTATAATCAATTTGTGGCTGGTCTATTCCAGAACTATAAGCACCATAAGTATCCCCCGTTTCCTCTGCCACGACGCCATCTACCATAATTTTAGCGCCACCAAATGTTACATTTTTAGGAAAAGTAGTTTGTTTGTAATTTATCAGCCGTGGGATATCCAAAGACTCAGCTACGGCTTGAATATAAAAACGCGTCTGAAATTTCCCTTCTGGTCGCCAGGTGAAATAATCGGCACTATCAAAAACAATCTCTTTTGTTGCTACAACACCACAAGCAAGCAGCGTCTTTTCATACTGCTGATAAGCTGCGGTTAGCTCTTTTTTATCTGCCAATAATTCATTAATTAATTTTACAGCAGCCTCTGCACTAGTACCTGTCTCATCCAAATCATAACGTGCTTTAGCATGGTTATTTAGCCAACAGTAAGAACGCTTTTGATCGATGCCACTAATGGCACCTGAATAATTTAAGTCATCTAAGTCTTGGCTGGTCGGTTTTTCTGGCCATATTTCACAATCAAAACCATGAAAATAAATGGGATCACCCTGTTTTTTTATTGCTACAGCTTTGATTTTCGCTAAGGCTTCGGCTTTGGTGTGACAATCACTTAAATCAATTCCCGCCTGCATGCGTAAATAGCCGCTAAAAAAGACATGATTATCCATTAAACCTGGCATAACAAAACAATCATCATAGCAAACTAGTTTGCGTTTATCCGAAACTGATCCATACTCCCAATTAAATTCTTTGGCAATGATTTTGTCATCTTTCATCACAATATGACCCTTTTGCACAGGATGAATTCCATCAAAAAGGTAATTTGTGCGAATAATTTTTTCCATGATTCCTCCTTTTAGCACATAGCTTTGCGGTGAATCAAATACTAAAAGTGTACGCATCCCCTAAATAAAACTGTTTGCCAAAATGAATGGGCCGCATATTTTGGTCTTTCACTACTGTCTGCATGTAAAAAAACGGTGTCCCAATCGCAACCGCCATTGTTTTGGCCATAAAATCATCTGCTGTTACAATTTCCAAAGTCGTTTCACCTGGATTGATGGGTAAAATATCGTGTTTGCGTAAGATTTCATACAAAGAACCAGTTAAATCTTCCTCTTGTAAAAAAGCAAAACGGGCATAATCAAAATAATTATTTTCTAATAGTAGAGGCGTCCCATTACCCAAACGCTTTCTTTGGGTATATAAAACTTTAGCGCCAACGGGAATTTCCAATTTTTCAGCTAGTTCATGATTTGCTGTTAAGATTTCTTCTTTTAATAGACTACTTGTCGTCTTTAACTGGCTGCTTTTACCACTATCACTAAATCCTGTAACATACTCAATTTTTCGCAAGACCTTGTGCCCACTGATAAAAGTCCCTTTACCTTGTTTTTTTACCAAGTAGCCTTCAGCAACTAACTCTTCAATCGCTTTACGAACGGTAATACGACTTACACCGTAGTTTTTAATAAATTCTGGTTCTGTCGGGATACGTTTATTTTCGGTATATTCACCGGTATTTATTTTTGTTTTGATAACTTCTTTTAACTGTTTATATAATGGCAATTGTGCATTTGCATCAAGCATATTCGTCCCTCACTTAGTTTTTGATCAAAAGATCTCTCCTAAAGTAGAGTACCAAATGCCCTAGCTGAACACAAGTTACTCGTAGCTAACTCCATAGCCAAAAGATCCTTCTATCAGACAAGAATCGCCGGCAAAATCATTTCCTTTTTTCATGGCGGTAGAAATATCATCTCCACTTAAATAATTAATTAAAAAGGCAGTCAAAAAAGAATCTCCCGCAGCCATTGTATCCACAGGTTCTTTTAACACAGGAACCACCTCATAAAAACGTTGGCCATCATAGGCGATAGCAGAATTGGCACCTCTTGTTATAACCAAGACTTCATTGTTGCCAGTAAAATGTTCATGTAAAAATTGTTTTGCATCTTCATCGTTTTCATCACTCATAGAGAAAAAGCCAAAATTTACCGCAGCAATCGCCTTTTGAACTTCAGCTTCTGTAAAATCGTCAGAAAAATCATAAGAAATTTTGCCAGGCAATTCTTTTAATACCGGCAACAGGTGATTGACATGACTATAAAGTCCCATATGAATCAGATCAAAGGTTTTAAGATAGTCTTTATCTTCTGCACTTAAACGAATTGGATTGGTTTGGGTCACGCCGCCTTCATTACTGCCTAAAAAAATGCGATCCCCGTCTTTAATTTCTACGCGAGCACAGCCATTTTCACCTTCAACTAGCCGAGAATGACTATTGTCTAAACCAATTTCTTCTACCACTTTTTTAACATACTGTCCTTCTTTATCTGTACCAAAGACACCCATAAAACTACTGTCTACACCCAATTTTTTGGAAAAAACGGCAAAATTCAGTGCATTGCCTCCTGGATACATCAGTTTATAATTGACATACTTATCCACTACATTATCGCCTAATCCAAGAACTTTCATAAAACTGCCCCTTTCTTTTTGTCCATTCAAAAATGAAATAACAATTGCATTTTTTTGATTAAGGAGAAGACAGTTAGGTTATCTTCTAACTGCCTCACACATAATGATTTTAATAAGCAACTTTTCCCATATAACGACGCACATCTAAATCATGATTACGTACTTTAGACAAAGCCAAACGATACTCAGCTAAAACACTATAAAATAAAATCGGATTGAAAAATTCATTTACTTCAGTGGGAATTAAATCCAACCCTAACTCTTTGGCATCGACGTATTCGACATTTTTGGCATATTCTTGTAAAAATGTTTTTGCCCGCTCGTCTAGAGGCCGAGTGCGTCCTTCACTCATTAACATAATGTAATTGCGATCTTGATCGGTCACTTCAAAAGGCCCATGGAAATATTCACCAGAATGGACTGATGTGGAATCAAGCCACTGCATCTCCATTAATGAACAAATAGAAAAGCCATAAGCATGGCCATAGCTAGGGCCACTTCCCATAATATAGAACATCGTGTCATTTTGATATTTATCAGCAAAAACTTTTACCCGCTCTTGTACTTGGGCAATGGCGTTTTTTACAACTGTATCAATAATCCCCATACCTTCTTTAAATTTGTCGTAGTGATCATAGCCTTCTGTTTGCGCAACTAATGAAACAGTTAAATCTAAAATAATAGCCATTGGATTATTTTTCACTTCAGCATCTGCGCCCCAATCATACAAAAAGCTATAGTTTGAAACTTCAAATAAGTCCGCTTCTTTGTTATGGGTTAATCCTACTGTTTGAGCCCCGAAACTTTGGGCAACTCGACCAGCTTGAACTGTTTCTTTTGTATTGCCACCATGAGAACATAAAATTACCACTGCATGCTCATCTAAAGCTTTTGGTGGCACATGGCAAAATTCATTTGCAGTATACCAACCGGTAAAACATTTGCTTGACTCAGCTTTCATAAAATATTCGGCTACATACATATCCACTAAAGAGCCACCACAAGCAACAAAGTAAATACCGGAAAGCTGTCCTTCATTTTTAGCCAAAATGTTCTTAACTGTTTTTGTTACATCCATTTTTTGTCCTCCTAAATTTTGCAGACTTTTTAAATTACGTACAGGTGCATCCCTGTTTTTCGAATAAAACGGTGCGATTTTATCTTATATAACGTTATATGACGTTTTATAAGATGAGTGTAATCGATTTCTATGTAAAGGTCAATAACTTATTAGAATTTTTGACTAAAAAAGCAAACATAAAAAAATGTTTGCCTACTCTTTACTTCATCACTAATCAGTATATGTTTGTGCAGTCAGCTGATAAATAGTGAATTATAGCTCATTTTTTACTGAAACAACTAAAGAAGAGAAAATAAGCAACTATTTTCTATCGCACAAGTGAACTATTTACTCTTCTTTTTCAAAACTAATGGCCGTCCAGCCTAATTTGTATCCTGCGTTTATAAAAGCATTTAAAGATTCGGTGTGGGAAAATTCTGTTCTAGCGACAGGAATTCTGTCCATATCTGCCCTCATAATCTCAGCTGTCAGTTTCTGAATTAATTTTGTAGCCAAACCTTGCTTACGATAATTTGGCAAAATATTTATTCCAATTTCACAACAGTACTTACCGTTTTCATTACACCCCGCCATGCCAATAATTTTATTATTTATTTGATAGGCTACACCTAGCTTATCCGGGTCTTCCTTGCTATACATAAAACATTGGTCAAAATCTTTTTGATTTCTAAATTGTTTGATATCGTCTCCATAAAAAAATTGAAAAGCCTCCTCTTCACTGTTAACTATTTTTTGTGGCAATAAAAAAGTTCCCCATTCTTTTAGACGATAGCCATTTTTTATTAAAATTGCTTGAAAAGCTTGAATATTTTGTAGGTCGAAAAACCATTGATTATTTTTGCCTTGATACTGTTTTTTTAATTGTGACACTAAGGACACGTTATTTGCACGTATATAGAGCTTTCCCTGATACACAATCGCAACACCGGCAAATCGATGATAAGAAAACATAGCTTTGGTAGGTTGTCCATAACAAAAAGTATCCGTAGTTAAGTCTGTGGGCAAACAGCCGATATCAAGCGCAAATTGTTCTGTTATTGTTCGCATATACACTCCAATCGTAAAAAATAACAAAAAAAAACATCCTACACTATTATAGGCATAGGATGTTTGCAAATGACAATCTATTCTTTAAATTAACGTAAACGTTCAACGTCGCGGGCAATCATTAATTCTTCATCAGTTGGAATTAACAACACTTTGACTTTTGATTCTGGTGTTGAAATTTCTAATTCTTCACCACGTACTTTATTTTTCTCTGGATCAATTTCACAACCAAACCAAGTCATGCCTTTAATGACTTCATTACGAACATGAGCATCGTTTTCGCCGATACCAGCTGTGAAGACGATTGCGTCAACGCCATTCATAGTGGTTACGTAACCACCAATGTATTTACGGATACGGTCAGTGAATACATCGTACGCAACTTTTACTTCTTCTTTGTCGTAGTTTGCTTCAAGGTCGCGCATGTCGCTTGAAAGGCCAGTTAAACCAAGTAAGCCAGATTTTTTATTTAAAATATCAACCATCGCTTCAATGTTAATGTTTAATTTGTCCATTAAGTATGGTAAAACAGCAGGATCAATATCACCAGAACGTGTTCCCATTGTCACCCCAGCAAGTGGTGTGAAGCCCATTGAAGTATCCACTGATTTTCCGCCATCAACAGCTGTAATAGAAGCCCCATTACCTAAATGGCAAGTGATGATTTTTAATTCTTCAATTGGTTTTCCTAACATTTCAGCCGCACGTTGGGAAACATAGCGATGGCTTGTGCCATGGAAACCGTATTTACGGACTTTAAAGTCAGTATAGTATTCCATTGGTAAGCTGTATAAATAGTTATGTTTAGGCATTGTGGCGTGGAATGAAGTATCAAAAACTGCCACACTGATAATATCAGGTAAGATTTTTTTGAATGCTTTAATGCCCATTAAATTGGCTGGGTTATGCAGTGGTGCAAATTCAGCTAAAGCTTCAATATTATTCATGACTTCATCATCAATTACAACAGAATCTTTGTACGTTTCACCACCATGTACAACGCGATGACCAACGCCTGTGATTTCATCGTAGTTTGCTAAGATTTCTAATTCAATTAATTTGTCTAATAGCATTTTAACTGCGACTTCATGGTCGTTAATATCTACAACTTCATTATATTTTTGACCTTCGCCGTATTTAATCGTGAAAATAGAATCTTTTAGACCAATTCTTTCGACGATTCCTTTAGCGACAACACTTTCTTCTGGCATTTGGTACAATTGCCATTTTAAACTTGAACTTCCTGCATTGATTGCGATTGTTTTAGACATGTTACTCTCCTTTTAAATAATTAATTGGCTGATTTCCAGTCTTCAAATTGTTTAAAGAATTTAGCGATTACTTTTTCATCAGTTAGTGAAGCAAGTTTCGCTAAAAAGACCTCTTTTTGAATAGCAGACTCTCCACGATTTTGGACAATCAAAATACTTTTACGGGATTGTTCGGATTGGAAAAGTTGATCTGGCAATTGAATTAGCCCTTGTAAAAAGACTTTTTCTGCCATCCACTTTTTAAAATAAGCTGATTGTTCAGACTCTAGTAGATTACTTGGTACTAAGAACAAGCCATAACCTGCTTCTTTAACGTAATTCATCGCTTGTTCCATCAGTAAATGATGCGCATAAGAATGACCGTCTTTTACACCGGTAATAAATTCTTGTGCTTTTTGATCATTAGGATAATAGCCAATTGGTAAATCAGAAATAGCTACATCAGTTGGATCTAATAATAAATCTTGTAAACTGTCTTGGTGGAAAAGTTGTAAATCGCCTTTGGTCCACTCGGTATCAGCTGCGGCAACTGCAAGTAATGTATCATCAATATCCACACCGAATCCTTTTGCCTGATA
This sequence comes from Enterococcus sp. DIV0755b, assembly GCF_051713765.1. Classification (NCBI taxonomy): domain Bacteria; kingdom Bacillati; phylum Bacillota; class Bacilli; order Lactobacillales; family Enterococcaceae; genus Enterococcus; species Enterococcus sp. DIV0755b. The sequence goes on along the minus strand of NZ_JBIOQN010000001.1, from coordinate 900,750 downwards.
ACCAGCAGTTTGCAGATTTAATAGCGCTGTCAATAATAAATTGCCCATTCCCACCGCAGGATCAAAAATAGTCACTGTTTGTTTTTTATCGGGATAAAACTGTTCTAGTAAATAGACAAATAAAAATCCGAGCCCATCTGGTGTTAATTGATGATTAGCTTGTAATTGTTCTGTTTTACTGCCCTTTAGTAAAAGTAATTGGGATAATTTCCGTAAATCTTCACCTGCTAAAGAGATTTCCATTAGTTTTGTGTACAGTGTGTCGATTTTAGCAACTGTTTTGTCGTCTGGCACGCCATCTAGTACTCGTACACTAAATCCGTCCAATTGGTTTTCCACATTCTCGATGTATGCATCCAGAAATGAGGACCCCAAAGCATTTTGCAGCAATTGGATGGCTTCAAGATTCAATGAAAAAGCTTCTTCAAATTGATCAGGAAACATAAGACACCTTCTTTCTGGAGATTATAACACCTTTTATACCTGTTTAATGATAGCCGATTCCCTAAAATTTATCAATCAAAAATTCACATTTTTGTTTGTGAAACAACGAACATACACCTTTTTTGATAAGGATACCAAAAAGCTGAGAAACACAAATGATAAGGTTTTCTCAGCAACTGTTATATTCTTAATAAGAAACAGATTTTTTGTTATCTTTAAATCGTTGGGATAACTTAGTTAATTCTGTTTCACTGACGGTAAAATGAAAATTTTGTTTCTCTAGTTCAATCAATAATTTTAAGTTTTTTTGTTCTTTTTCAAATTGACAAGACCCGCTAGAGAACTCCACTGTTCCTTTTTGTTGTTTTTCATCTGACAATGTGAAGTAGTAAACTAAAAATAACTCTCTCATTGTTTTAGCCCGATATAAGCGCTCTGTTTTAATCGCAGCAGTCGCAGTTATGAAATGATGCGTTAAGACACTGTAACTTAGTAAGCTAATTAGGGCAACTAAGAGTAATGTTGATAATAAAATACCGGCCTTATGCTCAGTTTTCCACCCATTTCCCATAACAAACATCTCCTGATTGAAAAAAGACTTGTAAAGTAACGGTTTTGGTCATCAAGTTTTTAGAAAAGCGGAGATGATAAACATCCATTAAAAGTGGCTGATGTCCTTCTTTATCTACTCTTTTACGAATCATATTATCTCCTTTTTCAATTGAAATTGTCTTATCTTCAGTAGTTTTGCACTTTAAAACTGCTGGAGTGCAAGAAAGTAACGTTGTATCTTGCAGTTCATTTTCTAATTGGAGCATAAAAGTCGCAAACTCCTGCTCTTGTCTTTTGGTAACAATTTCTTTTAAATGTATCGTCCGTAAAAAAAGACCGCTAATTAACAACAAACACAAATTAAAAATGAAGAGCGCCACTAAACATTCTAAAAGTGTAAACCCATTAATTTTCAAGTTTAACCTCCATGAGATGATTATCTCTTTGACAATAAAAATAGTAGGTTCGTGGATTATAATGAATAACGTAATCTTGCTTTTCATAACTTACAGTATGGAAATTTACCCCGTCATGTCGCAAGATGATCCGTGCTTCTTCATACATAATCCGGCTTTGCAATAACTGTGCTTTGGCGTTTTCACTTCTGATTAATAGTTGTTGTTGCTGGTGAATTAAAATTAAAGCACAGCCGGTTAAAATGCTCAACGACACCAAAGCCTCTAACAAAATAAAACCTTTAGGTAATTGTTTTGACAAAGCGACCACTTCCTAATTGAAATTGATACGTAATTTTTGTCTTTTCCCATTGAAAAATGACAGATTCCATCCCCGAATAATTACCACTATCCGCCTTTATCACAATAGTTTGTGGCATCTTGCAACTTAACTCCTCTGGTAGCGGTAAATCAGGATAGCTTTCTTGTTCTAAAATTTCATACTGCAATACTCTTTTTTCTTGATCAAATCTCAATGTTGTCTCAATTTGTTGGGTAATTGCGGTTTGTTGTAACAACAAAAAATTTTGTTCAAATTGTGCTAAAAATAATTCGACTTTAGTTTTTGCGATTAATGGCTGTAACGTTAATGTTGGTATAAAAAGAAAAATAGAAATCACAAACAAAGTTATTAAAGATTCTACAATGGTAAAACCAGCATTTTTACGATTACTCGGTTGAATTTTGATTATATTTTTCATAGATTGCCCATTGTTCACTTGTAACATATTCTGGTACCATACTTTCTTCATTGGCTACACCACTGGGATTATTTAATTTGAATAGTTCAATTTGTGTTTCGACAGTCTTCACAACCGCAGTCTCGCCACCTTTTTCAGCTTCATCTTTTTGTTTTGAGAGATTAGGTACAAACAGCAATAACAAAATACTAATAATAAATAATACGACTAGCATTTCGATAATCGTGAACGCAGAATAGTTCTTTTTTTCCTTTATTTTTTTTATTTTATTGATATTAAACCACACGAGCTTACTCCCCTTTCAGTTATTCAGCTGTATATTTTCATACAACGGCAAAAATAAGGCGCCATAAACACTAATAATCAAAATCGCAATAACGACAAAAACTACTGGCTGAATCAGACTAATGCCTCTTTCCACTTTGTCATTCAATTTTTGACTACATAATTTACTGTATAAAATCAACTCCGTTCCCATTTTTCCTGTTGCTTGGCCTTGAAATACAATCAGACTAAATTCTGGTGGCAAAAACGGATAGGTTTGCAACTTTTTGCTAAGCGGTTCTCCTTGTTGCAATGCACCATCCAGTTCACAAGCAAGCTGGCACAATAAAGAATTCGGAGCAGTCTTTTGCATTACCTGAATAATTTGGTTGATTTCTAGTCCCTGACAAAATAGTTTGCCCCACTCTAGTGCAAAATAACTACCGATGAATAAGCGATAAAAATGATTAACTAATGGTAAATGACTAAAAAATGTAGCTTGTTTCAAAGCAGATATTTTATTGAAATAGCATTTTAACAAAATAGACGTTCCTAAAATTCCAATCACAAAAATAAGGAATACATAAGGACTATAGCGTAGGAATAAAAGCCCCCAATGGTTTTTAGGCAACATATCTGAAGCTAATAACTGCGGCAGCAAAAAGTGATGCAAACTGCCCATGACACCACTTACAAAAAGCAGTAGTAACAAGGGATAACTTAAAACTTGCTGCAAAGCTCTTTTTTGTTTAGTGACTAACTCCAGTTGTTCAGCAATTTGACGCAATGTTTCTGCTAATAAACCTTGCTCTGCAGCTAATTGAACTTGTGCAATCTCAGCGGCTGTAAAATCAATTGTCACAAAAACTTCACTTAGCGTTGTCCCTGCAGCCAATGCTTTACGAAATGCCGCCAGTTTCAGCTCATCAAATTCATGACTACGTTGGAGCACTTCAATTGCTTGTAATAAGGTAAAGCCACTTAATAATAAATCTGCCAATGTTTTCACTAAACGTTGTTTATCATTGCTCTTGTTGAAAAATTTCTTCATGAATTCGCCCTTCTTCAACTAATTGCCTCAAATTTTGCTGCCAATTGGATAAAGGAACTTCTTTTTCAAATTGATAAGCGAGTAATCCGGCTGTCTTTTGATTAATATCGGTCAATAAGCGCTGGTAGATAATTCCCCCTAGACAATAGTCCAATTCATTTTCACTGGGCAATAAATCACGTAGGCGACTTTTCGTTTGGACTAAATTGGCCGCATGGACGGTAGCAAAAACTTTGTGACCGGTTAATGCTGCACGAATTGCGGCTTTTGCAGTTAAGGAATCTCTGATTTCACCAATAATAAGGCAGTCCGGTCGATGACGTAGCGCCAGTTGAATCAAAGTATCATAGGTTTGACCAATTACAGTATTGGTTTGTAGCTGTAAAAAAGTATCCTCTTCAATTTCAACCGGATCTTCAATTGTAATCACTTGTCCTACGCTATGTTTTGCCAAGCGATACATTAACGTGGTTTTACCAGAACCAGTCGGACCACTAAATAAATACAAACGCCGTCTATTTGTCATCTGACGGATAATTTCCAACTGTTCTGGAAAATAAAAATGAGCTGATTTGGCTAGAGGTTGTAAAAAACGCAAAACTAAACTTTCTTTACCTTCATAATTGCCCACAATCGAAAGACGCAAGCGCTGTTTGCCAACCGCAGTTTCATAAGTGATTGCCCCAAGTTGTACCTTCCGCTTTTCTCCGACATCCATTTGGCCTAAGTATTTAAACCGCGCAATTAATTTTTCCGCATGCTCTTTTTTGAGACTGTCAAAAACAATCCGCTTATTTCCTTGTCTAAATTGAAGCTGCCATTGGTCTTTTTGCGGGGTAATGTATAAGTCCTCCATCTGATGTGTCATACCATATCTGATCAATTTTTCTGACAAACAAGTAACATCCATTCTCCTTCCTCCTCACAATGAGATACGCTAAATTTATAATTTTCGTTTTAAGCCATAAATTTTTTTAACAAGAAAAGCTAAAGGTAGCGGGTAACTTCAAAGCAATAAGTTAAAATAAACTTATCTATTATCAAAACGTTATAATCTCTTTAACTAAAAAAATGAGGTTGTGACAAGATTCTTGTCACAACCTCATTTTCCGAATAAACGGTATGGCAGAAGCAGCTTCTTCGGAAATAAGACGAAATTCCCCAAAATTTAAAAAACAATTTTCGGAAATTCCGTCTTATTTCTTGAAACTGGTCGCTTTTGTCACAACCTCATCTGAGTTTATTGAAATTTTCTTCAAAACAAATTAGAAAACTTCAGCTGTTATGATACTTTTTTTGTTTTATCAGCAAACTGAGCTTCTACACGGTAAATTGGTTGACCTTTTCCACTGAACTTTTCTTCATATTCTGTCATCACATTACCAGAAAAATCACTATGATGTAAATCTAACCAAACTTGTTTTAACGTCATCCCATATTGAGAAAAACTAGCTAAAGAATATTCAAATAAGCCTTGGTTATCTGTTTTAAAATGAATTTCACCTTTTGGCTTCAAGATTGCTTCATCTACCGCTAAAAAGTCTGGAGAAGTTAAGCGTCGTTTAATATGGCGTTTTTTGGGCCATGGGTCAGAAAAGTTCAAATAGATTTGATCGACTTCACTTTCAGCAAAGTACTCTGTCAATGCCGAGCCATCAACATGTAACAGTTTCAAATTATCCACTTCTGCCGCTAAAGCTTTATCTAGCGCATGAGAAACTACACTGACTTGCATATCGATTCCGATATAGTTAATCGTTGGATTTTGTTTTGCCATTCCACTAATAAACCGGCCTTTTCCCATTCCGATTTCAATTTGAATCGGTTGGTTATTGCCAAAAACTTCATGCCAACGCCCTTTATGAGCAGTTGGTTCAGCAATTACAATTTCTGGATGTGCCGCTAACATTTCTTCGGCACCGTTTCTTTTTCTTACCCGCATAATTTCTTCCTTTCTTCTTCCTAAAAATATAACCGTAAAAAAAGAGCAAAGTCTAAAGCTTTTGCAAAAGACATCGCCCTACTCACTAAAAATTCGTTTTAACTGAATGATCACTTCATTCATCGTTTCAAAATCGCCACGAACATAATATTTTTTTACTTCTTGTAGTAGTGACATTAACGCATACCAGTAAACTTTTTCCAAGTTGGTTCCATTTGGCATCATGCCATAACTCATTAACCACCGACTCCAAGAAGACTTGGGTAGATAATGCCCCAAAAAAGTACCAATATCTACAGCTGGATCACTAAAACAAATAGAATCCCAATCAACTAAATATAAATAATTGCGACAAACTAGCCAGTTACGGTGATTGACATCGCCATGAACAACTACCGCATCGGCTGCGGTAAATTCTGGTATATTATGTTTTAAATAATGCAAGACTAACTGCAAAAAACGATTTTCACCAATTGGGTTAGCGAGCGCACTTTCGTATTGTTCCAACATCATTTTAGGCGTTAAAAGTTCACCGCCAATTTTTTGTAACATCCGCTTTAACGACTGCGAGTGATGCAACTGATATAAAACATCCACCACATCGTTTCTTTTCCCAATCTCTTCTGCCGTTAAAATCGTACCTTCTAGCCATTCTTGTGCAGAAAACGTATCCCCGTTTCCTGTCCTTTTGGTCCAAATTAGACGAGGAGTAATTCCTTCTTTTGAAAGAGCAGCAAGCATTGGCGTCGTATTCCGTTTCACAAAAACTTTATCATTTTCCCGCGAACCGATATAGGCTTTTCCGGTATCGCCTTTAATAGGACTTAAATTCCATTCTTGGCCTAACTGAATATCCATCTGCTCTTCCTCCTTCAAAACAAAAGTACCACCATTCTAGCGGTCTTAGGCCATAACGTCAAGCGCATATACGTTCCCCCGCTCCCTTTTTTAAGAGCTTTTTTATTTTAATTTGCGTTAGGACGCCATCTTCTTTAATCGACTTGGCACATACCATTTGGTAAAGAAAAATACCATGAGAAAATACGCAATGGTTACTAAGAAACGATCTGTCCAATTAGATAAGGCAATGTTTGCTGTAAGAGCAAAGATAAAAGCGGCAACTGCTAATAAAATAAATAGCAAAAATTGCAGTGCTTTTGCTTTTTGTAAGCTTGCAACTGGATAAAGTTGTGTCAAAATCATATAACGAAATTGGTTGTATAAAGGAATTAGCTGAAAGCCAATCATATAAATAAATAAAATCCCTAGTCCCAAACTAAAGTAAAGATCATGAACAAAATATAACAGTAAGCTACCAATAACCACTAAGCGGAGAAAAAGTCCACTGTACTCTGAACCTCTAACAAAACGTCTAGCATATAAATAAAGATAAGTATTGCGTTGGATTGGTTTAATCTGCCGCAAGATACCATCTAAATAAGCTCGCCGTTTGACAGTAGCTGTGATTTCTGGCACGTCCGTAAAAAGATTAATAAACTGATAAATGCGATGCAAGCGACTCTTTTCTAAGTGGATCATTTTTTCCCAGTCCAAGTTATCTTCACGTTTGGTTACAAACTGTTGTGCACCAATGGCTGTCACCAGCGCTAAAAGTACTCCGATAAAAGCATTCAAGAAAATACTTACCCCTAGACAAATTGCAGCAGCAATAAACCAGACTACTTCCACCTGTCTTAAAAATTGCCAGGAGACTTGATAAATTTTTAATGTCGCTAATTTTAATTGGGCAAACTTCAAAGACCATAGACTGATTAATAAAAGAAAAAAAGCCGAAAAATCAAGTGAACTTGTTGCCACCAGTAATGGCATCAAAAAACCTAAAATTAATAATTCGATAAAAAAAGGCAGTAGTAAAGAATAATAAAATGCACCTTTAAAATAAGCTTTTAACGCGCTTTCTTTCGGAAGTAAAAAAACAATATCAGCCTCTTGGGTGAGGGTGGCAAAATTACCAAGCGGTAAAATTGCCAACAAAACAAAAAGTACCACAATTGATGCCGGCCAAAAATGACTCGGTAATGTTTTGATAAATTCAGAGTAGTAAAGTCCGACTCCACCTAGTAAAAAGACACAAATTAAAACAAAATGATCATTAAATACATAACGTAAATATTTTTGAATATGGCGTTGGTGATTGCCTAGTCGTTTTTTAAATAGCTCACGCATTTTCAGTCACCTGCGCTTTAGTTAAGTGCAAATAGATTTCATCCAAATCGGCCCCTTGTAAACCAAAAGTTTCTTGCAAGTGAGCTAAACTACCTTGAGCAATGATTTTTCCTTCATGTAAAACGATAAAACGATCGCAATACTTTTCGGCTGTCGCTAAAATATGCGTAGACATCAATATCGCAGCACCATTATTTTTCATTTGTTCCATTAATTCTAGTAGCGCATTAATGGCTAATGGATCTAAGCCTAAAAAAGGCTCGTCAATAATATAAAGACTTGGTTCAATTAAAAAGGCACACAACACCATAACCTTTTGCTTCATCCCTTTAGAGAATTTAGCTGGAAACCAATCCAACTTATTTTCTAAGCGAAATGTTTTTAAGAGCGGCTCTGCTCGCTTCAATGCCTCTTCTTGCTTAATATCATACGCCATGGCTGTTATTTCAATATGCTCTTTTAAAGTCAATTCTTCATACAAAGATGGCGTTTCTGGAATATAGCCAATTTGTTTGCGATAATTTTCCGGATCTTTTTTTAAGGTTAAATCATTTAAAGTGATACTCCCTTTTTGCGGTTGTAATAAACCGATAATTTCTTTAATGGTTGTACTTTTCCCTGCACCATTTAAACCAATTAATCCAACTAATTCACCAGGTGCAATAGTGAAATTCAAATCTTTTAAAACCGGAAACTGGCCATAGCCACCGGTTAAGTCTTTGACTATTAAACTCATTTTATAAGCTCCTTTAGCTTGGTAGTAACATTTCATTGCTAACAAGCCCCATTATACCAAAAAACAGTCTTTCGCTGAAAAAAACTAGCTGATTGTGGTAAAGTAAGGATAATAAAACTTGGCAAAAATGCAACATTAATAGTCGCAGCCAACTAGAGAGGATGAATTTCATGGAAAATTGTATTTTTTGTAAAATTGCAGCTGGTGATGTTCCTAGCTATAAAGTATACGAAGATGAAGTCGTCTACGCTTTTTTAGACCTTTCGCAAGTTACAAAAGGACATACACTGATTATCCCGAAAAAACATGTTACGGATATTTTTGAATATGACGAAGAATTAGCTAGCGCCGTTTTTGCCCGCATTCCTAAAATTGCCCGGGCACTAGAAGCAGCATTTCCTGATATGGAAGGTTTAAATATTTTAAACAACAATAAAGAATTAGCGTACCAATCTGTCTTCCATTCCCATATTCATTTGATTCCACGTTATGAAAAAACAGATGATTTTTCCGTTCATTTTGGTGATCATGAAGGTTTGCACAACCCAGATGAAATGCAAGCTATCGCCGATGCGATTGCAAAGCAGGTGAACTAAATGATAAAAAGCTTTCTAAAAGGATTAGTGGTAGGTTCTATCGCCGGTGGTGTAGGAACGTTATTAACCGTGCCAAGAAGCGGGAATGAAACTCGTGAAAAACTAACCAAAGAATTGGAAGTGGCCACTAAAACCACGCAAGATTTAAATGCTAGTTTAAATAATTTTAAAAAAGCACTTTTAACGACCCAACAAACAGCACAAGAAATTATTCCTGCTTTTACTGCTGGTCTAGAACAAGATATCACGGATTTTAAATTTCAGGCAGAACCGCGCATCACCCAAATTAAAGATCAAGTCACAACCCTTACAAATCATGCGAATGCATTGGCTGCAATTGATCCTACAACAGATAATACGGCAGCAAACTCTAAGGAAAAATAAAGAAAAGCGACCATTGTGTGAATTTTGTTTGAAACTTAACACCAGTGATTTTTTTTAAAAACAGAATGTGCTATAGTAATATTTGTGAAAATTAAATTGAAAATACAGGAGTGCTCGACTAAATGAAGAAAAAAATGTTATTAGCCGCTATCAGCGCCATGGCTGTTTTATCCCTTGCTGCATGTGGCACTAAAGATCAAGACATCGCCACTATGAAAGGGGCAAAAATCACGGTTTCAGATTTCTACGATCAAGCAAAATATGAGTCTACTAACCAACAAACAATCCGTAACATGATTATTTTAAAAGTTTTCGGTGACAAATACGGTGATAAAGTAGACCAAAAAGAAATCGACAAACAATACAATGAACAAGCAAAAATTTACGGTGATAGCTTTGAACAACAATTGGAACAATCTGGCTTCACTAAAAAAACCTTCAAAGAATATTTAACACAACAAGCTGCCCTTGAAAAAGGAATCAAATCTCACGTTAAAGTAACCGATAAAGATTTGAAAACTGCTTGGGATTCATTCCATCCAGAAGTAGATGCCCACATCATTGCAGCTGCCAGTGAAGATGAAGCGAAAAAATTAAAAGAAGAAGTAAGTAAAAAAGATGCTGACTTTGAAAAAATTGCTAAGAAGAGTTCAACTGACTCTGCCACTAAAGAAAAAGGTGGTAAAGTTTCATTTGATTCAGAAACAGCAAGTGTCCCAGCTGATGTAAAAACAGCTGCCTTTAAACTTAAAGATGGTGAAATTTCTGACGTAATTCCTGTTACTGACCAATCTACAATGATGACAAGCTACTATGTTGTACGGATGGACAAAAACAAAGCTAAAGGTAACGACATGGAACCTTACAAAAAACAATTAAAAGAAATTGCGATTAACACCAAAGCATCTGACTCTACTTTCTCTGCTAAAGTAATCGGGCAAGAATTAAAAGATGCTAACGTGAAAGTTAAAGATCAAGCATTACAAAATATCTTAAGCGACTTTATTGAAGCTGCTGAAACAAAAGATTCTACAAAAGAAACTTCAAGCTCAACCAAAGAATCTGAAAATTCATCAACAACTGCTTCTGAAACAAAGAGTTCTGAAACAGCAGAAAGTTCAACTGCTGAATCAAATTAATAACAGTATCCAATTGTTTGACTCTTTTAAGTTCAAGATTAAAAAACCTCGTAGCCTAAGGCTACGAGGTTTTTTTTGATTTTACTAACTTTTTTTCTTTTTCAACAACGTCACGATACTATATAAAACACCATTAACTAACATGCCAATTGCAAATAATGGTAACGTCGTAGCCGTCAACCAGCCAATTTCTAAAATGTGAGAAAAGAGCATTGCCGCCACATAAATCCCACCAATTGTCGTGATAATTAAAAAGAGACGTAAAAAATTAAGTGGTAAACAGGCTTTAATAACTGCCAAGCAACTAATCCCAATTAATAAATAATACATTAAAGTAGTTGCCTCTAATTGTGACAAATTCAACTGACTAGCTAAAACGGTAACAGCTAAGACATTGAGTACCACAAGTAAAGCGTTTGGTAAGGCAGCTTTTAGCGCGGTGGGTAAAAATTTACCGGTAACTTTTTGTTTATTACTTTCAAAAGATAAAAAGAAAGAAGGATAGCCTTCAATTGCCAAATCAATCAATGTGATTTGAATCGGTATAAAAGGAAATGCTTGCACACTTAGTAAACAAATAATGGATAACAAGAAAGAATAAATCGTTTTAATGAAAAATATTCCGGAAACTTTAGTGACATTATTTACTACTCGGCGACCTTCAAATAAAACCGCGGGAAGTGTAGTAAAATCAGAATCCAGTAAGACTAAATTGGAAATTTGACGTGTAGCCGCATCTCCATCTGCCATGGCAATACTGACATCTGCTGCCCGCAAAGCTAAAACATCATTGACGCCATCACCAGTCATCGCCACAGTAGAACCCGCTTGTTTTAATGCTTGGACTAATAATTTCTTTTGATGAGGTGCTACGCGACCAAAAACTGTATACTGCAATGCTGCAGCTTTCACGTCCTCATCTGTTTGACACGTGGTTAAATCAATATATTTATCATAATTCGGCAAGCCAGCACGTTTGGCGATATTTGACACCGTGACCGGATTATCACCGGAAATGACTTTTAATGCGACACCTTCTTGATCCAAGTAGGCCAATGTTTCTTGGGCATTATTTCGAATGATGTCTTCAAGTTCAATAACAGCAATTGCCTTACGCTTAAGTATATTAGTTTCTGAGGTTTCAGCTACCGCAATCACCAATACGCGTAAGCCATTTTCTTGGGCGTTAAAAACCACTGGAGGAATATTATCGTCTGCCAAGACGCGCTCTGGTGCACCTAAATATACTGTTCCAATTGTTTCTAAATTCATTTTGCTCCATTTACGCTCTGAAGAAAATGGTGTGATGTCACTGGCACTATAATTTGTAGTTTCAGGAAAATAATCCCGTAAGGCCTGCATGGTTACATTACTATCGGTACTATTTTTTAAATAACTGCCAATAATTGCCGGCAGTTGCTCTTTATAATTCTCATCCACATTATGAAGTTTATAGACCCGCATATTTCCTTCAGTAATCGTTCCAGTCTTATCTAAACAAAGGGTATCGACATGTGCTAATGTTTCAATTGCATACATGTCTTGCACCAAAATTCTTTTTTTGGCTAATTTGGTTACCCCAGTTGTCAGCGCGATACTAATTAATAAAACAAGTCCTTTGGGTAACATGCCTAAAACCGCTGCTGCTGAAACCACTACCGCTTCTTTTACACCACTAGAACGTAAAACAAACGCTTCTAAAAATAATAAAATACCAAAAGGAATAATGACAAAACTCGTGAATTTAGACACTTGTCGAATCGCTCTAATCAATTCCGAATTCAACGGTTTATGGGTTTTTGCTTCATTGGTTAATTTTACGGCATAATTGTCTTTTCCCACATGGATCACTCGAGCGAAAACTTCGCCACTAACTAAAAAGCTCCCCGATAACAATGCTGCTCCTGCTTGTTTACCAATTAAATCTGACTCTCCTGTCAGCATCGCTTCATTGACCTCAGCAAAGCCCGAAATTACCTCCATATCAGAAGGAACTTGTTCACCTGCAGCTAGTTTGACTAAATCATCCATTACTAATTCCGTAGAGTCTAACGCCAATTCAATCCCATCGCGTATAACACGAACTTGCTTTTTATTTACAATGGAAAGTTTCTGTACCAGATTGCGGGCATGAATTTCTTGATAGATTCCAATTGTAATATTGACGAAAATAATCAGCAAATAAAACATATTGCTATAAGCGCCAACTAAAAACAAACAAATACCAATTAATAGATTTAAAAAATTGAATAACGTAAACAAATTATCATAAAAAATTGCTCCTGTTGATTTGGTGGCACTTTCTGTAAAATTATTTTGTAAGCCTCGTTCTTTTCGTAACTCTACTTCAGCTAAACTTAAGCCGGTTTTATTTTCCACAACACTAAATCTCCTTTACCAATCCTCTATCAAAAAAGATAACATAGTAATTTTTGATTTACTGAAATTACCAGAAAATTTTCTATTCCCTTATAAAAAGTTTAAGAAAGCTAACGTTATTTTCTACAGAACATGACTATATAAAAATATAAAAAGCTTGTTTTAAACAGCATCTTTTTTAAAAGACACCATCAAAACAAGCTTTTTCATTGCTCCAAGTACATTAAACATCTTTTGGAAGATAAAAACTGCGATTATCCATTCCGAAGATCCGATCAGAATAATTTCCCGGTTGCGTTTGGCGTAAAGAAGTCAACATCATCTGCATGGAAGCATCCAAATTATCAATTTGATGTAAAATTTCCGCTTCCATAATTCGCGGGCGCACAGGAGAGCCATACTCCAACAGGCCATGATGAGCTAACACCATATGACGTAAAACGACAATATCTTCTTCATTTTCATCAAATTTCAATGCAATACATGCTTTAGTGATTTCCTCGTCTACTAAAACCAAATGACCCACTAGATTTCCGACTAATGTATATTCAGTTGACATAGGACCAGATAATTCAATTACTTTACCTAAATCATGTAAAATAACCCCCGCATATAATAAAGACGGATTTAATTCAGGGTATTCTTTTACAATTGCTTTAGCTAAACGTAACATGGAAACCGTGTGATAAGCCAACCCGCCAGCAAAAGCGTGGTGGTTGCGCTTAGCTGCTGGAAAATCAAAAAATTCTTTTTGATATTTATTTAATAAAAAGCGCACAATGCGATTCCAATGGGGATTAATGATTTCAAATAATGTTTGATTGATTTCTTCTTCCATCTCTTCTTTTTTCAAAGGCGCTCTTTCCATATACTGCGTTGGTTCACTTGGCTCATCTGGGCGCGCTAGACGCATGTGTATAATTTTAACTTGTGGATTGCCATTATATAATTCTCGTTTACCTTGTAATGCAACGACTTTTCCCGCTTCAAATTTATTAATTTCTTCTTCAGAAGCATCCCAAAATTTACCATCAATAGTACCTGTTGTGTCTTGGAAAGTAAAAGCGATGAATTTTTTGCCATTTTTGGCTAAACGAACATCAGCATTTTTGATTAATAGAAAAGCTTGAAATTCTTCATCCACTGCTAAATCTCTTAATTTTTTCATAGCGATCTCCTTTACTGCTTTTTTCTAGTTGGCTAGCATTAAAAATTGGTACAAATTTATTTTATAACCACAACTTTTTGTTGTAACTTCTCATAATAGCTTACCATTTCTACGTCAGAAGACAAACAAATCACTTGATACTGTTGCGCAAATTCTTTTAACAGTACAGCTAATTGCTCTTTGCGGCTACTATCATAATGTAACCAACCATCATCAATAATTAACGGACATAAGATTCTTGCTTGTAGTGCCAAATAACCAAAACGGATTGCCATAATGACCTGATCTTTCGTGCCGGTTGAAAGTTCATAAATCTTCCAAGCTTTATTTTCTGTTTTAACAGTTAGTTCTTCTGCTACAAAATCTAGCGCTTTATAATTTCCGCCAGTTAAAATTGCTAAATAGTGACTACTTTTTTGCAGTAATTGCGGCAGTTGTTTATCCGAAAGCTCTGTGGCTAAATCCCCAAGTAACGTAGCGGTTAATTTATTTTTGCTCCATTGTAAAGCCAAGTCATAGACTTTACTATTGGCTTGAGCTAGTCGTTGGCGTAATTCATCTAGCGTACCATCTCGTTGCATCTGCTCAATTTTTAACTGCGTTTTTTGGAGGCTACGATTTAACTGACGATCTAGTCGCTGAATTTCTTGGACTTTCTCTTTTGCGTTAGATAATTCTACTGCTAATTGACTTGCCGTTATTTTTTTAGGGAAAAGTTTGGTTAAGCGTTTGGCTAGTTCTTGTTTACGGGCTAAATCACCAGCCTTTTGATGCATTTGCGCAATCCACAGTGGAATCTCGGTAGGTTGCGTAATTCCAACACTTTGCAGTAATGTCTGATTTTCGGCTAACAATTTATCTAGCTGTTCTTGTAATTGTTGATTTTGACGAATAAGTAAGGCTGCAGTCGGCTGTTCTTGTTGCAGTTTTACTTCTTGCATTTCATCGGCAAAGTTTTGTAAGAGCCGTAAACGCTGCACAATATCTCGCCCTTCTTGTGGTAGCCACTTTTCTAAAAAGTTAAACCGTTGTAAAAGCGCACCGTATGCTTGATCCAATTGCGCTAATTTTTGATCAGCTAGCATCAATGCATTATTTTTTTCGACATAATCTTCTGCGGCCTTATCTAGTTGAACTAATGCAACAGCTAAATCTTGCGGGTTTGTCAGATTGGGTAGTTCTTGTTGCAATTTAGACCATATTACTTCTTGCTCTTTACTTTTTTTAGCTACTAGAGTTTGGAGATTATTTTTTTGCAACTCGGGTTCTTTTAAATTAGCCTCTTTTACAGTCTCAGATTTATTTTGGATCAGACTGTAAAAACCAAAAGCGACTGCCAAAAAACTTACAAACCACAATATAACCCGCAGATTCCCTATCAAAAAGCCACCAATAAATAAAAGGAGCGCTAGCCCAAAACTAAACAGCGTACTAAGACCAAACCTTGGCTCTTGTTGTTTTTGTCGTCGGGGAATTGCGATCAGTTCTTCTTGTTTACTTTGCCATTTGGCTTCTTGTTTTGCCTCTGTGATTTCTGTTGTGAGTTGTTGGTAATGTTGGGCCAATTTTTTGGTCGTCTGAACTTTTTTTTGTGCATCTTCTTCCACACGAAAATGATACGTATCTTCTAAAAGTGTAACCTCTTCAATTAAACGTTGTTGTTCTTCCAGTTGTTTTTGAAAATCATCTGTCAAACGCACCGCTGCTACTTGTTCTTGTAACAAACCTTTAATTTGCGCTTCGTGTTCCAAATAAAAACGATAGCGATCGGTTAGTCCTTGGGTTTCATTTAAGGCAATAAGTTCTTGTTTGCCCTGAGCTAAGCGGGTATTTAGTTGATTATATTGATTGTAAAATTCTTGTAGTTTTTCTGGTTCTGCTCCCAAATCATCGCGGGGATATTTTTTTTGGAGTGCTTGCCATTCTTCGTATTGCGAAAAGCTACGTTCTTGTTCTTTTAAAGTAAGGTACTCTTGCTGCGCTTTTTGCAGTTGTGCTGTCAGTTGCTGTTGTTGTTGCTCATCTTGTTGTTTTCTGGCCATTAATTCCGTCATCGCAGCTTCTTTTGCTTCTTGTTGATAAACTTGTTGCGCAATTTGTTCTTGTTCTTTTAACGCTTTATTTAACGCTTGTCGTTGTCCTCTTACTTTAAATAGTCTTTGTTCATTATCAACATACTCTTGTTGCTTGCCTAATAATTTTTTACTTCCTGTGATTCCTAATGAGATTAGAGCATCATGGAGTGGTTTTTCTTGCAAACGATCCAACTGCGACAGCTGTTCTTGTTGAAAGGTGAAAACCTCTTCAAATAATTCGCGATTTAAAGGTGCAATCAATTGCGTTAATAGCTGTTCACCACCGGTCTGTTGTCCAAAGTAGACTTTAGCTTTCCCGCGATTGACTTGTTTAAAACGTTCAATCGTTACTTCTCCATGTTGGGGTAAGACAATAACTAAACGTCCACCATAGCTAGTTCCATCTAAAGGCTCAAAATCACGTTTTCGTCCTCTTTTGATGGGAAAGCCAAATAGCATTGCTAAAATAAAGTGGTAAAGGGTCGATTTTCCCGCTTCGTTTTTGCCATAAAACAATTGGTTGCCGTCAGTAAAATTAAATTGCTGTTGGCGATACTTACCAAAACCCGTAATTTCAGCTCTTAAAATTCGCATTAGCTTTGCCCCCATTCAAATTGCTGATTTAACTCCTCAGCTACTTGTGCCAATACTTCTTGACGAAAGGTAGGATCTGCTAATAATCTTGTTGTATTTTTATTGGCCGCCAATTCTGCTAGCACCTCATTAAAAATTTCCTCATGGCTAAATTCTTGTAATAACTGCGTTTTTAAAGCCTCACTAGCAGGCAATGAAATTTTCTCCTTTACTTCTTCAAGTTTTAAAGTATGCACAAAGACCAAGTCAGGCCACTGCTGATTCAACAGATCTTGTAGCTGTCCATTTGTTATCATGGCAGTAAAATTTTGTAAATGGGCTGTATTGGCTAAAGTAATTTCGTACAACATTGCGGTATTTTCTGTCAGAGGCGTAAGTTGCTTTGTTAAATAGCTTACTACCGCCGCGTTATTTTCACAGTCGGCTAAAGAAATCGTCTTTTTTTGCCAACGTAAAGCTGCAACAGGGATTCTTGTAACAGTTAGCTCATTTTTTGCTAGCTCCACCAACAATACATTTCCTAAATCTCGTTCTTTTTTCGTATGACCTTGAGGGGTACCGGGATAAATTATTTCATCACTCAACTTTGTCGGTTGATGAATATGCCCTAACGCCCAATAATCATAATTTTTACTTTTTAATTCGTTTAAACTAAAAGGTGCAAAGTTGGCATCATTTATATCCCCATGATAAAGACCTAGATGATAGTCAACTTCTAAATTACGCGCGGGAAAATGTTTAACCATTTCTGCTTTTAAATATTGATGACGGTAACTAAAGCCTGAAATAGCATATTTTTCCTCATTTTTGGTGGTGGCGACAATATTTTTGACTGTTTCTGTTTCAAATAAAACGACATTTTCAGGAAAAGAAAACCAGTAACGACTCTCTTCATAATAGTCATGATTGCCAAAAATTAAATAAACTGGAATTTCAGCGTGGGCTAATTGTTGAAATTGAGTCATTAAAAGCTGTTGATTTTTCAAAGAAGGGTTCATTTGGTGAAACGTATCGCCCGCAAAAATGACAAAATCTACCTGTTGCGCTATCGCTGTGGTAACAATATTTTTTAATGTTTTTTCATTGGCTTGATTTAATTTTTTTAAAAAATCCACCGGTATTTCTTCGGACAATCCTTCAAAGGTCCGATCAAAATGTAAATCGGCGACGTGGATAAAGCGCATGGTCACGCCCTCCTTATTTCTATAATTTCAAAACAGTAGTGAACTGCTATTGCGTAGATTAAAAAATGGAATCTACCTTTAAAACAAACTTTTTTAATCCTGATAAAGTTGCTAGATTCCTTTATATCATAACATTTCTTACTTATCTCGTCACCTTAAATACGAAAATTTGTTCGCCTTTTAATTGAGCCAGCTCCTAAAAAAAAGCAATCAAAAAGCCAAACAATTCTCCGCAGCAACTAATATGCTAATTAGAAAGAAAATTGTTTGACTTGGTGTTTTATTTTGCTTTCACAGCATCTTCAGCCAATAACAAACAGCCGATGATACCACTTTCGTTTGGTAAGCCCCAACGAACAATATATTCACTGACAGGCGGTGTTTCCACGTAACCTGCAACTTGTTCTACAAAACTTTGGCGGATTTTCATTAATAGATGATCTTGATTCATTACACCTCCCCCTAAAATAATCCGTTCTGGAGCTAATGTTAGGACATACGCCATTAATGCTTGGGCAATATAATAAGCTTGAATTTCCCAAATCGGATGGTCTTCAGGTAAGTCTTGACCTTTAATGCCAGTGCGACCTTCAAGACTAGGCCCTGCGGCTAACCCTTCTAAGCAGTCTTTATGATACGGACAAGTCCCTTCATAATCGTCATCTGGATGACGTTTTACATGAATATGCCCCATTTCAGGATGATTGATGCCAGAGAAAATTTTACCATCTATGACCACACCACCACCAATACCCGTTCCAACCGTTAAATAGATACAGCTCTTTTTCCCTTGTGCTGCGCCTTTTTTCAACTCGCCAAAAGCTGCCGCATTGACATCTGTCGTCCACACAAAAGGAATATCATACTTTTCTTTCATTTGTCCTAAGAAATCAAATTCAGACCAACCTGGTTTGGGCGTCGCCAGAATATAGCCGTAATTGTCTTTGCTTTCGTCAATTCCAATCGGTCCAAATGAACCAATCCCCATTGCACTAATCTCGTATTGATCAAAAAATTCAAATGTTTTTTGCAAAGTTTCCTCAGGTGTTGTCGTTGGTACACTTGTTTTGGCTACAATATTTTGTTTTTCATCACTGACAGCACAAATAAATTTTGTCCCACCAGCTTCAATACCACCGTAATACATATCGTTCCTCCTTAATAATGAACGCTACTTACTTTCTGTATTTTCTAAAGCGTTTTAGCAGCGTATACTATAACTATCGTTAAATTTGATATATCAATTTATATTTTGATTATACTTGGATAGTTCAATTATGTCTACGCTTTCAGAATATTTTTTTATTATCCTGCTTCAAAAAAAATATGCTATTATGGCAATAGAATATATCAAAAATTCAAAGTTATTAGGAGGTGCCTAAAATGACGCAGCCTTTATATCAAAAAATAAAAAAAGATTTAAAAGCAAAAATTCTAGCCGGAATGATGCCGCCTGGAAGTAAATTACCCACTGAAAAAGCCCTCTCCGCTGATTATCACGTCAGCCGGATTACCGCCAAACGAGCGCTGACAGATTTAGAACAAGAGGGATTCATTACCCGCATTCAAGGAAGTGGTAGCTTTGTAAACGAATTAAATCAAAAACAACCCCAGCGTATTTTACTAGTTTTACCTTTAGAAGAAAGTACTGAACTATCAGTTGCTCCTTTAAGTGAAGGCGTCATGGCGGTTTTTCAAGCCGAAAAAATTGATGTTTTTTTGACAAATTATGATTTTTTAACTGAACGTAGTGCCACTGCTATCATGGCCGAATTTGATGGCCTTTTGTACTATCCACGAGATGAAGAAGCCCATCTGGATTTATTACTTTCTTTAGCTGCCCAAAATTTTGCTACGATTATTTTAGACAAAAAAGTTCACGATTTACCTTTTCCAGCAGTCACAGCTGATAATGAACGCGGCGGCTATTTAGCGACTAATTATTTAATTCAGTTAGGTCATAAAAAAATTGGTTATTATTTTGGTAGCAAACACCACCCGCAATCTACCCGCCAGCGCTACTTTGGCTATTTGCGTGCTTTAGCAGAAGTAAATATTCCCTTTCACAGTCACTTAGAAGATACTTATTTGAACGCTTCTGATTTAAGCCATTATCTGTTACAAAATGAAGTCACTGCCCTTGTCTGTGAGAATGATCTTTTTGCTTTAGGTGCGATTCAACAGTTACGTCAGCAAAATTGGCAAATTCCAGCGAACCTAGCTGTAGTCGGCTTTGATGATACCCAAGCGGCTCGTTTTTTTGATCCGGCGCTAACGACTATTTTGCAAGATTTTAAAATGATTGGAACCACTGCGGCCCAATTGTTGTTAAAATGGTTACAAACCGGAATAAAACCTGTCGATAAGCAAATTTCTGTTAAATTGATTAAACGTTCTTCTACAAAACCACTAAAAAAAGGCATAGCTTATGAAAATTGATTGGCGTAAAAACAAAAAAGAACTATATTTTTCCTGTAAACCAACATTACTGACTATCCCGTCACAGTCAACTTAAAAAATTTTTTCTCTGGTCTAGAAGGTAAAGAAATTGCTGCTTTAACACCATTTATTTGCAAAAAAAGAGGTATGACAAAATATTTTGTCACACCTCTTCTTCGTTTTTAGTTATATAATTCGTGAACAGGGCCCATGATAATGCGGTTTAAATCATTAACAACTGCACTAAACGCTTGTTCTTTTTGCATTAATTCGTTAATTAAATCTTCTTTTTGCACCCGTTCAGCTAATTCTTGGGCTTTTTTTGCATCTTCTTCTGAAATTTCTTCGCCTGACATCATTTTTTCATGCAGACCTTGTTGTAATTGTTGAAATTCTTGGAATAAAGCATGGGCTTCTTGGTTTTCTTTTAAGCGCTCAAAAGATGCTTTTAAATCACCAAATTGTTGTGATTCTCTAATTTCACGTTCTAATTGATTTGCTGTGTCATAAATGTTCGCCATATCTTGTAACCTCACTTTTATTTGATATGATTTATTGTAACATAAAAACTTTAGTTACCATTTAATCTGCCCCAAATATCTTGAAAGACTCGTTTTGCGCCTTCTTTGACTTTACCACCAATTTCGCTTAGACCATCTTTGGCTTTTTCAGCAAAATCATCCATCGTTTTATTCCAATCCGTTTCACTATTTTGATCGCGGTTAACTTCATCTGCGGCGACTACTTTACCGTTAGTTTGATAGGCATCTGCTACGGCAAAGCCAGATTCTTTTACATAAGGTAAAATATTAGCAGCTTCGGCTTGGAAAATTTTTCCGACTACATCCCCACTAGTTCCTGATAGATAATGCTCTTTACTACTTTTTTCAAAACCTAACCACGTAGCAATTACCACGTTTGGTGTGTATCCTACAATCCATTGGTCATTGGCTTTACTGGAATCAAAGTTTGTTTCAGTAGTACCAGTTTTTCCAGCCATCGTATAACCTGGATTGGCTTGTGCTGCTGTCCCGTTTGAAAATGTTCCTAACAGCATACTGGTCATTTGATTAGCAGTTTCTTCTGAGATAATTCGTTTTCCTTTTGGTTTGGTATTATCGACAATCACCGTTCCTTTTGAATCGACAATTTTAGTAATTACATGGGGCGTATACAATTGGCCACCATTGGCAAAAACGCCATAAGCTGCGGCCATCGTCATTGGTGATTCGCCTTTTTCTAAACCACCTAGTGCTACCCCACCCCAATATTTATCTTTTTCAGTTAAAGAAAGACCAAATTCTTGGGCTTTTTTATAGCCTTTGTCAATGCCAATTTCATGTAGTAACCAGACTGCCGGTGCATTTAAACTCCAAGCGACAGATTGATACATAGGAACTTCGCCAGAATACGTGCCATCGTAGTTTTTCACATCATAAAAGCTCATTTTTTCATCTTTTAAAATACTATCTGGCTTATAACCTGCTTCAAGAGCTGGCGTATAGACACTAATTGGTTTAATCGTTGAACCTGGTGAACGTTTCATTTGTGTTGCAAAACTAAAACCTCGGAAAGTATGCTCACCGCGGCGACCGACTAACGCGCGAATTCCGCCGGTATTAGGATCCATAGAAACTGAACCTGATTGTGGCATTGCGCCGTCAGCTGCATTACTAGGGAAATTATTATTGTTGTCATAAACATTTTGCATCTGAATTTGTTGTTGCTGATCTAAAGTTGTATATACTTTGTAGCCTTTGGTTAAAATGTCAGAGTCGTCAATATCGTATTTTTGCTCTGCTTCATCTAATACCGCATCAATAAAATACGGGTATTTATTGCCAGTATCTTCATTATCATAAGCATCGTAAAGCGAATCGGCGATATTGGTCTGTTCCACTTGTTTTTCCTGCTCTTTGGTAATTTTACCGTTATCCACCATAACACTTAAAACGACATTACGCCGTTCATTGGCTAAATCAGGATGGTCAATCGGATTATAAATACTTGGTCCTTTTAACATCCCCGCCAAAGTAGCTGCTTCACTTAACTCTACTTCACTTGCGTTCACACCAAAATATTTCTTCGAGGCATCTTGTACCCCCCAAACGCCATTACCAAAATAAGCATTATTTAAATACATCGTCAAAATTTGATCTTTGGTGTATTTTTTTTCAATTTCAATCGCTAAAAACAGTTCTTTGGCCTTACGACTAAACGTTTGGTCTAAAGTAAGATAGGCATTTTTGGCCAACTGTTGGGTAATGGTACTCCCACCACCACCAGAAGTATTGCGATTAATTACCGCTCTTACCGCTGCACGGGCAATCCCTTTAATATCAAACCCATGGTGATTATAAAAATTGCGGTCTTCTGTTGAAACGACAGCATTGACGATATTAGGAGAAATCTTATCCATCTCCACATACGTCCCCTTGCCTGAATTCAATTTACCAGCTGTATCGCCGTCTTTATCATAAATGACCGTGGTGTTCTTCAAGTCTGATTGCAAGCGATCCACATCGACTTGTTTGGATAAATAAAATAAATAACTGCTAGTAACCAGTACGACAATCAAGCCTAATAAAATGATAATTTTATTGACGTGATATTTTTTCCAAACTCGTTTGCGCCATTGATGAAATTGCTGTAAATAAGGCTTTAACCATTGCCAAAAAGTGCGCAAAGCCTCTTTTATTTTTGTCCAAATTTCTTTTATATCCATAACAATCTCCACTCATTTAATTTGTGTCAGTTTAACAGGAAAATTACAAACTAACCTGCGTCTTTAGACTGAAAATAGCATATTAAACTAAATCTAGCACATTTTAGCAAAGAAAATGCAGTAATTCGTTACATTTTTCTTAAATATCTTTTAAAATAAAGCTGTATTTAAGAAATATAATAAAAGTTAGCATGTAAAAAAGAATTGAGGGTTACTATGGAATACACAATCACACTCCCTAACGCTCAAAAAGAAATGACTATTCGTGAACTACTTGAAAAAGAGTGGTTAGTTCCTCGTAAAGTACGTCATTTTTTGCGCGTTCGTAAAAATGTCCGTAAAAACGGTGAGCACGTCATGTTTCATGAGCTTTGTCACGCTGGCGATCGTATTACACTTAAGATTGAACCAGAAGATTATACGTATCAAGAAGTTGCTTTGGGAAAGGCAAAAAAAGTGGATGTTTTATACGAAGATGAACATCTGCTGGTTGCAAATAAAGCTGCCGGAATTAAAACACACCCTAATCAGCCGACAGAAAAAGATACGCTACTAAATGACGTGGCTGCTTATCTTGCCCCAAAAGGACAACGCCCTTATGTGGTGCACCGTTTAGATAAAGAAACCAGTGGTGCTATTTTATTTGCTAAAAATCCATTGGTCTTACCAATTTTAGGTCGCCTCTTAGAACAAAAACATATTTACCGTCAGTATCAAGCAATCGTTAGTGGCAATTTGGCCCATGCGACTACAATTAACAAAAAAATTGGGCGCGATCGTCACGATCGGCGCAAACGAATTATCGATGAAAAAAATGGTCAGACAGCTATTACTCACGTCACCATTTTCAAAAGTGGGAAACACAGTCAAATCTATTGCCAACTTGAAACAGGTCGCACGCATCAAATCAGAGTCCATTTAAAAAGCATCGGCCATCCTATTATCGGAGATCCTCTATATGGTAAAGAAAATGCGCCACGTTTAATGCTTCATGCGCAAAAAATGCATCTCGAACATCCCTTTACTAAAGAAAAATTAGTCATTACCGCATCTCCAGGCTTATGGACATAAGAAAAGCGAAATGAACTCGTTCAGCTCTCAAGCAATAAGATAGAATTTTAATAAATTGTTTTTCAAATTTCTTAAAATTTTAGCTTATTGTCGCTGAGAGCTAGTTCATTTTGCTAGACATCTAGAAAAGCTGAAGGCAGCGCTTAACTCTTTAGCATTAAGGCGGAATAATATGAAATTGCTCCTCAAATTTCTTCAAATTACAACTAAAAAAGCACGAAAGTTTCGCATCGTTTTCCCAATAACTGCTTTTTGGGAAAATGATTGCCATAACTTTCGTACTTTTAATTTTTATGCTAATTCTATAACTTTATTACGCACCAATCAAAGGAGCAGGATCAACAAAGCCTTCCCACAGACCAGTTGCTACACCAAAGTGCAGATGAACACCAGTTGAATTCCCTGTGGTTCCCATGCCACCAATGCGTTGGCCGACACTAACGCTGGCACCGTTACTGACTTCAATAGTTGTTAAGTGGAAATAATAAGTATAGTAACCATTGTCATGTTTGACGATAACATGATTACCACAACTTGCATCAAATCCCGCTTCCACTACCACGCCATCTCGTGCTGCCATTACTGTTTGACCCGTAGAACCAGTTAAGTCAATACCGTCATGATGTTCTGTTCCACCACCAAGAGGCATTTGGCGCCAACCAAAAGGACTACTAATGTTTAAACTACCTTCTAACGGTGCGGCAAAACCAGTTTGAGCTACTTTAGCAGCTTTTTCTTCTTCTGCTTTCACTTTTGCTGTTAAAGTGACAATCGTCGCCTTTTTTTCCGCAACATTTTTTTCTGCCGTAGCTTGTGTTTGTTGCAACTTTGCGATTTTATCTGTTAGCTCTTGGTTCATTTGTTCCACTTGGGTAATTTTACCTTGTAAAGTGGCAACTTCGATACGTTGATTACTTTGTTTTTCTTTTAGCTTTGTAACTTGCGCTTTAATTTGCTCTTTTCCTTGGAGACCTTGGAATAAGTCAAGGGAAGTACCTAAAAATGATGCTTCTACTTCTTCTTGTTGCGCTTGTTTTTCAGTTAATTCTGCTTTAATTGTAGCCAATGTCGCGATTTCTTCATCCAACTCTTCACTATAAGTTGCTTTTGTTGTTTCATTATTTTCAATTTCAGCATGTAACTGTTGAATTTGTGATTTATAATCGTTAATTTTAGCCTCAGTTTGTGTTACATCAGTTTTTACAGTTGCTAATTTATCAGTATTTTCTGAGGCAAAAGCTGTGGCTGAAAAGAATAAACTTCCGAGAAGTGAAATTGTTAAAATTGTTTTTTTGAGTTTCAATTAATGACCCCTTTTCGTTTTTTTGACTTGCTTAATTTAGCACGTTTTTTCATGAAAAGGATGACAACAAACTTACAGTTTATTTTCAGCAACTACTGTCTTTTGTAATGAAAACACTTTTATTTACAACTAGATTGCAACATTTCACTTAGATTACATAAATACTAACTTTTTCATAAAAAGATTAGAAATTACTATAGAATTTTCTTTTTTGACAATAAAAAAAGTGCTGTATTTGCCGACAGCACTTCCATTTAGTAGTTTATTTTTTAACTTTTACTTAAGGCAATAATTTCTTTTTCTGTCAGCGGACGATAAGTGCCCAGTTTTAAAGCAGGATCTAACCAAACTGCCCCAATACGATCACGTCTTAAATAAGTTACCTTTTTACCAACAGCTTGCACCATCCGCTTGACTTGGTGAAATTTCCCTTCAGAAATCACTAAAGAAATTTCCGAAGTTTTGTTTACTTCATCTACTTTTAAAATTTGCAATTTCCCTGGTAATGCCTTCTCCCCCTGATCCAATGTTAATCCTTTTGCAAAAGCGATCACATCTTCTTTGGTCATTACACCAGCAACTTCAGCAAAATATTCTTTTTCAACATGCTTTTTAGGGGATAAAAGTTCATGAGCTAACTCACCATCGTTACTTAACAACACAAAACCTTCCGTATCCTTATCTAACCGCCCAACTGGAAAAAGATCTGGTCTAAAATCAGCCGGTTGCAATAAATCAATCACTGTTTTTTGTTGTTTATCTGTTGTGGCAGAAATCACACCCGCTGGCTTATTTAGCATATAGTAAAAATATTTTTGATATAAAATTTTCACTCCTTGGTACAAAATCGTATCTTCATCAGGGTTCACCTGAAACTTGTCTTGTTTGATTATGGCACCATTAACCTGTACCAAACCTTTTTTAATATACCCTTTTACTTCTTTACGGCTACCAATCTGCATATCGGCTAAATACTTATCTAAACGCATCAGTTCCTCCACTTATCTTTTTAAGTCTTATTTTTACTTCATTTACTTCAATCGACTTTCCCCAAAAAAGCAGCATAGCTTTAAAGAGGGAGCCTCCTTAAAAATAGCATCTTCGTATTTTCTTTATTCACAAGTTGTCAAAACTATTATACAGTAAAAGTCGAGGTGAGAAGATGACAAGAAGTTTTCCAGTCCAATTAACGTGTATGTGTCTGATTCGTAATCAGCGTAATGAAGTTTTAATCCAAGATCGCCAGAAAAAAGATTGGCCCGGATGG
Organism: Enterococcus sp. DIV0755b; assembly: GCF_051713765.1. NCBI lineage: Bacteria > Bacillati > Bacillota > Bacilli > Lactobacillales > Enterococcaceae > Enterococcus > Enterococcus sp. DIV0755b. Next base: position 874,094 of record NZ_JBIOQN010000001.1, on the reverse strand, counting down.
ACATTTCCCGGTGGTCATGTCGAAGCGACAGAATCCATGACTGAAGCTGTCATAAGAGAAATTAAAGAAGAGACAGGTCTCATCATCGTACCAAAACTAATGGGAATTGCAGAATGGCTAAATAAATCAGATGGTAGTCGTGAATTGTGTGGTATTTTTTCGTCCCAAGTTACAACCGAGCCTACAGTGATGACAGAAGGAAGGGTATTTTGGTTACCGGAAAAAGAACTTTCTCAGGTAAAGTTAGCGGGGACTTTATCAGATTTATTACCGGTATTTTATGGTGAAAAAACACAATATTTTCAAGATAATCGCTTTTAAAAATGTTGTGACAGAAGCGACCAACTTCAAAAAAAAATACGGAATTCCCGAAAATTGTTTTTCAAATTTTTGGGGAATTCCGTCTTATTTCCAAAAAAGCTGCCTTACGCATTCAATCGTTTTACTTCTTGGCGCCGATTTAAAACATAGACCACTGCCAACAAGATTAAACTAATACTAAAAATAAAAATTATAAATTGCCAAACATTAAAACCATTTGCGCTCAAACCAATTAGCTTTTTAACAAAATTAATAACCGCTAGTGCACGAGCAGCCGGCAATAGTTGAAATAAAATGGCACCTAAAATTACAATACCTAAAGACACAGCGCCAATCGCTAAACGGAAATAGCCGTCAAAACGGGCTAGAATAGCACCAACCACTAGACCTAAAACACTCGCTAAAAATAGAAATACCACTAATAAAAATTGCGTTGGTAAAAATTCATTTTGCGTTAACATGGAAATAACTGGGTAACCCAAATGAAAATTGGGTAATAAGCGACCGTCAAACAACCAAAATAGTAATCGTAAAACAATACTCATACCAACAGTCAAAATTAAACTAGCAATTAGATTAGCCAAAAAAATATGAATGCGAGCTGTACCACATTGAATAAGCAACTTGAAATCCTGCCCGACACTAGTAACCGATAAAAGCATCATATAAATCATAGAAGGAATCATTAAATCGACTTGAACATTTGTAATACCATCTGATAATAGTAAAGGAATTAAGGGAAAAATTACCGCAAACAAAAGGAAAAAACCTAAATAAATCAACATCGAACGCCATTGAACCGATAATTTGTATTGAATTGCTGCTTTTAATTTCATCTTAAGCCACATCCTTTTTGGTTAATTGAACAAAATACGTTTGCAAATTTAAAGGTGCTACCGTTACATCTAATGGTAAATTCTTAGGTATCTCACCTTCAACGTAGACACTTGTCATACCACCCAACTCTTCTTGCCCAATAACATGTAGCTCTTTAATAAGAGCTGCAATAGCCTCTTTTGGACCTTTAAGTACTTTACCTGCTAATTGAATATCTTCTGTAGTAGCTTTTCTTAACACTTTGCCACCATCTAAAATAATAACTTCTTCTAATAAGTTAGCTACCTCTTCAATCAAATGTGTTGAAATCACAAACGTCCGCGGACGTTTGGCGTAGGCTGTTAATAAATAATGATAAAATAAATCCCGATGATTTGCATCTAGACCTAAGACAGGTTCATCTAAAAAGATATAGTCTGCTGGCACACAAAGCGCCATAATCAGCTTGGCAATACTTCTATAACCAGTGGATAATCTCCGTAAGCTTATATTTTGATTCAGTTCAAAAGCTACTGTCATTTCTTGTGCCAAATTCCAATCAAAACTCCCATAAAAAGCTGCTGTAAGTTGAAAACATTTTTTTACTTTTAAATTACCAGGATACAAGTTATCTTCAGACATTAAATAAATTTTATTTAATGCTCCTTCATTATCGGTAATAACTGTTCCGTCTAATGTCACTGTACCTTCACTTTGAAAGCTGCGGTTGGCAACTATATTTAGTAATGTGCTTTTACCAGCACCATTACGGCCTAATAATCCATAAATTTTTTCCGGTTCAATTTTCCAACTGATTTGATCTAATGCTTTTTTTTCTTTATATGTCTTACTAACTTGATTTATTACTAAACTCATGCCTCATACCCTCTTTCAATCAGTTCTTTTAACTGTTCAGCTGTAATACCTAATTTTTTTGCTTCTGCCACAATTTGTCCAACTTCATTTGTCAAAAAAAGTTCGCGACGATATTCTTTTACTTTCTGTTGGGCACCACTTAACACAAACATGCCAATTCCTCTTTTCTTTTCAATCAATTCCCGTTCAACCAAAACATTCATCCCTTTTAAAACTGTCGCAGGATTAATTGCAAAACTTTTTGAAATTTCCGTTGTAGAAGGAATTTGTTCTCCTTCTTTAAAGGAACCATTTAAAATACCTTCTTCAATTTGTTCGGCAATTTGTTGGAATAAGGGGGTTGTGCCGGAATAGTCAAATTCCATTCCTTTCACCTCTACTTTACATCAACTTAACTAGTTAGTTACTTGTGTAACTAACTATATATCCATTGTTTATAAAAGTCAATAAAAAAATAACCCGCCTGAAAAGACGGGTTAAAAATTAGTAAAAAATATCCTCTCCAGTAAAAATGCCCCTTAAAGCCATTTGTTATTAAGAAACTTTTTGACTGGGAAAGGATATTTTCATTATTTATTACATATGCAGGCGCCGGCGAATTTTTTCGGCAGTCGCACCTAAGAGTTTATCAGCTAGTCGAACGCGTAACACCATAAAAATATAACTAGCTCCACCCACTGCGGCTACGCCTAAAATCATCACAAACGATTGTAGTTTACTGTCAGGACTTAAGACTAAGCCCATTAATTGGCGCATAATAAAAGCAATTACCGTCATCACAAGGGTCATAATAAAAATGAGCACTGTCCGGCGGAATGTCAAAATCCGGTTAAAACGAGAAATTTTGTGTAGCTTATATAGATTTAAACCACATGTCACACCAAAACCAATCATTGTGGCTAATAGTGGCCCATAGACTTCAAAAACCATAATCAAAGGAATCTGTACAAGTATTTTGATTAAAAGACCAATCAGAAAATAGCCAATGGCCGATAAATTCTCATACATCCCTTGTAACATATTAGAGGTCATCATATATAAGCCAAGAAAAAGTCCGGAGACACTCGCTTCAATTAAAACACTGGCCCCTAAATGACTTGGCGCATAAAATAAAGTGTTTAAAGGATAAGCTAAAACAATCATCCCAAATGTGGCCGGAAACATAACAAAAGCAAATAATTGTAAATTATTGCTGATTAATTTGGCTAGTCCTTTATGATCCCCTCTTGTTTTGGCTTCTGTGATTAACGGCAAGCCGGCTAATGCCATCGAAGTCGCTAGACCGATAACAACCATCGTTAATTTATCAGGATTGGCACTAAAAATAGAGAATAAAGAAGTTAGCTGATTTTGAGAATAAGCGGTAAAAGAGCCCATCACCCGTACAAAAGTAACTTGGTCAACTAATTTGAAAATAGTAATCCCAGAACCAATAATAATAAATGGAATCGCTTCTTTAACTGTTTCAATTAGTAAATCTTTGGCATCTAAATTTACATTATTGGCACTGTGTTCAATTAGATAGTCCATACGTACTTTATCTTTTCTCAAGTAATAGACTAGGACTAAAATACTGATAATAGCCCCGATAAAAGCAGCAAAGGTTGATTGCGTTACGGCGGTAGTATATTCACCTTTGGCAACTTTCATAATGATAAAGGTCGCTAGTAGCATATAAAATACCCGCGCCACTTGTTCCAGCACTTGCGAAATTGCAAAAGGTTTCATTTCATTTTGGCCTTGGAAATAGCCGCGAATGACACTCATACATGGAATAACTAAAATTGCTACACTCAAAGAGCGAATGGTTGGAATTAATTCTTTGCCGCCACCGGAAATACCCGCAAGCCAAGGAGACAAAAAGTACATTGTAGCGGCCGCAACAACACCAAAAACAGCCATCACTTGTAAGGCGCGATGCAATAATTTTCGACTCGTTGCATATTCATTTAAAGAATTATAGTAGGCCGTTTGTTTTCCAATTGCAGCGGGAATCCCGGCAGTGGAAAGCATCATAAACAAGGCATAAAAATTATACCCCATGTTAAATAAAGCATTAGCTTGATTGGCATGTTCGCCCATCCAATAGTACCAAGGCATAATGTAGATGGCGCCTAAAAGCCGCGAACCGATATTACCAATCGTTAACCACGTGGAACCTTTAGCCATTTTTTCTTCAGTGGATAGTTCCGTTTGTGCCACGAATTTTTCACTCATTTATTTTCTCTACTTTCTATTGGTTTCAAGACATATGTTCTATTTTACTTACAAAAGCAACCATGAGCAATCTTTTTTGCTGATTTTTAATGGTTTTACAACACCTCAGAAAATCTCGTCATAATAGTTCCTTTTTTTCCTGAAGTTTGGTACCCACTTTATTTAATGCTATAATACAACCGAAGAAAAATGTAAAGTGAGGCTTGAGCCATGACATTAACATTAGAAAAAGTCAGTGAAATTTTACTGCAAAATGACTTATTAAAAGAAATGATTACGCCAACTGGTTGGCATTTAACAAGTAAAAATTTACCTAAAAAAGAATTTAAGACTGTAACCTACGATTCCCGTAAAGTAGATAATAATAGCTTGTTTTTTTGTAAGGGTCTAAATTTTAAAGTGGAATATTTAATAAGTGCACTTGAAAATGGCTTAGAGGTTTATGTTGCCGAAGAACCTTTTGAAGTCAATGCTCAGTGTGCCATTATTGTTACGGATATCAAAAAAGCAATGGCGCTTTTAGGGATGGCTTTTTATGGCTACCCGCAAAAAGAATTACAGCTTGTTGCTTTTACAGGTACAAAAGGTAAAACAACTGCCTCTTATTTCACCCACGCATTACTAGCAAAAGCTACTGGAAATAAGACAGCTTTATTGTCGACAATGAATACCTCATTAGATGGTAAAACTTATTTTAAATCCCATTTAACCACGCCGGAATCTTTAGATTTATATCAAATGATGCGGCAAGCTGTCACAAACGGCATGACGCATTTGGTGATGGAAGTTTCTTCCCAAGCATATAAAACAGAGCGTGTTTTTGGTTTAACTTTTGATGTGGGTGTCTTTTTAAATATTTCACCAGACCACATTAGTCCGATTGAACATCCGACTTTTGATGACTATTTTTATTGCAAACGCCAATTGTTGCGTCATTCAAAAAAAATGATTTTAAATGCCGGCAGTGACTATTTTGAGCTGTTAAAAGAAAACTGTGAACTGTGGCAAACACCTTACCTTTCTTACGGGCGTAAAAATGCCGATTACTTAGTGACTAGTGGCAAAAATAAACACTTTACTGTTGTAAGTGCAAAAGATGAATTGCAAATTTCAGATGAATACAGTATTCAATTAGCAGGTGATTTCAACCAAGAAAATGCGACTGCAGCCCTTTTAGCCGCAGCAACTGTAGGCGCAAATGTCAAAGAGACAAAAGACGCTTTAGCGAGTGCTCGTGTTCCTGGGCGTATGGATCATCTACTAAATACAAATGGCGCTAGTGTTTATGTTGATTACGCCCATAATTATTTAAGTTTAAAAACATTACTGGAATTTGCCCAAGGAGAACACCCAACTGGACGCGTCATCGTGGTTTTAGGTAGTACCGGCGGCAAAGCAATTTCACGTCGTGCCGACTTTGGTAAAGCATTGTCAGAACATGCAAATATCGTCTTTTTAACTGCCGATGATCCGGCGTTTGAAGATCCAAAAAAAATTGCAGAAGAAATCAATGCTCATATCACGAATGCGCAATTAGAAGTCCACTTTGAAATGGATCGCGTCAAAGCAATAGCTGCTGCGCTACAAGTAAGTCAACCAGAGGATGCCGTTGTAATCGCAGGCAAAGGGGTAGATGAATACCAAAAAATCAATGGCGAAGATACACCTTATGAAGGGGACTACTTTATCGCCAAACGTTTGATTACAGAAGGTAACGAATAACAAAATCCATTATTTGCAGTGACTTTCTTTCAATCGGCAAAAAACTTATTCAAAGGATCGTGACTTGCGACTACTTTGAATAAGTTTTTTATTTTACCACAAATGATGCTTTAAACTTTGTCAGCGCTTTTAATCTGCGGTACCATTTAGGTAGTAACCCACATAAATTAGGAGTGATTTTCTTGCAAAATTTAACTGTGCACCGCCCTACTGCTATTACCGAATTTCGAGGCTTATTAGAAAACGAAAGAGCGGCCTTAAAAGCCCAGTACCCTCAACCTTTAGAACCCGATGAAGATGGCGTTGACTTAATTCTTTTTGCCGGTCAAAGTAATATGGCAGGTCGCGGCACAGCTCATTTAGCTCCTTACGTTAAAGAAGGCTACGAATTTCGCGCTGTAAGTCAGCCCACCAAACTTTTTCATTTACAAGAACCCTTTGGCAAAACTGAAGATAATGCTACTGGCATTAATGATGAAAATAAAAAGACTGGCTCGCTAGTTAGTAGTCTCGTCAACGCTTATTACGATTGTACCCGGCGCATGGTAGTCGGTGTTTCAGCATCAAAAGGCGGTAGTAGCATTCTAGAATGGCAACCCGGTACTGCTTATTGTACGGATATTTTAGAACGTTTAAATCGAGCTGAAAACTTTTTAAGTGCACAAAATATTCCCATTAAAAATCGTTTTTTGATTTGGTGCCAAGGAGAAACCGACGGCGATCACGGCATGAGCAGTCATGAATATAAAATGCATTTTACTGCACTGCAAGATGTCTTATCTAAAGCTGGAATCACGCAAACTTTTCTCATTCAAATTGGTAATAAGAAGGATGACCCTGAAAAATTCCAGCAAATTATTCATGCCCAAAGAGAATTGGTCCAAGCAAAGCAAGTCGTTTTGATTGCCAATGCCTTTGAATGGATATCAGAGTTAGACTTAATGAAAGACAGTTATCACTACACTCAAACTGGTTATAATTTATGCGGCGATCAAGCGGGCCTAAATTTAGCAGCATATGTTTTAAATTCACAAATGCTTTAAATCTAAATGAGGTGAAAAAATGAAAATTGAAGAATGTAAATCAAAAATCGTGCATTGGGATAAAAATTTTGGTCTTTTAATTCCTGAAAAAATGTTAAAAGCAGCCGGTTTTCCCCTTGATGATAACCTTTTAGTAACTTTAGAACAAGATACAACAGGTAAAACCCGTCTGATTGTCACCGCACCTGATGAAGCGATTATTCATTTACCCATCAAAGAAAATCAGCACTATCAGCGCAGTTCAGATGGCAAATACTAACAAAAAAGCAAAACACGACTGCACTTTTTCCTCGTGTTTTGCTTTTAATTTTAGACTAAAAATTAACACTTAATCTGCAGAGGTGACTTCTGAAAGTTGGCGTACAAAAGCCCATGTTTGGCCGCCATCATAAGAACGATACAAACAAGCGTACATATGGCCATCTTTTTTGGTGAGATAAAACTTTGCTTCTAAAGTAGTACTATTAGGCTGCGTGACTTCATTAGGTGATTGAAAAAGATCTAGGCCTCCTAACAGATAATCCTCTGGTACATTGACAAGTGCTTCATGGTAAGAACGTCCCCCATTTTGAGTATAGAAGATTCCCTCTCTGGTACTAATAAAACCCATTGAAGCATCGATAAAACTAATATTTTGAATAGGGGCATTAATCGTAGTATTCCCCACCGGATACCAATCTTGACCATGATTTTGGGTGGCAAATAAACAGACCTGCTCACTGCCTGACATTGCTGTCGTTTGTGAAATTGCTGCAATCCCCGTTCCATTTTCAAAAAATTGTACTTTACGATAACGCAAATTCCGCACTTTTTCTCCGACTTGGCTTTTTTGCCACGTTACCCCATTGTCACTTGAAAAAAGCAAGTATAAGTCTAAATAGTCTCCAGAACCCGTGGTGTAAAGATAAAAAGAAAAATCTTTCCCCACCTGATATGTGTAATCCATCCAATAACCAAAAGGAATTTCTCCACTTGTTAACGTATAACTGCCGCCCCTTAGCCACTCCGCTTTTAAAGGAACAAATTGCCAATGTTGACCCCGATCTGTCGTTTGAAACAACTCATGTGTATTTGCTACATAAAGTTCATTTTCTTTTTGTGCAACTTTATTCGGCGTAGCGCCTTGTTGTTTTAATAATCCTGATGCAGTGATTTTGACTTCTTCTGACACATGAGCTGCGGCAGTTGAAGTATTTTCTTTTGTTTCCGTTTTTGTAAAAAGATAAAGAAAACTACCTAGCAACAAACAAAAAAGACCAATAAAAATTGCCAATTTACCTGCACCTTTATGTTTATCTGTCTGCACGTTAGGTAACTGGTGGAAATCGATTTTAGTAGTCCTAAGAAAAATGAATCCCCGTGTGACACCCAAATCCAATTTCTCTACACCAATCATTAACTTATCGCCGTTAATGCGTTCGGTTAAGACCAAGCAATCTTTTTTAGCCAGTCTTACTTCTTTTTGCCTACGTTTAACAAAATAGTGTTCTTCATCTTCCACTACTTTAGAAAAACCAGAAAACTTCTGCAAAATTGGGGTTAACCAACCTTGGAAATTTCTTTTCAGAAAAAACAGATGCACAAGTACAAAGACACACTGAATAAGACAAAGTGTAATGATGATACCACCAAAAATCAGGGCAAAATAATGTAGGCCAACGATTTTCTGGGCAGCAGAAGTTGTCTGAACCCTCGCCATCAAATAACGATAAACTAAAGTATTCAGTCCTAAAAAAAAGCCAGCACTAAATAAGGAGAGACTAATACTCAAGCGTAAACGTTGTCGATAGATTGGCAAAAAAACGGCTGTAATAACCTTTTTACCACTTAATAAATCAATCATTAATAGTTCTTTATCCATTTTCCACTCCTCTAAAATTTTCTTTATTATGCAAGAAAATAACAGAAAATAATAGTAGTTTAATGAAAACATAAAAAACTGAGCTAGCTCCTTCAAGCTTTCAAGCAATAACTTAGATCCACTATGTTGTACTACCAATTTTGGTATTTACTGCCAGTAAAATGATTTAGTATTTTTTTGCTAGTCATATTAAATTAAATAAAAAAACTCCTTTTGAGGCAAAGCGCGCTGAGTGGCTACTTCCCCAAAAAGGAGTTTTTATTTTTCTAAAATCACATGGGATACCAAAAAAGTATCTTAGTTTTTTGTGAATGAATGCTTAATTAGCAACAATGTTAACCAATTTATTTGGTACTGCGATTACTTTACGAACTGTTTTACCGGCAAGATGTTCTTGAATGGTCGCATCTGCTAGCGCAATTTTTTCTAGTTCTTCTTTTGCAATATCGCGTGCTACTTGCGCTTTACTACGTACTTTACCGTTAACTTGGAACACCACTTCAATTTCATCTTCCACTAATTGTGCTTCATCATAAGTTGGCCAAGGAACATAAGAAATGCCATCTTCATTCCCTAAAACTGCCCATAATTCTTCACCAATATGTGGCGCAATTGGTGCTAGTAATTGGACAAATCCTTCAATGTATTCATAAGGTAGGGCGTCGGCTTTATAAGCTTCATTAATGAAAACCATTAATTGCGAAATCGCCGTGTTAAAATGCATATTTTCGTAATCATCGGTAACTTTTTTAACGGTTTGATGGTAAACTTTCGTTAATTTTCCATCGTTAATCGTCGTAATCCGATCCCGCATTTTGCCATCTTCATCTACGATTAAACGCCATACCCGTTCTAAGAATTTGCGGCTGCCTTCTAGACCATTTTCACTCCAAGCAATTGATGCGTCCAAAGGTCCCATAAACATTTCATACATCCTCAATGTATCAGCACCGTATTTTTCTACGACATCATCTGGATTAACCACGTTACCGCGAGATTTCGACATTTTTTCATTGTTTTCTCCCAAAATCATCCCTTGGTTAAATAATTTTTGATACGGTTCTTTAGTTGGAACAACACCGATATCATATAAAAATTTGTGCCAAAAACGCGCATATAACAAGTGTAAGACTGCGTGTTCTGCTCCTCCGATATAAATGTCCACTGGTAACCAGCGTTCTAACTTATCATAATCAGCTAAAGCTGTTTTATTGTGCGGATCGATATAACGTAAATGATACCAAGAACTCCCCGCCCATTGTGGCATTGTATTGGTTTCACGACGTCCTTTTTTGCCAGTTTTTTCATCGACAACATTAATCCACTCTTCAATATTGGCTAAAGGAGATTCACCAGTTCCACTTGGTTTAATATTTTTTGTCACAGGCAAACGCAACGGTAACTCTTCTACTGGCACAGTTGTCGTCGTGCCATCTTCCCAGTGAATAATTGGAATTGGTTCACCCCAATAACGTTGACGGGAGAATAACCAGTCACGTAGACGGTAGCTGACTTCTTTTTTCCCTACACCGTTTTCTTCTAGCCAAGCATTCATTTTTTCAATAGCTTCTTCTTTGTTTAAACCATCTAAAAAGTCAGAGTTGATATGTTTACCATCACCAGTAAAGGCTTCTTTTGTTACGTCGCCACCGGCTAAAACAGGAACGATAGCCAAATCAAACGTTTTGGCAAATTCATAGTCACGTTCATCGTGAGCAGGAACGGCCATAATCGCCCCGGTTCCATAACTTGAAAGTACATAATCGGCAATCCAAATCGGAATTTCTTTGCCGTTGACAGGATTGATTGCATAAGCTCCCGTGAAGACACCTGTTTTTTCTTTTGCTAAGTCTGTCCGAGCTAATTCGGATTTTTTCGCTGCTTGCGCAATATAAGCTGCTACAGCTTCTTTTTGTTCTGACGTAGTAATTTTTTCCACTAAATCAAGTTCAGGTGCTAAAACAGCATACGTTGCTCCAAACAAAGTATCAGGTCTAGTGGTAAAAACAGTGAAGTCTTCTGTTGTATTGGCTACTTTAAAAGTAACATTTGCCCCCACCGAACGACCAATCCAATTGCGTTGCATTTCTTTGATGCTTTCTGGCCAGTCAACTAAATCAAGATCATCTAATAAGCGATCAGCATAAGCAGTAATTTTTAGCATCCATTGACGCATTGGTCGTCTCACCACATCGTAACCACCGCGCTCACTCTTGCCATCAATCACTTCTTCATTGGAAATAACCGTACCTAATTCTGGTACCCAGTTAACCGCAACTTCAGCTTCATAAGCCAAGCCTTTTTCATATAATTTAGTAAAAATCCATTGCGTCCATTTATAATATTCGGGATCAGTCGTGTTGATTTCACGATTCCAATCATAACTAAAGCCTAATGAATTAATTTGACGTTTAAACGTTTCAATATTTTTTTTAGTAAATTCCGCTGGGTCGTTGCCTGTATCTAAAGCATATTGCTCTGCTGGTAAACCAAAAGCATCCCATCCCATTGGATGTAACACGCTGTAACCTTGCGCCCGCTTCATCCGTGATAAAATATCGGTTGCGGTATAACCTTCTGGATGCCCAACATGTAAACCTTGTCCAGAGGGGTAAGGAAACATATCTAAGGCATAAAACTTCGGTTGATCTGTTTTGTCGTGGGTATTAAACGTATTGTGTTTTGCCCAATACTTTTGCCATTTTTTTTCAATTTGCTTATGATCGTACACTGCAAAATCCTCCTAAAAGTTAATTGACTGTTATTCAGCCAGATAAAAAAAGTCCTATAAAAAGCTATGCTTTTTATAGGACGTAATCTACGTGGTACCACCTAATTTTACTCACCAAAAAAGATGAGCCTCAAACGTTGTAACGATCGTCACCGTAACAGCCTACTGCCTACTTCAGCTATTAACGCTAAAAGGCGAGTTCAAAAGGGTACGTACACATTTCCACCAACCATGTGCTCTCTACAACGCGCTACTTTTTACTATTCCTTCTCACAGCGTAATTTTCTACTTGTTAGCTATACTAACAAAGAATATGGCAAAATTCAAATATTATTTTACTTTCAAGGTTTGACCGGGATAAATGAAATTGTTTTGAATTTTATTTAATTGAATTAATTTATCCATGGTGATGCCAAATTTATTGGCAATGCCCCAAACAGAGTCACCACTTTGAACTTTATATGTCTTGCTACTTGAACTAGCAGTATTTTGTGAAGAGTTAGTTTGGGTAGTACTACCTTTTTTGACAATAACTTTTTGACCGGGATAAATAAAATCATTTTTAATATTGTTCCATTGGCGGAACTGATCCATTGAAATTTTATACTTATTCGATACAGACCAAACTGATTCCCCACTTTGAATGGTGTAGTATTGGTTTTGACCACTAGTAGTTGTCGGTTTACTTGTATTCGTATTACTTTGACTAGTCGTATTACTTTGGGCTGGTTTATTCGCAGTTGAACTTGTACTTGCACTTCCATTGCGGACGACTAAACGTTGCCCTGGATAAATAAAGTTATTTTTAATGCCATTCCAGCTAATTAAAGAATTCATGCTAATACCATATTTGTTTGAAATGCCCCAAACAGAATCGCCACTTTTAACTGTGTAATACGTTTTAGCTGTTGTGTTGGCTGTTGTATTCCCACTTGGTTTATTCGTATTTTGGGAAGAATTGCTTGAATTTGAATTCGAGTTAGTGTTAGTAGAACTTGACGCTCCTTTTTTCACGATGAGGCGTTGGCCTGGATAGATAAAATTATTTTTAATATTATTCCAACTTACCAGACTGCTCATACTAATACCATATTTATTAGAAATCCCCCAAACAGAATCGCCACTTTTAACTGTGTAATATTGAGTGGTACTGCTTGATGTGTTGCCACTTGGCTTATTCGTATTTTGAGAAGAGTTACTTGAATTAGAATTCGAGTTGGTATTAGTAGAACTTGACGTCCCTTTTTTAACGATAAGACGTTGACCTGGATAAATAAAATTATTTTTAATATTATTCCAGCTAATTAAATCGTTCATACTAATGCCATATTTGTTTGAGATGCCCCAAACAGAGTCACCACTTTTGACCGTGTAATATTGGCTAGTACTTGCTGAACCACTAGAACTATTATTTGATGAATTCGTACCACCATTTGAGTTTCCAGTTGAAGCACCGCCACCGGCATTGCCACTAGCTGGTGTATCATAACGGGTTAAACCATATGTTTCAATAACATTATTTAAAACTGAAGCGTAATTTGGTGCAGTCGCATAACGACCAGTCAGCCAAGCCGTAGCATCGCGATATGATTTGGTATTGCTTTTCCATGCACCACGATAGTAGTATTGGCCGCCGATGTAAACATTGCGAAGTGTCGCAGCATTATCAGCAAAAGATTCCTTATAGGAAGGATAATCACGGAAAGGTTCTTTCATTGTTACCCATTTGCCGTTTAAATATTCTAATGTATTCATATAAACAGTTTGACCATTATAACTGCCTTTTATCCCAAATAAGTTATAGTAAGGTGCTCGTGATAAGCTACTTGTACCCCAACCACTTTCCACAATCGCTTGGGCAATCATGACAGAAGCGTATAAATCGTTAGCTGCTGCCACCGGTTGTGCGTGGGCCGCCAATTCTGTGATAAGAGCTGTTGAATTACTACGCGTAGCAGTTTGGCTTAAATCTTGTGATACTTGTGCTTGATTAGTATTGGCTGCCTCTGCTGTTACGGGTTTTGCTAAAGGCGCGACGATAGAACAAGCGGTCAATGTCGTTCCAACGATCGCTGCATTCTTTTTAGCATCGCGATAAAACTTGATTTGTTTTTCTTCTTTCCGTCGTACTTTACGAGAAACAAGTTGGGCCAAGTTGCTCGCCTCCTTTTTAAACTTTTCTTAATAATAAGTATACAAGGTATCTTTTTTTATTAAAAGATTAAAATGGTTATTTCCACAATTTGTTAAACTACTGTAACATTATCTTTATTTTGTTATTTTTATTACAGATATTATTTATATATTCAAGATTTTATCACCTTAAAAGTCAAAATTTTACGTTATTAAAAAAGTGCTCGAATATTGCAAAACAATTACAATAATTCGTTTTTATAAAATATTTTTAGATTATTTAACAAAAATGTGAAAAAGCGAATTTTTCGCATTTTTTTAATACCTTCTTAATAACCATGAAATTTCATCAGCAATCATAAAAGAATGAAATCTCATGCTATAATAATCCCATTGTGACGAAATTATTTGCAAGAATTGTAAAGGAGAATTTATGAAACATAAACTTTATTACCAGTTTGCTGGTAGTTGTTCACTATTACTTTTTGTTTTTTTAGGTTATGTCGTGAAGTTTTATCGTCAATGGCTACATGGATTCGATAATTTTGTGACGAATATCATTCGTGCCCCTTATCCTAATTGGAATAATTTTTTTATTTGGATTACAAAATTTGCCAATCCAGTGACGGTCGTCATCTTAGCAGCAGCCTTTTTATTCCTCTTATATCGAGGGAAATACTATGCTGAAGCGTTGTGGTTATTTATAAATGTAGCGCTGGTTTCTGGTTTAGTTAACCCGTTAATTAAATTAGTTTTCCAAAGACCGCGCCCGACTCTTTTGCATTTAGTAAATGAACATAGCTATAGTTTTCCAAGTGGTCATGCTTGTGCCAGTATGATTTTATATGGGACGTTAATTTTTATTTTGCCAGGGCTCATTCAAAACAAAAACCTCCGCCTTGCTTTACAAGTTGGATTAGGCATTTTAATCGTCTTAATCGGGGCAAGTCGAATTTATGTAGGTGTGCATTTTCCTACAGATATTCTTGGTGGTTACAGTTTGGCATTAGGATGGTTATGTTTAACTTATCCGTACTTTAGTGAAAAACGCTTTGTCTGGCGTTTTAAAAATCAACAGAAATAACGAGGTGGCAAGAAATGACTTTTTTATATAGTGACGACGCCAATAAACGTTACCATTCCTGGAATTATGCTTTACGTCAGCAGTTTGGCGGTAAAATTTTTAAAGTGCCAGTAGATGGTGGCTTTGATTGTCCTAATCGCGATGGCACTGTCGCTCGTGGCGGTTGTACTTTTTGTAGTGTTTCTGGGTCTGGTGATATGATTGTCGCTCCAGAAGATCCATTACCCGTCCAATTTCACAAAGAAATTGATATGATGCATCAAAAATGGCCTCAGGTCGATCAATACATCGTTTATTTTCAAAACTTTACCAATACTCATGCACCTTTAGCCGTGATTAAAGAACGATTTGAACAAGTCGTAAATTTACCTGGTGTGGTAGGTTTATCAGTTGGAACCAGACCTGATTGCCTACCAGAAGATGTCGTGGACTATTTAGCTGAATTAAATGAACGTCTCTATTTGTGGGTGGAACTAGGTCTACAAACGACTTACGAAAAAACCAGTAAAATTATTAACCGTGCTCATGATTACCCAACCTATGTGGATGCGGTTGCCCGCTTACGTAAGCATAATATCCGCGTTTGTACACATTTAATAAATGGTTTACCAGAGGAAACACCAGAAATGATGGTAGAAAATGTGCGGCGGACCTTATTAGATAGTGATATTCAAGGGATTAAATTGCATTTGTTGCATTTAATGCGTAATACTCGTATGCTACGAGATTATCACGAAGGACGTTTACAATTGATGAGTCGCAATAGTTATGTCAATGTCATTTGTGATCAATTGGAGTTAATTCCACCAGAAATCATCATTCATCGCTTAACTGGTGATGCTCCTTGGGATTCTTTAATTGGTCCTATGTGGAGTTTAAAAAAATGGGAAGTTTTAAATGCGATTGACGATGAAATGAAGCGGCGTGATACTTACCAAGGCAGTAAAAATGTCCTGTTGGAGGCGGGAATTCATGCTTAAAACAGCCATGCGCTATAGTCACGAACTTTTAAGGGAAGTCGTGGTAACAGGAGATTATGTCGTAGACGCCACGATGGGAAATGGGCATGATACACTTTTTTTAGCTCAATTAGTGGGAGAAAATGGTAAAGTAGATGCTTTTGATATTCAAGAGGCTGCCCTTTTGGCAACCAAAGAAAAACTTGCTCCTTTTCCTGAAAAAAAAGCAGTACACTTACATTTAGACGGTCATGAAAATGTGGCAGAGTACTTGCAGGAAGAAAAAATCAAGGCAGCTATTTTTAATCTCGGTTATCTACCCAAAAGTGATAAACAAGTGATTACACTACCACAGACAACCAAAAAAGCACTTGATGCTCTTTTAGCCCATTTATTACCAAAAGGACGAATTGTGGTGGTCTGTTACTATGGTCATAGTGGCGGACAAGCCGAATTAGATGCCATCAAAACTTATTGCCAACAATTACCTCAAAAGCAATACAATGTTTTAGCTTATCAATTTATCAATCAAAAAAATCAGCCGCCTGTTTTATTTTGTATTGAAGCCAAGTAATGAAATGCTAGCAAGCTAACCAATGAGTAGCAATTTTTAGCGCTTTGACCAATAGAAAAAAGCCCTTTTACATTTTCCCATAGGAAAAGTAAAAGGGCTTTTTTTAATTCCAATTGATATAAATTGAGGATTTCATGATACTCCACTTGGTTGTTGGTTGCTACGAAGAAATTTTCAATTACACTAAGCTGTTTATCCACTGCTACAACAATTCCGCTCTCTTCTAAAAATGTGCCTCTAGCCGCTTCTTTTGACGTCTCACCGGTTTTTGTCGTCTAGGAAACGAAGCCCCGACTAGGGAGCGGGTCTCACAACGCCATCACCTGCGCAATCAACCAACATACATTCTTTGTGAATGAAAATCCCACAGAATCGCACATCAAAAGATCTGTCACAATTTCAGTCCGAATATCTGCCATAGAATACCTATATCAGCTTTTTCACTAAAAATTAGTTGCATTTTCACTTTACTAAATTTCGACTGGTAACCATGATAAAACACGTTGAATCCACTGGTCCCAAAAATCCCAAGTATGCGCTCCTGGTCCTTCTTCATACGTCACATTAAAGCCGGCAGCTTGAGCTTTTTTTACAAAGTAGCGATTACTATCATATAAAAAGTCTTCCGTACCGCAACAGACAAAAATTGCAGGAGCAGTTTCGGGTGCAATTTTTGTTAACAGATGAATTGGATCATTGTCAGATCCTTTCATCTTTTCTATTGGACCAAAAACACCTTCCCAATATTGTTGGCTACCAGATTGCAATAAGATTTCTGGATCACTGGCTAAAGCTAAAGCCCCTGAAAGACTCGCAACAGCTGCGAACTTATCAGGACAGTGCAGTCCCAGTTTTATTGCCCCGTATCCACCCATTGAAAGGCCGGCTGCAAATGTCTTTTCCCGTTTTGTTGTCAATTGGGGAAATAACTCATGTAAAATTGCAGGTAATTCTTCAGCGATGAAAGTCCAATAATTCATGCCATAGCAAGTATCCGTATAAAAGCCTAGTTCTGTAGTTGGCATCACCACTGCAATCTCACTTTCTCGCACATAACGCTCAATACTACTCCGGCGCATCCAGGCAGTTTCATTGCCGCCCATTCCATGTAAAAGATATAAAACCGGCACATCATCTTTTTTATCACGAATCAAACGATTGCTACTTTGAGGTAAGATTAAATTTAATCCTACATCCAAATTCAAAACACTAGAATAAATATTTGCTTGGATAAATGCCATCCTTGCCACCTCCACTTTTCTATATTGTATCAGACTTTTTCAAAAGTAGGGTTAAAACAAAAGCTACAATAATTAATGCCGCCCCAGCTAAATACACACCATGAAGACTAGTAAAAAGCACAGTTCGCAATGTTTCACGTAAGTCAGGTGCCAATAACTTGGCAGTTTGAGGATTTACTAACTGATTCATCAAATCATTTTTATTATGAGCTGTAATATTTTGCAATTTTTCAGCTGTAATACTATTTAATAAAATACCAAAAACAGAAACCATGATTGTTTGGCCAATTGTCCGTGCTAACGTATTAAAAGAAGTTGCAACTCCCATCTGTTCAGCAGGTACACTGCTTTGCGCGCTTACCGTACACGTAACTGTTACTGCACCTAAGCCCACCCCTAAAATCGTTGCAATTCCAAAAAACCACAGCCAATTAGTATGTTGAGGCACTAAAACTAGCCACAGCGCTCCAAATAATGTAATCAAAATTCCACGCAATAAGACACGTTTAATTGCTATAGTCGCCATCCAGCGACCAGCTAAAAAGGAACCTACTAACCATAATAATGACAAAGGCGCTAAAACAAGTCCCCCGATACCAGCAGAAAGTCCCAATACACCTTGCATCCACATTGGAATATAAACGTCTACTCCAATTAAAAAACCACTGGCTAGGGCTGCGACAAGATTTACCACTACAAATAATGGTTGGGTGAACAACTGTAACGAAATGACCGGATCTGCGGCTTTCTTTTCAGCATAAATAAACACGATTCCTGCTAGTAGTGCTAATAAAGTTAAGAAAAGCACTTTTCCAGATAATCCTTCATCTCCTAAAAATTGAAAAGCTAATAAAAGGGCTAATAAAAGTCCCATCAAAGAAAAGCTGCCAAAAATATCCATTTTTTTGGCCTGTCTTGTTGTTTTTTCTTCAACCAAATAAAACCAAATTAAAAAAATCAAAATGATACCAATTGGAACATTAATAAAGAAAATCCAATGCCAACCAATAGTATCGACAATCACGCCACCAGCCAGCGGTCCCACTACAGAAGCAATTCCCCAAGCTGTACTATTTAAACCTAGTACTTTGGCGCGTTTTTCTTTCTCGTATAAATCTCCGATAATCGTTAAAGCGACCGGCATCATCGCCCCTGCACCCATTCCCTGAATGGCTCGTGAGATAATTAAAGTCATCATCGTATTTGATAAACCACAAAGCGCAGAACCGATAATAAAAAGAATTGTACCAACAATAAAAATTGGCTTTCGACCAATTTTATCAGCTAACTTACCATAAATTGGCGTTAACATTGCATTCGTTAATAAATAAATAGAAAAGACCCAGTTCATAATTTCAATTCCATGCAATGATCCAACAATCGTTGGCATAGCCGTTGTCACAATCGTACCTTCCACTGCGGTCATAAAAGTTGCTACAAAAACCGCTACAGTAACTAACGTAACATTTGTTTGTTTCTTCATTTTAACCTCCTTAATGGGCAGCTTATGCTCAAATTTTGATAGTAAATTATTAAGAATAACTCCCTCATTACACTATCTTATATATATAAAATTTTAAAAACCGCTATTACTTGAGTAATAGCGGCAAAAATTAATAAATTGATACAAATTAGGCATTCACACTTGCTAATAATGCATCTACTTTATCTGTATGTTCCCAAGGTAAATCAACATCAGTACGACCAAAATGACCATAAGCTGCCGTTTGTCGATAAATCGGACGACGTAGATCTAACATTTCAATAATTCCGGCTGGACGTAAATCAAAGTTTTCCCGAATTGCTTCAATCAATTTATCGTCACTAACAGTACCAGTACCAAAAGTATTAATTGAAATAGAAACTGGTTGGGCAACACCAATGGCATAAGCTAATTGTACTTCGACTTTACTAGCTAGTTTAGCAGCTACAATGTTTTTAGCAATATAGCGTGCTGCATAACTGGCAGAACGGTCAACCTTTGTCGCGTCTTTACCTGAAAAAGCACCGCCACCGTGACGTGCGTAACCACCGTAAGTGTCAACAATAATCTTACGTCCAGTCAGGCCAGCATCACCTTGAGGACCACCGATTACAAAACGACCAGTTGGGTTAATAAAGTACTTAGTATCTTCATCTAATAATTCACTTGGAATAACTGGCTCAATAACTTGTTTAATCACATCGCCACGAATCGTAGCATTATCGACTGCATCATCGTGTTGTGTACTAATTACAACAGTATCAATTCGTTTTGCTTTACCAGCTTCATCATACTCTACTGTTACTTGTGATTTAGCATCTGGTCTTAAATACGTAAGCTCACCATTTTTACGCAATTCTGCCAAACGACGAACTAACTTATGACTCAAAGAAATAGGTAAAGGCATTAATTCTGGTGTTTCATCACAGGCAAAACCAAACATCAACCCTTGATCTCCGGCACCAATTTCATCGATTACCGCATCTTTATTATCACGACTCTCCAAAGCAGCATCTACACCTTGAGCAATATCTGGTGACTGTTCATCAATAGCCACTAAAACCGCTACTGTATCCCCATCAAATCCGAATTTAGCTCGTGTATAACCAATATCTTTAATAGTATTTCGCACGATTTTTTGAATATCTACATAAGCTGATGTTGAAATTTCACCAAATACTAAAACTAAACCAGTTGTCACTGAAGTTTCACATGCCACTCGGGCAGTTGGATCCTTCGTTAAAATCGCATCCAAAATCGCATCGCTAATTTGATCAGCAACCTTATCTGGATGTCCTTCAGAAACAGATTCTGAAGTAAATAAATGTCTTTCTGTCATGATGATTCCCCCTAATAATATTCGGTTACAAGGCATCTTCGCAGTGCGAATCCTCTCGGGAACTTGCAACGTTTGTAGTATAGCAGATTTGCTCAGATAAAGCTCGCTTATTTTATTATAATTCTTATAAATCTTTGCATAAAAATTTGTAAAAAAAAACAAATGGCTCCTCACCATTTGAATACATAAAAAAAATCTATCAGTAAAACTGCGCAAAATCGTTTTTTGTCATGGCTAATGTAATTATAAAACTAGATACCAATAGTTTTACCCTACCAGCCTTATTAATTGTACAAAAAAAAGAAGATACTGCGCGTATCTTCTCATGATCCGTACGGGATTCGAACCCGTGTTACCGCCGTGAAAGGGCGGTGTCTTAACCACTTGACCAACGGACCAATCATTAATGGGCCTAAATGGACTCGAACCATCGACCTCACGCTTATCAGGCGTGCGCTCTAACCAGCTGAGCTATAGGCCCATATAAAACTAAACAACTTTTTTAATGAAATACATTAAAAAAGAGATGGCGCGGGACAGAATCGAACTGCCGACACATGGAGCTTCAATCCATTGCTCTACCAACTGAGCTACCGAGCCAAAACGGTCCCGACGGGACTCGAACCCGCGATCTCCTGCGTGACAGGCAGGCGTGATAACCACTACACTACGGGACCCTGGTTTAGTTTTATAATTGCGGGAGCAGGATTTGAACCTACGACCTTCGGGTTATGAGCCCGACGAGCTACCAGACTGCTCCATCCCGCGATAATATAAAGTTATTACTATTATCTATACTTAAAATATAGAATTGTAACAAAGGAGGATAAGGGATTCGAACCCTTGCACGGTTTTACCCGCCTGACGGTTTTCAAGACCGTTCCCTTCAGCCGGACTTGGGTAATCCTCCAAAAAAAAAATGACCCGTACGGGATTCGAACCCGTGTTACCGCCGTGAAAGGGCGGTGTCTTAACCACTTGACCAACGGGCCAGCTAGAACGGAGAAGGAGGGATTTGAACCCTCGCGCCGGTTTCCCGACCTACACCCTTAGCAGGGGCGCCTCTTCAGCCACTTGAGTACTTCCCCAAAAACCAAAAATGTTTTGATTTTGTAATGGGCCTAAATGGACTCGAACCATCGACCTCACGCTTATCAGGCGTGCGCTCTAACCAGCTGAGCTATAGGCCCATAT
>NZ_JBIOQN010000001.1:0-847500 GCF_051713765.1 Enterococcus sp. DIV0755b | reverse complement strand
GTGCTGATCCGCGATTACTAGCGATTCCGGCTTCATGTAGGCGAGTTGCAGCCTACAATCCGAACTGAGAGAAGCTTTAAGAGATTAGCTTAGCCTCGCGACTTCGCAACTCGTTGTACTTCCCATTGTAGCACGTGTGTAGCCCAGGTCATAAGGGGCATGATGATTTGACGTCATCCCCACCTTCCTCCGGTTTGTCACCGGCAGTCTCGCTAGAGTGCCCAACTAAATGATGGCAACTAACAATAAGGGTTGCGCTCGTTGCGGGACTTAACCCAACATCTCACGACACGAGCTGACGACAACCATGCACCACCTGTCACTTTGCCCCCGAAGGGGAAGCTCTATCTCTAGAGTGGTCAAAGGATGTCAAGACCTGGTAAGGTTCTTCGCGTTGCTTCGAATTAAACCACATGCTCCACCGCTTGTGCGGGCCCCCGTCAATTCCTTTGAGTTTCAACCTTGCGGTCGTACTCCCCAGGCGGAGTGCTTAATGCGTTTGCTGCAGCACTGAAGGGCGGAAACCCTCCAACACTTAGCACTCATCGTTTACGGCGTGGACTACCAGGGTATCTAATCCTGTTTGCTCCCCACGCTTTCGAGCCTCAGCGTCAGTTACAGACCAGAGAGCCGCCTTCGCCACTGGTGTTCCTCCATATATCTACGCATTTCACCGCTACACATGGAATTCCACTCTCCTCTTCTGCACTCAAGTCTCCCAGTTTCCAATGACCCTCCCCGGTTGAGCCGGGGGCTTTCACATCAGACTTAAGAAACCGCCTGCGCTCGCTTTACGCCCAATAAATCCGGACAACGCTTGCCACCTACGTATTACCGCGGCTGCTGGCACGTAGTTAGCCGTGGCTTTCTGGTTAGATACCGTCAAGGGATGAACTTTTTACTCTCATCCTTGTTCTTCTCTAACAACAGAGTTTTACGATCCGAAAACCTTCTTCACTCACGCGGCGTTGCTCGGTCAGACTTTCGTCCATTGCCGAAGATTCCCTACTGCTGCCTCCCGTAGGAGTCTGGGCCGTGTCTCAGTCCCAGTGTGGCCGATCACCCTCTCAGGTCGGCTATGCATCGTGGCCTTGGTGAGCCGTTACCTCACCAACTAGCTAATGCACCGCGGGTCCATCCTCAAGTGACGCAAAAGCGCCTTTCAAATAATAAACATGTGTTTACTATTGTTATGCGGTATTAGCACCTGTTTCCAAGTGTTATCCCCCGCTTGAGGGCAGGTTACCCACGTGTTACTCACCCGTTCGCCACTCCTCTTTTTCCGGTGGAGCAAGCTCCGGTGGAAAAAGAAGCGTTCGACTTGCATGTATTAGGCACGCCGCCAGCGTTCGTCCTGAGCCAGGATCAAACTCTCATAAAAAGTGTTTGAACAGTCATCAGACTGTTAAGCTCAATAAAATTAACTTTGCTAGCTATTGCTTGCATGTTGTTTGCTTCTATAATAGAAGCGCCCTACACATTGGTTCGTTTGCTTGCTTTGTTCAGTTTTCAAAGGTCTACATCGCTGCTTTTTTAAATGTTTCAGCAACTCTTATATCTTATCAGTTGACGTTTTATTTGTCAACTGTTTTTTTCAAAAAGTTTTAAAAACTTTTTGAAATGATATTTCATAAAAGTGCTGTTCACTAAGCAACTTCGTTAGTTTACCAGTCGTTTTGGCGCCTGTCAACAAGTTTTTTTGTTTTTTTCAAAACTTTTTTTCTTGTTGCGTTTAAATTTTTACGTCGCTAACGGACAAGTAATAATATACCAACTAAATCTTATCAGGTCAACGATTTTATTGATATTTTTTTACTTTTTTTCATATCCGATTAATGCATAGACGCACTAGCAAAATCATTCGGCAATAAAGCTTTTTCAGTTTTATTATCTTGCTATTTTTCCATTTCATAAGCAAAAAAATAGATGTAGAAAAACCAATATTTATCGGCTTTTCTACATCTAGACTTTTTAACGCATCGTTGGGAATAATAAAACGTCACGAATTGATTGCGCATCGGTTAAAAGCATCACCAAACGGTCAATACCGATACCTAAACCACCAGTTGGCGGCATACCGTATTCTAAAGCTTCTAAGAAGTCTTCGTCTACACCATGCGCCTCATCATCGCCAGCTTCTCGTTGTTTTTCTTGATCTTCAAAACGAGCTCGTTGATCGATTGGGTCGTTTAATTCAGTAAAGGCATTCGCAAATTCACGACCGACAATAAATAACTCAAAACGGTCAGTAAAACGTCCATCTTCTGGATTTTTCTTCGCTAGTGGGGATACTTCAACTGGATGACCATAAATGAACGTTGGTTGAATTAAAGTATCTTCGACAAATGTTTCAAAGAATTCATTAATAATATGGCCAACTTCCATTGCATCTGTAATCTCCACATTATGTTCTTTTGCTAAAGCACGGGCATCTTCTAGTGACATTTCTTGCCAGAAATCTACACCAGTTTGTTCCTTAATAGCATCTAGCATATGCATCCGTTTGAATTCAGTATCCAAATCAATAGTTTGACCATCATAGCTAATTTTGCCTGTACCTAAAACTTTTTGGGCAGCGTTACGAATGATGCCTTCTGTTAAATCCATAACATCGCGATAATCTGTATATGCCGTATAAACTTCAATCATCGTAAATTCTGGGTTATGGGTTGTATCGATCCCTTCATTACGGAAGACACGACCGATTTCATATACTTTCTCCATACCACCAACAATTAAACGTTTCAAGTGTAATTCTAAAGCAATTCGTAGATATAAATCCATATCTAATGCGTTATGGTGCGTAATAAATGGACGTGCAGCAGCACCACCAGCTTGATTGTGTAAAACAGGCGTTTCCACTTCTAAATAGCCTAAACCATCTAAATAGCGGCGAATTTCACTGATAATTTGGCTTCGTTTGGTAAAACGTTCAAAACTTTCGCGATTTGAAACTAAATCCAAATAACGTTGACGGTAACGTTGTTCAACATTGGTTAGACCATGATATTTGTCTGGTAAAGGACGCAATGCTTTTGATAACAAAATAAATTCACGCGCTTTAATAGAAACTTCACCAGTGTTAGTTTTCATGATTTGACCTACAACACCATAAAAGTCACCTAAATCAGCATGTTTAAATAATTCATAGGCCTCTTCACCGACTTCATCTTTACGTACATAAATTTGCACTTGGCCTTCGCGGTCTTGTAAATGGGCAAAACCAGCTTTACCTTTGCCTCGTTTAGTCATCATTCGACCTGCTACACTAGCAGATAAATTCATTTCGCTTAGTTCTTCTTTAGTCCGTTGATCAAACATTTCATGTAGTTCTGCGGAATTATGAGTGCGTTCGAAACGTTTTCCGAAAGGATCGATTCCATCGGCTTGCAGTGCTTCCATCTTCTGGCGACGCACCAGCATTTGATCGTTCAATTCTTCTTGGGTTTGTTGCTGTTGTTCCTCAGTCACGCGTTTTCCTCCTTGATTTTTAGTTGAAGTAGCTATTAATAAACATCGCTATGAAACTTCGATTCTGCTAGCTACTATAACTCTCTAGTCTATTCTTCCTTATAATGCCAATGAAACCAAAAAAAAGCAAGCCGAAAATCAGTTTCGGCTTGAAAAAAAGCTTTAATCCTGTGCGTTTGCCACCAGATTTTGCTCTTTTGTTTTTGCAATAAAATCGTCCAAAATTGTTACAATCGTTGCCTGGTCTTCAGCTTGGTTAATGGCGACTTTGGTTTTAGCCGCTCGTGAAATACCTTTTAAGTAATAGGCAGCATGTTGGCGAAACTCTCTAGCTGCCACCATTTCACCTTTTAAATCAACTAAACGTTGCAGATGAACTTTGGCTGTTTCAATTTTTTCAACCGGTGTGGGCTCATCGATTAATTCTCCAGTTGCTAAATAGCGTTCAGTTCGGTGAATCATCCAGGGATTACCTAAAGCCGCTCTACCAATCATCACACCGTCTGCACCGACTTCATCTAGCATTCGTTTTGCATCTTGCGGTGTTTTCACATCACCATTTCCCATAAATGGAATGCTGATATTTTTCTTCACTTCTTTTAAAATATCCCAGTTGGCTTTACCTTCGTACATTTGCACGCGCGTACGCCCATGCATCGCAATGGCAGCTGCCCCACCAGCTTCTGCCGCTTTAGCATTTTCCACTGCAAAAACGTGTTCATCATCCCAACCAATTCGCATCTTAACTGTAACAGGGATATCTACTGCACTTGTGACAGCAGATACCATTTCATGCACTTTATTAGGATCTAACAGCCACTTGGCTCCAGCTTCTGCTTTAATGACCTTATTTACTGGACAGCCCATATTAATATCAATAATATCTGCCGTGGTGTTTGCTGCGACAAATTGGGCAGCTTCAACTAACGAATCTTTATTGCCACCAAAAATTTGTACACTTAAAGGATGCTCGTTTTCATCAATATAAAGCATCTCCAATGTTTTCTTATTGCGAAAATGAATACCTTGATCACTAATCATCTCACAAACAACTAAACCAGCACCAAATTCTTTAACGGTAACCCGAAAAGCTGCATTGGTAATGCCTGCCATTGGCGCTACCACCACACGGTTAGGAATTTTGATATTTCCAATTTGCCACGTTTGATCTTGCATTATTTTGTTGCCTCCTGCATTAAAGCAGTTAAATCCGCTTCTGTATATTCGTATTTATTGCCACAAAAAGCACAGACTGCTTCTGCACCGTGATCTTCTTTAATCATCGCTTCAATTTCAGCTGGCCCTAACGCAATAATTGCTTCAGCAAACTTATCTTTTGAGCAATCACATTTAAATTGGACGGGTTTTTCTTCTAAAATCATTAAATCAGTATCCGGCAATAATGTATCCAAAATTTCTTCTGGCTTTTTACCAGCGTCTAATAAATCAGAAACTTTAGGCATATTGGCCAAATTCGTTTCAATTGCGGTCACAATTTCTTCGGTTGCCCCTGGCATCATTTGTAACATAAAGCCGCCAGCAGTTTTAATGCTATCATCAGTATCTACTAATACACTTAATCCCACCGCTGAAGGAATTTGTTCTGAAACTGCTAAATAATAAGTGAAATCCTCACCTAATTCACCAGAAACAATGGGGGTTTGTCCAGAAAATGGTTCTTTTAAACCTAAGTCTTTAATAACTGTGAACATTCCGTTTGTGCCGACTGCTCCGCGGACATCAATTTTACCTGCCCCATTTAAAGGTAAACTCAAATGTGGGTTTTTGATGTAACCTTTAACATCCCCATGACCATTACTATCAACAATAATCGCCCCGGCCGGACCGTCGCCTTCTACTTTGACGGTTAATTTATCATCACCTTTTAAAGTGGCCCCAAGCAACAAGCTCCCCACCAACGTTCGGCCTAATGCCGCAGAAGATGTATTCCAAGTATCGTGTCGTTTTTGCGCTTCTGTTACTGTTTGGGTAGCATCCACTGCGTAAGCCCGCACTAAACCACCATACGCTAATGCCTTAATTAAATAATCACTCATGATTTTGCTCCTTTTATCGTTTCATATTCGCAACAAGTTAAAGATAATCTCTCACTTAGATCAGCCAACAATGGCTAACATTGCATTCATTTTTGAATCATACAAGGAAGTTTCATTTTTTTCAACTTTCTGTGGTTGAATTAATAAAAAAGTATGAAAACTCAAATAAAAAAAGAGACCACAACAAATCTAATTTTGTCATAGTCCCTTTATTTATTTTAGCTTATTAAGTAGAAGCTGATGCGGCCGTAGCATCATCGTCTGCTTTCACGCAATCAATCGCTACTACTAGGGCAATGATCATTTTTTCATAACGCTCATCTTGAATCGTAACCTCATAAGTATCTCCAAAAGAAACCCAACGTTTATGAATCTCCGCAATTTGCAGGCCGTCTTTTACCACCTCAAAATCCATATCCCACCAGTTTCCTTGTACACTAATACCTTCTACTTCAATGTGATAGCGGGCTTTAAACAAGGTCAATTCTTTTTTGATGACAATATCAGAGTAACCGTCAATTGTAACGGTAAATTGGGGCAAAAGTGCTAATATTTTTTTAGTAATCTCACCAATAATTTGATCATTTCGATCATAAATCGTAAATTGCTTAGGAATCTTCAAAAAGCTGCCTTGAACGTGATAAATCATTTCTTGATTTGCATCGGTCACGTTAAATTTTTCGCCGATGCTAAAAACTTTTTGCTTAATATAAAGCTTACGCATAACAACATCTCCTTTTCAAAGTTTTTAGACTAAAGGGTTTTAATAGCCAAAATTAGGATGAAAAAAGACGCAATAGCCAAAAACTATCACGTCTTATTTTTTAATAAAGATTACGCATCTTTATCTGTTTCATCTTTTTCTTCTTTTAATTCATCCTGCACTTCTTTTGTTTCTTCTTCAGGATGAAGTTTTGTTTCTTTAGCCTCAGCATCAAAGTAATCTTTCGCTTCTTTGAAATCTTGTTTTTCTTCTGCTTGTTTTTGTGCATCTTTTTCTTCTAAAGCACGTTTTGCTTCTTCGAAAGTTTGCGCTTTTTCAGAAGGATATTCTTCTGTTTCAGTTCCTTCTGGCATTTTACCTTCTTCAAACAATGATTTAATCGCTTTAGCATCTAGTGTTTCATATTCTAATAATTTTTCAGCAATCAATTTATGTTGCGCCCGGTGTGCTTCAATAATTTCACGGGCTTTTTGATGTGCTTCGTTTAAAATTCGACGTACTTCTTGGTCGATTTCATAAGCCACTTGTTCAGAGTAGGCTTTGGTTTGACCATAGTCACGACCAACAAAGACTTGATGGTTTCCTTCATATTGAACAGGACCTAATTTATCACTCATACCATATTCAGTTACCATACTACGAGCAAGACCAGTTGCTTGTTCAAAGTCATTGGAAGCTCCGGTAGATTTCACGCCGAAGATGATTTCTTCTGCTGTTCGTCCCCCTAAAAGGCCAACAATTTGTTCAAACATATCGTCTTTTGTCATTAGCATTTGATCTTCTTTTGGTAAAGCGATCATGTAACCACCAGCGCGACCACGTGGGATAATCGTTACTTTATGAACGATACGCGCACGAGATAGCACTAAGCCTACAATTGTATGCCCAGCTTCATGGTAAGCCACCATTTCTCTTTCACGTTTGCTGATGACTTTGTCTTTTTTGGCAGGTCCAGCAATGACGCGGTCTTCTGCTTCATCGACATCGGAAGCATCAATTTTTTTCTTGTTACGACGAGCTGCCACTAAAGCTGCTTCATTTAATACATTTTCCAAATCAGCACCAGCAAAACCTGGTGTTTGTTGGGCCACAACTTTTAAGTCTACATCGTCAGCTAACGGTTTGTTCCGTGCGTGAACCCGTAAAATGGCTTCACGACCTTTGACGTCAGGACGACCAACTAAAATTTGACGGTCAAAACGACCTGGACGTAATAACGCTGGATCTAAGACATCAGAACGGTTAGTTGCAGCAATAACGATAACACCTTCATTGCCATCAAAACCATCCATTTCAACTAACAATTGGTTTAAGGTTTGTTCACGTTCATCGTGACCGCCCCCCATACCTGCGCCACGTTGACGACCGACAGCATCGATTTCATCAATAAAGATAATCGCAGGTGCATTTTTCTTGGCAGTTTCAAACAAGTCACGTACGCGTGATGCCCCAACACCGACGAACATTTCAACAAAGTCAGAACCAGAAATAGAATAAAACGGTACGCCCGCTTCACCAGCTACGGCTTTAGCAAGTAATGTTTTACCAGTTCCGGGAGGTCCTTCTAATAATACCCCTGCTGGAATTCTAGCGCCTAGTTCCACAAAACGGCGTGGATCTTTTAGAAATTCAACGACTTCAACTAATTCTTGTTTTTCTTCTTCGGCACCGGCTACGTCAGAAAAACGCACACGGTTAGCTTTTTTATCTGCTTCTTTGGCTTTTGATTTACCAAAGTTCATGACACGGCCGCCACCGCCGCCTTGTTGTCCCATCATCATATAAAAGAAGAAAATGATGATTACAAGAGGCAAGAAGGTCATTAATAATGAAATCCAAAGACCACTATTGGACTCTTCTTTGATTACTGTTTTCACGTCTTCTTGATCCGCTAAGGCAGTAACTTCTTTTAGTGTATTGTCGTTAGGTAAAATCGTTGTGGCAAAGTGTGTTGATTCACTACTTGTTTCGCCCCAAACTGTTAACCCACTGTTGTTTTCTACTTTTTGTTTGTCTTTGTATTCCCCGGTAATCTTATACACTCCATTAACCGGTTGTACACTAAACGACTTCACTTTACCGTCTGCTAGTTGTTGACGGAAAGTAGAGTACTCGATATCTGGCGACTGTTGGCTATTATTTCCAAATAAGAAATAAACCACCGTAATCATGGCCAAAAGCACGAGTACATAGTATAAGGTATTTTTTAACATACCATTATTACCTTTTTTGTTCATGCTTGCCCTCCTTAATTAATTGAAAGCTTTTTTACGATAAAACGTTATTTCAAAACAACGATTAACCAATAAAAAAAGGTCTTTCAAATACTTTTTGTGTGATTTTTATCAATCCTGACCATTTTATTGTATCACAAGTCATTTCAATTAGCGGATTAATTTGATTCATAAACGCTAGGTTTTAAAACGCCTACATAAGGCAAGTTGCGATACTGCTCCATGTAGTCTAAACCATAGCCGACGACAAATTCATTTGGCACGTCAAAGCCAACATAATCCGCTTCAATATCGACTACGCGGCCTTCTGGTTTGTCTAACAAGGTTACAATTTTAACTGAGTTGGCTTTGCGGTATTTAAACAAATCCACCAAGTAAGCTAAAGTACGACCGCTGTCGATAATATCTTCGACAATTAAAAGGTCACGCCCTTCAACATTTGTATCCAAGTCTTTTAAAATTTTGACTTCCCCAGAAGATACGGTTGCATTTCCATAACTTGAAACATCCATAAAATCTAATTCCAAATAGCAATCCATTTCACGACAAATATCTGCCATAAAATTAATTGAACCTTTTAAAACGCCAATCACAAGTGGATTTTTATCCTGATATTCCATAGCGAGTTGTTCCCCTAGCTCTTTGCAGCGGGCGTTGATTTCTTCTCGTGTTACAAGCACTTTTTCAATATCTTTTGCTAACATATCGGTCTCCTTATTTACTATCACCAAAGATAGATTATTGGTATTTATAAAGCAGTCTGTAGTGTATTTTATCAGTTTCTACAGCAATACTCAAATAAGAAAAAGCAATTGGCAATACTGCCAAAACGTGATTGTTCACATCGGTTATAACCCAGGTTTTCTCGCGGATATCATTTGGGACTTTTTTATCAATTAAAATCCGACTAACCTTTTTGCGTAAACTTTTAGTCAGTTGGATCCGATCCCCATCAACTCGTTTTCTGATAATCACCTTATTGGGGAAGTTTAATGCCAAAGGTTGACTGATTTCTGACCAAAGTTTGACTTTTTCGGGAAGATTGACTTTTTCTGTTATTGGCACAATGGCTAGCCACTCATTTTCCGATAAAAAACCACTCTCACCTACTTTAAAATGAAAAGTTTTAGCGCTATGATTGCTAATTTTTTTACCAATCGTCAGTTTTTCATACATTTTTACGACACGCCAGCCAGCCGCTATATCTAATTGCCACTGGGCTTTGTCTTCTCCTAGTAGTTTTACAATTTTTTGTAAATTGTCTTCACTAATGGATACATCATATTCCCGTTTGATTTTTTGAGCTAAATATTGCAACGTAAAATAGCGCTCTCTTTTTGGTAAGATCAAAAACTCTTTAACAGTAAAACTTATCGTCGCTTCTTGTTCGGTTAGATATTCAGAACACCACTTGCGCGCCTTTTCTTCAATTATCTCTTCAGCCCAAATTAACTGTTGTGAAAGTTGTTGGAAATGAGCTAAGATTTGATGATTTTCACTTTTCAACAAAGGCACCACTTGTTGGCGGAGTCGATTACGTTGGACATCTAAATAGTAGTTACTTTCATCTTCAAAATAAGGCAAGTTTTCTAAGCTAGCATAACTATAAATTTCTTCTTTACTAAAAGATAATAGTGGACGAATTAATTTTCCTCCAGCAAAAGCCTGACGCATTTTAATTCCCATTGCGTTTTTTAATTGACCATCACGAATCATCTTCATCAACATTGTCTCCAATTGATCATCCGCATGGTGGGCTGTCATCAGTGTATCAAAATAATAATCTTGCATCAGTTCTTCAAAAAAAGCATAGCGAAAAGTCCGGGCTGCCTCTTCAACGCCCGCATGGGGAACATCTTCCCATTTGCGTTCATAAAAAGTAATCGCATGTTCTTGGCAATACTGAGCCAAATCTTGCGCTTCTTTAGTTGAACTTGGCCTTAGTTGATGATCGATATGGGCCACCCCAATGAAAAAATCATATTTTATACGCATCTTTTCCATCAGCCGCAAAAGAACAAAAGAATCCGCCCCACCAGAAACCGCCAATAAAATTCTACTGCCTTGTTGCCAAAAGCTGTTCTTATTGCCTAGCTGTTCAAATTCTCTTTCCATCTTTGACTCCTTTATACTTACAAAATTCTCCCTTTAAATAAACCCCACTAAAAAGTGTCTATTTGCTAAATAAAGAAAGACTTTTCATTCTTGTCAAAAAGCAATTACAAAAAAATAAAACGATAAATAAAATAAGAAAAGCTGCACAGCCAGATTGGCGGTACAGCTTTTAACTAAAAATTAACTGCGACGGCCGCCACGACCACCACGTTTGCCTTCTGTGTTACGTCGTAGTGAAGATAGGCGATCATCACTATCTTTTAAAAACGAACTCATTAATGAATCGAAGTCTTCTTTTTTATTGGCGTTTGCACTTGGCCCTTTAGAAAATGGCTTCTTAGGAGCTGGACGACGATTTGGTTCTTTTTTGAATTCTTTTTTCTCTGTTTGTGGTTTATCTAAAGCTTTCCGAATGGATAAACCAATCTTGCCGTCATCCCCCACAGATGTTACCAACACCGTTACTTCATCACCGACTTTTAAGACATCATTAATATCTTTTACAAAGCCATCTGATACTTCACTGATATGCACCAAACCAGTTTTACGGTTGCCCAAATCAATAAAAGCACCAAAATTGGTAATCCCCGACACTTTTCCTTGCAGCTTAGCTCCTACTTCGATTGACATAAAAGAATTGTTCCTCCTAGTTTAAACCTGAAATTTATATTTACTACTCTTCAGCAGTAGATGACCCATTAGTACGATCGATGGCTTTTTCCACTTTGGCGTCGTCTTGCTCGTTTGTATTTTGATTTTGGCCGGCAATTGGATAAACTTTCTCACCATCTTTTGAGTAGTAAAAACGGCTACGGGCAAGTTTTGCTACGTAGTCTTCATCTTTTAATAATGCCACCTCTTTTTTTAGTTGTGAAACATTATCTGAGACGACTTTATTATCAGCTACAGCCTCTTGTTTAATTTCTTCTAACTTCACCAGTCGTTGATGATCTGAAAAAAGTTGAAAGCCTACAAAAATAAAAATTAAGCAAGTAATTGTTAAAAGCAACGTTAACCGACGACGTTTAAAAACCACTTGACGATGTTGTTCTTGATATTTAGCGATTTGTTTTTTGACATACTCGTTATCAAGCTGTTCAACATTTTTATCGCGGCCATTTATCACGTCTGTCACGTCCCTTCTCATACCTTAGCAAAATGGATAATCCAAAATTAATTATAGCAACTTAAACTAGGCTTGTCTAATGAATTTCTAGACATTTTCAATTCTTGTTTCGCTTATAATTTCATACATTTGTGCAGCATCTTCTTTTTTAGTTGATTCGTGTAATTCCAAAACTTTAATTTCTAAAGTTTTATTACCAAAACCAATTTTTAAAACATCGCCAACTTTTACCGTACTAGAAGATTTTGCTAACTTGCCATTTACTTGAATACGGCCCTTATCTGCAACTTCTTTAGCGACAGAACGCCGTTTAATGATCCGTGAAATTTTTAAAAATTTGTCTAAACGCATAACTTTTCCTCATCTTCTTTCCACAAAATTTTTTCGTTTATTTTTTTAATTGTAATAATTTTTTACCAAAAGGCAGTAAAAGCCACTCTCTTAAGGTGAAAAGATCAAATTTTATCGCAGCTTTTAGAAAAGCAAAACCGCCCACCACAACTGCCAGTAACGTGACAAAAAGCGCGCCAAAACGCGTATTAAAGCCACCTAAGAAAGCTACACCCAAGTAAAAGAGCATCACTGCCCCACTCATAACCAATAGACACTTACAAATAATTTTAATAAATGCCCGTTCTTTCCAAAATAGATTAATCTTTTGATTTTCTGCTTTAATTAAACGCCACAACGTCGCCACCAAGCCCAAAAGAGTACCTAAACTTGCGCCTAAAGTGCCCATTGAAGCTGTTAAAATAATGGTCGTGCCCAATTTGACGACTAAACCTAAAACAGCAGCTTTTAAAGCCGGACGGAAATGATTTTGACTTTGAGCGACAGCTTGATAGGCTTGAATTACGGCCATTAAAAAGACCGAAAAAACAAAAACTTGTAAGACGTCATTTCCCGCTTGATCTTTAAATAATGCATAGTTTAAAGAAGGCATCACCAGCGCTAACCCAAATGAGGCAGCCAGAGAAATACTTGTCGTTAGACGCAAATAGATTTTAGCTGAATTTTGAAAGAGGCGCTCGTTACGTGCTACTAAATATTTGGTTAATGCTGGTAAGAACGTTGAACTTAAGGCAGCCGCCACCACTAAGCCTAATTGTACCATGGGTTGCCCTCTATCATAAACACCCTTAGAAACTTGAGCTGCTTGTGTGTTAAGCCCAAACGTTTGTAACTCATTTGCAATCACAAAAGAGTCAATTAATTGAAATAAAATTAAAAAGCCCGTATAAATCGACAACAAGCCGCCTTCAATAACAAAACGGCGCAGTAATTTTTTGTCCACTTTACCAAAGTGAAAATCTTTTAATAGGTTCAAACTGACTCCACTGATTTTCTTTTGGTAATAAACTAACAGTATCACGGCACCCAATCCGCCTGCGACAGCGCCACTCATTGCGACAGTTCCCGTTTCATACACATCTAAAAACCCGGCTTGAAACAACAAGGCTGCAGCAATGATTACACCGACACGCACAAACTGTTCTGCCACTTGTGAAACGGCACTTGGTACCATTTGAAGTTGACCTTGGAAATTACCCCGATAAAAGGCTAAAAAAGGCATTAGTAAAAAAGTAAAGGAGACTACCCGAATTAAAGGTGCCAAAAGATTATTACCCATAAGAGCGGCAATAATCTCTGCGCCAAAAAAGGTCACACCCCATAAAATCACACCACAATAAAAGACAACCGGAATTAATTTTTGAATCGCTGTTTTCTGTAGCTTTATGCTGTTAATTTCCGCGATATATTTGGAGATAAACTGAGGTAAACCTGATAACGCTAACGTCATGGCTAAGCCGTAAATTGGATAGACTTGTTGGTATACATAAAAGCCTTGATCGCCCACTAAATTTTGTAACGGTACGCGATAAATCGCACTTAAAACTTTGGCGATAAAAGAAGCGACAGTTAGTACAAAAGCCCCTTGCATCATTTTTTGCATTTGATTTTTATTATCCTTTGTACTTTCTGTCTTCATCTTTTCACCTCTTTAGCTTGACGTTTTTTTATAGTGTGCCTGACTTTTTCTTAAAAAAACATAAAAATTCAATTTCTTTAGCGAAAATAAAGCAATTTTAAACTTTACTAATTTATTTTTCGACAATCGCTTGTTTATATTTTTCTTCTCGTAACGCTTTGATGAATTCTTGAATTTCGTGGAGCCAGATTGCCTGAGTCATTTTAGGACCAATCGTTAAGGTAATAGTCATTTTTTCTTGATTAACCGCCATAGCAGCTTTCATTTTAGTGGCAGACAATGCTTCAAATAATTGTTCTACAGTATAAGTTTTGGTTCCAACTTTACTCAATGTAACTTTTATTTGTTGGCCGATTTTACGAATACTGTCCAATAAAGCACGATCGCCATCCATTTTAATTTGCCCAATGGTCAATAAGTGGGCAACTTCATCGGGATATTCACCAAAACGATCCAGTAAATCATCTTGTAATTCATCCAGTTGTTCTTCATTTTCTAATTCACGAATACGTTTATACACTTCAATTTTTTGCCGTTCATCGGTGATGTAAGTTCCTGGCAAGTAGGCATCAATCCCTAAATCAATCTCCACTGATGTCTTCTCACTTTGAATATTTTTGCCTTGTTTGCGCGCTACTGCTTCTTCTAACATTTGCGAATACATGTCAAAACCAACCGCATCAATAAAGCCATGTTGTTGCGCCCCTAGTAGATTTCCTGCCCCGCGAATCGATAAATCTCGCATAGCAATCTTAAAACCTGAGCCAAGTTCGGTAAAATCTTTAATCGCTTGTAGTCGTTTTTCACTGACTTCATTTAAAATCTTTTGCGGTTCATACATAAAATAAGCATACGCTACGCGATTACTCCGACCCACACGTCCCCGCAATTGATATAAAGTCGATAACCCCATGTAATCCGCATTTTCGACAAACAGCGTATTTACATTAGGAATATCTACACCTGTTTCAATAATGGTGGTGGTGACTAAAATATCGTATTGTCCTTCAATAAAGTCTAACAAAGTGTTTTCCAATTGAATTTCAGTCATTTGCCCATGGGCATAACCAATTCGTGCTTCTGGAACGAGGACTTGTAATTCATCCACCTTTTTCTCAATCGTCTCCACCCGATTATACAAATAAAAAACTTGCCCATCCCGGGCTAATTCCCGCTGAATTGCTTCTCGAATAGCACCGGGATTTTTTTCCATCACATAAGTTTGAATTGGATAACGATTTTCCGGTGGGGTTTCAATGACAGATAAATCTCGTACTCCCAACATGGACATGTGTAACGTTCTAGGAATTGGGGTTGCCGTCAAGGTTAAAACGTCTACTTGTGAGCGCAATTGTTTTAAGCGCTCTTTATGTTTTACGCCAAAACGTTGCTCTTCATCAATCACTAATAAACCCAAATCAGAAAATTTCACGTCTTGTGATAATAAACGATGCGTTCCCACCACAATATCCACTTGTCCGGTGCGTATTTGTTCTAATGTTTCCGCTTGTTGTTTTTTAGTTCGAAAACGGCTAAGTAAGCCAATATTAACCGGAAATCCTTCAAATCTATCTAACATCGTTTCATAATGCTGTTGCGCCAAAATCGTAGTTGGCACTAAAAACGCAACTTGCTTACTTTCTTTAATTGACTTAAACGCGGCGCGTAACGCCACTTCTGTTTTGCCAAAACCAACATCTCCGACTAACAGGCGATCCATCGGCTTTGGTTTTTCCATATCCCGTTTGATTTCAGCCGCACTTCTTAGCTGATCATCTGTTTCAGTATAAGGAAAAGCATCTTCAAATTGTTTTTGATATGCGTCATCTGGCCCAAAAGCAAATCCCTTTTCTGACTCTCGTTTGGCATATAGTGCAATTAAATCATCCGCGATATCTTCAATTTTACCGGAAACTTTCCGTTTAGTTTTACTCCATTCACTGCCACCTAATTTATTAATTTTTGGCGTTTTTGATTCAGAAGCCACATATTTTTGAATTAGATTTAATTGCGTGACTGGGATAAATAATTTGTCATCATTTTGGTATAAAATCGTGATGTAATCTTGGTGAACGCCATCCACTTCTAGCGTTTCCATGCCAATGTATTTACCAATCCCGTGATTAGCGTGAACGACATAGTCCCCTGGTTTTAATTCGTTGTAACTTTTTAGACGTTCCGCGTTAGTAATAGTTTGGCGCCGAGCCCTTTTACGTTTTACTTTTTGAAAAATTTCTTTTTCTGTTACCACGACTAAGTGATCTTGCGGCATTTCAAATCCGCTTTGTAAGCTGCCAACGACAATTTGGCTGCGACCGGTAATCAATTTATCAGCTTTAGTGACTGGCGCATAAATCTCATGGTCACGAAAATTATGATCTAATTTTTTGGCCCGTTCATCATCTGCCACTAAAAAAAGGACGGTCTGTTGTTGTTTTTCCCACCGATCCAATTCGGCCTTTAACAAGCCCATCTGACTGAAAAATTGTTGCATCGGGCGATATTGAAAATTCCAAATTGCGCCAAAACGCAAATTGCCCATCCCCTTTTGAAATAAGGCAAAAAAGCTGGTGGTAAACAGTTCTTTTTGGAAAAATTGATGCACATCAATGCCGAATTTTTGTTCACTAAAAACCCGCAACTCGCTGATTTTTTGAACTTGCCACTCGCCTTCTTCTCGTTCGATCTCGCGATTAGTTTCCATAATACGCGGATAATCATCCACCATTAATAGCGTATCTTTATTAAAGTAATCCACAATCGTTGTTGGTGTGTCATAAATTAAATCGAGATAGAAATTGACATTTTCCCCCGGTTCGCCTTTTAGCCATTCATTTTGTAATTGACCAAAATACTCGCTTAAAAATTCTTGGTCTGTTTTTTCCTTGGTAACTGCCAAGCGTTTTTCTAAGACCGTTTGCAAATTTTTGGCACCATTTGCTAATTCTTCTGGGGTAAAAACCAACTCACTGGTCGGACTAATAGCAACTTTTTTGACATTTCCTAATGAACGTTGGGTCTCCACGTCAAAATAGCGCATGGAATCAATTTCAACATCAAATAGTTCCATCCGCACCGGATATTCTGCATTTAAAGGATAAATATCAACAATACTGCCACGAATACTAAACTCACCAGGTTTTGCAATCATACTTTCTCTTTGATAGCCCATTAAAACTAACTGCGCTGGCAGTTGGGCCAAATCCAGTTCGTCGCCGATTTGCCAATGTAGTTGGTAGTCTTTCCAAGTCTTAGGCGTAGGTAAATATTTACGTAATGCCGCAACTGGCATAACATAAATTCCCAGTTCATTTTGTGAAATCGCATTTAGCGTTTGGACGCGTTCTGCTTTGGCTTCTGGCGAGGCAAAGGCCATTTCTGCTGACAATACTTCATCAACTGGAAAAGCAAAGACCGCTTCTGTCAAATTACGTAAATCTTCGACTAACTGATTGGTATAATATAAATTCGGTGTTACAACTAAAATCGACTTTTGCAATTTTTTAAAAGTACTAACAAGCGCTAAAGTTTTAGCCGATCCAGAAAGACCTGTTAACAACTGGCGTTTGCTATTTTTTTCTAACTGTTCTTGCCATTGATCGATTTGGGCTACTTTATCAAACAAACCCAGCAAATCCATTTTTTTGCCTCCTTAAGCAGTTTTAACTAATCATCTTATAAGCAGGACCAGACAAATTAACTTTCATTTTTTTGATTGAAGTTATTGTCATCCTCAGCTAGATCAGTTTAAAACTCGTTTTTTTACTCCACATTAAAAGATCGCTTATCACAGCCACAAGACCCTATCCTTATTACTTCTGCACTACTCTATTTGGCTTTAGGTTACTTGGAACATCTTATCGCGAGGGAGCAAATCTTTTTAAACTTATTTAGCTGAATTAAATTTATTCATCGTGTTAATAAAATCATCGGTTTTTAAATAGTCTTCTAATGCAGCGACAGCTTGGTCAATACTTGTTTCAATTAAAGGTAAGTCAGTTTGTGAAAAAGGACTTAGTACATGATTAACAACTGTCATATTTTGTGACGGTCTACCAATGCCAATTTTAATTCTATCAAAAATTTGGCTTCCTTTTAAATGTGAAATAATGCTCTTAATACCATTATGACCTCCGGCTCCTCCTTTTTGGCGCAAGCGAATTTTTCCCACCGCTAAATCCAAATCATCATAAACTACAACTAATTCTGCTGGTAAGACCCCCAAATAAGTCATTAGTGGTCCTACTGCTCGACCAGAGTCATTCATAAAAGTTTGGGGTTTTAACAAAATAATTTTTTCGCCCCCAACAAAAAACTCCCCTTGTTCTGCTTCAAAACTATTCCGCTTAAACGTTACATTGTATTTTTCCGCCAAACGATCCACAGTCATAAAACCGACGTTGTGTTTTGTTTTTGCATATTTCCCCCCGGGATTTCCCAGGCCTACAATCATCTTCATTTTTATTCCTCACTTTACTTTTACGAGTAAAACACGCCAAAAGGCCAGGCGATAACTTATCCCCTAGTCTCACTTAGCGTTTAAATTGCAATAATCAAACTGCAAATCATTTCGTTAATACTACATTAATTAAAAAGTTTTTATTACTGTACTGTTTTAGTATTATAACACAAACCTAAAAATTCACTAAAAGATGCAAGCGCTCTTTAGCTTTTTTTAGAGATATTTCGTTTAAAACCCTTTGCTCAAATTAAAACAAACTTTTTATTTAATGTAAGTGCTCACAAAAAGAAACAGGCAAAAAAACTGTATTATATCGAGCTAAAATGGATGACAAACGCAAGATGAAATGATAGGATTGCTTGTGAAGGAAATAATCTGAGAAGGGATGAAACAAACATGACAGAAAAAAGTGCTTTATTGAAAGACCACCAAAAAGTTATCTTAGTAGGTGACGGTGCTGTTGGTTCTAGTTATGCTTTTGCACTTGTAACTCAAAATATCGCCCAAGAAGTTGGGATTGTCGATATTAACGTCAAAAAAACTGAAGGCGATGCATTGGATTTAACTGATGCCCTAGCTTGGACTTCTCCTAAGAAAATTTATTCAGCTACTTACGCAGACGCACACGATGCCGATTTAGTTGTAATTACTGCTGGTGCACCTCAAAAACCAGGTGAAACTCGCTTAGATTTAGTTCATAAAAACTTAAAAATTAACCGCGATGTTGTTACTCAAATCGTCGCTTCAGGCTTTAACGGTATCTTCTTAGTTGCCGCTAACCCGGTTGATATCTTAACTTACTCAACATGGAAATTCTCAGGTTTTCCAAAAGAACGCGTAATCGGTTCTGGTACTTCACTAGACTCTGCTCGTTTCCGTCAAAAAATTGCGGAATTGGTTCATGTTGACGCACGTAACGTTCACGCTTACATCTTAGGTGAACATGGTGACTCTGAATTTCCAGTTTGGTCTCATGCCAACGTTGCCGGCTTACAAATTTACGAATGGATCAAAAATAATCCAGATGTCGATGAGGAAGCAATGGTTAACTTATTCTTTAGTGTTCGTGATGCTGCTTATACTATTATCGATAAAAAAGGTGCAACCTTCTATGGTATCGCAACAGCCTTAGCTCGTATCACTCGCGCAATCTTAGATGACGAAAATGCCGTCTTCCCATTATCTGTTTACTTAGAAGGACAATATGGCTTAAACGACATTTATATCGGTGCTCCAGCTGTTATTAACGCCCAAGGGATTCAACAAGTAATTGAAATTCCATTAACTGATTCTGAACAAGATCGTATGAACGCTTCTGCTGCTCAATTGAAAAATATTGTCGATGAAGCTTTCAAAAAATTAGAAGAAGAAGATGCAGCTAAATAATTTCTAATAAAAATATATTTTATCTTTTGCCTGACGACAAAAATATCGTCAGGCTTTTTTTAGCTTAATTTCAACACTTCCTCACTTTTCATTTAAAGATCTTTATTTATTTCATTAAAGGTAGACTTAATAAAAAATATATTTCTAAATTTTTTATTGTCTTTTAAGCATAATCTTCGCTTTTTTCACAATCTATGCTATGATATTCTCGATATAAATTATACATTTATTATAAAATAAACGCTTTAAGGAGATATCTGATGACTAGAGCTTCTCGCCACAAAAAACATACTAAAGTGATTCTTGCTATTTTTTTAGCCTTGCTCGTTATTGCCGGCGGTGCTTATGCCGTGCGTAGCTTCCATTATAGCGATCACTTCTTACCCAATACTAAAATTAATGAAACAGATATTGCCAATCTGACTGTCAAACAGGCCAATGAAAAACTAAAAGGCGCTGCCGATGAACAGACTTTTGACATTCAAGACAATGGCCAAAATTGGCAATCCATCAAAAAAGTGGATCTCGGCTTAAAAACAGATTACACCAAAGATTTAGAAAAAATCAAAGAGGCCCAAAACCGTTGGAAATGGGGCGTAGCTTACGTTTTTGCCGATAGTGATGACAAATTAGATGGAATCGCAGTCGACCAGACACAACTAGATAGCGCCATAAAAACAATAGAGACCCAATTAAATGATTTAAATAAAAATCGGACAAAAACCAAAGATGCCACTTTAACAAAAGGCGCAGACGGCTTTACCATTACTCCGGAAGTAGAAGGTAATTCCATTAATGTTGCAGCGGTGGTAGCAGATATCAAAAAATCAGTCAGCAGCAATAAAGACAATCTTGAGTTGACCGATTACACCGAAAAACCAAAAGTTACCGCTAATGATACGAATTTACAAGATGAACTTAACGCACTAAATAAAGTGGCCCAAGTTCAAGCAAACTACTCCATTAACGGCACAGATTTTCAAATTCCGACTGAAACAATTATGGACTGGTTAGAATATAAAGACGGAAAAGTTACTTTAAATAAAGAAAAAGTTACCAATTATGTCACTGATCTTGGTAAGCAATACAATACAAGTAGTAATCCTACAACTTTCAAAAGTACGCGACGTGGTGATGTCACTGTGCCAGATGGTACTTTAAGTTGGACTATTCAAACCGATCAAGAAGTCGCTGCTTTAACTGAACAACTAATGAAAGGCGAAGACTTCACCCGTTCACCAATTGTTCAAGGTAGTGCAACAGCTGATAAACCACTTGTGGGCAATACGTATATCGAAGTCGATTTAGAAAATCAACATATGTGGTATTACAAAGACGGTGCAGTAGCACTAGAAACAGATATTGTTTCTGGTAAACCAAAATCACCTACCCCAGCTGGTGTTTTTTATGTTTGGGATAAAGCCCGCGATGAAACATTACGGGGTAAAAATGATGATGGCACCAAATATGCGAGCCCAGTTGATTACTGGATGCCAATTGATTGGACCGGTGTTGGGATTCACGATTCTGATTGGCAACCTGCCTATGGTGGCGACCTTTGGAAAACCCGTGGTTCCCACGGTTGTATCAACACACCACCTGATGTTATGGCAAAACTTTACAATATGGTGGAAACTGGGACACCTGTCCTTGTCTTCTAGTTATAAAAAAACCTCTTCTATTTTAAGAAGAGGTTTTTTAATTAAGAAAAACAAAATGACAACTTTACATTATAAGCGACAAACTAAGCCCACTTTAGAAACGGTTTCTAAAGTGGGCTTAGTTTATTCCTGATGATAAATCGTCAGACCCAATACACCAAATAATAATAGTGCAACGAGCCAGATAGCTTTGCCTGCAAAAAAAGTAGCAGAAAGGGTGCTTAAAATTGCTCCCAGACAAAAAGAAAAAATAATCGTAGCAGTATATTTGATTTTAAAACTGGCCGTCGGATCTTTTTTGAAAAGATATTGGTAAAGGTAATCCGCTATCGAACGCAAATTTCCTGTTGTCATGGTTGTGGCGTAAGGTAAACCTGCCAAACGACGATAAGTCGCAAATTGAATCGCCGCAAAAAATGACAACGCAGCGTTAATAAATAAATTATGAGCAGAGTCTGAAAAAACACCGACACAAAATATCCCCACAGCTTCAATTGCCACCGCAACATTTTGCCAAACGAGGCGCTTATGGGCAAAACGAAATTTCAAGATATTAGTAAAAAAGATCCCCAGTAAAAACATGGCAATGGGAAGGACATAACGTAAAATACGGCTAAAATTACCTTGTGCTAAATTTAGGCCTAGCAAAATTACATTTCCTGATTGCATACTTGCAAAAACTTCTCCGTGAAATAAATACGTATAGGCATCTAAAAAACCGCCTGCCATCGCCAACATTACCCCGACCGGTAAACTTTCATGAATCGCAATGCGATCGTCTAGAAGTTTAAATTTTGGCAACTGCATCTTTAATTTTCCAAACTGGTAAAGACTTCTGAAACATCGTCATCGTCTTCTAATTTCTCAACTAATTGTTCTAATTTGGCTTTTTGTTCATCG
This sequence comes from Enterococcus sp. DIV0755b, assembly GCF_051713765.1. Lineage (NCBI taxonomy): Bacteria > Bacillati > Bacillota > Bacilli > Lactobacillales > Enterococcaceae > Enterococcus > Enterococcus sp. DIV0755b. The sequence continues at coordinate 825,374 of NZ_JBIOQN010000001.1, read as the reverse complement.
TTTAAAACAATCGTCGTCTGAGGTACCATGGTCAATTCAGCTTGCGCTAGAGTGAAACCGTCTTTTTCTAATTGATCGCGCACAGTTGTAAAATCTTCTGGTGCAGTATAAATTTCAAATACTTCTGGTGAGGAAATCAAATCTTCTGCCCCTGCTTCTAATACATCTTCAAACATCGTCTCTTCACTAACTGCTAAACCTTCACGTTCAATGGCAATGTAGCCTTTGCGATCAAATAAATAATTTACTGAACCCGTTTCACCTAAATTGCCACCATTGCGGGTAAAGGCAACCCGAACATTGGTCGCTGTACGATTTCTGTTATCCGTTAAAGCATGTACTAATATAGCTACACCACCAGGACCATATCCTTCATAAGTTACTTCGTCATAATTGGCTTCATCAGCAGAACTGGTCGCTTTTTTTATCGCCCGTTCGACGTTATCATTAGGCATATTAGCAGCTTTAGCCTTATCTACTGCTAAGCGCAAAGCAGGATTCAGCGCTACTTCACCACCACCGGCTTTTGCTGCCATATAAATTTCTCGTGATAATTTTTGGAAAATCTTGCCCCGTTTTGCATCTTGGGCATTTTTTCTACCTTGAATATTATTCCATTTACTATGTCCAGACATTCTTATTCCTCCTTATCCATCTTGACCTAACTTACTAGGCTCACCTCTTTATTGTAGTCTTTTCCTTTTAATTTTCAAATTCAAACCCACTGTAAGCAATAAACAAACTTTCCAAAGCAAAATTATGGCTCAAAATTTTACGAAACTTCAGCTTATTTCAAAATCAGTTGTTTCTTTAACACTGTTTGTAAAAAAGAAGAAGTTGCGACAGAAGCGATTAGCTTCAAGAAAGAAGCCGTTTCTGTCATACCTTTTATTCGTAAAAAAAGGTATGACAAGACTTTTTGCCACACCTTTTGTCTGATTTAACTTAAACGTTTTTTCGTCAATAATAGGTAACCTAAAATAATAAGTGCTGCTGTAAAAGCTCCAGTCATATCTAAGATGACATCTTGAAAAAGTGGCGTTCTATCTCCTGTCAACATTTGATGAAATTCATCTAAAGCCGCATACCCTGTCGCGCTTAAAACGCCAAAAAAACTCCCCCACCAAAAATTTTTCTGTTTATAATATAGCGCTAGCGTAAAACTGCCGCCCAAAATAAAATACGTAATAAAGTGCGCTCCTTTACGAATAAAAAATTCCACAAAAGAAAAGTAGCCTTTAGCGGCAATACTGACCTCACTACCGGCATAGTTAAAAGCAATATTGTGTAAACTTTTTTTCAATGGTTCATTTTTCAATAATTTTTCTAACAGCCCCACTTGCGATTGTTGCTGATAGGTCTGAGAAGAGCTGATAAATAAAACAGCCATGGTCGCTAAACCAATCAAAAGATATAAATACGGATTTTTAAAATTGCGCTTCATTTGACTTACCTCCAGTTCAATTTTTTATTTTACCATAGATTCTAAAGCATAAGCGCATTCTGCTTTACTCTCTTTATTTCCAATTTTAGAAGCATAAGGACGTTAAAATTGTAAAATTCAAAGCTCTCAGAAGGTTCTGAATACTTTTAGTGTGCTATACTAAAAAAGATAAAATGAATAGAAAGAAGTGTTGTCAATGTACGCATTAACCTGGGATTTAGACAGTATTTTCCCTGGCGGTAGCCAATCAAAAGAACTTACTGCGCGGATGGATCTTTTGGCAGAACAATTAAACGAGTACCAAACCAAAGTTAAAAACTTTGCTGTGAAAGATGATGCAGTGGCAGAAAACCTAACGAATCTCTTAAATTTACGAGAAAAAATCGCCAACGGTTTTTCACAATGTAGTTCGTTTTTAAACGCTTTGATGTCTGCTGATGTTACCGATGTGGATGCCAAAATCCGTTACAGCAAATTAACAACTTTGTCTCCAATTTTTCAATTAAGTGAAACCATTTTAGCTAAAAAATTCACCGAAATTGATGATGAAAACTGGGCATCACTTTTAGAAAAAGACACTTTAAAAACGGTCGCTTTTCGTTTAAGCGAAATTCGTCGCGACGGTAACGAATTATTATCAGAAGAAGCAGAAAACATTATTAACACCTTATCTTTAGACGGCTTAAATGCGTGGAGTCAACACTATGACACCTTAGTTGCTACTATTGAAATTCCATTTTCTGATGAAAATGGGAAATTGCAACAATTATCTGCCGGACAAGCATTCAATAAAATGATGGGAGATCCTAATCCTGAGGTGCGGGCAACATTATTTGCCACTTGGGAAAAGGTCTGGGGTGAAAAAGCCGAATTATTTGGCGATACTTTAAATCACTTAGATGGTTTCCGTTTATCTACCTATAAATTACACGGCGTAACTGATTATTTAAAACAACCTTTGGAATATAACCGCATGTCAAAAGCGACTTTAGATGCAATGTGGTCTACGATTCAAAAAAATAAACAACCAATCGTCGACTTTTTAACACGTAAAGCGCAATTATTCGGCAAAGAAAAAATGGAATGGCAAGATCAAGATGCACCAATTATTTTAGATGGTATGAAAGAACGTACTTTCACCTATGACGAAGCTGCGGCTTTCATCTTGGAAAATTTCCGCAAATTTAGTCCTAAAATGGCAGATTTTGCCCAAATGGCATTTGAAAAAAGTTGGATTGAAGCAGAAGATCGCCCTGGTAAACGTCCTGGTGGTTACTGTACTGAATTACCTGAAACACAAGAATCACGTATTTTCATGACATACAGTAACTCCATTAACGAAGTTGCTACTTTAGCCCACGAACTAGGTCATGCTTTTCATAGCAGTGTTTTATGGGACATTCCTCGTCTAAACCAAGATTACGCGATGAATGTTGCTGAAACTGCCAGCACTTTTGCAGAATTAATCGTGGCTGATGCTACATTAAAAGGTGCCACTTCAAAAGCAGAAAAAATCAATTTATTAGATGCTAAAATGCAAAACGCGATTGCAATGTTTATGAACATTCACGCTCGTTTTATTTTTGAAAATGATTTTTACACTGCTCGTCAACAAGGGCTAGTCGCACCAGAAAAAATTACCGAAATGATGACTGCTGCCCAAAAAGAAGCCTACGCCGACGGTCTAGCAACATATCACCCTCATTTTTGGGCTGCAAAATTGCACTTCTTTATTGATGATGTGCCATTTTATAATTTTCCTTATACTTTTGGTTATTTATTCAGCATGGGAATTTACGCTCAAGCAATGAAAAGCGATGGTAATTTTGAAGATCAATACATTGCATTATTGCGAGATACAGCAGCCATGACCACCGAAGAATTGGCGCAAAAACATTTAAACGTCGATTTAACCAAACCAGACTTTTGGCAAGCAGGAATTGATATGGTCTTACATGATATTGCTGACTTTATGGACTTAACTAAAGAATATGTAGAATAATGATGATTACTTTTCTTTTACACACGCCTTTTTGGGCGTGTGTTTTTTTCCATCAAAAAAGCAGACCTTCAATCAAGTCTGCTAAAATAGTAATTATTTCGTTAAATCGATTTTTTGACCTACTTGATACAGGATAATACCGCCAATTGCCATCGATAAGAATTCACCGACAGCAATATATCCCCAATTAAGCCAAAATGGCATTTGATATAAAATCGTCAGTTGACCTGCAACTGTAAACATGGAAAAAGCAAATAAAAGCGTCGTGATGGCTATTTTCACCCTCATGTCAGTAAAACGCGCAGATACTTTGCGACAAATAAGCAACACGAAAAACGTGCAGACACTCCCGACAACAACATCGATGATCCCGTTTGGCGAGGCAATATTGGCAATGGCGCATCCAATGGTCACCGACCATACATAGCGTTTATTGTATAAAGCCAAAAAGTTGAACATTTCAGCTACGCGTAACTGCACTTGTCCAAAACTAAAGGGAGCTAAAAAAACCGTAATGACCACATACAATGCTGCGACCATCGCCATTTTAGCAATTTCATCTGTTGTCCAGTGAACTGAACGTATTTTTTTAATTTGATTATCCATTTTTTCTCTCCTTTACAAGGTATAAGACCTTGGTAATAAGCTGCACCCAAAGGATTGAAGTGGTGCAGTGGGAAATCTTCCCTGACTCTAACTATAGCAAATACTCCCCGTAATGCAATACTAATTTTAGCAGGAGTTAACTGCCAATAAATTTTTATTTCAATAACCAACCGCCATCAATTGGTACGATATTCCCTTGTAAATAACGCGCTTTAGCACTAGCTAAAAATAAGGTCAAATCAGCAACTTCTTCGGGTTGGGCCCAGCGTTTTACGGGCGTTTCGTTGGCTACCCAAGTTGCCATTTTACCATCACCGGCAAAGTCTGCAGCATTCATCGGTGTTTGAATCGCCCCTGGCGCAATCCCGACAACGTGCACATTTTCAGCATAATCTAAGGCAAGTTGTTTTGTAAAACCTGCAATCGCATGTTTACTGCTGGTATAACTAATTCCGCCTCCACCTGCAATTAAACTTGCAATTGAACACATATTAATAACAGTCCCTTTAGTCTCAATTAAAGTTGGCAAAACAGCTTTGGTAATATAGTAAATACTGTTTAAGTTAGTTGCAAAAATTTCTTGCCATAATGCATCATCCGTTTCAAGTAAAGGTTTATAAGCATCCAATTTACCCGCAGTATTTAATAAAATATCAATTTTACCAAAATTATCTAAACATTTTTCTACGGCTTTTAAACAGTCAGCTTTTTGGGCGACATCTCCTACAAAACCAATAAAATGACTGCCAAACTTCGTGAATTGACTAGAAAAATCAGACTGGATATCTATACCAAACACCTGAGCGCCAGTCTGCAAAAATGCTTGTGCCTGCGCGCGACCAATACCAGAAGCTGCTCCTGTCACAAAAACCACTTGATCTACAAATTCACTTTGACTGTAGTCTGTCATTTTACAATTGCCCAATCATTAGCCAAAATATCACATACAGTCGGTGCAAAACTTGAAAAACCTTCGTCTGCTGTTTTAATCAAAAAATAAGGTGTCACAGGTGCTCCATCATAAGTCTGCTCTTCCACCAAAGTCACGTATAGCTCAAAACCACTCCAGCCTTTGCGAATAATTTTTTCACCTTTTTTTAAATGCGGTAAAATTTCTTCAAATGTCATAATCCATCTCTCCGTATCTTAATCTTTTGAACTTTTCCGTAAATGATAATACAGCAAAATACGCGGGTTTACTCCTTCAAGCAACCACTATAACGCTTAAAGCTATTTCATAAGCGAATAAATAATTGTCTTGCAATAGATCAAACCTACTGTAAAAGTTCGTGTCAAATTTTCCCTTTTTACTTTAGCACGCTTTATACCACTTTACTACTAGAAAAGCAAAACAAACGTGAGTAACTCTCAAGTAATAAGATGGAATTTTAATAAATTGCTTTCCAAATTTCTTCAAATTTCAGCTTATTACCGTAGAGAGTTCGTTTGTGTGCTAGATCACAGAAAAGCTAAAGGCCGTGGGTAAATCTTTGGAAAAATCTCAGAAATTTGATTTCTGGTGCTCTTTACCAGAAACTAATTTTTGAATTTTTCCCGAAGAGTTGCTGCCTGTGCTAGATCACAGAAAAGCAAAATGAACTCGCCCAGCTCTCAAGCAATAAGACGAAATCTTGTTAAATTGTTTCTCAAGCTAAAAACCGATAAAAAAACACGACCTTCAAAATGAAGATCGTGTCAAAATCTTATGGATTACATCCGTACTGCAAATTGTGGTGCGTAGTTAGAAACAGAGCTGATTGAAACTGATTGACCAGGTTGTGGTGCGTGAATATAACTGCCGCCACCCATAGCAAGCGCTACGTGATATGAACTACCTGGTGAACCCCAGAAGTATAAGTCACCAGCTTGCGCTTGGCTCACTGGAATAATAGTCCCTGCTTTTTCCTGTGGTACAGTCCAACCACCGATTTCACGTCCTGCTGCATGTTTGTATACGTACCAAACAAAACCTGAACAGTCAAAGCCAGATGGTGATTTTCCACCCCATACATAAGGAACACCAATAAATTGCTGTGCGTAACCTACAACACCGCCACCTGAAGGCGCTGGGATATTTGGTTTTGGAATTTCTGGTTTTGGTGTTTCAGAAGAAGAAGAACCGTTACCACTATTCCCGCTATTACCAGTAGATGAACCTGTATTGTTACTATTACCGGCATTTGATGAACCAGAATTACCATTATTGTTTGTGTTATTTGATGAGCTTGAACCTGAACCTGAGTTACCAGTCGCGCTACTTGAAGAACCTGTTGAACTTGAAGTTTGACCAGATTCATTGGCTACAGGCGCTTGAGTTGATGAACTTGAGTCCGTTGCAGTTTCAGAGACAGCATCTTGGGCTGCTTGTTCTTGTGCTTGTTGACGTGCAGCTTCCGCTTGTCTTTCTTGTTGGCGAATACGTGCTTGTTCTGCTTCTGCTTCTTGTTTTTCTTTTTCTAAACTAGCTTTTTGACCTTCAGCAGTATTTTGTTGTAAAGCAAGATCTGCTTTCATTGCATTTAAATCTGCTTGTTTTCCTTGAACTTCTGCTTTTTGGCTTTCAAGTTCAACTTGATTGGCTTGAATTTGCGCTAATTTTTTGTCGTTTTCAGCTTTTTTGTCTTCAACGGCTTTTTTATCCGCTTTTTGTTGTTTTACTAAATCGTTATTGGCTTTGACAATTGTTGTCATGGCTTGAACCCGGCCAATTGCATCTGTTAATGAATCTGATTCCACAACAGCATCGATAAAGTTTGTACTTTGTCCGTTCACTTGTACGTCACGGGCTTGTTTTTTGATTGCATCTTCGCGTTTTGCAATCCGTTCTTTTAATGTTGCAATTTCTTTTTGCAATTTTTGAGTTGCTTTATTTAATTTTACTTGATCTTTTACTAAGCTTTCAGCTTTTGTTGTAATGGCAGCAACTTCGCTTTCAAGTGCATCGATTTGCGCTTGAGCACTAGCTTGTTGACCTTTCAAGTCATTGATTACTTTATCTTGATTTTCAATTTTTTGATCGATAGTATCTGCCGCGGCTACGCTGGGAGCTGCAACTGCTGTAAGTGTTAATGAGCAAACTAATAATGCTGATAACAAACTCTTCTTCACTCTTCATTCCTCCGACTGGCTAACTTTGAATTTTTTCTAAACTATTCGGGAATTTTTTTAGACCTTTCCCGACGACATGAAAATTGTAACACAGCGATATGACATTCAGATAAATGAAATGTTACAAGTTTGTTTCAAATGGACTTTTTTGTATGACAAATTCGTTCGTAGAAAAAGGTAAAAGATCAGCTGGGCTTTCAAGCACTAAGCAAAATTTCAATTAATTATCTTTTCATTTCTTATGACTTAACTTAACTAGCATCGAAAGTTCATTCGTCTTGCTATAAACTAAGACCTCAATCCGCTCACTGTACTGCTTATAAAAAACAATTTATCAGTTACAAAAAAGCCTTCAAGAAACTATTTGATAACAAATAATTTCTTGAAGGGAAAAATAAAGATAATGAATAAAAGCATATTAATTAATAACGTTGGCCCTAAAAAACGACTGATAAAAAATGTATCACTCACATCAGCTAATTTAAAGAGCATTTGAATACCCAAGGTTACCAGTTCAAAAAAAGTCACAAAGATAATCATGCCAAAAAACATGGTAAAAACGTTGCGATATAACGTATCTGCCAAGGCGTACATCAGCCAAACACTCAATGGTAACGCGACTGTATAAATGCCTAAAACCCCAACATAATACATATCAAATAACAAACCTAAAACTATTGCCGTAATCACCATATAGCGTTTGGATAACACCATACAGCCACATAAGACTCCTAGTAAAAGCAAATGGGCATTGGCGATATAATAATTACGACTCCAATTTTCCAATAAGCGCGTAACCTGACCATCTAGTAACATTAGGATAAAAAACGTTGGCGCAGCGTAGTACTTTACTGTATCTTTTGTAAGCATTACTCGCTATCACCTGCCGCTCTTTTCACCACAGTAACAACAGACATATCATACATATCAGCATAAGGTTTCACATAAACTTGTTTATCTAAGCCATAATCATCAGATTTTGATTCAACCACGGTTCCTACTGGTAAATCTGCTGGTGAATTCCCCCCTAAACCTGAAGTTTGTACAACATCGCCTGCTTTTAATTTTTTCTCACCTGTCAATTGGTTCACGATTAAAGTGCCCGTTTTTTCATCGTAATTGCGCAATAGGCCGAAAGTTTCCCCTTCTTTACCCGAGATGCGCACTGGAAAATGATCGGAGTTTTGGTTGGCAGAAGTTAGCAATTCAACTTTAGCAGAAGTTAAATTAACTTCGATAACGCGACCAACTAAACCTTTTTGTGACAATACCGCCATATTGATTTTCAATCCATCTTTGGAGCCCTTATCAATGACTAACATATCTTGCCATGCATCCGGCGAGCGGGTAATCACATTGGCCGATACTTTTTCAAAGTCTGTTAATGTTTCGTTTAACTTTAGTTCTGCTTGTAATTTTTTAATTTCCCGTTCTTGATTTTTGGTCTTTTGGGCCAATTCATCATAAGAATCAATTTTATTTTTTAAGCGTTCATTTTCGCTATAAGTCACAAATAAATTTTGGACATTGCTAAACGTATTTTCAACAAATTTCACCGGTGCACTAATGACACGATCAACAATCGAAACACTGTCATTGGCAACAGATTGCGCTAAATTTGTTTTTTGATTATTTGCGCGTCTTGCCGCTGTAATGCTTATGACAGAGACTACGACAATGACTAAAATCAAGGTAATGATAATATTTTTATTTGGATTAAATTTCTTCACAAGTACACCCCTCAAGAAAAAAGCCGGCACGATTTTATCGTGCGACTGATAGTAATGATTTTACCACTAAAATCTTTTAAACAAAAGGCAGGGGGTGACTCTTAAGATATTTTTTGTAAAATCTTTTGCTTTTAGACAATTTATCGTTTTGGCTGTAATTTTTTGCAAATTTCAACTGATTGTCATAAAGCGCTAATTTGAAAAAGAAATTGCTACATCCGTCTTACTCTGTCCTAACTTACCCACATTTTCCCAACAAAAAAATCGGTTAAAAAAACCGATTTAATCGCGACTTTGGATGACTGCAACGACACCGCTAGTAAACTCTATTTCCGCTATATCCCCAACAAACTCATTACTAGCATAAGAAGTTGGTTGCAAGACATCTACTTGTTGTAAAGTATATTTACTTTTAGTTAAGGTCAACTGGGAAACTGGCGTTAAACAGCAATAAGCTAAATACTTCATCCCAGAAATCTTCTTTATTATATGTTTTCCTGCTGGTAAATAACTCAAATGATTTTGATAATCACAAAGGGTAATCTGTTGCATAAAAGGAGCAAAACGCGGTTCTACTCCTAGCCAGATATTTGCTAGTAAGTGGTCCAAGCGACCGCCAGTCGCTCCAATCAAAGTAATTTGCGCCTCAGGATATTGGGTAAAGATAGAATGCAGTGCCAGTTGCGTATCCGTATCATCTTTTTCTGCCGCTGCTGTCACTACCGTTTCGGCTTTTTGAAAGACGATTTTTTTTTCCTCAGACGTTAAAGAGTCAAAATCTCCTACTGCCAACGTGAGTTGTTTTTTTTGCTGCACTAAAAAGAGAGCGCCGCGGTCAATTCCGACGTAAAGATCAAAGGATTCTGACATAATCGCTTGAGGCCACAGCTTTTTTTTTCCTCCGGCTACGAGTAAAACTTTCATTGGGTTAAAGCTTCTTTCAAGGTCGCAATGCGATCTTCTGGATCAGGCGCATTGTAAATATAAGAGCCTGCTACAAAAACATCCGCACCAGCAGCTTGACAGATTTTTGCCGTCTCGGGCACGATACCGCCATCTACTTCAATCTCATAATGGTAGCCAAACTCTTCTTTTAGCGCTTTTAATTCTTTGACTTTTTCAACTGCTTCAGGGATAAATGCTTGACCACCAAAGCCAGGATTGACAGTCATTACTAAAACTAAATCTGCCATTTGTAAAACATGCTGAATCGCTGCAACTGGTGTGCCAGGATTAATAGTGACACCGGCTTTAACGTTGGCATTTTTAATCATCTGAAGCGCCCGATGAATATGCGGAGTAGCTTCGACGTGAACGTTAATAATATCCGCACCAGCTTTAGCAAAATCTGGAATATAATTTTCTGGCTTTTCAATCATCAAATGACAATCTAACGGTAATTTTGTTACCGGACGAATTGCCGCCACAACAGCCGGTCCAATGGTAATGTTGGGCACAAAATGACCGTCCATTACATCCACGTGAATATAATCAGCGCCTGCTTTTTCAACTAACTGAATATCACGGGCTAAATTGGCAAAGTCCGCGCTTAAAATTGATGGTGCAATTTTCATAAAAACTCCTCCTGACAATATAACTTCGCATTAATTATTTATTTTTCTTATATACCGGTCGTCTTTTTTCAATCTCTGAAAGAAATTGCAAATAGTTATCGTAACGTGTGGTAGCAATTTCGCCTTTTTCCACTCGACGTTTCACTTCACAGCCTGGTTCATTCACATGTTGGCATTCACGAAACTTACAAAAAGGTGCCGCTTGTACAAATTCTGGAAACATACGTGGTAACTCTTGGGGGGTAATCTCTTGAAATTCCAGTGAACTAAACCCTGGTGTATCAGCTACTAAACCTCCGCCTATTTCTAATAATTCTACATGTCGGGTGGTATGTTTCCCCCGCCCTAAATAATCAGAGATAGCAGCTGTGGCTAAGTTTAGATTCGGTTGGATTTTATTTAACAAAGTAGACTTCCCTGCACCAGATTGTCCCATAAATACGCTTAGTTTATCATGAAATAGTTTTTTTAATAGCGCGATATTAGCTGCTGGATCTGCTAGCGCTACTACTTCATAACCAATCGCTTGGTAAGTGGCGATAACTTTTTCTACTTGTGCTTTTTCTGTCACTAAATCTAACTTACTTAAATAAATGACAGGTTCAATATCTTTATATTCTAAATTCACTAAAAAACGATCCAACAAATTATAAGAAAATGCTGGTTCTACCATGCTGATCACGACAATGCCCAAATCAACATTGGCTACTGGCGGACGCACTAATTCATTTTTGCGAGGCAATAAATCTAAAATATATCCATCTGTTAAACTACTACTTTCAAATTCGACCCAATCTCCCACCAACGGCGTTAATTTCCGTTTACGAAAATTTCCCCGCCCGCGGGTTTGATAAAGAGTATCATCTGCAGTAGCGACATAATAAAAGCCACTTAAAGCTTTTCTGATTTGACCTTTCACCCATTGTCCTCCTAATAAATTAAGACTGTACTCTGTCATTTTACCATAAGTTTTCCCTTTGGCTTAATGGGAAAATCTTTTTAACTTGCCTTGTTTTTTCACTGCTAAACTTTAAAAGACCCACTAGACTGGATATTAGACAATTATCCCAGCTAGCAGGTCTTAATAGGTGTACTTTATTTTTTATTTGCGAATAATTGGCTGTGAACCAGTAATTACCCAATCTTTTTGCGATTTTTTAGGATAAAATTGCATCGCTTTTTGGCGCCAGCCTTTTACTCCCACTGATAATGATGCGTGAGGATTATCCCCCACTTCTTTTAACGTATACATCGCACCAGGTAAATCTTTAAATGTAACCGTACCATCTGCTGTTGACTGTGCTTTTAGCGTATCACCTTGTCGAATAACGGGTGCTTTACCTTTTTTATCAAATAAAATATATTCAACCTCATTTAAGGCTGTACCAGCTTGATTTTGTCTGACAAAACTCAAATCAAAACGACGTCGTTTTAAAATAAAAGCTTTAATCGCACGATAAAGTAAATAAAGGAGCACTAAAATTAAAAGCACCGTACTGGTAATGATTAAGATATTTTTTTGTTCCCGCGCTTTATTACCACTTGCTACGGCTTTTGCCAATTTCTCAGTATAAGGAACACGATGGCCGGTAACTAATAATCGATGCGAATTGATCATATAAGGCGTACAGGTGATTAATGTTGCCAAATCTTTTCCTGCTTCAATTTTTAAAGCGCTTGTTTCATTAGGTAGTACAACTTCAATTTGATTAACTTCATAAGCCATTTTTTTCCCATACACTGTTAGTACAAATTGATCACCTTTTTCTACTTTTTCTAAATCGGTAAATAAAACGCGATCTGGCAAACCACTGTGGGCTGAAATCACCGTGTGCGTATTTTTGCCACCAGTAGGAAAAGATGTTCCTTGTAATACAGATGCACCACGATTTAATAGGAAATGATTAGTAGTATCAAACAAGGGAATATCTACTTCAATTTTTGGAATTGCGATTTTCCCAATTAAATGCTTTTGATAATAAGCTTCATCTTTTTTATCACTTATTTCTTCTGCAAACGGATCATTTCCTGGGGCAAAGCCCCCTTGACTTAACGCTTCATTTTCTTGGCGCCGTTTTTCCAACTCATCTTGTCGTTGAGTTAAATCTTTATGCACTTGTTCTAGCCTTTTTTCATCTAAGAAGTCATTTAGTGCGTTAATATAAAAAGGATAAAGCGCAATTAGAGAACCTACCGCAAACATTAAGATGATCATCAGGCTACCAATAAGACGCTTAATACTCCCTTTAGGTGCTTTTTTCTTCATCAGGCCCTCCTTGCCAAACCATTTGGTAGTTACGCTCTTTATTTTTACCTACTTTTTCTAATAAATTTCTTTTGGTCTTTAATTTTAAACGTTCATCTTTTAACTGCGCAACTTTGGCTTTTAGATAAGGTTTAGAGCCTTCGTGCCAAACTACGTGGTAAATATTACCAGGGATTTGTTCAAATTTTACCCAACCATTTTCATCGCTAATCGCCACTTTTTTAAATTCACCTAGCGCGTCTTCTAACTTACGGCCGCGGTGATCTAAAAGTTGGAATTTTTTACCTGCAATTGCTTTTTTATCCTTTGTATCTACAACTTGAAAAACTAAATCATACGTTCGCTTGCGACTCCGGATCAAAACAGATTTACGCCATACCCAATAAAAGAACAAACCTAAAAATAAAACAATAATCACGATATATTCAATTAAGCGTCTTTTATGATATTCTTTTGCTTTTTGAATTTGGTTGGTCATCTCTTTTTCATAAGGAATGCGAGATCCTGTCACCAATAAGCGATGGGAGTTGACCATATAAGGCGTACAAGTCACTAGTGTCACCAAGTCTAAATCAGGCACAACCCGTAACTTATCCAGTTCATTAGGTAATACGGTATGAATGTTAGTAATCTTATAAGCTAATTTCTCGTCTAAAATTTCTAAATAAAATTTATCTCCTTTTTTTAATTTATCTACATCCGTAAAGAGCATTTTTTCGGGTAAGCCCGTATGGCCAGTAATAACCGAGTGGGTACTTTTGCCACCAATTGGAAAAGAACTTCCTTGTAAAATTGTTGCACCTTTATCTAATAACACGTCATTGGTAGTATCAAAAACTGGCAGACTAACGTTAATTTTAGGAATGTAAATAGCGCCAACTGTATGTTTAGCAAAATATTCTCGCCCAGGAGAAGTATTGTGCCCCACGTTTTCTTCAAAAGGATCTGCGACAATCCCCATTCCAGGAATGCTCGTCCCTTTTGCGGCCATCTCTTTATTTTCTGCTGTCTTTTTCTTTTTAAGCGCCTCGGCATCTTTTTTGTTTTTTTGTTGGAGCTCTTTTTGATAAGCTTCAATTCGCTGTTGATCAATATAATTGTTTAAAGAATCGACTACAAAAGGATAAGAGAAGACTGCTGCTCCGACTAAAAATAAAATTACCATCGCAAATTTCAAAATCAAATTGATTTTTTCATCTTTTGTCATTTTACCTTTAGCGGCTTTTTGTTTGCTCATTTTTTTCTCCCCTTTCCTTTTAAGCCTTTTTAATCAAACCTTGTCATGTTGTTCGAGGCTAATTCTTCTTATCTACTTTCTTCTTATCTACAATGCGAATAGGCGTAGTGCCACAAACATAATAAACATTTGTAATATTCCGAATCGCAAAAATAGTTGCAATTCCCACTGAGAACATCTGGCGATTTTTTTGATTTTGGGCTTTGGTGGCAGCAATCGGATGATTTAAAATTTCAATCATAATTTGATTATTTTGACTTTCTTCAGCCAACTTTACAAAAGAGCGTTCATCCCCATTCACAAAACCGCCTAAATAGTCTAAGTTTGTGTTGTCACCACCAATAGAAACACTACCCGTATTAAAAATTGCCAGTGTAACCTTACTAATCATTTCCTGATAATCTTTAGGAGCTTGCAGTTCCTGTAGCTGATATGTGCCAATTGGTAAATCTTTCACTTCAAAACGGGCAGCTTCAGGTGCCGTAATCCCTGGTAAGTTATAGTTAATTGTGCCATCTTGACTTGCAAAATGCACCCGCCCACCGGTTAATGTATTGCCTTCGTTATCTTTATAAATTATCGTCAAATCAAACGGTTTTACTTCATTATAAACAGTAATTGCGATTTCATCATTTGTACCTGTCACTAAAAAATCATCGGTGTGAATAGGCCTAATTCCCTCGTTATCAAATGGGACTTCAAAATTAATCGGCTCTTTATTTAAATGAAAGCCATCAATTCTTGTTGCCACCAAGCGATATTTCCCTGCCGCTAAGTCTTTGACATTGGCCAGGCCGTGCTCATTGGTTTTAATTGCAGAGGTTATCGTCTCCCAACCCCTGCCGTTGTTTTTTTCCAAACGAAATTGAGAATTTCTAATTGGTGTAGTCGGGCCTTTAACTAAATTAACAATGTTTAAAGTATAATTTTGTTTTTGACTTGCAGAATGATTATCTACTGCTATTTTTTGGGTAACTTCTAATGTTTTTTGTTCATTGGCACTTACCCGCGTCTTACTAGTAGCCGTAGCACTTTCTCCTTTTACTTTAGTTTTATAGCGAATATATAGCGGATAGTCGACCTTGCGATTGAAAACAACTTGAAACCCATTTTGATAATCTGGTTGCGCATTGAGTTTCACATCATATCGACGCCGATTATTTTTTAATTTTTCTCCCGGAAAATATTCTCCAGCCACAATCGTTGGATGAAAGACCTCAACACTCGTTAAATCAACAGTTTGATTTTCTGTTGCAGCACTTTCAATCACCAGCTGTTCTAAAGTACGTCCTTGAGGATTAACCAATAGGTCCCATGTCACTGTACTGTCTTTAAGATTATAAAATCCTTCTTTACAAAAAAGCTGACTGCGATCTAATACATACTCCGCTTCACTTTTTTGAAAAATCTGTCCATCATAGCGAAATGAAAAATCGGAAAGAAAGCTATAACTACCATTATTTTCTTGTTCTATTTCCCCACTGCGATCAAATGTGGAAGAAACCTCGATACCAATACCAAAACAGCCGATTGCCTCATCCAAAACAACCTCTACTTCTTTATATAACCCATTATTTTGGCTTGAGACTGATTTTTTGTTCAGATGATACTGTGATTTATCTAAGAGTGTTTTCTTTGTATTGGCGTAAATCCCTTTGGCTTTACTATTTTCATCTGGCTGCAATTGGTAGATGCGAATTTGTTTTAAATCTTTTTCAGTAAAGTAATGATAGTCCTTAGGAGATGACATCGAGGTTTTGGTCTGATCCAATTCAATTGTGAAACTTTGACCTTTTTTCAAGTTATACCGCCTGGTATTGCCGTAATATTGCCAGTCAATTTGATTGCGACTCTCATTGTAATCCGCCTGACTCGCTACATTTTGGACAAAATTGGCATCACCAATAGTATAAGCCCCGGTGTTGGAAACATTGTGCTGATCTTGGGTTAAAGTCGCGTTTAAGTAAAAATTATTTCGACTTGCAGACATCGCTTTAATGTCTGTAACGCCTCCGGTTGCTGTTTGTACATAAATAGTAATTTTTTTAATTCCCATTTTCGTTTTTTCAGGAATAGTAATACAGATACCAGGTTTTTTACCCTGCCAAGCTGCGTTGGTGGCGACAAGCCCTCGAATGTTATCAAAACGTAAACTATATTCATCGTCTTTTAAATAACGATTTTTCCCCGCAGCATTGGTAGCGACAATAACTATGCCTTTATTAGCAGCCATTTGTTCATTGTCAGTAGCGTTATACGTCTGGGGAACCTCCCCTTTATTAAAGTAAAAACTCTGTCCCTTATGATCTGGTGTGAGGGAAAAATCAATGGCACCTGCGGCATTGATCACTTGCGCGTCTATTTGCCACAGCATCGTATGTTCCCAACTGTTAAATTGAAGGGGATTTACGTCAATTTCCATTTGTTTTTCACACACTACACTACTAGTTAGTCCTTGATCACTTACGGCTTTTGCCAGCACTTTTTGTTTTGTTGTCTCAGAAGATTCATAACAAATATAATAGCGACCATCAGTCAACTTAGTCTTAGGACTATTTTTAACAAAGTCAAAGAATTCTATTGTAACTGTTTTGTCGTCAACTTTACTAACTGAATAAAGACGTTCATCTAATTTGCGCCCCTTAATGCCATTTTCATCAAAAATTTTAATCGAATCGCTATTTAATTTACCGCTATTTACAGTCAGTGTAATCGTCTCAACTCCTGGGGTGCCCGTTGTGGTGATCGTCTTATTATTTTGGGCGTTGCGGTAATAGGTTGCCCGCCAAGAAAAAAGGTCTTCTACCTGACTATCATTAACTAAATGTAAACGGTGTTCTGGAACCGTCAAACTTTTTTCACTGCTGGCGCTCCCAGCATTTTTTGAACTACCGGTTACGCGATTACTCACATTATGAACTGGATGCATCACTCTTGTGAGAGTTGTCGTCTGGATGACTAATTTTTCAGCCACAGTTTGTAAAAATTGGAGTTGTGAACGATTTTGTTTTTCTTCCTCATTTATCAACTCATACTGCGGTACCTCAACTTCTCGTCCTTTTTCATCATAAGCTGTAATTTGAAATAATGGCAGTTGCTTATCTTTTAAGCGCTTTTGTAATTTTTGATTCATAAAGAAAAAATCAAAGCCATCAGCACTACTAGTTTCATCCTCTTGATAAGGCGGGGTAATATCTTCACTTGTCAAAGACAAGTCGCTAATCTTAGCGTAGTGACCGTCAACCATTTTAGGGGTAATTGTCGTCTCCCAAATAATTGGAACGCCCCCTAATTCTTCATCATAGACAAAAGCTTGATTTAATGGCGTTGTTTCTTCAATTTTAAAACTTAACTGCGTCGTTTGAATCTGTTGATGTCTTTGATAGGAACCGTCTTTTGCTAATAATAAATTTTCACTACCACTATCATCTTCTAAATCAATAGTCATCTCTAAAACAAGAGGTAAAATTAAATTTCCAGTCGAAAAAGCGTTCTGATTTAACGTCACTTCCCAAGTATGTTCCGCTTCACCTGTTTTTGCCGGAATGATTTTATAATAGCCATAATTAATATCTTTATTTTCTAAACGGATTGGCTGAATTAAATTTGATTTTTCAGGCAGCTTAAACCGTTTATCAATCCCAAACTGAAAAGTGTAACTCAACTGCGTAGCTTTACCATTTTGAGCTGATTGATTTTCTGCTTTTCCAATCGCTTGTGCTACAGCTTTGTGGTCAGTAAATTTTTTCATATCAAGTGATTGTTCTAAACGCAACTGAGTACCTGCATCCACTACTACTTGTGATTTAGTCGCTTTATAATCTTGCCAATTTCCTTGCTCTAAAACTTTTAACTGGCTCGCACTAATGGGGGTTACAGCTGCATTTTTTTCTAGTAATGGCTCTAACGCCACAATGGCAATTTTTTCAACTGGCGCTGCCGTCATTTCTAACACTTTGCCGACACTATGGAAATTTATTTCTTGTAATTGTCCCGTCTCTGCTTGAACGTGATAACCTAATAAACGGATACCCAGTCGATACGTCGGTTCTGCTGTTCGAATTTGCGTACGGAAAACAAGTTGATACGTTGTTTTTTCAGTAACTTTATTGGCTTTCTTTTCCATTACGCCAATTTCTGCTGAACTATTAGTTGTTCGATTGAATTTACTTTCAGGAAATTTGGTATTGGTAGCAGCCACTAGATTGTCGTCAATATCTACGACTTCAATGCCCAGTTTTGTTGGATCTGTATTCACATTTTTAGTAAAGTCGATCTGCCAATAAATACTGTTTTCTTTTTGATTCACAATATAATTATATGAAATATCCACTTCTTCGGTGGCAATAAAACGTTTATCCTGGTAATGATAAATTTCATCTGCTTTGGCGTTTACTCCTGTTAAAAGCAACAGGTAAGGTACCAATAGCAATGTGATGGCAACGAGTGATAAAATTTTTTCCTTTTTCATTAGCCTGTTCCTTTCTGCCAAACAAACTCTTTTGTAAAAGCCATTTTCAAAAAGTACACTTCTTCACTAGTTTAATTTTATCAAAAACTTATCTTTTAATCAAAATATAATATTACAGATAAAAAAATGTCTTTCTCACTATAAAAACTACCAAAAACAGTAAAATAACAGTTTTTAAAATAATATTTTCCATTAGAATTCGTCAAAAAACATAATTTTCAAAATGCTTTATAGCGAAAAAATTATCAATTTATCGCTATATTTTTTAGTTTTAAAAGAAAAACAAACGATTAGATACTCTAATTTGCTTCAACTTCCTCATTATATTTTGTACCTTTATAAAAAATAACATTCATTTTTTATTATCCCACAGATTGTCTTTTAATTCTCTCAATTAACCAACGTACAGTTTCATCTTTTTCTAATTTAAAATTTTGTTTTTTTAGATAAATTTTCCGCCACCAAACTATAAATATTGATATATAAACATTTTATGTAAAAATGCAGATGAGTATAAATTAAGTTATACTGTTTTATTTTTAATAATTTCATGATAAAATATGGATGAGAAAAATTTGGGAGGTGAAATAATGTTATTAAGTCCGTTAATTTTGGAAGATTCTGCGCGTCAAAAAATTAGTGTAATGGAATTTTTTTCAGATAAAGAAGCGGGAACCTACTCAATCAACTATTTGTGTTCGGAATTGAATTTATCTTACACAACGCTCAGTACTTTGACCCAAGAAATACATAACAATTTATTAGATTTAGCTAAAAAACCTTTTTTAACCACCAATGGAAAAATTGCCTGGGAGCCTAAAGACTATCACCATAATGAATACATACAGTATCTTGTTCGCACCTCGATTCCTTATAATTTTATTTTGTATTCTTTGACTAAACCTGAAGTCACCTTTGAAGAATTTTGCGATGATTTTTATTTAAGTCAGTCTACCATTTTACGTAAATTGCGACCTTTAAAAAAATATCTGGATTCGTTTAAAATTCGGTTACTCGCTTCAAAGATGAAAATAACTGGTAACGAAGCGATGATTCGCATGTTTTACACGACTTACTTATGGGCTGGAAATTTAGGACGCGACATTCATCTTAGCCAATTTGATTTTAAAGAAGAGCGGGAAATCATGCGCACCTTACATTTTGATCAGGCCGACTTTATGCATCCGCGGGAAATATTCTTACGCTTGGCTGTTAACCGCTTACGCGCTGAACAAAACTATCCCTTAGAATTACCGCAATTTAAAACATTGCCTTTTAGCGAGTTTCTACCAGCGCTGACCACTTATTGTGAAAAGTTTATTCCAGACGCTACACAAGCCTATATACAGGGGCGTTTTATTTCTTATATGCTGTACTTCACACCTTTTTATATTAATGTCGATGATTTTCGGATTAAAGAGCTGAACAATTATTACGAGGAACTAAAAGAGCGTGGCAGCAGTTTAATTGATTTAATAGAAGAATATGAACTCTTCTTTTTCTCCGAACTCGTTCCCAAAACTCATCCAGATTATGAAGAGTCATTTCTTTTACATATCAATTTATTTGTCACCTTAACCAACTACGTTATTCACCAAGGGGATTCACCTTTGATTATGGATATTACCCGCCACGAACACGAGCATGAACACGAGGCCTATCAAGAACTATTAAAGCGCAATAATGAATTTTTCCGACGGATTTGTCGCCGGAAAAATTTCTCCTGGTTGACTCCTTGTTGTGACGATTTGGTGGAAGATATCACGTACAATATTTTACCAACCTTTAAAAACTGTTATGATCATCAAATGTTAAACGTGGGAATTTTAAACATTCCTGATTACTTCATCATGCAAACTGTCAAAGAAGTACTAAAACAATTTGGTTTTGTCCAACTCTTTTTTACTAATTTTGATGATGGCAATATCGACTTTTTCATTAGTACTTTTAAAGAATTACTGCCTGATAATTTGGAAAAACCTGCTTTTATCGTGGAATTGGTGGAAAATAGTAATTATGAAAAAGAACTTTTTGCTGCCTTATGGCAAGCTTATCGGCAAAAGGTAATCAGAACTTCTCGCAATCACGACAGCATTTTGGCACAGACTAATTTATTAGAGGTCGAAAATGAAAAATCTTTATCTGAAGATTAAACTTATAACTAAAAAGTGCCAGAAACTAGCCGACAAACTAGCTTCTGGCACTTTTTTATTGCAATTTTCGTTTTCTTTTTTTGATTTGTTTTATAACAAATAGACTAACGATAATTAAAAAAAGAAAAATAAGTCCAATTTCAAAATTTAACTCGCCCTCACGCGCCTTTTGGGGAAGTTGTTTGGTTACAGTCGCAAGATTACTTAAACTAATTTTTTTAACGCGATTACGGGCCCGCTGTAAATGAAAAATCTTTGGACTCGCTCTTTGTAAAACAATTTCAGGGACTTTTCCATCCCGCATTTCACAAATTCCTTCGCCATTCACAGTGGCGGGTAAAAAATTGCCCTCTTTATCGGTCCAAGATGGCGGTATCACCACTTCAATATCTTGAATATTTCCGTCATAATCAAATCCTGGTACTGTTTTTACTTCTTCAAAATAATATGTTCCCGGTGGCAAGTCACGATGATTAGTGGTGATAAGTCCCGCTTCATTGGAGCTAAAACGTTCCAAACGCGTATCGGTTTTTGCTTCAGTTGCAAAAGACCACGAGTACCAAGTGTCAGCCAACTCATTTTTTTCTAAATATAAACGTTCATTTTCAGCATTTAATTTATATAAGATATATTCTACCCCAGCCAGTGGCATCTCGCTTTTTCCATCCCGCATTTTTCCGTAATTGAAAAAATAAGGGTGGCGCGAATAGTTTACCGTTTCAAGAAACAACTCAACAGTCGTACTTTTATTTGTTTTAGGATCAAAAACTTTTGGGGCGGCACTTTGTTCTTCAACTCCGTTAATTTCAGAACCCGCTTTGGCCTTCACTTCTAAAATCAAATAGAGCGGTTTAGTTTGTTGACCTTCTTGGGAAAGCTGAATTTCAGCTACACCATCCATCTTTAATTTTTTATTGTAGGTGGTTTGTCCCTTAGCCACAACTTTATACTTTTTTGCAGCTTCAAAAACATCTCGGCGTGTCGCATCTTGCCAATCAGATAAGTCAATTTCTTTTACTTTCTCATCTTCATTAACGGGTTGATGTAAATCATACACCACAAAATTGGCACCATTTTGCGGCAATGTCTGGCTGATAAATGTCTTTTTTTCTTCAGGGATGGTTAAATCATATGGTATTTTAGTGGTTATATCGGGAAAAACGCGCTTATGCAAATACAACGTCACTTCTTCTGTCGCATAGGCAGGTTTCATAAAGCCTAGCAGAGCAAATAAAAGCGCAATTCCCAGTAAAAATAAATTTTCCCGACCTTTCATCTTTCCACCCCCTAAAATTAAAATATCCTCATTTAAAGTATAGCATATTTTCAGCTAACGTCTATTTCCATCTTTTCTTTTTTAAACGTTCAAAAAGAATTGATCAGACTATCTTTAAAATTAAGCTTCTTTCACTAAATTTTTCCATTATTTAGCCATATAAAAAAGCCAAAGAAAAATTCATTAGAATTTTCTTTGGCTTTTTTATTTTATTACGGAACCTCGATATCTCCAGCTTTATCAACTGCTAGGCTATTTTCGTTGCCGTCATCTCGTTGGAAATAAAAAGTAGCACTTTCGCCTTTTTTAACCGTCACATCAATTGCTTCTTTGTGGGTATCATTCGGTGCTAAGGTAAAGTTGGCAACTTCTTTTTTCGTACCATTTTCATCGGTTAAATAAACTTTCACTTGTTGGTTTTCAGAGTCCGAACCGGTGTAATTGGCCGTTAAATTAACTTTAAAAGTTTGTGGCTCATCGCGCTTTTATCTGGACCCTTTGAAAGAATAACTTTGACTGTATTACCGATTTTAACTGTTTGACCAGCCCCAGGTTCTGTGCGAATGACTTGATCTTTTGCCACACTATCAGAAAATTCTTCTGCGGCTTCATACTCCAAGCCGTAATCTTTTAATGTGTTTTTGGCATCAATGTCTGATTTTCCAGCTAAATCTGGCAAAGTAATTTTGTCAGTTCCTAGGCTAACCGTCAACGTAATTTGCGTTTTATCAGGAATTGCTTCTGCACCTTCTTTTGGTGTTTGGGCAATAATTTGATTTTCCGGCGTAGTGTCACTATATGTCTCTTCTTTTTTAATCTGGCTTTCTTTGATTCCTTTTTCCATTAAATCATTGACAGCCTCGTTATACGTATAGCCGCTATAATTCACCATATTAACCGGTTCGACACCACGACTAACCGTTAAGACGACTTTTTGTGATTCAGGGGAAACTTTTTCTCCTTCTGCTGGATCTTGGGAAATGATTTTTCCTTCTGCAACATCATCACTATATTCCTCTTTGCGACTGATGTTACTTTCTTGGAAACCAAGATTTTTTAACGCTCTTAAGGCATCGTCGTAAGTTTCATCTGTGACATCTTTCATTTCAATCTTTTCTTTGCCGATACTTTCATAAATCGTGATTTCACTGTTTTCTTTGACCACATTACCAATGGCAGGATCTGTTTTTACCACCCGATCGGCTTCAACAGTTTCACTCGGAATTTTTTCTACCTTGCCAGGTTTTAGTCCGACTTGTTGCAGCTTTTCTTTTGCTGCCGCTACTGTCATTTCACTGACATCTGGCACTGTAACTTCTCCTCTGCCACCGGAAAAGAAAGCATAAGCTAATCCACCACATAATAATAAAAATAGAAAAATTGGTAGTAGCCACCATTTTCTTTTTTTCTTTTTAGGTTTTTCCGGTTTTGTTTCTTCTACAGGAGCTACTTCTTCTTTTTCTTCGACTTTTGTAATCAGCTCTTCTGGAATTGGTGTTAACGCTTTGGTGGCGTCATCCATGACATGTGGTTGCCAACGCGGTTCATTTAATCGTTCCGGATCTAGCACCGTCGCTAGGTCTTCACGCATTTCATCTGCTGTTTTATAGCGGTCAGCTGGATTTTTGGCCGTCGCATGTAAAACAACATTTTCCAAAGACTGAGGTAAGTTATGATCGAAAGTGCGAATGGAAGGCATTTCTTCTTGGAAATGTTTCAAAGCAATTGTCACTGCCGACTCGCCATCAAATGGAACGCGTCCAGTCAACATTTCATATAAAATAATCCCAATCGCGTAAATATCCGATTGATTAGTCGCCATACTTCCTCTTGCTTGTTCTGGAGAAAGATAATGGACGGAACCTAACATGGTGTTAGTTTGTGTGATAGAAGTTTCCGTTAAGGCAATGGCAATCCCAAAGTCAGCGATTTTCACCACACCATCTTCATTAATCAAAATATTTTGCGGTTTTAAATCACGATGAATAATCCGGTGTTGGTGGGCTAATGCAATTGCGCTTAAAATTTGTTGCATAATTTCCACTACTGTCAAATACGGAATCGGATAATTTTTCTTAATGTATTGTTTTAAATCCATCCCTTTGACATATTCCATCACCAAATATTGCATGCCGTCTTCTTCGCCGACATCATAAACGGTAACAATGTTAGGATGAACAAGTTCTGTTGAAGCTAACGCTTCCCGTTGAAAACGGCGAATCGCATCTTGGTCGTTTTGAAAGTCAAAACGTAAAATTTTAATCGCTACTTCCCGATCCAAAATCAAATCTTGGGCTAAAAATACATTAGCCATGCCGCCACTACCAATGTTACCAATAATCAAGTAGCGTCCGCTTAATTTTTTACCAATTTCAATCATGGGCAGTGCCTCCAATTTCAATTAGTAAAACTGTAATATTGTCCGCACCACCGGCATCATTGGCACCAGAAATTAACTTTTGTACTTTTTCATCTAAAGAAATCGGCTCATCGATAATCCATTTAATGACATCATCAGTTAACATATTGGTTAAACCATCAGAAGCTAACAACAAATAATCACCGTCTTTATAAAAATGACTGGCAATATCAACTTCTACTAAGCCAGGCATCCCAACAGAACGCGTTAATACGTTGCGACGAGGATGGACCGCGGCCATCTCTTGGGTAATTTCACCTGAACGTACCAACTCATTTACTAATGAGTGATCTTCTGTTAACTGGGTGATTTCATGGTCTCGCACCAAATACATGCGACTATCTCCTACATGGGCTAACGCAAATTCTTCAGCAAAAACGGCAACACACACAATTGTCGTCCCCATACCTTGTAGTTCTGGTTTTTCTTGTCCCAATTCATAAACTGCATCATTAGCGGCTTGAATCGCTGTAACAAACCACGAACACGCTTTTTCTGGCGAATCAATTGCCGTTTCTTGCCATTTTGCTCCAATGCCTTCTACCGCCATTTTACTTGCAACGTCACCGGCTTGATGCCCGCCCATGCCATCGGCTAAAATTGCTAATGTAATAGCAGCTTGATTTTTAAAAACGGCGACATAGTCTTGATTGCTATTACGCTTTTTGCCTACATCCGTTTGAAAACTAATCTGCATTTTGCCACCTCATTTTTCCTTTTTCAGACAACTAATAAAAAAGCCGTCGGTCATAAAGTCCTGTGGATATAATGTCAACATCTCATCTACTAGTTTACTTGTGATTAATTCATTTGCAACCACTGGCACCAATTTAAAGTCTGGATGATCTTGTAAAAAGCTTTCTACCACATCTTGATTTTCTTCTTTTAAAATCGTACACGTACTGTAAATGAGTAAGCCACCAGGTTTTAATGTTTGTGCCACACTGTCGAGAATTTCTCTTTGAATCGTCGGCAAACGAGTAAAATCACTGGCTTGTTTTTGATACTTAATATCTGGTTTGCGCCGCATTAATCCTAAACCTGAACAAGGAGCATCCACTAAGATACGATCAAAAGAAGCCGGCGCAAATTCCTCATGCGCTTCTCTTGCATCTAATTGTTGCGTAGTGACTACATCTTCTACTCTTAGACGAGCAGCGTTTTCTTTAATAAGTTGGACTTTTTGTTGATGAATATCTAGTGCGGTGACTTTCCCACCGGCTGCTGCATCAAGAAAAGTCGCAATGTGGGTTGTTTTTCCACCAGGAGCTGCACAGGCATCTAACACTTTCATTCCTTTTTCAACTTGCAAGGCTGGTGCCACTAACATCGAACTTTCGTCTTGGACTGTTAATACACCATAACGGAAAAGCTGGCTACCAGCTAAAAAGCCTTTTTTTGCAACAATCCCAAAAGGTGAGACGATACTTTTTTCGGCTTCTATCCCATCTTCTGATAAAGTCGCAATCGCCTCTTCGCGGGTTACACTTTGCAAGTCCACCCGCGCTGAAACATGACTGACTTCAAAAAGAGACAAGCCAAGTTTTAGAGTTTGTTCGCTACCAATTTGTTGCACAAATTTTTCTGTCAACCAGACAGGCATACTAATTTCTGTTGCCAAACGTTCCAGCGGATCCGCAATTTCTGTAACCGCTGGGACACCTTTTCGTTGTACGTTGCGCAAAACGCCATTGACGAATTTGCCAATTCCGATATTTCCTCTAACTTTGGCGATTTCTGTCGCTTCATTTAAAATTGCATGAGCGGGTACTTTATCCAAATAAAGCAGTTGAAATAAAGAAAGGCGTAACAACAAGCGGACCCACGTATCAACTTTTTTTGCCCCTTTTAAAAATGGTGACAAATAATAATCAAGTAATAGCTGACGAGAAATCGTGCCGTACACCAGACCGGTTAAAAGGCGAGCATCTTTATCAGAAAGCTGACCTTTTAAAATAGCATCATTAATTAATAGATTGGAATACGCGCCGCCTTTTTCCACTCGTTCTAGCGCGTGTAATGCAACATAACGGACCGATTTTTTCATAGATTTGGGTATTTTATTACTCACCTAATTTTTCTCCTTGTACTACGTTTTGTCCTACCCCATTTAAAAAGGCTTGAATTTCTTGTTTGCCTTTTCCGGCAGGTTGTAATTCTTTAAGCGCTAAAACAGTCTGTTGACCACAAGCAACAAGTAACTCGTGTTTATCTTTTTTGATAATCGTTCCAGGTGTTGCATCTGTCGTTTCAGCTAGTGGGGTCACATCCCAAATTTTAAAACGGACACCACGATACGTTGTAAAAGCAATCGGCCACGGGCGCATGCCCCGCACTTGATTATCAATTTGAACAGCCGTTTTTTGCCAATCAATCGCTTCTTGTTCCCGAGTAATATTGGGTGAGAAAGTCACTTTGGCTTCATCTTGCGGTGTTTTTTCTAGCGCACCATTAATTAATGCTGGTAGAGTATCTAATAGCAACTCTTTTCCCAGTAAGCTCAATTTTTCAAACATGGTACCAACATCATCCGTTTTTGTAATTGGAATTTCTGCTTGGTTATATATAGCACCGGCGTCCATTTTTTTAATCATTTCCATAATCGTAACACCTGTTTTGTCCTCGCCATTCATAATGGCATAATGAACAGGAGCGCCACCGCGATATTTTGGTAATAATGAAGCGTGGACGTTAATGGCCCCAAGTCGCGGAATTTGTAGTAATTTTTCTGGTAAAAACTGACCAAACGCCGCTGTCACAATTAAATCTGGCGCAAGTTCCGCAATTTTTGCCATTTCAGGTGAGCCGCTAATTTTTTCTGGTTGTAAAACTAATAAATCATGTTTTAAAGCTGCAACTTTTACCGGTGGTGGTGTGATTACGCGTTTACGTCCGACTGGTCGATCTGGTTGGGTTACTACAGCTTGAACCTGATAGCCGGCTTCTAATAATCCTTCTAAAATCGGAACTGAAAAAGCAGGTGTTCCCATAAAAACTATTTTAGTCATCTTCATGCGCCTCCATATATGCTTCTAAGTCTTCTTCTTTAATGTAATCAATAACTTTATCGGTAAATAAGATGCCGTGTAAATGGTCGATTTCATGTTGAATCGCCCGTGAAAGATAGCCATCTGCTTCTACTTCCAACTCGTCACCTTCCCGATCATAAAACCGAACTGTAATCAAATCCGCTCTTTTGACGGTACCATAGACATGTGGGATACTCAAACACCCTTCAACATCAATTGTACTGCCTTTTTGGGCAATAATTTTGGGATTAATCATTTCAAAGCGTTCTGCTTCTTCTAATTCAACAATCGCCACTTGCAGATTTTTTCCTATTTGAGGGGCTGCGATACCGATGCCATCATGCACCACCATGGTTTCATGCATTTTGTCTAACATCATCACCAAATCATCGGTAATTTCTGAGACTGCTTTATTTTCTTGACGTAAGCGGCGGTCTGGGTCTAATAAAATTGGATAAGGCATATTTACTCCTAACTTTTCTTGTAGTGTTTGAAGCCAAAAAATTAACTTAAAACAAGCTACTGGCAATGGCAACTAAATAAAATTCAAAGGTTCATTATCAATGGACACATAAAGTCCTTTACGTTGATCAATTTGACTTTCGGTTAAAATTTGCGCTAGCAATGGTTTTAAAGCCGGTTCATGTTTATACTTAATAATAATTTGGTAATAATACCGATTTTTAATTCGCATGATTGCACTTGGTGTAGGCCCTAGCAGTAAAGCAGTCGGGCTTAATGTCGTTTGTAGCTGGCGTGCTAATTGAAAACTCTTTTGAGCTGCTTGTCTTTCTGTTTCATGACTTACTGTTAATTTAACGGTGAAATAATATGGCGGATAACCTGCCTCATGACGCATTTTCATCTCTTGGTGGTAAAAACGTTCATAGTCTTGGGACTTGGTTAAAGCAATCGCGTAATGTTCTGGATTAAACGTTTGAATAACTACTTCTCCTGTTTTTTGTCCGCGCCCAGCCCGTCCACTCACTTGCGTCAACAACTGAAAAGTACGCTCACTGGAACGAAAATCGGGTAAATTTAGCGCTGTATCAGCATTTAGGACCCCTACTAAGGTAATGTCAGGAAAATCCAGTCCTTTCGCAATCATTTGTGTCCCCAATAAAATATCCGCTTTCTTTTCTCCAAAAGCCGTTAGAATTTTTTCATGGGCCCCTTTTTTACGAGTCGTATCAACATCCATTCGTAAAATACGGGCCGTTGGTAATAATTCTTTTAATTCTGCCTCGACTTTTTGGGTACCTGTACCATAATAACTAATCTTTTTACTCCCGCATTCTGGACATTTTTGCGGAATCTTTTCTTCATGGCCACAATAATGACAACGCATCGTTTTGGTATCCATGTGTAAAGTCAATGAAATATCACAATTAGGACAATCCAATACATAACCACAATGACGACACATCATAAAAGAAGAGTAGCCCCGCCGATTTAATAGTAAGACGATTTGTTCGCCTTTTACTAAGCGGTCGCGCATTTTTTCTTGGAGGCTTTTAGAAAATGAAGTCATATTTCCTTGGCTATATTCATCTTTTAAATCAACAATTTCAACTGTTGGCAACTGCGCGTTGGGATTAGCACGTTGATTTAACGGCAAAAGCGTATAAACGTTTTTTTGCGCCCGCGCCCGTGACTCTAAAGAAGGCGTTGCACTACCTAAAACAATCGGGCAATGATGGTAACGACTACGCCAAATAGCTAAGTCCCGTGCGTGATAACGAGGGGCTTCTTCTTGTTTATAAGTCGCCTCGTGTTCTTCATCGACAATAATTAAACCGATATTTTCTAATGGGGCAAAAATCGCAGAGCGAGCACCTACCACAACTTGCGCTTCTCCTCTTTCGATTTTACGCCATTCATCATAACGTTCTCCTTTTGACAGACCGCTATGTAAAACCGCTACCGCATCACCTAAGCGACTTTTAAACCGTTCGACCATTTGCGGTGTTAGGGCAATTTCAGGCACTAACATCATCGCGGTTTTATTATCGGTTAAAACTTGCTGAATAGCTTGTAAATAGACTTCTGTTTTACCACTACCGGTAATTCCTTCTAATAAAAAGGTCTGGGCTTTTTGTTGTTGGTAAGCTGCTAGAATTTTAGCAACTGCTGCGGCTTGTTCTTCATTTAAGACAAAATTGGTGGTGGTTTCAAATTCATGTTCCGCAAAGGGATCGCGATAAGTTTCCGTTTCAAAAAGTTCGAGCCAGCCATCTTTTGCCCCTTGATTCAAGTGAGCGGTGGTAATGCCCAATTCAGTAAAATACTTTACCGGTAAGGCTTCTTTTTGTTGGACCAAAATTTCTAACAACTGCGCTTTGCGTAACGCTCCTTTGCGCAAAGTATCGCGGATTTGCGCTACTTTATCTTCAGTCATTAAAGAGTTGACCATCCGGATAGTTTTCACCCGATTTTTATTATGAACTTCATAACGAATATCGACTAACTTTTCTTGGCGTAACTTCATTAATTGGGGTAACACGCCATTTTTTTGCGCTTCATCATAATCAAGCTCACCATTTGCTGGAAAATAGTCTGCGGCTACGCTTTTTTCATCCATCAATAAAATCGTCTTTTTGTATTCTGCTTTCATCACACTTGGGAGCATTGTTTGCAGGCAGGTAATTTTAAAAGCATAGGTTGTTTCTTTCATATAGTCAGCTAAAGCGAGTAATTCTTCGTTTAAAACAGGGGCAATATCTAAAACGCGAATGAGTGATTTTAAACGTGGGTCTAGGGTGGTGGTTTCACTTAAACCGACTACAAACCCTTGGATATGTCGATTACCATTACCAAAAGGGACTTCAACACGCATCCCTTTTTTTACCAAAGATTGCAAGTTTTCCGGAATCAAGTAGGTAAATGGCTGATCGGTTTGCATTGTCGGCACATCGACAATAACTTCTGCTAGAGGATACATGTTTCCCCCTCCTTCTTCGCTATATTCTACTAAAAATAAGAAATTTTGTCTGTTAAACAAAGGAAATTTTAAAATTATCTATTTTGAACTAAAATGAAACTGACAAAAAATGTGGCACATTGTGATAAATCACAACATGCCACATCTTGACTATAACTGGTTCAAAATCTGATTTTGGCTAAAATCAGTTTTATTTTATAGGTTTTGTTCTTCTCTGATTCGCGCTTCTAGTTCTTGTTGTTCACGTTTTTGAACCGCTTTGTTTTCTTCTTGTTCCATTTTTAAACGTGCCCGTTTGATTTCAGGATGCGGATCATTAATTAATGTTTCAGCATCGATTTCTTCTAACGCACGACCGACATTTTTGACAGAATCAAATTGATCTAATGTTGGTTTAGCACCAGCATCTAATTCATGAGCCCGTTTAGCGGATAAGATAACTAAAGAATATTTTGAATTTACTCGGTCTAACAATGAGTCAATAGATGGGCGTAGCATCATTTTAACTACATCTCCTTTAACATTTTAATATATTTGCCGATCACACGATCGACTCTGAAGTGTTCACTTGCAATAATATCTTTGATGCGCTCCACGGCAAGAGGAACTTCATCATTCACTACCGCATAGTCATAAAGTGCCATCATCTCGATTTCTTCTCTGGCAACTTTCATTCGTTCTTCGATAATTTCAGCGGCATCTGTTCCGCGACCAACAATACGGGATTTTAGTTCTTGCAAATCCGGCGGTGTTAGGAAAATAAAAACGCCGTCAGGTACTTTTTCTTTTACTTGGCGGGCTCCTTGGACCTCAATTTCAAGAAAGACATCTTTGCCTTCATCTAATGTTTTATCCACATAAGAAAGTGGCGTACCATAGTAGTTGCCGACATATTCAGCATACTCCAACATCTGCCCAGCTTCGATTAGTTCTTCAAATTCTTCTCTGGTCCGAAAATAGTAATCGACCCCATCAACTTCTCCTTCGCGCATTGGACGGGTGGTCATCGAAATCGAATATTGAAAGTCATTATCATCACTTTCAAAAATCGCTTTACGCACAGTCCCTTTACCAACACCTGAAGGCCCTGATAATACAATTAATAAGCCTCGCTCTGACATACTGACGTCCTTTCACTTCTTGTTTGCTGGTCAACATTTTAACTTAAAATTTAACAGTGATTCTATTATAGATGCAAATGTCTAAAATTGCTACCTTTGAATGAAGAAAAAAAGATTGTCTTATAAACTTCAACTGTGGCTAAAAGCCCATATTAGATAATGTATTAACAATCGTTGTAAATTCATCTTTACGTTTTTGATTTGTATCGACTGGGTCTGCTACTTCTTCAACATCTGTTCTAGTGATAAATTTTCGTTCTAAAATGACATTTGTTTCATTGACCATTAGAAATAATTGATCGGCTGTAATTTTGACACAAGCATCTTCCCATGCGGCAAAAGGTGCCTTTTCAGAAGGAACCGCCCGTTTAATTACCGCCCGTCCTGATACTTCATGAAACGTAATATCGTAATATTTCATTTTACTCCATCCTTTCTAACAACCAAGTTTGTGCTACTTTATTCTACATTTTGCACTTGTTCACGAATTTTTTCAACGATTGTCTTCATTTGGACGACAAACTCCTTGATTTCAATCGCATTACTTTTAGAACCGATTGTATTTATTTCACGATTTATTTCCTGAATCAGAAAATCCAATTCCCGTCCCACCGCAGAATTTTTTTGTAAAATACTGGCAAATGTTTTTAAATGAATGAAAAGACGATCCAATTCCTCATTGATGTCACCCCGCTCAATCAAAAGCGCCATTTCAGTCAGGAGACGTTCTTGATCTACTTGCGTCCCAAGGTAGTCTTGCAATTTTTGTTCAAAACGTTCTTTAAAAGTTTGCTCAAAAGTCGTATTGAATTTTTTTAATTGTGTCAATTGTTCTAAAAGCGCCTGTTCATTTTCTGTTAAGACCGCTAAAATCCCACTACCTTCTTGACTTCTGCTTTTGTTTAAAGCTAACGTCGCTTCACTGACTGCCTTTGTCACAAGAGTTTCCAATTGACTAGTGTCACTTTTTTCTTGTTTTACTTCGACATAATCTGGCACAGTGACAATTTGTTCTAAAACATTCGCAACAGCAAGCTCTGTTTCACCATAGCGGGCTACAGCTTCTCTTTTTAATTCGGTAACTAGCTTGTCTACTAGCGGCCAGTGGATTACCACCTCTTTATTGGTATCAGCCAATTCATTAATGGTCACAAATACTTCAACGCGTCCTCTTTGGACCGTTTTTTTTATAGTTTGTCGAATCTTATTTTCCAACTCGTTAATTTGTTTTGGATTGCGAATTTGTAAATCCAAAAAACGATGATTCACACTTTTTATCTCGACTTCCACTTGATAATCACTATTTTCAGCGCTTGCCTTACCAAAACCGGTCATACTCTTCATCTGCTCACCTACTCCATCTCTTTTAAGGCTTTTTGTAATGCCGCAAATTCTTCGTTACTCAGTGTGATGCCTTTGCCCATTTTTTCATGATCTGGACCCCAATCTCTTAAGTCAAACTTAGGCGGACGACCATTCCAACTGACAATATTCAGTTCTTTGCGCCACCCTTTGTCATTTTCTGATAAAACAGCTATTTCTTCTAAAATTTCATATGAAAATTCTTGTGCCATGCTTTTACCTCCAATTAGTTGCTTTTAATCAGCTATTTTTCTAAATAATGCAATTGTCTTTTACTTAAATAAATACGCTATTTTGGCTTCACTTTGTTTCTGTTTGCCACAAAAATTTACTAAACTCAGCTGCGACAAGACTCACAGCAAAATTTTCCCATAAAATTTGTGGCACTGTAAAAGATAATTGACTAACTTGTAAAAAAGAAAAGAAAAGACGCGCATCAGACCACGCGAAAAGACGTTTTCGGTATAAGTTTAACCACTCTGCTACGGATAATGTAGCATTCAGCTCTTCTTTGTGTCCGCGACTAACTTCTTTTACTTGGGTAATAAACTCTTTTTTAGTAAAGATTTCTGTTGGCAAAATATCCGCCCAAACACCGCTTAATTCAACCAGCGCCAGCCCTGCAACTTCAAATGCCACTTCTTTACCATAAGTATGGCGCAGTTTGCGCCAAAAAGCCTGCGATTTAATTAATTGCCATAAAGGATGTTGCTGTTGTCGTAATTGCTGGCAAAATTTACGCCAATAAATATTAAAGTCTGCTGTTTCTTCTGGTATAAAAGTATACCAAAAACCTAGATAGCGGTTAAAATACTTCATTGTCTCCAAATATCCTAAGCGTAAATTGGTTTTCGAGCGCCCAGGATCAAAAACCAAAAAACTTCCCAATGTCCAAGGTGAGCTTAGAGGTAGCTGCACGACATTTTTGGGTAGACGATATTTTTTGGTCAATCCGGGACCTTTGACATCGACTACAATACATTCAGTAGCGCCCTTTTTTACCGCCACATCAACAGGGACATTGTTGCGATAACCACCATCAATATAGAGTTTCCCAGCAATTTCTGTCGCTTTCATTGCCGGATAAAAAGAAGCCGAGGCACTCAACCACGAAATGGCAGTTGCTAAATCCTCTTTTTGAAAATGATAGATTTCTTCACTAAAATCTGGTAGCCGCGTGCTGCACACGTATAATGACACTGGACTTTGCAACATTTTTTCACCATCAAATGTCTGCGTCATTATTTGTTGGAGTGGCTTAGTACTGGCCCCATTTTCTTTTAAAGCTGTCATCGTCAAAGAACGAATTTGACGTAACAATAAGCGCAAAGCGTGATTATCTGCCGCAGCAGCGGGAAATTGCAATACTTGATCGGTACTTAAATTTTCCCATAACTTACGTGCAGCCTTTTGATCATTTAATAAAATAAGGCCACCATTTAGGGCTCCGACAGAAGTGCCAGTGACGATTGAAAAGTTAATCTTCAATTCTTGCAAAGCTTGCCAAACGCCAATTTGATAAGCTCCCCTTGCACCACCGCCGCCCAATACGAGTGCGGTGTGATAGTGACACCTGCGACTAAAACTGTCTCCTGCCTTTTGAAAAGCATTGTTTAACAGCCAATCACAAAGTGCCGTTGTTTTATTTTGAGAGCTAAATTCAAAGCGCAAGCCTGAAAAGAAATGCTGGCGACAAAAATTATCCAGTAGTTGTAGCATTTGTTTTTGACGAATATTGAGATCGTAATATAAAAAATTTTCCAGTACAAAAAAATTATCTGCTGCTAGTTTCCCAGCTAGATAAAGCGTCGTCTCCTCTTCATTGATCTGCCAGACTTGTTGGCTAATAATTGCCTTTAACATCACCTTTTGAGCTTTGGTATTACTGTTAAAAAAGGGCAGCCACTGCTGACTATTTTGAAAAGTCAATTTTGTTCCGATAAAATGAGAAGGATAGATTTTTGTAATGCGCACTTTTTCACCTCGTATCAGTAGCCTATACTTTTTTATCAGCTTAATTCCAGTATAACAAAACTTCCTCTGTCTTCTCGTTTTAAAACTAGTATTATATGCTACTTTTCATAAAAAACAGACCATAAGTATTCTAGCCTTTCGTTGGCTGAAATGACTTATGGTCTGATAGCATTAATACGTTTTTGATTGCAATAAAAAGGCATCCCGCATTTCTTTTGTCGCCTCATTTACTGGTGTTACTTCTTTTAACTCTCCTTGCACAATCGTCCGCGTGATCCCTTCAATTTCGCCACACGTAATCAAGGTCACCAATTTTTTTCCTTTGATGACATCTAAATATTGGACCTCTGTTGGTTGTACTCTGACAATAATTTTCGTTTCATAAGTGTAAATATTTTTTAAGTCGGTTAAATAAATCAAATCCCCTTTTTTGACCCGCTCTAATGGCGTAAAGAGCAGATCTGGTTCATAAGCGCGATGTGAAGCTAAAGCGTAATTACCTTCTCCCATTTTTTGATTGGGTTCTAAAGTGCCTGCTCCCCACAATAATGCTTCATTGGCCAAACCTTTAAAAATAGGCAGATTAATCCCCACTTTAGGAACCGCAACACCACCGATTGTCGGCAAATCCCGATTAGTGAATTGCGCTTTAAAAACCGCTTGGCTGCTGGAGGGAACAACCGCATCAAAATCAAAAGAAGCCGGCTTTTTTTGATTTTTTTCAATTTCAGCTGCTGTTACTTCTGAAACAGCATACTTTTCACTATTTTTCTCAATTAAAAAATTTTTGATCTGATTGTTAAACGTTAAGCCGAGTCCGACGAGTAGTAATAATAACAACATTATGTTAATGAGCCAGTTTTTAAAACGCGACTTTTTTTTCATGTTATTTTCTCCTTGATTTCAAAAATTTTCTTATCCATTTTCCAGTGCAACTTTTATCTTTTTATTTCATTATCAAAATTTTTTTAAAAAAAATCGTTTTCTATAGTCATTTTAGCATATTTTAGCATTGTTTTATACTTTCCCACACGTTTCAATAAACCCACCATAAAAAATAGCCGATTTAGCTTCTTTTATGCCGAAAATTATTACAATTGGTTTGAGATAATTGCAAAAATGTGTTCTTGTTGTAACATAATTTTAAAAGAAAAGATACAAGCATTTTCGCAGCGTTTATTGTAAAATA
The DNA here is from genome assembly GCF_051713765.1 of Enterococcus sp. DIV0755b. Classification (NCBI taxonomy): domain Bacteria; kingdom Bacillati; phylum Bacillota; class Bacilli; order Lactobacillales; family Enterococcaceae; genus Enterococcus; species Enterococcus sp. DIV0755b. The sequence continues at coordinate 789,472 of NZ_JBIOQN010000001.1, read as the reverse complement.
ACTTAAAGTGGGATAAAGGAGGATTGGGAAAAATGCCGGAAATGGTCTATGTACATATTGATACAACAAGCAATGCGATTTTAGCCCGGGGAATTAGCCCGGCGGATTTTGTTCATGGCATTGTTCATTATCCAAGTAACTTACTGCTTTTAGACCCTTCCTCAAATTATGGCGAATTTGAAGCTCATACCGGTATGAAAATTATTCGAGGAAATGAAAAAGTCGATCGTTTTTTTGATGAAGTTCGCAAAGATCGAATTAACGAAGATTTAAAATGGATTGATTTTAGTGACGCTGCGATGTTAAAAGAATTGACCCCTTTAGAAATCTCAGAGTTATTGTATTTCGGTCATATGAAAACGCATTTACACTCGCCATTTTTTTATAAGTTACAAAATAATTTTGTCTTTTTTGATTTACAAGATGGCCTAACCCGAGTGTATTATCGTTACCTCGATGAGTTTTATCGCATTTTAGCAGATAAAATCACACAATCTGCTTTAGGTAAATTGAATGATCGTCGTAGCTTTTTTAGAAAAACCACACCTGTTGAAAAATTGGACTTAGCCCTTTTAAAAGAGATGAAGGCTCTTTTTCAAGAAGGAATTATTTTTTGTCTGAAAAATAGCGAAATAGTAAATAAAGAATTTCATCTGCCCATTTATTTAGTAGAAGAAAGTGGCTTACGCCAAAGCGTAACTTTAGGCTATGATAAACCAGAAATGCTCGTTGCCACGCTTATCTACAATAAAGCAGAGCGACGCTGGCATGTAGAATATGAAGATAACGATTTATTATTTATGCCAAATTAAAAGAGCTGTGACAAAAATTTGTCACAGCTCTTTTTCCAAAAATAAACGATTGTGCTAGAAATATATTCTGGCACAACCGTTTTTTCTATTCACAAGTAGACTATTGCCTAATTACTTAAACCAAACACACAACATCTGTTTAATTTTTACTATTTTGATTTTACAGGTGAGCTAAAATGGCTGCGTTTTGGGATAAATAATTGTGGTGCTACTTTAACTAAAATCCCTAATACCACCGCTACATAAATCGCGTTAGCTAAAGCTGAAGCACCGTTAAAGACAAAAGAGTAAAGGTAAGGATTCATTCCTTCTGGTGCATAAGCTCCCCAAACGAACACACCCGCCCAAAAGTGCCAAAACCAGCGAGCTAAAGCGGCAACAACGCCACCTAAAGCAATATAATAAACCGTCATATTGCTATGGGTATGAATAGCGTGTTGAATTTTTTTAGCAAATAATCCCCCAAAACCACCAAAAGCAAAAGCAAAAGGATATTCAAAAATAATTTGTGGCACTGAAACAAAATTTTTCATAGCAGTTCCCACTACGATACTTAATAAGCCCCAAACAAAACCTGCTGTTAATCCTGGAATAAAGCCCCGGCGATAGGAATATAAAACCAGTGGTACCATTCCCAAAGATAAATCAAATGCTGAGTTTGCCGTTTGAATCGGAATAAACGATAGTGCCATCGCCGCAGCAGCTATCACTGTACCTTCCACCCAAACTTGTAATTCCATTTTTTTTGCCATAAAAAAATCCTCCTTTAGAACCGTCACGAAAAAAGCAGACAGCAGGCAAAACGCCGCCGACTTTTATAACAGGACAAAGGAGAAGTATCACTTCAGACTTGTCACAATTCCTACGCTCGAATGATCGATACAGGTACGAAGGGTTTAGTAGTCTACAATCTCAGCCAAAACGGCTCCCCTTTGTGAACGAGTTCTATTTTATTTTTTTAACGGCCTTAGCATAACATATTTTTTATTATTTGTGGAATTTTTAAGATTGAATTTTTCCTTTTTAAGTGAGATTTCTGCTTAATCCACTAACTTTTTAACGAGAATGGCGAATGTTAGGATTAAGCGCAACATATGATTGTTTTAGTATAACGACCGTTCGTGATTTGATCTATTATATCATGTTTCAATTTCTACATATATAGTATTGTTCGTTTTATTCTTTTTTATAACAATGCAAAATCGCTTTGTTGGTTTCTAGAAAGCTTTCGAATACTCCAAATTAAATTTGTGCTGCGGTGATTTCCACTTGAAAAGTTTTCGTGGCCGTAAATTCATACTTTGAACAGCTTGATTGATTTTATTTTGAGAGATATTTTTGAAATTAGATGGCTTTGGAAAATATTCTCTGAGTAATCCATTATGATTTTCGTTAGATCCACGTTCATGAGGTGCACACGGATTAGCATAATAGATTTTGCAGTCAAAAGTGTCTTCAATGAGCCCGATTTCAAACTGATTGACAAACTCGCTGCCACGGTCGCATGTGATTGATTTCACACCGTTTGGATACATTTCTACTAGACGCTTAATTGCTGCCATCATTGATCTACCTGTCTTATTCGGTATCTTAATGGCTACATAATGCCTTGTTTTACGCTCTATGAACGTTGCCAGACACGCTGCGATACCTTGTGCTTAGACACTACAGTATCGGCTTCCCTCAGATACGCTTCTATTTGCCCACGCTCTTCAGCTGATAAATGGTTATACGACATTCCAGGGACTCCTATCTAAAAAAACAAAACCAACAAACAACGTTTCTAGTAAATCACAAGGATTGCTACCGAAAAATCCCTTAATGACAAGACATTCGTAGGTAGACCAATCTCATTTCACAATTTAGGTGCTTGAAATCCTTGCTGCGACAATCACTTAAAATAATCCTCACTTATGTCAACTCAGTCTTAAAACAACAAAATTTCAATCAGTAGCCTGTTCGAATCCATTCTTTTAATGCCTTTATCAAAGTAAATCCGCTAACAATTAGTACAATTCCAATTCCACACCAAAACAACAGTTGGTTTTCACTAAAAGTGATCCACCACCACATAAATAAACAAAATACGGCTGAGAAATACATTAAACGACTAGTTTTTCTTCCCAATGAAATTGCTTTTTCTTTTGATAAATCTCCAAAGGTATTTCCTGAAAGTAATCTTAGCCATTTACCACGACTAAACTGAACGCCGAAAACGATAAACAGAATGGTTAACAAAAAAATCAAAATAGTAATAACTAGATTCATTTATCAAATACCCTTTCTAATAATTTGGTACTCTTATTATAACAAAACATCCAACAGAGAATTGCTGAGTGTTGCACTTTATTCTGCTATTCGGGAATAATATTCCCCACTACTTGGAACAACGACAATTTCTTTTTCTTGCCCATTTACTGGTTTATCCACAGTAAAAACGAAGACTTTTTCATTATTCACAGTTTCTGTACGCCCTGTTAATTCCGCTGCTAATAAATTGTAAGATTTTTCCACAGCTGCTTGAGCAGTTGCAAGGGTTGTGACGGGTACTGTGAATAACTTGGTACTCGCTAAACCATAAGGCGTCATCCGTTGCCCAAATTTACTGGCATCTTGTAACACGGCTGCTGTTTTTTTGGCATCATATTGTACCGTCGCGGATACAAAAGGTACTTGTGCCGCCTTTAGATCTACCTCCCATACACCTTTTTTAACTTGGCGCATCGTCAAAAAGGCCCGTTCATATGTCGTCCAGTTGCGCCCACTTAATTTCACCGTTTGTAAATCGAGCTGTTCAAACTTACCATTCCCAATAATTCCAGTACCTTCTGCATCTGCTAATAACACATTATTTTGTGTTGGCGCAGTGGGATTGAGGGCGTCTTTTATTTGCAGTAAATTAAAGTTCATTTGAAAATCAACTTCTTTATTATCCGCTGTTTTCGCTTTACCGGAAAAAACTCTGTGACTTAAATTATCCGCTGAAAACTTAAGAGGATTTTCAGATGTCACCGTAGTAGTCTCTGTTTTAGCTTGCTCACTAGTCCCATTTTTTTCTTTTGCCTGCTCTTTTGCAATACTAGTAATGGTTTCTTTTGCTTCATCAACTTTCTGACAACCTGTCATACCGATTACTAAAAACAATAAACCAAGTAATTTTATGTATTTATTCATAACAATCCTTTATCCTTTTTAATTTCATTTTAACATATCTCGAAAAGCATAATGAACATGATCAGCTCTCAAGCAGTAAGACTAAATCGGAATAAATTGTTTCTTTAATTTCTTACGATTTTGGCTTATTGCCGTAGAGGGCTTGTTTATTTTGCTAGACACCTCGAAAAGCAAAATGAACGGGGATAACTCTCAAGTGATAAGATGGAATTTTAATAAATTGCTCCCCAAATTTCTTCAAATTTCAGCTTATTGCCGTAGAGAGCTTGTTTATTTTGCTAGACACCTCGAAAAGCATAATGAACGGGGGTAACGCTCAAGCAGTCTTTACAAGAAGTTGTGACGAAAGCGAGCAGCTTCTTTAGAAACAGAAGGTGTGACAAGACTTTTGTCACGCCAGCTCTTTGGGCTACCTTTAAAATATACATCCGCCTGATAAAAAACTCCTACCTAGCTGGAACAATTTGTAAAAGCTAACTTTTTCAAATTACACCATTTCGGTAGGAGTTTTATTTTATTTTGTTGGTTGTTTTGTTTCAAACAATGGACTTACTGGTTTATTTTCATGAATGCGTTTGATGGCTTCTCCCATTAAAGGTCCAACGGAGATTTCATCAATTTTTGCAATGCGACGATCTGCCGGCAAGTTAATTGAATCAGTTACGACACAACGTTCAATCGCTGAATCTTGAATCCGTTGCATTGCTGGGCCAGATAAAACTGGATGTGTACAAGAAGCGTAAACACTTTTCGCACCGGCTTCTTTTAATGCATTTGCAGCTAACGTAATTGTACCCGCTGTATCAATCATGTCATCAATTAAAACGCAAATTTTACCTTCGACATGTCCAATAATGTTCATAACTTCAGCTACATTGGCTTTCGGACGGCGTTTGTCGATAATAGCGATTGGCGCTTTTAAAAATTCCGCTAATTTACGGGCACGAGTTACACCACCGTGGTCAGGGGAAACGACAACGACATCGTCGCCTGAAATTCCTTTTTCTAAGAAATAATTAGCAATTAATGGTGCTCCCATCAAATGATCCACTGGAATATCAAAGAATCCTTGAATTTGAGCCGCATGTAAATCAAGGGTTAAGACGCGGTGTGCACCGGCTTTTTGAATCATATTTGCAACTAATTTTGCAGTAATTGGTTCTCTTGAGCGTGCCTTTCTATCTTGACGCGCATAACCATAATAAGGCATTACCACGTTAATGGTTTTCGCACTAGCACGTTTTAAAGCATCAATCATAATTAATAATTCCATCAAGTTATCATTAACAGGACTTGATGTGGACTGAATGACATAAACGTGTGCACCCCGAATACTTTCTTCAATGTTGACTTGAATTTCGCCATCACTAAATTGGTTTACTGAGCATTTTCCTAATTCGACACCAACCGCCTGCGCGATTTTTTCCGCCAAAGGACGATTTGAATTCAAGGCAAAAATCTTCAATCTTGGATCGAAATAATGATTTGACATGAGAACCTCCGCTTTCTTCTGCAATTAAAACTACTTTGTCTGGTCTTCCTAGTAAATAGTAGACATTTTTGCTTAATAAATCAAGTAGGAAAGTGTTTTCAAAGTGAATTCTATGAGAAAACGACTTAGGAAAATCCAATTTCTTAAGTTAAAAATAAGGCACGATAAAAAATAACCGAACTATACCACTTTTCAATTAAGGATACAGTTCGGTTATTTTCTTTGAAATTTTCAACTAAAATTGAAATTTATTTATGATACGGAAGTTTTTTAGCATAATCTTCTTTGTTGACTTGACGCGCACGGGCAATTCCCATTGCATCTTTTGGTACATCTTGATTAATAGTAGAACCTGCTGCGATAAAAGCACCTTCACCGACATTTACTGGTGCGACTAAATTAGAAGCCGATCCGATAAAGGCATTGTCGCCGACATTGGTGTGGTGTTTGTTTTTACCATCATAATTGACAAACACTACTCCACAACCGACATTAATTTCTTTACCTAAAGTTGCATCCCCTACATACGTCAGGTGACCAACTTTAGTTCCTTCACCCACTTGAGCATTTTTGACTTCTACAAAATTACCGATGTGAGCAGTAGCTTTAATCTCAGCTTTTGGACGTAGATGGGCAAATGGACCAATATCAACATTATCGTGTACCAAACTTTCTTCAATGCAAGATGATTTTACAATAACGTGATCTCCAATCGTACTATCAACAATTTCAGAGCCTGAAGTAATGACACATTCGCTGCCAATAACCGTTTTTCCTTTTAAATAGACGCCCGGTTCGATTACGGTTTCTGCGCCGATTTCAACGCCAGCATCAATATAAGTTGCTTCAGGATTAATAAAGCTTACTCCGTTAACCATATGTTGATGATTGATGCGATTACGCATAATTCGATTCGCCTCAGCTAAAGCAACGCGATCATTTACACCTAGAGATTCATCGAAATCTTCAGTTTGATAAGCGGCAACAATTTTGCCTTCTGATTTTAAAATTTCAATAATATCAGTTAAATAATATTCCCCTTGTGCATTATCTGTATTTAATTTTCCTAATGCGTCAAAAAGCAATTCATTATCAAAACAATATGTGCCGGTATTAATTTCTTTTACCCGTGCTTCTTCTAAAGAGGCATCTTTTTGTTCAACAATTTTTTCCACAATTCCCACATGGTCGCGGATAATGCGACCGTAGCCGGTTGGATTCGGAGCTTGTGCTGTTAAAATCGTAGCACTAGCGTTTTTACCTTGATGGTATTCAAATAAATTATTCAATGTTTCCGCTGTTAAAAGAGGTGTATCCCCACTAATAACGAGGGTCGTTCCCTTTTTGCCTTCTAAAAATTGGGCTGCTTGCATGACGGCATGGCCTGTACCAAGCTGTTCTGCTTGTAATGCATATTCGCTCCGATCACCTAATTGATCTTTTACCATCTCTGCGCCATGACCGACAATTGTAATGATTTCTTGTGGATGGGTTTCTTCCACCCGATTCATAATATGTTCTACCATCGGTTTTCCACAGACTGGGTGTAAAACTTTATATAGTTTTGATTTCATACGTGTGCCTTTACCGGCCGCTAAAATAATTCCGTAACGCGCTGTCATGTATTTCCCTCATTTCAAGTTTTTCGCTTCCGTTTTAGTTTATCCCAATCACCAGCTCATTTCAAGTAAACCAAGGAAAACCCATGTAGACCAATTTCTACAACGCCTTATTTTCCCTGTCTTTAACAGCAGACTTATTTTTTATTAAAAGAAAAATCTTAAATTTTGCCCAAAATAACTTTTTAACGCCTTTACTCTTTTCCCCATTTTCCACAAAAATTTTCGCAAAGAAAACTCCCGCAAAAAAGTTATCCACTGTGGAAAAGTTGCAAAAATGCCTTCAACCAATAGTATTAAGACAGAATTAGCCAAAATTGTTCTGCAAATCTCCTCTAATTTCGACTTGTCTAAACTCAGATAATCCCTGCTAGCTAAAAAAGCCCTGCTCGCCACAAGACGAGTAGGACTTAAAAATTTTAATAGTCAAATTGACGATAGTAGCGACGAATTTCTAGTGGATGACAATTTAATTTTTCCACATGTGCATCAATTCGTTGTGTTACACAATGCATCAACAAGAATGATAATACGCGTCCACGGTATTTTTCACTAATTCCTTCAACCGCGTAGTCTTTTGAATCAATAAATGTATAGTTGCCGCAAATACGTGGTAATAAGTTTTTCACCCGTTCTGCTAATGGACGTTGTTCGTCTTCCCCTAAGAAAAGTGTCACGGGTGTCGTTTCGTCGACAATTTCTAAAGTACCGTGTAAGAATTCTGCTGCGTGAATTGATTTTGAACGCAACCAGCTTTGTTCTTCCCAATAACACATCGCATAAGAGTACACAGCACCCCATTGATTGCCGGCACCAATAAAGTAATGCATTGCGTCATGACGGTGTTTTTCCGCAAATGCTAAACCAAATGCATCGGCTTGTTTTTCTGCTTCCACTAAGCCCTTAGCTAAATGGGCATCTAGTTCTTGATAATAATCTTCGTAATCGTCAAATTCACTATTATTTTTCATCAAGCGATCTGCTACCATAAAGAATTTGATTTGTTCTGTTCCTGGGGCTGGATAAGTGATGACATGATCACATTTTTCTGCTAATGGGCTGTGTTTTGTGTCAATAAAACCGATTAAAGTTGCCCCTACTGTTTTAATTTCATCCACCGCTTTAACTACTTCTTGTGTTGTGCCAGTCACAGAAGATAAAATGACAATTGAATCTTTGGTTAAGCGTTTGTTGCCAGTTGTATAGTATTCTGCTGCATGTTGCACATAAGCAGGCAAATTACTTTTACCATTGATATAAGTTACAGCTTGCATTGCAGACGCATAAGTTCCGCCAATTCCTAAATAATAAATATTGTCAAAACCTTTTTCCCATACGCTGTCGATAATTTTTTCTACTTCTGGGCGTAAGTCTAATGCACCTTGAATGTCATCAATTTGTTTTTGTTCGTTGAATTTTAACATTTTTCCACCTCTATTATTTACTTTTACACTTTACTTTTTAGTACTTGATCAAAATCATCAAAAATCCGTTGGCTTAAATCAATCCCTTTAGCTGTCGCAATCTTATAAGCTAAAATTTGAAATGGAATGACTAGGATTAAAGCTGTTACCAATTCATCACAATCTATAGCCAGACCTAACTCTGTTTCATCTTTTGCCTTAGCAGTCGTAACCGTCAGACTTTGACCTACATAAGCACGCATATAATTTTTTAGTGCTTGTGAGCGCGCTTCGTTGCTACTGTTTGTTTCAATAAAGAATAAAGTGTGCTCACTATTAGCTTCTAAATAAGGACCATGCATGTAGGCTTCTAATTCAAAACCTTGCGAAGGTTTGCGGACCGTTTCAGTAAATTTTGTTTCAAATTCCTTTGCAGTTCCCCAGTTTGGACCATAGCCAATGGCGATAAAGCGAGTTCCGAGTTTAAAAACTGCTTCGTAAACTGTAAAGAAATTGTTCGTTTTTTCAATCGTCTCAGGAATGGCTGTAATCACTTTTTTAAGCTGGTCTTGGTAATAATCCAACTGCGTTTGCGTTAGAGTTTGTTTATTGTGACCAATCGTTAACCCTAGTAAAAATAGTTGAAGTACAGTGGCGACGTACCCTTTTGTCACAAAACCAACTTTTTCAATTCCCATTTCAAGATCGATTACTTCATCTACCACCGTTGCAATCGGGCTAGTAACATCACTAGTTAAAGCTAATGTAAAGAGTCCTTCTTTTTTTAATTTTGCTACAGCGTCAATTGTAGATGCACTCTTGCCACTTTGAGAAACTGCTAAAACAGCATCCACGCTATTTGAAATGCGACCATAGTGGTTGAAGTTATATGGTTCTTCAATCGTAATTGCGATATCGGCAAATTTTTCTAAAGTAACTTTAGCTGCTAAGCAGGCGTTGTAAGAAGAACCTGTAGCCAAAATTAACAGATTGTCGATTTTTTCAAAACCTAAAACTTTTTTTAAAGAAAAATTCGCTAAAATATTTTGCAATGTCGCTTCTTCTTCGTTGATGTAATCCAACATTGTTTCCATCCATTACACCTCCTAGAAAATGCCTACTAATGAACCTAAGATTCCTACCACAGCTAAGCCTAAAAGAATCGTTAATGGCTTCACTTCTTTTTTCAATAGATAGAATACTGCGCCAAAAACACCTAAGCACAAAATTTTCGGTACAATATCATCAAAAATACTTTGGACGGTGACGGCATTTTCACCTGAACCGATTTTCATTGGCAAATTAATATCGATCATCGTTGCAGTCATGCCGCCAACTACCATCAATCCAATAATGGAAGCCCCTAAAGTTAAACTTTCCATCATTCCATTTTCTTGAATTTTCTTTAGAAAGCCCGTCCCTAATTTATAACCCCAGCTAGTTGCCAAATAGCGGAATAAAATATGCGGAATATTGAAAATCAACAAGAATAAAATCGGACCTAAAATATTTCCTTGTAATGCTAGAGAAGTTCCTACACCTGTGGCAATCAGACGTAATGTGCCCCAGAAAAATGAATCCCCAATCCCAGCTAAAGGTCCCATTAATGATGTTTTAATACTGTCAATTGCTGAAGTATCAAAATCAGGATCATTGACATTTTCTTCTTCCATTGCCGCATTAATCCCCAAAATTAACGTCACAATATGTGGGGTCGTATTGAAAAACTCTAAATGACGTTTCAGCGCATCGGCCATTTGCTCTTTAGTTTGATATAATTTTTTTAAAATCGGAATCATCGCGTAAGCATACGCCATATTCATCTGACGTTCATAGTTCCATGAAAACTCCATTTGAAACGAGCGCCAAAATACTTTGCTTAAATCTTTTTTAGTGATTTTTAAATCGGTATTAGAAGTCTTCGTCATCATCAACTACCTCCCCTGTAGTGGCTTGAACTTGTGGACCTTGGTTGCTACGCACATTCATCAAATTGACTACGACAACTGCAACAATCGCACCAAAAATGGCAATACCTGTCACAGGAATTTCTAAATAAGCTGCTAATGCAAAACCTAAGAAGAAGTAGGGTGCCACTTTTTTATTAATTAATAAACGAGCTAACATTGCAAAACCTAGGGCTGGAATTAAACCAGTTGCAACGGATAAACCATGTTGGACAAATTCTGGAATCATCGCCAGTAAATTCCCAATTGTTTTACTTCCTACCATAAAGGAAATCATCACGATTAATCCAAGCATTAAAGATAAACCAAAACCTGCGCATAAATGCATTCGCTCAACGCCTTTATAATTTCCTTCAGCAGCATAATCATCGGCTTTGTGGTTCATAATTGGAATTAAAAGTCCCAAGTAAATATTTTTCAAAATCAAAGTTAATGTTGCAATCGGTAAACCAAGTAATAATGCAGTTTCTGTCCCTGCTCCTGCGGTAATTGCAAAAGCCGTTCCTAAGATACCACCGGTCACAACATCAGGTGGAATAGAAGCCCCCACTGAAAATGAACCAATAAATGCTAATTCAAGAGTCGCCCCCATAATAATGCCGGTCTTTACATCCCCTAAAACGATGCCGGTAAATAATCCAGTCACAATTGGTCGGGACAAAAGTGAAGTCCCTAATGCATATTCTGATTGTGCAATAAAAGCGACAATGCCTAATAAAATTGCTTGGACAATCATGTTTTCACTACCTTTCTTTTACAAAACTTCTGTAACGTTCACCTTTTTGTCATTTGGTACTTGGCGAATTTCGACTTCTACACCTTGGGCGACTAATTTTTTCAAAAGCTCTTCTTCTTCAGGCAATACGTTGACTGCTTTGCCAATACTGCGGGTTCCTTCTTTGACCTTAGTTCCCCCTAAATTAATTTTTTTAATCTCAGGATAAGCTTCGGCTAATTTGTAAGCATCGCCAATTGATTCAACTACAATGAATAGCTTGTATTTATCGGTCACACCGCTTTGTAAAGCGGCAATAGAATCAGCAATATTTTTAATTACCAATTTCACGCCTTGTGGCTTAGCTAATTTAATCGTTGTTTTACGAACCTCATTATTTGGCACATCATCATTAGCAATTAAAATACAATCTGCTCCTAAACTTTGGGTCCAAGAAAAAGCAACTTGGCCGTGTAATAAGCGGTGGTCAACGCGAGTTAAAATAATCATCTTTCTTCTCTCCTCTTTAAAAATCTTCTTCTACTACTGTCGTTTGATACGTTAAATTACAAAACTGAATAGCTTCTTTTGAGCTGTCTAAAACACTCGTAATCGTTGTTTTTAATTCCGGTACAACGGTAAACTGCGTTGCAAATTCAATTAGAAATGGTAAATTCATCCCGGCTACTAAGTAAAAATGCTCGCGATTAATGTAGCGTAAGAATTCGTTATTCACACTACCACCAAACAAGTCTGTCACGACGACGACTTCTGCACCTTCATTTTGCTGCATTAGTTCATCGACAGCTTTTGTCAAATCGAAGTCTTCTGTTATGTAACAATCTAAAGTCGTTATATTGTCATTCTTGCCACAGATTAATTCCAACGAGCTTAAAATACCCGAAGCAAATTTTCCGTGGGAAGCTAAAATCATTTTTCTTTCCATTTCCTTCACCTCATTTCCTACACTAAAATAAAAGCAAGTTGCGTGCCAACTTTAGTGGCAACAACTTGCTTTTATTAAAAATCTTCATCAATTGGCGTATTGTCAACCTTTTGATAAACAATGTCATAAATGTAAGCAATTTCTGAATCAGGGATTTTGACACTGTAATCGTTTTCTATGACACTAAATGCATTCTTAATGGCAACCAAGGCTGGTTTTTGACACTGGTATAATGTTTCATAACCAGCATAGGTATCAATCGGAATATTGCGAATGAGGCGCTCAATTAAACAACTGACATGAACATACAGCGCTAATTTTTTAGCATTACTAATAACGACCCCACTATTGGCTTCTAGTTCCCGCATAAAAATTTCGATTTCTCCCATTACTTTTTCGGTATCTAAAATCGTCACAGAATCAATGACTTTTTCTAAAGAGAAATTACGAATGACGTTTGTATTAAACGTTGCATTTTCTAGCGGGGTTAAACAAGTACTTAACCATTCGGATAATAGCTGATTTTCATCACCAGAAATTAATTCTTCTAAAGATAGATAAGGAATATCTGCAATCTCTGGGTCAGAAGTTCCGATAATACCTAAAACATCATACATCGAAAAAATCGTCTCATTTTTCTTTTGTTCTTTTAACACATCGTACTCATAAGGAAAAATTTTCAGTTCTACAGAAGCCGGCAGACTTTTTTCTAACAATTGACTAATATGGGTAGCCGTGCCAATTCCAGTTAAACAAGTAGTAATTAAGGCTTTCATTTTATTTTCTGCTGGATAGATGATTTCCCAATCCAGTGGTGTCTGTTGGGCCGCAGTTTCAATCATTTCTGCTAATGGCGCGGCCTTTTGTAAGTTTTCCCCGACGGAAATTGCCAAAGGCGTTGTGACATTATTCATAATGACAACAGGGGCGGTAATTTGTTTAGGGAAAAATTGATAAATTTCTTTTAATGAACCCATATCCACTAAAATGACTAAACCATTGGAAACATCATGATTCTCACTGTAATCCAAAATTTCTTCGGCAATTTGTTGGGGAGTGACATCTAGTGGCATATCAAAAGAAGCAAAGATATCTTTTGCTAAAAATCGATTGGCAACGTTGGCGATACTACTGGCCGTGGCATAACCATGGGCCACAATAATACCTCTAGGGATACCCAATTCTTTTTGCCAATCTGCCCGATTTAAATAAATTGTCAGCAAAATACAGTCCATCTCTGAAATCTCCAAATCCAATTTTGGTTGGCACAATTCCAAAAGCCGTTTGACGTATTGGTAGCTGGCTGCGTATTTGGTTGCTACTTGTTGTTCTAACTCTTTAATTAACCCTAAAATTGCCACATCTTCTGGGTACCACTTGCCTGCCCCTCGTTGGAACAAATAGTAACTAATCGCGTACACCGCATTGCCGTTAAATTTGATTTGATAGGCACTTTCCATTTGTTTAAAAGTATCTCTAATATATTGGGTTAAATAAATCAGCATCTCTTGTTTTTGCTGGCGATCAGTTTCAAAAAGTAAAAAATCAAATAGTGTTTCAACTTCTTGTTTTAATTGCTCTTCACAAGCTGTCAATTGCTGCTGTTTAGAAAACTCGGTGATAATCCGGTCAAAAGTTGCAATCACCCGTTGTTGTTGGGGATGATTTTTTTCTAAAAGTTGGGTAATCGTAGTATTTTCCGTGATTACTGTATCTTTTTGAATAACAGTTTGAAGATTTTCTGTTGCCGGTAATAGTAATTTTTCCGGTAATTGATAAATTGTCACTTTAATTTCTGCGGCTTGCTTTTGTTCGGCAAAAGCTTTTGCTACGGTGACCTTGACCGTATTCTTTAACTCCCCAATATTGCCTTTAAAGCTACTACTGGTAAGCAAAGTTAAGACTTGACCGCTGACTTTTAGTGGTCGTTTGATTTTTCTTACTTCACTTAATAAAAATGAATAAACCAATTCCAAGCGCTCATTGCGACTGCGGGCATTAATTGGTGGCAGTGTCACTTGAATGGGAATGCGCCGCATAAAAGTCGTTAAAAAACTACTTTCCAAATCTTCTGTCGTGGCAAAAAACAAGCGCGTTTTCACTTTAACCGGCTGATTTGTAGCTCCCATGGGATAAATGATACCTTGATCCAGATAAGTAAAGAGCTTTTCTTGTCCTTCTGCATTCAAACGATGTACCTCATCTAAAAATAAAATCCCCCCATCTGCCGCTTCAAAAGCACCAATTTTATCACTGTCAGCACCAGTGTAAGCTCCTTTTACATGACCAAATAAATTACTCGTTAAAAGTTCTGGATTATTAGCATATTGAGCGCAATTTAGCGTAATTAGCGGTGCATCTTCTTTAATTAATTCATTTTCTAAACAATATTTATGAATTAGACGAACTAAAAAACTTTTACCTGTGCCGCTTTCACCGGTAATTAAAGTCGGTAAACCATTGTCAGGGTAATAAAGTGCGGTTTTGATCTGTTCAACAGCCCGACTTAAACTTTTATCATGACCGATTAAAAGCGAAAATAAATCTTTTTGTTGTTCAAAGAGCGGTTGCTCTTTTAAAATTTCTTCACTACTTTGGTAAAAATTATTCCGCAACAAGAAAAATTCTTTTTCAAAAGCTTCTTTATGAAAATAATAAACCGGTCGCGAATTAATTTTCACTAAAATTCCCGCTTCATTTAATTGATTTAAATAGTGGCTAATCGTATTACGTTTTACCGCAAAAATTTCGGCTAGTTTTTGGGCAGTAAAAACTTCACTTAAATGGTGAAGATCAATAAAAGCCGTCTGATTTTCTAAATATGTTACCAATTCTTCTTTCATTATTATCCCCACTTATTTTCTTTACTGTTGTTTTAAACGTTTTCAGTTTTAGCCACAATGTACCACAAAAAAAGACAGAAACTTAACTAGTTTCCGCCTTTTTTTAGTGAATATTAATAAAACGATATATAATGTTATGCAACTTCTCTATTCATTAAAAAATTGCAATAGTACGTCATAGACATCTTCTTTTTGATACTCGTTTAATACTTCATGTTTCATCCCTGGCATCTCGACACTCTTAACATTGTGATAACCTATTTTATTTAGCGTAGCGATGGTATCGGCTAACCCTTTTTTACCACCTGTAATTTTTACATCTTCTGCACCCACCACACTTAGAATCGGCAATTGCGTATTTTGACATTGAAAAGCAGGGTAGTTTTTTAGCTGATAGTCCCCTTCCCAAATCGTCAGTAGGCTACGCACCGGATAAATCGGCACCATTTTTTCATCTTGTTGGCACTGTAAATTATTCACCGGATTATTACTTAGCCAATCATGCTCTACCCCCATATTGCCAGAAAGCCAGTTTAATAATTTATTTTGTTTATCTTTTTCATTAAAGCGTAAAAATAGCTTACCCGCCACAATCCCTAAAGGAACAACGGGAACGTAATTTGCGGTCCCCGTTAATGCCACTTTAGCAATACGCGCATCATTTTTTTGTAAATAATTACGCGCAATGATCGAACCAAAAGAATGACCAAACAAATAGAGCGGTAAGTTAGGATATTTGGTTTGAATAAAGTCACTAATAATTTCTTGATCTTTAATTAACACAGGAAAACTTGCCATAATACCAAAAGGATCTGCCTTAGAAGTTGATTCACCATGACCGCGATTGTCGGATAAAATCACGACAAAATGATGCGCTGCCAAAAATTTAGCAAAAGGCAAATAACGTTCCTTATACTCCAACGCACCATGAATAATTTGAATAATCGCTTTTGGCTTTGCTGCTGTCAAAACAATTAAATCCAGCTTCGTTCCGTTATCGGTATTAATTTTATAGTACTCCATTTAAAAGCCAACTTTCTGTAGGTTAGTTATTTAAACTATACAAATAAAGTCTACTTTTGCCAAGCTGATAATATGAAAAGCTAAATGAACTCGCCCAGCTCTCAAGTAATAAGACGAAATCGGAATAAATTGTCTCTTTAATTTCTTACGATTTTGGCTTATTACCGTAGAGAGTTCGTTCATTTTGCTAGACACCGAGAAAAGCTAAACAAACGTGGGTAACTCTCAAGTAATAAGACGAAATCTTGATAAATTGCTCCTAAAATTCCTTCAAATTTTAGCTTATTAGCGTAGAGCGCTAATTCTTAAAGTTTAAGGATAACGGGCAATTAATACGTGCTATAAAAAATAAAAAGAGGTTATGACAAGTATTTTGTCACAACCCCTTAGCTTAGGCAGTAAAATAATTCCCTGGTACAACTGAAATCGTTTTGGTTTTCGTATCAACATCTTCGACATAAAGTAAAGATGTGTAGTCTTTAATCGCTTTAATGCCTTTAAATTTCGTTTCTGCAAATACAGTGACGCCGACGAGTTCACATTCAAATTCTTCAATCAAACTCTTCATTCCGTTCACCGTTCCGCCGCCTTTCATGAAATCATCCACCACTAACACACGAGAGCCTCGTTTTAAGCTCCGTTTTGATAATTCCATTTTTTCAATTCGTTCTGACGAGCCGGAAACATAATTCACGCTGACTGTTGAGCCTTCTGTAATTTTAGAATCCCGTCGCACAATGACAAATGGCACGTTTAAATAAGAAGAAACTGCCTGGGCAATCGGTACTCCTTTAGTTGCTACTGTCATTACAGCATCAATTTTTTGCCCCAAATATTTCGAAGCAATAATGCGTCCTACTTGGCGTAATAATTCTGGTTCGCCCAGTAAATCAGATAAATATACATAGCCTCCTGGCAATAAACGATCTTGTTCAGACAAACGTTCTGCCAAATCGGTAATATATTTTTTAGCATCTTCATAAGGAATTTCTGGGACAAATAAAACACCGCCAGCAGCGCCTGGAATAGTATCTAAAATTCCAGTTCCCCGCTCTTTAAATGTTTTTTTAACGATAGCTAGATCTTCACTAATAGAAGATTTAGCTGATTCGTAACGTTTCGCAAAAAAAGTTAAAGGAATCAACTCGTGGGGATGTTCCAATAAATAATGCGTCATATCGATTAATCGTTCACTACGACGTACTTTCACACTGTTCACTCTCCTGATAAATTTCTCGCCTTATTATAAGGGCTTATTCTAAAAAAAGCGAGCATTAACTGAAAAAAAGACAAAATAGTTCGTGAAACGTGAACGCTTTCTTGTCAAAATTCTAAAATAGTGCGGTTAATTTCCAACAATTCAAAATAATTTTAGCTAGTGAAGGAAACAAGTTTTTTTAAGCAAAAAAAAATCAGAAAATCATAATGACTTTCTGATTCTTCTTATAAAATCAAATCAATTTACTAGTGTGAAACTTTTTTATTTTTGGAACGTTGCAGCGCTACAACGAGTCTTTTTACTATGTTTACCACTAAAAATAGACCGATAAAAACTAATGTAATCGTAGCTCCTGGTGGGGTATCTAAATAAAAAGAACTCGTTAAACCACTTAGCATACCAAATAACCCCACAAAAGTTGCAATCCAGATTACCACGTCAAAACTTTTGCCTAAACGCATGGAAATCGCCGCTGGTAAAACCATAATTGCCGAAATCAGTAATGCTCCTGCAATTGGAATCATCACTGCAATGGCAACCCCAGTTAAAACATTAAAAGCCATCGACATTAAATGAACTGGCAAACCATCCACATGAGCCGTATCCTCATCAAAAGTTAACACGTACATCGGACGTTTGAATAAAGCAAACAACACTCTAACGATTACAAATAAAACGCCTAAGAAAATCACTTGACCTGAAGTAATCGTGACAATAGAACCAAAGAGATACGACTGAATACTAGTAGCGGAGTTGCCACCAGATAAATTCATTAAAACTAAAGCTAACGCGAGTCCCCCAGCCATTAAAATGGCAATGGAAATTTCTGAATACGTGCGATACATCGACCGTAAATATTCTAATAAAATCGCCGCTACGACTACGACTAACATCGTCGTTAGATTGGGATTTAAATTTAAGAAAAAACCTAACGCCACACCAGCTAATGAAACATGAGAAAGTGTATCTGCCATTAAGGACTGCCGGCGGATCACTAGAAAAACGCCCAGCATGGGAGCAATACCGGCAATAAAAATTGCCGCTAAAATCGCCCTTTGCATAAATTCATAATTTAGTAAGCTCAAAATAAAATCTCCTTTTTACAGCTACGCCAACTATTTTTAAACATATTTTTGCCACTAAAAGTTACCTTACTAGCGATCAATATGGAAACAACGCCACGGCGAATCTTCTTTGCGCACTAAACGAATTTGACGATCCGCATATTGTTTAATATCTTCGTGATCATGGGTAATCATTAAAATCGCCTTATCGTGTTGATGGGCACTATGACGTAGCAAACGATAAAATTCATTGCGCGACTGTTCGTCCATACCAGTTGTCGGTTCATCTAAAATAAATAAATCCGGATCTGTCGCAAAAATACGAGCCAAGCTGATCCGCTGTTTTTGTCCACCCGACAGCTCCCCGATTTTTTTATGTCGCATTTCCCACATACCAACAGCCTCTAGAGCTTTTTGCACATGTTCATGATCTTTTTTGGTCAGACGCTTAAACCAACGCCCCCGCGGATAACGGCCCGAACGCACCAATTCTTCCACTGTACTAGGAAAACCGGCATTAAAAGAAGCAACTTGCTGGGGAATGTAACCAATGCTAATTTTTTCTCCCTTAGCATTTTCTTTTGCCAGCATAACTTCTCCTTTACTCGGTTTCAAAAGTCCTAAAGTGGCTTTAATTAAAGTAGATTTGGCTGCTCCGTTTTCACCAGTTAAAATGACAAACTCGCCATCGTTGACTTGGTAGGAAATATCTTCTAAAACTGGTTCATCATCATAATAAAAAGTTAAATCTTTAACATCAATATAGCGCAAAGCCTGCGCCTCCTCTTTTTGAAATTCGCTTTTAAAAGTTTACCATACTCCTAGTGAATACTTTCTTTTAAAGCTTTCAAATTTTGTTGCATCACGGAAATGTAAGTTTCTCCGTCATCCATTTGCTTTTGCGTTAAACTTTCCAACGGATTTAAAACAGACATCTTCACGCCTGTTTCTTTGGCTAATGTTTCAGCTACTTTTGAATTTGCATTTTCTTCAAAGTAGATAACTTTTGTCCCGTGTTCTTCTACAAAATGTTTTAATTCTGCTAGTCGGCTCGCAGATGGCTCTTGATCTGGGGAAATGCCTGAAATTGATTCTTGCGTCAACCCGTACTGGTGCGCCAAATAACCAAAAGCTGCATGTTGAACTACAAATGTTTTATTTTTTGCCGTTGAAAAAGCAGCTTGATATTCTTGATCTAAAGCTGTTAGTTTTTTTATATATGCCGCCGCATTTTTTTCAAATTGCGCTTTTTTAGCAGGGTACTTTTCACTCAGTTCTGCTTTTATTTCGTTGACCTCTTTAATCGCCATCACAGGATCTGTCCAAACGTGAGGATCTTTGTCATGGCTGTGATCGTGATCTTCATGGTCTTCATCTTCTTCATCATGACCATCTGAAGTTGCTGTAAGTAAATCAATCCCATCTGAGGCTTCAATTAGCGTAGTCTTTTTCTCATCAATATTTTCTTCAATTTGATCTACCCATGTTTCCATCTCTTCACTATTGTAGACAAAAACATCTGCATCAGAAATTTTGGCAATATCTTTGGCACTTGGTTCATAATCATGGGGTTCGGTCCCCGCTGAAATAAGCAGGCTAACATTTCCTTCGTCGCCGATAACTTCTTTGGTAAATTCATACATCGGATAAAAAGTCGCGATAGCCTCAATTTTTCCATTATCTGTTTTTGCTTGATTATCTGAATTGCCATTGGCACAAGCGCTTAAAAAAGCCACACTTAGTAACATACCTAGGCCGATTAAATATTTCTTCATGATAGTCCTCCTCAATTAAATCGTAAAATTACGATTTGTCACGAGAATTAATTTAACAGACAAAAAATAACCCGTCAAGATAAAACGTATATGTTACGATTTAAAGTCATAATCCTGGTCTAAACCGTAACAAAGGAGTTTTTGTTCATATGAACATTGAAAAATATTTAGCTTTTTAATGATTAAATAATTTTTATTCCTATTTATATAGAAAAGAAAAGATAAAAAAAACTGTCTACCTCAATTGGTAAACAGTTCGTTAAAAATTTTTCTTATTTATTCCGTTAACTAATCAATTCAGACTCCTAGTCTTAACCATAACATTCATTAAGCAATGGGTTCAATTGGCAAGTTCATACCTTTCCAACCTTCTAGTGCCCCAGCCAACTCATAAGCTTCAAAACCATTTGAAAGTAAAGTTAACAAAGCAGTCTTACCCAGAATTGTCCCACCTGTCCAATCATA
This sequence comes from Enterococcus sp. DIV0755b, assembly GCF_051713765.1. Lineage (NCBI taxonomy): Bacteria > Bacillati > Bacillota > Bacilli > Lactobacillales > Enterococcaceae > Enterococcus > Enterococcus sp. DIV0755b. The sequence goes on along the minus strand of NZ_JBIOQN010000001.1, from coordinate 768,955 downwards.
AACAACATATGTTTTAGTTTTATCTAACTCTTCAAGATGTTGTGCCAAATCTTTGGCAGGTAATGGGATTGCACCTTTAATTTGGTCTTTTTTCACTGCTGCAGGTGCATTTCTCACATCCAAAACTACATAAGGTGAATCTTCTTGGCCTAGCGTATCTAAAATGGCAAAGTGATTAATATATAGGCTTAAGTAAGTTTCTAATAATTGAATTTTTTCATTCGTATTGGTGGTCATAATAAAGACTCCATTTCTTGGTTTAGTTTTTTGGTACCTTTTTCTATTTTAGTTAATAAATAAAAGAGCTGATCTAGTTCAGTGGCAGAAAAATCAGAGAAAATCAGCGCAACTGACTTAAAATTGGCTGGTAGAAAATTTGTCACAACTTTTTCACCTTGGGGCAGCAATTGAATGTTTACCATACGCTTGTCTTTTTTATCAATTTTCTTTTTCACCCAACCATCTTGTTCCATCTTATTCAACAGTTTTGTAACCGTCGCGCGGGCTGCACCTAATTTTTCGGCAATTTCAGAAGGAGCTAATTGTTGTTTATGCGCCTGTTTTAAAAACATTAAAATAATGAATTTAGATTCTGATAATCCATAATGCGCTAAAACTTGATCGTATCCTCGCTGCATTTCACGATAGGCCCATTGAAAATGAATAAAGGATTCTGCCACTTCTGGAGTAGTTAAATTGGGATATGCTTGGAGCGTCTGTTCAAAACGTTTAGCATCCGGACGATCATGAAAGGTAAATTGCGTCATTTTTTCACTTCTTTCAAATTTAATTAGCCAGCTAACTAAAATGTAGTTTATACTTGTTTTCACTTTTTGACAAGTAAAAAAGCTCATAAAAAAGAAGGTGTAACAGAAGCGACCAGCTTCAAGAAATAAGACGGAATTCCCGAAGTAACTGCTTTGAAGGCGCCCCAAAAGTTAGACCAGAAAATCTAACTTAGGAGGCGCACTTAACTTCTGTTACCCGTTGAATCGGAAATAGGAGGTGTAACAAGACTTTTGTCACACCTCTTACTCATTAATTAACCCGCCAATAGCTACTGCCGTCTTTTGTACGCGCCATAAAATCATATTCTATTAAGTAGCGCCTTACTGTCACAAAATCCGCAACATATTGTTGTAAAATTTCATTTAAAGCTGTTTCATGATAGTTTTTATTAAACTCAAAATGACTCACAATATCTGCCAGTAAAATAAGTTTACGCTTTTCTTTAGCGGGAAGTGTTTTAATATATCCTTTTTCATCGCGATACGTTGCCAAAACCTTCTGTTGCTCTTCTGGGGTAATATTGTAACGATCATCTAGCATTTTAGCATTGCGATGAGGTAAGAGCATATCTGGTTGCGCCAATAGTGTCATAATGCTAAGAAAAACTTGTGCTTGTCGCTGTTTTTCTTTTAACTTAAAACGATGATTTCTAACAGTAGAAGTTGTTACCCCAAGACGCTGGGCAATAAATTTATCTTCAATATTTTGCGCAAATAGCGTCAATATCTCCTGCTGCGTTTCACTCAAACCCGTTTCTTCTTTGGGCAATTGCAACAAAGCGGCTAAGGGACCTTGATGCTTTTCAGCAACGTGTACTTGCATAAATTTTTCTGCTTGTAAAAATTTTTCTTCATAAGGATAAACACAACCACTTTCTGCAACCGTCTCGCAATAAAGACAATGATATTTTTCCCCTTGTTGATAAAAACCCCGACTATAGTCTGCTACACTTAAATTATCCACAAACACCCCTCCTTAAAATATTATTAATCTATATATAAACTAACATATTTTATTTTCGTTTGCAAATAAACAAACATTTTTTGAATTATAACCAATGCCGGCAGACAGTTTTCTTTAATCAAACAAAAAACGGAAAACTTTTCTTGCAGCTAGTTTTAACCAACTGTCAAAAAGTTTTCCGCCTATTTTATTTACCAACCACCAGAAGCACCGCCACCGCCGGAAGAACCGCCGCCAAAAGAGCCCCAGGAACCGCCACCGCTGCCACCAGAAGAATTATGATTGGAGGCATTGTAACTAGAGGCCAGATAACTATGCGTCAATACTTGGCCATAATTGCCATACAATGTGTCTCCGATTAAAACGCGACCTAAACCTAATTTTTTGGCATTCGGCTGTTTCAATAAACGTCCTTGAATGACTGCTCGTTTCACGCTGCTGGCCGTTGCTGCTACGAACAGACCACTTAACATCACACAATACAATTCTGTCTGTTTTAATGTTTGTTGCGCACTTTTTTCATCCGTAAACATTTGCGGTAATTGTTGGCTAGTTGTTTGGTAGTCTTGATAAATTCCTTTTAAATAACGAATTCCTCGACTTAAACTAATCAGCAATACCACCGCCACTAAAATCATCACCACAAAGAAAATACGTAAGCCCCAATAAAATAAATTCAAATTATTTTTTTGAGACTCTACTTGTGCAATTTGCGAATCAACTAAAGCCGTTTTCGTATTCATTAAATCAAATACTTCTCCGACCACTTGACTGATCCCTTTGCTATAGTTTTTATCTTTAAATAAATCGACTACATCATCATTATTAATGATATCATCTGCGGTCGCATCAGGAATCAACCCTTCTAAACCATAGCCGACTTCTAGTCGAAACTTACGATCATCTAGTGCAACCAAATATAAAACACCATTATTTTGCGTTTTATCGCCAATTCCTAATTGATTAAAAATTTTATTGGCATAAGTTTCAATATCTTCTCCACCCGGCAACTCTTTAACTGTCACAACCTCTAGCTGGGCACCTTCTGTACTAGCAGCAAGTTGTTTATTCAAATTGTAAATTTTCTTTTTAGTCGCCGCATCGATAATTTTGGCATTATCAGAGACAAAAATGTTATTTTTATTAATTGTAATTGTCGCATTTGTCTCTTTGATGTTTACTTGATAATTGTTTGCTTGACTCGGGTAATCGCCAAGTTTAGCCATATTTTCCTTTAAAACCGTATCAAAAGATTTTTGTGGAGGTTGAATTTTACCCGCTAAAATATCTTCTCTTTGGGTATTTAACGTTTGTAATTGTGCGTTATACTCCGCTTTTTTGGCCGTAAAATTGTGATTATCTACAATCGATCCCACTAATCCGACACCAAAAAGTAAAATGATCATGAAAAAGATGAATCGCATAATGCGATTACGTTTTTTTACACCTTGGTAAAATTCTCGAATTCTTTGATCGATCTTAACCGTTGAATTGGTCGGGCTTTTTGTATTCATCTGCCCCACCACCTTTACTCAAAACTAACATCTGGCACTTTTTCCGCACCAGCGTCAGCTTTAAAGTTTGCTTTCTTTTCAAAGCCTAACATTTTGGCTACGATATTTTTAGGAAAACGAACCAAGTTTTGATTGTAGCTTTGAACTTCCGTAATATAATTTCTCCGCTCCACTGAAATACGATTTTCAGTACCTTCCAATTGTGTCATTAACGTTTTAACATTTTCATTGGAAGCTAACTGTGGATAGCTTTCTTTAATCACACTAACCATGGTGCCGACACTTTGATCAATTTTATCGTTAGCTGCCACTTTTTCTGACGGTGTGGAGGCTTGATTGTATTCTTTTCGCGCTTCCGTAATTGCTGTAAAAATTTCCGTTTCATGTTGCATACTACCCTTAACGCTATTTACCAAATTCGGGATTAAATCTGCCCGACGTTGCATGACGTTTTCCACTTGCGACCACTTTGCATCAACACTATTTTCTGCTGTTGCCAAACTATTGTAAGTTGCAATGAAATAACCTACAATTCCGACCACAATAATACCAATGATCCCAATCACTGTTAGCGTACTTTTCTTCATTTCATTTCCTCTTTTCTACCACCCAATAGTGCGGTTCCCCTCCGCTAGTGGCTTTAGCTTATTGTACCACTAAGGCTTAGTGCTGCCTCATACTTAGGACTGATTTTTCTTTGTTGGCACAAGATTTAGAAAAAGAAAAAAATTTCAGTTGCTTTAATTAATCAGGAGAAAGATTATTAATAATAATTAAATAAGCTTATCTGAAGGAACTCCACTAATTTTAGATTTGTACATTTTCTGGGTTTGAAATCTTACGAAAGACGTTATCATTTACATTCTACTATTTTTAGATTTGTACAAAAGTCTGAAGAGTTCATACTCTGACGATGATATGCATTTACATTCCACTATTTTTAGATTTGTAATTATTTAAAAAAAGTTGAAGTAAAAAAGTATGTTGGATTTACATTCCACTATTTTTAGGTTTGTACTCCAATGCACAACTAATGATTCACCGTGCTAGCACAATTTACATTCCACTATTTTTAGATTTGTACGCAGTCACCTTGCGCACAACCGCATTTTCAGTCGCTATTTACATTCCACTATTTTTAGATTTGTACCGGAACAACTGCAAAAGAAGCAGCGGAAACATTTTCATTTACATTCCACTATTTTTAGATTTGTACTAGTTCACTGGGTAATCTGTACGGCAATGGAATCGATTTACATTCCACTATTTTTAGATTTGTACCCCTCAACTTCATTTCCGCTTTGGCTGTTTGTATGATTTACATTCCACTATTTTTAGATTTGTACCCGCTGAATATCAACAATATCTGAATTCTCAAACATGATTTACATTCCACTATTTTTAGATTTGTACGCGAGAGCCTCCAATATTATCATCTGATTCCTGCCAATTTACATTCCACTATTTTTAGATTTGTACGTAACATTGATTGGACGGGTAACCTTACCTACGCAATTTACATTCCACTATTTTTAGATTTGTACATAGCCACACGGTTGAGGGTGTGAACGTGTTATTATTATTTACATTCCACTATTTTTAGATTTGTACACCATACGTAAATGTTTCAGATTTAAAAATTCCTAGATTTACATTCCACTATTTTTAGATTTGTACCAGAACGCCTAGTATCAGCAGAAGCCACGTCTAATAAATTTACATTCCACTATTTTTAGATTTGTACAAGAAAATGTAACGACACGTGTTAGAGTGTACTCCAATTTACATTCCACTATTTTTAGATTTGTACAGATTTAGAAAACCAACCGGTCAGCTTGCAACAAATATTTACATTCCACTATTTTTAGATTTGTACCATCTCGTAAATCTTCTTGAATCTTTTCAACGTTAAAATTTACATTCCACTATTTTTAGATTTGTACGCTTCTGTTTCAGCCGGAATGGAAGGCGTTTCAGATATTTACATTCCACTATTTTTAGATTTGTACTGTAGCAATCAACCCGACACCAAAAAATTTAAAAGTATTTACATTCCACTATTTTTAGATTTGTACAAAAGAAAAAGAAAAATTGTTAATTCATGGGAGCGTATTTACATTCCACTATTTTTAGATTTGTACCGTGTCTGCTGTATCTGGAGCTTGTGAGGCAATGTCATTTACATTCCACTATTTTTAGATTTGTACGTGCCATTGTTAATCACCCTCTACGTCTTGCGTGATATTTACATTCCACTATTTTTAGATTTGTACTCCGCAAGCCCAACTGAAGTTATACAAAGGGTAGTAAAGTGGTTATCTGTCTACCCAAGAAAATTTATTAATTTTCTTTTCAAAAATAACAAGAAATAATATTAAGAATCCTCTTTTGAATTGGATTCTCTGCCTGTTGTCATAACTACAGGATTTATCGGTTATTACCCATTGACAGATTGATTAGAAGTTCAAAAAAAATTAGAGAGAATATCTGAATTATCTATACCAATATACTCTTTTGTTAACCATCGTTTATTAGAGTTTTTAAATATTAGAACAGAATCCAGATCATCTCGTATATATTCTTTTAATTCTTGTTCTAATTTTTTTAGTTTTGCAGGTGTGATTTCTCCTTCAAAAACGGATTTTTGAATATGGGTTAAATACTTTTTACAAATTTTAAAGACTTTATTTAAAACCCGCGCACCGTTCATCTCTAATGAAATATCATATACTAAGATTATATACATAGATTCACCACCAAATTCTAAAAGGTTCATATTCCTTATCGTGCATAAGATGTTTAATTAACTTATAACATTCCAAACGCATTAGCCTGCGATAAGAAACATTTCTTTTGAGCTCTCGATGCCTAATTGTCTTATTTAATCGCTCATCAAACTGACGTAACACTTTTTGCTGGGCATTTTGCTTCAAGTAATTTCCCATTGATCCTTTTTCAAAATCTTTTTCACTGATGATCTTTTTATTAATTAAAGAAAAAATCAAACGGTCTACAATTAACGGCTTAAAAATTTCAGAAATATCTAAAGCTAGTGAGAACCTTCTCTCTGAATTACTGTGGAGATAACTAATAGTCGGATTTAACTGACTCACGTAAATTTCAGATAAACAAGCACTATAGGTCAACATATTGAGATAAGAAAGTAAAGAATTCACCATATTATCAGGTGGTCTTCGCACTCTGGCTTTGAATTCAATTTGATTGTTCAATATTGTTTCCCAAGCACTATAGTAAATCTGATGAATGTTTCCTTCTATTCCCATTAACTCATCGATTTCAGTTGTACGATATATCCTTTTTCTCACCGCTTCGATACTTGATATTTGTTCACCTACTTCTTTTCCTCTTCTCCTATAATACTGCAGATTACGCAAATTGTTTGCTGTCGCACCCTCAACAAATTTTTGCGCTAAAGTAATTCGTTTCTCTGCTTCTACAGAATGAGTAACCTGCTCTACAAGTAATTTTCCTGATACATTTTTTTCTCTAGGATAAAAAGTTCCAGTGTAGTAGCCATAATAGTTAAAGAAGTGAACTGGAATTTTCATTTCAGATAAATAACTCAAACACTTTGTATTTGTCGTTACTTCCCCAAATAAATATAGGTCCCTAGTCATTTCAATCTTTAAATCTTTTTTGCGACCATCTGCCGTTTCCATGCGAACGACATTATCCTTTCGACTTAATGTGCCGCTTGAATATAGGTAATAACTTTCCAATATCTCACCTCCTAAATAAAACAATATTCGTAATAGGCGCATTTTGAACAAATTTTCTTTTTTACAATTTCTGGTGGCTGTGATTGGACGATTATTTCCTGAATATGTTGTAAAATTTTTTCTAATTCCATTATGTCATCTTGTTCTAAAGTTACTTCAATTCTTTCTTTTAATTTTGGATAATCTAAATATCCTTTTTTAACGGGAATGTCCTTTTTTTGCAGATAGTACAAATAATACCGTAATTGCCAAATAGCAGCAGGCTCAATAGCTCGTGACTTTTTGACTTCATGTAAAATTTCCCACTTCTCTAAAAAATCAATATTAATAGTTCCATCTAACATTACTTGCTTACGTTTTCCTTTATAACTGCTTGTATCAAGTAATTTACCTAATTGAACGTTTTCGTTTTCTTCCTCGTATTGCAAGCCTTGTGAAAACAACCATAATTTCCGCGGACATACAAAATAATAATTAATCATATTGCCAGTAATTTTCATCGTCATTCCCCTAAAAAAATCGATCTTCCTCTACACCGTGCAATGTTTCAAATCCATAATCTTTTGCGTATTTTCCATCGACGATATAAAAGCCCTCATATTTACCAATTTCTTTGAATTGAACTTGATTTTGTTGTGCGCACTTAATAAATAACCATTCAGCAATAGAGATTTTATAATCATCTAATTTTGAGCGGTAAATACGGCGAATAATGCTAGGATTTTCCTTAAACTGTTGTGAAATTTCTTTTGAAGTTAGGGTTAAAACTCTCACGCACTCATTAATTTCTGTCGTAAAATCGTCATAAATTTTTCGTGGAATAATCGCTCGAGATTGGATATTTCGAAAAAGTCGTTTGACTTCTTTTTCACTTTTGTCATCATTTTCAGTTACACTCAGCCACGCTAACATCGTTTTGATTTGATGGTAATAACTCGTCTCTTTTAATGCCTCTGTAGTATAAGTTGCCGCAATTAAGCTCATCTTTTCATGTTCGTTTAAAATGCCGTCTTCTCTACTGCGCAAAGCTTTTTTGGATAGTGAAAAGATTTCGTCATGAACAATGGAATGTTCACTTTTACTAATACCGCTGGTGAAATTATCTCCTCCATCAAAAACATATACGTTTGGTTTGTTACGATTTACCAGTGAACGTTTTCGATAGCAACGTCCCATCCGCTGAAAAAGGCCATTCAATTCTGATAACTCTGTGATTAATAAATCAAAATCGATATCCAGTGAAGCCTCCACGACTTGTGTCGCAATCCAAATTCCTGCTTGATTTGATTGCGCAAATTTCATAATATCCTGTTCTTTTTGTTGCCGATCTTTACGAATAAATTGGCTGTGAATTAATTGAATTTCTATCTTTGGTAAAAGTGCGCTTAATTCTTGATACACTTCCTTAGCTTTTCGGACTGTATTGCAAATAACTAAAAGCTTGCCCTTTTGATACAGTTTTGCAATCATTTCTGCTGATAGATTATCTTTTATCAGCTGCAAGTAGTGGCGTTCTAATAAATCTTCATCCAGAAATGGCTGCTCTCTCATTTCCCACTTTAGTCCTTGTGATTGAAATAAATCCAATAAATATGCCGGTAAAGTGGCCGTCATCACTAAAAACTTACCGCCAAAATCTTGAATTTCTTTTAATCCTTTTAATAAATAAGCCAATAAATCTGGGGAATACATTTGAATTTCATCAATCACTACTTTTGAATAAGCAAAAGTTGCTAACTTTTTCTCAAATCCTGCATAGTGATAAACAAAATCAAAGGTCTGATCCAAAGTTGTAACCGTTAACGGTAATGACCAGCTGCGTGTTTCGTTTAAGTAATTCGCTAACTGATCTAATTCAACTACCTCATTCTCACTATCTGCTGCTAATAAAACAGCTAAACTATCAGAATGGAGAATCCCGACTTGTTGTTGATAGTTTGCTTTATCTGCAATACCATCACGAATTCGTGTATAAATAGCATTGATTGCTGCGCGTAAAGGTAAGGTGAAAAATCCTTTGTTATCACCAAGCCATAGTAGCCCCGCTTCTGTTTTACCTAATCCAGTCTGGCCAATCACAATCAAATTATCATTTTGATGTTGTTCAACATACTTTTGCATCTCGTTCCAATCAGCTGTGACGGTGGGAGATTTTTGCTTCCAGCCATTTAACACCCGACTCATATTATGACTTAAAAAGTTAGCTGGATACTCAACCGGATAATCCCCACTAGCTGCATAATCAATACGATTAAGTAAGCCCTTAAGCATGACATATAATTTAAAATAATCATCTTTACTACTAGGTCGATGTAAAAATCGATAAAAGCGCGCATCAGGGCGTGCAATTTCATTGGGAAAAGGTAAACCTAACTCAGAAAAAGGAAAATGTTTTGCTGGAACCTGCAACTTTGCTATCTCATTATCATATTGGTCTTTAGTAAGCTGAGAAAAGTCACGTTCATGATGCAATGCAATGGCATACGTCATGGCTTTTACGTCAGCAACACCATAAACTTTTTTTAATTCCTTTACCGGTAACAAAGCAATGCTTAGTAATGCATGGGGAATCTCCCCTTCTTTTTTCATCGTACCTTCCCTGATTTTTTGCTGAAATAATTCATTGATTTTTCCTAAATCATGATATTTACAAATAAGACGAAGGAGACTCCAATTTACTGGAATCTCCGGATAATACTTTTTTAAAAGGTCGTAGTTTTTCAACAAATTTTCTGTATGTTGAATAATTGTTTCTCCAGCAGATTTTGCTAAATATTCCATTATTCTTCCTCCAGATTCAAAAACACAATATCGCCTTCTTCGTCAATTGGTACAATCTCTTCTTTAAAAATAATAAAGTCACCAGAATATAAAACTTCTTCTCTTTCAATCCAGTTTCTTTTGTATTTTGGTTTCTTTTCTGTTCCCAGATTATATAGTTCATATACTTTAGGCAGAATAAAGCGCGTTCCTGAAAGATCTGTTCCTTCACCTTCGATTGATAATTTTTCGTCGGTCAACCAATTAATGGGGATATATGCATGCCATTGATCTTTAAAATCTCTTTCATTTGATAATTCTTGTTTTTGAATTTCAACAATCTTCACTTCTTCAAAATTTGCTAAATCTTCTCTACGGCCCAAAGAGGGAAATTCTGCAGGATATTTGAGAAACTGATAAATCTCTTTCACTTTACTCTGGTCTTTAGGAATAATGTGTAGGATTAGATTTACATCCACCAACAATTCGGTATAACCAATTCCTCTACTCACGCCAAATTCATTAACTTTTAGTTGATGACGGCCTTTTTCAAATTTCATTCCATTCTTAAATTCGTATCGCGTATATAAATCATTGGTTTTAGAAAAGTAATCCCCCTGAACACTGATATCCATTGGTTCGTATTGTTGATAACCACACAAATTGTGGACCATTCCAATTACTGTCGATAACGGTGGTAAAGGATACGTTTCCCGCAGCTGGAAACTAGTTGGGCGGCGATAATTGACCATGTCTTGATGGATAATTAATTTAATTCCCTTCATAATAATCCGCTACTTTCTGTTTCAATTCTTCAAAAACTTGCGGGATTTTTTTACCATCTAAAACTTGATTGATTTCAGCAGTATTCTCAAAGGCATCTTTTACTACACCGACTAATGTTTCATTTCGAATTTCATCCGTTAAAACACCTTCAATTTTGTCTACATCAATTTTATTTTGTTTAACATCAACCACATTTTCAAATAAAGGATTTTTGCGTTCATAAACGCCCCCAACCACAAATAAAGGTTGCAAGTTTTCTCTGCGACCACGAATATCCCGATACAAATATTGAATAGTATCCAATAATTTTTGCACGCGCCGACTCCGTTCTTCATTAGGTAGCGTAATTTCGCCATTATGGTCAATGCCAATTTCATCTAAATCTGCTGTGATGGTATAGCGATAAAATGAACGATGAATTTCAGATTGAGCGATAGAGTTCATCGCTTTTTCATTACCATTTTCTCGCAAGCGCTTTGCAAGGCCCATGTTAGTTAAAAAATCAGTATCCCCTTTATAAGTCTCTAATGAAATGGCATTTGATAAACGGACTTTAGCTGATCGAGTTAAGGCGTTATCTCCTTTGACTGTTTTCATATATCCAAACAAATCCACTTCCGGATATTTATCAATTGTGGCATGTTGGTCAAATTGGATTACTTGTTTGGCCCCACTACCTTCAGCACTTAAAGAGGCTAATGGCTCTCCTAATTGTTCAACAATATTATAACGAAGCGCCTGCCGGGAAATATAAGTGTACTGCTCACCTTTACCTCGTGTTATTTTTTTCAAAGAGGCGACATTTCCTAAAGACTCACCATAATTGGCACTTTCCGCTAAAAAAATCATTGTTAGTGTTAATCCTTTACTCATTTTCATTTCCTCCTTCTGCATTGTGCGCTTCACCAATCATCCCCGTAACAAAACAATAACCAATCGTTTTGTAATGTTCATCATCAGAAAAAACTTCCGTAAAGTAATGCGGGACTTGCTTATTTAGATACATATAACTATTGAGCAAGATATCCATAAAAGCATTTCTATCATTGACTTTTAACGCATTCAACAACCGTAATCCAACAGAATCACCTTTACGTTTATTTGCGTATTCTTTTTTGAAAAAATAACCATCTCGTCGTATTCTTTCTAAGTCTTGTGGTTCTAGTGGTGTCATTTGAATCAACTCCTTCAAAAAGTTTTGATTAATTTCAATCATTTTCATGATTTGATTACTACTTGTATACACTTGCCCACCGGTGGCTTTTACGCGTAAAATCTGATGAATTAAACGAAATAGATTAGTATTATTCATTAAAGAATCTACTACCTCTGGATATAAATAATGTGACTCACTATTTAACGTAAAGCCGGCATTAAACAGTTGCGGTAATTTTTCTTTGGACATATTGATTGTTCGTAAAATATGTTTGGGCAATAAATTAAAGTAATAGCGCTCATTTTCATAACGAATTACTTGAATATCTTGAATTTCTTTGCGACTTTGGCGATTCATTTGATCTTGCAAGGTTCGAATTAGTGCCGCATAAGTGTTTTTGGATCGAACATCTGTCTTATTCAGCTCCAAAACATTTAGACGAATCCCTTTATTAACATCTATTAAAGATTGGAGGGTATGATTGTCGTTCACAAATAATCCTTGATTATATACATACGTAAAACCTGCAGGAATACAGGTATACATTAACCGACATATTGGACACATATAAAGATCATTGTTAAAATCCCATGCGTTACTCTGCTTGCGATTTGCGTCATAGCCGGCTTGATTTATGAAGCTGTACGATATGTCTCCTTTTTTTATTGGCCGATGACAATTTGAACAAGTCAATTTATCTTTTTTATGCTCTTCATTTAAGTAGTTCATCATGGAAGAAACAAAATATTGATGATATTTCTCAAAAAAATCCCCTTTACTTTCTTGGCGATTTAAAAAAGAGACATCGCTATAACCTTTATTAATGACGGAATAAATTTGAATTTTAGCAGGTAAATAACGTTGCACATCTGCTCTTTTAAAATAGACGTAAACCTTATCTAATTGTTCATATAACTTTTTAACCCTTTCAACAACTTGTTCTCTATTTTGCTCAAGTTCATTTTTTTCAACTTATCTAGCTTGATACTTTTTAGCAGTCCCTCAATATCAACAGAAGATTCAATTAGGGGATAAACTGCTTTATAACTGTTACTCGTGCCATATCGCTTCAAGTCGGTTAAATATTTTTGTAAGCGATCATAATCTTTTCTTGTAAAATGGCTAAAGTTATCTTGTTGTTGTCGTGTCATTTCAGCTTCATAAGCGAGTATTTTTGTAAAAGAGGATAATTTTTCATATTGTTTCGCAAAATAGTTGAAGTATACTTCTTCAAAATTTACAAACTCTGATAAGGGAACCTCAATACTCTGATTTTTAATCGTCACATGGTCTTCCCCTAAAATATTTACTAAGCCACAGATTGCTGCATTCTCCAGCCAAGAATTTAAGCGAAATTCGATGATGTCATTTTCAGCTAATTCACTCATTTTTTTCACCACCTTGTTGTACTTGATTCAAAAATCCGAAGTATAAGCCTGTCTTACTTCCCAGACCTATGTCGCGGATGATATTCAACAAATATGGTTCTCCCACCAATTTAATCTGACCAATCCCCCCTTGATAATATTTTTCATAGGCTTTTGTTACTGTCTTTTTCATCCTTACAGGCTCGATTGTTAAATTGTCGATATCAAAATTGACACTACGCCCTAATTCTGGTTCGAGACGGTTTTTTAAATTTTGTTTTAAAACAGCAGCATATCTTTCATCTTTAAAATCCAAAAACCAATCTTTTCGCGTTTCTCGGTTGTGATCTCGTGCTAAAATTGGTGAAACAGCTTGAAAAATCACTTCATTTTCTCTAATTGGTACCTGATAAATGGGTGCAATGGATTTTACTTGAATTTTCAACCCTTCACAAAAAGACAGCGCTTTCAATTCTTTCAAATAAATAAAGCCATTGTAGACAGCCACGGCTAAATCAGCTTGAGAAGTAGAAAATAAATAAGTTACATTAGGCGATTTTAATAAAATTCGCTCTTTTTCAAAAACTGCAGCTTTAAAAAAAACAGCTTGTGAAAATAATTTTTGTTGATTGGTTTCATATAACTCGTGATAAACTTCCGGGGCTGTTTGCTCAAGACCACGTTTCAATAACGAAAGAAAATAACTATGATACTTGATGGGCATAGTTGAATCTTCCAAAAGCGAAACAAATTCCAAATTAATCTTAAAACGCATCGTTTTCACCTCATTTGTTCTATTTGATTATGATGTTATTCATAATGAACTCGTTAAAATAATGATACCTCAAAATCTTTTATTTCCAAAAGAAAAACATTAACTAGTTATTTATAATTCAACTTCACACTCATTAGACAGTAAAACTTTTTATAAAACAATCAGATATTGAGTAAGTTTTTTACCACTATCTATGATAAAAAAAGTTTCAGTGAGATACTCTCACTGAAACTTTCACTCTGTTATTATCGTAATGTTCGTACCAAGTAAACCTCGTCACAAAAACCCTTTAACGCATTATAAATTCGTTGGGCGCGGGAATGTTTTTGACATAATGCAAAGCAAGTTGGACCACTGCCACTCATTAAAGCAACGTCTGCACCATATTTCATCATGCGATCTTTGATTTGTTGAATAACTGGATGGCGCTCAATTGTAATATCTTCCAAACTATTGCCCATATTGGCAATCATCTGTTGGTAATCGCCTGCAGCAATTGCAGTACGCAAGGCAGCGATATTCGGATGATGGATCTTCGTAACATCCACTTTCGGAAAAACTGTGCGAGTTGAAACGCTAATGCGCGGTTTTACCAACACCACCCAACATGGCGGCATGGGTTTAATCGGAGCCACAATCTCACCTTTGCCTCCAACAAAAGAGGTGGTGCCATAAAGACAATAAGGAACATCCGTGCCAATTTTAACCCCAATTTCAACTAACGTATCATTACTTAATCCAAGATTCCAGAGTCGGTTCATTCCTCTAAGGGCCGCTGCTGTATCACTACTGCCACCACCTAGACCTGCTGCAACCGGTATTTGTTTTTGTATCGCAATTTTAACACCTTTTTGAATATTACAGCGTTCTTTTAATAATTGAGCTGCTTGATAAACATTGTTACGTCTATCTACCGGTAAAAAGGCTTTATTGGTTTCAACGATGATACGATCTTCTGGCAGCTCTTCTATTGTCAAACGGTCTGCTAAATCAACACTAGCCATGACCATCTCCAATTCATGATAGCCATCTGGGCGTTTGTATAAAACGTCTAGCCCTAGGTTGATTTTTGCAGGTGCTTTTTCAATGATCTCCATCTTTCCACCTACCTTTCTCTTTTTGGCAATTTCCGCTAAAAATGCCACAATCGTTGTGTATTCTATCATAGCAGAAGATAATTGTATAGTTTAGGAAAAAACCTCTAAAACCGTTACTTTAGCGATATTTTTCTTTTTTCAAAGTATTTCTAAGACTATTCAAAATATTTGAAGAAAAATGAAGTTGGACCTACAATAGAAGTAGAAAAAGAAAGGTGTGATAAAAATGGCAGATTTATTCCCACGTAGTTTTTCTGATGGTGAAGAAATGATTGGACGTTTGATGAATAACTTCTGGCAAGATCGTTCCTTAGCCACTGATATTAAAGAATTTGACAGCTACTATGAAGTGAAAGCTGATCTTCCTGGCATTAGTAAAGAAGATATTAAAGTGACCTATGCAAATGATACTTTGACCATTCGTGCCAAACACACCGCCAATAATGAAGAAAAAGATGATGACGGTCACTATTTACGTCGCGAACGGACAAGTAGTACTTATGAACGTAGCTTTGCTATGAAAGATATTGATGAAGAAAATATTAAAGCGGCGTTTGATAACGGCGTGTTAACTTTAGAGTTACCAAAGAAAGTTGTCAAAGAAATTCATGGAAAAGATATTCCAATTGAATAAACTGACGGCTTTACTAAATGCTTACTGACGCTAAATGGCCGTAGTGAGTGTTCGATATAAGTGATATTTAATGGTAATAATGGCTGTGACAAGTCTGTTGTCACGGTCTTTTTTTAAATAAAAAATAAAGGAGTGACACGATGGATTTTGATGTTTTATTTTTAGGTAGTGGTCAAGGTGCTTGGAATGGTGCAATTCCAATGGCAAAAGCAGGTCTAAAAGTTGGTGTAGTGGAAGAAGGTCTTTTTGGTGGTGTCTGTACAAATCGTGGTTGTAATGCCAAGATTACGCTTGATCGCCCAGTGGAAATTTTACGCCAAGTGGAAGAGCTAAAAGGACGCGGTTTTGATAGTCTTCCCACTTTGAATTGGCATGATTTAATGGCACACAAACATGAAGTTATCGATAGCTTAGCCCAAGGCAATAAGGACAAATTAGAAAATGCCGGCGTTCAAACAATTATCGGCCATGGTTCATTTATCGATAGTCATACAATCGCTGTAGCAGACAAAAGGTATACTGCTGAAAAAATTGTTATCGTTAGTGGTCGCCTTCCCCATCGTTTGGATATTGTCGGTAGTGAATTATTTCATGATAGCACTGACTTTTTAGTAACAGAAGAGATGCCAGAGAAAATAACTTTTATTGGCGGAGGGTATGTCGCCATGGAATTTGCCACAATTGCGAATGCTTTTGGAAGTGATGTAACTGTTATTTTACGAGGAGAGAGCATTCTTAAAGATTTCCATCAACCTTATGTCCAAGAAGTTGTTGCCGACTTGAAACGTCGCGGAGTAAAATTTCAAAAAAATATTACTTTAGAATCAGCGGAAAAAACTGAAAAAGGAATTGTTTTACATGGAAAAGAAGGCTATCAACATACTACTGACTATGTTTTAGATGCTACTGGTCGACTACCACAAACCCAAAACATGAATTTTGAGGGTATCGGGTTAGATTTTGATCCAATCAAAGGAATTTTTGTCAACGAATTCTTAGAAACCAATGTCTCAGGTGTTTATGCTACCGGGGATGTATTAAATAAGACACAGCCTAAAATCACCCCAGTTGCTGCGTATGAATCCCAATATTTAGCCCGCTTATTTACGGGGAAAACAAAAGAGCCAATTACTTACCCACCAATTGCTCAAAACGTCTTCACTTCCCCACGGATTGCAACAGTTGGGGTTACGCCAGCAGAAGCAAAAAAAGCGCCGGAAAAATATAGCATTACTGCCGTTGATTACGCTCAAAAAGATTGGTTTCATCAAGTTGGAAATGATGCCATTAATAAAATCACCTTTATTCACGATCAAGAAGGATACTTAGTCGGGGTAACAAATGTTGGTAACGATGCTGTCGAAACCATTAATGGTCTGTTAGATGTGATTAACGCCAAAATTAAGGCTCCAGACCAAGAAGAGCTCATTTATATCTTCCCAAGCATCGCCCATTCTTATATGAAATATATCTAAACGAAAAAGCAAAACAAACGCGGGTAGCTTGCTAGCGATAAACTGGCATTATATTAGATTGTCTTTCCAATTTCTTGAGATTTTAGCTTATTGCCGGCGAGAACTCGTTGGTGATGCTAAACAACCAGAAAAGCTGGATATCACGGCTAGTTCTTGGGAAAAATTCCAAAAAATAATCATTTAACTGAAAAACTAGTAACTCTGCTCGTTTTTTCCAACAGAGTTACTAGTTTGCTTTTTATTCTACTTTATCATATATTATAGCGTTTAATTTCTGTGTTAACTAAATTAAACGCTAGAAATTCTTGCATGTTTTTCCCAGAAAAATAGTTGTCCACTACACGGCTAACTGCATTGTGGCATACGAGAAGAACATGTTCGCTTCGATTTTCTAATTCTGACAAGAGTGGATAAACTCTGCTAGCAACATCTAAAATAGATTCTCCATTTGGAAAAGGAAGAGAAAACTCTAATCTAGCTTTTTGAAAGTCTGGTGTCGAAATCGCTTGTCCATCATAAATCCCAAAATTCATCTCAATTAGGCGCTCATCTGTTATTAAAGGTAATTGCAACTTATCATTAACAATACGCGCAGTTTCTTGCGCACGCTGTAACGGCGAAGCGATTATTTTATCAACTTTAATTTCTTCTGCAATTATTTTTTTTGCTAGATTTTGCGCTTGTCTACGTCCCTCTGGCGTTAATGGAACATCTGCTCGTCCGCAAATTCGTTTTTCTATATTCCATTGTGTCTGCCCATGACGTGTAAGATAGATCATACTTTAGTACTTCCCAACTTTTTCTGACTTGACTTTTGTTGCTTTTGAGATTTTGGCATAACCTTTTCTCCTGGCATTTCTCCAATTACAATTTTGTTCTCTAAACCATTTTGTTTAAAGAAGTGTTCAATTGATTTTATATCTTGTCGAAATAGTGTAGAGAAATGAGTATTTTTTCCTTTATAAAAAGTAATAAAAGTTTCTCCTAGACGACTATCTTCTAATTGGATTGCTTCAAATTGTTTGTAGTCACCTATTAGGACACCAAATTTTATTAACCGCGTTGGTGTTAACCCTTCTTTTAGTACCCCAACCGAAGCAATTAAGATAGCAAAAATACTCAACTTTATTTGGTCCGCCAATTGCTGTGGCCAAAAGATAATTAAAATGCTGACGGCTAGCGTTAGTGTCAAGCCAATTTTGATAGTATTACGTTTTGCCAAAATGACAATTTCTTTTTGATCTTTAATTTGAATAACAAGAAGCAACGCTAAAAAAATCCCGATAACAATAGCCTCAGTCATTTTAATCAACCACCTTTCATATTAGCCTCAAATAACAAAAATTTTTTTAACTTTCATTACTACCATTCAGCTATAGTACCATCATAATTTTTCCATTGTGGATTAGTCCAAACTAACCCTTCTTGAGCGATTTCTTTAATTTTATCTTCATCCATAATTAAACCTAAACCTGGTTTGTCAGGCAAATCAACAAATCCATCTTGATATTGAAAAATTTCTTTATTTTTGACAAAGTCTAATAAATCAAAACCTTTATTATAGTGAATCCCTAAGCTTTGCTCTTGAATGAAAACATTAGGTGTACATGCATCAACTTGTAGTGTTCCAGCTAATGCTATCGGCCCGTATGGTGCATGCGGTGCAACAGCCATGTCATAAGCTTCGGCCATTGCAGCAATTTTTCTAGTTTCTAAAATCCCTCCACACAAAGCGACATCTGGTTGAATAATATCAATTGCACCTTGTTTAAAAATATTCTTAAATTGCCAACGTGTGTACAAACGTTCTCCAGTTGCTAAGGGTACTGACACCGAATTGGCTACTTCTTTAAAATGTTCTTCATTTTCTGGTAACACGACTTCTTCTAGGAACATTGGATGATATGGTTCCAACGCTTTAGCTAAGACTTTAGCCATAGGTTTGTGAACCCGACCATGAAAATCAACACCTATTGCCATTTTGTCTCCAAATCGTTCTCGTATAGATGCCACACGTTCCACTACTTCATCGACTTTTTCATAAGAATCAATATAGTGAAGTTCTTCTGTAGCATTCATTTTGACTGCTGTAAAACCGCGATCAAAACGGTCTTGTGCTTGTTCCACTACTTCACTAGGACGATCGCCACCAATCCATGAATATACTTTTATTTTGTCTCGAGCAGCGCCACCTAACAGCTCATACACAGGAACATTAAATGCCTTTCCTTTGATATCCCATAATGCCATTTCCAATCCCGAAACAATAGTGCCGTTGATTGGGCCGCCACGGAAAAACGAGCGGTGCATTTCTTGGAATAAGCGTTCAATCTCAAAAGGATTACGACCAATTAAGCGTTTTCCAATTTCATAGGCTCCAGCTACAACTGTTTCTGTTTTTGTTCCTGAAATCATTTCACCCCAACCATCAATTCCCTCATCAGTGGAAATTTTCACAAAAATCCAGCGAGGTTTTACTTTATAGACAGTAATATTTGATATTTTCACAGTATCTTCGCTCCTTACTTAACTCATTAAAATCCAACAATTTTAGGATCATACATTTTTTATTTTTAAAGCTTATTATTCTGTCACAGGTTCTTCATTTTCTTTATTAATTTGTTTTACTTTATCAAAGTAATACCATGCTCCAGCAAATGCGATAAGTAAAATTGGAATACCAATAATCGGTTGGTAAGAAAACGCTAAGAATACTAAATAACTTTGAATCATTGATGTTGCTGCAAATGATGAAATCAGCATTGAACTTGATCCGAGGTCAATTCCTACTTGTTTAGCAATTGCTGTTAAAATTGGAGATGTCGCAGTTCCACACCATAATAATGATGCTGTTACGACTAATCCGATTACAATATTTTTTAATAAATTACCGCGCGTTAAAGCAACAACCATGGCTACACGAAAAGGTACTACGGCTAAATCTGCAAATGGTAATACACGATTTCCAGGTAATACTAAAGCCATTGCAATGGTTAACGGGATAATAATCAATGCTGTCGTAATAACATCTGGATTCCCTACCACTACTGCAGCATCTAAACCAATAAATAAACGACGTCCTTTGAATTTTTCTTGTGACCATTTTTGTGCTGCATCAGAAATGGGCATCAATCCTTCCATAAATAGCGCTGTCATTTTTGGAATCAAAACTAAAACTGCTGACATGCTGACACCTAATTGCAATACTGCTTTAATATCATAACCAGCCAAAAATCCAATAACTAAACCAATAACTAGTCCCATAATCATAGAATCACCGAAAAATCCAAGGTACTTTTGAGCATCTTTAATCGTAAATTTAGATTTACGAAAGAAAGGAATTTTATCTAATAACCAATTTAACGGCCATGCGATTACAAGAGAAGATAACGCCGATACCGTTGGTAATGACACTCCTGGTATACCAAAGAAGTCCTCAACTAACGGTTGTGACCAATCAGACATTTTAAAAGTAATAACTGCCATTACAACTGAGGCTCCTACTCCAAGAAGTACATTTTTTGTTACAAAATACACCATAACCCCTACAATTGCCATGTGGTGATAGTTCCAAATATCTACGTCCAAAGTTTGAGTTTTCTTCAAAATTAACAAAACAATATTAACAATTAAAATAGCAAAAATCAGGATAGCAATAATAGGTGATGCCCAGGTAACAGCAGCAATAGATCCCCAGCCAACATCTAGTGCATCAAGTTTTACGCCAGTTCGTTCTACCATTGCTTTGGCTGCGGGTCCGACATTTGTAGTCATAAAATCTAAAATCAACTTAATCCCAGCAAAGCCAATTGCTAAAGTTAATCCAGATTTAAATGCTCGAGTAATTTTTAAGCCAAAAATCAAACCAATGATTGTAATGATTACAGGTAACATCACAGTAGGACCAGCATCAATGAAAAAGTTAAATACATCCATAATAATGTTCATCTTAATCTTCTACCTCCGATTTCGTTGATTAATCTTGCAATTTGGATAAAATTTCTTCCATTGTTTTGTCAGCACCAATCCCTGTTAAAATAGGCATACCTTTCACCACAGGAACATCTCCAGTTTGACCATCAAATTGACCTGTTGTTACTAACAAATCATAGCCTTGAACTTTTCCTGGTACTTCCATTAATTTTGTTTGTGTCGTCTCTACTTGTACACCATGATCGGTTAAATAATTTTTTACCTTTGAAGCGACTACTGTTGATGTTGCAATTCCATTCCCACAAGCTACTAAAATTCTTTTCATGTTAAATTCCTCCAATTTTGTATATTTACTGAATTGCCATTTCTACTAGTTTTAATAATTCTTGATCATTATGTGCATTAATCATCTTTTTTCTCAAAGGCTCATTTTGAATAAGACCAACTATCTTTTGTAACATTTCAACTTGCCCATGCGGTTCACCAATTGCCATCATAATAATAATTTGGACAGGTAACGTAACCGCATTTTCTTCCATATTATGAAATCCAACTGATTTTTTTAATGTTGCAATAGCTAATGTTGTTTTGTTTACTAATTCATAATTTGCATGTGGAATTGCTACTGCAGGTTGCGTTGATGGCAAGCCGGTCGGATATTCTCTTTCGCGCTCCTTAATTGCTGTAATATACTGTTCTTTGACATAACCCTTTTCAAATAACTGTTTTGCTAAATAGTCCAACGCTTCATCAGAATTTTTTACGTCAAGATCACGAAAGACTAATTCTTCATGAAGATACAATTCCATCTATTTTCCTCCTCAAAAATTTTTAAAACCATATTATTTTACGATTTCCAATAACGACTGCAATGATTTTGCCAAGTTGGAAACATTTAATGTTTTAATATCTTCTTCATTAAACATGCCCGAACCAAGGCCTAAATAAGTGGCCTGATTATCAAAAAAATCTTTTGCATTATCAGCACTCACTCCGCCAACCCCCATTAGTGGTAGTTTTCCTAATGGTGCTTGAATATCTTTAAAAAAGCGCGGTGACACGACAGCTGCAGGAAATATTTTGACAATGTCTGCACCATTTTTAAACATTTGATCAACCTCAGAAGGTGTCATCGCTGCTGGAATTGCTAAAATATTCTTTTCATTGGCAAACGCTAACATTTCTTTAGTAAAAACATGCGGCCCTAGTAAAAATTTTGCGCCTGCTTCATAAGCTGCTTTTGCATCTGTTAATGTTCGAACAGTTCCAGCTCCAATATTTATTTTGTCTCCAAACTCTTCTGTTAATTTTTTTATATTCACCAGTGCATTTTCTGTATTCAATGTCATTTCTACAGCATAATCTTTTTCAAAGCCCTCCATTGCCTTTAAAATTGCTTCTGATTGATTAAATGAATAACCTCTCATGATAATAGTTAATTTTGGATATTCTTCTAATCTCATTTTTCGCTCCTCCTATTTTTACGTATATTGCCGAATTAATTGATAACTCGTTATTTCATCAGACTCCTTTAGATTTTGAATTAATTCATCATTTTCACTAATAGCAGCAATTTGATTAATTGCTCGTAGATGTCGGGTTAAATCGTAAAAAGAAAGGGGCATAATAAGTGAAACTTGATGTCCACCTGGAAAATCGATTGGTTGTTGACTAATTAATAAACTGACCCCATCTCTTAATACACCATGTTCTGTTGTTGTATGAGGTATACAAGTTTGTCTTCCCAGATAACCCGCATAATCCAAATCACTTATTTGACGAATACAATCTTCATAAAAAGTTTCATCAATAATACGGCTCTCCAATAATGGTTGACATGCAATCTTTACAGCTTTTTGCCATGTCACTTTCTCATTTATGTGCTGAATGAAATTAGGCTTTAAGTAATACGTTAAAGCTGGCAATACTTTATGATTTTCTAAAGAAGTATTATTACTGGCTTGCAAAAGAAAATACTGTAAATCTTCTTTTAAATTACGAAGATTGTTTACCTTGGCATGCTGTTGAATAATTGTAACTAATTCATCCACGGTTTGATCCATTTGATCAATTCCCAATTCACCTAACACACGATAACGCAAACTAATTTGTTCTTTATATGACATTATCGGATCAACGATAAATTGTACCAAGTTCGTTTTTAATGGCGTGGTTGTAAAAACTAAATCATAATCTTCTTCAAAATGATAAAAGTCTCGTACTGAAAAAGATGCGAGAAAATGTACTTCAGGAAATAGTTGCTTTAAACTTTCCCGCATTAGTTTTGATACCATTACACCATTCGTACAAACAACTACCGCTCTTGGTTTTTGCTTTTGCTGTTGATCATGACTCGTGAGTTGAAAACCAAAATAATAAGACAATAAATTTAACTCGTCTTCAGGAAAAGCTTTTCCTAACCACTTTTCAATGGGGATAATCAACTCTTTCATCAGCTCTACGAGAATACCGTGATTGCTATCTTGGATTAAATTTTCTAGCGAATAAACTCCTAAACTCAAATTATAACGAATGCGAAAACACGCAGGCCGTAAATGGTTTAAAATCCTTCGTTCAAAATTTTCTCTATCTTCTACTAAAATTAATGTTTGATTTTGAAATACATCCACCATCTGATGGATAAGATGCCGTAGTTGTAAATCGGAATCAAAATCTTGTGTTGTCTTTTTTTCAAAAATATTAGAGGTTAAAAACAGCAATGTCAGCCATTCCAAATATTTTGGGCTTAACTGCCATTTTGTCTCACTTACTAAAATCTGCAGCAACTTGTATTCAGGGGTTTGACTCACTCGTTCTTGTAGAAAATCCGTATTACTTTTTTCCCGTAAGCCACGACTAATCAAAAAGCGGGTAGCTGATTGTAAGTAGTCTACAGATTCATCTGAATAACTCAAATGCAGCATTTGTTCCATCCCATGAATAAGATGAATAACTTCTTCTTCACTAATATTTGATGCAAGCAAATCACGCACCTTATTTTCTTGAAAAATAGGATGTTGGTGAACCATATCAGACATCAATTGCAAAAGCCGATGTTCAGAACCTTTCAAGCTGTAACCGTTAACGCGGTCATAGATTAAATCCAACTCATATTTAGAAGCCAGCCATTCCGCTTTTTTTACATCTTCAACAAGGGTACTTTTACTAACATCTAACAAATCCATAAAGTGATCCAATCCCACATAACCTGTATCTGTTATTAGAAGCATTAAGATTAAAGCTGCCCGATCACTATCAGACAAACCGTCGGCAATATTATAAAAACTCTGCTTACTTTCTTCTGTCGTTAGCATTTGAATTACTGCTAATGGAATTTCAAAATTTCCACTATGACTTCGTTGAATCTGTGGAATATTTTTTAATTTCAATTCACTATTAAAGGAATTAATAGCATAATTAATTTGACGCTTCGTTAAATTTAACTTTGTTGTCAAATCATTCATTTTTAACTCAGGATTACGAATCAATAAAGAAAGAATTTTCCGGATACGTTCATTCATTTGTCTTACCTCCTGACACTTTTTATTATATAGTCTTAAAAAACATTTTGTTCCCGCTTTCATATTGGAATTTGTCACACTATAATCAATCTAATGTCACACCCCAGATGATTATTTCAATGCACAGACAAAAAATAGGTAGAAGAATTATTCTTCTACCTTAACAGATTCTATTTTCATTTAAATCCAAATTATAATAAAACAAGCCCAACACCGTAACAGTGCGGGCTTGTTTTTTACTAAAATTTTATTCTACTACCTCAACTTCACCTATTTTAGTTTGTTGGGCGATTTCACCGGTTTTATTTAAAGTGAAACCGGCTATTTTTTCAGTGTTGGTGAAAGCAACCACGACATCTGTCTTTTTGCCTGCATCTAACACTTCGTTTAAATCCATCAGTGATAAGAGGGTTTCTGGCGTAACGGAATCGCCAACTTTAACTTTTACATCAAATGGTGCGCCGTTTAATTCCACTGTGTCTAGACCCATGTGCACCAAGACTTCTGCACCAGCTGGCGTTGTAATGCCAATCGCATGTTTGGTTTCAAAAACACTCACGATTTTACCAGTTACCGGAGCATAAATTTCTTGGGCTTTTGGTTTAACCGCAAAGCCATCTCCCATCATTTTTTGTGAAAAAACAGGGTCAGATACTTGCCCAATTGCGATAACTTCACCTTCAACAGGTGCATAAATTTCTTCTTTTACTACCACACCTGGCGCATTGTCTGAAACACTTGCACCTTGTGTAGCATGTGTTACGCTAACAGCAGGACCAGCAGCAGTTGCCATTGCTAAGCCACTTTCATCTAATTGTGGTTCTAATTTATTTAAAACTTTCACTTTACGGAAAACATACGTCATAACAAATGTAATTACGATAGTGACGATCATGGAAATAAATACCATTGGATAATTTTCAATTTTAAATGATAAAAATCCAGGTAATCCGCCAACGCCAATACCTAACGCACGAGTATTGGTGATTGTAATTAACATACCGCCAATAGCTGAGCCGACCATAGCCGCAACAAATGGATAAACATATTTCAAATTAATCCCAAACATGGCAGGTTCTGTAACTCCAAGATATGCAGAAATTGTTGCTGGTACAGAAATTTGTTCTTCTTTTTTATTACCACGGTGTTGGAAGTAAATCGCTAATACAGCCGTACCTTGTGCGATATTTGAAAGCATGATCATTGGCCATAAGTTAGTAGAGCCAAAGTCAGCTACTAATTGTGAATCAATCGCTAAAGTCGTGTGATGTAGCCCGGTAATAACTAATGGTGCATACAAACCACCAAATACTAAACTGAATAACCAGCTAAATGATGAAGACAAGCCCGCATTTACCACATAAGAAATACCAGAACCAATTTTCCAACCAATTGGGCCTAAAATCATGTGAGCTGCTAAAATAGTTGGTAATAATGAAAACAACGGTACAAAGATCATTGAAACAGCTTCTGGAATATGTTTTCTAAAGAAGCGTTCTAAATAAACTAACATAAAGCCAGCTAACATTGCTGGAATCACTTGTGCTTGGTAACCAATTTTTTCAATAGTGAAAAAGCCAAAATCCCATGTCCAGTTTTGGGCAATATCTGCGGCACTGGTACCATTTACAGCATAAGCATTTAATAATTGCGGTGAAACCAAAGTAATCCCTAAAATAATCCCTAAAATTTGAGTGGTGCCCATTTTACGCGTAATAGACCAAGTAATCCCTACAGGTAAGAAGTGGAAAATTGCTTCACAAGGCAACCATAAGAAGCCGTTCACACCATTCCAAAAAACGGAAGATTCCGTAATCGTTTGACCACCTAACATATCAAGTGGTACACCTTCTAAAAAGTTACGAAGACCTAACATCAAACCACCGACGATAATCGCTGGTAATAACGGGGTAAAGATTTCTGCTAAAACACCGATTAAACGTTGGGCCAGATTTTGATTTTGTTTAGCGACAGCTTTACTTGCTTCTTTTGAAACACCTGAAATACCCGATACTGCCGAAAAGTCATTATAAAAATCAGGCACTTCATTGCCAATAATCACTTGAAATTGACCGGCATTGGTAAATGTTCCTTTGACACTAGGTAAATCTTCAATGGCAGATACATTTGCTTTACTGTCATCATTTAAAACAAAGCGCATCCGTGTAACACAGTGGGTAACTGCGGCGATATTTTCTTTACCGCCTAAATCTTTCAACAATTGTTCAGCATCTTGTTGGAATTTCCCCATTGTTAAAACCCCTTTCATTTTTTGCAACTTGTATATATAAGTTCATCAACTGTCTATATCATACCTTGGCCACGATTTTTTTGCAAGCGTTTTATTAATAAGAAATAGCATTTTCTCATTTTCAAAAAAATAACTACCTTATTTAAATCGCACCATTATCGCACGTATAAAAACGCTAAATTTTTTTATTTTAATAACCTCCATAATTATCATTATATTTTAAAATTACTTTCCACACTTGAAATCGTTATCAACATATCTTATAATTATATTGCATGTATAGACAAGTTAAAGAGAGGAGCATTTTATGAAACTGGCAAAGATAAATACACAAACTGCTGATTGGCAGTTAGAATTACCCACAGAGAATTTAACCTTTACAGGCGCTCCGGTAGAAAAAGCACAACAATTGTTAGACACTTTAGCAAATACTGCGATTGCAGGAGGCATTCTGACTGGAGAGGAGGTTTTACTCGCGCAACGTGAAGGGATTTTTGAATTAAGCCAATGGCTAACTGAAAAACTCAACCTACCCTTTGTGTCCGCCACTGAAGACTTCAAAACCGCCGCAGAAAATTTAAAATGGCAAGTTACCTATCACGGTTATCGCCCTGGCAAAGACGAGTATTCCGTTGAATCTCTTTTAACTGTGGGCAATGGATTCATGGGTTTAAGAGGAACCATGCCCGAGATGGAAATCAGCGATGATCACTATCCAGCTACTTATTTGGCTAGTCTTTATAATACTGCTGCATCTGTTATTTCTGACCAGACAATTTACAACGAGGATTTTGTCAATGCACCTAATTTGCAAAAAATTTATTTAATTGTCGATGATGAAAAAATTGCTTTTGAAAAAGAGCAAATAAAAAAATTGACCCGCACACTTCACTTAAAAACGGGCTTATTTCACGCAAAAGCGATCGTTACCACCAAAACAGGAAAAGAAATTGCTATTACCGTTAAAAAGATTGCTAATATGCAACAGACTGAACAATATAGTCTGCAATATGCTTTTATGCCTTTGAACTTTTCGGGTACTATTACGCTTGTTTCAGAAGCAGATGGAGATGTTTACAACTATAATGTGGCTCGCTATCGTAGTTTGACAAAAAATCATTTGGATATTGTCAATTTAGAAGCTAAGGCAACAAAAGCACTCTTAGTCGCGAAGACTAAAGCTTCTCAAATTACAGTCACGCAATATTCTGAACTTTTTAGTCAAAATATTGATTTAACGCAATTAGAAACTACGCTAGCAGAAAAAGTTGTGCGACAAAAATTAACCATTTCGGCTAAAGAAAATACTTGGTATACCTTAGACAAAACCGTCAGTGTTGCCCAAAGACGCAAAGAAGAAGCGCCTCTTCACATCGATTTAGATCAGGTGTCTTTACCAGCGTTTGAAAAAAGTGCAGCAGAATCTGCTGCTGCTTGGCAAATTTTGTGGGACAAAGCTGCGATTACCGTTACCGGAGATTTAATGAGTCAAAAGTTATTAAATCTTCATACCTACCACCTTTTATCTTCTGCTTCGCCAAATGGCAATAAGGGGCTGGATGCTTCTATTACCGCTCGTGGCTTACATGGAGAAGCTTACCGTGGCCATATTTTTTGGGATGAATTATTTATTTTACCTTTTTACATTATTCATTTTCCTAAAACAGCGCGGGAGATTTTATTGTACCGTTATCGTCGGTTACCAGCGGCTAAGATCGATGCCAAAAAAGCCGGCTATAAAGGGGCAATGTTCCCTTGGCAATCAGGCTTAGATGGTACCGAGCAATCACAAGAGCTGCATTTAAATCCGATTAGCGGCAAATGGAAAGAAGATCACAGTCGTCTACAACGCCATGTTTCTTTAGCGATTGCTTATAATATTTGGCAGTATTTTAACAATGCACAAGATGAAGATTTCATGAAACAATATGGGTTAGAACTATTGTTAGAAATCGCGCATTTTTGGGAAAGTGCTGCTCAGTGGGATGAAACATTGCAACGTTACACGATTGATCATGTGATGGGGCCAGATGAATTTCACGAAAGCTACCCTAATGCCAAAAAAGGCGGTTTGAAAAATAACGCCTATACGAACATGATGGTTGTGTGGTTATTTGAAGAAATTGAACGTCTGCAAGAACTTTTACCAACCGATTTTCTAGCTGCGGTGGAAAAAACTGGCTTAACTACAAAGACACTGGAAAAAATGGCTACAATCAAAAATAAATTAGCTTTAGAAATCAACGATGAAGGCATTATCGCGCAATTTGCCGGTTATTTTGACTTAAAAGATTTGGATTGGGACTATTACAAAGAAAAATACGGCAATGTTTACCGGATGGATCGCATTTTGAACGCTGAAGGACGTTCTGCTGATGAATATCAAGTTGCCAAACAAGCCGATAGTTTAATGATTTTCTACAACTTTCCCCAACAGAAAGTCAACGAAATCTTACAAGACTTAAACTATAATCTGCCAAAAGACTATGTAACAAAAAACTTGGCTTACTATCTTGCCCGTACGTCTCACGGTTCGACTTTATCTCGAGTCGTCCATGCTCAACTAGCTGCCATGGTAGACGATCAAGATTTGGCTTGGCAATTATATCAAGAAGCACTTTACTCAGATTATCGCGATATTCAAGGGGGAACAACTGCAGAAGGCATCCACGCTGGGGTCATGGCAGCCACACTTTACATTCCATTGACCACTTTTGCCGGTTTGGATATTCGCCAAGAAGTCTTAAACTTAACCCCAAATTTACCAAAAGCTTGGACGTCTCTAGCCTATAAACTAAAAATTCGGGGAGTTCACTTTGATATTGCTCTAACCCACAACGATATTACAATCACAGCTGATGAAACGATTACGATTCAAGTTTGTGGTAAACCTGTTACACTAAAAGCAGGCAGTAAAACAATTGTGCCTTATAAGTAAGGTACGCTAGATAAAATGAAGAAAAGCGAGTATTTGCTCAGCTTTTAGATAAAAAAGGAAATGAGGAAAAAGTTTATGAAAAAAGGTTTTATCTTTGATTTAGATGGTGTTATCACCGATACTGCGAAGTATCATTTTATCGCTTGGCGCAATTTAGGCGCGAAGATTGGCGTCGATGTTGATTTAAAATTCAACGAACAATTAAAAGGCATCAGTCGCATGGATTCCCTTGATCGAATTTTGGCTCATGGTGGTAAAGAAAACGACTTTACGCTAGAAGAAAAAGAAGCATTAGCCGCGCAAAAAAATGATGAGTATGTAACATTATTACAATCCCTAACCCCTGCTGATTTATTACCCGGTGTGAAAGAATTTTTAGACCAAGCAAATACAAAAGGCGTTCCTTGCGCGATTGCCTCAGCTTCAAAGAATGCTCCTTTTATCTTAGAAAAATTAGGCGTTAAAGATCAATTTGCTGGTATCGTCGACCCCGAAACGTTACACAAAGGTAAGCCAGATCCTGAAATCTTTATTAAAGCCGCGAAACTTTTAAATATTAAACCAGAGGAAGCAGTTGGTTTTGAAGATGCCCAAGCTGGAATTGATGGCATTAAAGCTTGCCACATGTTTGCAGTCGGTGTTTTATCTGGTGAACCATTACATGGCGCAGATGTAACTTGCCATGAATTAACCGAACTGAACATGGATGAATTGTTACAAAAGTAGCCATAAAAACACCACTATTTGTACGCTTTACAATGATATACGTTAAAATAGCGGAATTTCACCAAAGAAAGTTGCTTTTTAGCAAAATGATTTCTACAATGAGGACTGGGAGGGGACGTAATGAATAAATTTCGGGAGATTTTTTTAGACTTGGAACAAAAGATTCTAAATGGCGAGTATCCCCCACAATCATTGTTACCAAGTGAAAATCAACTGATAAAGGTATACAATGTCTCACGGGAAACCGTCCGCAAAGCGTTGAATTTATTAAAAGACGCAGGTTACATTCAAAAAAAACAAGGCAAAGGTTCTATCGTCTTAGATATTAATCGATTTGATTTTCCTATTTCTGGTCTAACCAGTTTTAAAGAATTACAAGAAGCACAACATATCCCTAATGAAACCAAAGTAGTAGAACTAAAAAAAGTCGCAGTCTCGCCCAGCCTCAGTCAAAAAACCGACTGGCCGGTAGCAAGTGAAGCTTGGAAATTGGTTCGTCAGCGTAAAATTGATGGTGAAGTGGCTATTTTAGACCGTGACTATCTGGCTTTAAACATTATTCCTGAACTACCTATAAAAAAAGCAGAAGATTCGCTTTATGGCTATTTGGAAAACGATTTGGGTTTAGGTATTGCTTACGCCCAAAAAGAAATTACCGTAGAGCCCGTTGATAAAGAAATCAGAGAATTAATGGAATTGTCCTTAGAAGACCAACACGCTGTTTTTGTCCGGAGTTTAGTCTTTTTGGAAGATACCCGTTGTTTTGAATACACGGAATCTATTCACAAATTAGACAAATTTCGTTTCTTAGAATTTGCCCGTCGACGTAAGGCCTAAATTTAAAAAGCGTAACAACTCACCAGACTGCTTCAAAAAGCTTTAGATAAACGCTAGAGCTTTTTGAAGGCCTTACTGTCAGTTGTTATGCTTTTTTTATTCTTCTAAAATGACTTCTTCTACTAGGGTTGGCCCTTTATTTTTTCCACGGCCAATTAGACGGAGCAGTTGGGCTGCAGCCAGATAAAAGCTACTTCCTTTCAAATAAGCAAAATAACACCCTTCCCACTGTGTCACATATTTTTGTTTTCCACTGAAGTTATCTTGGAAATTATAAATTGCATTGCCATAATTATAAATAATATTCATCATTCTCTCTTCTAAAAAGGCAAATGGACCTTCGCCAACTTGAGCTAGTGGTACCATGCCCAAATCAACTTTTTTTTATCCTTCTGCTTCCCAGCTAGCTAGCATCCCCAAAACCAAAAAGTTCGCCAACTCTTTAGGTGCTTGCGGTAAAATACGCAATAAATCATACGAAACCCACTCGCTAGAAATCGCCTGTTGGGTAATAAAGCCTACAATTTGTTTTTCATGATTAAAGGCGACTGCCACCGGACTTTTTTGTAAATAGTCTGCGTCAAAACGGCCGTTACCAAAATATTTTTCACCTTCGCCGTTTAGCCAAGCTGTTGAGACCGTAGCTAATTGTGGTAGCAGTTCTGCCGGTACTGTTTCGTATTTTTTAAAAGTATAGCCTTGAATACTTAATTTGCGATAAACTTCTTGTTGCAAATAATCCGATTTGCCTAAATACGCTGTCCCTGTTTCGCCAATTTTAGCAAATTGGAACCCGAGGTCATGAAGTTTTACCACAAATTTTTCACTAATTTTGTAAAAAGCCAGTTGATAACCTTGTTTATCCGCTGCGACCATGAAGTCTTGGGTCGCTTTTTGCCAAAGAGTTTTATCTCCAATCGGATCACCTAAAATAAAACAACGATTACTTTTTATTTGATAACCAAAAACTACCCGATCTTGCCCATTCACTTGATAATAATAATAGCGGTAACCGGAAAGTTCCAACCGTTGACTAGACTTCGTACCGCTGTAACGTTTGAGGATATTTTCAAAACGAGTCTCATCAAACGCTTCTCCTAAAGTTGTAGTACTTCGGCTCAAATACTGCTGTAAAGATAACAATGTCAATACACCGACAGCTAAACCAATCATCCCTGAAATCCAAACATCATCAGAAGGGAATAAGACAAATTGACCACCCATTAGATTGGTATTCCACCACTGTCCACTATGAAACCCTGCCACTGCATAAGCAATCAGTAACGTCCCAAATAATGCAACATCAAAAATAACCGCACCCCAAGAATAGACGAATTTTTCCCGATAGAACTCTTTGCGGGCTAACCAAACAGCCAGTAAGATTAAACAATAAACAATCATCAACTGTATAGAACGGGTGCGAGTAATCGTATTAACAATCCCAAAAATCAAGACGACTAAAGTAGGCAAATACGCTTTTTTCACTTTGCTATATAAGCCTCTGGCAAGGCCTAGTAAGACAAAGCCAATTAATAAATTCAACGTCTGATCTAAAAAATTAAAAGAAAACGGCAGTAAAAATTCGAAAATCTTACTCAGGTTGGATAAATTGGTGACTGTTGAAAGTAACACCATCATAATACCTGCAAAATAAACTGCCACCACCACAATAATATGGGCAATACGCTGCAATACCAGGCGTGGTAAATTATTAAAAAAGCGATTGAGTTTTACTCCTGTTTGGGAAACAAATAAGATTAAACCACTAAAAAAAGGCAGTAAATAATAAAAGAGCCGGTAATACAACAACCAGACTACCGTTTGATTTTGAGATAAACCTAACTGTCCTAGACCCAAAATCATTAACACATCAAACGTCCCCATCCCACCAGGAACCATCGTCAGCATCCCAATTAAAGTCGCAATCAAAAACATCGGATAGACTTCAGTTAAAGCTACATCTAATTGCATCAAATACCCGATACCTAAAAAAACAGCCAGCGCCCCTGCCCATTGACAAAATGAAGTCAGTGCCAGTTGTATCACACGCAAGGGAAAAAGATCATGAAACAATTTTTTACGTCGCAAATACGTCAACGTAAAGAGTGCCGGTGCGTATAAACTCCCCCCCACCAGCCAAATCCAATAATTACGAAAATGACTAGTATGATGAAGTAAAAAAATATCCACCAGTAACCACAACGACCAAATCGATAAGCCACTAAACATGAAAAAGGCGACCTTTGAAACAGTGGCTAAAACTTTTTTGCGATCAAAACCTTTACCATAAAAATTACTCCGCAAACTCGCCCCGACAATGCCACCAAAGCCAGCTAGATTATTAATCGTATTGGTCGTCCAAGCGGCAATAAACCAACTCCCTCGCGGCATTTTTTTTCGCCCAGCTTCTTCTAAGACGTTAATTGTTACCCAGTCATAGCCAAGCATCGGTAAAACCCCGACAAAGCCTAATAAAGCCATTAAAACCAAGGTAGTATTGGCTTGTTTTGCCATCGTTTGTCCCACCTGCGCCCAACTCATACCGTGGGCAATATTTGCGACTTGATTGGCGACAAATATTAAAATAGAGCCAAAGAAAATTAAACGTAATAAAAGACTATGGTTTTTTAACCAGCTCATCAACTGCTTTAGTTTCTCTTTCATAAAGTTTCTCCTATCTTTACTACCAAGCCAGCCTGTTCACTGCTTTTAGTATGTACTAAACGAGTGATTTTATTTCACGCGTTTTTCAATTGTTGATTTTAACTTATTTCTTTAGTTTTATGGTAGCCTAAATAACGTTTTTTTACCAACTATGTTACGGGAAAGTGAAAGTTGATATTTTTTCTTTATTCTGCTTTCCCCTATATTCGACTATCTTTTCTTACGCTAAGAAAGTAAAATGAGAGTAGCGTAATCTACATTTATTTTCAGGAGGTCATGATGAGAAAAGAACAGCTACAAAAAAGAAAAGCCCAACAAGCCGCGCAAACACGTCAATTTATTATCATTATGAGTTTACTTTTTGCAGCTCTTGTTGCTAGTCTACTGTTAAGTGTTTTTGTAATTCAACCCACACCAAAAAATCAAGCACAGCAGACAAACACTGTACATAAAACAAAAAACGATAAAGAAGTTAAAACGAAAGCTAAAAAGACAAAGTACGCCACCATTACAGCAAGTGGCGATATGCTCTATCACGATATTGTGTATCGCAGTGCCGAAGATGGGCAAGGTTACGACTTTAAAAATGATTACGCACAAATTTCACCTTTATTAAAAAAAGCCGACTTGTCTTTAGGGGATTTTGAAGGCACAATCAACCCTGAGCGTGAATTATCTGGCTATCCAATGTTCAACGCCCCCACCGCTGCGGCTGACGCTATTAAAGAAGCTGGTTTTGACGTCATTGATTTAGCTCATAACCATATTTTAGACACTGGTTTAGAAGGGCTTCATTCCACCGTTGCCGCTTTTCAAAATATCGAACTAGACACAATCGGTGTGAAGACCGACACCACCGAAGATATTTTAGTCAAAGAAGTAAATGGGATAAAAATTGCTTTATTGGCTTACGCTTATGGATTTAATGGCATGGAAGCGACAATTACCGAAACAGAATATGAGAATCATTTGAAAGACTTAAATATGGAAAAAGTCGCCAAAGATTTGAAAAAAGCCGAAAAAATTGCCGATATCACGATCGTCATGCCACAAGATGGCGTGGAATATGCCTTAGAGCCAAACGAAGAACAACAAACAAAATACCGCCAAATGATTGATTTGGGCGCAGATATTATCTTTGGAGGGCATCCCCACGTGGCAGAACCCACCGAAACAATCAAAAAAGATGGCGAAAATAAATTTATCATTTATTCCATGGGTAATTTACTCTCAAATCAGCGCTATGAATCCGTAGAGAATTACTGGACAGAGCGGGGCGTCATTATGGAAGTGGCCATAAAAAAAGCAAATGATAAAACTACAATTGAAAAAGTCATCGCCCACCCCACTTGGGTAGATAGAGAACCGATTGCCGGTCGCAGTTACCAAGATGCTATCTACGGCACTGTCCAATCTCAAGATTACCAAGTATTCTTAGCCGAAAACTATCTCCCCGGTGGTAAATACGCCAAATCCGTCCCTGAAACAAAACGCAAACGGATTGAAACTGCGTATCATGAAATGAATGACTTGTTAAAGATTGATTGGAAGTAGGATCTTTAAACTTTCTTTCCCGTCTAAAAGTAATTGTAGGCTAAAACCAACTGTCTTTTTAAACATATTTTTAAATATAACTTTTTTAATCACAAATAAAAAACGCCTCACTGACTTAAGAGTCAACGAGACGTTTTTTTATTTAAAAAATTATTTTGCGTAATCTGTCGCACGTGTTTCACGAATAACAGTTACTTTAATGTGACCTGGATAATCCAATTCATCTTCAATTTTCTTACGGATATCGCGGACTAAGCGCACCGCTTCTAAATCAGAGATTTCTTCTGGTTTAACCATCACACGTACTTCACGACCCGCTTGGACTGCGAAGCTTGATTCAACACCTGGGAAGCTATTGGAGATGTTTTCCAAGTTTTCTAGGCGTTTAATGTAATTTTCTAATGATTCACTGCGAGCACCTGGACGGGCAGCAGATAAAGCATCAGCAGCGGCTACTAAGACAGAGATTACAGAAGTTGCTTCTGTGTCGCCATGGTGTGAAGCGATGGCGTTAATTACAACAGGGTTTTCTTTGTACTTAGCGGCAAGTTCTGCCCCGATTTCCACATGAGAGCCTTCAATTTCATGGTCTAGCGCTTTCCCGATATCGTGAAGCAATCCTGCCCGTTTGGCAAGCTGGACATCTTCACCAAGTTCAGCAGCTAAGATACCTGATAATTTAGCAACTTCAATGGAGTGGTTCAAAACATTTTGACCATAACTGGTACGGAAATGTAAGCGTCCTAAAATCTTAATTAGATCTGGATGCAAGGTGTGCGCGCCCACTTCAAAGGCTGCTTCTTCCCCGTATTCACGGATACGTTCATCCATTTCTTTACGAGATTTTTCCACCATTTCTTCAATCCGGGCTGGATGAATCCGACCATCTTGGATTAGTTTTTCCAATGTCATGCGGGCAATTTCCCGTCTAATTGGATCAAATCCTGACAATACCACTGCTTCTGGTGTGTCATCGATAATCAAATCAATCCCAGTTAACGTCTCTAGCGTACGAATGTTTCGGCCTTCACGACCAATGATTCGTCCTTTCATTTCATCGTTTGGCAATGAAACAACAGAGACCGTCATCTCAGAAACTTGATCTGCAGCACAACGTTGGATGGCAAGGGATAATAAGTTTTTGGCTTTACGATCCGCTTCTTCCTTCGCTCTTTGCTCAGACTCTTTTACCATTAAGGTCAATTCATGGTTCAACTCTTCTTCGGTTGATTTCAT
Organism: Enterococcus sp. DIV0755b; assembly: GCF_051713765.1. Taxonomy (NCBI): domain Bacteria; kingdom Bacillati; phylum Bacillota; class Bacilli; order Lactobacillales; family Enterococcaceae; genus Enterococcus; species Enterococcus sp. DIV0755b. The sequence continues at coordinate 732,239 of NZ_JBIOQN010000001.1, read as the reverse complement.
GATGATCTCTTTGGCTTCATCACGGGACAAAGCAGAGATTTTTTCTAACTCTTGCTGTTGTCCTTCGATTAATTTTTCGACTTCATTTTCTCGCTCGTCAATTAATTGCTGTTTCGCACTAAGTTTGGTTTCTTTTTCTTCCAGTGAGTTTTCGCGTTTTTCAATTGAGTCGTCTTTGCGATCAAGCAGCTGCTCTCTTTGGAGCAAGCGATTTTCTTGGGTTTTTAATTCAAGTTTGCTTTCCTTCAACTCACTTTCAATTTCTGCACGATACTTCTGATTTTCTTCCTTAGCTTCTAACAAGGCTTCTTTTTTTAGAGTTTCCGCTTCTTTTTGCGCACTAGCTAAAATCCCTTGAGCAGAATTTTGAGCCCCTGCGATCTCTTTTTCGTGACGAGATTTCGCAACGGACAGCCCTAATAAAACACCGACAATTAAACCGATGATAGCGAGGAGAATATACATTAAAGTCAATAGATCCACCTCCGTACTATCCTTATTCAATTATTGTTCGTAGTTTTTTGATAAACTTTAATCTGAAATTATCAATATGCCTACATGCATATGTGTTTTAGACACAACTTTATTCTAATGTTTGTAGTAAGGGCTGTCAACTTATAAAAGCGAAAAGCCTTTCTTATAAAGGTGCGTTATTTTTGTCTTAAAATTACAGAAAAATTTACCGGGATTTAAGCAATTTAGTTCGTTTTTTTATTTATGACAAAATTTGTTTTCTTTTTGCCAGTAGACCGCTATTTTTTGCGGCGAAAAATGATTTTTCTTTCACCTGCGGTTCATTGCTACTAATAAGTATCCTCCCTTTTAGCCATTAAAATAAAATTTTCATAACTGCGCTATCTTTTTTAAATAAAAACTCCGCACTTTCACTACTAGTAAGAGCGCTGGAAGTAATGCTCCAACAAAAGTAGCGACAAAGCGCAGAGTTTTAATTAGACAGATGTTTTAATTTTAAAATTCAACAGTGCGAATTTCATACGGCTGTAATCGGTTGCTGTATTCTTTTAGTGGTTCTTCTAATAGATTTAGCGTTTGATTTGGTGATTGCTCACCTTTTTTAAGCATCAATTCTTCTTCATCGTTACTTAAGTTATAGCCTCTTAAAATTAGCGCATCATCATTTTTACGACGTTTTAAAGCTGTCGGTTCAAATTTATCACCAGCAATTTCTACAAATGTCTGACTGGTTGCAAGTTTCCCGCTGTGGACACTCGTTTGTTTGACACTTAACGGCACTTGCGCACTGTGAGCGCGTTTATAACTAGCAAAGCGCGTCTCTGGTGCACCATGAAGTTCAATGCCATAATTAAAAGTATGTTCACCTAGACATTGCGCTTCTGGCGTTGGGAAATAGCCCCAATCGCCCAGTTCTCCCACACAACGTAACAAGGTTAAAGCGATAGTATCGTCAACGATTTCATATTCATTTAAGCCATAATTGGAAACTGTTAGTCCAAATTCTTCATCATGCAAATTGACAAAAGCATGTTGGTGTTGCGGATTCGTTGGATTTTCCCAATGTTTTGAAACCTGATTTGGACGGACAACTGTTTCATAAATACTGTCAGCTTCATGAGTTGACACAGCTAGTGTGGTTGGGAATAACGCCCGTAAACGATGATCTTTGGCTTGGTTATTCACTGTTGTTGCAAATTCCACCATTTTACTGTTTTTATTTAATGTGATTTCGGTCACGATTTTATAACTGATTGTCTCATTACTACGCCCTGATTTACGGAAACGGAAGTCGACTACTTTCTTTTGTTCTAAGTCTAATGAGTCTTCAGCAGATTTAGGAATTTCCATTTCATGCGTTAGTTGAACTTTTGCCACTAGTGCGTTATCTTCTATAACTTCCACTTGGTGTGGGAAAAAGGTCGATAAAATGGCGTGATCGCCTTCAGGTTGTTTAAAGATATATTCATTGGCAATATCACCGACATCTTCAAAGACTAACAAATCACTTAGCGTTTTACCGGTTTGTTTATTGGTTAAAGTTAGGCTACCGTCTGCTTGAATTTCGACTTTTACAAAGTCATTTTCTAACACGCGGCCGTATTTTGCCACTAATGATGTCGTTTCTTTTTCTTCTTTGCCAACGACTAAGGCAAAGCTATCCCAAGAAAAACCTTTCATTGCTGCTACATCAAGTGTTACTGTGACATATTTTTCCATATAAGGAATGCGGAAACGATCTTTTGGTAGATCGTAATCAAAACGAATTTGCTCTTCACTAATCACAGCTGGCACAATTTCACCTGCTTGATTGATAACATGATACGTTTGTGGCGTTTCTTGGGCTAATTTATCATAACCTTTTGAAGGATATAATTCTGCAAAAGTTACCCGTTTTACTTCAATATCGACTGTTGCAACACCACTTTTTGTTGTTCCAGCAGTATTGAAAACTACAAATGGGAAGCTTTCTTCAGGGAATTTTGAAGTATTAATGGCATTTGTTAACGTCGCAGTAGCTTCATCTGCCAAATATTTTCCAACTTCATTAGCTTTTTCAAAGCGTGGCATCATTTCCCGATGCACTTCATCGACTGAACAGCCACAAATACTGTCATGAGGATGATTTTGCATCAAAGTTTTCCATGCGTAATCCAATTCATCAAAAGGATAGTTGCCAGAAACTTCATACGCCATAGCCGCTAAAGGTTCTGTTATATTTTCCAATTGTCGACTAACGCGCGTATTCCACTGTTTTAAATAAACCCGCGCAGAAGCTGTGTTGGCTAATGTAAACCAGCCATCTGTCTCTTGTGAGGTCAATTCCCCTTTTACAGTACCAAGATCTGCTGGTAGATCGCTTTGCACCGCTGCTAAGTAATCAGTGAAATTAGAATGAATAAATTCATAATCTGGGTACAATTCGTTGGCTAATTTTATCGCTTTAGCAACATCTTTTTGAACAGGCTGATGATCAACCCCGTTCATCATTAATAAGTGATTGGTAGCGGCAAATTTTTCTGCATCCGCTAATTTCTGATCCCAAAAAGCGCGGGCCGCTTGTTCTTCAGCCGGAATTTCATTGCCATTTGAATACCAGTTAGCAAACAACAAGCCAAAAATATCCGTCCCGTCTGGCCCAACCCAATTCATCTCAGAATATTGTGAAGTATAGTTGTCATCTGAAAGCACCTGATTGTCAAAGCCAATTGGTTTAACCCCACGACCAAAAGCCGCCGCTTCTAAATTGGCTTGTTTCATCATTTGTGGCGTTTGCCCCATATTGCCAAAAGTATCTGGGAAATAACCTAGCATAACTGGTGTGCCCCATCTTTTACTATCTTCCATACCAATTAACATATTACGCACGTTAGATTCCGAACTGGTTAAAAAGTCATCTTGCAAAATATAAAATGGTCCAATGCGTAATTTTCCGGCATCAATGGCTTTTTGAACTGCTTCTCTTTTTTCAGGTCGCACTTGTAAATAGTCATCTAAGATAATGGTTTGGCCATCTAAATGAAAACTATTAAAATCTGGATCTGTTTCAAACAATTCTAATAAATCGTCCATTAAAGTCACCAAACGCATATGGTGTTGCTCATAGGCCATGTACCACTCACGGTCCCAGTGACTATGGGAAATGATATATACTTTTTTCTTCATTACATCCGTCTCCTAAAAGTTGGCGGCCAGCATGTTAGCCGCCTGATCTGCTTATTTTTTCACTTGAATATCAAAATAATCCATTACTAATTCACAAAACATCATATTCGCCCAAGAGAACCATTCTCTGGTGTATTGGGTTGGATCATCCACATTAAATCCTTCATGCATTAAATGCGTACCTGCATCGGTTGCGACTAATTGATTTAAAATGCGCTCTTTTTCAGCTTTATCCGTTGTAGTCATGCCTTCCATTGCCATCGCAATTGGCCAAACATAATTTTCTGGTGTATGAGAAGAACCAATCCCTTTAGCAAATTTGCCTTCATAAAAATAAGGATTTTCTTTACTTAATAATGTTTTACGTGTTGCCAAATATTGTGGGTCTTCCATCGTGCCGTAACCCAAATAAGGAGCTGAAATTAAGTTGGGAACATTACTGTCATCTTGAATTGTTCCATTACCTTTGCCGTCAACTTCGTAAGCAAAAATAGTTTCTCCGGCTTTATTTGTGATTCGTCCGTGTTCTTTAATGCCAGCTTCAATTTCAACTTTTAATTTATGCGCCCAAGCAACAATCTCTTCGTCTGTTAAAACCGTGCTGAAAATTTCTTCTAAATAACCCAAGATAACAACAGCAAACATATTGGAAGGAACTAAATAGCCGTACTGGCAAGCATCATCACTTGGTCGAAAACCTGACCATGTCATCCCAGTTGGAACCACTTCAGCACCTTTACCGTCATTAATCAAGGTATCTTCTTTACGATCGGTATCGCGGACAAAAGTATAAGGAGAGTTATTATGATCTTGTTCTGTCGTAAAGACTGTTAAGATTTTTTCTACCCCGGAAACAAAATCTTCATTAAATTGGTCGGTTCTGCCAGTATTTTTATAAAGCAAGTACGCTAGTTGTACTGGATAACATAAGGAATCGATTTCATATTTTCGTTCCCAAATCCAGTCATTCATTTTAGTATGATCGCTTTGGTGACCGGCTCCATTTGCTTCTTCATTAAACGCATTCGCATAAGGATCGATATTAATATAATAAAATTGTTTTTTAACTAAACCAGAAATCATCGCTGCTAAATCTTCATCCTCATTAGCAACAACTAGATAAGGCCGAACTTGAGCGGTAGAATCTCGTAACCACATCGCTGGAATATCACCAGTTAATAAAAAAGTAGTGCCATCATCATGACGTTTGACAGTTGTTAGTAACGTGTTGGCAAAGGCTGCATTAAAATTTTCTGCCCAATCGGCATGTTCTTTGCCACATTTGGCGGTAATTTCATCCATAAATTGTTGAATTGATCTTGGTATATCTTTATAAGTCATACTTGCTTGCTCCTTTGATAAATGATATATCTTTATTGATGAACCGATTATATAGCACTTCCGTCGATATGTCTACGCTTTCAAAAAAGTTTTTTTATTTATTTACAGCAGAAAAATATGTGCTAAACTACTATATATGATATACCAATTAAGGAGAAAAAGATGGAACCTTTATATTTAAAAATTTTACGGGACTTAGAAGATAAAATTGCTAGCGGACAGCTTGCCGCAGGGGACCAATTACCGACAGAAAAAGAACTCGCAGAACAATATCATGTTAGTCGGATTACTTCAAAGCGCGCGTTAAATGAACTTGAACAACAAGGGCTCATTAAGCGCACTAGAGGAAAAGGAAGTTTTGTCACCAGTACAAACACAGAAAACACAAACACCAATCGCGTTTTACTTTTGCTCCCTTTTACAGATGACATTGCAATTGGCAATTTATCCGGCAGTATTTTGCCCGTTATGCAAGACGCTCACTACGAATTGATGATTGCAACTTATGATTTCTTAAATACCCACACCACCCAAGATATTAAAAATGAATTTGATGGCTTGATTTATTACACCGAAGACGAAAATCAACATTTGGATGTGCTATTTGAATTATCTTTTGCTGATTTTCCGATCGTCCTTTTGGATAAAGAAGTCACCGATTTAAAGTTACCGTCATTTTTAGCCGATAACTTAGCCGGTGGAAAAGAAGCCTGTGATTACCTTGTGAAAGCCGGACACAAAAAAATCGCTTATCTATTTGGCAATCACCACCATCCCCAGTCAACACGGCAACGTTACTTAGGTTATATCCAAAGTTTAATGGAAAATGACATTACTTTTCACACGTCGTTTGAAGAAGATACTACTGAAAAAGAACGTCTAGTAGATTATGTGAAACACAATCAAATTACTGCTTTTGTTTGTGAAAATGATATTACTGCCATTGAAGCAATGCGAACATTACGACAAGCAGGCTTTTTGATTCCAGCAGATATTTCGTTAGTGGGATTTGATAATATCCAAGCGGCAGCTTTCGTTGATCCCCCGTTGACGACAATTTCACAAGACTTTAAAGCCATCGGTGAGAGCGCCGGTAAAGCTTTATTAAGTTGGATCAAAACCAAACAAAAACCAAATAGCCAAAAAATTCCGGTCACACTTTTTGTCCGGGAATCAACAAAGGAGATTACAGCATGATTGAAACAATTGATACACGTCACGGTACTGCAAATCAACACAGCTTTTCAAACGGGAACTGCCTGCCTTATACTGGCGTTCCTTTTGGCATGAATTATTTTGCCCCCCAGACGACAGATGCCAAAGGTAGTTGGTGGTTTCACCCTGAAGACCGCACTTTCCAAGGTTACCGCATTACCCATCAGCCAAGTCCGTGGATGGGGGATTTTTCCCATGTTCTTTTCACCCCTATCAGTGGCGAACTAGCAGATGTTTCTTTATTTCACGCCCAAAGTTCTTATCGACCAGAAGAAGCGCTTTTTCGGCCTTTTGAACTTTCTATTCGCCAATTACGCTATAACATTACTTCGACTGTTGTTCCTAGTATGTATGGTGGCATTTTAGCTATTAATTATGAAAAAACGCAAAATGGGCTAATGCTTACTTTACCGGGCGCAAAAGAAATTACACAACTAAATGACCATGAATTGCAAGTTAGTGTGGTCAATTTCTCCGGTGCTGAAGATGATGATTTCACTTTTTATCTCTCTATCCACTTTGAAAAATCCATTCAAAGTCTAAAAAAAGTCGCTGGTGAAAACACCTTTGTTGTCCTTGATTTTGGCAACGAAAAAACGCAAACGCTTCATTTGGGGACTTCATTTATCAGTTTTGAACAAGCAACACGCAATCGTCTGCGAGAACAAGAACTTTCCTTAGCAGATTTTCGCACGGCTAGTCAGTCTGAATGGGAAAATTACTTTGAGCGGGTGCAAGTTGAACATACAAATCCCGCTCACACCAAAACGTTTTACCATAATCTGTATCGAATTTTCTTATTTCCACAAACCTTTTATGAGTTAGACGAAAACGAGGAAAAAATTCATTACGATACTTTCAATAAGACTGTCAAACCGGGCGTTTTATACACCAATAACGGTTTTTGGGATACGTATAAAACCGTCTATCCGTTTTATTCTCTTGTGGCCAAAGAAAAATACGAAGAAATGCTGGAAGGATTTTTAACCAGCTATGAAGAAACCGGCTTTTTACCAAAATGGTTATCACCAGATGAACGGGGGCTTATGCCTGGTACTTTAATTGATGCTGTAATTGCCGATGCAGCGGTTAAAGACATTCGTCCTGATTTGATGCCCCGCCTCTTAGAAGCGATGAAAAAAGGCGCGACAATCCAAAGCGACAAACAAAACTACGGACGACAAGGAACATTGGATTATTTAAAATATGGTTATGTGCCAAGTGATTATCATGAATCAGTTAACCACACACTGGATTATGCCTACAGTGATTTTTGTATCAGTCAAGTAGCACAAACACTAGCCGACGAAGAAACGGCAAAACATTATGCCAAACAAGCGCTAAACTATCAAAATATTTTTGATACCCGAACAGGCTTTATGCGGGCAAAAGACAAAGAAGGGAATTTCCGTGAAGAATTTTCACCGATTTCTTGGGGTAAGGATTACGCAGAAGGCAGTACTTGGCAAAGTAGTTTTGCAGTCTATCAAGATTTCCAAGGTCTAATCAATCAAATGGGTGGAAATAAAGCCTTTACTGAAAAATTGATTGAATTATGTAATCAATCTCCTGATTTTGAAGTGACTGGTTATGGCTTTGAAATTCATGAGATGAGCGAAATGGCCGCTATTGAGTTTGGCCAGTTAGCAATTTCCAACCAGCCAAGTTTTCACTACCCATATCTTTTTAGTTACGTTGGCAAACCTGAAATGGCCCAACCGTTAATTAAAAGTTTACTGACAGAATGTTTTAGCGCTGCTACTGACGGTTATCCCGGCGACGAAGACAACGGAAGCATGGCCGGTTGGTATATCTTTAACTCACTTGGTTTTTATCCTGTCAGTCCTGGTACTGGCGAATATGTGATTGGCATGCCTTTAGTCAAAAAATCCACGCTAAAATTATCAAGTGGCAAAACATTAACGATTAACGCCACACCAAATCACCCCCAACAACTATTTTTACAAGCAACAAAATTCAATGGGGATGTAGCAGAAAAACTTTTCTTCACCCATGAAGAATTAATCAACGGAGGCACCATTGACTTTACCTTAGGGATCGTGCCAAATCCAAAAGAACATACTGCCGCAGATTTACCATTTTCATTAAGCACTAAAAAATAGTATCAAAAAAGCAAAGCAGGTTAAATGAAGAGGTTGTGACAAAAGCGACCAGTTTCAAGAAATAAGACGGAATTTCCGAAAATTGTTTTTCAAATTTGGGGGAATTTCGTCTTATTTCCGAAGAAGCTGCTTCTGTCATACCGTTTATTCAGAAATAGAGGTTGTGACAAGACTTTTGTCACAACCTCTTCAAAATATTAGCGCCCTTTGCTTTTTCGTTATCCGAAAAGCTAAACAACTGCCCTTAACTCTTTAACGCTAAACAACGATTTTAGCAAATTGACTTTATTTCAGCTGAAAAGCAGCTAATTTTTTCCCAACAAAAAAATCGCAAAAAGCCGTTTTTAAAAGATGTCTTAGTAACTAAGTTCTTTCAAAATTGACGGCTATTTGCGACCTGTAACAGCAGTAGCTGACATAAGATTAAAGTTGCCTGTTTTTTTTAATATGAACATCTGCAATTAGTAGATGTTGCGAACTCTTTTTGTAAAAGAAAAAGACAATGCGTAAAACGCTATGGACAAAACAGTGAACTGCTTTCTCACCTTATGTATAAAATCTGTAAATTTTGACTTTTACTTTAATCTGCCAGCTTAAAGGAGACTCTAAAATAAAAGTCCGTTTATTTTTATTTTCAGTAAAAAAATGAATCAGCTTTTCTGTGCATTTCCCCAAATGCATGACTGATTTTACCAAACCCTACTTTTTCATTTTCAATTAAAATACTTCGACTTCCCAAGGTGAATCAGGATACATCACATTTCCTCCTCTTTGTTCAAACCAAAATATTACAACTTTTTTCTTACTGCTTTAGTATAATCACTTTTTTTATATAGTCTTAATTTTGTACAAAAATGCGTCACAGATTATTTTATCGCGATTATATCCTTTAACCTTACCTTAGGTTAACTGCGCTGTTAAACAACTAAAATTCTTTATAAAATGCAACCGCACTGCCTTTGTCACAAGAAGAAAATCCAAATTTTTCATAAAAATGTCTAACATCTGGGGCATCTTCTGTTAGCAAAGTTTTCTGTCTCACTGTTTTATATTTTTGTAACATTTGGTTCATTAATTGCGTACCTATTTGCTTATTTTGATAATCAGGATGTACTAAAATATCTTGAATATAGATAATCGTATAATTATCACCTACAACGCGAATTAAACCGACTAGCTTTTCATTGTCCCATGCCGTAATAACTGCTAATGAATTGTTGACAGCTTGATCTAACACCTCTAAATTATTAGTATATGCAATCCAGCCCACACTCGAATATAATTGTTTCAAATCCTCTTTTTCTACTCTGTCATTTTCTTTGTATTGGATCATCTGCTTAACCTCCTACTTATTTTTATAACTAAAAGTATATTCTAAAACGGATTATTCATTTTATATCTTCAAAAAAATTATACCACGTAAAAATTTAAGTAATTCCCTTGGTATAATCTATTTTAAATTTCACGAAAGAAGGCTATGACAAAAAATTGCCATAGCCAACTATTCCTAAATTTTGTAGACTATTTAATTTTTGTTAATACTTATAGCCTAAACATTTTTTTAAAGCTATACTAACTTCGTACAAAAATGCGTCATAGGAGATTAACCATGAAACAGGCACAACTTATAAAAAAATTACGCTTAGAACGCGGCTTTACGCAAAAACAACTTTGTGAAGGTATCAGCTCTCGTACCACTCTTTCTTCTTTTGAAAATCGTGGAACTGAGCTTTCAAGTGGTATTTTATTGCAATACTTAGACCGCATGAACTTAAGAGTCGAAGAATATCAACTGCTTCTAGAAGATCAGGAGATTTCTCCTAAACGTCGTCTTGCAGACCAATTTGTCAAAGAATATTATGCCGGCCATATTTCTAAAGAGCTAAAAGCAGAGATTTGGCAAAATTATTTAGCTCATCACGATTTTTACTATTATATTTTATGGTTTGAAACAGAGACGATTTTAGCCTATAAAAATGATCACTTCGATGCGCAAAAATATACCAAAGAAATTAATAAAATTTGTGACTATCTTTTTAAAGTGGAAGTCTGGCAGCACTTTGAAATGACCACTTTTATGAATTTGATGTTCGCTTTTTCAGACGAGATGATTTTAGCCTTGTTGGAAAGTTCCAAAGAAACCTTAGCTGAAAATGCCGCGAATCCTTACTACACTTCGCTACTAACTACCTTTTTTATCAACGGCGTTATTCTAGGATTCCAACGCTGTAATGATCAAATTTTAAACCAATTTTTAACCGGCTTAACCACTGTGGCAAAGAAACCAAAATACATGTATGCCAAAATGATGGCTTTATATTTTGACAAATTATTACAAGCTAGAGCAGCAGCCGACCCCACCACTGTTGATTTTAACGAATTTTATAACGCACTAGCACTTTTTAATATGACGGACAAAATCAAAGAATTACAAGATTTTTATACTGAAATTATAGAGAAATAACTAAAAAACAGAAAAATCTTAGCCATTCTCAAACAATAAGCTAAAATCTTGATAATCGCTTTTTCCATGTCCGTTTATTGTCGTAAAGAGTAATTACGCTGGATTACAAAAATTTTGGCCTGTCAGCTCTCTTCTTATAAAACTCCTATAATTCTTTTATTATGAAAAAAACAACTCAGCTAGTACTTATCTTCTTGTCATCACCTTTTCAAAAGTTAGATTTTTAATCTCACTTTTTTAGGGGGCATCACGAGAATCATATTCCTAACTGAGCTGTTTTATTATCCTCTTAAAACTTCAAAATTTGCCGCTGCACCAATTAAATTAGCATCATTTTTAAATTTACAAGCGACAACTTCTGGCATAATACTTTCCACGCCTTCTGCTTTTAACAAGTCATACAGACGGGTTTTAATATTTTCAATCACATCTACGCGCACCGAAATGCCACCACCGATAATCATCATTTCTGGGTCAATGGAAACTTGGACATCATATAACGAATGGGCTAGCGCATCGTACATTTCAGCCAAATATTTTTGTGCAGATTCATCCCCTTGATCGGCTAGTTCAAATAACATGCGACCATCTACTTTTCGGCCGGTATCTGCGGTAAATTTTCTGGCAGTATTGACCGCTGTTCCAATCGGGCTTAAAATACTTTTGCCAAAAGGCTTCATCAAACCAAATTCGCCACCAAATAGATGACTGCCTTGATAAATTTTACGGTTAATAAAAATTGAACCGCCAATACCAGTGCCAATCACGACAAAAACTGCATTTTGCGCTTTTGTCCCTGCTCCTAATTCTATTTCACTGATACCCGCACAGTTGGCATCATTTTCAATCGTGACCGGTACATTAAACTCAGCTTCTAATTGATCAAAAATGGGCCGATTGTGTAAATATTCCACCGCGCTAATCCCATCGATGCGGCGCTCTTTAACATTTACCGCCCCTGGGGAACTGATCGCCACACCATCAATTGTACCAATCGTTGCAATCACCTGTTTCATTTCAGCTACCATTTCTGCAAAAGTCGCCGGTGTAGTAAAACTGCCCGTATCGTGTAGCGTTTTATCTTTCCATGTTCCATATTTTACGGCTGAACCGCCAATATCAAAAACTGCAAGTACCATCTATTTTCCTCCTTCATTTATGTCACCAATTTTTAAACAGCTTAAAAATAACAGTCAAAAACCTATCTATCAGCTTTCTGCTTTGTTTTCACCAATTAATCAACGTTAATATTGGCGTCATAGCCGTTATTTTTACTTACTTCTTTAAACCACAAACCACTTTTTTTCAGCGTTCGTTTGTAATGATCATTTAAATCTACCCGATAAAAACCGTAGCGATTGCGATACCCATTAAGCCATGACCAACAGTCGATAAATGTCCACGTATGATAGCCAAAACAATTACTTCCTTCAGTGATTCCTTGATGAAGATAATTTAAATGTTCCACCATAAATTCAATCCGATAATCATCTTGAATCATGCCGTTTTCATCCATAAACCGTTCTTCATCAGCTACTCCCATCCCATTTTCTGAGACAAACCACGGAAGGTTCTTGTATTCATTTTTCATCATCATCGCCACATCATATAAGGCTTCTGGATAAATTTCCCAACCACGATAAGGATTAATTCGTTTTTCTGGCCAATCGTAAGGCGCATACAAGTCTTCTGGCATGACAGCCGGAACATGAGGATTTTTTGGCGCCTGTACCCGCCGTGGATGATAATAATTCAAACCGATAAAATCAACTGTGTTTTGTAAAAGTTCTTTATCTTCTGCTTGTGTTTGAGGCGTTAATTCATTTTCTGCTAATAAATCAATCAAAGCTTGCGGAATTGTACCGTGCACAGCAGGATCTAAGAAACTCTTAGTATTCAATAAATCAGAAGCAAGTCCTGCTTTTTTATCTGCTTTTTCATCACTGCGAGTATAAGTGGGGGTAATATTTAAAATAATTCCGATCTTGCCTGTTGGTAGCACTTGGCGAAATTCTCTTACGGCTGCCGCATGCGCCAAAAGGGTGTGATAGCCCACTTGTATCGCTTTTTTAAAATCGACAATCGCAGGGTAATGGTAGCCGTATAAATACCCCATTTCAACGTGCACAATCGGTTCATTAAATGTCGTCCAGTCAGTCACCAAATCGCCAAAAGTTTCAAAAGCGGTTTTGGCGTAAAAAGCAAAAGCATCCACGGCTTCTCGAGCTTCCCAGCCACCTTTATCCATTAACCACATCGGCATATCAAAATGAAACAAGTTGATAATTGGTGTGATCCCGTTTGCCTTTATTTGATTAAAATAATCCCGATAAAAAGCGACTGCTTCTTTGTTGATTGTTTTACCATCTGGCAATAGACGCGCCCAAGAAATAGAAGTACGATAGGAATTTAAACCGATTTCTTGCATTCGCTTACAATCTTCTTGATACATTTCATATAAATTTGACGTATTGTTTGGCCCTTCATTTGCGTTGAATTTTTCTGGCGCTGTTTCATACCAGTAATCCCACGTTGTCTTTGTCTTGCCGTTTTCTAAACTGTGTCCTTCTGTTTGAGGAGCAGAAGTTGCCGCTCCCCACAAAAATCCTTTTGGAAATTGCTTTTTAGTCATGATGTTGCCTCCTACTTCTTGCTTCTAGCAAAAAATTTGTTAACTTTTTAAATCAGCATAATCCCCATGATAAGCATCACGAAATTCTTTGGGGGTAATACCATTTAATTTTTTGAACATTTTTGAAAAATAATTTGTATTGTTGTAGCCAATTTCATCGGCGATTTCATTAATATTTAAGTTACTATGAAGCAGCAACTGCTGGGCCCGTTTAATGCGAATTTGATTTAAATATTGGGAAAAACTATTGTGCATTTCCTTTTTAAACACTTGTCCGAGGTAAACGGCATTTAGATGAAGCCTATCTGCAACTAGCTTTAAGGTTAAATCTTGACGATAATCTTTTTGCACGATTTCGATTACTTTTTGCGTCATTTCAGAAAATTGTTTTTCAACTGGTTGGCGTTTGGCCATTTGCAAGACATCTTCTAAGAGTTCTTTTAACTGATAGACTGTGTGACTTTGGCGAATTTTTTCAATTGTTTCTTCGTAAATGTCTTTTGTAGCAGTTGGATATTGGCGCGAAATATCAGTAAAAAGTAAAAAGGCAATATAACGCGCATTTTCCGGTTGCAATTGTCGGATAACCGCATCTTCAAAAATGGCATCTAGCTCTTGTTGAATCGTTTTTTGATCACCAATCATTAATGATTTATTGAAAGCCAAAAAGGAAAATTCACTCTCTCCGATTTCTTCAGCCAAATCAGCGGCAGAAGTTGGCAATAAGTCCGGATAAAAATCATTTAATTCTTCGATCTGTAATACTTTTTCATAACTTTCGTATAAATTTTCCCATTCTTGAATAGTTTCGCCAACGAAAATTTTCAAATTTTTAGGATATTGGCGTTTTAAATAGGCTAAAAATTGTAAAACTTTTTCACCAGCACCATCAAAAATTAAAATTATTTGTTGGTGTTGTTGCGGCCCTCCTGAAATAATCAGAGGCTGTCCAATTTTTTTGGCTTCTTTTCCAATCGCCAGTAAAATGTCTGAATCGCTTAAAATTTTAATGACCGTAAATGGCCCCAAAGGATTGGTATCAAAATGCGCCATTAAAGCAAAAAAGTCCGTTTCATTTAATTCGTCGTTTAGCCAGCGACTTAAACTATTTTCCAGTACTAATTGCTCTTTTTCTTGTTGCTGAATGGTTTTATCAAGCTCCACTTTAATTTTTTCGACAATCTCTAAGAGTTCTTCTTGGTCGACAGGTTTAACCAAATAGTCTTTCACACCAAGGCGAATTCCTTCTTTGACGTATTCAAATTCTTGATAACCGGATAAAAAAATCGCCGCAAACTTATCGCCCCGTTTATAGGCGGTATCAATCATCTCGATTCCAGACATTTCTGGCATGGTAATATCGCTAATAACCAAATCCACCGGTGCTACTTTTAAATAGGCCAGCGCTTCTGCTGCGGTGCGGGCTGTTTTAACGATTTCAAATCCAAGTTCTTCCCACGGTAAAATCTGTTTTAAACCTTCTAAAATCATATATTCATCATCAACGAGCATTACTTTATACAAAATGATGGCCTCCTTTGATTTTAATCGTCAGAGTGGTGCCTTTACCCATCTCAGATGCTACTGTCATACTAAATGCCATTCCAAAAGTATTTTGTAAGCGGGTATAGACATTATGCATCCCAATTGAGCTTTGTGATTCAAGCTCAGGTTGTTTCAGCTTATGTTGAACCTCCAAAAGCCGTTTAGGCGTCATTCCTTTGCCGTTATCAATGACGTAAATAACAATATCATCATCCACAAAATGCGCTTTAACACTAATCGCATTATCGTTTCTCGTATAGTCAATGCCATGGACAAAATAATTTTCAATCAACGGTTGAATCGTAAATTTGGGAATAATCAGACCTTCTAAAGCGGGCTCAATTGTAAAGTTATAGGCGACACGATCAGGATAACGCATTTGATACAAGTAGACATATTTTTCACAAAAAGAAAGTTCTTTTTTTAGCGTCGTAGTTTTTTCTTGAGTGGTGTTGTTGCGCAAAAGCGCGGAAAAAGCGTAGACCACATCTGCTAATTCTTTTTGTTGTTTGCTTAAAGCATACATCCGAATATATTCTAACGTGTTATATAGAAAATGAGGATTAATTTGCGATTGTAGCGCCTGCATGTGGGCATCGCGTTGTTTAATCTCCAAGTCATAATTATCGCGAATATATTGATCTAGACTGGCGATCATAAAATTAATCGCCTCAGATAGATCATATAATTCATCTTGAACTTTGGAAACGTCAATGCGTTCTTTTAAATTTCCTTCTGCGACACTGTGCGTAATACCAACAATCGTTTCAATTTGTTGGAAATAGCGTTTAAAGGTTCGTTTTAACGTTGTAAGTAAAATGGCAGCTAGTCCAGACCCAACTAAAATTGCAATCGCAAAAGTACGCAGATTTTTTTGCCACAACACTTTTTTACTAGCGAGTAAAACATAGGAAAGATCGCGACTAGTTTTTCTTTGTAAAACGTAATATTTTTTGTTAATACTTGAGGGGATGGGTTGTTTATTTTCAATAGCATTCACTAATTTTTGGTAGTCTTTTTGACTCAACTGATTATGGGTCGTAAACATCGGATTATTGGCATTATCAAAAATATAAGCATCCATGCCATCTGCTACCATGGAATCTTCCAACATGCCCAACACTGCCGCCCGAGAAAAGACAGCAGAAATTTCGCCCACCATTTTAGATCCATATTGATCGACAATCGGACGAGTAATAACAAAACCGCTTTTAGTTGGCATTTTGCCTTGTAACTTGCGGCCATTATGATTGTTTTTATCGGCCATTAAATAACTAGATGAACCATCAAGAGTCACATAAAGTTGCTCCAAATCGTTAAAAGCGTTAAAAAAACCGTTAATTGTCTCAGAGATACGGGTGTCCCGCTGGTAGGCTAGCCAAGAATCTTGCGTATACTCAAAATAATCCGCAGCAGACAAATTCAAGTACTGTCTGACATTTTCAATGGCGGTATTGGAACCTGCCAACTCCATATAAATAAAACTCATCGTGTCATTATTATCTTCTACTGAATTCACCACACGATTTTCCAACCCCACTAAATCACTGTTTAATTTACGGTAATTGCTATCTGCTGTATAAACGCATAAAGCAGCCACCGTCAGCAGGATAACTCCCACCAACAGAAGGCTGTAAATTTGCATCAAGCGATTCATTAAATATTTGCCCTTATCAAAACGAGCTAAAAATTTAGCCATGTTGCGCCAACTTTCGTGCGACCATAAAGCGATTGTCTTTTGTTGCAAAGCCACTCCAAACTGCAATCAGTGCAAAAGTAGCAAACAACAACAGCCCTTTAAAGAACCAAGTCAACACCAAAATCGAAATTAAACCAAATAACACTTTCAAAAAGGCACTAAAGTTTAAAAAGACACTGATAAAAGCCAATTTGAATAAATTAAAATGCGTAATCTCATATTTTGTTTCATACTGGATCACATATAAATAAAAAACTGTTAATAATAACAAAACAAAGACTAAGACAAAATCAATGACTAACCATAGTAAGCCTTGAATTTGGGCAGATAAATATAAATTATAGCCCAGAAAAAAACTAATCCCAGCAAAAAGTAAAAAGTGAACATTGCTTCGTTTAAAGTTTTTACGCCATTGGCTCATAAAGCCTTTAAAAGTTACTTGCTGATAATCAATACCATGTTCCATCAATAAATCAGTCATCGTTTGAAAAGCAGGCCCCGCCCCAAAAAGGACACCGCCCATTAAGGTAAATAAAACAAAATATAAATTTAATTTGATAATCATCCAGACTACGTAAAAAAGACGTTGAATACCGCTACTTACCATTTTAAAAACTCCTTTATCTTCATTTACCAAATTTTTATTTCGTTATAAATATAACTATTTTGATAATCACAGCTGAAATAACAATCCTGTTATCACCTCAGCTTTAACCACCAAATTTTACCATACTTTTCTGATTAGAAAAGTCAGCGATAGCAAATAATCGCAACCGCTGACAATTTCTAAACAATAATACTTTTAAATTAATTATTTGTTATCTTTCACAAATTGATCCAATTGTTTTTGCATATCTTTTTGCGCATCGTCCCAACCTGCTTTTTTCAATTCAGCAACCATTTCTGGAATAGTTTTTTCAGGGTCGATTGAACCAGTATTTAAGTTTGCTTTATAGCGGTTCATGACGTTCATGATGCTAGATAATTGGGTTTTGAAATTATCTGTTTTAACGTTGAAACCTAAGATTGGTGAAGTTTTAGCATTTTCAATACTTTCATCACGTTCTTTGATTTGTTCGTCTGTAATTGTATCTTGCGTGTATAAAATCATGTTGTTACCAGTGTTCCAAGCGGCCATGTGTTCGTTTGGTTTGTAGCCGTCTAGTAATTTCAACTTGTCATCGCCAACTTTTTCCCAAGCTTTGCCTTCAACACCGTAAACTAAACCGTTTAATAATTCAGGATCAGTGTTTAACAAGTTTAAGAATTCAACTGCTTTTTCTTTGTTTTTAGAAGTATTAGAAACAACAAAGTTTGCCATTTGCGCTTGACTTGTCGTTTTCAATTGTTGTGTTAACGGACGTGAAGTTAAATCTTGTTGTGCAGCATTACGTAAAATTGTATCGCCGTAATCCATTGGTCCTTGGGTTTCTTCCCGCATAAACCAAGTGTTACCTTCTAATGGGAAGCCAGTTGTGTTAGTAGCTGCATCAGTTGGAATTAAACCTTCTTTGTACCATTCATGCAATGTTTTCAAGTTGTCTTGGAATTCTTTGTCTTCATATTGGTTAATAATTTTTGGTGCACCTTCAGCATCTAGACGAACCGCAAATGGATAGTCTTTTCCTAATGGGAAGTCCATGTTTGAAGAAGCGTTAAAACTTTGACCAATTGCAAAAGCAGCAATATTTGGTTCTTTTTCATGGAATTGTTTCAATACTTCAGTGGCTGATTGATAAGATCCGTCTACTTTTGAAATATCCAAGTTATATTTTTTCACATATTGATCGTTAAAAGTTAAAACTTGTTGTGCCCACGCATTGCCATAAACTGGAATTGCGTATAATTTGCCGTCTACTTCATTACCTTTTTTGTACATTTCAGGTAATTGATCCATATAATCTTTGGCATATTTTTGTGATAATTCGGTTAAGTCAGCAAAAGCGCCTTTTTGGGCATTGGCAACATATTGATAAGCAAACGCAATATCATAACTTTCACCAGAGTTAATGATGGTTGGCATTTTCTTATCCCAATCGCCCCACCCAATATATTGTAAGTCGACGGTTACACCAATTTTTTCTTTAATGCGTTTGTTGGCAATCTTCATTAATTCATCGTAATTTTCTGGTTTGTCCCCGACTTGATACATTAATAATGTTTTTGAGTCGCTACTTGATCCTGAGTCTGATGAAGCATCTTTTTGGCTACCACAAGCAGCTAACCCTGCTGTCATCAATGCCAATGCACTGACACCTAGCACTTTTTTCCACGTTTTCATTATTTCTCCTCCACTCTCTTATTCTTTCACTCCGCCGATTGTCAATCCGCCGACAAAATATTTTTGGAAAAACGGATATGTCAATGCGATCGGTAATGTTGAAACCACAACGATTGCCATGCGGGCAGATTCTGAAGGTAACGCTGCAAGTCCACCTTGGATTTGCGCCCCCATGCCTGCATTTTTGGCTAGAAAATCCAAATTACTTTGAATTTTCATCAATAAATATTGCAAAGGTACCAAGTTGTCATTTTGAATGTAAAGTAATGCGTTAAACCAGTCATTCCAATAACCTAAAGCAGCAAATAAACTAATCGTCGCAATCCCTGGTACTGCTAAAGGTAAGACAATTTTTGTAAAAATTCGTAATTCTGTTGCCCCATCAATCCGAGCCGATTCAATAATACTATCTGGCACTGTTTTAATAAAGAAAGTACGCATCACTAAAATATTAAAAGGTCCCAATGCCATCGGTAAAATCAATGCCCAAATTGTATCTTTTAAATAAAGCATGTTGCTGACAATTAAGTACGTTGCTACCATCCCTGGTGTGAAAAGCATCGTCACTAAAGCAAAAACGGTAAAGAACCGACGGAAAGGAAAATTCGACCGCGAAATCACATACGCATAAAGTGATGTCATGGTAGCATTTACCACTGTCCCTAAAACCGTTACAAAAATCGTTACGCCAAAAGCACGGAAGATTTTTGAACTCATTTGGCCAGCAAAAATGTAAGAATACGCTGCGGTTGAAAATTCTTTGGGCCAAAAACGATAGCCTAATTCTGCTAGTGAATGTTCTTCTGTCAGTGAGATCATCACAACAAAGAAAAACGGTAACACACATGAAATTGCAAATAACGCAATCAAGATATTAAAGATAATATTAACTGTGGGACTAAAGGAACGAATTTCCACTTTTGAAACTTTTTCTTTTTTACCCATGTGTCGCTCCTCCTTAGAATAATGCTGAATCTGGTTCGATTCGACGAACCACAAAGTTTGTGCCTAATAATAAGATTGCCCCGACCACTGATTGATACAAACTAGCGGCTGAAGACATCCCAATGTCCCCTGTAGCGGTTAAGCCGTTATAGATGTAAGTATCTAAAACTGACGTTACTTGGTATAACGCACCATTATTTCGTGGCAAGTTATAAAACATCCCAAAGTCTGCTCTAAAAATACCGCCGATGTTTAAAATCAACAAGACCATCATCATTGGGACAATTTGTGGAATGGTAACATTTTTAATTTGTTGCCATTTAGAAGCCCCATCCACCATTGCAGCTTCATAATATGTTGGATCAATCCCCATCACAGAAGCATAGTAGATGATACTGTTATAACCTAAGCTCTTCCAGACATTCATGACAACAAAAATTAGCGGCCACCAAGTTGGATCTGTATACCAGTTCACTGGGTTTTTACCATGGTTGGTTAACCACAAATTGAAAATCCCTTTATCTGGGCTTAAGAAGGCGTATAAGAAGTAACCGATTACAACCCAAGATAAAAAGTAAGGTAAAAGAGACATCGTATGATACACTTTCACCAATTTTTTGTTCCGTAATTCACTCATAATAATTGCAAAAGCAATCGCGAAAAATAAGTTAAAAGCTAAGAAAACTACGTTGTAAGCAATCGTATTACGGGTAATCAGCCAAGCGTCTTTTGAAGCAAATAAGAATTTGAAATTCTCAAAGCCAACCCACTTACTCGTTACCAAACTGTCAATAAAGCCATTTGGTGAAATGTGGAAATCTTTAAACGCCACCACATTGGCAAAGACTGGTATATAAAAGAAAAAGATAAACCAAACAAAACCCGGCAACGCCATTAAAATCAAAGCCTTATAGCGCCACACATTTTGCCAAAAGCCCACTTTTTTTCTTTTCTTCATCTTTAGACCTCCTTATGTTTTTCTGCATAGAAGACAACGCTTGTCACCTTCCTGACGTAGTAATAATACCGCTTTCAATTATAAGAAGTAAGGAACAAACTTTAGATAAGATGCAACAAATTTTAGAAAAGATATATCTTTTTTATAGGAAAAGCAAAAGGCAGCGGGTAGCTCTCAAGCAACAAGACGAACTCGAAATAAAATGACTACTAATTAAATTGTCGTCTCAATAAAGATATATCTTCTATATAAACATGTGGATGATTTTTATTTTCCGTATGTTTAAAGCAGGTGTATAATAACAACCGTTTGAAAACACGGTAAAGGTTGGAGTTAAGAAAATGAAAAATAAGAAGATGTTTTTAAGTGGTTTGTTATTATTAATCGCCTTAAGCCTGGTTCCTATGTCAACTCAAGCAAAGACAATAGAGTCCACCAGCAGTACTGATTCTTTTACACAATCTAGTAGTCCCGATAGTAATAGTAGTTTTGAAAGTAGCTCCGTTGGAAGTAGTAGCTCTACTCCACTAGCTACAATTTCTACTGCAGAACAAATTACAGCAAATTCTACCGGTAAAGAAAAAGTCAGTCCACTAATTAAAACAACAACAGTAGTAAAAAATGAACCGCAAAAAAATAGTACTACCAAATCCGTTGTTAAAAAGATAGTAGCAAGTAGTCCCGTCAAGGCAAAAGGAGCAAATTTTTACATTCAAATTACCAATAAGAACTACACCATTTGGTCAAATTTTTCTTGGCATAAACGCGCGGTTAGCGCCAGTTATATCAATACATTATTGCATGTAAAAGTTGTTTATCTTCACCAAAATGGAGCTACCTACTACTCTTTATATAATAATCAAGATAAATGGGTTGGCTATTTGAATGCTGATGCAACCAAAAAAGTTCCCATCCAAGGTTTATGGCATGCCACCACAAAATATGTCACCGTCACGAAGCCGACTTGGACAATATGGAATAACTTTAACGGTCAATCTAAATATAAAGCCGCTACACTTAATAATCGCGTTGTAAAAGTAAGTGGCTACTACAAACATTTTAACGGTGCGACTTATTACTCACTTTATGATAATAACAATAAGTGGCTAGGCTATTTCAATTCAAGTGGCGTGAAAGAAGTGGCCCCACAAGGTTATTACCACAGTTTAAATAAATACGTTAAAATCACTAAAAATTGGACAGTCTGGCGCAACTTTAGTTGGCAATTCAAAAGTTCGGCCAATAGCATCGCTAAGCAAACAATTCTCGCTAAAGGTTATTATCACCACTTTAACGGAGCAACATATTATTCTTTATACAATTCAAAGGGAATGTGGTTAGGCTATATTAATAGTAGCGCAACTGTAATTACAGTTGCTCCTAAGCCTGATAAAGTAGTTTTATTGGGTGTCCCTTTTATCAACCAAGGTAATACTATGTTATGTGAAGGTGCCTCACTGCTAGAAGCACTACATTATAAAGGAATTGCGACAAAACAAAATTTAATGACTTTTGTCAAATCGATGCCAGTTTCGCCTAACAATAATCCCAATAATGGCTTTTCTGGCGAATGGCGACATAACGTTAATGGTACGTATCAAGGTATGAATCCTGCACCAGTAGTTAAATGGGGGAATAAAAATGGGGGTAAGTTAGTAAATCTGACTGGCGCTACCGTTCAAACGTTGAAAAATGAAGTAGCAAACCAAAATCCAGTTATCGTATGGGTTACTTATGCTTTTGAGCCAGCTGAACATAAACACCTTTTTTGGGGTGATGCGATTTGGAATCGCCATGTTGTTACTATGGATGGTTATAAAAATGGTTTTTATCATGTCGTTGATCCCGTCTTCGGACCAAGTTGGATTACGGCAAAAAACTTTGAGACAGCATATAACGTTTCCCATTTCGCTGTTAGTGTTCGTTAATACAGGTATTTCTCCCCAAACCATTTTCTTTCAATAAATTCTACTAAAAAGATGTCATAAACGTATGCAGTAACAAAAAATACGTTTTTGCAAAAAAAAATAAAAACAAAAAAGGTTGCGATAAAAATTTATCACAACCTTTTTTAATTAATCTAAAGGTAACTCTTCTTGAGCTTTTTCTGGAACTTCACTACCATCGCCAATCCCGTAAGCTTCCCGCACACGAGTGGAGATTTCTGCTTTCATTTCAGGATGTTCTTTCATATAGTTTTTGGCGTTATCACGGCCTTGGCCGATACGATCGCCTTGATAAGAATACCAAGCACCGCTTTTATCAACGATATCTTGTTCAACGGCCATATCCAAAAGCTCGCCTTCTTGTGAGATACCTTGACCATACATTAAGTCAACTTCAGCTACCTTAAAAGGTGGCGCAACTTTATTTTTAACGACTTTGATTTTCGTTCTATTCCCAATAATATCGGTACCTGATTTTAATTGTTCAGCCCGACGAACTTCAAGACGGATCGTTGCGTAGAATTTCAACGCGCGTCCACCAGGAGTTGTTTCAGGATTACCAAACATGATACCGACTTTTTCACGAATTTGGTTAATAAAGACTGCGATTGTTTTGGTTTTATTAATTGAGCCAGAAAGTTTACGCAACGCTTGTGACATCAAACGTGCTTGTAACCCGACGTGGGCGTCCCCCATCTCACCATCAATTTCTGCCCGTGGTACTAAAGCGGCAACGGAATCGACGACGACAATATCAATTGCACCACTGGAAACCAAAGCATCCGCGATTTCTAATCCTTGTTCACCGGTATCTGGTTGTGATAGTAATAATTCATCAATATTAACGCCTAATTTTTGCGCATATAATGGATCTAAAGCATGTTCAGCATCAATAAAAGCTGCTGTCCCGCCATTTTTTTGCACTTCTGCAATGGCGTGTAAAGCAACGGTTGTTTTACCAGAACTTTCAGGGCCGTAGATTTCAACAATCCGTCCCCGTGGATAGCCACCCACACCTAAAGCAACATCTAATGCAAGTGAGCCACTTGGAATCGTAGAAACTTGTTGATCTGCCTTTTCTCCTAATTTCATTACGGCACCTTTACCGTAGTTTTTTTCAATCTTTTTTAATGCAGCATCTAAGGCTGCTTTGCGATCATCTGCCAAATAAATTCCCTCCATTATCTTTCATCTAGAAAAAAGCTTCAGCTGGTGAAGCGACACAATCTAAAAAATAAAAACACAGCAACTACTAAGAGAATTATCTCTTAACTACTGTTTAATAATAGCCTTTCTATCTAAAAAAAGCAAGAAAAAGCGAACGTATTTTCGCATATTAAAGGATATTAATCTTTTGTTCGTATTTGTCTTTTTATTGGGCTAAAACAGCGCGACGCAATAAATCTAATCCTGCCATTACAGCACTGTGACGTACATAACTTCGATCTCGCGTGAAGTGATACAAATGGGCAACAACGCCTTTTTCACTAGCTAAACCAATCCAAACCGTCCCGGCTGGTTGCCCTTCTAATTCATTAGGACCGGCGACACCAGTAAAACTTAAAGCGTAGTCTGCTCCTACAATCGCTCTGGCATTTTGCGCCATGGCTTTGGCACAGGCTTCACTAACCACACCATTTTCTGCGAGTAAAGCAGGATCAATTTGCAATAATTTTTCTTTTTGTTCTTTGGCATACGTTACAAAACCACCACTAAAAATTTCGGAGGCACCACTGACATTTGCCAACGTCCCTTGAAAGAGACCGGCAGTTAAACTTTCAGCTGCGGTGACACTGCAACCTTTTTCTTGCAACAATTTCACGACAACTGCTTCCAGAGAATTTTCCTCGCCGTAGCCGTAAAAATATTCTCCCACCTCCTCTTTAATTTTAGCTTCTGTTTCATCTAATAATTTTTGTCCACTCTTTTCATCATCTGTTTTAACCGTTAAGCGCAACGTCACTTCGTTGGGCTTGGCATAAGGGGCGATGGTGGGGTTCGTTTGCTTTTGGATGAGCGTAGCTAATTGCGTGACGAGTTTTGATTCGCCAATGCCGTAAAAGCGCAAGACCCGAGAAATTAATTGCTCTTGTTGTGGAAATTTTTCTTGTAGTAGTGCTTTGCCATGATGCAAAAACATCGGGCGCAATTCAGATGGTGGACCAGGTAAAAGTAAAAAAGCAGTAGTTGGACTTTGATAAAAAATACCAACTGCAAGCCCGGTTTCATTTGGTAAAGCGATTCCGTCTTCAAAAACCAATACTTGCCTTAAATTATTTTCTGTCATTTCTCTTTTGGCACGGGTGAAAAAAGCCTCTAATTCTTTACGTCCATTTGAATCTTCAACTAAGCGTTGACCTACGTGATAGGCGACGACGTCTTTTGTTAAATCATCTGTTGTAGGTCCCAAACCACCGCATAAAACAACAAGATCACTGCGGCGATCTGCGATTTTTAATAAGCTTTCTAACCGTGCAGGATTATCTCCCACCACGCTATGATAATAGACTTCAATGCCTAAATCTGCTAATTCTTCAGAAAGAAAAGTGGCATTTGTATTGACAACTTGACCGAGTAAAATTTCTGTTCCGACAGCAATAATTTCAGCTTTCATTTTAATTACTCACTTTCATATACGCAGTTACGTAAAAAAACAACGAGGTGCTGCAAAATTAAATTCATTTCACAGCACCTCATTTTAATAGGGGAGCAATTCAATAAACTTTCCCCGCACATTATTTTAGATTATTTACATAGAACCTTTAAAGACAGCCGTATTTTTAGCAAAATAATCCACACCTGAATAAATCGTAAAGATTAAGCAAGCATAAAGTAAAATCTGATCGACTGGAACTCCGATTAAATTAAACGGAATATTATTTAAAAATAGGAAAATAATCGCGAGCATTTGCGTCGCTGTTTTAACCTTCCCTGGCCAAGCGGCAGCCATTACTTCGCCACCTTCAACTAATAATAAACGCAGTCCCGTTACCGCTAATTCCCGACAGACGATAATGGCTACAACCCAGCCGGGAGCTTTGTTTAAATCTACTAGTAAAATAAATGCGGTCATCACCAACATTTTATCTGCTAAAGGATCAGCAAATTTGCCGAAATTTGTCACTAAACCTTGGGCACGGGCAATGTGTCCGTCTAACCAGTCTGTGAAACTTGCACCAGCAAAAATGATTGCAGCGACTAAGTGGGTTACAGGTAACACAGTAGTCCCTACAGTTAGCGTACCAAAATCTAGCGGTAAAACTAAAATCAAGATAAATAGTGGAATCATACAGATTCTAATCACCGTCAACTTATTGGGTAAATTCAATTGAATAATCTCCTTTTCTACTTTAAAACTGCCTAATCTGCTTTTTGATATGCAATGTTTAATGTCACATTTTTTCGTAAGGAAGGAATATTAGGATCCGTATAGTTTAAATCTTTGCTATTGGCTTTAATTGTCAAATTGCCACTTGCTCCTAAAACAATCGTAGCATTTGTAGCACCTTCAGGTAAAGTTGTTGACTGCGTTTCACCTGCTTGTAAGGTATATTGATAAACATAGCCGTTATTCACTAACACCCCAATCCAACAAGGACCATTGGCACTGCCAATAAAGTCTAATTTAATGGGCGCTTTTGCATCGGTCAAACTAAAAACAGCATCACTTTGCGTATTGCTATCTAATTTAACGGCCATTTCTTTTTCTTTTGTTGACTCAGTGGTTGATTCTTCAGTCGTACTTTCTGTCTGTTTTTTAGACTCAGAGGTCGATTCAGAAGCTTTAGTCGAACTTTGCGTTGCCAGTTGTTCAACCGTGACCGAAGAATTCGCTGCAATTAGCGCATCTTGGTTGTTACGATCTTGCCACGTCATATAAAATACGATTACTACAATCACAAGAGCTACTAAACCAAAGAAAATAACCGGTAGCAATCGCATAATGGGACTACCCGTTTCTTCTTCGACATGTAGTGATTTCCTTGAGCCTTGGACAGTTTCTGGTTGCGGTCTTTTAGGCGGTGGCGGTGTTAAAGATTCTTTCCCCGCTAAAACAGCCACTAATTTTTCCCCATCTTCTCCTACTGCTTGGGCATATTGCCGGACAAAAGCGCGCACATAAAAAGAACCCGGTAGCGCCTCAAAGTCACCACTTTCAATTGCTTCTAAATAGCGTTTTTGTATTTTAGTTATTTGTTGCAATTCATCTAATGAAATATTTTTATTTAAACGGGCTTGCCGTAATCTTGCGCCGATAGTTGTTGCTTCATTTGCCACTTACACATTCTCTCCAGTCTTTATTGCAGCCAGCCTCCTGTTACAGGAATCGTCGCACCAGTAATATACTGAGCGTCTGATTGAAACAAAAAAGCTACGACTGCCGCGATTTCCTTGGCGTATGCTAGTCTTCCTAGCGGGATTTCTTCTGTTAATTGTTTTAATTCAGCAGGTGACCAAGCTGCGTTCATTTTCGTCGCTACTGCTCCTGGGGCAACGCAATTGACGGTACAGCCGTTAGCGGCGACCTCTTTTGCATAGGCGTTAACAAAACTTTGTTGTGCCCCTTTAACCGCACTGTAAACAGTCTCTAAGCTACTGCCGGCTAAACCATAAACCGAACCGACAAAAACAATTCTTGGTCGGCTAGAACGCCGCAATTTTTCTTCTAAGCCCTGCAAAATAAGCAGTGGCGTTTCCAAGTGAATTTGCCATAACTGACGCATATCTTGTTGCGTATGTTCACAAAGCAAACCATATTTGGTAAAACCGGCGGCAAAAACAATGCCATCCACTTGAAATAAATTCGCCAAAAATGACGGAATAGCGGGGGTTTCTAGCATATCTAAGCATACCATAAAAAAATCTTGCTGGGGATAGGTTTCCTTTAAGTCGCTAACAAATTTTAATACTTTTTCTTCATGGCGATAATAGTGACAATATAATGACCAACCATCTTTAGCTAAGGCACGGCAAATAGCTTCGCCAATATCACCACTAGCTCCCATAATAAGCGCGCTTTTCATGCTTAATCCTCCTTAGGATACATGAAAAATTCACTCAGCGCCTCTTCTTTTATTAAACGCTGACCACAAGTATAAATATCTTCTAAAGTGATCGATTGAATAATCTCTGGCAAATCAAAAAGCGTTAAGTCACCAAACAAATTTTGATTGAATTGATTGGCGATATACTCTAAAGAATTCAAAGACTGGAAGAATTTGCCTAGCATACGTTTTTTCAATAAGTTTAAATTAGCTTCATTAATTTCTGGATCTTTACCGTAGTTTAATAAAATGGCGGTTACAGCTTTTGTCAGCTCTTTTGGATTATCACTATCGCCACCAAAATCAGCAAAACAAAAAGTCCGATCTAAATTAAATTCATAACCAAAAGTATCATCAATCACACCGGCATCATATAAATTCAAATAATTTTTAGAGGTGGTGCCTAAAAGGAGTTGCCACAATAAACTAGCAGCGGTTTTAAAACGCAACAGCTCACGATTATCCTGTGGTAAATCTGCCGTCAACATCTTTAAGCCCAAAATTCCTTTTGCCCGTGTCACCGGCATTTCTAAGCGATCAGACTTTTTAATGTCTGTCAGTGTTTCAGCCGGAAATTCCCGTTTGATTGGTTGGGGAATTGGAAAATCTTTGGCAGCTTGATTGGCTTTAATTAAGGCCATGATGCTTTCAGGCTCAATATTTCCCACTACAAACAATTTCATATTGCTAGGATGATAAAAAGTGTGATAGCACGTATACAAATCTTCTGCTGTAATTTCATCAATACTCTCCACCGTGCCAGCAATATCAATGTGAAGTGGGTGTTTGGGATATAAATTGTTAATGATGCCAAAAAATTGACGCCAATTAGGATCGTCTTGATACATTTGAATTTCTTGGGCGATAATCCCTTTTTCTTTATTGACACTTGCTTCAGTAAAATAAGGTTCTTGGACAAAATCCAGTAAAGTTGTCAGATTTAATTCAATATTATCTGTCGCCGAAAAAAGATAACTGGTTTTAGTAAAACTGGTAAAGGCATTGGCAGAAGCCCCTTGTTTGCCAAAATCTTGGAAAACGTCACCTGTTTCTTTTTCAAATAATTTATGTTCTAAAAAATGGGCAATGCCATCAGGGACAGTAATAAATTCTTCTTGACCAAGGGGAATAAAACGGTTGTCAATTGAGCCATAATCGGTGGTAAAAAGGCCATAAGTTTTGTGATAGCCCGGTTTTGGTAATAAATAAACAGTTAAACCATTCGGAAGCACTTCGCTATATAAGGTTTCGTTAATTTTTTCATATACTTTTTTCATTATGACTCACTCCTTTCCAAACAATAAATTGCTTTTAGTTTGACTGATAACGCGATCTTCTTTACCGCTTCAATACTTACTTCATCAATACCAGCAATAAAGGCTTCTTCAGACATCTTAGTATGCGGTAACCACAAATCCAAATAAGCATTTTCCATTAAAGCTTGCGGGTTATCAAGAGAAAGTAGATATTGGTTTTTTAACATCGCTTTTGTTTGCGCCAACTCTTCTTGTGTAACTTCTCCTTGGCGTAGGCTTTCCAACTGTTCATTAATCAAATGCAAAACCGCTTCTCTTTTTTCTTGATCAATTCCCGTCTGAACTTTTAACAAACCGCGAAAAGAATCAAAAGAAGAAGAAGCGTAATAAGCCAAACTTTCTTTTTCTCTGACGTTCATAAATAATTTAGAGTGGGGAAATCCACCAAATAAACCATTAAAAACCATTAAAGCAAAACGGCTGGGATCACCGTAATACGTATCGATTTGATAAGCTAAATTCAATTTAGCTTGAATGACTTGGTCGTATTCAACGTGTTCGTTAATAATATTGCTGTGACTTTGCGTAAAGAAAATTTCCGGTTTGACCCGCTCACTATTTAAAAAAGGCATTTTGGCAAAAATTTCTTGCACGTTTTTTGGTTCCACATCGCCAATCACAAAAATATCAATGTAATCTTCATTTAGCATCTTTTGGTGGACTGCCACTAAATCTGTTGCGGTTAAGTCTTTTGCAGTCGCTACGGTGCCAAAGCTTGGAACTTTTTGATCGGCATCATTTTGGAAAAACAATTCTTGGAGGCGTAAAGAAGCATAAGTTTGCTTATCTTCTTTCATACTCTTTAAATAAGCCAGTAAATTTTCTTTTTCAGTAGCAAATGTTTTTTCATCAAAAGCGCCATCTTTTACATTGGGGGCAAATAAAATCTCTTGTAAAAAAGCCACCGCTTCGTTTAAAAGATTCTCTTTACCAACATAACTGCCATTAACAAGTGACATCCCCACATTCACTTGGTGCAAATTGCCTTTTTTGGCTACACTGACACCAAAACTCGCACCATAAAGTTCGGCTAATCGCGTACTCAATTCATTTTGAGTGGGGTAGTTTAAACTGTTGGTTTCTAATAAGCTAGTCAACAAAGTACGGGCTGCTGCCGTTTTTTCACTATGACGGGCTGAAAAACGGATTAAAATCCGGGTTGTCTTATACTTTTTCGTTGGTATCACTTCAAGATTGATACCTTTGCCTAATTCAACTGACATATAGATACTCCTTATCAAATAATTTTTAGCTGTCAATTACAGAAAACTGCAATTCTTATTGTTGCTTTTTTTGATTAAAAAAATAATACTTCCCGCAAAATGGGAGAAAGTAAAATTAACTAGCTGTAACAAGACATCACTCTAATTATAGCATAGCCCTTAGCTAAACATTGATTTTACGCCTATTTGTCCTTTTGTTTCATATTATTTCAAATATTTAAAAATCTTCGTTATACTAATTTTAGTAATCCGCATTTTCATGCAGATTTTTCGGACTAAGTGAAAATTTTATGGCATTACTTTTGATTACCATAAAAAGAAAGGGGTAAAACAGATGATTAAAGAATTCAAAGAGTTTTTAATGCGGGGGAATGTCTTAGACCTAGCCGTTGGGGTTGTAATCGGGGGTGCTTTTACAAGCATTGTCAATCAAGTCGTTGAAGGTTTAATTACACCACTGATTGGACTAATTGTTTCTTTGTTTACCAAAAAAGGCGACTTGGACTCAGCTATGAATGTTTTAGACGTGCGCATTAACGGTGTCAAATTCGAATTTGGTAGTGTTGTGAGTGCTATTATTACCTTTATTATTACTGGTTTTGTCTTATTTATCATTGTAAAATTTGCCAACCGTGCTAAAGAACTGCGTCATAAAGAAGAAGTCGAAGAAGAACCAGAAATTACTGCTGAAGACTATTTAAAAGATATTCGCGATTTACTAGAAGCCCAAGGCGGCCCTGCAACTAAAAAGGCGCGCGAAGACCTAAATAACTCTGAATACTAATAAAATACACAAGTAAAAAACCTTGGCCAAAAGGCATGATTCATGCGCTGTGGTCAAGGTTTTTGTTAGGATTAAAATTTATCGGACAATTTATTAATGCTAATTTACCATTTATAAGTTGCCCGCATGAGTAACTCTTTACTTTTCTTATTTGCTTTTATCAAAGTGAAATTTCTGCAAGCTCCATATCAATATGGGGAATATCATCTTCTAAATACACTTCTGAAATCGCCTGAAAGCCAAATTCACCATAAAAATCTTGTAAATAAGCTTGGGCGCCGATAACAACTTTTTGATTTGGAAATTTTTCGGCAATGACTGCCAACGTTTTGGCTACGACTTTTTTACCTAAGCCGGTTTTGCGAAATGCTTTTGTGACCAACACGCGACCAAAATGTACTGTCTCATTTTCACTGTAAATCCGCGTATAAGCAGCAATTTCACCATTTTCACTTAGAAAATACGTATGCAAAGCTACTTCGTCTGTTTCATCAATCTCTTGATAGGGGCAGTTTTGTTCCACTACAAAAACAGCTACCCGCTCTTTTGCAATTTGATAAAATTCTTTAGTTGTTAGTTCGTTGAAATTTTTTACAATATATTCCATTTGGCCACCTCTTTCTTATTACCGCTTACTTTAGTTGCTGCGTTTGAAACACTTTTGTAAATTGCAGTCGCTCACTTTTTTGCTTACTTTGAAGGCTCTAAAAAAGCCCGCTGACAGAATATAAAAAATACGAAAGCTCAATTGAGCCTTCGTAATTTTTTATATTGTTTCTCCTAAAAATTCGATTTCGACAGTTCGTGTCAAAACATCTGAGTAACTGTAGGAAACGCGTTCAAAGGAATTTTCTTCTGGATCTAAATCAACGACGAAAACAGAAGGGTACGTTTCAGTTAGAATCCCTTTGCGTTCGGTTTGACGTTTACGACCAGTTTGAGCTACCAGCATGATTTCACTGCCGATACGACATTCTAAATCTTTTTTGATAGAAGCTAAAGTTGTTGGCATCGCATTCACCTCATCTACCATTATATCACATTTTTCTGAAAATTTCAAGTTTATCATAAATTTTTTGTCGTTTCAATAGCGAATTTTCCGTTATTTTTTTACTTTTTAAAAGGTGCTATTTTCAAAAAAATTTCAACTAATAATTTTCACATATTTGCGTAATTTTCGCCGCGCACGTTCCAATGCACAAGAAATTTTTTGACAACTAACGGCAGTTTTATAGGCGTAATAGTCTAGGTGTTCTCCTCTTAAATAAGCTTTTAATACATCCGCTTCCAATCCTGATAATAAACGAAAAGTCTCCCATAACTCCTCTTCTAAAAGGAGTTGTTCTTCTGCCAAAACGATACTTTGGTTATAGGCAACTAAAAAATCCGGACCTTCTTGCGCAATTTTTTCCTCCAGTGAGATTGCTTCTACCATTCCTTTTCTTTTATACGCTCCTTGTTTTCGCAATTCACTTTTTATTTTATTTTCAAAATTGGTTTTAAAAAAGGTGCCAAAAGACACTCCGCGGCTCCTATCATAATAATAGAGGGAATAAAAGAAACTAATGCGACCTTCTTGCAGCCAGTCATCATAATCAAAGTCGCGCAAATAATAGCGCCCCATCACCTTATAAATCACGGGCCGATACTCATAAAAAAGGCGGTCAAAAACTTCCATCTGGGCCAAAACTGCTTGGGGGTTAAAATCTGTTGAAATCATTTTAATGCCTCCTCCCAAAGTCTCTTGCTTTTTGACTGTACCACGAAAAAAAGCCCAACCAGTTTCATCTGGTGGGCTAATTCGCAACACAATTTTTTTAACTCTTTTTACTTAGTTCCTGTAGTTTTTGCTGTAAATCAGAAAGTTGTGCTTCATTCCAAGGAGAGTTGCGGCGAAAATTCGTAAACTTTAAATCCTCTTGATGTTCTGAAATTAATTTATTAGTTTTTTGCACCGCCTTATACAACTCGCGAGCAGAAGTTCTTAAGGCTCCTTGCGAGAAGACTACCCACTGTTCTGCTAAATCACTGGTTGCTACAGTCACCTGCGTTAAGGCATTATTCAACTCACCGGCGACACGTTCGATGTAACTGTCTGCGGTTTCTCCTTCTTCGGTGAAAATAACTTGCAGTTGATATTTGGTATAACGCTGTGTAATTCCTGGTACAAACTGGGCATCAAAAACGACGATAATCTCCAAACCTTCGTATTTGGCATAATTTGACAGCAAACTAAGCAATGTTTCTCTGGCGTCTTCTAGTTTTTCAGCTTTTTTTAACGACACAAGTTCTGGCCAAGCGCCAATCATATTATAGCCATCGACAATCAATAGTTGTTTTTTCACACTATTCACCTGCCCGTTGGCTGAAAGCCTGATAAATCAAAAGGCCACTCGCAACACTGGCATTTAAACTTTGGACGTGCCCTACCATTGGAATAGTTAAAAGTTCATCGACGGCTTTCATTAAGCCAGCACTCATTCCTTTACCTTCATTGCCAATAATCAAACCAATTTTCCCTTTGGCGTTCCACTGGCGGTAATCTGTGCCTTCCATTGCAGTACCAAAAATCCAAAAGCCTGCTTCTTTTAATTGTTGAACAGCTTGGCTTAAATTTGTGACCCGTGCAATTGGCATATATTCGACGGCACCAGTAGAAGTTTTAACGACAATCGGTGTAATCCCAACTGCACGATGTTTTGGTATAATCACGCCATCTACGCCAGCCGCATCCGCTGTCCGTAAAATAGAGCCAAAATTATGGGGATCTTCTAAGTTATCTAAAATTAAATAAAAAGGATTTTCTTTTTTGGTACTTTCTAGTAGTTCAGTAAGAGACAAATATTCATAAGGTGTGATTGCTAAAACCATGCCTTGATGAACCCCACTGTCACTCATCGTATCTAGCTTGCTTTTTGGTACCCATTTGACTGGGACAGCTTGTTCTGTGGCTAAAGTTTTCAATCCTTCGATTTTATCGCCTCTGGCATCTTCTGCTAAAAATAATTTATTTCCTCGACCTGCTTTTAACGCTTCAACTACGGCATGATGACCAAAAACAAAATTCTCATTTACTTCTGTTACGGCCCCGTTTTCTACGTTATCATTTTTTACATTGGCTTTAAAATCAGCGTGTTTTTTATGACGCGGATTACCTTTTTCAGCGAAGTTTTTGCCACGGCGATTTTTATCATTTGCACCATAATTTGTCCGCTGCTTTTTAGTCGCTTTGTCTGCTCGTTTATTTGCCATTTGTTTCACCTACTTTCTTGATACACCAGTCTATTAGTTCTTCTAAGCGTTCTTGTCGTTTGGTGAGGTGCAGATAGCCCATTAAAGCCTCAAAGCCTGTCGCAATGCGATACGTGGTAATATCAGCATTTTTCGCACTCGTGTGACTTTTACTATTACGTCCGCGGCGATAAAACAGCTCTTCGTCTTCTGATAAAATTTCTGCCGTCAACATTTCATTCATTAAGAAAGCTTGGGCTTTTGCCGAAACATAGTGGGTCGCCTGTTTGTGTAATTGATTGGGCCTAGTTTGACCAGTAGCAACCAAATAATCGCGAATATAAACTTCATAAATCGCATCGCCCACATACGCTAGTGCTAAACCATTTAATTGTGTGTAATCTCTCATGCTTCTCTTCTCCAACGGGTACCTTGGGCAGTATCTTCCAAGATAATCCCTTGTTCTTTTAATTGATCGCGAATTTCATCACTACGGGCAAAATCTTTATTTTGGCGAGCTTCTATTCTTTCACTGATTAATTTTTCAATATCTTCGTCTAATAACTCATTACTAATAAAATAAATCCCAAAAACAGCTAGCCAAGCGTGTAATTTTTCAGTAGCTGCATCTAAAACAGCTTTTGATACTTCACTTTGTTCAGTATAAGTATTCAGCCATTTTGCCAGTTCATAAAGCACCGTTACACCATTTGCGGCATTAAAATCATCGTCCATTTCTGTAACGAAACGATTTTCCAGTTCCGCTAATTCTGCCAATTTGACCGTATCAGTTGGTAAAGTTGCTTGAGCAGTTGTTAAACGGAAGTTCGCATTTTCACTGGCTGTTTTTAAGCGTTGCAAGTTATTGGCAGCGTCTTTTAAAGTCGCTTCACTGTAACGAATCGGGCGCCTGTATTGGGTGGTCGCCATAAAAAAGCGCAATACTTGTGGATCAACTTTTTGAATTAAATCATGCACGGTCACAAAATTCCCCAATGACTTACTCATTTTTTCATCATCTTCACCGATTGTCACATAACCATTATGCATCCAATAATTGGCGAAGGTGTGGCCTGTTTTGGCTTCACTTTGAGCAATCTCATTTTCATGGTGAGGAAATTCCAAATCTTGACCACCGCCGTGAATATCAATGGTGTCTCCTAAATGTTTGGTCGCCATTACCGAGCACTCAATATGCCAGCCCGGACGGCCCAATCCCCACGGAGAATCCCAAGCGATTTCTTCTGGTTTGGCGCTTTTCCATAAAGCAAAATCCAAGGGGTCTTCTTTAACGTCTTGTTCTGCACCTGTTCTTTGACTAGCGCCAACTTCTAATTCATCAATCGACTGATCACTTAATTTACCGTAATTTTCAAACTTACGAGTCCGATAATAAACATCGCCATTTGCTTCATAAGCAAACCCTTTTGCCACTAAAAC
The DNA here is from genome assembly GCF_051713765.1 of Enterococcus sp. DIV0755b. NCBI lineage: Bacteria > Bacillati > Bacillota > Bacilli > Lactobacillales > Enterococcaceae > Enterococcus > Enterococcus sp. DIV0755b. The sequence continues at coordinate 696,412 of NZ_JBIOQN010000001.1, read as the reverse complement.
CGAAATAAAGTCGATAATATCTGGAATATGGTCCATTACTCGTGGATGTAACGTTGCGGGTTCGACATTTAAAGCATTAGTATCTTCTTCAAAAGCGTGAATAAAACGCTCAGCTACTTCTGGTGCGGTTACTCCCAACTCTTTGGCGGCACGAATGATTTTGTCATCGACATCGGTAAAATTGGAAACGTAATTGACCGTAAAACCGCGGTATTCAAAATAGCGCCGAATCGTATCAAAGGCAATCGTACTTCTCGCATTGCCGATGTGAATGTAATTGTAGACTGTCGGACCACAAACATACATCCGCACTTTGCCTGCTTCAATTGGTTTAAACTCTTCTTTTTGTCGTGTCATGGTGTTATATATCTTAATCATACTTCAACCTTCTTTCCTGCAATTCGCACAACTTTCGCTGGAATTCCTACTGCCGTTGCATCATCTGGAATATCTTTTAAAACAACTGCCCCTGCCCCAATTTTGGCATTTTTACCCACCGTCACCGGGCCTAAAATTTGAGCGTTCGCTGAAATCATCGCTCCTTGTTTGATCGTAGGGTGCCGTTTACCGGCTTGTTTTCCGGTACCACCTAGTGTGACCCCATGAAATAAAACGACGTCATCGCCGACTTCTGCCGTTTCGCCAATCACAACACCCATGCCGTGATCGATGAACACACCGTCGCCGATTTTGGCGCCAGGATGAATCTCAATGCCCGTTAAAAAGCGTTGAAATTGGGAACTGATTCGTGCCCATAAAAACAGCTTGTGATTGTATAAAAAATGTTCAAAGCGATGCCAAAACAAAGCATGAATACCCGGATAAGTCAAAATAATTTCCAATGTGTGGCGGGCCGCCGGATCATTTTCCTTGGCCGCTTGAATCGCACGTCTCCCCCATCCCATCGTGTCACATCCTTTTTTATATTAAGATATTTTAGTAGCTATTAATAAAAAAGCGCCCTTTAAATAAGTTTCCTTATTTAAAAGACGCTTTGGGCGTGGTTCCACTTTCATTTGACCCAATTATAAAATTGGGTCCTCAAGAGTGGGTAACGTCCACAAAACGGCATAAAGCTAGCTCCTAGGTGCATTTCCTGCTTCATCTCAGCTACTTTCCACCAGCTTAGTAACCTCTCTTTAGAAAATCCCGCAGTACTTCGTCTAATCAACGCCTATTTATTTAATTAAACCTCATGCTTTTACCAAATTCCAATCGTTTACTGATTAAAACTTCCTGTAAACCGTGTCTTATAAAACTTGTTCTAGGTGAGCTAAAGCTTTTTCTTTGCCTAAAAGTTCAACAGTATCTGGTAATTCTGGGCCATGAGTTTGGCCTGAAACAGCGACGCGAATTGGCATAAATAAGTTCTTGCCTTTCACGCCTGTTTCTTTTTGTACTTCTTTAATCGCAGCTTTTACGCTTGGGGCATCCACTGTATCCATTGCTTCAAGTTTTGCTTTAAAAGCAGACAAGACTTGCGGCACTGTTTCGCCAGCTAAAACTTCTTTTGCTGCATCGTCTAAAACAGGATGTTCAGTAAAGAAGAGTTCAGATAATTCCACGATTTGAGCAGCATAACTCATTTGTGGTTGATACAAGGCCACGATTTTTTTCACGCGTTCTAGTTCTTCAGCAGATAAATCTGTGGAGATGCGACCTGCTTTTTGCAAATATGGTAAGCACATTTCTACTAAAACGTCTAAGTCCATCGCTTTAATGTAGTGGTTGTTTACCCATTCTAATTTTTTGGCGTCAAAAGCCGCAGGTGATTTACTTAAACGGTTCGGATCAAACATCTTAATTAATTCATCTTGGCTAAAGATTTCATCTTCTCCCACTGGTGACCAACCAAGTAAAGCAATAAAGTTAAACATTGCTTCTGGCAAGTAACCTAATTCGCGATATTGTTCGATAAATTGTAGGATTGATTCATCCCGTTTGCTTAGTTTTTTACCTGTTTCAGAGTTAATGATTAAGGTCATGTGACCAAATTCTGGCGCTTTCCAACCAAAAGCGTCATAAATCATTAATTGTTTTGGTGTATTGGCGATATGGTCATCCCCGCGCAAAACGTGGGTGATTTTCATCATATGATCGTCGACTGCTACGGCGAAGTTGTAAGTTGGCATGCCGTCGCGTTTTTGAATAACAAAGTCGCCACCAACATTATCCGATTCAAAAGAGATTTCCCCTTTGACCATGTCGTGAAATTTGAATTCTGTGTTTTTTGGTACACGGAAACGAATCACAGGTGTTAAACCTTGCGCTTCTTTTTGCGCTTGTTCTTCTGGTGTTAAATGGGCACATTTACCAGAATAATGAGGCATTTCACCACGGGCACGTTGCGCTTCTCGTTCTGCTTCTAATTCTTCTGGCGTGCAGTAACATTTATAAGCACGGTTAGAAGCTAGCAGTTGATCGATTAATGGTTGGTAAATTTCAGCTCTTTCTGATTGACGATAAGGGCCGTATTCACCAGGATTTGCAGGAGATTCATCCCAGTCCATCCCTAACCATTTCAAATTATCTAACTGACTTTTTTCTCCGTCTTCAATATTGCGTTTGGTATCCGTATCTTCAATGCGGATAATGAAATCTCCGCCGTTGTGGCGGGCAAATAAATAGTTAAATAGCGCAGTTCTGGCATTACCAATGTGTAAATGTCCAGTTGGGCTTGGTGCGTAACGCACGCGAATTTTCGTCATCTAATCGCTTCCTTCGAATTATTTTCAAGTAGGGTAACAGCCATTGCCGCAATTGCTTCATTGCGACCAACAGGCCCTAATTGTTCCATTGTTGTGGCTTTAATACTAAGCTGATTTTCTTCTAACTGACAAATTTCACAAAGCACTCGCCGCATTTTGGAAATAGAGTCCGCAAGTTTGGGCTGTTCAGCTAGAATTGTACAATCAATATTGTGAATAGTAAAGCCAAGCGACCACGCTTTTTGTAAAACTATCGCCAATAAGTGAGTCGAATCGGCATTTTGTACCGTTGCAGCAGTAGCTTTAAACATCTGACCAATGTCGCCTAAACCTGCAGCACCTAAAATGGCATCGATAATTGCATGGGTTAAGCAATCCCCATCGGTTACACCTGCAAGTCCCAGGTTGTCAGGATGAAAAACAGTAACGCCGCCTAAAATGAGTGGCCTGTTTAAAACTAAAGGATGTAAGTCATAACCTTGACCAACTCTAAGCATTTTTACGGCCTTTATTCCGATTTTTCTGATTCCCATTTTGCTGGTTTTGTTTCTGATTGCTATTATTTTGCGTATGGTCACTACTTTCTGCTTGCTCTAAATCAGTTGCTGTAGTTTCTGGTTTCACATCATCAATACCCCGCCCTGAATGTGCTGGCTTGGCAAAAATCATACGTCCAGCTGCTGTTTGAAGTGCGCTAGTCACTACGACTTTAATGCGTTCATTCATATAATGTTGGCCGTCTTCAACTACGACCATCGTACCGTCATCTAAATAAGCAACCCCTTGTTGGCGTTCTGTTCCGGCTTTTACTAATAAGACATCCATAGTTTCCCCTGGGATCACTACTGGTTTTACAGCATTTGCTAGAGCATTAATATTTAAAACTGGCACATTTTGAAACTCCGCTACTTTGTTTAAGTTGTAGTCATTGGTGACGACAACGCCATCTAAAAGTTTGGCTAACTTCAATAATTTGCTGTCGACTTCTTGAATATCTTCAAAATCACCGTCATACATTTCTACTGAGATATCTTCTTCTTTTTGTAACGCGTTTAAAATATCAAGGCCGCGCCGTCCTCGTACCCGTTTTAGACTATCCCCAGAATCGGCAATATATTGCAATTCATACAAAACAAAATTCGGAATTAAAATCGTACCTTCTAAAAAGCCAGTTTTAGCAATGTCATAAACGCGCCCGTCAATAATGACACTTGTATCTAAAATTTTATAACGGTGAAAAGTATCCCCTGCTTTACGCTCTAAAATCTGTTGTTGGGTTTCGTCATTTTTTTTCGATTTGGGAGTAAAGATCTTTTTCCACTCGTCAATCCGCGTCACCCCAACTTGGAAACCAAAATACCCCAATAAAATCATCACGAAAAAGGGCATAAAGCTAGTCACAAATGGAATGTTCAAATTATATAAGGGAATGGAGATAATCATCCCAATCATTAACCCAATAATGGTACCAATTGCCCCAAAGAGCAGATAGGTTAAACTAATTTCACTCAATTTTTTCTCAATATAAGACAATCCAGCTGAAATATACCGTTCCAATACCAACGCGAATAAAAAGAAAATAATTGCGCCAATCAAAATGTTGGTAAAGGGGTTATTTAGCCACTGGTTGCCAGTTAAGCCAATCGTATCCCACGCCATGGGTAAAAATGAAGCCCCCAAGCTAGCGCCAGCTACGACCATTAAAACAATAATGATCCGTCGTTGCATAACAAAACTCCTCCGATTTTTTGCTGCTAAATAGAAAAGGGAACTGGGAAAATAGTGCTAATTTTTTTAGCTTCTGTTATCTTTTCTATTTAGCGCGATAAGACTACCTGTTAAAACTAATTTAGCCATTTAGCCAAAAACTTTTTTTAATGTTTCCGCCAGTGTCGCCACGCCAATGACTTGAATACCTTTTGGCGCTTGCCAACCATTCAAATTATTTTTTGGTAGATACACTTTAGTAAAACCTAATTTTTGTACTTCTTTGACCCGCTGCTCAATATTGGAAACGCGGCGGATTTCACCGGTCAAACCAATTTCACCAATAAAACACTCAGTTGGACTAGTTCCTTTTTCTTTGTAACTAGACGCAATGGCAACTGCGACTGCCAAATCAATCGCCGGCTCGTTTAATTTCACGCCACCAGCCGCTTTTAAATACGCATCCTGATTTTGCAACAATAACCCAGCGCGTTTTTCCAACACGGCCATAATCAAAGAAACGCGATTAAAATCAAGGCCGGTTGTGGTCCGCTTGGCATTGCCAAACATCGTTGGTGTAACAAGCGCTTGAATTTCGACTAAAATTGGGCGACTGCCTTCCATCGCTACGACAATGGCTGAACCCGTAGCACCAGCTAAACGCTCTTCTAAGAAAACTTGCGACGGATTGGCCACTTCATGAAGGCCATCTTCGTGCATTTCAAAAATACCAATTTCGTTAGTGGAACCAAAACGATTTTTTACCGCCCGTAAAATCCGGAAAGTATGATGCTTTTCTCCTTCAAAATACAAAACCGTATCCACCATATGCTCTAACATCCGCGGTCCAGCAATGGAACCTTCTTTGGTCACATGACCGACAATAAAAATCGCAATTCCATTGGACTTGGCAATTTTTAACAATTCCGCGGTAGTTTCTCTAACTTGGGAAACACTGCCTGCCACACTGGTCACATCAGGCTGCGTCATGGTTTGAATAGAGTCGATGATGACGTAATCTGGTGCCAGATTTTCAATTGCCCGCGAAATTTCGTGCATATCGGTTTCCGCGTACAAATAAAATTCGGTTTTAATCGAACCTAGGCGCTCGGCCCGCATTTTAATTTGTTCGGCACTTTCTTCACCGGAAACATACAAGACTTTACCGCCTGATTCTGCCAGTTGTTGGGACACTTGTAAAAGCAAAGTCGATTTCCCAATCCCTGGATCACCACCAATTAAAACCATTGAACCCGGAACCACCCCACCACCTAAAACGCGATTTAATTCCGCTAATTTCGTTTTAACGCGGGGTTCTTTTTTGGGGATGACATCGGCGATTTTTGTGGGCTTGGTTTTTTCACCAGTTAAACTCGTCCGGACGCGGCGATCAGTGGTATCTTGAATGACCACTTCCACCATTGAATTCCAGCTGCCACAGTTGGGACATTTACCGAGATATTTTGGTGAAATATAGCCACAATGTTGACATTCAAATTGGACTTTGGGCTTTTTTGCCACAACTATCCCTTCCTTTATTTTAGCACACCTACCGCTAATAAAAGCTGTACAAAACGTGTACTTTTATTTATTTGAAGAACCAAAACCACCCGTGCGTAAAGCACTTGTTTCATCTTGATCCGCTTTTAAAAAAGGTAAGAAAATCCCTTGACCGATTCTTTCGCCTTTTTTAATCGTTACATCGGTTAAACCAAAGTTAGTAAATTGGAACATAATATGCCCTTCGTTATCAGAATTATCATAATAATCACTATCGATAACCCCGACGCCATTCGTTAAAACTAAAAAACGTTTTAAAGGATTGCTGGAGCGATTAGCTAATTGTAAAAATTCATCGTCGCCCATATAAGCTTTGATTCCAGTCGGGACCAAAACCGGTTTTAAAAACTTGCTATCACCTTTTGCTTTTAATGCTTTTAAACCTGTCAGTAGTCCTTCTTGCCAAATACTTGGAATGACTACATCTGCTGCCGCTTCAAAATCATAACCAGCTGCGTGATTTGTTGCTCGTTTTGGTAATTGTATTTCTTTATCTAAAAATTGGGAAACAACTTCAAACCCTCGTGTGCGCAAATAAATACCTCCTCAAACAATTCAAAAAGAAAATTGTGATTTCAATAAACTTTCAAAAAATTTCGCAGCTTTTTTCAGCAGAAAAAAACTGTAAAATAAGCGTAAGTTTACATATTTTATATAACGCTATTTTAGCATAAGTACCGGTCATTTTTATGGATTCAAACCAATAATACGAAAAATTTCGTAAAATCCATACAATCTTCAAAAATCGGTACCAAATCTTATTTTTTTCTTACTTTTTAGTTCCGTGAACTTTTCTTTGTACTATTTTAGCGCGACGTTTCATTTCATTATTTGTGATGACAAAAAAACAACAGCGCCAATTAAGGAACGTCTTTTTACTAAACTGCAGGTGAAAATTTTAAGAAAACCAAGTACAATGGATGCAACTGACCGGCAATTGTGACAATGTGTGTCAAAATGTGACTTACTACTGTCAAAAAAACCGGATTTAAAAGAGCAACCGTGGCAGCGACAAAAATTAACAAAGAATTTTTTAGTTGAGTTTTTCTGTCGCTGATCCGTTTAAAAGGAGTATCAAGATGGAACGTGAATTTTTAACCACAGCGCAACGCATCGTCATTAAAATTGGCACCAGCTCCCTAATTTATCCTAACGGCAATATCAATTTAGCTGGAATTGATCAACTGGCGTTTGTTTTAAGCGATTTAAAAAACCAAGGCAAAGAAGTCGTCTTAGTTTCTTCTGGTGCGATTGGTGTGGGGATGAATAAATTACACCTAGACAGTCGTCCCACGACTATCCCTGCCCAACAAGCCGTAGCCGCAGTCGGCCAAGCAGAGTTGATGAATATTTATAATCAGCGCTTTTTAACTTACAGCCAACAAACAGCCCAAGTCCTATTAACCCGTGATATTGTCGAATTTCCCGAAAGTCGGAAAAATGTCGTCAATACATTAGAACAACTGTTGCAAATGGGAATTATCCCTATTATTAACGAAAATGATACTGTTGCAATTGATGAATTAGATCATCAAACCAAATTTGGCGACAACGATCAACTTTCAGCCATCGTAACCCAGTTAGTAAAAGGGGATGTTTTGGTGATGTTATCCGATATTGACGGTTTTTATTCCGGTAATCCAGCGAAAAATAAAAATGCGATTTTATTTCATACGATTCATGAAATTACCCCACAAATTTGGGATTATGCTGGCGATAAAGGTTCAAAATTCGGCACCGGTGGCATGATTAGTAAGTTAAACGCCGCCAAACGTATTTTACTAGCCGACAGCGCAATGGTTTTAGCCAACGGTCAAAAGCCACAAGTCATTTTTGATATTTTAGCCGGCAAACAAATTGGCACCCTTTTTTGTCGCGAGGATTAAGCTAATCCTTTTTACTTCGTTATTAAAATTTGGCAAATTATTAAAACTTAGCCAAAATTTAACAAGAAGTAAATATTCTCGCATTTTAAAAAAAACCTCCTATAATGAAGAAGCAATTAAAGCAAAAAAGCCAACTACTTTTACGTATTAGCATACACAATAGAAGATTTACCAAATTACCCACTAATTAAAACGGCTTTACCATACTTTTTAAGCCTTTGTTTCACAACTAAGAAACAAAAAAACACGTAATATGCACTACAAGATGAGGAGGAAGAGCATGTTTGATTTAACTGTTTTAGGCCAACAAGCCAAGCAAAGTGCCCGCCAACTAGCACTTATGTCAACAAAACGCAAAAACGAATTACTAGCCCTAATGGCCCAAGCGATTTTGGACAATGAAACAACTATCTTAGCAGCGAACCAAAAAGATTTGGCCCACGCAAAAGACAATGGTGTTACAACTGTCATGCAAGATCGCCTACGATTAACCCCTGAACGAATTGCAGAAATGGCAGCCGGTATGCGCCAAGTGATTCAATTACCAGATCCAATCGGCGAAGTCGAAAAAATGTGGAAAAATAGTGACGGTTTAATGATTGGCCGCCAAAAAGTACCATTGGGTGTCATTGGTATTATTTATGAATCTCGGCCAAATGTTACAACTGATGCGGCTAGCTTGTGTTTTAAAACGGGTAACGCGGTAATTTTACGAGGGGGTAAAGAAGCCTTTTACTCCAACCAAATACTGGTCACCATTTTACAAAAAGCACTAAAAGATGCTGGTGTTGACGAAAACGCGATTCAATTTGTGGCCGATACGAGTCATGAAGTTGCTAATCAAATGATGCGGCTAACCGCCTACTTAGATGTTTTAATCCCTCGCGGTGGCGCTGGTTTAATTCGTCGCGTGAAAGAAACAGCGACCGTTCCAGTGATTGAAACCGGCACTGGCAACAATCACATTTATGTCGATAAAGATGCGCAATTGGAGATGGCCATTAACATTACCGATAATGCCAAAACCCAACGTCCTTCTGTTTGTAATGCAGCCGAAACTTTATTAATTCATCAAGATGTTGCCGCCGAATTTTTACCAAAAATCGCCGCAAAATTAGCTGAGCATAATGTTGAGCTTCATGCTGATGAACGAGCTATGCAGTATCTGCCAAATGCGATTGCGGCCACAGAATCAGATTGGTCAACCGAATATTTGGACTATATTATGGCTGTCAAAGTAGTAGATTCCATCACTGAAGCCATCGATCATATCAATCGGTACAATACTAAACACTCTGAAGCGATTATTACCGACAACTATTTTGCGAGCCAAAAATTTTTAAACGAAGTGGATGCCGCTGCTGTTTATGTTAATGCCTCCACCCGCTTTACTGACGGCTTTGTCTTTGGTTTTGGCGCAGAAATTGGAATTTCCACCCAAAAACTACACGCCCGCGGACCAATGGGCCTAGAAGAATTGACTTCAACGAAATATATCATCTACGGTGACGGTCAAATTCGCCAATAACAATCACGACGAAGCTAATAAAAAGTACGCTAAAAAAGCACAGCAATCCGACCTTTTCTAAGAGGCGTTTTGCTGTGCTTTTGGTTATTTCTTTATATTTTTTGTAAAAGTTGGCGAATCGCTGCTATTTTTTTGTCGTCTAAATTTTTTAGCCGAACACAGCTTTTACCCATATTACTCTTTTTAAACACACCTTCGTATTGAGGCAGTAAAGGTTGACCGTCTTCTTGGGGAAAAAATACAAATTCACCGTCTTGTCGTATTGTTTTAAAGAAACTTTTCACCTGAAAAGTTGCGTAACGACCAAACTTTCAATTTTAATGGTGCATTTAATTTTTTCGCCGGCGCCAAATAGCCAATAATGCTAAAATACTACCTAAACCGAATGCTATTAGATTCCCTCTTTTTTTGCTAAAAGTTTGCTGGGTTGCTTTTTGAGGTTTATTTTCTGTCCAGTTGATTGCTGGTGTCACGAGACTTTTTGTCGGGGAATTTTTTTTATATGTAATGGTGGTGTAAGCTAAAGCTTGTGGCGTAGTCTCTACTAGTTGGCAAAATAGCGCCACTAAACTGCTGGCTAAGATGACTAGCACTATTCCGTGTATAAAATACTTTTTCATCTTGCCACCCCTTTTCCTTAATTGATTATAACAAAACAATTAGCGTTTTTCTAATTAAACAGCAGCAGAATTATTTTCATTTTTTTTATTTTTTAAAACAAGATTGATTTAACTGAGTTTAATTGTAAAATTCCACTAAATTACCTTTTAATCATATTTTAAAATAAAAGAGATGAAAATGGCTTTTCTTCGTAAAATAAAGAAACTCAAGGTAAAATTGTTTCATGTGAAACATCTTTTAAGAAAGGAAATAAAAATGACCTATTCGACTAGTGAAGGCTTATTCGTTATTTTAATCACCCTCGTTGGGATGGGAACTCTTTTAGCCCTAACAAGAAAAACTCCCTGGCACAAAATGGATATTTTTTTGCTTATCTTAACTGGAATTTTTTATCTACTCGATACAGTTTGGTGGTGGTTTGATCTTCATTTTTATTGGAGTGATATTTACTTTACATTTGGTAAACACCGTGAACAACTAACCATCTTTTTCATCCTAGCAGGTATTAGCTTTGGGATACTGATGGTATTGCGACTAAAAAGAAAAACCCGCCAGCACTAACACTGACGGGTTTATTTTTTATTGTTGTGGCAAAACTTCTTTTTGTTCGTACATTTTCTTTAATCCCGGTAAAGTTAACATCACGGCTAAACTAACTAAATAAATTACCGATAAGAAAATGATAACGGTCATTAAGGAATAGTGATCCATTAAAAAGCCAATTACGACTGAAGAAAAACCACCAATCGCCCGCCCCACATTCATAATAAAATTATTGGCGGTAGCGCGAATGCTTGTGGGATAAAGGCTACTAATAATCGCACCATAACCCCCATACATGCCGTTAATGAAATAGCCTACGATTACTGCTGCTCCTAGTAATGTCCATTTATCATGAGCTAAAACAATTAAGAAGACAGATGCTGCCGAACAGATTAGAAAAACACCATAAGCTAACCTTGGACCTAATTTATCCATCACCGTTCCAAAGGTCATCATCCCCAAACACATACCTAAAATAGTACTAATCATCCATAAAGACGAACCCGAAACCGATAAATGTAATTGTTTTTGCATAATAGAAGGCAACCAGTTCATTAAGCCAAAGTAGCCCGCAATTTGTACAGTCACCATTAAACTTAGACCAATTGTTTGCCAAGCTGTCTGTTTGTCAGCAAAAAGTAATGAGAATTTTCCGGCTTGTTTATCATTGTGATTTTGGGTAAAAGATGCGGGTTCTTTTAAGCCGCGCCGAATATCTAAAACTAATAAAACGGGAATCACACCGATAACATATAGCATTTTCCAACCAAGTAATGGAATAATGAAAGAAGCTAAAACAGCAGCTAAAATGGCGCCGACTTGCGCACCGATTGCCGCAGTCGAAGTGGCGCGGCCGAGGTGTTTTTTAGAAAATGTTTCAGAGATTAAAGACATACATGCCCCATATTCCCCACCGGCGCCAATTCCGGCAATAAAGCGGAAAAGATAAACCAGATAAATATTAGAAGCAAAAAACATTAGTAACGAAGCAATCGAGAAGATGATCACCGTTTGGGAAAAAACTTTTACCCGCCCGTATTTATCAGCTAAAATTCCAAAAATAATTCCGCCGACTAACATACCGAGGTTGGTAATGGTCGAAATAAAACCGGCTTGCGTTCCTGTAATACCAAAAGTTGTAATAATGGTCGACAAGGAAAAAGATAAGAACATAATATCCATGTTCTCAAGAGCAATCCCTGCTGAGGTAGAAACTAGCACTTTGCGCTGATATTTTGACATAAAGAACACCTTTCTTGATCCCACGGACATTTTTCACCACTTTCAGCATAAAAAGCCAATTTTGGGCAAAAAAAATTTGGGACACAGTTTGTGCCAGCAAACTTTTCTTCTTACACCACGAAGGGCTAAAAAATATTTCGTAGGATTTTTAAAAGATTTTACCCTGATTAAAATGAAATTCAAGGTACTTCTAACATTTTCATGTTAGGTTTTATTTTCTCACGTAAACTAGTTTACGCATTTAGGAGAGAAAACTTTCAGAAAATTATCTCAGATAACACATAGCAAAAATCTCATGAAACTTTTTTTCTTCTAATCAAAAAAATAGCCTTCATTTTTTCATTTGTGACAAATTGAGCATTTTTTCTGACTAACTTTTTTGCTTTAGTTCCTTTTGCTTTACTAATCGATTCACCTGCTTCGTCTTGACGAGAACTTTTTTTCTCCGTATGCTAAAAAACAAAGGGGGAGCTTATAATGTATGCGCTATTAAAGAGAATTATCACAGAAAAAGATCTACATCGGCAAATTCGTTTATTAGAACAACTGTTACATCAGCCGCAAATTACCGCCAAAGAACTAGCAAATCAGCTACAAACGACAGAACGAACGGTTTTTTCCGATTTGCAAATCATTAAAGAACAGTTGCCAAAAGACTGGCAAATCAAAACCGACAGTAGCGGAATTGCCTTACAAAGAACAAAAGAAGCATTAACCAACGATCTATGGGATGTTTTTTTGCCCTATTCTCTTAGCGTGCAATTAATAAAAGCATTGTTATTTCAACCAAATTTAGCGATTAAACCTTTTTTAAACGCCACTGGTGTTTCTTTTGAAACACTAAAGCGTCATACTAAAAAGATAAATACCCAATTACAAGATTATCATTTACAAATTAAATTAACTGCCACTAACGCCAAATTTGAAGGCTTAGAAAGTAATATTCGTATTTTTTATCATCGGCTTTTAGTTCCTTTTACCCATAATAATTACTTTTTTAGCGATTATGCCGTACACGAAGTCCATTACTTTCAATTTTTACAGCAAGTAAAAAAAGCTCAAATTCAAGCAGAAACCGAAGAAATTTTTGGTGTTTGTTGGTTTTTCATTAATACCATCCGCAATAAAACCCGCTGTTTGCTGCCAGAATTTTCATTTAAAGAAGATGCTTTGTTTCAATTATACACCCCTTATTTAAAGGCGCTTTATCAAAAAGAAGGCGTTTATTTAGAAGGAAACGAATTATTTTTTGCTTTTTTCTGTTTTTTAGAAAGCTGGAATTACAATAATCAATTTGGCTTACACTTACAGCAGGTACTTACTTATAATTATCATGATTTAACAGCCCGCACCAAACAGTTTGTCTTGCAATGGAGCCAAGATTTTCAACTACCTACTTTAAGCGCTACAAATTTGGCTGAAAATTTAATGCTTTTACTTTTAAAATATAATGAATCTCCTGATTTAGCAGATAAATTTGAAGCTGACTATCAACAATCGCCACCCCAAAAGGCTACATTTGCCACACTGCAAGCAGATAATTTGCGACTATTGCAACAAGATTTAACTGAAGCTAAGGAAAACAAGCCGGTTTATTTGCTGCATTTGATTGCGTTATTGCAACAACAAGCCTTTTTTTCACTGCAAGCAAAAACACGAACCGTTTACTTTTTATTTCAAAGCGAACCTGCCTGGAAAGCTTTCGTCGAACAAGAATTAAACGACTACTTAGGCAAGAGAATTGCATTAAAAACCATTGAAGTTACTGATTTGCCCCACTTAAAAGCCAGTGCCAAAGATTTAATCGTTTCAAATTTTCCTTTGGATCAAAGTGACTTGCCTATTTTTTATATTTCTACTTTTCCAACTAAAAATGAGCTCCGCCAGTTGGCCGAGCTCACTTATGAAACTTATTTGTAATTAGTTAACTTTTTGGACAGCCGCTCTTTTAGAAAAGCGACGCGTTAACCACTTTTCTGTTTCTACGATTGCAAACAAGATACCAACATGACCTAAGACCAGTAGTTGTTGCATCATATTTAAGCTTGTAGTACCGATCAGATTTTGAGCAATCGGTGTAAAGACGACAATGGTCTGCAATAAAAGTAATAGCGCTAAGGAAATAAACAACGCTTTATTTTGAAACATCGCTTTATTTAACGCTGGCTTTAGTAATTCCCGACAATTTAACATGTAAACAGCTTGGGCCATCACGATTGTTTGTAGTAAAATTGTCTGCTGTAATGCCGCACCTTCAAATTGTAACGCAATAAAGTAAGCCGGCAAGACCGTAATTAACGAGACATAGACAATTCGAAACAAGCTGTAACCTGACAATATGCCTTCATTGACTGGTCGCGGTGGCCGCGTCATCGTATCTTGACTGGCTTTTTCAAACCCTAAAGCGTAAGAAAGCGTAATAGTTGTCACCATGTTCACCCATAAAATTTGAACTGGCGTTAGTGGCAAGGGACGATTTAATAATAACGCAATGACTACAATCAAGCCTTGAGCTAAAGCCGATGGTAAGAAAAAGTTGATAGTTTTCTTTAAGTTATCAAAAATCCGACGTCCTTCTTTAACTGCTTTAGCAATCGTGTGGAAATTATCATCGGCTAAAACCATATCTGCGGCCTGCTTAGTTACTTCACTACCTTTAATTCCCATCGCAATACCGATATCAGCTTTCTTTAACGCGGGTGCATCGTTTACGCCATCACCAGTCATGCCGACTACTTCGCCATTATTTTGAAGGGCGGTAACAATTCGTAATTTGTGCTCTGGCGTAGTACGGGCAAAAATATCTACTTTTTTAACCGCTTGCGCTAATTCTTCATCAGTTAATAGGTCAATTTCTATTCCTTCTAAAACTTGGGCAGTGTGCTTTAACCCAATTTGACTACCAATCGCTTGGGCTGTATCTTTGTGATCGCCGGTAATCATTTTAACCGTGATACCAGCAGCTTGGCTTTCTTTTATCGCTTGAATCGCACTTTCTTTGGGTGGATCAATAATGCCCACTAGTCCAACAAATTCTAAATCTGTTAACATTTCTGCGTTAAGGATTGTATCAGCGGCTACATTTTTAACAGCAAAGGCTAAGACCCGCTGTCCTTTTTTAGCAAAACTTGAAGCACGTTGTTGCCAAGACTTCATTTCAGCAGCACTTAATTTGGCTTTTGCTAGTAACACTTCTGGTGCGCCTTTAATAAAAATACAATTACCAGTAGCTTCCTTATGCATCGTTGCCATATATTTGGTACTGGAACTAAAAGGAATTTTACCAATTTGTTTTTTTAATGGTAGTTTTTCTTCGGCTACGTAATGTAAGAGTGCCAATTCAGTCGGATTGCCTTTTAATTTTTTAACATCTTCATCGTCTTGTAGTTTCAAATCCTGACAGTTATTCATAATTTCCATTAATAACGCTTTGTTGTCAGTAGCGGTGTTCACAACTGTCATTTCATTTTTCGTTAACGTACCGGTTTTATCAGAGCAAATAACCGTCATCGAGCCCAATGTTTCCACAGAAGGCATACTTTTAATGATGGCATTTTCTGTCGCCATCTCTTTGACTCCAAGGGATAAAATCATCGTTAAAACCGCTGGTAAACCTTCTGGAATCATGGCCACAATTAACGCAATCATAGCCGAGAAAAGTAAGTTTAATTCCATACCATACCGTAATGTGGTAAAGAAAATTAAGAAGAGAATTAAAACGAGAATACCACGAAAAATTTGCTTATTTAACTGGTGCATCTTGCGTACAAGTGGGGTAGTAGTTTCCGTTACTGTTTGTAGCGCCTGATTGATTTTCCCAATTTCAGTGTCGCTCCCAGTTGCAACGACAACCCCTGTAGCAGAACCCGCTTGCACTAGTGTACCGGAAAACGCCATATTTTTTTGATCGCCGGCCATTGCTTCTTGCAAAATTTCCGTCGTATTTTTTTCAACGGCCTCAGCTTCACCAGTTAAAATTGCCTCTTCGACTACTAAATCGTGAACTTCCACTAGACGCACATCTGCTGCCACAACGTCTCCGGCTTTTAAATACAAAATGTCCCCCGAAACAATGGAGGTTGTAGGCACAGTTTCTTTTTGCCCATTCGTTAAAATCACTGCTTCTTGACTCATCATCTGCTTTAAGCCATCCAGTGATTCCTCGGCTTTTCGTTCTTGCCAGTAACTAACCAAGCCATTAACCACCACCACAAGTAAGATAATGCCCCCTTCTACCAAGTCACCGGTCATAAATTTTAAAATAGCGGCAAATAGTAAAACGAGCATTAATAAATCGGTAAAATGTTTTAAAAATTTGCGCCAAGGTTTTACCTGTTGTTTTTCGGCAATTTTATTTTCACCATTTTCCATTAAACGTTCTTGTCGTTGTGTTTTATTTAAACCATCTGTTTGGCTTGCTAATTTTTGTAAAACTTGCGTTGTCTTTAACTGATACCATTTCATAAGCATGTCCTCCTAATTTGTTGATACCCTTATTATAGGGAGAATCAGTTTATAAAACGGTCGATAATTTCAGTGAAGTCTGAAAAAAATGGGGAATGGGTAAGGACACGGCCCAAATATACTTACAAAGAAGCGTTTTGTTTGAAAATTTTCTGAAATGGCTGTATGATAACAGTGGAATTTCGTTATCAACTTAGTTGCCTTTCGTCAGCAAAACAAAGAAAGGAGAATGAATATGACATTCTATAACACAAAAACAAACGTACCTTATCGGGTAACGTTGGACACCAAGTTGAACTTGTTTATCGTTTTTGACCAACGCAACAGTAATCACTTTGCTACCGGTGTAACGATTGAACAAGCGGTTCAAGAATTACAAAAATCTGCGTAAGGAGTAAACTCCCATGGAAGATTCCAGTTATTCTTAAAAAGCATCTGCGAAAATAGTCAGCAGGTGCTTTTTTGTTGCCTACTTTTTTACTTTAGCGCCACGAAAAAAGCAGACTGAACTCATTAAATAAATCGAAAAACACATAATTTTCTTACATACTAAAAAAACACGCCTGCGCTTTGAAGTGTGAAGTGCCCCCTTAAAAGTTAGATTTGTTGGTCTACCTTTTGAAGGTCGCTTCACTTTAGAGCACTAGCATGTTTTTTCATTCTAGGACTTCACTTACAAATAAATAATGACAAGCGATAGACTTCATTTCATTAATTGAATGCTTTTCATTTTTCCAAAGGTTTTACTTCGAAATCGGTATTTGAAAGTGCAAAAAAATCTTTAGCAATTTCATTGACACGGGAAAATAACGCTGTTAAATCACAGTCTTTTTTCACAAAAGTTTGGGTCGTGCCAGCTTTTTCAAAAGTAATTTGACGCAGGGTTTCTTTGACAGTAATCTTTGTCGCTTCTTTTTGATAAATTAAAATATCATCAAAACCATCTTCTTCATAAGATTGGCGCCACTGATTTTTTTGCGCCAACGCCATAATTAAAGAAGAAATATCTAACTCCTCAAGTGATGTTGTCGTGCCGTCTTCAAACGTTAAATCATACGTCGCCATCGTAAAAGGTTGGCAGGCATTACAGCCACCTTCTGTATAAAACTCTTCACTGGTGATAACTGCTTTCATTTTGATTGCTCCTTTTGTGTTAAATTTTACCCTAAGCCTAACTAATCGATAATTTTATTTCATTATACCTTCCTTTAACTAACTTTCCCACAAAAAATGACATCGGTTTCTTTTTGCAGACGAAAACTTTGCTACAACTACTGTGAGAATAATTCAAAGTTTTCGACTTATTTCACTAAGAACTTTACAATTAAAGAAAGAAGAGGAGGGAACATGATGGCACAAATTTATATCTCAGCTAAAATTCCTGAAAAGGGCATCCAACTGTTACAAGAAAATAATGTTTCATTTGAAATGTTCACCGGTGAAGGACTAATCGATCAAGCAACGTTACAACAAAAAGTAAAAGACAGCACCGTTTTAATTACACCACTTTCCACCACGGTCGATGCCGCAATTATTGATGCCGCGCCTAAATTGAAATTAATTGCCAACTTTGGCGCCGGATTTAATAACATTGCCACAGACTACGCGAAAGAAAAAGGGATTTATGTTACCAACACGCCCTTTGTTTCAACCGATGCCACCGCAGAACTTACGGCCGGTCTAATCATTTCATTAAGTCGCCGCATTGTAGCGGGAGATCACTTAATGCGCACGACTGGTTTTTCCGGTTGGGCACCTCTTTTCTTTTTAGGTCATGAATTAAAAGATAAAACATTAGGCATTATCGGCATGGGACAAATCGGTCAAGGAGTAGCCAAGCGTTTGAAAGCTTTTGGCATGAAAATTATTTACAGTCAACGCCACCAACTACCAAAAGAAGTAGAAGAAACTTTAGGGGCTACTTATCTCTCACAAGCAGAAGTTTTAGCTCAAGCAGATGTGATTAGTTTGCATACACCTTTAACCAATGGCACATATCATTTAATTGACCAAGCAGCCTTTGCGCAAATGAAACCTGGCGCATTTTTAATCAATGCTTCTAGAGGACCAATTGTCTCAGAAGCAGATTTAATTACAGCCTTACAAACAGAAAAAATCGCCGGTGCCGCTTTAGATGTTTATGAATTTGAGCCCAAAGTCAGTGATACTTTAAAACAAATGTCACAAGTAATCTTAACGCCTCATATTGGTAATGCTACTGTTGAAGCCCGCGATGCGATGGCTATGATTGTGGCCCAAAACGCCCTAGCCGTTTTACAAAATAAAGAACCTGATTATATCGTGAATTCCTAATCTTTTTAAATAGGCAGATGATTTAAAAAAATAGTATAAAAGCTGTGACAAAAAAGCGCCTAAAAGAATTCGCCTTTTGCTTGAATTCTTTTAGACCACTTTAAATGCGTCACAGCTTTTTTGTTTTTTTTTGATTAATTTTTCACCATAAATGCTTTAATCCGGTTTAGTGCTTCAACTAAAATTGGCTTAGGAGTACCAATATTTAAGCGGACAAAGTTTTCGCCGTCACTGGCGTAATTGGTGCCCGGTTCAATAATGACACCGCCAATTTTTGCCAAAGGTTCGACAATGTCTAACGCGGTTTTTCCTGTTTTTGAAATATCAATCCACGGCAGATAAGACGCTGACATCTCCATTAATTGCCAGTCAGGCAGATTGTTTTCGATGAATTCTTTAGTATAGCGATAGTTTTCCCGAATGTAGTCTGTCATAGCATCCAGCCAGTCTTCACACTCATTATAGGCAGTAATAATGCCGACTACGCCAAATAAATTCGGTGAAGTAATTGAATTCATTTCCAAACGGTGACAAAATGTGCGCCGCAATTGTTCATTTGGGATAATCGAATAAGAGGTCTTTAGTCCACCTAGATTAAAGCCTTTATTCGGTGAAGTCAGCACAATCAAATTATCATAATAACTTTCAGGCAGTTGTAAAGCGGAAACAAATTTACCACTTAAGATAATTTCTGAATGGACTTCATCACAGACAAAGATTGTTCCGTATTGCTGACACAACTGCGCCACCTTTTTTATTTCTGCTAGTTCCCACATGCGACCAGACGGATTGTGAGGTGAGCAAAACAGAAAAATTTTCGGCCGTCTTGTGCGTAATTGTTCTTCTAATAAGTCAAAATCAATTTCATATCGGCCTGCAACAAGTTTAAGTGTGTTTGCGACAACATTAATGCCATTATGCACAGCAGCATAACGAAAAGGATCATAAACTGGCGTATTCATAATGACACAATCATTAGGTTGACAAAATGCCTGATACAAGTAATGAATCGTTGAAACCGTACCATAAGATAAGGTAATCCAATCTTTTTCTACCTGATTATTGTGACGCCGTTTATGCCAATTCATCACTGCTTCGTAAAATTCATCATAAGCATACGTATAACCGTAAGCCCCATTTTGCGCAATTTTCATAAAGGCTTCATTAATCGCAGGTGCAGCCTTAAAATCCATATCGGCAATCCACATCGGAATGCAGTCTTTTGGGGTACCAGGATATTTACTTTGAATAATTTTTTGATCCCACTTTCTCGCATGATCAATTCTTCGGTCGGCCATTTGATCGAATTGATAATCTACTTTCATCATGCCAAACTCACCATCATTTCCTCAATGCCGTTTTTCACAGTTTGTACTTGTGCTCCGATAACTACCTGAACATTGTGGTCATCTAGTTCCACAATCGCCAATGCCCCCGCTTTTTTCAAAGTTGCTTTATCCATTAAACTTTTATCTTTTAACTGCAAACGCAAACGCGTCACACAATTGTCTAAACTTGTTACATTGCTTTTACCACCTAGCGCTTCTAAAATAACACCTGGATCGTATATGCCATTGCCTTTAGTAAATGTTTTTGGTTTCGCAGTAACGCCGTCAGCTAAAGCTACTTCGTCATCTTCTCGTCCTGGTGTTTCCAAATTGTGTTTTAAAATATACCAGCGGAACACAAAGAAGTAAATGGCAAACCAGACAATCCCCACTGGAATTAATAAATACCATTTCGTTTCATTGCCTTGCATGATACCAAAAATCAACCAGTCCAAAATCCCGCCATCGGTATTACCGATATTGACTCCGATCAAACTCATCACCATTAACGCTGCGCCAGACATTACAGAGTGGAACAAGTATAAACTTGGCGCTAAAAATAAGAACAAGAATTCAGTCGGTTCTGAAATTCCAGTTACAACAGCTACCAAGACAGCAGAAATCAAAATTCCTTTGATGCCAGGACGATTTTTCTTATACGCTGTTAAATAAATGGCTAAACAAATCGCTGGTAAACCAAACATGAAAGTTGGCATAAATCCTTGTGATAAAAACGCAGTTGCTTGATGTGAAATTGGTGCACCGGCATTTAATTCAGCATAAAAAATATTTAAAGCGCCCGAAATTGGTTTGCCGTCTACTACCTGTGTACCGCCAGCTTCAGTAAAACGAACCAAAGCCAGTAAAATATGGTGCATCCCAAACGGTTTCAATAATAAAACCCCTAATCCATATAAAAATGGACCAAAAATTCCCGCACCTTGAATCCCATTGCCTAACGCTTCAATCCCAGATTGTAATACCGGCCAAGTAAAAGGAACGATTAAACCAACTAACCCTAAAACCAACACGCTAATAATTGGAATAAAACGAATTCCGCCAAAGAATGAAAAAGCATCAGGTAAGCGAATATCTTGGAATTTTTCTTGCAAAGCATAAACGATTAAACCGACGATAATTCCGCCCAAAACACCCATTTCAATACTTTGGATCCCTAGTACCATATTTTGACCAGCGATTTTCATATTATCAGCATCGGCTAATTCTCCCCGATAATTGAGCAAGAAATTAATCGATAAATTCATTGCCACATAGCCGGCAAAAGCGGCGATGGCCCCCACACCTTTGTTTCTTTTACACATGCCAAATGGAATTGCCATGGCAAACATGACTGGTAAATAGGTAAAACCAAAGCCCCCAACTGTGTTCATAAAACTAAAAATAAACTGAATAATATCATTACCTAAAAAGGGCAACTTTTCAATCATCGCCGCAGAAGTTACGGAACTACCTAATCCAACTAAAATCCCCATAAAAGCCAAAGTTGAAACAGGAAACATAAAGGTCTTCCCTAATTCTTGTAAAAAGCTCAAAACTTTTGTTCGTAGTGATCGTGATACTGTCGCTGCGTTACTCATTTTCATTCCTCCTAATTGATGTGGTCTTGCAAAAGCTTTTTAAAACCCAAAAGTAAAAATCTTTTGCAATGGTCTTTTTTACTTTCTAAAAACTGCGAATAAAAATTGTGACGAAATTTTAGGTTTAAAAGGTCACCTGTTAACTTGGCATGCTACAAGTTATAAGAAAACGCTTTTAAAAATTAAAATATAAAAAAGACCTAGTCAGAAGGTAGCCTAAAGACCGCAGTCGTCACTGCGCTTTAGAAACCCTTCTGACTAGATCTTGCCTACCGAATAGTAACACTCTAGTTTTGAAGAATACGATTAATATGAATGGTCAAAAAGACCTTTTCTTCTTTTGGTACTTGGTGACCAAAAAATGTTTCCAAGTATTGCGAAATTTTTTGCGCCCCTAAGTAAGCATGAGGAAAATCTTGAATTACTTGGTCAAAATAACCAAAATCATCCACTTGAACTTGTTGTTTCATCCCAAATTCCCGCAAAAGAAAGTATTTCAAATGCGTCACCAAACGATGATAATTAATACTATCTTGCTTGAAATCCCGCTGATAGACATCGTTTAAAAGGGCGATTAAATCACTAATAATTTTGTTAAAATCCTGTTCAGAATGACTTTCGCCTCGCCAGCGGGCATTAATGATGTGTAAGGCGATAAAGCCAGCTTCATCTGCTTGCAAATCGACTTGTGCCCTTTCATTTAAAAGAGACACTGCCCATTCCCCTAAACGATATTCCGCAGGATAAAACATTTGAACTTCATGAAGTATCGCATTGGGCAAATACACCCCTGTTTTGGCACGTTCAATGGCAAAGCTGATATGATCGGCTAAAGAAAGATAAATCAAATCATTTAGCGGATACGTCAAGTTTTGCTTAAAATGCTCAATAATCTCAAAAGCCAATGTCGACTCTTCATAACTAATTTTTTCAAAAAGTTTTTGAAATTTCTCATCGATTTGATTCGTATTGGCTACAAATTTACGCTCAACTTGATTGGGGTCAATTTTATCCCCTGTTTTTTTGCCAAAAGAAAGACCATTGCCAATCACGATTGCTTCATGATCGTTTTCCATAACGATTGCCGCACTATTATTTAGCACTTTAATAACTTTCATGATGGACCCTTTCTTTACTGCATGCTCAATTTAACAGATTTTGTAAACGGTGTCAATATGATTTTTATAACTATATTGGTATCTTTAGTTTGTAACCACCGCACCTAAATCCGCGCCATGTTGCAAGCTCCCTGTTATTTTTAAGTCAATTGATTTGATGGCATCCATATTGGTGAAGACAACCATCACATCGTTTTCTTTTTCTTTTGCCGCTAAAAAGGGTAAATCAATTGTCGCAATTTTTGTTGTTGGAGTTACGTTATCTCCTTCTTTGACGAAAATTTCAAAAGGAGCACCATCTAATTCGACCGTATCAATCCCAATGTGAATTAAAACATCCACCCCGTTTTTTGAAGTTAGACCGATGGCGTGTTTTGTCGGAAAAACACTTGAAACTGTACCGTTTATTGGAGCATATAAGGTGCCATCACTAGGTGTGATAGCAAAGCCATCCCCCATCATTTTTTCTGAAAAAACAGGATCACTTACTGCTTCTAACCCTTTTAAAGTACCGTCAATTGGAGTGTAGATTGTTTCACTCTTTTTCTTTTTATTAAAGAACATCACATTTCCTACTTTCTTTAAAAAGTTTGACCTCAGTATAGTATGCGTTTTCAGATTATGCAAGATAAAAATGGTACTTGTTTTTTTATTTCGTTCACATCATCACATTTTTTCAGTTTCTAAAAATAAAATAACAAATAAAAATCGAGCGGCAATTTTTTACAAGCAGGTTTTTCCGTGAAGGTAAAGATCTGATCGGAATTTTTTACTCATTGGTAACCTCGCAAGATTTTCATTTTGATTTAGCTAGCAATTATGGATAAAAGAAATCCTCACTCTTCAAATGATAATTGCCACATTTGTCACCTCTTTAAGCAAGGTGTATATTTTTACTATTAGCTTAAAAGAACGGAGCAAATTTTAGTGAAGAAAAAAATCATTACCTTATTTTTATTAATCCTAATTTCTGTGCTGGCTGGTTTTTTAGTGCAACGTTATAGCGGTGTTTTTTACCAGTCACCAGTTTTAGCCGTAAAAAAAGTACAAAAACAAGATGATCAGATTAAAATTTCAGGCCAGCTGGTCAATCACCAAAAAGAGGCGGTCACGCTTAAAACCGATGCCCATAGTGTCGCGGCACTAACAATTTCTTTTAAAGTTGGTCAACAACTTTTACTAAATTCTAACAAAGAAGAAATCATCGCCGAAAAACAAGATGGTGTTGTGGTGGCAATTATTTTTGTCTTTTTGAGTCTAGTCTTACTCTTAGGTGGAAAAAGTGGTGTGTTGGCACTTTGGGGGTTGGCGTTAAACTTAGGCGTACTTTTTTTCCTCCTGCGCTTAGATACACTATTTTCTGGACTACCAACGCTTGGCTTAATGTTTCTTTATGGTGCCAGCTCGATTATCATCACTTTTTTAGCCAATTACGGTATTAAAGCTTTTCGGATTGATTTAATTTTAACAACTGGCGGTATTGTATTAGGAGGATTTTTAATTTGTCTAACGGCATTAAAATTATTTGAAAACAATGGGATTCGCTTTGAAGAAATGCAATTTCTAACCCGACCTTATTTGGGGGTTTTTTACGGCAGTTTACTTGTCGGAGGTATTGGGGCGGCTGTTGATATGGTGGTAACTTTAGTATCTTCTTTAAAAGAACTTGTCTATCAACAACCCACTATCTCCCAAAAAGAATTGTTGCGCTCTGGTCGTCGTATTGCCCAAGATGTTACGTCTTCTATGATGAACGTGTTACTATTTGCCTATTTAAGTGGCGCTATTCCAATGCTGATTTTTTATTTAAAAAACGGCTGGCCATTTGTTTCCACTCTTCAATTACATTTGTCATTGGAGTTACTGCGCGCGTTTTGTGGCGCCTTTACCATTTTACTTTCGATTCCCGCTAGTCTTTTGTGCGTTATTTTAGAAAGGAGGAGAAAAGCGTGAACGTCTTGATTTTCCTTTTTTTCATCCTTTGTCTTTTAAGTTTTATTATCTTGGGCAAACCCGCCTTTTATTTAATTACTGGCATTTTTATGACGTTGACACTTTTTTTAGCCGCCATTTATTTAATCAGTCGTAATTTTGCTGTGGTGCCAGTTTTTCTAATCGTCTTACTCGCCCTTACAAGCATTATTTTATTTTATACCAATGGCTATAATAAAAAGACTAAACTCGCCTTTTTTTGTGCGATAATAACATTTCTTTTGATGTTGCTTTTTATCCCATTTTTAACCAAAATGATTGCTATTTCGGGTTTTACACCAGAAGAAATTGATGAACTGGCCTCACTTGATTTTTCAGTTGCAGTACCTTTTCAGGCGCTGACGACAATTTTAATTATTATGAGTATGTCAGGAGCTGTGATTGATGCGAGTATGGCGGTTGCTAGTGCGCTTTATGAACTGCGTTACCAAGGACAAGTTTTAAAGATGAAAGATCTTTTTTCCTCCAGTATGAAAGTCGTCCAAGAGATTTTAGGCTCAAGTATTCACACGCTCTTTTTTGCCTTTGTAGCCAATAATTTAGCGCTCATTTTTTGGTTTAGTGATTTACACTATTCTTTTGAAACATTAATCAATGCCAAAGCTTTTGTGGCCGAAATCGTAGTGAGCTTTCTAGCTGGCATTATGACAGTTGCGACCCTCCCGTTTACCGCTTATATAGGGTCAAAATATTTCACTCGCTAAATAATTCTATTGTGATCTTTAGTTGCTATAAAATAACATTTATCAACATAAAAATAGGTTGTGACAGAAGACTTGTCACAACCTATTATTTTTGAATAACCGGTCTGATAGAAGCAGCTTCTTCGGGAATAAGACGGAATTTCTAAAAAATTTGACAAACAATTTTCGAAAATTCCGGCTTATTTCTTGAAGCTGGACGCTTTTGTCACAACCTATTCACAAGTTTTTTTCTAAAGATTGACACGCAACGCCATCTTCATAATAGATATCTGAGCAAATAGTGTAGCCTAATTTTTGATAAAAACCGACCGCCGTTTGCTCCGCGTGAACTAAAGAGCGAACATAGCCATTTGCTACGCCATAATCTTCAATGGTGGTCATAATTTTAGCCCCTAAATTTTGTTTGCGGTACTCTTTTAACGTGGCGATTCGCGTGGGACGAATCGTTTTTTCATCTTCAATAAAAATCCGTCCTGTCGCTACTGGCAAATCACCATCATAAATCACAGCATAATACCTGTCAGTAGTATCTAAGTCATCAAATTCTTCTGCTAGAGGAATCCCTCTTTCCAAAACAAAAACTTCCATCCGAATATAGCAACTAGCCGCCCGTTGGAAATTTTCATTACCCAGCTTTAATTCCATTAAACCCCTTCTTTCCAGTCGTTTCCAGCCTTTTCTTATCAATTTATCTCGTTACGTAGTTATTAAATTAAGCATAGCAAAAAAGACGACAATCACAAAATAAGAACTTCATTTGTCGTAATTTTTTTAAAAATCTACCTCAAAGACCAGCAAAATATCGGACTTGGGGCTGATTAAAACAGACGTTATTCTTGCTATGCTAGTTTCATAGCAAAAGCAACTACTTTTAAAACAGGATACAAGTAGTTTGACTGTCATTTTGACAGCAATTATTGGCTTTTAAATAAATGGAGGAGTTATTATGGAAAATAATTCAATGTTAATGCGTATCTTGATGTTTATTGGGTTTCTTTTTGTCGCCGGGATCGTTTTAAATATTGTCTTAGGAATTGCGGGTTCATTGCTTGCGTTAGCCTTTCGCTTTGGAATTCCCTTATTAATTGCAATTGCACTTGTCCGTTGGTTAACTGGCGCTTCTGCAAAACATAACCAAAGACGCTACTATTAATTCTCTAGCCAAAAAATACCAGACGCAACTGATAGTGTTAGTTTTTACTAAATCTATCAGCGGGCGTCTGGCTTTTTTTTACTGCTATTTTAACCTAATGCCACGTCTAAAATCATCATAATCATAAAGCCCAACATCGTTCCAAAAACAGCAAAATGACGATGGCTTGAACTTTCTTGCTGTGCTTCTGGAATTAATTCTTCTACCACGACATAAATCATTGCCCCAGCAGCAAAAGCAAGAGCATAAGGCAAAATTGCTGTCATGCGTGAAACTAAAATGGCCCCAATCACCCCAGCAATCGGTTCAACAATTCCGGAGGCTTGGCCGTAAATAAACGCTTTTGTCCGACTTAACCCTTCTTGACGTAATGGAATCGAAACAGCCGCACCTTCTGGGAAATTTTGAATCCCAATTCCTAACGCGACTGAAATTGCCGCCAAGACCGCCGCCGTTGGGTTGTCTGCACTAGCTGCCGCACCAAATGCCACCCCTACAGCAAGTCCTTCTGGAATATTGTGTAACGTAATCGAAAACACTAATAAAATCGTCCGTTTCAAATGCGTTGGCAGTCCTTCTTGTTCATGATCTGGACCAAAGTGCATGTGGGGAATCGTTTTATCGGCTAGATATAAAAATAATCCTCCTACCCCAAACCCAATCGCCACGACAAGCCAAGGAAATTGCGAACCATTTTCTTCTGCACGGGCAATAGCCGGATCTAGTAAAGACCAAAAACTAGCTGCAATCATGACCCCTGAGGCAAAACCAAGCATCAAATTTAAAACATCTTTTTTGATTTCTTTAAAGAAAAACACTAATGCCGCACCGAGGGCTGTCATAAAATACGTAAAAGCCGTGCCTGTTAACGCCTGCTGCCACGGTTGCAACTGTAAAATCCAATCCAGCACAAAAAAACCTCCTGCTCTTTTTATTTAACTGTAGCATAAAAAGAACAAGAGGGCGACTATTTACTTAGGTGTGCCTAATTATTTGCGAAAAGCATAGACGATCTGGGTAATCCCCCACATCATGAAATAAAAACCGACTAAGAAACTTAGTGTTAATGCCGAAGAAATCGGATTAAATAACAGAATAAATCCAACGATGATTCCCAAAATATCAATAATTAATGAGAACCAGAAATAGCCATTGCTGTGTTGGCGAGCCAAATCCAAATTAAATAAACCAAAAATGGAGTCGACGATAAACCAAATCGCAAAGACAAAAGGCAATGCCAAAACACTCGCATTCATATTCCAAAGTAAGAAGATACCAATAATAATATCTAAGATCCCAACTACTAATGGCATTTTGGCTTTATAACCTGTCAAATCTTTAAAACGATTGCGCAAGAAAATTTCAAAGATCCCTTTTAAAATTGCAAATACACCAAAGACAATCACAATTGCGACTAAATCCCCAACTGGATCTTGAAAAGACATCAGGGCAACAATCACAAATAAAATTCCTAAAATCAGTGAACCCCAATCAAATCCGCGTTTTTCCATAATCAACCACCTTCTTATAATTTTTCAAAAATTTCATGCAATTTTTCATTGAGATAAGTTATCTCTTGCATTTATTTTCTTCTATTACCAATGGTACGCTTATGGTAAATTTTGGTCAAAAGTTACGCTTTTTTTGCTGGTGTTTGCCAATAATGAAGCATCTTAGTTTATTACTATAAATTTTTATCAGATAGAAACCTGACTAAAAAATACCACTTTCCCCGTAAAATCCTAATAAATCTTTTTATTTACTAGGAAATGTCCGGATAAGGTTGCAACTTCTTACACAGGCCGATATAATGCTATAAGATTGCATATATTTTAGGTATATATAGTAGGAAAAAAATTGAAATAACCGCGACCCTATCTTTATTTTGGCGAGTACGGCCCGCTGAAGTTGGAAGTTATGTGGCCGCATCTTTTTTTGCTCGTTAAATTTTAGTGGGCAATGATGCTGATTTTTATTTAGTCCCTGCTTTTGCAAAAATTTTAGCGCACCTTATTTTCACAAAACTGATCTTTTAGATACAACGTGAAGGTGCCAAGAGGTAAATTAAGGAGGATTATTTTTTATGATTACAGTAAGTGACGTAAGTTTGCATTTTTCAGACCGCAAACTTTTTGATGATGTGAATATTAAGTTTACACCGGGAAATTGCTATGGCTTAATTGGGGCCAATGGTGCTGGTAAATCAACTTTTTTAAAGGTGTTATCTGGGGAATTGCAACCTTCTACTGGTAATGTTTCTTTAGGCCCTGACGAACGGATGGCGGTATTAAAACAAAATCACTTTGATTTTGAAGAATATACGGTCATTGAAACAGTTATTATGGGACATAAACGTTTATACGACGTGATGAAAGAAAAAGATGCGATTTATATGAAAGAAGATTTCAGTGATGAAGATGGTATTAAAGCAGCTGAATTGGAAGGTGAATTTGCCGAATTAAACGGCTGGGAAGCAGAACCCGAAGCTGCTGTTTTACTACAAGGATTGAATATTCCTGAGGATTTGCATCATTTGCAAATGAAAGAATTAACGGCTGGTCAAAAGGTGAAAGTCTTGCTAGCTCAAGCTTTATTTGGAAAACCGGATGTTCTTTTACTAGACGAACCAACCAATGGTTTAGATATTCAATCGATTAACTGGTTAGAGGAATTTTTGATTAACTTTGAAAATACTGTGATTGTCGTTTCCCATGACCGCCACTTTTTAAACAAAGTCTGCACCCACATGGCTGATTTGGACTTTGGCAAAATCCAACTTTATGTAGGGAATTACGATTTCTGGTTGGAATCAAGCCAATTAGCAACAAAATTACAATCGCAACAAAACGCGAAAAAAGAAGAACAAATCAAAGAGTTACAAGACTTTATTGCTCGTTTTTCAGCGAACGCTTCAAAATCTAAACAAGCGACTTCAAGAAAGAAAATGTTGGAAAAAATCACATTAGATGATATTAAACCATCTAGCCGCCGCTATCCTTTTGTTGGTTTTAAACCGGAACGCGAAATTGGTAATGACTTATTACAAGTAGATAATGTCAGTGTGACGATTGATGGTAAGAAAATTTTAGATAATATCAGCTTTACGTTAAATAAAGATGATAAAGTGGCTTTTGTTGCCAATAATGATATTGTTACCACAACTTTATTTAAAGTTATCATGGGTGAAATCACACCGGATACGGGTTCTGTCCGTTGGGGTGTTACAACGAGCCAATCTTATTTACCAAAAGATAGTAGTAGTGAATTCGCTAGTGACTTAACGATTTTGGACTGGTTGCGTCAATATGCTTCAAAAGAAGAAGATGACAATACTTTCTTGCGTAGTTTCTTAGGTCGAATGTTATTTTCTGGTGACGAAGTATTAAAACCGGTCAATGTTTTATCCGGTGGTGAAAAAGTTCGTTGCATGCTTTCAAAATTAATGCTTTCAAAATCCAATGTTTTGGTTTTAGATGATCCCACAAACCACTTGGACTTAGAATCCATTACCGCTTTAAATGATGGCTTAATGGCCTTCACTGGTTCATTATTATTTGCTTCTCATGACCACCAATTTATTCAAACCTTAGCAAATCGGATCATTGCGATTTCAGATAAAGGGGTCGTGGATCGGGCAGAAACAACTTACGATGAATTTTTAGAAAATCCCGATGTCAAAAACCGGATGGCGGAAATTTTCGGTTAATTTTGAGTTATCAGACACCGGTAAGTTTATCCAATCGTAAAAAAGAAGCTATGACAAAAATTGTCATAGCTTCTTTTAACGTCTAAATACTATTCTTCAATACATTATGCGCTTTATTTCTTTGTGCCACAACTTTTGTTACAGCTACTTTTTTAATGGGCCATCATCTCTTGGGCAATAGTATGACCTGATAATTTAGTTGGATAATAAGTCGGCCAGTTGTGCATTTCCTTTAATAAAGCATCCTGACTTTCGTCTCCAAAATAAATATGAAAATGCGCGGTTTTAGTCGGTGCAATATTGTGATCGCTAAATTGCACATATTGGAAACGGCCAGCATCTCCTTTTGCTTCAAATAAAAAGCGCACGCCACGATTACCTTTGTCATAGGTTAAAATCTGATAACCTTTTGCGACATATTCATATTTATGATGTTCGCCGTTGACGACAAAGTCCATCGTATTGGCGGTAATATTAATTTTTTCAACATCTGTTTTGTAACCTGTCGTATAGTATTCTTTGTATTGGGCTGCTGACATATCTTGATTTAGCTTGGCTTTGTAATCAAAGACTTGATCCAACGCACCTTTTGTTAGTAGTGGATAGACAGATTGCCATTCACCAGCAAAGTCACTTAATTTTCGCTCTTTAACTGCCTTATCAGCAAAATAACCGTTCGCTACTGTTTTTTCTTCTTTTGTAGCTGCTTCTGGTTGGACTTCTTTTCCAGCTACATTTGTTGTTTTTTCCAAAGCCTGCAAGTTTTCCTTCATGACAGAAAGATAACTTTCACCATTGGCAATTTGTTCTTTGGTCAAACTTTCTAATGGATTTAAAACAGCCATTTGAACTTTTGCTTCATTTGCTAGTGTTTTAGCAATTTTGTCATTAGCATTTTTTTCAAAATAAATATATTGGATACCGTTATCTTTCACGTATTCCTTCAATTCACCTAAGCGACTGGCTGAAGGTTCCTGTTCTGGGGAAAGACCGGAAATTGCCACTTGCTTTAACCCATAATCTAGCGCTAAATAGCCAAAGGCAGCATGCTGGGTCACAAAACTTTTTTGTTTGGCGTTTTTTAAACTATCACTATAAGTTTGATCCAATTTTTTTAATGCCGTTAAATACTTAGCCGCATTACTTTCAAACACGTCTGCTTTTTTGGGATAAAGCTTTTGTAACTGTTCTTTAATAGATGTCACTTCCTGAATAGCCCGATAAGGTGAAACCCAAGTATGCGGATCTAATTCATGATGATGGCCTTCTTCACCATGATCGTGATCATGTTCTTCTTCGCCCCCAGGTAAAAGAATCATATTTTTCGTGCCTTCTATCACATTTGGTTTATCTTTTGCAAAGCCCTTTTTAGCCTTTGGTACCCACGTTTCCATATTTTCATTGTGATAAACAAAAACGTCTGCATCATGAACAGCCGCCATATCTTTTGCCGATGGCTCATAATCATGGGGTTCAGAACCGGCGGGAATCATCAACTTAACATTGGCCTCATCCCCCACAATATTTTTGGTAAAATCATACATTGGATAAAAAGTGGTGACAATTTCTAACTTATCTGTTTTATTTTCAGTCGAATGCGCCTTAGCACTACAAGCACTCAACAAACCTAAAGCCACTAGACTCACTAAACCAATCCCAAATTTTTTCATTAATCTTATCCCTTCTTCTTAAAACAAATTACATCCTAATATAAATTTCAAAACGAACAAAACGAAATTATTACGATTTACTCCAACAACAATAGCAACTCTTTTTCTTTCTGTCAATATAAAAATAACATGAAATTTTATTCAAATGATTATCCGCTCATTTAAAGCATTGATAATAAACTTGTATTACTGTTTCCCATTTTTAAAATAACAATTATAAAGCCGATAAAAACATTTGAACAACAAATGTCATTGAAAATAAAAGTCGCAATGCTTATGCTAGAAAAAAGGAAGTGAGAAGATGAAAGAAATAAAATGGTATAGTGGTGGTAGCGAACGGGCTGAGATTGCCTTAAGTGAGATTACAACAATTCTAGGTTTAATTCCTGCTGACACCAGCACAAATGAACTACGGCAATTACTTTTTGATTATGCCCAAGAAATTAACGAAGGTGTAACCGCCGTCCCTTATATTTTAAGCCGCATGAGTGTTTCAGTTTCCAATTGTCTGACAAAAAATAAAATTACAATCTCTTCTGAGGCCTCTGCGCATTTAAAAAAATTATTTACTCTTGGGGAAATCCGATATGGGTATTGAGAAGTTTTTTTAACTTGTTAAATTCGCTGGGCTGGTAAAGAAAAGTGAAACGAATAAGATCAATTACCATCCAAGAACCAAATTATCACCAATTGAAGTACACAACAAAAAACGTCTTTCTTCAGCAAGTTCCCGTGATTTCTATGGTTACCGACTGAAAAAAGACGTTTTTATTTTTTTGTTTAAAGGAAACATGAATAAGTAGTATGGGAACTTCAAAAACTACAAGTAACCGTAAGAACTAAGGATTACCTTAAGCCAAGGTTTGAGCGTGAATAATAAGACGATGGACACACAACTCGCTTTAAAAAAGCTGAAGACTTAAATAGCTTTTTACTTTTTGATTTCGCATTTTATTGCCTGCCTTTTTTGCGATATTGCTAATTTTACATTCAGTGTAAATCTTTTCTTCAGCGTAATTAAACCCCGCAAATAATTAGTCTGCAACTGAAACTGGCACAATTTCAAACTTGGTGACATCAACTAAACCAAGATCGGTAATTTTTAAATTCGGAATGACCGCTAAAGACATAAAACTTAAAGTCATAATTGGATCAACTTTGGCTGAGATGCCTAATTTTTCGTGAGCTAAGTGGTTTAGTTCTTCTTCTTGTTGGGCCACTTCTTCACCGGTTAGTTCACTCATTAAACCGGCAATCGGGAGCGCCATACTGCCTAAAATTTGGCCTTCATCCACTAAAACGACGCCACCTTCTTGGTCCTTTAATGCTTTTAGCGCCACTGCCATATCCTCATCATTTGTTCCAGCCACAATTAAATTGTGGGAATCATGAGCAATGGAAATGCCAATTGCACCTTTTTTCAAACCGTAATTTTTCAAAAGACCGACAAAAACATTTCCTGTATTTTGATGACGTTCTACGACGGCAATTTTGACCACATCTTTTTCTGGTTCATAAATAAATTCATCATTTTCATCTCTTTTGATGGTGACGATGGCTTCATTTGTCAATGCTTCTTGGGGAATGACTTCAATGGCACGCGCTTTGTCACTCGTCAATTTTAGTTTTAATTGGGCTTTAGCAAAAGTCTCAATATGGACACTGGATTGTACTTTGGTTGTTGCCACTCGTTTTACTTCAGGCAAATAAACGTTCTTCTTAGCAACTAATTGTCCCGCAATATAAGTAGCTTCAATTTCTGGTGCCGCTAAATCAGAGAAGACTACTAAATCCCCTCGTAATCCTGGGGCAATCGCGCCACGATCGGTTAACTGGCAACATTGGGCCGCATTAATCGTCGCCATTTGAATCGCACGAATTGGGGCGATTCCTTCTTCAATACAAATGCGAATACTATTATCCAAATGTCCCTTAGTCAAAATATCTTTTGCTTGTAAATCATCCGCTACTAATACACAACGTTGATAGTTATTGTCTGTAACACCTTTTAAAAGGGTTCGCAGATTTTGCGTAACAGTACCTTCTCGCAGTAAAACATACATACCACGGGCAATCCGCGCTTTTAATTCTGCTACAGTCGAACATTCATGGTCATTTTTTATGCCGGCTGCTACATAAGCATTGAGCGCTTTGCCAGCAACCATTGGCGCATGACCATCAATTTGTAGTCCGTATTGTTTTGCTAGTAATAGTTTATCTAAGACAGCGTCATCGGCTGCAATCACACCAGGAAAGTTCATAAATTCAGCCAGTCCTGCTACTTGGTGCTTTTCAAATGCTGGCAACATGTCCTCTGCAGCCACGACAGCACCGGAATTTTCCATATTTGTAGCCGGTACACAAGAAGGCATCGTGTAACGAATATCTAACGCTGTTTCTTTTGCCGCTTCTGTCATATAATCTAAGCCGGTCAGCCCCAACACATTTACAATCTCATGGGGGTCAGCAAGTACTGTTGTGGTGCCATGAGGAACTAAAAGTCGACCAAATTCTTCTGGCGTCACATAGGCCGATTCGACATGAATGTGCGCATCAATAAAACCTGGTGCAACAAATTTTCCTTTTAAATCAACGCTCTTTTGACCTTCATATTCTCCTACACCTGCAATTAAACCATCCACTAAAGCAATATCGCCACGAATAATTTCAGCTTGGTAAACATCGATGACTTGCGCATTTTTTAAAACAAGATCAGCTGGTCTTCTGCCAGCAGCGGTCTCAATTAGTCGTTTCAGCACCTCTTTATGCATAAACTCGCTCCTTTAAGTTTTCTAGCATTCCTCTACTGCAAAATCTTGTGTTAAATTGTAACACGTATCAATAAGATTGTGGCATCTATTTTTTCTTTTTTTGCTGCATGCTAAATGCTAAGACTATTAAAGGTAAATATAAAAAAGCTAAGGAAATCCGCTGTACCACGCCTTTATAAGTAAAAGATAAAAGTTGCGCCAAACCATTTGCACCAGAAGTTAAAAGTGCGCCATAAAAAATGAACCAACATATTCGGGCAATCTTTGGTTTTGCTTTGGCAAAAATACGCGCCATCAGCCACGGTGCTACAAGCATCCCCAAGATCCCAGCCCCAGAACCTAAGCCATGAATAATCGTGTCTAAAGTGAGACCGCTAGTGGTATGATTAATGGAAAAAACACCAGTAAAAATACAATCGCCAATCGCAAAAGCTGTAATACTAAAAAGCAATAAATTAATTTCTCTGCGCTTATCTTGGAAAATTTCATCTGCATTAAAAAAATAATATTGTACCGGTGGTAAAGCAATTAATAATAAACTTCCCGTCATAATAGAGCCGTGTTCAAAATAGGTTTTAACCGGACTTGTCACACTACCTAAATCACTAACAACCTGTTTTGTCTGGCTAAAACCCTCCCACATCGTCCCTAATAAATAAGGCATACCACCATCACAGAGGACAAATAAAAGTAAAAGCAGCCAGCCATATTTTCGATAAATTTTCAAAAAAACCCCTCCTAGTAAAAAAAGCTAAATGAACTCGCCCAGCTCTCAAGCAATAAGACGAAATCGGAATAAATTGTCTCTTTAATTTCTTACGATTTTGGCTTATTGCCGCAGAGAGCTCGTTCATTTTGCTAGATTAAAAAGTGATCCGAACGTGTTTAACTCTTTAGCATTAAGGCGGAATTATACGAAGTTGCTCCTCAAATTTCTTATAATTTCGACTTAATGTCGCCAAGAGTTCGTTCGTGAAGCGAAACATGTAAAAAGTAAAACAAACAGACCTCACTCTTATGAAATCATATAATTCTTTTATTCACAAAAAAAACATTCCTACTTTCATCAAGTAGGAATGTTTCTTACTATTAAACTAAACCATTAATTGAAAGACACCCCAAGCGATAATCCCACCAAGAAATGGACCGACAACTGGAACCCAAGCATATTGCCAATCAGAAGTACCCTTATTAGCGATTGGTAAGATCGCATGAGCTAAACGAGGCCCTAAATCACGAGCTGGGTTAATTGCATACCCTGTTGGACCACCTAAAGATAACCCAAGAGCAACGATTAAACCTGCGACTGCAAAAATATTTGTTCCAGCAGCAAATTCCGTTTGCGTGAAAGCAAGTAAACCTAAGACTAAGACAAAAGTACCAATCATTTCTGTTAGTAAATTGGCTGGATATTTGCGAATTGCAGGTCCTGTGGCAAATGTACCTAAAATTGCAGCTTGGTCTTTGGTCGCTTGCCAATGTGGTAAATAAGCCAACCAAACTAAAGCAGCCCCGACAAAAGCACCGGCCATTTGCGCTACAATAAATGGTACAACTAAACTATAAGCAAGTGAACCATTCAAAGCCATTGCTAAACTAACCGCTGGATTCAAATGTGCTGGTCCCATAAATCCCGAGATATAAGCCCCCATCATAACGGCCATTCCCCAACCCATCGCAATTACAATCCATCCGGAAGCTTGCGCTTTACTTTTATTTAAGTTGACCGCTGCACAGACCCCGTCACCAAGTAAGACTAAAATCATTGTCCCGATAAATTCACCCATAATTTGTGTCATTTCACCGCTCATTAATTTTTCCCTCCTGTTTTTAGTGCAACTAAATCAGATTCATTAATTGCATCGTCTAGTTGGGCTGCCATTTCTTCTTTTTTGGCTTCGTCCCAGTTAAAGTAACGAGCCATTGCTAAAAGAACTGGTTGCCGTAGTGCATCGAGGCTATCACGTTCAAATAAGATATGGTTGGTGCGGCGCAGTAAATAATCAACTGGCGTTAAAACCATTTCTTCTTCTAAGCCATAACGCAAGCGCGCTGATTCTGCTAATGTCATTCCTGGATACGCTGTCATTTCTTTGGCATATTGGAAGATTTTACTTGCATTCGTGCCATAAAAATCTGCGATATAAGTTGCTTCTGCTTCTGTCAGGCCAGCAGCTACCCCAATTTTGGCATATTCTGCGACAGTTTCTTCTAATTTGGTTGGATCAAAGTCACCACCGGAAACAGAATAGTTTTTAGAATCTATTTCTTTAAAGATTAAATCATAATTTTCTTTTAGTAACTTGCGAATCATCGTCATCGCACCAGCGGCCATTTTACGATAATCCGTAATTTTCCCACCAGATAATGTAATCATGCCATCTTGCTCTTGTTCTAAAGAACTGCCTCGAGAAACTGCTGACGGTGAAAGGCGTTTTTCAGCGCGACTACTTTCAAGATTATTCAAGACATCTTCGACTTCATCGCGAGTTGCTTGACCGTTTTTATAGGCAGTCACGACATCAACGGCTTGGTGGAAGCTTTTCGTAGAAATGTTGCCATTATCACCACCGTTATAATCTGAACCGGCATTGCCGATTAATAGTGGTCGCAATCCTGCCCAACTGCTTTCAATATCGTCAATGGTAATTTTTGCTTCTGGATAACGATGATTAATGACCGTTAGTAAATAGTCCACATCTTCTTTGGTTACCTTAGGATCAACGTAATCACCTTTGTAGTCGGTATCAGTTGTCCCAAAATACGTTTTACTTTCCCGCGGAATGGCAAAAACCATGCGACCGTCATTTAAAGCTGTATCAAAATAAGTTGGTTGCGGTACTGGTAATTTTTTTGCGTCTACGACTAAATGTACCCCTTTGGTTGGCCGCATTTTGGGAACAACCGGCTTAGTAAAGTTCATGTTCCGTACTTTATCCACCCATGGTCCACTGGTATTAATTACTAATTTAGCCTTAATTTCAATTGTTTCATCCGTTAAAAGATCTCGCGCTTTAACGCCGACAATTTGATCGTCTTTATAAATAAATCCGACAGCTTTCATTTTGCTGACCATGTGGCCACCGTCTGCGGCGGCTTGTTTGATATTTTCAATCACAAGTCGGGCGTCGTTATTGCGAAAATCTAAATAAACACCGGCACCTTGAAGCCCTTCCTTTTTAATAAACGGTTCACGTTTTAATACTTCTTCTGGTGTTAACGTGTAATTTTCATATTTCGTACCTTTGACATGGGCTAATTGGTCGTAAATATCCATTGCAACTTTAACTGAAAACATACTAAAAGTCGTTGGACCTTCATCGTTATAAATTGGTAGCAACATCGGATCTGGTTTAGGGATATGAGGCGCAATATTTTGGACGACAGCTCGCTCTGTCACTGTATCTGCCACTACTTCGACATCAAAGTTTTTCAAGTAGCGAATACCACCGTGAACTAATTTAGTGGAACGAGAAGACGTTCCTTCTGCAAAGTCTTGCATTTCAATTAAGCCAGTTTTCATGCCCGCTGCGGCAGCTTGAATCGCTACCCCAGCACCGGTGATCCCACCGCCAATAATTAATAAATCCATTTCTTCATTTTTAAGTGCTGCAATACTTTTTGTGCGTGTTGTTTTAGAAAATGCCATCTTTTTCACTCCTAGCTCTTATTCAAATGCTTGGGTCGCTTTTACAGCTTTTTTCCAACCATCATATAATTTTTGGCGTCGTTGTGGATCCATCTCTGCTTCAAAGATCTTGCCAGCTTCGTAAAACTCGCGAATTTCATCCATATCTTTCCAGTACCCCACGGCTAAACCAGCTAAAAAGGCTGCACCTAAAGCGGTAGTTTCGAGATTTGCCGCCCGTTGAATTGGTACGTTTAAAATATCAGACTGAAATTGCATTAAGTATTCATTATTAGCTGCACCACCATCAACTTTTAAAACGGGAATGCTAATACCAGTGTCTTCTTGCATCGTATCGATAATATCCCGCACTTGGTAAGCAATCGATTGTAATGTTGCTTTAATAATATCTTCTTTTGTGGTACCTCTAGTTAAACCAAACATTGCCCCTCTTGCTTTTTGATCCCAATAAGGAGCTCCTAGTCCGACAAAAGCTGGCACGATATAGACTTCATCTTGGCTAGTAGAGCGTTTGGCAGCATCTTCTGAATCACTGGCTTTTTCTAACATCTTTAAGCCATCCCGTAGCCATTGAATGGAAGAGCCGGCGACAAAAATACTTCCTTCTAAGGCATAATAAACTTTACCGTTAATGCCATAACCGATTGTGGTTAATAAATTATTTTTTGACAGTTGTGGTTTTTCACCTGTATTCATGACGATAAATGAACCTGTGCCGTAAGTATTTTTTACCATCCCCGCTTCAAAGGCCATTTGTCCAAATAGGGCTGCTTGTTGATCCCCTGCCATACCGGCAATTGGCGCTTCACTGCCAAAGAAATGATAGCCTTGGGTATAACCATAAATTTCTGAATTGGAAGTTACTTTTGGTAAAAGTGCTTTAGGAATATTTAGTAGCGCTAAAATTTCTTCATCCCAAGCCAGTTCATGAATGTTATAAAGCATAGTGCGACTAGCATTAGAATAATCTGTAACGTGAGCGCCACCATCGGTTAGTTTCCAAACTAGCCAACTATCAATCGTTCCAAAAAGTAATTCTCCTTTTTCCGCCCGTTCTTGAGCACCTTCAACGTGATCTAAAATCCAGCGAATTTTCGTCGCTGAAAAGTAAGCATCTACGACCAAACCTGTTTTTTGATGAATCATCTCTTCGTAGCCATCTGCTTTTAATTGATCGGCGATGTCGGCTGATTGCCGTGATTGCCATACGACCGCGTGATAAATCGGCCGGCCAGTATCTTTTTCCCAAATAATTGTCGTTTCCCGTTGATTGGTAATTCCAATTCCGGCTACTTGGGTAGGTTTAATACCAGAATCAATAAATGCACCGGCAATTACGGATTGAACTGAATTCCAAATTTCATTGGCGTCGTGTTCGACCCATCCTTCTTGCGGGAAATACTGAGTGAATTCTTTTTGTGAACTAGCGATTTGATGGCCAAACTTATCATAAATAATTGCCCGTGAACTCGTCGTTCCTTGATCAATCGCCATAATATATTGTTTTTTTTCCGCCATGCTATTGTTCCTCCTCGCACGATTTGCAATCGCTTTCTTTATGTTTTTATCCTACCTTGCTTTTTTCCGCGAAAACCGTCAATTATTTAAACGTTTTCATAAAATGATGGCAGTTTTGACAATAAATCGCGTAAGCGCAAGTGTTTTTACTGTTAAAAAATTTTTTTAAAGAAGTTATGACAAAAGCGTCCAGCTTCAAGAAATAAAACGGAATTTCAGAAAATTGTTTTTCAAATTTTGGGAAATTCTGTCCTATTTCAAAAGAAACTGCTTCTGCCACACCGTTAATTTCGAAATAGGAGGTGTGACAAGACTTTTGCCACACCATCTAATTTTTTTCCTTTTTTAATTGCTCAATTAATTTTTTTAGTTGCATCAAATCATAACTCGATGCAAATTCTGACAAACAGTATTGCATTTTAGTCGTATAGCCACTTACTTTGCGGGTACTAATAATTAAATCGTAATCCGTTTTGTAACTGGCATGTTCCACTCGAATTCCAGCAATCGGCCGTAATTCTGAAAACAAATCATAATAGTAAGAAATCCGATAAGCCGGTAAATCTTCAAAATCAATTCCGACTACGACTTCTTTGGCGATATAAAAATCAATCATAGCCAAAATACTCGCATAAATAGTCAATAAAGCTTCGGTAACTAAAGTATCTTCGGCTTTTTTAGCGGGTAAAAAACTTAACACGTTTTTTTGTAAAACAGCCAATATTTGACTCCGTTCAACCCCTAGTTTTTCTTTTTGCAACCGCAATAAGCGTTCTGGCTCATAGCGGGGTAAATACCCTTGAAAAAAATAAAGGCGATTATTGATTTGAGATAGCTGATAGCCCACTGCTTTTTCCTGCTGAATGGACAGGCGACGCGGTCGATAGTGAATCAAAATCATTTCTCTAATATACATATCCAAAAGAGCAGGCGGTAACTTCTTACTTCGTTGTAATTCATAATGATAAAAAGTTTCCTCATCTAAAATTTGAAAAGAGACCAAAAAGCTGTAAAACAACACCGGTTCATATTGATTGCGTTCAAAAGAACTGCGACTGTTATATAAATGAATTAGCGGCTCAATTTGTTCAAAAAGAGCATCATTTTTAAAAAGGTGATAATTTTCTTTGACTTTAGTCTGCTGTTTTTTCTTCGCTGACATGCGTTTTAACGTAATTCCTAACCAACAGGCAACCTCACTTTTGGCCTGAGGGGAAAGGGTCAGTTTGAGTGTTCGTTCTAACGCCCGCAAAAACAGCTGATTTTGATCTGATTCAATCAAATAATGGGGTCGCATCGAAATAGGAAAATACAGATAAAGCTGAAAATAAAAATAACGAATTTGTGATTCTTCTCCTTGGAGGCGCCCGTTTTTGATTCGCAGCTGAAATTCAGCCAGCACTTCATTTAATTCCCGAAATTTACGAAAAATAGAAGATTCGCTGGTAGCAAATTCTTGAGAAATTTGGGGGATCGTAAATTCCCGCTGTTCTAACATATAGGCTAATAATTGAAATTTCAAACTATCTTTCACTAATAAAGCCGTAATCTCTTCTAAGGTAGTCGTATTGTTCATGGTTAAATAGACCATAGCCCCGTTACGTGTCAAATTAAAACCGGTTGTTGCCCCAAGATCTGTAACATCTTGCAAGTATTGTTCCAAACTGATTTTTGATATACCAATATTTTTTGCCAGCTGGTTCGTCGCTAAGGCGCCTTCAGATAAAATAAGCGCTTTTAAAATTGCTACTTGCAATTGTTGATTTTTCTCCAATAGTTGCTCAATTCGCATCGCCTCACTCCTCTATCTGTGTAAATATAGCTAAAGGATAGCGAAAAGCCGGTTGGTAAAATCTTTCATTTAACTGAAATTCCTCAAGGGTTTGTTGTTGCCTAATCGCTGTTGCCAATTGATCCAATAAAGCAAAATCCGCTACTTGTGCCACCAACTGTGCCCCTAATAAAATTTTAGTATCCCGATCCCAAATCACTTTTAAGTGGATTTTTTCGGTTGT
Organism: Enterococcus sp. DIV0755b; assembly: GCF_051713765.1. Classification (NCBI taxonomy): domain Bacteria; kingdom Bacillati; phylum Bacillota; class Bacilli; order Lactobacillales; family Enterococcaceae; genus Enterococcus; species Enterococcus sp. DIV0755b. Next base: position 654,618 of record NZ_JBIOQN010000001.1, on the reverse strand, counting down.
AATCGTCGATTTTCGTACGTAAAAATGCTGGCTTTCAATTTCATTTTGATACAAAAGCGCTTCTTTTTCTAAAAGCCCCACACTGCCGACAAAATAACCAAACCAATGATTGCCACTCACCCGCACTGTCCCAGGATCCTTTTGCATTTTGCCAGTAATATTTTGACTGGCGATTTTAGCCGTCCGAATCGCGTTATTAACTAGTGATAAATACAGTGACTCTCCTGTTAGCCGGAATTTTACTTTAATGGCATCCCCAATCGCATAAATGTTGGGATTACTCGTTTGCAGATAATCATTTACCTGTAATGTACCATCCTCATGACACGCCAGTGGTTGCCACATTTGATTATTTGGTCTCGTACTGTTAGCTAGTAAAACCAAATCGACGTCTAAATCGGTTTCATTAAAATAAAGACGGACTTGCTCTTCTTTGGTTTCTTCCATTGCGTCAATAAACGTTTCTTTATGAAGCGTGACAGCAGAATTTTTGATTGCATCTTCTAGTGGCTGAATCATTTCTAAATCAAAATAGTGGTTCATTACATGCGGTTCACTTTCAAATAAATGAACGTGCGGGCTAACATCTACAATCGCAGCTGCCAGCTCAATCCCCACTGGTCCACCACCAATTATCGCCACAGTTGTCGCCGTTTTTAATTGCGTTAAAATTTCCGTTACATCTTGCGGGGTTTTACAAGTTTTAATTTTAGTCGTTTTTTTTGGCGCTTGTTGGAAAGACTGCTGGGAACCAGTCGCAATAATCAAACGATCAAAAGTTAACTTATCTCCTGTCGACAGGCCAATTTGATCATCTGCCAAAAGACCCGTACACGCCACTTTTGTATACACTTGAATGCCTTTATTTTCCAATTTCTGTTGTGTCACCCAACGCAAGTCATCCACTGAAGCGGCCCTATTTTGTAAAATCAGTGTCAGACTGGCTGGTACAAAGCCTAATTCTGCCTGTTTTTCAATCACAATAACTTCTGCATTCGGATCTGCCTGTTTAATATCTAAAGCTGCTTGCACACCAGCAAAAGATCCCCCTACAATTACTACACGCATGGATCTTCCTCTTTTCTTTTAATGTAAATCACTGCTTTTAATTTTATCAGATCATTTATTTACAAAAAAACTCTAGTCTGGTTTTTCAGACTAAAGTTTAAATTAAAATACTTCTTCGTTCCGATTTTTACCAAAAGTGAAGATCGCCACACACCCTAACCCAGTATGGGCAGAAATAGTTGGGCCTAATGGCAAACATGCCACATCTTCAATGTCAACTTCGGCGGTAATGGCCGCTAAAACTGTTTCTGCTGCCGCCACATCACCAGAATAAGCAATATAAACAATTTGTTCTTGCCGTGAAGTCAGATGCGCCAATGTTTCATCAACGATCTTTTGCAGCGACTTATTGCGCCCCCGCACTTTATCAACATTTTGTAATTTACCATTTTTATCGACATGAATAATCGGTTTGACTTTTAATAAACCACCTAAAGCCGCTTCTGATTTTGAAATACGGCCACCACGTTCCAAATGTTTTAAATCATCGACTGTTACCCATGATTGCAATAACATTTTTTGTTCTTCAACCCAAGCGATTACTTCTGTGAAACTCTTGCCGGCAGCTTGTTGTTTTTTTGCCCCTAAAACTAATAGGCCTTGACCAAGACTAGCCGCTAAAGTATCCACCACTGCAACTTCTGCTTGGGGATAATCTTCTTTTAGGACTGCTACTGCCTGTAAAGCACTGTTATAAGAACCACTCAATCCTGAAGAAAAAGATAAATAAATAACAGGAATCCCTTTTTGTGCATAGGGTTCAAAAAACTCCAAATAACGCCCCACATTAATTTGAGAAGTCGTGGGCATTTGTTTATCTTTTAACGCTTCATAAAAGAAATCAACGTCAAATGTTTTCCCTAAATCATCCTTGTACTCCTGACCGTTAATCTCCACCAACATCGGTATAAATGCGATGCCTGCTTCATCTAGAAATTGAAATGGGATGTCACAACAAGAATCCGTTACGATTTGAAACATGGCTTAACCCCCTAAATTTTCTCTGTCAAATTTTACAAAATCGTTGAAACAGAGAAGTTTTCACTTTTCAGCCTATCTACTTTGTTATTTTACCATATAGCGATCTCACTTTGAAAATTTTCGAAAAAACCAGGAGATAAAATAACGATTTTTAAAATTAAAGAAAAAAGCGGCGTAAATGTGTTCCTCTTTTGCAAAATTCCGCTTCTTCCCTTAATGCTAAAAAAGCGCGCCCAAACTTACAGTACGGACACGCTTTAATTTACTTTCTAATAGTAATACTGCAAATCGCTTCCGACAGAAGGATACGCCATAATGATACTTTGTAACTGCTCTTTTTTGATTCCTAAATTAATAATCAACGTCATCAAGTTAATCCATTCGTCCGCTTTTTGATTTAAAGTGGCAGCACCGACAATCTCACCACTGTCTTTGTTATAAATAATTTTTGCAAAAGCCACCGGATCGTTGGTACGAAAATAGTTATACCATTTACTCATATCAAACCACTCGACTTTGTAGTTAGCGGGATCTTTTTCAGCTGTACTACTACTTACGCCAACTTGAGCTAGTGTTGGTAAGGTGAAAACAGAAGTCGGTACCTCAGGATAGTTGATTTTTTCAGCTGTTTCCTCTAATAATAGTTGCTTCAAATAACGGCCTTCAAAACTGGCCACCGGCGTCATTTTTGGTTGTTTTTTTGCCACACAGTCCCCCATGGCATAAATATTTTTTTGACTCGTTTGTAAGTGGTCGTCCACTGTAATCCCCCGTCCGCTAGCTTCAATACCAAGTTCTTCTAGACCCAAGTTTTCAACATTGGCAATCCGGCCAGTAGCACAAACAACACTATTGGTTTCATAGCTTTTTTTATCAGTAGTGACAAGAAGCTCTCCGTCATCTTTTTTTACACTTTGAATATTTTCATTAAAAATAAACGTAATACCACTTTTTTCCAGTTCTTTAACCAAATGTTGCGCTAAATCTTGATCAAAGCCCCGCAATGGCGTGTCATTATGATGTAAAATAGTCACTTCAGCGCCACAAGCATTGGCAATTGCCGCCAATTCAAAGCTGATGTAACCTGCACCAAGAAAAATCATTTTAGCTGGTAATTTTTCCAGTGCTAAAAAGTCCGTACTGGTTAAAAAATGCTCTTTGCCAGGAATATCTAACAGGCGGGCTCGCTGTCCTGTGGCTAACACAATTTGCTCAGCCGTAAAACACTGCTTTTTTTCTACCATGGACTGAGTATCATTATCCAAGACATTTTCCTGCTGAACAGTAACAGCAACTTCATTTGCAGAAATTAGCTGACCATGGCCGTGGAAATGTTTGATACCACTGGCGTCAAAACCGGCAATTTGTTCTTTTGAAACAGGATCAGTATATGTTTTTTTATAAGCCATTAAATCTGACCAGATTACCGACGGCAGACTGTTTTTGGCAAACCCTTTGCCGATTAGTTGAGCAACTTGACTGCGAGCTTGTTCAGCGGCAAATAAAATTTTCTTTGGATCACAGCCGGCATTAGGACAAGTACCGCCAAACAAATTTTCTTCCACAACGGCGACAGTTTTACCCGCTGCTTTTAAATCATACGCCAGTGACAAACAGGCTGGTCCGGCCCCTATAATTGCTACATCAAAATGTTCCATTTTATTCCCTCCATTGTCTTTATGATTGATTATCGGCTAAAAAACTTAATAAATTTGATGCGGTTAAAATTTTATTCGTAGCTATGCGAAAGTTATTTTTTGCTAGTAGTGGCAAACTTTCCCCCACGGTCATACGTAAATCCATTGGCGGATAATCAGAAGATGTATCTTCCGTATAAAAACCGGCTGCTAAAACTTCTGTTAAGCTAACTTGTAGCGGCTGCCACGTAATGTCCGCCCCTTTAAAGAACTCTGCCACAAAATCATTTTCAGGATGTGCGGCAATTTCTGCTGGCGTATCACATTGAATGAGACGTCCTTCTTTCATTACCGCAATGCGATCGCCTAATTTCATCGCTTCTTTCATATCGTGGGTAACAAAAACAATCGTATTTTTCAAATCCTGATGTAAACTTAATACTAGATTTTGTAACTGCTCTTTTGAAATGGGGTCAAGGGCGCTAAAAGGCTCATCCATTAAAATGACATCCGGTTTTGCCGCCAGTGCCCGCAATATTCCAACCCGCTGTTGCTCACCACCTGATAACTCACTAGGCATACGATTGGCATAAACTTCTGGCTCTAATTCCACCGCTTTTAATAATTCAAAAGCCCGCTGTTTGCGTTTTTCTTTGCTCCACCCTAACATTTCTGGAATAATTTCAATATTCTCCAAGACAGTCATATTCGGAAAAAGTGCAATTTGTTGTAAGACATAGCCAATTTGCCAGCGCAATTTTTGCGTATCGTAATCTTTAATTTTTTTATCTTTAAAATAGATGTCACCACTCGTGGGAACATGTAAAGCATTTATCATTTTCAAAGAAGTGGTTTTACCACTGCCAGAAGAGCCGACGAGGACAAAAATTTCACCTGTTTTGATGCTAAAAGAGACATCTTCTAGGGCTGTACTTGCGCCAAACTTTTTACCAACATGATCAAAAACGACTAAATCACTCATTTGTCCTCACCTCCTAAAAGCCCTTTTTGCTGTAGATATTCACGGGCAACTGCGGCCGGTTTTTTACCTTCGACGTTCACGGCATAGTTCATTGTCACCATTTCAGTTTCAGTGATTTGACCTTGCAACTGATTTAAACTTTTCACAATTTGCGGATGTTTGTTAGCAAAATCTTGTCGCATTAAAGGCGCCCCTTGATAAGGCGGAAACAGGTGTTGATCGTCTGCTAAGGTCATTAAATCATATTGCTTGATTTCACTGTCGGTAGAATAGGCATCAATCACATTGACATCCCCATTATTAATCGCGGTATAGCGTAAGGCCGGTTCCATTTGACTGACTTTCAAATTCAAGCCATATACTTTTTTCAACCCCTTATTGCCATCACTACGATCGTTAAATTCTAAAGTAAAACCGGCGTGCACTTGATTTTCAATTTTTTTCAAGTCACTGATTGTCTTTAAGTCATGTTCTTTGGCAAATGTTTTTTTCACCGCCAAGGCATACGTATTTTGATATTCCATTGGCGGTAAAAAGGCTAACTGTTCTTGCTTTGCCAGCAAATCTTTCGCTAACGTATACGTTTTTGCCGCTGAATGTTGCCCTTCATCTGCTTTAGGCACTTTAACCAATGATTCCAAAACGGTCCCCGTAAATTCAGGATAAATATCAATTTGGTCATTTTTCAAGGCGCTAAATAGAAATGTTGTTTTACCAAAATTCGGTTTTAATTCCACCTTTACATCACTGTCGTTTTCAATCAATTCTTTGTACATATTGATTAAAATTTCTGGCTCTGCGCCTAATTTTCCGGCAATCGTCACCGTTTCCGGTTGGAAAAAAGAAGATTGCGCTAAGCCAATACCGCCAATCATCAGAAAAAGAGTCGCTAAACTTGCTAAAATAACCCGCGGCCGCACTTTTTGTAATAACCGAATCGCCGTACTAAAAATAATGGCCAATAAGGCTGAGCTGACTGCGCCAATTACAATTAAACTAGTATCATTGCGGTCAATTCCCAATAAGATAAATGTTCCTAACCCACCAGCACCAATTAATGCTGCCAATGTAGCCGTACCAATAATTAAAACTAAAGCCGTGCGAATTCCTGAAATAATCACCGGAAGTGCAAGCGGCAACTCCACTTTGCGCAATTTGCGAAAACGGCTCATACCAAAAGCATCCGCCGCCTCTTCTAGGGATGGATCAATCTCACTTAACCCGATATAGGTACTTTGAAAAATCGGCAACAAAGCGTAAATAACCAATGCAATAATAGCCGGTACAGTCCCGATCCCTACTAAAGGAATCAACAATCCTAAAAGTGCCAACGAAGGTATTGTTTGTAACACACCGGTAATTTGTAACATAATTTCTGCTAATTTTTTATACTTAACCAACCAAATAGCTAATGGTATCGCAATTAACATCGCAAATAGTAACGCTATTAACGAAATACTAATATGTTCAATTAATGCTGAAAACAACTCACTTTTTCGTTCGATAAATGTTTGGTATAACGCGTCCATTAATTCCCACCTTTCTGCTACTAAAAATTGCCACAACAATTTTTAACCAACAGTATTTTTCCTATTATCATTGTAGCTTAGGGGGATAAATAACTCGAAAGATACGCATGAAGGGCAGAAAAAAAGCCCGCCTTTTAACCATCCTCTCATAAGCTAGATTTTTAGTCTAACTTTTAAGAGGTGGTAGAAAGTTCAGGCAGTTTTTGCAGTAGAAAGCTCTTTAATTTAAGAAACTTCCTCAACAAAACAATCATTATCTAATTTCTGATTTTTCGATTTTAGTTTATATAAATAATTATTTTCTAATATATCTTTTTTATAGTCATACAAATCTTGATATTTTAAAAATTGAGTATTAAAGTCTCTAACATTCTGTTCGATTGGCTTAATAATTTTATAATCACAAAAACGATTGAAGTCTGCATATGCTGCTTTTAATGCACCAAAGGAAACAGCCTCTTCTACCTCAACCGCTTCAATATTTAAGTTCAGCGCATCGGCCTTCATCTGCAGCCAAAGTGGATTTTTTATGACAGGTCCAATTGCCAATATACAATCTATGACTTGCATATTAAAGCAACTTGCGGTCAATTTCATCTCCATACAAAGGCCCAAAAGAACACCAAAAAGAATGTCTCTTCGCTCTGTAGTTTGTTTCATTCCGTAAAAGATTGCCTGTGAAGCCCCAAATTTATAAGGAGCTCCAGAACCGTTTAAATGCGGAACAAAAAGTAATTCTTCTGATAATTTTCTTTTTCCTAAAAGGTATTCTTCATTTAGAATTTCACAATCCTTTAAAAAATCTTCTTGGCTTAAATTAAACAGTTTTTTATACCAATCAAAAGCATTACCACCAGTTGGCATTGAAGAAAATAAAGTGTAATAAGACGAGTTTGTAAATATTCCCATTGAAAGTGAATTGGAAAAGTTCTTGTTAAAACCTACCAAGTGAGAATTTATTGTCAACAGACCTTCTGTAGTACCTGTCGAATTGAGCATTTTATTTTCAGACAAATTCATACTCAAGGCCCCCACCATATGATCATGCCCTGCAATTCTAACAGTTATATTTTGATTTTGTTTAAATAAGTCTCCTAGGCTTGCGGTTATATAACCGACAATTTCTCCCGATGATTGAATATCCGGAAATGTTACTTTTCCCGTAAGGTTAAAGATATCTAAAATTTCTTCTGACCATATTTTGTTTTTCAAATCTAATGCCATTGTTCGACTTGCCATTGAAAATTCAGTTTTAACAGTTCCAGTTAATTTATAAGCAAGTAAATCTGGTAAATTTAACCAAGTATAAGGATAGTTCGTTAATTCATAGTGATCAAACAACCAGCTAATTTTAGGAATACTATAATTTGAATGAGCAGGTAAACCAGTAATACTATAAATTTTTTCTTTCTGGTTTTCATTCAACATAGCCACATACTTTTCAGCTCGTTTATCAAACCAAGCTATCATAGGTGTGACGATTTTCCCAGTTTTATCAATTAACACACCTGCTTCTCCAACGCTAGAAATGTTAATTGAATCAATATCTTGATTGAAAGTCAGAAAATAATCTTCTAAAATCATTATAATTCTTTTATAAATTGTATCAAAATCAAATAAAATACCATAATCGTCGTGCACTTTAGGTGTTTTGAAAATTTCGCGACAAATCAATTCTCCAGTCTCTCTTTTAAAAAGAGAGACTTTGGAATTGGTTGTGCCGATATCAATTGTGATAGCTTTTTTTCTATTCATGTTTTAACACACCTTCTGTAGGAGTATCCTCAGGAATTAAGTGCGTTTGCTTATAAGTTACTTTATAAATCCAGAAAATTACAATAGCAATAATAGGTATTAAAGTAATCGCAATAATATTTCCATTAAAAATCTGTAGCAACCAATAACGCAATGGATTGCCACCATCCAAGAAACTTGATACTAACCCAGAAGATCCCTCTGGAAAACTAAAGTTAACATCTTTTGCCATACCAGTAATAAATGGTGCCACAGAAGACGCAATATAAAGATCACCAATCATAATTGGAATAGCAATCAATACTGCCCGAAATACATTTCCTTTACAAGCCAATACCACCATAGATGCCATTACAGCAAGATTTGCCAAATCTCCTAGTGGCAACACAGTATTACCAGGTAGAATAAACGCTAAAATAACGGCAATTGGTGTTAGCAATAGTGCAGTAGAAATGATAGCCGGATTCCCCACAGCAACCGCAATATCTAACCCAATGTATAAGTCGTCACGGTCAGGATAACGTTGGTTTAAGAATTTTTTGATTGCTTCTGATAAAGGTAACAACCCTTCCATTAAAATACGTACCATACGTGGCAAGATAAACATTACCGCACCAATACTGATACCCATGTTCAAGATACCTTTTAAATCGTACCCAGCAACAATACCTAGTAATAATCCTAAAATAGTTCCTACCATCATTGGCTCGCCGAAAATACCAAATCGCTTTTGAATACTTGCAGGATTGATATTAATCTTGTTAATTCCTGGAATTTTATCAATAATTTTATTTCCTAAAAGACCAATTGGAAAAAACGTAATAGAGGAAACAGTTGGTAATGAGATACCCTCTAAACCAAAATATTCTTCTCCCATTGGAGCAGCCCAATCAGCAACTTTAAAAACAATTATTGCAATCACTGCAGACGCTAACATTCCCAACCAGAAGCTACCTGTGCTATAATACACCAAGGTACCTGCTAGTGCGAAGTGCCAGTAATTCCACATATCAACATCAACTGTTCGGGTTTGATTGATAGCTAACATGATAATGTTGATTAACATTGTCATTGGAATTACAAACGGTGCAATCGGTGATCCCCAAGTAATAGCTGATAATGGCGGCCAACCTAAGTCAACTACTGGGAGATTAATACCTGTTTGTTCTACCATTGCTTGTGCTGCAGGTCCTACATTATTTGTAAGTATATCGAAAATAGCATAAATACCTACAAAACCAATCCCCACTACAAGTGAAGAACGCAATGCTTTTGCTGGTTTAATTTTGAAAAATAGTGCTAACACGAATAAAATTAGTGGCAACATAACTGTTGGTCCTAAACCTAATACAAATTGTACAGCATCTAAAAGTGTTTTTGAGATATTCTCCATTGACTTACTCCCCTTCTGTTAGTTTGTCATAAATACTATTTAGTACCTTCTCTTCTCCAACACCCGTAATTAGAGATAGACCATTAATAACAGGAGTTGCCAATTCGTATGGAATTTTAGTTGTAGATACAATTAAATCTGCGTCTTCTGAATTTGATTGAACAGATGCTACATTTGTTTGGGAATAGTTGACATCATTCACACCTTTATCTTTTAAAAACTCCATTACTTTTTCCGTCACTGCTGTTGAAGTCGCAATACCAGTTGCACAAACAAATAATAAATTCTTCGCCATTATTTTATCCTCCTAATTTATAAACCGATTTCATTTTTAGCTATTTGATAAATTTCTTCAGTGGTACCAGTTTTAATTCTGTATAATAAGTCTTCATCTGGTAATACTTTCATTAATTTTTGTAAAATATTAAGCTGCTTATTCGATTGTCCAAGCGCTAGTAAAAATATAATGGATGTATCAATTTTACTATCATCCATTCCACCCATTACTTCCATTTGAATTGGATTTTTTAAAGTTGCTATTGTGACCTTATTATGATTAACATATTTAGCATCTGTATGCGGTATTGCAACTCCAAAAGGTTCAGTCGGCAACCCAGTAGGAAAATGTTGTTCCCGCAAAACAACTTGCTCTGCAAATTCTTCTGTCACATCATTACTCTTGTATAATGGTTGTGCGATATTTTGAATTAATTCATCAAATGAACCGACATCTAAATTAACAAAGATATTTTCCATATCTGTTAATTCACTATTCATACTCTTGCCACCACGCTATTCATATTTAGTATTTTTTGGTATACCGTTTCACACACTGCTTTTTCTGCTTCTTCTAATACACGAATCAAATTAGCTTCGTTATTGTTCTGATTATACGATATACCTACTGAGCGGATGTAACTCTGACGTAAATCACTTGCAATATTTACTTTCGCTACATTATGCTCAACCATTCGTTGAATATGTTCATCAGGAATACCTGAGCCGCCGTGAATGACTAAAGGAACAGGTGAAAGTTCACAAATCTCTTCTAACAATTCAAAATCAATATTTGGTTCATCTTCCAAACCATGAACATTGCCAACAGATACCGCTAACATGTCACAACCCGTACGTTCGACAAATTCTTTTACTTGTAATGGATCTGTTTTTGCATCAGATTCACTTACATGATCATCTTCTTTACCTAAGATTGCACCTAACTCTGCTTCAACAGGAATACCATAGGCTTTAGCAAAATCAACTGCCTTTTTCGTAAATGCGATATTTTCCTCAAAATCAAAAGCAGCGCCATCAATCATTACCGAGGTGAATCCTGCACGAATTGCCTTTTTGACATCTTCAAATTTTTTACCATGATCCAAATGTAGCGCTATAGGAGTATCCATATTTTCTGCATAACGAGCTACCATATCCACCAAATAATCATAACCAGCTAAAGTGATATTAGTAGGCGCAACTTGTATAAAAGTTGGAATACCACTTTTTTCTACTGCTTCCAAAATTCCTACTGTCGTTTCTAAATTCGTTGTATTAAATGCACCAGCAATCACTTTTCTTTCTTTGATAATGTCCAATAAGACATGTCCGTTTACTAATGGCATTACATTTCCTCCCGTTGGAGAATCGTTCCAAGGTAGTATTTATTTGCTTTCAGCCATACATTACCGAACTCGATTGGGATTCCTTTTTCTAAATAAACAAGCTGCTCAAGATGTAAAACCGGTGAATCTTCAGGAACTTCTAAAATTTGAGCGCGATTTTCCCCGACCACACGAGCTGCATATCGACTTTCAGAATATTGAATCCTTTTACCACTAGTTTCTTCAATCGCTTTAAAGAGGCTTTCTTTATTAAAGTCATGCGTTTCTAAACCTGGGCATAGCTTAGAATTCAAACGGTTTTCAATTAGCATAACTTTTTCGCCTTCTACAAATCGAATCCGTTCAATGAACAAATACTCTTCTCCTTCTTGAAGTCTTAACCTTGTCGCGATCTCTTTATTTGCTTTTCGAAATTCAATAGTAAGGACTTTTGTTTCGTAAGTTAACTTTTGAGATTCTAGCGATTCTGCAAATGACAGTAAACCACTTCCGAGTGGATAGCTAATACTTCCATCGGTTACATAAGTCCCTTTACCTTGAATTTGCTGTAAAAGACCTTCTTCTACAATTAAGTTCACCGCTTTTTTAACAGTCCCACGACTAACATCCAAATCCTTCATAATCTGATTTTCTGACGGTATTTTTTCTCCCCTTCCCCATTCTTCAGAATAAATGTTATTTCTCAGAAAATCTGCGACTTGAAGGTAAATGGGTTTAGACGAATCTCTATTGATAACCAAACAAACCACCTCCACTATTTTTGTACACGACTATGGACAACTATAGACAACCATGTACAAGTTGATTGTAACCGCTATTATGAAAGTTGTAAACCTATCTTTTTCATTAAAATTTAATTACATTTTATTAACCTAAGCAAAATTATAGATTAGTATAAAAAATGATAGACATTCTTTTATGTGAATTCTTTCTTGCTATCAAAACCAGACGCAATGGTGTAGTATTACGTTGATACCTAGGAAAAATTAGTAGCAGATTTCACCTTGGTCAAAAACAAAAGGCGACTATAAATTAGGTAGTACAGTAACTACAGCGTTTTTTGTGACTGTGACGATCTTTTCAGCCAATTTTGTCTATTCAAGAATTTCTCCGCTACTAGCAATTAGAAAGTAGGCAACAAAATGGAAAACAAAAAAACTTTAATCAAACAATTTTCTCACACTGACTTAGATGGTGTGGGCTCGGCTTTATTATTACAAGCACTTTTGCAAGAGCAAAAAGGCTACGTAGCCGAAAATTACCTTCCTGTAGGCTACTCTGAACCAGGAGCTGACGGCACCATTGATAAACACATTTTAAATTTCATCCAAACCAATGAAGAAGCTGTGACAGAACTTTATATTACAGATATTTGTCCTTCTGATGAGGTGATTTCACAACTTTCAGCCTATTGTAAAGATAATGAAATCACATGGCACATCTTTGACCACCATGTCACATCCGTTCATGTCAACGAAATTTATCCTCACAACGCCTCCATTATCGTGAGCGATGAAGCGACAGAACTAAAACATTCCGCCACCAGCGTTTTATTTAAAATCTTAGTAGGAAAAATGCCGACAGAATTATTTGAAGATGAAAAATGGCAACGTTTGGCCAATGTCGCCGATATTATCCGTTGTTATGATTGCTGGGATTGGCAATTAAATCCCAATGCAGCGTACAAAGAATCTGCCGCTGAATTTAACAATCTTTTCTATTTTTATAGTTGGGATAAACGCATTGAACTTATGGGAAGTGTTATGTCAGCCGGTCTGCCATTACTAAAGGACTATGCTGAAATCATCGCTGCCTTAAAAGAAAAAGAAGAAGATTATGTACGTCGCAAAACTTTAAAAGCGCAATTTGGTATTCTTGATGGCAAAACTTTTGCCTATTCTTTTGGAGAACAATATACCTCTGTTTTAGGCAATGCCTTAGCACGCTTAGAACATCCTGAAACCAAAAAAGAAGTCGATTTTAGTTTTGTTTTAAATGGTAAAGGCGTTTCATTACGTACCAATAACGACGATATCGATCTTTCCGTTCTAGCTGCACGTTATTTTAACGGTGGGGGCCACAAACGCGCTTCAGGCGGTGCCTTTGCTGAAATTCAATACTTCATTTCCGATAGTGAAAATCCCGAACAAGCACCTACTCTCTTTTTAGATTTAAAACGGTAAATAAGAAAAGCTAAATGAACGTGCTCAACTCTTTAGCATTAAGGCGGAATTATATTAAATTGTTCCTCAAATTTCTTATAATTTCGACTTAATGTCGCTAAGAGTTCGTTCGTGAAGCTGGATTATAAGAAAAGCAAAAGGAACTCGTTTAGCTCTCAAGTAATAAGACGAAATCGGAATAAATTGTCTCTTTAATTTCTTACGATTTTGGCTTATTACCGTAGAGAGTTAGTTCATTTTGCTAGACACCGAAAAAAACTCGTTTTCTATCCCTTTAGTTACAATTAATAACACAAAAAAGCTCTCTAGAATCAATCCTAAAAACGATTCTAAAGAGCAATACATAGGCTTTATTCCATAAACATTTATTCTTAAACACATTCTAACAATCTCACTTAGCACAAAAATTTGAATAAATACTATTATCATCACTTACGACAAGTGCACTATTTTTTAGTCAAATAACTGACAATTTCTGCTTTGCACCTGTATCTTTTCTATCACTATTAATTTATTTTGCCAATATTTGCCAACCATTATAAAAATTAATTAATAACACGAGAACAATTACAGCTTGAAATACCAAAGTCACTTTTTTGGACGCAAGCAAATGATTGAACTGACTACCCAAAAGCCCGCCTAAAATAGCCGCCGGAACGACAAAAAACAACATCGTTAAATCATAGCGTCCAAAGCCCGTGCCAAATGCAATGGTGACAATTTTAGCCAATTGCGAGAAAAAGATAGTCGCTATCGAATAAATTGTCGCTTCTTTGATCGGAAACGAAAACAGTAACATCAATAACGACACATTAATGGGTCCGCCACCGATACCAAGTAAGCTAGCCAAAAAGCCCAAGACCAGCCCTGATAAAAAATAACTAATCAAAGAGTCAAAATGATAGTTTTTCCAATCAAAGCGAGAATATAAAAGGGCAAATATGAGGGTTACAATAGTCAATGTGATTTGAATTAGTTGCACCAAGCTTTCATCGGCTAAAAATAAAAGCAGTCCTTCAAAAACTACATTTCCACCAACACCCCCTAAAATTGAGCCGGCTGAAATAAAAGCCACCAAGCGCCAATTAAGTGAAATACCATTTTTTACTTGGCGCCAAGTCGAAACCAAAGACATCGTAAAAACTGCTACTGTGGAGTAAAAGGAGATGGCCGCCACAGAATCTTTTGCCAGCAAATCCAAAACAGGTTTGATGATTACGCCTCCACCCATACCCGAAATTGCCCCAATTGTATTTGCCAATACAATGACTAAAAAATAAATAATGCCAATTAACATAAAAAGTCCTTTCCTTAAAGCAAAATAGAAGCCTAACAAAAAGTAAAACGGATACATTTTACAGTTATCAAAAATTTTCATTCCTACTTAATTAAAAGTGTACAAAAGAAAGAAAATTTTGACTACAGTAAAACTCCTTTTATTACTTCTTATTTTTATTTGGCTAAAAACGGCATGAACTTCCCTTTTATAAAACTGGCATCAGCTCTTTATTGTAAAGAGGTTACAAATAGAGCAGTTAGCTTCAAGCAGTATGACAAAACTTTAAAAAAATTGTTGTTCACCTTTTGACGAAATTTCAGCTACTTTAAAAAGACGTTGCTTCTTTAACACCGTTTATATGTAAAAAAGGAGATGCAATAAAATTTTGTCGCATCTCCTAAGGTAATTTTTACATTTACGCCAAATAATTTTCTAATTACTGGCAATTTTTGAAATAATTAACTTTCAAAATTTTATCTTCTCGCTAAGTTACTGCTGTTTTTTAGTAAAGCGATAAAGAAAAATACTAATAACACCAAATAAGATCCACCCTCCTGTTACGATCCACCAAGAAGACTGACTACTTCCAGTTCTTGGATATTTTTTCGTTTGTGGGTTTTCCTTATTTATTACTTTCCTTGGTGTGTAAGTATTTCTAAATATTGGTTGTTTCTCATACAAAGAAGTTGCCGTCAATTTTCCATTATTATCTGTCACGTTTACCTGAGCGTTGTACTTGGTATTATCATACGTAATTGTGGCATCGCTACCTTTTACTTCGGTAATGGTGTAATCATACGTGCCCGCTTTTTCATAAGACAACGCATCAAAATAGATATTCCCATCACTGTCATTTGTTTTTGTTTGAAGCAGTTTGCCTTCGCTATCACGCAACTCAAACGTGAATTCCCCATTGTTCAAAGCTCTTCCATTTAATTTCTTCTGAGCTGTTAAAACGACACTACCAGTTTTTGGCGTATACGTATTTTCAAATGTTGTATCTCCTTCATACGTAGTTTTGGCCACTAATTGTCCAGATTCATCACTCACCGTTACTTTGGCTTTTATAACTTTTTTATCATACGTAATTGTAGCGTCGGTACCTTTTACTTCGGTAATGGTGTAATCATACGTGCCCGCTTTTTCATAAGATAGTGCATCAAAGTAGACGTTCCCATTACTGTCATTTGTTTTTGTTTGAAGCAGTTTGCCTTCGCTATCACGTAACTCAAACGTAAATTCTCCATTGTTCAAAGCTCTTCCATTTAGTTTCTTCTGAGCTGTTAAAACGACACTACCAGATTTTGGCGTATACGTATTTTCAAATGTTGTATCTCCTTCATACGTAGTTTTGGCTACTAATTGTCCGGATTCATCACTCACCGCTACTTTGGCTTTTACGATTTTTTTATCATACGTAATTGTAGCGTCGGTACCTTTTACTTCAGTAATGGTGTAATCATACGTGCCCGCTTTTTCATAAGACAACGCATCAAAGTAGACGTTCCCATTACTGTCATTTGTTTTTGTTTGAAGTAGTTTGCCTTCGCTATCGCGCAACTCAAACGTGAATTCCCCATTTTTTAACGTCCGGCCATTTAATTTCTTCTGAGCTGTTAAAACGATACTACCAGATTTTGGCGTATACGTATTTTCAAATGTTGTATCTCCTTCATACGCAGTTTTGGCCACTAATTGTCCGGATTCATCACTCACTGTTACTTTGGCTTTTATAACTTTTTTATCATACGTAATTGTGGCATCGCTACCTTTTACTTCGGTAATGGTGTAATCATACGTACCCGCTTTTTCATAAGATAGTGCATCAAAGTAGATATTTCCATTACTGTCATTTGTTTTTGTTTGAAGCAGTTTGCCTTCGCTATCGCGTAACTCAAACGTAAATTCCCCATTGTTCAAAGCTCTTCCATTTAGTTTCTTCTGAGCTGTTAAAACAACACTACCAGATTTTGGCGTATACGTATTTTCAAATGTTGTATTTCCTTCATACGCAGTTTTGGCCACTAATTGTCCGGATTCATCACTCACTGTTACTTTGGCTTTTATAACTTTTTTATCATACGTAATTGTGGCATCGCTACCTTTTACTTCGGTAATGGTGTAATCATACGTACCCGCTTTTTCATAAGATAGTGCATCAAAATAGATATTTCCATCACTGTCATTTGTTTTTGTTTGAAGTAGTTTGCCTTCGCTATCGCGCAACTCAAATTGAAACTCATTGGCTAAAAGATTTCGCCCTGTAAGCCGCTTATCTACGGTAAAACTTGCAGTAGCAATCTTCTTTTGATTCTCCCCGATATATTTCAAGCCTGCACTTTCATCGCCTGTAACCGAAAATTCAAATCCTTTATAATCTAAGCCATCAACATTGTAATCTTTAACTGGTACGGATTGGCCTTGTTCATTTTGGATTGTTAAGGATTTTTGATCATGCGTAGACGATTTCAGCTCTAAAATGACAAAATTTCCAATGCCAATTTGTTCAAACTCTACTATTCCCTCACTATTTGTCTGTTTATTATCAAGAAGAGTGAGCTGATCTCCTGATTTTTTATATAAGCCAAAAGAAACTCCTGGAATTGCTTCTTGCGTTTGTGCATCTCGTTTTTCAAGGCGAACATTGCCTTTTTCTACTGCACCAACAGTACCATTAAAATCTTTATACTCAACAATCGACTCATTACTGTTGACAGAGCTATTACTATATTCGATTCGAGCCGTATTCACAATATCTTGTGAAGCAGTACCTTCTGGAACATTTGTAGAAAATTTGATAATAGGACTCATTACAGGCACGTAATCATTGGCCGCTACACCTAAATCAGAAAAGTAACGATCATAAGCTGTTCTAGTAGTCTCTTTAACAATCTCGGGTACATTTAAACCATCAACTGCTGCATACAAATCACTTTTGGTAAAATTCGCTCGCAATGTACCTGGCAAATCGCCTGCATTAAAATAAAGATAGTCACCGTCATCAGGCGCATTAGCCTCAGCTGTATGCTTATCTTTTGGAAAAATACCATAGCAAGGAGCGGGCGTATTTTTTACTTTTTCTTTAAATTCAGATTCCGTTTCACCGTTTTGATATTCTAGCTTTTTGAAATTCTGCGCGCCTAAAAATTCTCCCGAAATAGCATAAGGAGTACCAGGTTGTAGTTGACCTTGATATTCCACAACTAATGGAAAAGCAACCCAAGGAGATAAGCTACGCACAGTCTGTCCTTTTTGTAGTTCATCAATAAACAACACATTCTTTTTTGTCGCAGCTTGGATATCTGTTATTTTTCCTGTTAAAAAATCAAAAAAGTCACTACGATTGACCCCAATTTCCCAATTAACACGGTTCACATCGTTATTATTTTGCCAACCCCACTTTTCCATATTCCCAGAAGGACGGATGATACCGATTTGATTTCCTCCACCACCTTCTGTAACAGGAATTTCGATTGGACTACTACCGTCAGCTATTTCAATAACAACAGTATCATTTGAAGTAATTCCGCCACCTGCAAAAAATTTTCCATTTTTCAAAGATGCTTTCGATTCAATTTCTTCATTGAATGTGCATTTTATCAAATATTGCCCCTCTGCTTCTTTGATAACTCCCCAACGCCCAATTTCAGTATTCGAACCTTCAAGTTTTAAAGAATAACTGTTTTCCATAGTGGTCTGTATGTCTACCCCACTGATTTTCA
This sequence comes from Enterococcus sp. DIV0755b, assembly GCF_051713765.1. Classification (NCBI taxonomy): domain Bacteria; kingdom Bacillati; phylum Bacillota; class Bacilli; order Lactobacillales; family Enterococcaceae; genus Enterococcus; species Enterococcus sp. DIV0755b. The sequence goes on along the minus strand of NZ_JBIOQN010000001.1, from coordinate 636,467 downwards.
CTGGTATATAAATGAAATCACCAGCCTTTATTCCCGTAGTATCTGAAATGTTCCAATACACTTCAAGTTGAAATTTATCTCCTTTTTTTACCTCTGTTGCTGATTCATATTCTTTGTCATTAATGAGGATCTTTTTTGAAGTAACGTTAAGCTTTTCACATACGTCTTGCCCTGCCGCTAAAGCATTCATTGGAAATAAAAACTGAATGAGCAATACACCAATCATGAAAAGACTCATACATCTTTTTTTTGCCATAATTCTATCCCCTTTTTCATTTCTAAAATAGTGCATTTTTAATCTCTGATTTTCATAATTGTGTGAAAGTATTAATTGTTCTTATATGAATTAGTCAGACATTCATCTACTCCTACTTGATATCAAATTCTCGCCAAAGAAAAACTCCCATTTCCAATGTCAATCAGCTTTTTTGCCCTCTCCCACTTTAAATTCTCCTCCTTATCTTTTATCGTTGCGTAGTAGATACTGCTACTTTTTACTTTCACTCTGATTGTTTGTTCATGTAAGGCAAAAAGTATCATTTTCCTGATTGAATCGTAACAAAAAAGTGAAATTGAAAAATTAATTTGAAATCGCTTTCAAATAGTTTTGAGGAGCAATTTTAACTACTCTTAAAACATCACGTTTAATTCAACTTTTTTCTGTCCTACAAAAATCACTTCTAATGAATCACGTGAATAATAACGGATATTATTTCAGCTAAAACATTAAAAATTCTGATATACCTTTCATTATTCTTCAAATAGAATTAAAATATATTTGATATTTGATAATAAAATAAGATTATAACTATTAAAAAACCTGAATCATACTGACTCAGGTTCTACTAATTCATTGAGGTGATAATAATGCGCGTTTTCATTATTGATGATCATTTCATCATCCGTCAAAAAGTTGCAAATATTATAACGGCATATTCTTCCTCTGATTTTGAAATTATCGATGTAAAAAATGAAATCCGTTTTTATAAAGAGCTCGACTGCCTCACAATTTTATCTGATGATTTATTCATTATAGATATTAATTTAAATACTTTTTTTACTGGTATTGATTTGGCTGAAAAAATTCGTCAGCGTAATGAATCATGTCCCATCGTGTTTTTAACTATTTATGAAGATAAAGCCGTTACTGTTATTAACCGACAAATTAATGCAGCAGGCTATATCTTAAAAGACCAACCACAACAAGAGATTGAGCAAAAACTCTACTTGTTACTGGACAATCTTTGTAATGATAGTAGTGCTATGAAAGAGACAAAGCTAGCTTTCAGCTGTGGCAGTCACACGTTATTTGTTCCTACTGCACAGATTATGTTCATTTCTATTCTTCCTGGCACTCGCAGTACCTTGCTTGTTCAAACTACAGAGGAACAAGTACTAATTAAAGAACGCTTAAAAGTAATCAAAGCCAAGGTAGTTGGCACCTCTATGATTTGTGATTTAAAATCATTTATTATTAACCCAGATTATGTGAAAAGCGTTTTTACGACAGAAGGATTGATACAATTCACGGATTGGAGCACTTTAGATGTGGGAAAAATTGGCGCCAAGAAAATATTGAAACACTTGAAAGAAGGTGTTTGAGATTAGCATTGCTGAAACCGTCTCACTTTTTTCATTGAATTACATCATCATTTTGTGGTCCATTTTATATGGAAATTTACTTTCAAAAAGAAATACTGTCTTCTTAACGTTATTTCTTTTTATAACTTTCGTGATAGGCATGTTATTTCAAGATAATTTTATCTTTATTAACATCTTACTTTTTTTTATAATCCAATTTTTTATGACAGCAGCCTTCATAAAAGACTTTTCTCTCAGTGCCATTTTTTCTATTTTAGCATTTGGGCTGGTTGCCACAACCTGGTTTGTGACAAATTTTGTTCCGCAATATTTTGACTTATTATATTTTCTTGCAAATGAACAGCGTATTAGTTTACTTATCATCACCCAAGCCATTTTACTATTAATCATTACAAATCTTTTGCGTAATATTAGTGATAAACACCACTTTTGGCAGATGCTCAATTATCAGAGTACGGTCAATTTTAAAAAAGGGATTTTTTTATTTGCGATCTTTTTTTGCTTAGTTATTTTAGAGTATCATCTTATGTTGAAAGGGGCATTTTTCCCTAATCTTTTCATGATTGTCGTTCTTTTCTTAGTCATATTTTTATTATTTTATGCTCTAACAATGAAAAATATCAGCTATCAAAGAAAAGTTGCTGTTGAAAATCTCGAATTAACCTTACAAGAAGAGCAAACTTATTATGAAAAAGCGCGGGAATATCGTCACGACTTCCGTTCCATCCTCGTTTCGTTACAGGCTTACCTTGATACTGACAATCTTTGTGGTGCTAAACAATTTTTAACAGATGTTTTACAAGATAGCGCACAGTATTTTGATAACTATCATTTTTTGCAATTAACAACGGTCAGTAATCCTGCAGTCAAAGGACTATTATTAGACTTTATCGCACGTTGTAAGGAAAAAAATATTCCCGTGACACTTGAAATTAATGATGCCGGCCAAGCTATTCCCATTCCATTGATTGATTTTTTAAGATGCCTTTCAATTGTCATGAACAATGCTTTAGAGAGTACCCAGTCTTTGTCTAAACCAGGCAAGATTCAACTTTCTTATTATACTGATACAAAAGATATTCGCTTTTTAGTAAAAAATAGTGTTACCAAAAAGCCTGATATTACTCAAATATTAAAAAAAGGCAGCACTTCAAAAGTTAATCATGAAGGATTAGGACTGCCATTTATTCAAAAAATGAGTAAAAAATATTCTTGTTTTGATTTTTTCATTTCTAGTACTGATTCAGAGTTTTCTGTTTTGTTGCATTTTATGTTGCACTAAGCTACAAAATTAAATTCGTTTTACTCAAATAAGCTAAAAAAGGTTATGGTAGAGCAGTTAGTTTCAAGTAATAAGATGTAATTTTAAGAAAATTACTGTTCAAGTTTTGACGAAATTCCGTCTTATTTAAAAAGAAGTTGCTTCTTTAACACCGTTTATCCGCAAAAAAGGAGATGCGACAAAAATTTGTCGCATCTCCTTTCTTTTAGCTTAAATTAAATTTGAGCCCAAACACTTTCTAAAATATTGGTTTGGTTGCGGTCTGGCCCGACAGAGAATGTTGAAATGCGGACGCCGACTAGTTCTGAAATGCGACGCACATAATTACGCGCATTTTCTGGTAATTCACTTAAGTCTTTACAATTTGTAATATCTTCAGACCAGCCCGGTAACTCTTCATAGACCGGTTTGCAACGGTTCAATTCTTTTAAGCTGGCTGGGTAATGGTAAATTAATTCGCCATCTAATTCGTAAGCAGTACAAATTTTAACTGTTTCAAGTCCACTCAATACGTCAATAGAGTTTAAGGATAAATTGGTGATCCCTGAAACGCGTTTGCTGTGACGCATCACCACAGAGTCAAACCAACCAACACGTCTTGGACGTCCTGTTGTCGTACCGTATTCACGACCGATTTTGCGAATTTGTTCGCCTGTTTCATCAAATAACTCAGTTGGGAATGGGCCATCGCCGACACGAGAAGTGTAAGCTTTACATACGCCGACTACTTTATTAATTTTAGATGGGCCAACCCCTGAACCGATGGTAACGCCACCGGCAACTGGATTAGATGAGGTTACAAAAGGATAAGTTCCTTGGTCGATATCTAACATAACCCCTTGCGCACCTTCAAATAATACGCGTTTGCCCGCATCTAAAGCGTCATTTAAAATAACAGAAGTATCCGTTACATATTTTTTAATTTCTTGACCATATTGGTAATATTCTTCAAAAATATCATCAAAATTCATGGCGTCGCTGTCAAACATTTTCGTAAATTGACGGTTTTTGTCTTCTAAATTAATCCGTAAACGTTCTGCAAAAATTTCTTTATCCAGTAAGTCGGCAATACGAATCCCCACTCGGGCTGCTTTGTCCATATAAGCTGGGCCAATACCTTTAATCGTGGTACCGATTTTATTATCGCCTTTTGCATCTTCTTGTAATTGGTCTAATTTAATATGATAAGGCAAAATCACATGGGCACGATCAGAAATACGCAAGTTATCCGTTGCTACTCCATGTTCTTTTAAATAAGCTAGTTCTTGCACCAATGATTTCGGGTTCACGACGACGCCGTTTCCGATGACACTGATTTTTTCCCGATAAAAAATACCTGAGGGAATTAAATGTAATTTATAAGTCACACCATCAAATTTAATAGTATGTCCTGCATTATCGCCACCTTGATAACGGGCAATAACTTCTGCATTTTCACTTAAAAAGTCAGTGATCTTTCCTTTTCCTTCGTCGCCCCATTGTGTTCCCACAACTACTACTGATGACATACGAACACCTCATTTTCTTTTATTCAATCCTGAACTATTGTATCAGGTTAACTGGAATTATTCAACTTATTCTCGAATAATGATTTTAATTTTTTCTTCAAATTAACCAAAACACGAACATTAAAAAGAGCCTTCGCCATTTCTAGTATTTTACTTCCAAATTCACTTCTCACCTTTTTAATTTGCTTTATGCGACACAAAAGCATTAAACCCAGCTGACGAACTTTTGCTAAATAGTGCCTTTTTAATAGCAGCCACTGATGCAAGCTAAAAAAATGCTTCAAATCAATAAAAAAGCGTAATTGCCACAAACTCCATTCTTCCTTTTGATAAATCTGCGTTAATTCTGCTTGAAAACAAGCACTTGGAAATTCAGCTGCCGAGCTTAAGCGTACTCTTAATTGAAAACATTTCAATAGTTGTAAATAAATCGTTTCATCAAAACGTTGATCTTGATAATAGTTTTTCATGCGTTTGGTTAGTGTTTTAGCCGTTAAGCCAAAAACTTGTTTTGCATTAAATGGGATATACATCACTTTTTGCTCCTTTTTTTATTGACCTGTATTTCCTCGTTTAGTGTGGTATTGTTACGCTTTTTTTGCGTAATAAATATTACGCAAAAAAGCGCACCGATGATTTTAACCATCTTTCACAAAACGCTGACCTGATTTTTTTATCCTCACCTTAACAACGAAAAAAGCAGCAGTTGTGTCAAAAAACGCCACAAAAGAGGGCAACTTTTTAATGTCAAAATAAAATTAGCCAAAATTATTCCGCCAATTTATTCAAATTTCTTTCGTAAAAAATCAGCCTTGCGACTGATTTTTACTAAAATACTACTTTTTACTTCATCTGTCGTAGTAAACATGCTATTATTATTACGACAGATGAAGTAATTTTAAAAGGTGGTGACACAATGATTTCAAGCGATGGCATTCGCGGTTATAATGACGCGATTATTTTAACAATTTTGGCTGAAGGAGATTCTTATGGCTATGCGATTTCAAAAGAAATTAAAGCCCGCACCGATGAAATTTATGTCATCAAAGAAACGACACTCTATTCCGCTTTTACCCGCTTGGAAAAACAAGGTCTCATTACCGCTTATCCCGGGGAAGTGACCCATGGCAAAAAGCGCACGTATTACGCGATTACCGCTGCCGGAAAAACGGCTTTAGCAGAAAAAATTGCCGAATGGAGTCAGACAAAAAAAGTAGTCGATCGCTTTTTAATTGGTTCATAACACAAGCACTGCCTAATTTTTAACACGTCTGAAAATATATTGTCACAAAACGACTTCAATTTGAGCTGGAAAATAAAAGGTCACCTGACTTCACATCAGATAAACTCCTTAAAATACAGCTATAACTTGAAATATGCACTTTGTTGTTAGCCTGACAAAAATTTTTCAATCCAACTAACAACAATCAAACAAGGAGGAATAAAAATGAAAATTATCGTGGAATATTTAGATAGTTTGTTTTTAAATGTCCCCGTCACGCCGGAAACAAAAAAGGCAAAAGAAGATTTACTGGCATTGATGGAAGATCATTATAACGAATTAATTGCTGAAGGAAAAAATGAACATGAAGCAATCGGGGCGGTAATTACCGAATTTGGCTCAATTGATGAATTACTTGATGAGTTAGGTGTACAGCGGGAAATGCCACAAGCTACTTCAGAGAAAAAGATAGTCCTAGAAAATGAACAATCCCAAAATAGTTTAGATGAAGATTTCAATTTTGATGAAGAAGATTTTTCAAAAGCAGCTTGGCGTGCCAACCACGAAAATTCCGACCAACAAGATTGGGACACTTCAGATTATGCCAAAGAAGATTACGCCAAAAATTATGCCGAGCCAATCACCCTAGACGAAGCTGAAGATTACTGGCGCATGATTCGCCAGTTTGCCCTTTTCATTGCCAGCGGGGTCTTATTGTGTGTCGTAGCGCTCGCTTCACTGATTTTGTTAGCTAATAGAGGTGTAGAAGGTATAGGGTTAGCAAGTTTCTTCTTATTAGTGGCAGTAGCAGTCGGGATGTTTATCACTGCTGGGATGAAATTCACGCGTACCCATAAAGCTTTAGATGATCGACCAATTAAAGAAGAAGTCCGTGCCACCGGTAAAATGTACGCTCAACAATATCATCGTAGTTTTAGCTTGTCACTTGTAGTCGGAATTTTTCTTTGTATTGTTTCGTTTATGCCGATTTTCATTTTTCAATATGCCGAATATTTTGGCGTTGCCTTGTTTTTGATTATCGCCGGCTTAGGTGCTTTTCTAATTATTTATGGCAGTATCGTGCAAACTTATTACAAACGCTTTGATAATGGTTCGATTTTTATTTCCGATGAAGGAGAACCCGGACCAAATGCTCGCCAACATCTATATGGCAAAAATGCGCCCATTGTCGGAATGTTTTCAACCATTTACTGGCCGGTTGTCGTTGTGATTTATTTTATTTGGTCCTTTGTGTTTCATGGTTGGGGATATTCTTGGTTAATTTTTGTTATCGCTGGAATTTTTCAAGACAGCATTTTAAAATATTTCAAAAATAAACGGTAAGACCACTAAAAAGATGCCAAACTTTTAAACAATAAAAACTTTCTAGCAAATGGGTAATGTACTCTGGTTTGCTAGAAAGTTTTTTTGTTAAGATAATCCTCGTAAACAAAGAAATTGATAGAAAATTAGCCCGAATAAATTTGGTTAGATTGCATCATAAGCTTAACCTAAATTGAATTTAAATCTAAAATTCCTGTAAGATTTTCTCTAATACCTTCGCGGATATTATGAGTAACCATGATTAGGGTAATATCTTGATTACTCATAAGGTTACTTTCAATTTCTATGGCGTTATGCTTATCTAGACTTGAGGTTCCTTCATCGAGAAGAACTATTTTCTTACCTCTGATCAAACCGCGAGCTAATGCTAATCGTTGTTTTTGTCCTCCTGAAAGATTCCTCCCATCTTCACCGATATCCGTATTTAAGCCATCTGGTAATGACTTTACATATTCTTTTAAGCCTGCATCTTTTAGCGCAGTCCACAAATCCTCATCAAGAAAATGTTGACCCAATTCAATATTTTCTTGTATAGTCCCCTCAAACATATACGGTGTTTGATCTAAGTATATAATTTCATCTCTGATTTGTTTGTTATTTACGGTCTTCAATTCATTTCCATAAACAGTCACAGAACCAATATAATCTGAAAGTTTCCCATTTAAGATATTAAGTAGTGTTGTTTTTCCACTACCGCTAGCTCCTATTATGGCGTACTTACCGCCAGATTTAAAAATATAGGATAAATTTCGCCAAAGTAATGATTTTCCATAATTATAATTCAAATTTTCTATTTTTATTTCATCATTTTTTATTACAAAAGATTCTTTTGGATTATTATCTACAGTAAGTTGTTCAAATTTTTCAAATATAGGCTGTACCGTCTTCATCTCAACGATAATATTCGTAATATTCCCTAAACCATTAAAAATCTTATTACTTAACGATTCTGTAGCCGTTATTGACCCTATCGACACTACTCTTTGAAAAGCTAAAATACCCGTTAGGACAAGCACTCCTACTTGTCCTATTACATTTCCACTAGCTCCTAAAATCGCACTATACGTTAGTGATTTCATCTGCTTAATTTTTTTATCTGCTAAAGTATCTGATGCTTTTAAAACTTTTTGAGTTAAGACTGATAGTAAATTATAAGCAAATAATGTATCAAATCCCTTAATTACACTTGTAACTGAAATAACAAAATTTTCTTGTTCTTTTGATAATGCGCTCATAGCGATATTTACGTTTTTTTGTACCAACTTAGGTAAAAAAATCGTCACCACAGAAATGACAATAGAAAAAAGAATTATACTCCAATGAAAGAACATAAGTGCTATCGCTGCTAAGACCATCTCAATAATTAAAGTTAACAACGCGTATAGGTTAGTATAACCATTCTGCTCAATTGTTGAAATATCATTCGTCAACCATGAAACAAAGGTTCCGGCTTTATAATTATGATAATTTTGATACGTCATTTTTTCAAAAGATTTGGTAATGTCTTCACGTGTTTTTATTGACATCATTTGAATTACTTTTGCCTCATAGGGAATTCTTATTAATAATGATATGATATAAAAAGACAACAATGAAAATATAATTAACATCGATTGTAAAAAGTCTTCTAAATCCAATGATATTAGCGCGTTAAATGCCCGGGCATTCATAACTCCAGCTAATATTTGACTACACGCACCAAAAGTAATTATAAGAGTCAATATCAGATTTTGCTTCCAATATATTTTCAAATATTTACTCATCGTTTCCCTCCCAAGAAAGTTCTTCATTCAAAATTTTTTCAAAATAATACTGATTTCGTTCAAAAGATTGGAGATATTTCAATAAATAGAATGGCTTTTCGAAATGTATTTGCTGATTTAAAACCTTAACAAAACTATCTAAACGATACTTTGTCAAATCATTAAAATCAATTTGAAATCTTGGTAGGGTGTCCGTAATAACAGCTTTTTCATAGTGAGAAATTGCATAATTTTTAACAAATAAAATCATTTTTGTCTTCAAATAATATTTACATAACTCATGTGAAATCGTTCCTTTCACATTATTTACTTCAAAAAATCTTAGTTCCCATTCCATTACGAACCTTTCATGTTCATAAGGATCATTCGTTATATTCCAAAATACTATATGTAACAGTTCATGAATTTCTCCTATAATTCGTTCAAAGTCACTGCTGTATTGTGTATTAAATACTATCCATTGATCTCGAATAAATATCGTCTTATTTTGTTGCTTTCTATTCAAGCTTTGCTCCGTTATTATGCCGTTTTTATGAACTGAAGCCACACGATTATGTATATCTTCTCCAAAATTCTCTAATATAAATGAAAAGAATCTGTTTATGATTTTTTGCTCATTGTCTTCAGTAAGAGACAAGCTACTAATAACTAATTTTTCTTGTTTAAATTCTGCTATCTGGATAAAATCATTTCTACCTTTTCTTAATAAAAATTCTTTTTCAACCGCAGAGAGACTTGAAGTAACATCGTAGTTTGGATGAATGGAAAGTACATTTCTTTTATTAATTTTAGGAATCCAATGTTCAGTTTTGTTATTTACTTTGCGCTTATAATTCATATTATTTTGAATACTATCCGAAAAATCTTCATACATGATTTTTTCATATTTACCACCAACGAAATATCTATTTTGTAAAAAATCTCCAAATGCAATTTTAGTATCATTAATACTTAAAATTTTGTCAAAAATCAATTTTGATATGGAGAATGCACTGAATATAGAATTGAAAATTGAACCATTATTATCTACAATCCATCTTTTATTGCCAGAAGAAAATTCTTTCAAACTTCTTTGAATTTCCAAGGCTGACTCAATGTTGTCAATCATGTATATATTTTGATTTAATACTCCATATCCACCTTCAATTAAGATCCCGTTAAATTTTTGCTTGATTTTTGCTTCTATTAATCCTATCATCAATGAAATTTGATCTGCCCCATTAATAATATAATCATAGTCATTAAGCTCTACCAACAATTCCAATTCATATATAGACTGTACATATTGGGTAAATATCTTTAATTCCATGTGTCTTCCATATTTTTTTTCCAAACTTCTAACTTTATAATTTCCTATGTCATCATTAGAATAGTTTTGGGCCTCTAAGTTTCGCTTTTCAACTTGGTCACCATCAATTAATGTGAATTTTTTAATACCCAATTTTGAAAGTATTTCTAATACATAACTAGTAGCAGTACCCACTCCGATAATTAATATATTTGTCATTTCAATTTTTTCTTTATAATCTTGAAAGTTAACATTGGGAATAGAATTAATGAATGCTTCGGATCTGCCAATTGAGTGATCCTCCATCCAAATTGCATATTTATTTTTTTCTAAATATTCAATTATCTTCATTTTTTCTTCGTTACTTAATGAATTATAGCTAGCAATTTCCTCGTTAGTCCTTCCTTCTGAAATATACTCTAAAAAGTCAAATACCCCTTCGATATCATCTGTACATAGCTTTCTATTAAGCTCGTCATTTTTTCCGAAAAATTCAATATAATCTTCCTTTAGAATCCAATATAGTTCTGTTTTCAACCTAAATACATTCTTCATCTTATCACTCCTTATTTTAAAAAGAAAAAATAATATGTATAAATATTTGATATTTTCTTTTTTTAAGTATACAATATACACAGCAAATAGAAAAGGGGGGAATGTAATTATGTTAATAATTGAAGAAAAAGTATCTGTTGACGAACAGAACGGAGATACTTATGTAGCAGTCTCAGTATTTAAGTAATTCTTTTCTATTATAAGGAGGTGAGAGCTATGTCTATTATTGAAGAAAAAATTCTAGTTGAAGAGCAAAATGGCGATACTTACGTTGTAGTTTCTGTAGTTAAATAATTCTAAGTCATAAAGTTTATAGCAATAACCAGTTTTCAACTTATATCATACAGATATACATAACTAAATAATATTCATAACTTATTAGGATATATTTACGTTAGTTTTTGGTTGAACAAAAACTATAAACACACGAGCTTCACACGGTTAAATATTTATAGCAAGTGACTTTTTTGAGAACTATTTCCCAAATTAGAAATCACTTGATCAAAATATTTAAAATGGAGAACATAGACATTAGAAATTATAAGAAATGCATTCAAAAATAAGCTAGTAAAAAAACAGTTGCAAGGGTAGCTTCAATTTCTTCTTTTAACTAAAAGTCGAAAAAAGGAAACAGCCTAGCCTGCAACTGTTTTTATTTATAATTAGTGCTATGACAAAAACATTGCCATATTTTTTACATATAAACGGTATTTCTGAAGTATCTTCTTTTCAAATAAGTCAAAATTTCTTTAAACTGTCCCGTTTCTGTTACAACCTCTAATTGTGTTATCCATAACTTGACACTTATCTCACGATTTTTTACTACATGACGTTATTGTTTTGAATCACTTCTTGAATGGCGCAAAGATATTTTTCAGTGCTTTTTACGTGGGCAGCTTCATGCGCTTTGATTTCAGCCAAACGTTGATCGGTTTCTTCTAATTTCACCAATACTTGTTGTAATAACACTGTGATTTGCTCATTATTCATTTTTTAACCCCCAGATTCTAATCTTCCACCGGTAATTCCTCTTTTAGTGTGTCGGTAGTTTTGACCCGATAAAAAATGCCATATAAAATTGCACAAACAACCGGTAAAAAACCTGCCACTAAATAAATGCCTTGGAAAGATAACATGCTGCGTAATTCTCCTAAAATAAATGGTCCAATCCCAAGTCCTAAGTCAAGACCGATAAAATAAGTCGATAGCGCAATCCCAATGCGGTGGTCTTCACTGACTTTTAAACAAATGGCTTGGCCATTTGACATGAAAGTCCCATAGCCTAAACCAATTAAAGCCCCCGCTACTAGTAACATCCAGCTGGCATTGGTGATACTTAAAAGAAATAAACCGCCAGTTAAAAATAAATAACTTGGATACATTACGTAGTTTTCCCCACGTAAGTCAAAAATGCGTCCTGACATTGGCCGAGTGAAAGTAATAATAAGAGCGTAAACCACAAAGAATAGTGAACTAGCACTTACTAAATGAATTTCTTTGGCATAAGAAGATAAAAAAGCCAAGACACTTGAATAAGCTAACCCCATTAAAAAGCCAATAAATGAAATAAAGGCAACTTTCTTTTCCACAAAACTATCAAAAGTCCATTTGGATAATTGTGCGCGATGTTCTGGCGTTAAGACAATATTTTTGACCGGGAAGAAAAAACAAGCAATCGTTGTTAATAAAATTAAAACGATGGAGAAAATAATAATGAAATAGAAATTGGTGGTATTTAAAAGTACCATCCCGATTAACGGACCAATCGCAGCCGCTAAACTAGTTGATAACCCATAATAATTAATGCCCTCTCCGTATTTTGATTTGGGAATATAGGCGGTCACAATTGCATTAGTCGCGGTTGAAACCGTTCCATAAGCAAAACCGTTTAACAAGCGAATCAGATACATCATGCCAATAGTCGGCATGTAAAGATAGGCAATCATCGTGACCAAATAAAATAATGCACCGTAACGCAGTACCGCTTTACGGCCCCATAGTTCAAGAGTTTTCCCAATAATTAAACGGGCTAATAATGTTCCTAAGATATAAATACCTGTCGCTAATCCCGCTTGTCCTAACGTCGCATGGAGATTATCTTGGGCGATGACGGCCATAATTACCACTAACAAATAATAAACCAAATAAACAATAAAATTAATGAGGGTGATACTGATAAAGCCCTTATTGAATAATTTTTCTTCCTTGTGTTCCAACGAATTTCCTCCTAGAATTTTACAGTCTAGCTCTTCAAAAATAGAAAATGACTGTTTAAATGTTTCGGTGGCATAGTTTTAGTTGCCTACTTCCACCCTGCGTGAAAAAGATCTAATTCCTTTGGTTATTAAAAAACAATCTTCCTGTTTATATTGCTTTAAAACTAATTACGTAATGCGTTAAGCAAAAGATTCGGCTAAATTAGAAGTAAAGGCGACTTCTACTTGGTTGCCACTACGCAAATGTTCTAATTTTGCTTCTACTTCGCGGTAATTTGAAGGGTAGCGATCGACTAAAAGACTAATAAATAAATCCCGCACCGCCATAAACTCTTGCATAAAAGCAGTAAATTCTTGGCTTTCTTCTTTACTTACTTCCAGTTTCCAAAATAAAGCATCTTGATAGGCGTCATTTAAGAAAATTAACGCCTGATCTTTTTCAAATCGCGCTTGATATGCTGCATCCAAACGTTCAAAAATCATTTCTTGCCATTCTTTCATGAAAATTTCCTTCTTTCTTTTCCTTGTGGGACTTAGTATAGCCAGCAACAGCAAAGAAAAAATGCGATTTTGTGATAAAAAAAAGTTTAAAATAAAATATAAAAACAAAAAACATTAACATTTGTTATTGTTTTTCCTACTTTTATCAGTTTAAATAAAGCTAACTATGTTTTCTGAAAAAAAATGAAAAATTGCACAAAAGAGGGTAAGGAGCGTTTGCTTAGATGGATAATCGCGTGTTGGAGGAGTATTTGCAAGCTCATGATTTTCCGGTAGTGGTTAAGGAAAAGAAAAAATATTTAACTTATGAAGGATTACAAGATTCAAATGTCTACATTTTAAAAAGTGGCACAATTAAAACCAGCGTCATCTCCCGTGATGGCCGAGAGTTCAATCTGCGCTACATCAATAGTTTAGAAATTGTCTCATTATTAAAAGATGAATATTCCCAATTTATTGATGCTCCTTTTAACATTCGCGTTGAATCCTGCAAAGCAGAACTTTATCAAATTGATCGAGTCCAATTTTGGAAAGACATCAACCAAAATCTAGACTTGCAGCTTTTTGTCAAAGATTATTACCGAGTGCGGCTGCTTCACTCCATGAAACGCATGCAGCAAATGTTAATGAACGGCAAATTTGGTGCTGTTTGTACGCAAATATATGAACTATACGATACTTTTGGTGTCAAAACGTCAGATGGCTTACTGATCGATTTTGTCGTCACCAACGAAGAAATTGCTCACTTTTGTGGTATTGCTTCAGCTAGTAGCGTCAATCGCATGATGCAGCAGCTAAAAGATATGGGAGCAATCACTATTAAAAAACGCAAAATTCTTATTTTAGATCTTGAAATTATTAAAGATAATATTATTTTTTAGCCAAGCGCAAATTTTTTCAAGCAAATACTAAAAGATGTTGTGACAGAAGCGACTAGCATCACGAAATAAGACGGAATTTCTGAAAATTGTTTTTCAAATTTTAGGAAATTCCGTCTTATTTAAGAAGAAGCTGCTTTGAAGTGCGTCCCAAAAGTTAGATTTTCTGGTCTAACTTAGAGGGCGCACTTCACTTTTGTCACACAGTTTATTCAAAAAAAGAAGATGTAACAAGACTTTTGTCACATCCTCTGAGATATATTCGAACTTTCTTTCACTTCTCACTATAATCCAAAAAAATGAAAATAGAGGGAAGAATCAGTCGTCACTGACTCTTCCCTCTAATCTTAGTATGTTTATTTTGCCCTATTTTAATTCATGTTTTAAAACGGACAATTGCTATCTCTTAACGATCTTTTTCCAATTCTTTTGCGATTGCTGTTGTTGTCTCCTTTTTAGGTTCTGCGTTTTCAGCTACCCGCAAAGCTTCCAAGTGTTCCAATTTCACATGTAATTCTGCAATTCTATCCGTCAATTCTTGGTGCATATCTTCATGACGGCGCTGCATTTTATCCATCCGCGAACGGACCACCACACCATTTCCCGCTGCAATGGAAGCTCCTAAGGCACTTAACACATTCGTATAATTGCCCAAAATCAGTTGTACATTGTTATCTGGTGATAAAGTGTGAATTGCTGGTACTATCTTTGTAATAAAGGCAAAAATAACCAGATAAAAAAACAAAAATAAATAGATGAAGATTGAAATTTTACTCGCTAGTAGCGCCGGAATTTTTTGCAATATTTTTTCCATTAGACTCTCCTTTACCTACACTATTTTTAGTTTAGCAGAAAACTTTCCAATTGCTTTAGTTAATCCCTTCCTAAAAATGCGTTCTTCTTTCAAAAATAGTATACTAAAGGAGAACACCATGTTATCTTTTGTGTAATAATCAGCTAACACTATTAATTAGGAGGTATTTGGGATGCTTATGTTCGTATTAGGTCTTTTATTATTATTTTACCCTTTGGCACAAATTCCTAACATGATGAAACGTAAACAAAGTACAGGACGTTTTTTTTCTACCGACAATCGTATTCTTGTAGCCAAAAATGAAAATATGGGCAACAACTTGAACTCAAAAAATATTTATGGTTTTTTTATTAACCTTATTGTGTCGTTATTTTTAATCGGTTTTGGTCTTTATTTGACACTGCATTAATTTGTACTACTTATTTCAAAAGAAAAGAGGTCTTCCATGACAAAAATTAAATTAAAAAAAGTAATGCCTCCTAAAAGAGACAACGAGGCAAAAATTTATCAGTTGACCGACGAAACAATGCTAGGTCGTAAAGAAAAAGTCTTAGCCCAAATGCGGGCAGAAAAACTCGATAGCCTGATTATTTATTGCGATTTAGAGCACGGTGGAAACTTTGCTTACTTAACCGGTTTTGTGACACGTTTTGAAGAAAGCTTACTCATTTTGCACCAAGATGGTACCGCTTTTTTTGTGGCGGGCAATGAGAATTTAAAACTAAATCAACACAGCCGTATCTCAGCAACATTGCTGCATTATCCTCAATTTTCTTTACCTGACCAGCCAATGGCAGGTGAAAAAACACTGACAACTGTTTTACAGGAGGCAAAAATTTCTGATTCAAAAGCAAGCATTGGTATTGTTGGCTGGAAAATGTTTACCACTACCAATGAAAATAATCGCCAAATTTTTGATGTTCCTCACTTTATCGTCACAGCCGTCAAAAAAGCTGCTCCTAACAGTAAGATTGAAAACCGCAGTGACCTTTTCATTGATCCTCAAAAAGGCGTACGATCTATAAATAACGCTAACGAAATTGCCTATTATGAATTTGGCTCAAGTTTAGCTTCTGACTGCGTTTTAAATGCTCTGGATGCTGTTGCGATTGACAAAACTGAAATGGAAATCGGTACTCATTTGACCCGTTACGGACAAACACCAAATGTTATGCCCATCGCAGCTACCGGCGAGCGTTTTTCTCACGCCTTTATTTCGCCGACTGATAAAAAAGTACAATTGGGCGATAAGATGTCACTAACAACAGGCTTTAAAGGTGGATTAGCAAGTCGCAGTGGCTATGCTGTTCATAATGAGAACCAATTACCCCAAGATCAGACTGATTATTTAGAAAAAGTTGCCAAACCTTACTTTAATGCGGTGACAACTTGGCTCGAAAAAATCGAACTTGGCATGACCGGTGGGCAATTATATCAAATGATTGAAGCCGTTTTGCCTAAAGAAACTTACCATTGGCACTTAAACCCTGGACACTTAACTGCAGACGAAGAGTGGTTATCATCTCCTGTCAAAAAAAATTCACCGCATCCGCTAACCTCTGGTATGCTCTTGCAAATTGATATTATCCCATCTGTTTCGGGTTATGCCGGTGCTAGTTGTGAAAATGGGATTGCCTTAGCCGACAGCAAATTGCGCCAAGAATTAGCGGCAAATTATCCAACTGTCTGGCAACGCATAAAAGCTCGCCAAGAATACATTCGCCAAGAACTTAACATTGCCTTGCCTGATCACGTATTACCATTATCCAGTGGCGTGGCCTTTTATACGCCATTTTTCTTAGCCAAAGATCTGGCTTTTGTAAAAGAATAAGAAACATTCTTTATAACCAAAAATAACTCGCTCAAAACTATCCAACTAAGCTGGTTTTGCGCGGGTTATCTTTTTAAATTTATTTTTCTGTTATTTGGAGTGGATAGCTAATCTTCGCCTTAATTATACTAAAAACACGTAAGAAAGCTGAAATCATCGGCCCCAGAGCAAAAATTGCAAAAATAGTACCAATTCCTATTGATCCTCCTAATAAAAAACCTATTAAGACAATAGTAAAATCAATTAAGATTCGACTATACTTCAACGAGAATTGTAATTTATCACAAAGACAAAACATAATTCCTTCAACTGGGCCCGCTCCTAAATCTGCTCTTAAATAGATGGCTGTTCCTAGAGCCATTAAAGTGAAGCCTAAAAGTAAATAAATAAAATTTATTATTGCAGGACGACTGTTTTCAAATTGCACAAAATTAGCACAAAAAGAAATTGCTTCCCCAAATAAAAGAGTATTAATGAGACTGCCAACTCCTAATAACTCTTTTTTGTAAATAAAAGTACTCAGTAAAAACAAAAGACTTAATAGCTGACTCCAACGACCAAAAGGGATAGTCGTATGTTGTAATAAGCCTAAAATTAATGTGCTCACAGAATCAGAACCTAAGTTAGCCGTAACAATGAGTTGTACACCAAAACCTGCAATTACAGTTCCTAGGCATACAATTATGATTCGTTTCCAAATATTATTCATCCGCATCCACCAATACTTTTAATTTTAAAATGAATTCTGTAAAGTCATCGGTAGCTGCCAATTGTTTGACGTTAACTGGCTCAGAAACTATTTCAATAAACATTTCAAAGAATTCATTGAACTCTTTACTTTCTGCTTGCGCAATGGCAACCAGTGCTACCATTTCCACAGAATAATTGCACCAGCGTATATTTTCTTGTAATGTCATTACTGAAATCGCACTCTTTTGTGCGTTTTGTTCAATGGAATGTGGAACGGCAATCCCTGATGGAAAGCTTGTCGGCGACATTGCTTCTCTTTTTTCCATCGTTTTAGAAAATTCTGAGTCGACAAAACCTGACACAAACATTTTTTGAAACATTTTTTGTCGAATAGCTTCTGGTGTGCTATCACTAGGGTCAAACTGACCAATATAAAGTTCTTCTACCATGAAGCGATCAATATAACTGAACATTTTTTGACGCCAACAACTTTTTTTCTTCGCTGTGACTCGCTTTTGCACTTTCTCCAAATCTTTTCGAGTTAAGATGGGATGAACGTATACGGCCCCATTAACTTCTACTGCTTTTTCCCGATCTGAGGTTAAATAAACATCACAATTTTGTATATCATTTAATTGATTTTTTACATCTACAATGGTGATATCTTTTTCTAAAGCATTACGTAGATTTTTAATATTCGTTGTTTCAAAATCGTGATAATCATTTACATCAACTAATACTCTTAATTTAGGCCCGCTATCTTTTTTACTTTCTAAATAAGCACCAATATGCAAAGCGATAAAAGAAATTTCATCATCATTAAACCAAATCGCCAATTTTTCTTGTAATAACATCGAAATATAGACCGCAATATCGTAAGTTAAAGGGTAGGCTGTTTTAATATCTAATAAACTACTATTACGAGTAAAGCGTTCATATTGCGAGCGATCATATAAACTTTGCAAATGAATAGCGAGTTTATTAAAAAAAGCTTCATCTTGTAAATCAATAAGATAAGTTTCTTTTACGTCACTTAATACTTCTTGCAAAACTTTAATAAAACGCAATTCAACAAATTCTGATAATTTACTTTCTTTATGAGTTGTTAAGTATTCATTTTGTAGCCCTACAAATAGTAACGCTAATTGCTGAATTTCAGAATCTGAAAAATCAATTTGATAAAAATGGGCGAGAATATCTGTAATTTCTTTACTTATTTGGTATTCAGTAGAATGAATGTTTAACGGATAATCTTTAATAATTTTCAAGTTATTTCCTTGACAAATCCGTTCAATACTAATAGCAAAGTGTAAGACAATATTATTCATGGAATATTGATTTATTTTTATTTGGTTCAGTGCTAAAACATCTCGAATTCTTCGTTCTAAATCTGCTAAAGAGATTTCACCAATCATATCTTGAATGTGATACTTAAGCTTTTCTTGGTAGTCTCCTTCATCATAGAGTAATGAAATCATATATCGTCTTTTATCACGTTCAGAACCTGCTAAATAAATTCTATTATCACTGATGGTGACTTTTAAATTCTTTGTTTGCATTTCTTGTCGCAAGGCCTGAATATCATTTTTCAACGTGGATTCTGAAATATACAGTTTCTCAGCTAAATCATAAAGATCTATTCCGGCTGCTGTGCTTTTGAGTAGCAATAAAAATAATTGTGCCTTACGATCTTCTTTTGTATCATCCAAATCAGGTTTTAACAAACTCTTCTTATTTTCATCAATGCGATAACCTTGCGTACTAGAAAGAATTTGTTGCTCTTCTTCATTCAATTTAGCTACTTGATTGCGTATAGTCCGAGTAGTACAACCACAAAATTTTGCTAGTTCGCCTGCAGTCACCCAACGTTTTTGATTTTTTGTGAGATACGCAACAATATCTTTTTGTCTTTTGGTGGCCACTTTTTTCAACTCCTCTAGCATCTACTTTGCAGAAAATTTTGCTTTTTAATACTTTAAAAAGGTGGATACGCAAGTCTAAGACTCGTATCCCACCTATCAATTGCTTTAATTTATAGTTTTTCCCCATTAGATGAAATAACATCTTTATACCAGTAAAAACTATCTTTTTTGATCCGCTCGCCACTACCTTTTCCCTCGTTATCAAGGTCAACATAGATAAAACCATACCGCTTTTCCATTTGCGCAGATGAACAACTAATGATATCAATTGGACCCCACGCACAGTAAGCAATTACTGCTACACCGTCATACATAGCCCGTTTTATTTGATCAATATGGCTTGCTAAATATGAAATTCGGTAATCATCATGAATGTGGCCATCTTCTAGTTGGTCATACATGCCAAAGCCATTTTCTGCAATAATAATTTCTTTGCCATAACGATCCCAATATTGTGATAATGAATTATATAATCCCTTAGGATCCACTGCCCAGCCCCAAGGATTTGCTTTTAAGTTGGGATTTGGTGTCACAGATGCTGGATTCATATCATTTTTCTTTGCATCCACCATTTGAGAGTAATAATAAGAAATTGCAAGGTAGTCCATCGTATTTTCTTTTAATATTTCTTTATCTTCTGCAGTAATATCAATATGAATATTGTTTTCTGCAAAATAGTTCAAAGCATATTGTGGATATTCGCCTCGAAACTGTACATCTGTATAAAAATATTCCATGCGATTACGGCGTAAAGCCAAATTAACATCATCAGGATCACAAGAAAATGGATATGCCGTACAATCTGCGACCATTGTGCCAATTTGCATAGCTGGATTTACTTTTTTGCCGTATTCATAGATTTTGGCACTAGCAACAAATTGATTGTGGACCGCCTGATAACTTGCTTCTTCATAATTATCTACCGTATCATAAGGAATTGCAGTTGAATTGAAAGGTTCAAATTGGATCAAATTAATTTGATTGATTACAATCCAATATTTCACTTTATCTTTGTAGCGATCCAAAATTGTTTTGCCATATTTTACAAATAAGTCGATGACAGCACGATTATTCCACCCACCATATTTTAAAGTGATTTCCACGGGTGTTTCATAATGTAACATCGTAATAATTGGCTCCATACCTAATTCACGTATCTTATCAATCAACGCATCATAATAAGCCAGACCTGCTTCATTTGGCTCTGTTTCTTCACCGGTAGGAAAAATGCGTGTCCAATCAATCGATGTTCGAAACGTTTTAAAACCCATTTCTGCTAATAAAGCTAAATCTTCAGGATAGGTATGATAAAAATCGATTCCATGCCGTTTTGGATAATACCCTTTTTCATCTACCATATTTGCTTTAACTTGAGCCAATGACATTCCTTTATGTTGTTCGGCGGAAATTTCCTCATTTGTTTTATCTGGATAGTATAAATGTAAGTCAGCTAAGCTAACTCCTTTACCAGCTACCTTATAAGCACCTTCTGCTTGATTAGCCGCAATGGCTCCTCCCCATAAAAAATCTTTTGGAAATTTATATTCTGAAAACATTGAACATCCTCCTAATTCATTTTTTCTGCAAATTTTTTAAATAGGCGTACCATGTGTTCCCCAATTAAAATTTCACTTTGGGCTGTCATCAATGTATCTTGAGCATGACAAAATAATGTTGAGTAGCGAATTTGTTCGCCTGAAGCTTCCATCTGTAATGTATCTGTCTGTAGTCCGTGGGCAACCACAACTTCTTTACGCGCAGCTTTTACAAAATTTTCAGCTGCAGAAAAATCCATTTCTTCGAGTGCATTTAAGCCTTTAACTAAAAGCTCTCGTGCATTACCAGCATGAATTAGAATATTCATAGATAGTTCGTTCAAACTATCTGTTTCAACAAACTGTTGTGACATACAAATTCCTCCAATTATTGAACGATTGAAGCCTGCATCGTTTTTGCTGCTTCTTGTTCTTCAGCGATTTTTTCTTGTTTTACTAACGAATTGTCATAAGCTTTGAAAAATGGTAGGAATACAAACCAAGTAATTACAAAAATCAAAGCGCAGACGATAATGGCGCGGAAATCTTGTGTTGCTAAATAGGAAGTAAATGGATATGGCATGTACCAAAGTAAAAATGATTGGCTAGGAATATTGACTAATCCCATATTCATCACTACATATGAAATAGTTGGTACAATTAATGCATTAATCCACATTGGCACCATTAAATAAGGATTAAAAGCAATCGGTGCACCAAAAACCAGTGGTTCATTAATATTAAAGATAGAAGGTACAAACACTGCTTTACCAATTGCTTTTAACTGGGCAGACTTACTTAAAAGTAACATCATCACGGACAATGCTAAGGTAGTCCCAACACCACCCATCGATGAAAATGCATAACAAGTTTCTTGTGTTGCAATATTTACTGCTTGACCACCATTGGCAACTGCTTCTGCGTTAGCAGCTAATCCTGCCATATAGACCGGATAAATTGCTGGCATCATGACCCAACCAGAAATTCCGAAAGTATATAGGAAAACTGGAATAAATACTGATAGAACAAAGCCTGGATAAGACTGTACAATTTTAGCTAATGGACTAAAGGCCCAAATAACGACTTCAAAGAAATCAACATTCATTTGCACAGTAATAAACCAACCCACTAATAAAATGAATGTTATTGGCAATAAACTATTGAACCAGCCTACGACGAAATCAGGAATAGGTGTATCTTCATCGAATAAAGAATGTTTTGCCGCAAAATTCATAATACAAGAAACAAACAGCCCTGAAATAATCGCTAGAAACATTCCAGTAGCGCCAAATCTAGAAAGAATAAATGTTGCATTTCCTTCAGCTGTTACAGTGGGGAATAATAACATCATAAATAAAACCAAACCCGTTGCCCCAGAGATTAATTTTTGTCCACTGTTTCCCTTTTTCTCCATCAAATAATAAGGAATCAAAAATGAGACAACTAAGCCAAACATCCCAAAAGAAAAATTACTAATCATTGAAAAGTCGGGTAAACCACTAAAAATATTCTTTAATAATGAAACCACAGTCACCAATGAACCCACAAATACTAATGGTAATGCAGCCATAATCGAATCCTGAATAGCAGCAACCCAAGGATTTTTAACTACTTTATTCACTTTTGGAGCAAATTTATTCGTCATAAAGTCCATAATTTTATTCATCATTGTTTAACCCTCCATGCTTAGAATTAAATCCAATGCCTTATCTCCATTTAACGTGCCGTAAGTAGCTTGAGGAATCACAGCGACTTTAACGTCTTTTCCTTTGGTCTGTTCTTTTAATTCATCTAACATATAAGACAAATGCGGCCCAATTAAAAGATAATTAATTTCGTTAATGCGCTCGTCAAGTTGCGATTCACTTGCCGCTTTGACTGTCACTTCTTCCCCTCGCTTTTTAGCTGCCTTACGAATCGATGCAGCCATAAAACCACTTGAAGCCCCAGAGCCACAAATTAATAAAATATTTTTTGCCATTTTTATCATTCCCTTCTCTTTCTTACATGTTTAGTTTAGTTTTTTTAGTATCCGCTTTCAAACCGTTGTTTTTCCTAAGGTTAGGAAATTTACCAGATAAAAAAACTCTAACAAAATCATAAATTTTGTTAGAGTTTTAGTTGTTTTTTGATAAATATTTACAAACTATTATCCGTGATAGCTTTTCCCCGTAATCTTAGTTGCAGTCGCCTAGTATTTCGTGGGGATCAAAAGATATCACTATCTTTAAGACTACTTGAAAAAATTTTGCTGATTATGATTAAATTTTATCACGAAGTAACTCCAGTGTAACTTCCATTGTTCTTTCGTTATTTATTTTTTATAATAGAAATAGAATAATCAATATTAAGTCGTTTCAAAACATTATAAACTGTTATTTATTTCTATATAACAAAATTATATTTAGCTAAAATGAGAATGGAGGTGAGTTACGATGGAAAAAGTGAGTAGCGATATTATTGGTCAAAGTGATGGCACCACCGATATTTTGGTAGAAACACCCCATTATTTAGTTCCGATAATTGCTGTAGTGGTATTGTGTGTGGTAATAGGATTTGTAATATATAGACGGAAAAAGAAATAAGCTTCAGCTAAATTTTCTAGTGCCAAACTTGTGTAATATCAGCTTTTTAAACCAGCCTTTTGCTAGAAAAAAATATTATAATGTGAGCTAATTCTACAATCATGCCTGTTAACTCACTTAAAGTGTTAATAAATAGCGAACTAATCAGCTTGCCATACATAATCAATCCGTTACATTACAAATACTTTTTAAGTGTCATACGTTTTATTGTTATCGCTTTTCAATGTCAGTAAAAAACATCTTATCTTCTGAAGTGACCTCCAAAAGTTAGACTTTTTCGGAGTAGAAAATTCTACTCCGTTTTTTGCTATACTATTTCGCATAAATTGCCGCAAAACGCTGCAAAACAATTCCAATTGCCGCTTCCCAGTAATCCCAGTCATGATTGCCCGGACCTTCTTGGTATTCAAAGTTGTTGAAAGATTTTTTGGCTACTTGTAAAAAACGTTGGTTATCAACGTAAACAAAATCTTCAGTCCCACACATTTGTAAAAAAAACGTATCACAAGATTTTTCTACTAGCTCTTGTCTTTTCAGCAAGGTAAATAAATCATTTTGACTGTCTTTAAGTTTTTGTAAATCACCAAAAATAGCCGCAAGATGTTTTTGGCGTTCTGGTCTTTTGCGCCATATATTCACAACATCTAACGCTCCTGAAAGTGAAGCGGCGCCACTAAATTGTTCAGGATAGGTGAGTGCCCATTTAAATGCACCATATCCGCCCATAGAAAGTCCGGCAACAAACATTTTTTCTTTAACCGCCTCAATTTGAAACCAATGCTTCATTTTTTGAGGCAACTCTTGAGTCAAAAAGGTGAAATAATCACCGCCTGCGGCCATATCGGTATAATAACTTAAGCCCACTTGTGGCATCACAATAACAAAGGGATATTTTTGGGCTTGACGTGCCAAATTCGTCTGATTCAACCAAGCGTTGCAATCATCTGACCAGCCATGTAATAAATAAAGGACTGGCGCATCAGAAACTGCCACTGTGTCTGGCAAATAAATACTGACACTGGTACTTAAATCTAAAATTTGTGATTTAAAATTTAGCTGACAAATTGTCATCAAAAAGACTCCTTTATCCACGAACCAACGTGGTATTTACTAATAAAAAATCCAGTTCACAGCTGCTTAAAATTAATTAGTAGCAACCGCACACTGGAATTTATTTATTATCCTAATGAAGCACCGGGAACAAACGTGGTATAAATTGCTTCATCCTCCACCTTTTCGCCTTGTATTAGGCGAATAATCTTCTCAGCTGCCACCATACCCCAGCGATGTTTAGAGTATGCAATAGTCGCTAGTCGTGGTGTTAAAAATGAACTGATTTCAATATTATCAAAACCGACAATGCGAATATCTTGCCCAATTTTTTCTTTGCGTTTTGAAAAAAACTTATAAATCCCCACAGCCATTTCATCATTAAAAGAAAAAATATCAATGGGAAACGTTACCTGACCCTGATCTATTTTTTCGGCTATTTTTTCAGCTGCGGCATAGCCAGAAGGTTCGGTGAAATTACCGGTGATGATTTCATACGCAATACCAAAACGCGTTAATTCTTTGGTGCTGGCCTGTAAACGTTGCTCGTTATCGTAACCCATTGAGCCGGTTACTAAATAGACGTGCTGGGTTTTTGCTGCTAGCAGTCGCTCTACCGCTAAAGTAGCACCACCTTTATTATCAAGTAAAACGCGGGAGATGTTATCTTTTTTTATTTCTCGATCCAATACCACCATTTGATGACCCCGATCAGCTAACATTTCGATTTCTTTTGTCTTAAACGTCCAATCCAAAATAATCGCACCGTCTACCATGCGTTCAGGAATAAATAAATGCGATTTTTGACCACTACAAACAATCATCTCATAATCATAAGCTGCTAATCCACGTTTAATCCCGTCCAATAATTCACCATAAAAGCTACCAGCATAATCGGCTAAATAAACCCCAATAATATTGGTTTGTTGCCTTTTTAATGTACGGGCTGCCATATTGGGAACATAGTTTAACTCATCGGCAATGGCCATAATCCGCTGACGGGTTTGTTCTGTTACTTTGGTACTGCCGTTTAAAGCATAGGAAACTGTGGAAATTGATACCCCTGCGGCTTTTGCTATATCTTTAATACCAACCATGTGCCTTACGCTCCTATTCCAATTCATCACAATCTAGTTTGTTGCTATGTAAAATGCAACTTTTCTACCATAATTTTGATAATGTAACCAAAATTGGTCACATTATCAAAATCATTATTTATTAATACTACTGCCAATTAGCAATAAATTTCAATTTGATTGCCAGCTGCCAAGTAACCAACAAAATCTGTTTTACTTAAAACAAATCCACCATGACGATACGGGTTGGCTTCTAAGGGAGCTTCTATCACTTTACCATTGATTAACAATTTTTTCTTGCCGTCTTGCGCCTTGTGGAAAGTAATAACAACCGGTTTAGTCGCTAAGGCATAATTAACTTTCAACCCATCGAGCATAGCAGGCAAAACAGGATCCAGTACAATCGTTTGACTGTCTTCTCTTAAGCCTAAAACACTGGTGAGTAATTGATTTAAATAAATGCCCGGTCCGCTGGAATAAATACGCCAGCCACCTTTCACGTCAACGCTTCCATCTCTTAGTTTACCAAAATTTTCTTGTGCTTCATATCTTGTTTTGAAATCGCCATCAGAACTACTGAAATAAACATTGGATTGACGTAATTTGGCATTTTTTACCCGTGTTTTTAAATTGATGGGATTAATCGTCTGCAATGCTTGCCAAGTCTCTTCAGATTGGCCTAATTTAGCCATCGCTTCTGTAAAACGAATGTGCGCATGAACGTATTGTAAGCCGATTTCTCGTCCAAAGTTGGCTGCTTGTTCTGCCCGTTTGAAATTGGTACTGACACCACCAGCATAATGGGCAGGACGATTCATCAAACGCACGCCATCTGGAAATTGCAAGTTTTCTTTGATTACAGCCAGATGAGCTTGCGCTTGTTCTGGTGTTAATAATTCTGCAATCATACTACGTGTCATCGGTAATAAGCGATATTGAATCCCCGTCTTTTTATCGGTAGGATGAATCATTAATTCTGTTGACCCATCTTCTTCCATATAGACAAAACCTGGAATAACATCTGTGGCTAACATGTACTTATTAAAATCAGCTTTAATACCTGTGACAAGTTTTGCCAAGTGACTACTGTAATCTTTATCGACTGCCACTAAAACAGCGCTAAGTTTATTTAACACTTGGTAAGTTAATGCCACCGTCCAACTTGATGCCATGTGTTTTTTCAAACGACTATCATAAGGTTGTAAGGTATCGTCCCAGTCTCCATCCCCATAGCAAGAAAGATAAGTTCCCGCTAGAAAATGGTCCTCAATATATTGAACCTCTTTTTTCAAATGCTCAAACAAAGTAAAACTTTCTGTCGTTTTATGGAAGTCACTGCGTTTAGTATAGGGCACAACTTCTTTTAAAAGATGATAATCCCCTGTTTTTGCGAGGTAATCTGCGACAATTTTCATTGGCCATACAATCACATCACCATGACTTTCGTCAGCTTTTTGCGTTTCATAACGATCAAACATAAACCACTGCGGCCAGTTGCCATCGTCATCAAATTGATTTGCATAAACTTTTTTAATAATGTCTTTAACTACTTCAGGACGATTGATGGCAAAGAAAAATTCTGTTGGCCCTTGGGAAACATCCCGTGTACCCCATGCTGCCCCACCATACTGTTCTAAGCCATGAGGAGATAAATAATGAACTAACATATTGTGAACATACCAGCGACTTAGATAGTTCATACTGCTAACATCTACTGTTTCATGTTCCAATTTAAAGTGATGCAATAAGCCATCGATAAAATCACAATAAGCTTCATCTTCTGCAATGAAATCCGTTTGTGTTGCCTTAAAATCTGCTCCTGTTAAAGAACCTTGGATGCTACTTTCAAAACCTGCGACATCTTCTATAAGCAAAACATTTAAATCACTAGCTTCCACTCCAAAGAGACGCTCATCACTAACCGTAAAGCCTGTATCCATTGTCATATAATAAGTTAAATCTGGATACTCATTTGTTATAGGTGATGTGGCAGCTGGTTTAATGATCAGTTTATTTTCAACCTGTGTCATTTGATAAACCGGCGTTTCTGTTGCGCCCATCAGCAGATGATTGGTTAATGCAAAAGTATAATTTTTGCCAATTGCGCTATGGCAATTTAGGCGAATCTCACGACCATCTGCTATGGTATAAGTAGTAATTGTCAATAAGTCATCTGCTAACTGGTAATACCAAGTAGCTGAATTTAAGCCCATTTCAAAAGCGGATGGCATCGTTAATAAGCGCCATTGCCCGCTTTCTTTCACATACAAGCGTTGCCCGGAATGTTTTAAAACATTTAACGCGTTACGGCTATTACTCATCAATTTGTTCATTGAAGTATTCCCTAAAACCACTTGTGAGTTAAAAATGCCATACATGTAAACAGTTGTAGCAAGTAGTGGCTGATCCACAATTAAGTCGGTGCCACTTAATAAAATATGCCCAGTTGCCCGTTCCATTTGCTCTTCTTTTTCTTGTAAGACAACATGGTGATAATTAGCGGTAAAAAAGGACAGTAGCCCATTTTCATCTACTTCTACCTGTTCTTTTTCCGGAAATAGGGCATTTATTTCTGCAGTGGTAAACTTACGCCCCACTAAAGGTGCCCCTATTTTTTTCTGAGGCGTGTTTTGCTCAGAATTAGCGAGAATGGTTGGTTTAAGATAAGCTTCTGCTACCTGTGTATTACTAAAAATCGGCTCTGTTACTGCTTGGGGCTGATTTTCTTTAAACCCACCGTAAAAAATAACTTCTGTTGAACCTTGTAATGTTATTTTTTCTGATTGTAAAACCGGATAAACAAATTCATATTGGTAGACTTCATTAGCAAATTGATCATCTGCTAGAGCTTCAGGCACATTAGTTGTTTTGAAAGTTGTTCCAAAAAATTGATAGCCATCTGTTAAATAGCCTCGGTTTTTGGTTAAGCTACCGTGTTCTACAACTGGAAAAGAGCCGCTTTGCGGTTGATTTTGCCGTGAAGTAATAATATAACCGTTTGCGCCTTCGGTAATTTTATGATCCACGTATTGGGACATATAAGCTTCATTTGACTGAACTGCCCCTTTTGCTGCATTACCCAAATCTTGCGCGAAAACGACATCGACAATTTGTCCTGAACTTTTTAATGTCACTGTCCAAAACCAAATATCTTTTGGGCTTAAAGTAAAATCAACTTGATAAGAAATCTCCCCCACGTTGCCTTGCCACGTTACCCCATTTTCACTTTTTGAAAAAGTACTGGCACTGTTGGAGCCAATTAAAGGTGTTGCAGTGATTTCATTGGCAAAATTACGTAAATAGATTTGGTTGACACTACCGTCTAATGCATTACCGTTTAATTGATTAATCATGATTTCATTACTAGTTAGTTCATATAAATCCCCTGTGGGTAAAAACGTCGCTTTGACATCTGTTCCTTTTAAAATAATTTGTGTCATTGTCTTAACTCCCTACTTCACTAAATTAAATCTTACTGCGGTTAAATCGCGACTATTTGGTCCCACCATCGCTAAAAAGTCTCCAGTGTCACTGGTAGTCATTTGATTTTGATGGACATAACGCAACATCTCTTCTGTAATGGTAAACGAAACTTTACGACTTTCTTTACCTGCTAATGACACTTGTTCAAAAGCCTTTAATTCCTTAATTGGCCGTACGACTTGTCCAACTAAATCTTGGAGGTATAATTGCACTGTTTCTATTCCAGCAACATCACTTTCATTGGTCACAGTCACAGTCGCTTTAATTTGACTGCCCTTAGTTAATTCTGTTTGATCCAAGACAAAATCTCGATATGAAAATTGACTATAACTTAAGCCAAAACCAAAAGGATATTTGGCATAATTGGAAACATCCAAATATTTTGAAACATATTTTTCTTGCGGCGCACTTTCATAAGGACGCCCGGTATTATCACAGTTATAAAAAATCGGAACTTGGCCGACATTTTCTGGAAATGACATGGATAAACGTGCAGACGGGTTATAATCTCCCCATAAGATAGCAGCTAGCGCATTACCTGTTTCTGTTCCACCAAACCACGCTTCTACAATCGCCTTTGCTTCATCAATACCGTTTAAATCCAGCGGTCGACCGTTATATAATGTCACAATAATATTGTCATTAACTTTTTTAATTGCTTCAAACAACGCAATTTGTGCTGCTGGTAGGGTAATATCACTCCGACTTGCTGCTTCTCCGCTCATCCACTCTGCTTCTCCGAGCGCCAAGACAACTTTATCTGCTTTTGTTGCTAGTAAAATAGCTTCGTTAAGCGCTGCATCACTTGGAGTAAAATAATCAAAAGTTTCTTTTCCAATCAATAACTGTTGACTGTAAGCTTGCGCACCTGTAACTAAAGAGACCGCTTCTTCCATCTTTCCTTGCCATGACCATGCCCCTAAAACATCTTGACTGTTGGCGGCTGGACCGATAATGGCCACGGTTTCCGTCGTATTTAACGGCAAAATGTTCTCGTCATTTTTTAATAGCACCATCGATTTTTTAGCAATTTCTTGGGCAGATTGCCGGTGTTCTTGCGATAAAATTACTTTTTCATCTGCAACGCTGGCACCGCGATATGGATTTTCAAAAAGCCCTAAGTCATTTTTCAACTCTAAAATACGTAAAACAGCTTCATCCAGTAAGGCTTCATCGACACGGCCTTCAGCAATTAGCTCTGCTAGATAGTGGGTATAGCAAGTCGTCATCATTTCAATATCGACACCTGCTTCAATAGCTAGTTGCGCCGCTTCTTTTTCATCTGCGGCAACACCGTGGGGAATCAATTCTTTTACTGCTCCCCAGTCAGAAATCACAACCCCGTCAAAATCGTACTCCTCTCTTAATACATCGCGGAATAACCATTTATTCCCTGTAGCAGGAATTCCGTCAATCGTATTAAAAGACGTCATCACTAATTTTGCCCCTGCGTCTAGTGCTGCTTTGTAACCGGGTAAATAACTTTCTCTTAGTTGTCTTTCAGACATATTCACTGTATTGTAATCTCGCCCTGCTAAAGCTGCACCATAAGCGGCAAAATGCTTAACGCAAGCGGCAACCCGACTAAAATCATTTTTTAAATCGTCTCCTTGGTAGCCTTTAACAAAACTTTCGGCAAAACGAGCGTTCAAGTAAGGATCTTCTCCTGTCGACTCCATCACGCGTCCCCAACGTGGATCGCGCACCAAATCCACCATCGGAGAAAAGGTCACGTGTAAACCAGAAACTGCGGCTTCTTTGGCGGAAACTTGTGCCATCTCTTCAGCGGCAGCTAAGTCCCAACTGCTACCTAATGCTAATGGAATCGGAAAAATTGTCCGAAAACCGTGAATAATGTCGGCCATTAGTAAAGTTGGTATCCCCAAGCGATTTTTTGCCATATATTCTTTTTGAATTCGTATTGCTTCGCTCGCACCTGATAACCCTAAAATAGTACCGGCATTTTGAATATTTTCATCAGTTAAGCCCATTTCTGTCATCGGACCGGTTTTTTCTTCGGCGGCCTGTGAATAAAAATCAGCAGCTAACTGTAATAATTGATCGACTTTTTCAGCCAATGTCATTTCTTGTACCAATGCAGTTAATTGTGCTTGTTCCATTGCTGCATCCTCCTTTAGCGTATACGTGGGTAGTTATTTGTTTCCTGAAACGTTATAACCTTCTAAAATATATTTTTGTAAAAACATGAAGATGATTAAAATCGGCACCACCATAAACGTTGAACCGGCCATCTGTAAGGAATAGTTATTGGCATATTGACCTTTTAGTAGTTGCAACCCAACAGATAAGGTGTAGTATTTTTCGTCGTTTGCCATAATCAACGGCCATAAGAATGAATTCCAACCACCGATAAATGTCGCAATTCCTTGAACTGCCAAAACAGGTTTTGAAATTGGCAGAATAATGCGAGTGAAGATAAACCATTCACTAGCACCATCTAGACGGGCTGCTTCTAAAAGTTCATTAGAAATCGCAGAAGCAAATTGTCGGAATAAGAAAATCCCGTAGGCTCCCACTAACCCTGGCAAGATAATCCCAGCCATAGTATTGGTTAGTTTTAATGAGTTCATGATTAAATAAACGGGAATCATCGTTACTTGTCCGGGAATCATCATTGTTGCCAATACTAAGTAAAATAAAGGTTCCCGACCTTTAAAATTATATTTGGCAAAACCAAAACCAGCCATTGCATTAAAGAACATGCCTAAAAAAGAAAAGGCTACGACAATTAACGTGTTTTTTAAATAAACAATAAAATTAAAAGCGCCAAACAGCTCTTTGAAGTTATCAAAAGAAAACTGTTCAGGTAAAATTTTAGGAGGAAACTGCATGATTTCCGCGTCTGTTTTAAAAGAAGAAAGAATCATCCAGACAAAAGGAATCATCCAAATAATCGCACCAATCGCTAAGGCAATTCCGATTGCAATTTTGGCACGACGGTTACTTTGCATTTCTTTGGTCATCTTTTGCTACCTCACTTATAATTGATTTTCTGCGTTTTTGCGTTGCATTCTAAATTGCAACAAGGTGACAATAATAATGGCTGCAAATAAAATGAACGAGCCGGCTGCGGCATAACCAAATTTACTTAATTGGAAACCATTACGATAAATGAACAGTGCCACAGAAGTCGTGGAATCTAGTGGTCCACCATTGGTTAAAACAAACGGCTCTTCGAAGAATTGTAACCAACCAATTAACGTTGTCACTGTGACAAAGAAAGTTGAAAAACGTAAAGATGGAATGGTAATGTACCAAACTTGTTGTCGTTTTGAGGCACCATCGAGGGAAGCTGCTTCATATAGTTCTTTTGGAATCCCTTGAATAGCCGCTAGAAAAATCAACATATTGGCGCCTACTGCTCGCCAAACCCCTAAAATGATCAAGGAAACTTTGGCCATCACTGGATTGGTTAACCACGGAACAGCATCGATATGTAGCAGAGACAATAAATAATTCAAAAAACCAAAACTAGGATTATATAAATAAGCGAATACAACTGCGACAGCGACGACGTTTGTAATTGCAGGTGTATAAAAAATCATCCGAAAAGCAGAGAAAATTTTATTTTTACCAAAGTTAATCATTAAAGCTAAACCCATTGATAAGGCAATGACTACCGGTACACCAAAAACAACATAAAAAATAGTGTTTTTAATACTCTTTAGAAAAACGGGATCAAAAACAATATCTTGATAATTTTTAAAAGCAACAAATTTAATTTGTGACCAGTCGGCGAGCCCAACAAGACTCATATCAGTAAAACTAATAAAAAATGCAACAAAAATTGGAATAATAGAAAATAGCAAAAGTAAAATCAACGCCGGAGCGATAAAAATATATGGTGCTTTGCTAGTTTTGGCTTTTCGCAAGGAAAGCGCCCCCTTTTTAAATAATGTTTTAATGACGAGATTGCCAAAAGCAAGGAGTGGCTAAAGCCCAAGCTGGACTTTTGGACCACTCCTAAAATTTGTGGTTTGGTTAACGTTTTTATCGCCAAACCAACTACCACATTTATTTACTTAAAGTAGTTTCTGCTTCTTGGTTAAAGGCATCCATTTCTTTTTGTACATCAGCGCCACCAAGATAAATTTGTTCAAAGTGTTTCAAATAATTTTGCGCAATCTCTTCAAATTCAGGAATCAATGGCATTGGTTCAGAATTTTGTAATTGTTCGTTAAAGACGCTATAAATTGGATCAGATTTCAATGAATCATCTTCCCAAGCTTTTAGTGCAGTTGGTAAGGCATCCGTTAATTTCATCCACTCTAATTGATTTTCAGGTCGTGCCATAAATTCAATGAATTTCGCTGCGTCATCTTTTTTCTTCGAATATTCAAAAATAGTTAAGTTTGAGCCACCCATTGAAGAAATGTTATTTTCTTTTTTCGGTAAAGTAGCAATGGCCCATTTGCCATCAACATCTGCCACTGTATCTTTCACTGTTTTTGCCATCCAAGGACCACTGATAAACATTGGTACCATTGCATCGTCACCAGAGAATGTTTGAGATACATCTAAACCTAAATCTTCTTTTGGCGCATAGCCTTTTTGAATAAAGTTGTTAAGGTAAGAAACAGCGTCAACAAAAGGTTTTTGGTTAAATACAGGCTTGCCGTCTTCTAATAATGGTGAACCATTTTGACGAGCAAACATAAACCCTAATGTTTGTTCTTTACTATCGATGTTAATTCCGTATTTGTCATCACCACGAGCGGCTAATTTTTTCGCTGCATCTTCTAATTCTTCCCAAGTTTTTGGTGCTTCTTTATAGCCCACTTTTTCTAAAACATCTGTACGATAGAACAATACGCGCGTTTCTGCTGCCCACGGAATACCATAGTATTTATCATCAAATTTTGTTGTTTCAACCGAACCATGATAGAAGTTTTCTGATTTTAAATTGTCGTATTCTTCGATGTATTTACTCATATCTGCTAAAGCGCCGGCCTTTTGGAATTCAGGCATCCAAGTTGTCCCCATTTGCAACACATCAGGACCACTTTTTGAAGCAACAGCTGTTAATAATTTGTCATGAGCATTTGACCATGGAATTGATTGAATTTTAACTTCAATACCAGTTTCATCGGTAAACTTATCTGTCATTTTAGATAATTGTTTTACCTCTTCTCCCATCCCCCAAATATTTAACACTTTGTCATCTTTAGCAGAATTTCCGCCAGAACC
Source organism: Enterococcus sp. DIV0755b (assembly GCF_051713765.1). NCBI lineage: Bacteria > Bacillati > Bacillota > Bacilli > Lactobacillales > Enterococcaceae > Enterococcus > Enterococcus sp. DIV0755b. The sequence continues at coordinate 602,114 of NZ_JBIOQN010000001.1, read as the reverse complement.
TGACCCGCAACCAGCCAAAACACCCAATGTCATCGCTGCAGTTACACCTAATAAACAAAGCTTTTTCGAAATCTTCATCTTTCTTCCTCCGTATTTCATTTTGGTGAAACGTTTCTACGAACAGAGTATATAATGCCGTCAATCAATTTGCAACCGTTTTCTATCTTTTTCTATAAAAAAACTTTATTTCGTTAAATAAATTGGCTGTTTATAAGGATTTATCTAAAATTAAATGACATTTTTTTAATCAAATGATGCTTTGAAAATACTTTCATGTTAAAATTCTGGTGCCAATATTTCACTATTTAAGAAAAACGTTTCACCTATTACGAGTTAATCGCGAAAGGAGTATTATTATGAAACCAAAGTGGTGGCAACAAAGTGTTTTTTATCAAATTTATCCGCGCAGTTTTCAAGACAGCAACAACGACGGTATTGGTGATCTTAACGGTATTAGCGCACGTCTGCCTTATTTAGCTAAATTAGGTATCGACGCGATTTGGCTATCTCCTGTCTTTGCATCTCCGAATGTCGATAACGGTTATGACGTGAGCGATTATTGTGCAATTATGCCTGAATTTGGCACGATGACAGAAATGGAAAATTTGATTGCCGCAGCCAAAAAAGTTGGTATCAAAATTATCATCGATTTAGTTGTCAACCATACCTCTAACGAACATCCATGGTTTAAAAAAGCCTTGGCAGGAGATATGCATTACAAAGATTATTACATTTTTCGTTCCGATAAAAATGGATTACCCAATGACTTAAATTCATTTTTCGGTGGCTCCGCGTGGGAACATGTCCCTGAAACAAAAGAATATTATTTTCACTTATTTGCCAAAGAACAACCGGATTTAAATTGGGAAAATCCAGCAGTAAGAAAAGAAGTTTGGCAGATTATGAATTTTTGGCTGGAAAAAGGGGTAGGTGGTTTTCGCTTAGATGTGATTGAGCTAATCGGTAAAATACCTGATCAAAAAATTATTGGTGATGGGCCTAATTTACATCCCTATTTAAAAGAGATGTATCAAGAAGTTTTAGCAGGCCGTGATGTGGTCACAATTGGAGAAACTGGTGGTGTAACGCCCTTAACTGCACCTTTATATACCGATCCTAAGCGCAAAGAATTAGCGATGATTTTTCAATTTCAACACATGGCTTTGGATGAAGTACCAAAAACTTCAAAATGGAATTTGAAACCTTTAGCTGTGCCAGAATTGAAAACTGTTTTATCCCGCTGGCAAACAGAATTGCCAAAAGAAGCTTGGAACAGTCTATTTTGGAGCAACCACGACCAGCCACGTATTTTATCCCGCTGGGGAAATGCGGATGGCTATCCGACTGAAAGTAGTAAAATGTTAGCCATTTTATTGCACATGATGAAAGGAACCCCATTTATTTATCAAGGGGAGGAGTTGGGGATGACAAATCAAAAAATCACCCAAGTTAGCCAGCTCGATGATATTGAAAGCATCCATTATTATGAAGCAGAAAAAGCAAAAGGAATGCCAGTAGCGACTATTCTACAAGCGATCAATACCAAAGGACGCGATAACGCTCGCACTCCCATGCAGTGGAACAGCAATAAAAATGCCGGTTTCACTGATGAAAACGTAACACCTTGGTATCCCATTAACTCTAATTTTCAAGCAGTAAATGCAGACAATCGTTTAGCTGATGACAACTCGATTTTTTATACTTATCAAAAATTGATTCAGTTACGCAAAAAGTACCCGCTCATTGTTTGGGGAGATTATCAATTACTGGCTACTGCTGAAAGTATTTTTGCCTATACTCGCAGTTATAAGGGTGAAACTTGGCTTATTTGTGCGAATTTTTCTGACCAAAAGCAGACAATCTCACTGCCTTATCACGCTAAAAAAACAATTATTGCAAACTACGCCCACGAGTATCACAAATTGAACGGGTTAACCTTACGTCCTTATGAAACGTTTGTAGTAGCACTTGGTTAAACGCATAACTTACCTTTGTTCAAATTATTTCCTATTACTTAACAAAAAAAGAAGTCAGCAAGAAAATGCTGACTTCTTTTTATCCTGACAACTTCATCTATTAAAGACAATTATAATAGCTTTAACACTGACTTTTCTTTCTAAAGAAAGAAAAAATGAAATTTAATAAGACGTGTCGTCCACTCTTTAATAGTAAACTTGTGTTAGGATAATACTTCATTAAAAATATTTGTTACCAAAAGACGGTTAAAAAATTCAGTATTGGCTAAGTTAAGCCGTTCAAATACCAGCTAAAAAATGATGGCACTTCTTTTGTAAATTTTTTCTTTAGGCTTTTTTACCAAAAAAGAATGAAACAATCGCTACTAAAATTACTGCGCCAATAATTGACGGAATAATTGCCATCCCAGCTAATGAAGGTCCCCAATTTCCTAATAATGATTGTCCAATCGCTGAACCAACTAACCCTGCGATAACATTTGCGATAATTCCCATTGAACCGCCTTTATTTGTAATAGCACCTGCGATTGCCCCAATGACACCGCCTACGATTAATGACCAAATTAATCCCATTTTTACATCCTTCTTTCTTAAAAAAATTACACCACAATTTTGTTTGTATTCAATCTGGTGTACTAATAGGATACCGTCTTCAATCATATTTTAAAAATATAATGCCTCATTTCGCTCTTTTTTATGTAAATTTTTTTAGTTTTTCGGCGAAAAGTCTTCCCGAACGCATTCATCTCGCTAGCAATAAGATAGATCAAAAGAAAAGCATAATAAACATGGTCAGCTCTCAAGCAATAAGACGAAATCTTAATAAATTGTTCTTCAAATTTCTCCAGCTTTTAGCTTATTGCCGTAGAGCGCGCATTTAACGCTTATAAAAAGCAGATAATTTCTTTAACCAAAAAATAAAAACCATAGACAAGTTATTTTCATAAGCTTATCTATGGCCCAACTTCTAATAAAAGAAGCTGTTCATGGTTTATCATAATTAGTGAGCGGATTCCTAGAAACAAAAGTGCAGTGGCACTTTTTATATACCCAAGGCGATCCCTGGAGCTCCTTCCAGTTTTAAAAATACTTTTTAAGTGCAGCAGAAATTTTTTTAATCAGATTACTTTTTCCTGATCAGTAAAAATCAGTTTTTTTCCATACCAATTGGCTTTATATTTGAGCTTTAGTACAAAACGATTCCAATCCCTTACTGTAAAATTGACCGCTGTATTTTTATAATTAGCAGAACAGTCTTGGTTAATAGCGGCTGGGTGATTTGTGCTTAGCGACTCAAAAGCTTTTGGCATCGTTACCGTCACCAAATCAAATTGACGTAAAAGCGCAATCGAAAGTTGTTCCATAAAATCTTCTTTTTGCTTGATTTGATGAATATAGAGCTTTTGGAGGCGTAATTTTTGTTTTTGATAATTTTTCGCCTGCTCTAACTTAACATTGCGCCGTTGCGCACTTTTTCCCCGACAATAAAGCTTTCGTTGCGCCTTTTTTAATTGGACTAACAGCCGTTGTTGACAAAAATTAGGCCGATCAGAAAGAACCTTACTCGTGCCAAGTAGCCTAATGGGGTCATAAGTGATGGTAATATCAAAACCCGTTTTGGGTAATGCTGTTATTTCTTCTTCACATAATAATGAAACATAAAACTCTTGCCGATTTTTGGCAGAAATCGTCGCAGAACGAATTTTACCGCAAACGTGACGGTGTTGATGAATAGGAACTTTACTCTTTAACTTTGGTAGTTTTAATCCTTCATTGGTGAGATAAATGGTATGGCCTTGGTTATTAGTTGTATACGATTGCCAAGCGTTTTTTTTACTCTTCAACTTCGGATAACTGGCGTGACCACGATAATAGTTTTGAAAAGCCTTCGTTAAATTTCGTTGGGCATTTGCTAGTGCTAAGCTGTCTGTCTCTTTTAAAAAAGGATAGTCTCTTTTTAACTTAGCGGGCGTAGCCGTCGTTTTTTTCTCCCAAACGCCAGTCATTTTTTCTGGTAAAGTACTTTCATCACTTGGATTTTGCTGCCGCAATTTTAACAACGTATTGTAAGTAAATCGGACACAGCCAAAAGTTTTAATGAAAAATTGCTGTTGTGCTTCATCTGGATAAATACGAAATTTGTACGCTTTTAATATTTTAATTTGTACCTGCCTCCCCTTGCTGTTACAGCTGCAGTTGTGGCGGTTTGGAAGTGGCCTCCCTTTGCCTCTTTTCCAACCTTTTTACACTTTCTCATTTTTGGGTCATGGTTTTCGCATTTAAGTATTTTTTTATTACGAGGCAGTTTGTGTTTGCGCCAATTTTTGCTGTAATTTATTTTGATAAAAGGCAATTTCATCGGCGGTACAATAAACGTAATGTCCCGTTGCTATTTCGTGCATTCCCCGCTGTTTGCCGTCATCTGGTGGTACTTGGTATTTGATACGTTTGCGATTACGCTCATGATCTGGATCGGGTAGTGGAATCGCTGACAACAGGCTTTCGGTATAGGGGTGGACACCGTGATTATAAATGGCGTCGCTGGTTCCGACTTCAAGTAATTTACCTAAATGCATCACCCCAATGCGATCACTAATATGTTTTACCATCGATAAATCATGGGCGATAAATAAATATGTCAAATTTTGTTGTGCTTGTAGATCTTGCAATAAGTTTACTACTTGGGCTTGAATGGAAACATCCAAAGCTGAAATGGGTTCATCACAAATAATGAATTTCGGTTTGACAGCTAGCGCACGGGCGATACCGATTCGCTGTCTTTGACCGCCGGAAAATTCATGGGGATAACGCGTGCCATGACTCGGATTTAAACCAACTGTTTCAAGTAATTCATCCACCCGTTGATTCCGTTCCTTTTCATCTTTGGCTAAGCCATTAATATCAATGCCTTCTGCAATAATATCCCGCACTTTCATCCGAGGATTTAAAGACGCATAAGGATCTTGAAAAATCATCTGGACATCTCGTCGAAATTCTTTTAACGCTTTTTTCCCTTTAATTTTCATCACATCTTGGCCATCAAAATCAATTTCGCCGCCAGTTGGTGTATTTAAACCAATAATCGTCCGACCAGTAGTTGATTTACCACTACCTGATTCTCCCACTAAGCCAAAGGTTTCCCCTTCATAAATGGAAAAGCTAATATCATCTACTGCTTTAACTTCATCTTTGCGTCCGACGTTAAAGTACTGTTGTAAATGATTTACTTTTAATAACACTTTTTTCACAAGGTAACCCCCTTAAGCTTTTTTTCTTCAAAAATTTTCCAACGACGCGCAATTTCTGCTGGTGGTGTAACTTTTGGCGCTTGTGGTGCTAATAACCAGGTCGCTGCTTTATGGGTTTTAGATACTTCAAAATAAGGCGGTGCCTGTTCGGTATCAATTTTTAAAGCAAACTCATTGCGGGGATAAAACGCGTCGCCGGTTGGTGGTTTTAATAAATCTGGAGGAGAACCTGGAATGGCGTATAAACGTTCTTCTGTCCCTTCCAATGTTGGCATCGAACCGAGTAAGCCCCAAGTATAAGGATGTTGCGGATTATAAAAAATTTCTTCTGCTGTACCCACTTCCACAATCCGTCCCCCATACATAACTGCCACGCGATCGGCGACATTCGCAACCACACCTAAATCATGGGTGATAAAAATAATCGAAGTATTAATTTTTTTCTGAATGTCTTTCATTAGTTCCAAAATTTGTGCTTGAATCGTCACGTCTAGTGCGGTCGTTGGTTCATCTGCGATTAAAACTTCTGGATAACAAATTAAAGCAATCGCAATTACAATCCGTTGCCTTTGACCACCGGAAAATTGATGCGGGTAGTTTTTCAAGCGTTTTTTGGCATCGGGAATACCGACTAGATTTAAAAGCTCCAAAGCCGCAGCCAAAGCTTCTTTTTTTGAAACTTTGTTGTGAATGATTAAAGATTCTGCAACTTGTTTGCCAATTGGCATCGTTGGATCTAGTGAGGTCATCGGATCTTGGAAAATCATCGCAATTTCTTTGCCGCGAATCTTCTGCATTTCTTTTTCCGTCTTTTCCACGATATTGGCATTTTTAAAGATAATTTCTCCCTTATCAATATTGGCATTACTAGCCAACAACCCCATAATACTACGCGTCGTTACCGATTTACCGGAACCAGATTCCCCTACAATCGCCAGTGTTTCGCCTTTATAAAGGTCGAAACTGACATTGCGAATCGCTTGGACCGTGCCCGCATAAGTATCAAAGGAAATTTCTAAGTCTTTAACTTCTAATACTTTTTCTGGCATATTATCACTCTTTCATTTTCGGATCGAAGGCATCACGAAGACCGTCAGCTAATAAGTTGAAGGCAATCATAATGACTGACAACGTCACTGCTGGTACCCACAATAGATAAGGCAGATATTGGAATGTTTTATACCCATCACTTAACATCGTTCCTAGTGAGGCGTTTGGCGGTGTTAGCCCTAAGCCAATGAAGCTTAAGAAGGCTTCAAAGAAAATCGCCGTCGGAATACTAAACATCATTTGGACGATAATCACACTGGAGATGTTGGGTAAAATATGTTTAAAGGCAATCTTTAAATTACTTTCTCCTAACGTTTGCGCCGCTAAGACAAATTCTTGGTCTTTTAATTTTAACGTCTGAGCTCTCACGATACGGGCCATGGGAATCCAGTTAGTAATCGCCATTGCCGCAATAATCGAAGGAATCCCCGGTTCAAAAACAACCAACATTAAAATCATTACGACTAAATTGGGAATACCGGATAAAATTTCTAAGAAACGTTGCATCAACGTATCAACAGTGCCACCTTTTAGACCTGAAATTAGTCCATAAGTAACACCAAAAAGAATATCAAACATGGCTGCGATAAAAGCGATTAATAACGAAACCCGCGTCCCCATTAAAAGTCGACTTAACACGTCACGCCCCAGACCGTCAGTACCAAAATAGTAATTTAAATTCTCTGGTACATTGGCCGCAGCATATTTATCTACTAATTGACCACCGACCATTGCTTTACCGTTTAAACCATTGATGTTAATGCCGGGAATTCGCGGTGGCAAATTCATATACGCAACATTTTGTTTAGTGGGATTGTGAGGTGAAAAGAAAATCGAAACCACGGAAATCAAAATGATTACCAATAAAATAACCATACAGACCACCGCTGCTTTATTTTTGCGCAAACGGCGCCATGAATCTTGTAAGAAAGTCAAAGACGGCGCGGCAATCATTTCCCGCTCTTTAATTGTACTGCCGTGATATAACTCAAATTCTGAAGCGGGAATATCAGTAATAGCTTCATATTTAGGTTTAGCCTTCATTAGCCTTTGCTCCCTCCTGAAACCCGAATCCGTGGATCCACAATTCCATATAATAAATCAACTACTAAGATGACAATGATCAACATTGCCGAATACAACACCGTCACTGCCATAATTGTCGGATAGTCATTGGTTGTAATCGACTTAACAAATTGCTCACCAATTCCTGGAATAGCAAAAATATTTTCAACTACTAAAGAGCCCGTCATAAGTGCAACAGCTAAAGGTCCAAGTAAAGTCATTAAAGGAATTAAACTGTTACGTAGCCCGTGTTTAAAGGCAATCTCCCAACGACTTAACCCTTTGGCTCTGGCTAATTCCACATAATCACTATGCATCACTTCTACCATTTCCGTCCGGATAAAGCGTGCCGAATCCGCTAGCGGCGACATAGCCAGTGCGATTGTCGGTAAAATGGTATAAGCAAAACTTTCCCATTTGGCAATCGGTAAAATGTGCAACTTAATGGCAAAAACGTACTGCAATAAAACGGCAAAAACAAAGTTGGGAATGGAACGGCCCAAAATAGCAATTAACGTTGCCAATGTATCAACCCACGTGTTTTGTTTCATAGCTGAAATGGTTCCTAAAATAATACCGATAAATGTTCCTAGAAAAATAGCTTGCAATCCCAGTTGTAATGAAGGACCCACACGTCCTGCTAAAAGTGTAGCAACTGGTTGATTTTTAAATTGGAAGGAAATACCAAAATCTCCTTGTACTAAGTTTTTCAGATACGTCCCATATTGCACAATAACTGGTTTATCCAAGCCCATTTGTTTATTTAATAAAGCAATTTGTTCTGGACTTAAGCGTTCAGCATTGGTATAAGGTGTTCCTGGTAACATCTTTGATAAAAAGAAAGTAATCGTAGCAATCAGCCACAACGTTACCAACATGAAGAAAAGCCGTTTTAAAAAATATTTGAGAAAGTCATTCAAATTACTTCTCCTCCTATAAAATGGAATAATCATGAAAAAAACACGTTCTTTTTTGAAAGAAGTTGTCTTTCATGGATTTAGTTGAGTCAAACTCTGTCGCTTTTTAACCAGCCAATAAAATCCTTTTTGACTTTGCGAAATGAATTCGCTACAGTATAAGAAAAGCTTTTTAAGCCCACTATTACGAAGTGTTCTCGCTTTTTTGACCTAAAGAGTAAAAACCAGACACTTTTAACGATTTCGTTAAAGCAGTACAGCCAAAATGTACAGAATACACAAGGAGTTTGCTATGAAAAAATATCGTCCTTATCTCATTTCACTTGTTATCTTTGCTGGCGCCATTATTTTTGGCATTAGCCAAAATAATTTAAGCTTCATCACACTATCGGATACACTCTTCATGTTAGGATTGCCTTTTTTGATTGTGGGTAGCTTGTTATGGATTTTTTCCTCTGGCTTCTTCGATACTTTTCAAAGATCCATGCACGAAAGCTTAGGAAGAAAACAAAAGAAAAAAGCTAACTACACCCCCTTCTCTCAAGTTGGGGCTGGTGTTTATCCTTTCTGGTTAAAAATTGCCGGTGTTCTTTTTCTTTTAGCCCTCATCTTTTTTGCAATTAGTAATATTTAATAATTATTAATTAAAAAGACAAAGCGCGTTAGCTAAAAAAATTATTTGCAAAAGGCTGTGACAATCTACGTCACGGCCTTTTATTTGCAAATAAAAGAAGAAAGTAGCGGAAAAAAATAAACCAGATAATGGTAAAAATATGACGACTATTTTCCGATTATCCGGTTTATTTCTTGTAACTGAACTTTTTTCACGCCTCTTTTACGATAAAAATTATTCGGTTACATAAGTCCATTTGTAATCCCATGAAGCGCCGGCAGCGTGGTGTACGATACCTTTTACTTTTGGATTAATCATGTGACCTTCTGCTTTTTGGTAAACGCCGATAACGCCCGCAGTTGAACTGATGATTTTATCTGCTTCTTGCAAGTTTTCCCAACGTTTCATCGGATCGCCTGCATTGGTCGTGTTTGATTCTTTGACAACTTTGTCATAATCTTCATTTGACCATTGACCACGGTTATAAGAGTTCCCTGTAACAAACAAATCAGTAAAACTAGATGGGTCAGAGTAATCTGCGCCCCAGCCGCCTAATACCATGTCAAACTCGCCGTTATTTGAACGATCTAGTCGAACAGAAAATGGTACTGGTGTTGGTTTGATTTTGATACCAGGTAATGTTTCTTCCAAGGTACTTTGCAAATATTCCAAAACTTTTTTCGTCCCGTCATCATCAGAAGCGACAATATCAAACTCAAAGCTGTCTTTGCCCAATGCTTTTTTCGCTTTTTCCCAGTGATCTTGGGCTTTTTTCTTATCAAAACTTACCAAATCGCCAGCTTCTTTAGTGAAATCTTCGTTTGTTTCAGGGTTTTTAGACATATCTGATGGAATTAAACCTGTTGAAGCTACTGATCCGTCTCCTAAAACAGAATTCACAATGGCGTTACGATCAATCGCATAAGAAATTGCCAAACGTAAATCTTCATTCATAAATGGTGAGTCTTCTTTGCGTTGATTCAATTCAATATAAGAAGTACGCGCCTCTTTTACCGATTGGAACGCATCTTGATTGGCGTTTTGTTGTGCCAATTCACCAGATAAAATGACGTCGTCTGTTTGACCGTCGTTAAATAAATTCAATCCTGTTGAAGATTCTTTTACCACGCTAACTTTTACAGAGTCTAATTTCACCGTATCTTTATCCCAATACGTATCATTTTTTTGATATTCCCACTCCGTATCGGTCCCCGGTCCGTCAAATCCCGCTAACACAAAAGGCCCATTGTAAACAGATTGGTCTGATTTTGTCGCGTATTTGTCGCCATTTTTTTCTACAACTTTTTGTGGTTGTGGGAAGAATGATGGAAACGCGAATAAGTAATCCATATAAGGTGTAGGACGGGTTAAAGTAATTTCTAATTCATAATCATTTACTGCTTTAATCCCCAACTCAGACTTGTCTTTTTTACCGGCTGTAATATCTGCTGCATTCGTAACGGGCTCAAAAAGATACGCATACTCTGAAGCTGTTTTGGAATCGACTGTTCGCTGCCAGCCAAAGACATAATCAGACGCTTTCACCGGTTCACCATCAGACCACTTTGCATCTTCTCTTAATTTAATCGTATACTTTAAGCCGTCTTCACTAACTGTTGCCATTTCTGCCGCACCAGCTGGAATTGGCTTACTGTCTTTATCTAAACGATAAATTCCTTCATACACATTATTTAAAGCTGTAAAACTAATCGTATCTGTCGCAAGTGATAAATCCGCACTTGGCATTTCTTGTAAAACCGAAACACGAAATTCCTGTTTGTCTGCTTCTTTACCAGAAGAACTTGCGGCATTACTACCATCTGTTGTACCGCCTCCGCTGCCACATGCTGAAAGTACAATCCCGCAGACAGCCACAATACCCAATAATGATGTCTTTTTCATTTTCATTCCTTTTTCTCCTTGCCATCGATTGAATTTTCAGAACATTTAGCATTTTCTGAAGTTAACGAAAATTTTAATCAATAATTATTAAAAAAGCAAGACTTTATTCGTAAAAAAACAAATATATATAAATTTTCTGATAATTCTAAAAGTTAAAGATAAAAGGAATACCGCGAAAAGAAAGACTTCTATTCATTCAAAAAAAGACGTTTAAAATAGCATTTTTTTGTAAAAAAAAGAGGTAACGATTACAATCAAAATTGATAAAAATATAGTTTGGGGATTTTTTTAATAAATAAAAAAACTAATATTATTTCATAAAACCAATATATTTATTCGTTTTCAGCAGTGATTTTTACAATTTCAACAATAGTTCGGGTCGCTTTTTCCATAGCCTCCAGCGTAATAAATTCATATGGCCCATGAAAATTCTCACCACCTGTAAACAGATTCGGAGTGGCTATTCCTTTATAGGAAATTTTAGAACCATCTGTACCACCACGAAACGGGCTAATAACCGGCTTAATCCCTAACCTTTTCATTGCCAAAATAGCGTAATCTACCGCTCGTGGCTCTTTTTTAATAATTTCTTTCATATTGTAGTATTGATCAAATAAACGATACGTAATGCGCGGATAATCAAATGTTTCATTTAAGCGGTCGATAATGGTTTTTAGCATTTCTTTTCTTGCGCTGAACTTTTCTTGATCAAAATCGCGAATGATATAATCCAACTCAGCCTTTGAAATATCCCCACTAAATTTATTTAACAAATAAAAGCCTTCACTGTCTCTCGTCTGTTCTGGAACTTCTTTTTGGGGCAATTGACTGTCAATTTCTTCACCAATTTTAATTGCGTTTACTAATTGTCCATACGCGGTTCCAGGATGGACGCTCGTTCCTTCAATTTTAATTTCCATTTTTGCGGCATTAAATGTTTCATATTCAAAATGTCCTACTCGACCACTATCGACAGTATAGGCAAAAGCCACCGGAAAATCGGCTACTTCAAAATAGTCAGCTCCCCGCCCAATTTCTTCATCTGGTCCAAAAGCTACCCAAACATCTCCTCGCTTGGTTTCAGGTATTTCTTTTATTAGCCGTAACGCTGCCATAATTTCTGCAATACCCGCCTTATCATCGGCACCTAGAAGCGTTGTCCCATCTGTTGTAATTAAAGTTTGGCCGACATACTCTTTTAAGTTTGGAAACTGACTGGGAGATAACACTATCTTTTTCTCTTCATTTAAAACGATCCCTTGACCAGTATAATTTGACCAAACTTTAGGCTGAATATTTTCTGCATTGAAATCTGCTGTATCAACGTGCGCAATAAAGCCAATCGATGTTTTTGCTGGATTTCCTTTTAATACTCCAATAACAAAACTGTTCTTAACAAAATAATTAACCTGATCTAGCCCCAATTCTTCCAACTGTTTTTTTAACTGTAACGCCAGCTCTACTTGACCTGGCGTAGTGGGAATTTTCGTTGCTGTTTCATCTGAACGGGTATTGATTTTGACATAACTTAAAAAATCTTCCAGTAATTGACTCATTTTTATTCTCCTTTATTTCACTTTTGCTGTACGTAAATTGAAATAATCTCCGTAAGCGTGAAAGACAATTCCGTCTACTTTTTCATTAATTAAATAGTTTGATGCACTTTGATATAGCGGAACTTGAGCTGCATCTTCAGCTAGCAAGATTTTTTCAGCTGCTTGATAATCGTTAAAAAAAGCATCTGGATGATTCGCATCTGTCGTACGCGCTTTTTCGACAAGTGCTGTATAAGTTTTATTTTGGTAACCACCATAGTTGTATGAAGAACCAGTTTTATACAAGTTGAAATAAGAATCTAATTCACTAGAACCCGCAATCCAACCTGAAACTGATAATTCGTAATTGCCGTCTGTACGAGACTGATTTAAATTCACTTTAGGCTGTTTATTGATCACAATTTTTAAGCCAGGTAATGTTTCTTCCAGTTGGCTTTGCAAATACTCTCCTACTTTTTCACCATTATCGTCATCTGTCACCAATAATTTTAGTTTCAAGCCGTTGCCCACAACTGCTTTGGCTTTTTCCCACTCACTTTTGGCTACTTTTACATCATAAAGATTATAATCTCCGCTATATTTACGAAAGTCTTCCTTGGTATCAGGATTTGTGTATAGCCCACTTGGAATGAGACCATTTAAAGGAGTAGCACCATCGTTTAACACGTTTTTAGCTAATTGTGTTTTATTAATGGCTAAAGCAATCGCTTTTCTAACATGAACGTCTGCTAGGGCCGAATTCGCTTTTTGGTTAAAATCCAAAAATTGATTGGCGACATCGGGTTTTGTAACTAAGCGTGGATCGTTTTTAAATTGTTCAACATATTGACCACTTATCCGCTGTAAATCCAGCTCACCGCTATCTACTAATTGAATACCTGTGTTTTCTTCTTTAATGGTGGAGCCGTGAACAGTCTTTAATTTAACCTCATCTTTTCCATAATAGTTATCATTTTTCACTAAGGTCCATTCATCGCCAGTTTGCTTCCAGTCTTTTAATACAAAAGGCCCTGTATATAAAAGATCCTCACTGGTACGGGCATAAGCATCTTTTTTAGCGGTGACAAATTTTTCATTTTGCGGTGCCAACCAACCAATTGAGACTACAGATAAAAATGACGGTTGCGCTTGTTTTAAACGTACTTCAAATGTCTTTTCATCTAGCGCTGCTAGACCAATTTCATCGACAGATTTTTTACCTTCACGAATCGCCTGGCTGTTAACCACGTTATCAAGTAGATAAGCATTTGGGCCCATTGTTTCAGGATTTACCAAACGTTTCCAGGCAAATAAAAAATCAGCAGCCACTACTTTATCGCCATTACTCCATTTTGCATCGTCTCTTAAGGTAAATGTATAGGTCTTACCATCAGAACTAATCGCAACTTTTTGAGCCAGGCCTGGAATCGGCTGGCTATCATCATCAAATCGATATAATCCTTCAAACAAATGCTGCACGACAGTAAATGTGATTTTATCTGTCGTCTGCGTCGTGTCTAGTGTACTTAACGGTGCAGGTAAACTCACACTAATTTCTTGTTTTATCGCGTTTTTTCCTGTAACATCCCCACTTTCTTTTGCTGTCCCACCGGTCGTACATCCAGTGAGTGCTAGCGCTAAAATACCTACTGCCACTAAAATACCCTTTTTCCTTTTCATTTTTGCCACTCCTCTATCCTGATTTTTGTAATAACTAACGACCAACCAATCTGTTGAAACTTGCTGAACTTTCGCAGAAAATAAAAAAGTCCTCATCCCTTTGCTTGCCAGACTATGACAAACAAAGGGACGAAGACTTTTCGCGTTACCACCCTAATTCATACTATCCTTACGAATAATATCTCAACGGTACCTGTTGATACCCGGCAGAATAACGACTGCTTTTCCGTCCAAACGGCGTTAACCATTTGCAATGCTCAGAGCTCATCTTCACTAAATTGCGCAATATCCTTTCACACCGACCGGACTCTCTTTAATCGCTCTTTTTAGCTACTCTTCTCTTCAACGCATGAAATCTTTAGTTGTGTGTTAGCTTACCCAGAATTATGACATTTGTCAATCTTTTTTTGTAATATTTTTAATATTTAATTTATTTCAAAACGAATGCGCAAAACCAATCGGAAGCTATACTGCTTTTCATTCAGATACAAAATACATCCGATTTTTTGTAACAATATACATTTATAATAATATTAATTCATACACACACTATAACTATTCGTTATATTAAAAAGAGGATTACAAATGAAAAAGCTTAAAATACTTTATCAAATACTAACAAATAGCATCACGAAAAAACGACTCCTGTGCTTTTGTAACTTGAAGTAATCGTTCAACTCCATATCACCTAATAAGCTATCAAACAATCTCACATCCAAAGTCAGCCATTAAAAGTTATCTATACAAAATTATATTGATAAAAAACTGGTTTTGGATAATATTGCATTGATAAAGATTTTTCAACTATTAAAAAAAGACAAATGATCTCTATCAAATTTTATATCATTAAATTCAAAAATAGCGGACTCACAAAATGAGTACCGCTATTTTTAGACTTTAGCTTTCGTTAAAAATATATATTCAATTTTACTTTTTGTGATTAACTCCGCAATCCTTTGCCACGACTAATCAAATAATAACAAACTGAGTATAAGACTACGATAAATAAAACAAGCACTGTCATGGAAACTGCGACTGGGATATCGGTTGTCCCTAAAAAGCCGTAGCGGAAACCTGAAATCATGTAGACAATCGGATTTACTTTAGAGACAGCTTGCCAAAATGGCGGTAACATCGAAATGGCATAAAAAACGCCACCTAAATAAGTCAAAGGTTGCAAAACAAACGTTGGTACAATCGAAACATCATCATAGGATTGCGCAAAAACGCCATTAATCAGCCCAGCTAATGAAAATAAAATAGCGGTCATCAATAACGTCACAATTACAAGTAACCAGGAATGAACATTTAACGGAACAAAAAATAACGAAATAATCGTAACTAATGCGCCAACTAATGTACTGCGGCCAACCCCGCCAATTACAAAGCCCCAAATAATAATATGGGCCGGTACTGGAGCTACTAATAATTCCTCAATATTTTTTTGAAATTTTTGAGAGAAAAAAGATGAGGAAACATTGGCATAAGAACTCGTAATGGCTGACATCATAATAAGACCAGGTACAATAAATTCAATATAAGAAAAGCCCCCCATATCCCCGATGCGACCACCAATCATTTTCCCAAAAATAATGAAATAAAGTGAGGTGGTGATAACAGGCGGCACCAATGTCTGCACCCAAATCCGCAAATAGCGATGGGTTTCTTTGGCGGCTAGACTTTTTAATGCAGTTAAATAAAGACTAAACATGATTTTCCTCCAAACGAACTTTTTCTTCGGTGATTTTTAAGAACAATTCTTCCAGTCGGTTGGATTTATTACGCATGGAGACTACTTTAATTTTTTGTTCACTCAACTGATTAAAAATTTCATTAACCCCTTGATTGCGTTCAACTTCCACTGCAAGCGTTACTTCATCTTCCAACTCATAGTTGTAGCCTGTGAGTTTAAGTGGTGTTTTATATGGCGCTAAGTCCAAAATAAACGTTTCAAATTGCAATTTGGCTAAAAGACTCTTCATACTCGTATTTTCAATTAATTCGCCTGATTGAATAATACCAATATTGCGACACAACATCTCCGCTTCCTCTAAATAGTGGGTCGTCAAAATGATCGTAGTACCACTTTCATTTAAGGCCTTTAAAAAGCCCCACATCTCTCTTCTTAGTTCAATATCCACACCGGCTGTTGGTTCATCCAAAATCAAAAGTTTTGGTTCATGCATGAGGGCTCTGGCGATCATTAGCCGTCTTTTCATCCCACCAGAAAGCATCCGCGCCCGTTCATTGCGTTTTTCCCAGAGATTGGATTGCTTCAAATATTTTTCACTGCGTTTTAAAGCTTCTTTGCGGGAAACGCCATAATAGCCTGCTTGATTGACCACAATTTGTTGAACTGTTTCAAAAGGATTGAAATTGAATTCTTGGGGAACCAAGCCGATTTGTTGCTTGGCTTTATCTAAATCCGTATCTAAATCATAGCCAAAAACTTTTACCTTACCGGCAGTTTTATTCACTAAGGAAGTGATAATTCCAATCGTAGTGGATTTACCGGCACCATTAGGACCTAAAAGAGCGTAAAAATCGCCTTCTTCTACTTTTAAATCAATCCCGCGCAAAGCTTTCACGCCGGTGCTGTATACTTTTTTTAAATCTTCTATTTCCAGTGCGTAGGTCATTGGTCTTTCCTTTCGTTGTTTCAGCTTTTTTCGTTTTATCTTATCTGACTGTCGACAGCTTTGAAATGCCAAATAATTGCATTTGACTGTCCAGAAACTGACGGATAAAATCTTCTGTCAATTGATAGTGATGCCAAATCCCTTTTTTTGTTACCATCACCACCCCAGCCTTTTCCAAGATTTTCATGTGGTGGGAAAGTGTCGGTTGGGTAAAGTCAAAATGTTTTAACAGCTCACAAGCACATAAACTACCACCAGTCAGCAAATCAATAACTTTCAGGCGCTTCGGATCAGCTAACGCTTTTAAAATCACTGCCATTTCATCATAATTCATACTTTTTCTCCTATAGATAGATAAACGTCTATCTAACAAAGTAACCAATCAAAGCCAACTTGTCAATTGCCGCTGGCTAAAAAACGGATAATTTTCAAGCATGAAGATAAAATCTGGACAAATTGTCTGCAAATTTCTCAGGTCGTTTCATTATTGCAATAAAGAGTAAACTGACCAAACTAGACTAAAAAAAGACGCAACGAACGTGGATGAAGCTTTAGGATGAAGCGCAAATGATAAGAATTTGCCCTTTCATATCCCGCAGCCTTTAAGTATGAAGTCTACCCTAAAAAACTTATTTCTTATAAAAATTAGATAACTATTTTACATAAACACAAAAAAAAGAAGCTGTGACAAATGTCTTGTCACACCTCCCATTTTCAAATAAACAGTGTGACAGAAGCAACTTCTGTCACACCCTCTTTTATTTGCGTTAATCTTAATCGCCACCGGCTGCAATTTTAGCACGGTTATAAATAGCTTCTTTTGCTTTTAGATCCATAATATTGGCAATATCTTCGCCTTTAGAATGGTAACTATCCATAATCCCTAATGCTTGGAAAAGAGTTTGTTTATAAGCGATTTCCGCATTCCATTCCACTGTATCCAAGATAGATAATGCTTTGTGAATTGCCATCAAGCCATCGTCTCCTGTAGCATTAATTAAAACGCCATGGCTATCAAGTAACAACATGTGGGGTACAGGTAGATCATTTTCTCGAATATATGTGCTGGTAATTTCAGCTAATTCTTCTGAGCAATTAGGTGCAAAACGCATCACCGGCACTGGTCCTACTTTTTGCGTTGCTTCTGTCAAATTCGGCATTGGTAAGCCACTTGTAGCCCAAAACATCGCATTTGGCGCATGGGCATGTAACACTGCCTTAATTTCTTCATTGGTCTTATAAACAGCTTGGTGCATATTGATTTCACGGGTTAGACTACCTACCCCACAAACAATCTCTCTTGTTTCTAAGTCAACTACCAAAATTTGCGCTGCCGTTAAATTACCTAAATACGCTTCTGACATCATTGTCGGTGTCATAATAATATATTTTTTGCCATCTTTTTCAGCTAAGAAAGAAAAGTTTCCTCCCGCTACATTGGTTAGTTTACGTGTAAAGATTAAACGGACAATATCCGCCATATCTTGTCGTTCCCGTTCAAAAAGCATACGTCCATCAGACATCATTTATTCCCCCATTATTTTTTAAATAGTTTCCCGGAAGACAGTACTTCGCGTGTGGCCTCTCTGATTTCTTGGGAAGCTTGTAACTTTTGTTTTTGTCGTTCATTATATTCTTTAAATAAAATGGGACTGCCATAGTGATAAATAAAGCCCGCAAGTACAATGACGACAAGATTTATTAATAAGTTTTGCATAAAAAGATTCGTTGCAAAGAGTCCAATTGCCACCATTAACAAAACGTACCATTTGAATTTTTCATTAATCACTATGACTCACTCCTCATTTAAGCCGTTTTAGCGGCTAAATTTTCTGCTTTTTTCTCTTCATAACGTTGACTTGGTACTTTGGCTTGCTTCATGTAGCGATTTAATAGAACAAATAGTCCTAAGAAAATCACGATTCCTGCAATGGCATAAATATTTTTATTAAAGGCTTCAGCAAACAAGACACGGAATTCCGCTCCTTCAAATGAAGACCAAGTAATTAATTGACCTTCTTTAAAGCCTTCTACTGCCCCTGTTTTTGTTGCTAAGTTACTTAAAATTGGCGCTAACCAAGTTGCTGTATACAAGTAGATTGGTAATGTAATCACACCTAAAACCAACATGCGCGCTAAGTTACCACCAGTTAAAAGTAAACCGCCGACTGCAATCGAGTAATTAATAATCCCTGCTAAAGGTAAAACAGTGTTTCCTGGTAAGAACATCGCATAACCGATAAAGACTGGGACTAACAAAATTGCTGTTACCCAAATTTCAGAACGTCCCGCTAAAATTGGCCAATCTAAGCCAATATAAACTTCGCGATCTTTGAATTTATTTTTCATAAATTCTGACATAGCGTCTGCTAGTGGTGATAAAGCTTGCATAAACATCTTAGAAATCATTGGGAATAAAGCCATTGCCGTTGCAACTTGAATCGCTAAGTTTAGTGAACCTGATACACCATAAGATGCCGCAAAACCAAGTGCCAAACCAATGATAAAGCCCATTACTGAGTTTTCAGAGAAAACACCTAATTTGGCTTTTAAAGCATTTGCGTCTGCTTTACGATTAAAGAAAGGAATTTTATCCATCAACATGTTAAACGGTAATAAAACAATCGCAGAAGAAGTCATAAAGTGCGTAACCGTTACCAATGGAATGCCCGTTAAATCTTGAATATGTCGTTGGAACATATCCCCTAATTTTAATTCTAAAATTACTTGAACAATCGCTGTAATAAAACCAGCAACTAAACTACCTGATACAAAGTAAACCAAATACGCTGTTAATGCTTTCCCCCAAACATTCCACATATCAACGTTCAATGTTTTGGTTAAGTTTAAAACTAACATTAAGAAATTTACCCCAATTGTCACAGCGAAAAAGACAAAGGCATAAGACCAAGACCATGTAATACTAGCAGCACCCGTCCAGCCCATATCTAAAGCTGGTAAATGGATGCCTGTGTTTTCTGCCATAGCTTCTGAAGCCGGACTAACGGCATTTGACATAAAGCCAATCACCATCGACATACCGGTAAAAGCAATCCCTAAAGTAATCGCCGACATAAATGCTTTTTTCAGCTTCATCCCTGCTAGAAGACCTAATAATAAAATAATTAATGGTACAAAAATTGCAGAACCCAAATCTAAAACTGCTTGAACAACACGTTGAAAGATTTCCATCTTTTTTCCTCCTATTTCGCCAATGCAGTGATTTGATCATAAATTTCGTCAGCGCCCATGCCAGTTAAAAAGGGAATACCAGGGAATACTTTTACCCCTAATTCATCGGCTTTAGACAAGACTTCACTATCTGGTTGCGCAATATAAACATAAATCCCCGCATGTGGTAATTCATTGGTAATGGATTTGTAATCCACCGCTTCAACTTGGAAATTAATTCCGTCATCTTCAAATTTGTTAGCAATTTTACTGGCAATTGTTTGGCTAGTAGCGACCCCACTTCCGCAAGCTACGATAAGTTTTCTTTTCATGTTTTTTTCCTCCTAAGATGCAATACTTTTAATGAAAAACTGATACATCATTTCTGGGCAATCAATCGCCAAAAACTGCTGTACAAATTCCTCATCCATAAACAAATTCATAAATACTTGCAACAAACCAACCTGATTTTTTCCATCTTTAATTCCTAAAAAGAATAAATTCTCAACTTCCATTTCGCTATTGTCACCCATCTGCCGGCATTTTACAGGCGACTTCAAACGACATATAAATACAAACGCTTCTTTGACAAATTCTGGATCCGCATGAGGCAATGCGATATTTAAGTGCTGGGTGACCAACCCAGTTGGGAAATTCGCTTCCCGTTTTGTAATCCCATCAAAATAATCCTCATTCACCATACCTGCTTCTAAAAGCTTTGCCGCCACAATTTGAAACACGTCTGCTTCGGTTGTAGCCTCTACTGACAAATCAATTAACTTAGGACTAAACATCGATTTATAGTCCATTCCGACACCTCCTCGACCTGTGAAGAACAATGTTAAACTTTGTGTTTATGTGTTCTACTTTGTTCTACATTCACATCATAATCGAATTTAATCACACTGTCAACGCTTTCTTTAACAAAGTTGAACATTTTTTCTGTTATTCTATTACTTGAAAACAATTTCATATTCCTATACAATGAAGTCGAACATCGATTTGAAACAAACTTTAACAATGTCCAACAAAATATTCTGGAGGCCTGTTCATGCTTAAACAAGAACGACAACAAAAAATCTTAGAACTTATCCAACAACATACTTATTTAAGTATTTCTGACATCGCATCACGACTAGACGTCTCTGAAATGACCATTCGCCGAGACGTAACCGAATTATCCAAACAAAAAAAATTAAATAAACTTTATGGCGGCGCTCAAAAATTAGACGTCTTAAATAAAGAACTATCCACTGATGAAAAAATTACGACAAATGTCGAACAAAAAAAATATATTGGCAGACTAATCAATCACCTTATTCACGATAATGCCATCATCTTTGTTGGAGCAGGAACGACAATTCTTCACGCGTTACCCGAAATTACCCGTAAAAATCTTTTCGTCATTACCAATAGTCTAATTTCCTTTAATTATTTAAAAGATAATACAGACTACCGTATTTTACTTACTGGTGGTGAATTTATTAGTACCACTGAAGAATTTATCGGTGAAGTGGCCAAACGCTCATTTGAAACGTTAAATATCGACTATGCGTTTATTGCAACGAATGGTATTTTTGAAAATAATATTACAACCGCGCAATATGAAGAAGGCGATATTCAAAATGCGGCCGTTGCTAAGGCAAAAGTCGCTTGTGTCGTAGCGGACAGTTCCAAACTAGGCGTATCTGACGTCTATACTTTCCAACATATGGATCAAATGGACTATTTGATCACAGATGATCGTATTCCAGATGAATGGGTGCAACATTATAGTCAGTACACACAGATCCTTAAGGAGGAACCTGAATGATTATTACTATTACAATGAATCCATCACTAGATTATTCTTATATCATCCCCCATCTTGCTTTGGGAGAAACTAACCGTTTTGCTGCCCCCGTTCAATCCGTTGGCGGTAAAGGCATCAATGCTGGTCGTACGGCTGCTCTTTCTGGTAGCGAAGTCTTGTTAACCGGTTTTTTAGCCGGCGATCAAGGACAACTGGTTGCACAATATTTACAAAAAGAACAACTTTTCAACGTTGCCATGCAAGAAACAACCGGCCAAACCCGCCACGCTATTTCTATCATGCACGATCAAAATTTTCATACTGAAATTGTCGAAGAAGGTCCACTGATTTCAGACCAAGAAGCGCACACTTTAATCGACCAATTAAAAGAGTATGTGGCAAAAGAAGATGTCCAATTAATTTGCATATCCGGTTCTATCAATTCACAAAATGAATTTATTTACTTGGATATGCTAAAAAAAATTCGCACAGAAATCAGTGAAACATTACCGGTCTTTATGGATGTGTCTGGTAAGCAATTGCACAATCTTTTAACTTCAAATCACTACAAGCCTTCTTTTATTAAACCGAATATCCCTGAATTAGCTGAAATTTTGGGTACTTCACTAAACACCAAAGAAGAAGCGTTTGAACAATTACAAAATCCTTTATTTGATGGCATCGATTATGTCATGATTTCCTGTGGTTCACAGGGGGCTTTATGTAAAATGAAAGATGAGCTATACGATGTTGAAATTCCCAAAATTGCCGTTCGCAATACTACAGGTTCTGGTGATGCAAGTGTTGGCGGTTTTATGCACGCTATTGTTAGCGACTTTACACCCGAAAATGTCTTAAAATATTCCATGGCTTGTGGCATGTCCAATGCCCAACACGGAGAAGTCGGCATCATTAATCCTAAAAAAGTTGCGGAGTTCCAAAAACAAATTTGTGTCAAAAAAATTCAACCCCAAGAATGTATTGCCTAAATCAATGGTATAAAAGCAAAGTCTAAGCAATTGCGACTTTTGCTTTCACTATTTATAGCTTTTGCTATAAATAACTTTACATCTTTAATTTTCAGCAATATCAAATTGGACCAATCCTATAATACACTGATTTAGATAACGACACAATGTTATTTAAATCGATTAAAAATCAACCGAGATTTCCTTTATTTACGCAATAAAAAGCTCTGAAAAAGTTCCTTATTAAAGGAAAAATTTTCAGAGCTTCTTTTTTTATAACGTATAGACCATTTTAACTTCTACTAATATCCAACAGGAAAAATAACGGTATATATTTGTTTACTCCACTTGATTACCTGAAGCAAAATAAAAATAGTACAACGCGGTGCTTTCCCTCAGTTTCTTTACTACCGTATCAGCTAGTGATTACTTTTTAGCTTGTAGGGCTTCTTTTCTAAGTGCTACTGCTAACATTACTTCTTTCACATTTTCTTTATTACGTACCTTAAAAGACGTGCCAGGAACTAGCGCTAAAAAGTAGTCTTGTTGCGGATAAATGGTACAAAATGATCGCCCACTTTTTTGATATTTAATATTCCAGCCTCGCCAAATATTTTGATTCATGGCACAGTTGGAATAAGAAAATTTAGGTTTGATTTGATATGTTTCTTGCAAATCATGATCTAAAGCAGCAAAAAGTGCGAAAATTTCAGGACTCATAAAAGCTTCGATTGCAGCTTGTGTAGGCTGTTCTTCTGGTTTAAATACTTCATAGTTTAGCATCTGACTCCTCCTTTTTCGAATAACAAATAAATGCGCATGTATTATCGCTGCTTCATACCACCTAAGATTTCAACAAAATATAACCTTTTTTACTTTACGTTTGATGCGTAAAAGTTATCACACACTATCATATCCAGTAAGTGGCTGTATTCTACAGCTTAAAACAACAAGTGACACGAACTAATAAAAACGTATTTCACTGATTACTTTTTGACCACAAGCTATTGCTTTTTAGCTGTCAGAAGAAATGATAATGGTAGGCCTTGCTTATCATAAACATCGGTTAAACCAACATCATAATCATATTCATTTAACGCTAATACGTAAAAACCATTTATAGCTAAACTCGTAATGATTTCTGCCATCGTGTGGGAAAAACTGGTGAATGTTTTGGAATGATATGTGTTTGACATATAGCACATGCCATCATTTTCAATCCAAGGAGTGGTTCTAAAATACGAATAGCTTACCTGATTTAGTTTGTCCTGATCAAATTGTTCTTCTCCAGGTAAAGGCAACATATTCATAAATGGATGATAATCGTGAATGAGTAAGACACCATCTTTTTTCAAACAAGCGGCTACTTTTGCAAAAAGGGGAGCTAAATCTTCAAACCAAGTAATCGCACCAATTGTAAAAAAGATAAAATCAAATTGATTATAATAGTCACTCGGAATATCTAAAATATTGATTGCGACAAATTCACAATTAGTGATATTGGCCTTTAAAGCCGTGGTTCTTCCTTGCGCTAAAATATTTTCAGCAATATCAAAACCCACACCACTTTTAGCGCCAAGTTGTAACAATGCCAACAATTCCCGCCCATTATTGCAACAAAACTGCGCAATGCGTTTGTTTTTAAAATCCATTTTTTTCAGTTCATAGGCGACATTTTTATCAAAGAAAGGTAGCTCTTCTTTCAACAGACGTTTGAAATTATCTTCCCCCCAGTTTTCCTGACGCTGTTCAAAAGCCTCTTCCCAAGCTAACTTATTGCCTTTAATATAATCCATACTTAACTCCTTTTTGCATGCTCTTTCTCTTTTAGAGTATTTTTTTAACCTTTAAAATTAACGTTCCAAGATAAAATTAGTGGTGATTTTAGCGTATTCTGCAGGTGAGATCACTTGAATTTTACCAGGATACTGTGCTTCAATTTCTTTTAATCGCGGGGTAACAGTCGGTGCTACTGCTAGCATGCCGATATTTTCTTTGTTTAAAATTTCTGGCAACTCTGCTGGTCGGGCTGCCCGCCATTCATACATAGGGTGCATTTTACTAAGATTGGCAAGAAAATCTCTAGTCCCATAATCTTTTGCCTCTTTACCCCATTCGCTATTATTGGATGGGGTATAATTACTAACAAGAAAAATTGCTTTTTTCATGATTGTTTCCTCCTCTTTGATTGCTTTGTGGGTGACTTTAATTAATTCATCGACAGTGATTTGGAATAATTCAGACAGTCCAATTAAATATTCAATGGTAGGTTGGCTGACGCCTCGTTCCCACTTTGAAATTGTCTGGCGACTGATGTGAAGTTCATTAGCCAAATCATTTTGCGTGTAATGATGCAATGTGCGATAGTATTTAATATTTGCTCCAACAGCCGTCAATTCTTGTCCCTCCTTCCAATTCCACTGTAACCGCAATCATTTCTAAGAGTAAAGAACTTCTCCTGATTTTCGTGTAACTTATTCGTAGCAACCGCTTGGTAGCAAGGTTTTAATGGGGTGATTTCCCCGAAAAAATTTAGTTTAGATTTTACGCTTTAACACCATTTTTTACCTTCGTGCCTTTTTTAGGGCATAAGCACCTCAATAATTCTGGCAAAAAACCGGCCAAAATTTTAAAATATTACTTATTTTTTTATCTAATAAATTTAAACGTAAACTTTTTAACTTTATTAGATAGCTGTTACGAAATTTCTTCTATTACTAAATTATACTGGAAAAGAACTTTTTATCGTTAGTAATATCCTATTTCTGGTTTAGTATTTACCATCGCTTTGATTTAGCGTATAGCTAAAAAATTCATTGTGACCTCACTTAATTTGCGGCAAGAAAATTAAAAAAATCTTCCCAACAAGTATTTTTCTCAAATAAAAGAGCTGAATTTGAACTATCACCAGCTATTTACGTGTAACTGGTCCATTTATTGTATAGGTGGCATTTTTTTACCGAAAAAACCTTTAGCAAAACAATGCACTACAATTAGTGACAATCCCTGTAAGCTATTGCCGCATACATTAACATTACGTTACCAAAAGATCTCGCGTGAAATAAATTCCTCTACTTTTTTAGAAGAAAACCAATGACATTACCTATTACACTGATCGGAATAAAAAAGATAAAGAAAATAAAATACCAGAAAGCTTCATTAAAATTAACAGTAAATAACGCCCCAAGTAATAAAGCAGCACAAAAAACAGCAAATAACAGCGCAAACTGTTTTTTATTTTTGCTTTCTTTTATAAAAAAAGACAAGAACAAAAGCAGGAATGAAATACCACAAAGAATATAGCCAATCAATTGATTGTCATCTAATTTAAATCCCACTCCGTACCCTGTTGAAAAATAAAGTGCGGCTAAATAAATACTAATATAAAGCCCAAAGACAAATTGAATTTTTAAAAATCGCTTTTTCATAATTTTTCTCCTTGAAGAATAAACAGGTTTAATCAGATCTTCAGTATTCTGGGTAAATAAAACAAGTGCTCCTAGCTAGACAATTATTTAAAACTGTCTTATCCAGACAAGATTTAATCGTATCACACACTTTACTTTCCACTTTCCTACCTGTCTATCAATTTAAAATAAGAAAAAAACATTGAGAAAAGCTATTGCTACGACAATAACTTTTCGACCGTAATCTTCAAATCAGTAATATAATTTATCTAAAATAATTTCTTAGAAACTTTATCGACAATTAAAATAAATAACATATAATACGATTGTATTCGCTTTCTTGAAATAGTACTATTTATATATAACGAGGCCAAGCTATATAAAGACAACTTTTTGATAAATCTATATATAATTAGTTAGAAGACTTGCGTAAAAAATAAAATAACACTTAATACATTTACCTCGACAAGGAGGGATTTCATGATCAAAGATAATAAGCAGATTCAAGTTGCAATATGCCTTTTTAATTTAGCTTTTTTAGTCAAATCAAATCCGATAATTTCAATATGTTTGGCGCTATATTTTTTAATTAAACATGATAATTTCACTTCTAAAACCTTAAATATAATTTTTATCGTAGGAAATCTAACGAGTGCCATAATGTCAATGTACTATTTAGCATTTTATGGCTATCAAGGATTTGCAAATCTCTATTTACTATTATCGCAAATAATCGACAGAATAAATTTAATGAGAACTTTATATTAAAAATATTTGCATTGGATTATGTTAGGTTCACAAAATCAATTTTTTAAACTTATTCATCAGAAGAAACTTCGATAGCAATCACCATCACAAAGTAAAGACTGTAGACAGTATCCATCAAATGAACTTTGTCTACAGTCTGATCCACAGATTGTTGTGTTTTTTTATGAAAGATAGTCTTTAATGCGGCTTATCAGTATACTTTTTTATTTGATCTTTCATCCAATTGCCTTCAACAACTGTGCCCCATACTGCAAAACCAATTGAAATAAGCGTAATTAAAACTACTAGGATATCTTTCATGATTTTCCCTACTTTCTTTATCAACCTTAACTTACTTTCCTACCTGTCTATTAATTTAAAATAAGAAAAAAACATTGAGAAAAGCGATTGCTACGACAATAATCGGTAAATAGCGTGTTTGGGGCTCTAGCGCGTTTGAGCTTTGGCGCCGAAAAAGCTTCGTTGCCATTTTAAAACAACACCACCCCAGCAGCGTGCCAAAGGTATTGGTCAATAAATCATTAATATCAGTGGCGCGATATAATGTGAAAATTTGGCTGATTTCAATTGCTAAAGAAAGACCACTGCCTAATAATACTGTCTTACCCATTTTTTCAAAGTTACGGCTCATAAACGGAATTAAAAAACCGATTGGGATAAAAACAAAGATGTTCGCAATAAAACCAGCAGAAAAACCATCTGCTAGTGGTAGCCATTCCATTTGAGGATGAATTAATCCTTCGCCCAGACTGATTAGCCGGCGAAATTCACCAATGGTAGCAATACCAAAAATGGCGTCTAAACTAATTGCTAAATAATAAAACAGCAATAATGACGGAATTAAAATGGCAATTTTGCGCGACCAAGATAATTTTAAAACGCAAATTAAAACCGTAATTAGAATCGCCCCTAATACAGCAGCGGGATTAACAAAAAGTAGCTCGTAAAAAAAATCAAAAATTGTATAATTGTCCATCGATTGCTCCTTTTCTAAAAACACTAGTGTACTACTTTAGATAGTACACTAGTTAAGACGCAGCGTCCATTGCAAGTGCAATATTTTCATGTAATTTAAACAAAATGATAAAAATTTACGATTTATCTTTAGTTTACCTCTCTCTTTGGTAAGTTTTTAATTTCCTTACCTGATATTTTTCCTACCAAAATGTTTCACGTGTAACAATGCCAACTTTTTAGTAGTGCGTTGAACTTGTTTTAGTTTTTTTCCAGTGATTTTTTAATCTGGTGGGCGACTTTTTTTCGTAACTTTTTGCGATAATAGGCGCGCAGCTGGCGGGAAATTTTTTTCTGCCCTTTCTTAGTAGTGCCTTGGTAGCGATAAGATTGTTGGGAAAACTTATCTTGCTCTGCTTTTTTTAAAGTCAGTTGAGAATCTGAAACGAACTGGCTATCCACTAATAAGATGCCCAAAGCCCGTTGTTCTGCTTGATTAAGTTGCGAAAAAATTTGTTGCAACATTTCCGCCAATTCCACATCAGCGATAAAGTCAAAATTTGAAGCAATTTCAGCAGCTTGTTCACTTTCCAAGCTTTCAGGTCGAGCCTTTAAATACTTACGGCGACAATCTTGACACAACCATTGAAAGCGGCGAAACAGATAACTATTGTTGTAATCTTCTTTAAAAATTTCCAAATCTCTGTAATCATGCAAAAGCTCGATTAAGTTAAACCGCATTTCCTGTAGGCAATCATCGTATTCACTGTGATTAGGATAAATTTGCTCCCGTGTTAAAACGCGACGAAATAAAGAATCATATTCCATTATGGCTTCATTCATCAGCTGTTCTCTCATCTTTTTTCCTCTTTTTATTTTATTCCGGCCGGTAATCTTATTTTAGAAAACACCAGATTTTCTTCTGGCGGAAAAAAAACGAAAAAAAGTTGATTTAAAAAAATAACCTAGCAAAAAAATGCGTATTTCTATATAGAAATATCTATGAAAAGGAAGGGATAGTATGCCGGATATGCCTATTGATGAAAGTCGTTTAAAATTCCACTTAAGAAAGGAGATAAATCACGGGCGCCAGCAGATTACAGCCTTTTTACCCCACCCAAATTTTGTTTTAACCAAAGAATCGCGCCACCAATTAGCAGACCATTTGATTCCTCGCGCTGAACTTTCACTTTGCAAAATTTACTACGCTTTAATTCCCTATGAGAAACAAAAACAGCAGTATTCTCTCGTTTTTAGTAATGAAGGGTTGGAATTGGTTTATGGTACACCCGCGCAACTGATGATGAAAAAAATCATCCCCTTATATCGTTGCCAAGATAGTGGCGTTTTCTTTGAAACAGTCGCACGTTTATACAACTTTAAAAAAGCACCTTTTGCTACGCGCGATTTTTGTCTGATGCCATTAACCAGCAGTAAACTTGCGCCTAAAAATACGGTCTGGCTCAACCCAGTTATTTTGGCTGACTTTTATACTAAAAATCATCAAGCTTATGTCACCACTTTATTGGGCTTTGATTGTCTGGTTCCAATTAAACGCAACGCCTTAATTCATTGCATGAGTAAAGCATTCATTTTACATACGCAAATTAAAAAAGAAGAAAATTACGAGCGCTTTACGCATTTAGATTCTGTCATCCACTATTTAGCGATTGATCCCACCCCTTTAATTAATTGCGCCTGTCAAAAAATCGATTGTCGCAATCGCATCTGGCCCAATCACTTTTTTTATTCTTTTTATGATAAATTACGGCAAGAAAAAGAAGTCCAATTATTATGTGAAGAATATGAAGCGTGGTTTGGTCAAAAAAACAAAAAAGACACCGGCTATCTCTAGCTGGCGTCTTTTTACTACATGGCATCGTCTCGTAATGATAATGAAGAAAACTTGTTATATTCTTTAATGAACATCAACTCAACTGTCCCTCTGGCACCGGAACGGTTTTTTTCGATTATCACTTCGATAATGTTATCTCTGGTGTCGTCTTGTTCATCTGGATCGTCAGTATCCCGTTGATAGTAATCATCGCGGTATAAAAAGGCGACGATATCCGCATCTTGTTCAATCGAACCAGATTCCCGAATATCAGACATGACTGGACGTTTATCCTGTCGCTGCTCTACCCCACGGGAAAGCTGGGAGAGGGCAATCACGGGGACTTTTAATTCTTTAGCTAATTTTTTTAATTGGCGGGAGATTTCCGAAACTTCTTGTTGCCGATTTTCACGACCCGTTCCTTCAATCAACTGCAAGTAGTCAATTAAAATTAAACCTAAATCTTTTTTCTCTTGTGCTAGACGGCGACAACGGGCACGAATTTCAGAAACTTTAATCCCTGGGGTGTCATCAATAAAAATGCTAGCCCGCGACAAACTTCCCATTGCCACGACCAAATTACCCCATTCTTCATCCGTTAGCTGACCGGTTTTTAGATGCCCTGCGTCAATTAACCCTTCGGCACATAACATCCGCTTAACTAAAGACTCAGCATCCATTTCCAAACTAAAAATAGCCACCGAAGCATCCGTTTTCGTTCCAATATTTTGGGCAATATTTAAAGCAAAAGCTGTTTTACCAACAGCCGGACGGGCCGCTAAGATAATCAATTCCCCTTGTTGTAATCCTGCCGTCATTTTATCTAAAGCTGGATAACCAGTTGGAATACCGGTGATTTCTTCATCATTTTGCGCCAATTGATCAATGTTGCGAAATGTTTCTTGTAAGACATCTTCAATCGCTTGAAAACCATTACTATTGCGGCGCTCAGAAACTTCCAAAATGCCCCGTTCCGCATCTTCGACAATAGCAGAAACATCTTCATCTTGCTCATAACCTGCTGCCACAATTTTATTGGCAGCTTGAATTAAATTACGTAATAAGGCTTTATCTGCCACAATTTTGGCGTAAAAACCAATACTTCCGGCATAAGGAGTTGCTTGGGAAAGCTCCACTAAGTACCCTACACTGCCGACATCTTCTAACGCATTGCCACGCTCTAGTTCTGCTTTTAACGTCACCACGTCGATAGCTTCATTGCGATCAAACAAATTAATCATCGCTTGGTAGATTAATTGATGGCGCCGTTGATAAAAATCTTTGGCACCTAAAACTTCCATCGCATTAATCAGCTCATCGGGAGCCAAAAAAATTGAACCTAAAACAGCCTGCTCCGCTTGGATATCTTGGGGCGGCATGCGGTCTTGCCACATATCTTCTACTGCCATAATTATAATCGCTCCTAAAAGTTTTCAGTCTACTAATTTTACATAACTTTCAGTAAAAGTACAATATATGGCAAATGAGCAAAGTAAGAATTAGCTAAGATTTCCAAAGTTTTAAAAAATTTTTTCTCACTAGCAGGAGCAAAAATTTTTAGCTCCTAAAAGATGACCGCCATTTTCATTATATTTTTCTATTTTAGCTATTCAGTGGATCAATCGTAAAAATTAAAATAACGGGTATAATGAATTATGTTGTTTTAAAACAAGAAATTCATGCTTAAGAAAGGAATACATGTATGTCTACCAATACTTTTGAAAAAAGTAAAACAATTTTACCCGGCTTTTTCTTATCCTTAGCCGTAGCAATTGGTGCAAAATTATTAGCTCTTTTAATGCCGCAACTTGGAGGAGCTACTTTAGCAATCTTACTTGGTATCGTTTTAGGAAATACCTTCTTTAAGCAACCGCAATTAGCCACCGGTACAAAATTTTCTGAAAGTCGCTTATTGGAATACTCAGTAGTTTTACTTGGCTTTACCGTCACTTTCCAAACAATTAGTAAAATGGGGATTAAAGGTTTCCTATATGTCATTTTAATGATGAGTACGGTCATTATCGGTGCTTATTTTTTAGGGCGAAAACTTGGCTTTAATGAAAAAATGGCGCTCATGATGGCCGGTGGAAATGCCGTTTGTGGCTCATCTGCGATTGGTGCAATTGCCCCTGCCATTAAAGCCGATGACACGGAAAAAGGCCAAATCATTACACTGGTTAATTTACTGGGAACTGTGATGATGCTCACCTTACCCTTTTTAGGCATGCAGCTATTTGGAAATGATTTAATAGCCAAAAGTGCGCTGTTAGGGGGAACTTTACAATCGGTCGGTCAAGTCGTCGCGGGGGCTAGCTTAGTCAATGGGGAAACGGTCCAGTTTTCAATGCTTTTTAAAATTACGCGGATCATCTTTTTAGTCGTAGTCGTTTTTATTTTTGAACAAAAAGTGAATCGTGCTGGTCATGATGTCGTGATAGAAAAGAAAGCTAAGAAAAAACTGCCGATTCCTTGGTATGTACTCGGTTTTTTAATTATCTGTATTGTGAATAGTTTTTTCCCATTACCGGATTTGATTAATCAAGTTGCCCATTTCATCAGTACTTGGTTTGAAACGATTGCCTTAGCTGCGATTGGCTTACGTTTAGATTTCCGTAAATTTCTAAAAGAAGGCCCACGCTTTTTACTTTATGGCTTATCCGTTGGCGCAGTCCAAACTGTTGCTGCTTTATTATTTATCTTCCTTTTACACATTTAGAAGGGCGCTTATTAAGTTAATCTCTATTTTATAAAAAATTTTTCCCTTCTTTTTCAATTAATTCATTAAAAGCCCATAGCAAAATTTGCTGTGGGCTTTTAGTATTATTTGACTAGATATTGCTTTTCAACCAATCTTCCATGCCCTTTAAAAGGATATGAAATTGACAAAACACCCTCACAGGTATCACCTAATCCTGAATATAATTCACAAAAATTATCATTATGGTAAATCATCCCAGAAGGAAAACAACAATCTTGCAAAAATTCTCGTTTCGCTGGTGCTTTTGAATAGCAATTTCTTGTTCCAATAATTTGATAGTCGTATATTTTTAATGTTAGCGGATCTAAGACAAAAGACATAATGGTGTAAACACTTTGATCCTCTTGCTTAAAAGATAAATGACCAATTACACCAATTTTTCCTGTATCCAATAAAAATGCTTGATTGACACCGCCCCATTCTAAGTCAGCAAACAAATTAGGCAATATTTGTGCTTGGTTAATTTTTTCAGCAGTTAACTCTTGTAAATTGTTAATAATTGTAAAACCAATTAATGCTTCACTACCATGCGTATCAATTAGTTTTTTATCGCGTGGTCGCGAAAAAACCCCGATTCGTCCATCCGCAAGTGGCACAATGCGAATATCTTTCATGTTTTTTGGCCCTGTCGCAAAGTATTTCAAATTATCTAGTTGTTTGCCATAATAAAAATAACCATAGTAAGTATCTAAAACATCTTCTTGCTTTACTTGGACATGGGTACCACCGAGGACAAAATTATCTGCAATTTTAGCAATATATGGATCTTCCAATTGGTAAATCATCGAATTATTAACTAATTTCCAATGATTTTTCTGTACCTTCGTAAAGAGTCTCACCCATGAACGCATCCACTCCTGACGGCGCTCAACGCGACCAAACATATACCAATCGTTATCAACTTTAAATGGTTGCGAACAATTATATACATCAAAACCTTCAACACCTGAAAAGGTTAAGATTTCCCCTTTTAAATTATCTAAAATACTAGCTTCAAATTCTCGCTTTCGCTTTTCTGCTTTCATATAATCACCTTATATTTCTGTCAGCATTTGATGAAAATCCGTTTTTAAAGCTTCTAGTTTTTCTTTTGCCGACTGCTCTGAAATAGCACTTACTGAGTAATAAATTTTAAATTTGGGCTCTGTACCGGAAGGTCTGACACAAACCCAAGAGCCATCTGCTAAAATCAATTTTATGACATTTGATTGGGGCAAGGTCAGTTCTGTTATCTTTTTCGTCTGTAAATCTTTTTTCATTCCGAATTCGTAATCCTCTTTATAAAGAATTGGCTCATTAGCTAATTGGGATATTTCTTTTTGACGTAATCGCTCAACTAGTTGTGCCATTTCAGTAATGCCATCTTTCCCTGGGAAATTTTTTGTTTCCAACTCTTCTACAAAATAGCCATATTCTCTATAAATCTCATCTAAATGATCCAACAATGTCTTACCTGCTAGCTTACAAACAAGTGCAACTTCTGCTAATAACGTTGCGGCCTGAATCGCATCTTTATCCCTTACAAAAGGAGCGATTAGATAGCCAAAACTTTCTTCATAACCAAAGAGAAATTTTTTATCTTGTTTTTGTTCAGATAATTCGATTTGTTCACCAATAAATTTAAAACCCGTTAACGTATTTCTTACTTGAATCCCATTTTTTTCTGCAATTTTTGAACCTAAGTCAGAAGTAACAATTGTTTTAGCTAAAAAATAATCGCCAAGGTCTGTGGTTGATTTTTGTTTGATCAAATAATCTAAGAGTAAAACACCAATTTGATTACCATTTAAGTAGACAGGTTGGCCTTGCTTAAATACAACCACTCCCAAACGATCCGCATCCGGGTCAGTAGCAATTAATAGATCGGCAGGATTTTCCTTTGCTTCTTCCAGTGCCAAAGCAAATGCCGCTTGGTCTTCAGGATTAGGAGAAACAACTGTAGAGAAATTGGGGTCTGGTTCTTGTTGCTTAGCAACAATTCTTAAATTTTCAAAACCAAAAGTTGAAAAAGCTTTTTTGATTAAAACGCTCCCTGTCCCATGAAGTGGAGTGTAAATAATAGCAAGATTTTGTCCTTCTTTTGCGACGAGGTTTTGATTTTGTATAACAGCTTTTAATTCTTCTACATACCACTGATCAACTTCATTCGAAAATACTGTAATTTGTCTATTTTTTTCATAATAAGATTGGGATTTCGCTGTTATTGTAAGTTCATTGGTAATATTTTCTAATATCGACATCAGGCGCTTAGCTGTTTCTAAGGTAATCTGGCCGCCATCAGAACCGTATACTTTAAAGCCGTTGTATTGTTTAGGATTGTGACTAGCCGTTATCATAATGCCTGCAAAAGCATGATAATGCCGAACGAGGTAAGAAAGTTCCGGAGTAGGACGTAACTCATCTGACAGAAAAACTTTAATACCACAAGATGCCAAGATACGGGCAGTCCATTGAGCAAACTCTCTTGACTTGTGTCGATTGTCATATGAAATTACTGCGCCACGTTGACAAGCCATCATCCCTTTTTCTTCAATATAGCGGGCTAATCCCAACGCAACACGCTTAATCGTATAATTATTGATTCGATTCGTACCAACGCCTAGTTCTCCTCGCATACCTCCTGTGCCAAACTCCAAATAACGATAAAAACGATCTTCTAAATCAACTGGACTAGTCACTTGATCTAATTCATTTTTTAAGTCTAAATCTAACGCTTCAAAATTTTGCCATTCTTGTAATTTTTCTTGCCAATTCATTCTTTCTAACCTTCTTTTATTTGTTGAATAATTTCGGCAATAGAAAATGTACAACCTGCCATCGAAGTATCAGCAACACCGTAATACATGGTTAATTGATCATCTTTTACTATGCCACCAGACCCAAAAACAACATCACTAAAGAAACCATTCTTTTCATATACTGCATCTGGTTCCATAATTGGCTTTTTAGAGCGAGCTAAAACCTTAGTAGGATCTTCTAAATCTAATAAGGCTGCTCCCATACAATAGCGATGTTCTGGCGTTGCACCATGATAAATAACTAGCCAACCTTCTGCCGTTTTAATTGGTACTAACCCACCACCAACACGACCACTATCCCAAGAATTAGGACGAACACCAATCAAATGCTGATGGTGTCCCCAGCTTTCTAAATCCGGAGAAGAAGCAATCCAAATATCATAATTACCGATACTTTTTAGTGAAGGTCTATGAAGTGCATAATACTTTCCATTGATTTTCTCAGGGAAAATCAATACGTCTTTATTTTCTGGCGCAAAAATATTCCCTAAATCTTGATAGCTTTTAAAATCTTTTGTAGCAATTAATGAATCACACACACCAACTGGTGATACCGAGCTGAAATTAACGTAATAAGTATCGCCAATTTTTGTACAACGGGCATCTTCAATCCCGTAACTTTGATACTCATTAAACGGGTATAAAAACGCAGTATCATCAACAGTAAAGTGATGTCCATCTTTACTACGAGCAATCCGAATATACGAAATAGAGGTCAAATAAGCAAAGCTATCTAGGTTGTCTTTATGACGAATCATACGCGGATCTTCAAAGTTATATTCTGAATCATTACGATTGAATTCGATAATTGTCATTTCTTTTTTTTGTGTATCATAAACTGGCGCTTTAATTATTTCAGGATCTTTTGAAATAGGTCTTTCCGCTACACGCAGTAATAGCAATATTTCATCATTATATTCAGCAACGCCACCATTAAAAGCACCAATCACTTCATAGCCTTCATGAAGTGGCGTAACATCTTTAGGTGTAATTAACGGATTTTCTGTAAAACGATTTATCTTCATATCATAACCTCTATCTAAATGGATTTTCTATTTCTAATTTTTGAGCACCAGCATCACTAATACCCGCATATATATCGGCTTTTTGATCTTTTAGCACAATACCCCCACTAAACACTACATCGACTAAATCAGCTCGCTTAGCAGGTCCAGCTGCAAAGTCTTTTCTTTCTGCAATAATTTTGGCATTTTTCATAGCCAAGTTTTCTAAATCTAATTCAAAGGACATGGCATAATAATGGCGATTGTTATCTGCATCAAAATTAGCAATATGACCTAAAACCCAAATAGTATCTTCTATTTGGTGAATTTCATTGGCACCACCCCACTGAATTTCCGTAAATTGATTTTCTAGGAGTGGCGCACTTTCAATTCGTTCAACAGACAAATCTGTTAAATTGTCAATTACAAAAGTACCGATTTTTCCTCTACCACCTTTTGTTCCTTGTGGTCTGGTTAATACAAGAATCTTCCCATTATTTAATTGTTTTAAACGTAAATCTTTCATTCCCCAAGGACCCGCGAAAATTTGTACTACATTTTGAATGGACTCTAACCGATAAAATACAGTTCGCCATTTAGCATATCCGGAAGGTAGAAAATTTACCTCCACACCACCTAAAATGATATAACCATCAATTTTCGTAAAAAAGGGATCTTGCAAAGGTAAACGAATACTATCTTTAATTGGCATCCATATATTCTCTTCGCTTTCTGTAAATAAAACGATTTCTGAATGCTCATCATCTCTTGACTCTACTCTACCAGCAAGCACTGTTTGTCCTTCTAATACAAATGGCGCCGTAATATTATAGACATCTTTTTCTCCTACACCTTTAAATGTTAAAACGGAGGCTTTAGAAGGAATTTGTTTTTCTCTGTGTTTTTTTAGTAATTCTTCTGCGTAAATCATTTAATTCTCTTTCCTATCCAACCTGCTTTTTGAGGCAAGTAAATTTTATTTTTTTCAAAATATGGCAGATTATACGTCCATAAAGTTTGCCATGTAGTTTGTCTCGTTAATTCCACCTGATGCGCTTTCTCAGAAA
This sequence comes from Enterococcus sp. DIV0755b, assembly GCF_051713765.1. Taxonomy (NCBI): domain Bacteria; kingdom Bacillati; phylum Bacillota; class Bacilli; order Lactobacillales; family Enterococcaceae; genus Enterococcus; species Enterococcus sp. DIV0755b. The sequence continues at coordinate 564,968 of NZ_JBIOQN010000001.1, read as the reverse complement.
AATTTAGTATTACTTGAATATCACCGCTAAAATAAGAAAGAAGATCATTTTTCACTTGAATATTTTCTAAAGGTAAGAATGGTCCTTCTTTACGTCGTAATCCAATTAGCTCTTGGTACCACGTGAAAATTTCTTTTTCCGATGCATTAACTTTTGCCATTCCAATCCAGCCATTTTTATTTTCAGGAAAGGGTAACATGCCTCTGGAACGGTCACGATTAACCAGATTTGCTTGATCTAAAGCTTTCTTGTTATCCCCATTTGGTAGTATCTCAAAATACTTATTTTTTGCTTGAATATCACGGATATCTGACAATTTATTTGGTAAGAAATCGCCTAAACCCAATTCTTCTCCTTGAAATAAAAAGGACACACCATGATTTATTGTTAATAAAACAATCAACAAATGATAAATATCTTTATTTTTATCTGCCAAGCGTTCCCAAGATCGACTCATATCATGGCTATTAAAAAAGAGTGTTGGTAATTGTTCAGAAACAGAATTCATAGCTCTATATTGTGCTACAAAGTAATCTAAGTTCAGCTTATTTTGACTACCTAAATTAAAATTAAAAGCGGTATCAAATAAATCCAATCCAATATATTGATTAATAACTGTAAGATTGTCAGAGCTAATTTCAGCAACGGTAAACAGTTCCGGATTACATTTTTTAATATACGTATTGATTTCTTTTAAGATTGCTAGAACACCTGGTTGATTTACATCGTTTTGATGAATCTGCCGACCTATTTCGTCTATAGGATTATCTTTAAAATTCTCGCTTATAGTCAGATTATTAATCACATCAAAACGAAAACCATCTATTCCTTTTTCAATCCAAAAATCTAATATTTGAAAGATAGCTCGCTTTACTGCTGGATTGTGCCAATTCAAATCAGCTTGTTCTTTGGCAAAACTGTGATAATAATATTGCTGACTTTTTTCATCATATTCCCATGCCAATCCACCAAAAAAACTTTCCCAATTATTCGGTTTATCTTTCCATACATACCAGTTTCTTTTTTCAGATTCGACACTTTCTAAAGCTGATTGAAACCATGGATGTTGCGTCGATGTATGATTAAAAACAACATCAATAATGATACGCAAACCATATTTTTTTGCTGTATTAATCAATTTTTCAAAATCTTCTAACGAGCCGTATTGACTATCTACATTACAGTAATCAGCTACGTCATATCCATTGTCAATTTTAGGAGAGGGATAAAACGGCGTTAACCAAATTGCATCTATCCCTAATTGCTTCAAATAAGGCAATTTTTCTTTTATTCCGTTAAAATCCCCAATGCCATCACTATTGCTATCTGCAAAAGAAGGAAGATAAATTTCGTAAAAAACTGCTTTTTCCCACCACATATTTGTTTACTCCTACTTCAAGGTAAATTGCATACCGTCTTGGAATCGTTTTGAGAAAATTAAAAATAAGATAATCAATGGTAATGTCAATAACACCGAAGCAGCATACATGGGACCAGGATAAGTGCCATAAGGACCGAACATCTGAGAAATCAAAACGTTCAAGGTAACAGTACTGTCACTTTTTGAAACAATCATGTCCCACAATAAGTTGGTCCAACGATCAGTAAATAAGAATAAGAAGATAACAGTCGTAATAGATTTAGACATTGGCAGAACTACTTTAAAGAGTACTTGTAATTCCGATGCACCATCTAATTTGGCCGCTTCAATTAAAGCATCCGGAATTGCTTTAAAAAAATTCGTATACATAAAAATTGCCCATAAACTAATAGCCGTTGGAATAATCATACCTGCATATGAATCAAGGAGCCCAACATTGGTTATCATTAAAAATTGAGGGATTAACAAAATAATGGCTGGAAAAAACATTTGAAACAAAATAAAATTATTAACAAATTTTTTGCCTTTAAATTCAATTTTTGCAAGAGCATATCCCACCATTAAAGCGAATAACAGCATCAAAAACGTAGCAATCGTAGCTACGATAACCGTATTAATGAATGCGCCTATCCAAGGAACATTTGCAGAAGTAGCAGAACCGCCAAATAGCCAAGTCCATGAACGTAAACTAAAATGACTCGGAATTAATTTACGATCTACTTGATCCCATGATGCAAAAGAATGCATTACTAAATAAATAAACGGAAAAATCATAACTAACATCACTAAAGTCGTAACAATATATAATAGAATGGTTTGTCTTTTCGTTTTTTTAAGTCCAACCATTTCTTTCACCCCATTTTTCTAAAAGCTTGCGAATGATACCTATTGATGCAAAAGTTACAACTGATGCTAACAAAGCGACAGCTGAAGCATAACCTGACTTCAAGCCGACAAATGCTTGATTGTAAATTTCCATTTGCCAAGTATTCGTAGCAAAATTAGGACCACCACCAGTTAACTGATAGACCTCAGTAAATATACCAAAACTAACACCCACAGCTAATACAGCTACTGTGAAAAATGCTGGATATAACATTGGGAAAGTAATCTTCCAAAAACGATTCCAAGGTGTAACACCATCAATAGCCGCAGCTTCATAAATTTCTTGATTGATATTACTTAAACCTGAAATTAAAATCAGACCATAATATCCGGACATTTTCCAAGCAATCATCAAAGATACAATAATAATCGCAGTATGTGGATTACCTAACCAGTCAATATCCCAACCCATTTTATTACGTAAAAATGTATTGAAAGGGCCATTATAAGATAGTAATCCTTTTACAATTAAAGAAGTTACAACACCACTGGAAAGATATGGTAGGAAAAACGCTACCATATATAATCCCTTTAGCTTTGGTAAACTATTAACTAAAAGGGCGATAATCATCGACATAATCATGGCCATTGGCACAAAAACAATCAAAAACTTATATGTAACAACAAAAGCCGATTGAATTGCAGGGCTTTTGACTGCATCGATAAAATTTTTGATTCCGACAAACTCAACATCTGGTGAAATCATATTCCAACTGGTTAAAGCTAACCAAAATGACCACAGTAATGGTAAAAGAAAAAAGATAAATGTAAAAATAAGGTATGGGCTGGTAAATAACCAGCCCAATTTTGTATTTTTGTTCATTATTGAAGCGCCCCTTCAACGGCTTTCTTTGCATCTGTAACAGCTTTTTTCGGTGCTTTTTCACCACGAACAACAGGAACCCAAGCTTGTTCGCCAAATACTTGTTGGATATCATTGTATTTTTCATTATCCATAGCTGGAACGGCATTTGGAACATTCGCAGCGTAAACTTCCATTACTGGATTTTCTTCGAAATATTCTTTAAAGGTAGCGTTTTCAGTTGCATCATCACGTGCTGGAATTAAAGAAGTTGTTTCTAATAATTTCATATCATTCTTTTCATCGCCAAAAACAAATTCTAAAAATTTCATAGCAGCAGCTTGTTCTTCTTCTGTTGCTTGAGCATACATGACAATTCCTTTAGCATCTGCATACGTTGAAACATTTTCTTCATTAGCTAATTCATCGGGTACAACTGGAGTGGTAACTGTATAGTTTTCACCAAATTTTAGTTCAGGATATTTTTCTGTCCAGTTTGGGAAAGTCCAAGGTCCAATATCCGTCATAACACTATCACCATTTTCAAATGGATCTGTTGCTTCACCAGTTCGCAAAACTTTGTCTTTAGACAAAGTACTCATTAAATCAAAAACATTTTCCATTGCCTTTTCATCTGCAACAAATTTATTATCTTCTACAAAATTGGCACCTTTACTTGCTGCATCGTATAATGGGAAAAAGTCAAACCAACGCATCCAAGCTGTTGGGTCAGCGATATCTTTTTTCGCCCATAAAGCTTTATCTGTACCTTTAATTTTTTCAACTACTTTTAATAGTTCCGAATATGTTTTAGGTGGCTCATTAAAACCTAATTCTTTTAACGTATCCAAACGCCAACCAAATAAAATTGGATTAGAATATACTGGTAAGACATACTGACTACCGTCAGAGAATTTCCAACTCTCAATTGTTTTACTCATATTTCTTTTTTCAACAATATTATTGAAGTCACTTTCTTTATCTAATGGTAAAATTGCTTTACTAGCTGCCAATTGTGCTGCAAAACTACGATTAATATTTTCAGACAATGTCGGTGCCGTTTTTGATGCAATCGCACTTTGAATAGTGGCTTCAGAAGATGGACTCTCTTTCATTTGACTAACTTCAACATCAATATCTTTGTTTTCTTTTTCAAATTCAGTTGCCATTTCTTCCCAATACTTTACTTGGGTAGGATTAGGAGCTGCCCAGAAAGTAACTTTCGTTTTGCCATCACTTGAACCAGAATCTTTTGTGCCCGAATTGCTACAACCAGCTAAAGCGACACTTCCTAATAATAGAGCTGAAATACCTACAATCAATTTGTTCATTTTCATCATCGTTCCTCCTAAATGGTAAACGTTTTCTTTACACATCGTATCTTACAACGTGTAATTCAAAATGTCAATATTACATTTTATAATTATATAATTACATTTTATAATTACAAACAATTACATTTTTTTGTAATTTATGCTATACTTAATATAAAGCTTAGAAAATCAGGTGATAGATATGAAAAAAGCGTCTATGCAAGATATTGCAGATGCACTAGGAATCTCAAAAAATTCAGTTTCACAAGCATTACGGAATAAACCCGGTGTTAGCCAAAAAACCAAAAGTTTAGTACAACAAAAAGCGGATGAACTTGGTTACGAGTATCAGAATAATGTTATTACAAATAAGGAAAAACGAATTTTGTTAGTAGCAACTGAATTTGCCATCTCTCAGACAAGTTTTTTTGGCGAAATTATTAAAAGTATTGAAGATGCAATACGAAAAGAAGGATGTCAGTTAGATATTCACCCACTGACTCAAACTGAAATAAAAAATCTAATGATACCAGCAAATATCTTAGACTATCACGGTGTAATTATTCTGTCTCATAGTGACAATAATTACATAAAGGAAATTATTGCCACACAAGTTCCTGTTGTGCTAGTTGATCATCATGATCCTTCCTTATTAGCTGATGCCATTCTTTCAAAAAATACAGACGGAACATTTCAAGCTGTTTCGTTACTAATTGAAAATGGTTTAAATAGAATTGGATTTATTGGTGACATTGAATTTTCACCAAGTTATTTAGAACGTTACCGAGGCTATCATCGTGCATTGCGAGAATACGGGTTATCTTATGATAAAAAAATAGAAGTAACTCAAATTGAAGAAACTCAAGGAGCACTGTTTAACAAACTAAAAAACATTGAGAAAATGCCTGATGCTTGGTTTTGTGCCAACTCCGGCTTGGCATTTATGCTCAACAGTTACTTACAATCTGCTGGGTATACTATTCCAGATGATATTAGTATTATTTGTTATGATGACACTGAGTTTACTCGTATGGCCGTTCCGCCAATTACAAATGTTGCAACGGATTTACATTTTATGGGCCAGCTGTCCGTAAATTCACTGATGCAAAGAATAGCAAATCCAACGACACCTTTTGTTCATCAACAAATTGTTCCAAGTTTAAATATCCGCGGTTCTGTAAAAATACAAAAAATATAATTTCTATCTACAAAAAAAGATTACAAACTATTTGTCATGTAGTTTGTAATCTTTTTTGTTTGTTATAAAATACGGACTAATACCTTTTACCCCAACACCTGCCAACTTTTTTCTTGATCGAAATAAGCAGCTTCTTTTTTAGCATTGGCAACTAAATCACTTGGATACCCTAAAATACCCAATAAGGCGATAGCATTGCGGGATTTAGCAGCACCCTGGCGTAAGCGATAATCAAAGGAGATACCATTTTCAGCAGTGACTTGTTCTTCGAAATGGAGATTGTCACAACTATTTTTTAAAATTTCCGTTAATTCAATATCATGGGTCGCTACAAAAGCTAAGCTTGGTTGTTGTCCTAACCACTCGACCACACTGCTGGAAGCTGCGATACGCTCAATAGTATTGGTTCCTTTTAATATTTCATCAATAAAACAATAACAACGTTCTTTTGTCGCCACTTTGTCTAAGAGGCGTTTAATCGATTTGATTTCAGCTACAAAGTAACTGTCTCCTTCAAATAAATCATCTTCGACTGCCATCGAACTTAAGACATGTCCGGCTTGTAAAGTAAAAGTTTCCGCAGTAGCTGTATTAATAGTTTGAGCCAAAATACAATTAATCGCGATACTTTTAACATAAGTTGATTTACCAGAAGCATTGGAACCAGTCACTAATGTATTTTTTTGCCAGTCAACGGGGTTTGCGACTGCATTTTGAATTAAAGGATGATAAATTGCTTCAGCTTCCACCCCACCTGTTTTTACTGTGGGCAAACAAGTTAATGGCATGTAAGTTCTAAAATTCAAAATGGCTAATGCCACTTCCAAATCTCCTAAATTATCCCATAGCGAAATAGCTTCTTTATTGTATCGGCTGATTTTACGTAAGACATAATTATAAGAAATCAGCGGTAGTAAAAAGATCATATTGACTAATTCAAATATAATTTCAGCTTCCGAGTTGCCTTTGACACGAAACGAAAAAGCAAATTTTTCAATTCCTTTAAACGGTTTAACTTTTGCCTTTAAGTCAGCTTGCAAAGGTGTTTCTACTTTACTCATTTTTTTCGCTAAGACGAGCGTTTGTACCAAATAACGCATCGTTGTCAGTTCTGTTTCCAAGCGAAATTTTTGCGTAAAATAGAGGATAACATTTAGAAAAAAACTAAATAAAATAACAATCAAAAAAAGTGATTGTTGCAGTGGTAAAGCTAGCAAAGACAAAATTGGTACACACGATAAAATAACGTATAAAAAAGTATTAGGTAACTTGTTTTTACCACCTTCTGCTAGATATTGTTTTGAAAAGTTATTGTCTTGTTTACCGAGGGTGGCAAAGAGATATTGGACTTTTTCGCGTGTGGCGGCATTTTCTGTAAAAAATTTAATTAATGGCTCGTAATGATTTTGATCGTTAAAATCATAATTGCGCAAACGTTTATACAAAGCCTCTGACCCAACGCTTGAGTAAGTGTTGTTTAAAAGCGCAAAAATACTCTCCATATCTAAATCATACCAAGTTAAATCATCGACTTCTGCTGTGTAATGATGATACTTCTTTTCTTCTAACCAGGCTTTTTTCAAACTTTCCGGCTGATCCAAACGCTTTTGATACGGCTGGGTTCCCCACTTTTGTTTGATACTTTGTTTCAACTGGTAGCGACTGCGATAATTCAGCGCAATTAAAGCGATCGGAACTGCGATAATTAACACTGTGATTAACAGGAATTCTTGTGACATGTTTTCACCTCTTGTTTTGTTTTCATTTTTCTAGCTTTTTAGTTAACTGTTGAGTCAAGCATTCAAATTAAACAGGAAAAATCATCTTGATAAAAAACACTTCCTATTTAAAAATACTCTGTTCTTATTATACTGAATATATTCTTTTATTTTTGAGATTTTTATAACTTAATTTTTAGTTGCATATGGCACCAACACGATTTGCACTCGCTTTTATGGTAAAATCAAGCTAGATTAAAGATAAAATTTAGAAATTATTTTATTCGTTAAATTAAAAAAGACACGCATCATTATAGCAGTAAAACGATTCATCCTTTAACTAGAGATAATAGTGGCGGCGTACGTCCAGCATTGTGGCTAGAAGTAGATGCCTGAAAAAATTACATCTTTATGAAATGCAATAAAAAAGCACCAATTTCTAAAGACATGCCCATAAAAGGCTGTCGCTAGAGATTGGTGCTTTTTAGTAACTGTATGAAAAAAACTTGCTTATTCTTCTCCTACATGAACTTTCAATGTTGCTGTTACTTCTGGATGCAATTTCGCTGGAACATTGGTAAATCCTAATGAACGAATCGGGTTTTCCAACTCAATTTTGCGTTTATCAATTTTAACATTGTATTGTTTTTCTAAAGCTGTTGCAATTTGTTTGGAAGGAATAGAACCAAATAAACGTCCGTCTTCACCAGCTTTAGCTTTTAATTCAATCACTGTTTCTTCTTTTTCTAATTTTTCTTTTAATGCTTTGGCTTCAGCTAAAATTTCAGCTTCGTGTTTGTCTTGGGCTTTCTTTTTAGCGGCAAGTTCAGCCACATTGCCTTTATTGGCTTCTTGCGCCAATTTGTTTTTAATTAAATAGTTTTGCGCGTAACCAGTCGGAACTTCTTTGATTTCGCCTTTTTTACCTTTGCCTTTTACGTCAGCTAAAAAAATAACTTTCATGTAACTTCCTCCTTGTAAAGATCTGTCATTGGCTTTACTTTGTGGCAATTAAGCCATTTTTATCCTACTTATAGTTAGTGAGATAAGTGTAGCGCAATGACCGCTTAAATTTTACAATTGCGTTATGCCTTCACCCAGCTTCTTTCTAAAAAGCCCAATCTCCAGCCTAACTTGCAATTATTCTTTCTTTAAACTATGCTGTATTTCATTATAAAGCATTGTTTTCACTTCGTTAAGGGATTTCTCTTTGATTTGGGTTGCGGCATTGGTGAAATGACCACCACCGCCCATATCTTCCATGATGGACTGCACATTAATCTTACCATTGCTCCGCGCAGAAATACCGACTAGCCCGTCTTTTCTTTTAGTAATGACAAAAGAGGCTTGCACATCATTCATTGAAAGAAGCGTATCTGCGGTTTTAGCTGTTGTCACGCTATCGTAAACTTTATCCTCACTCGCACAGGCAACAACAATATCTTGATCGATAAACTCGCTTTTAGAAACCAGTTCACTAATCTCCAAAAATGAAGTTAAATCCGAACTTAAGATATATTGCACTAATTCGCCGTTGGCTCCTCTTGATTTTAAATAACTTGCAATGTCAAAAGTTCGCGAACTGGTACGGACAGAAAAATTCTTCGTATCAACAAAAATTCCGGCTAATAATAACGTCGCAGTCAATTTATCCAACTGTTTTTTTGCGTTACTTTGATACTGAATCAACTCACCCACTAATTCTGAAGCAGAAGAAGCCGAAGACTCGATATAGGTTAACAGCGGTTGATTGGGAAATTCCTCTCCGCGGCGATGATGATCGATAATCACAACTTTATCAAACTTCTCATAAAGCTCCTGAGAGATTGATAGCGAAGGTTTATGGTAGTCGACCATGACTAACAGACTATTTTGTTTAATCTGTCCTAGGGCTTGTTTAACAGAGATTAAATGACCTTCTAATGCTTCATCTTTATGAATTTCTTCTAAGCATCGTTCGACGTCTGGAATCAATTCATTTTCATTAATTACCACATAGCTTGTTTTTCCTTGGAAATCTGCTAGTGTCGCCACACCATAAGCAGCACCAATTGCATCCATATCAGGATAACGATGACCCATAATATAAATATCTTCTGCACTGGCTAAAATTTTATTAAGAGCAGTTCCCATCGCTCGCGAACGAACACGTGTTCTTTTTGTTACGCTGGCGGTTTTCCCACCATAAAATTTCGGTTTGGCTTCATCGTTAGCCTCTTTTACTACTACCTGATCGCCACCTCTAACTAAAGCAATATCCAGACAGGTTTGGGCTACTTCACCAATTTTTTCGCCAGTTTCATCACCGTAACTAATCCCCATACTAATCGTTAATGGAATGGACTGTTCTTCTGCTGCGGTTCGAATTTTATCCAGCAGAGAAAATTGTCCTTGAGCCATCTTCTTAATATCAGAGGCATGCGCAACAAAATAAAAGCGTTCAGCGTTTAATCTCTTCAAGTAAATATCATATTCATCTGACCAATCAGAAATAAAGGTCGTCACAAAAGAATTCAAGTAAGAAGTTTCTTTATCATCCATTTTATCTACGACATCATCATAATTATCAACAGAAATGATACCAATCGCAGTTTGTTGATTTTCTTGATAGTTTTGGGCCGCGACTTCTGCAGTCCGATCTAATAAGAAGATGACATTTTTTTTACGATCAATGATATATTCAAAACTTAAATCTTCTACGCGCATAAAACCGTCGTCTTTACTACCTACTAAGAGAGGCTTTAACGTCTTATCCCATAAGACTTCTTGCCCAACTTGTTCTTTTAAATCTAAAGCACGATGATTCATCCAATCCAGCCGGAACGTTTTCGGCTCATAAATAAAAATAATTGATGGCGAAACACTGGATAAAAATTTGGAATTATCAATCGCAATTTGAGCCGACTCACGAATACGCTTGTCATCAGTCAAAGCATTCAGATTTTGCAATGTATAATAGACATAGTAGACAAAAATATTTAGCGCAGCAAAGATGGCAATATTGGCCCATAAATGGGGATTAAAAACTAAACAAATAAACTCTACAATGAAAATTAGTACCATCACTTTTAAAAAAGGGTATTTTTTCATAGCTTACTCCTCATTTTAACGCCTTATTTTGGCTCTTAGCCTACAAAGAATCGTAATTAGCTAAAAATTAACTACCAAATAGACGTAAAAGTTTCTTACAACCTTAACTCGCAAATTATCTTTTTTTGCTATCCTTCATTCTAGCATAAATCCTATCCTAACGCGATTTTTAGCCTTTTTATAGCTAAAAGCAGTGGAAAATGTTTCACGTGAAACATTTTTGTTTGTTTCTTAAGCTAACAAACTATTTGACTTGAAATAAAAAGCGAATAAGTAGTCGCCTACACAACGTTTCATGCCTAAGTTCTTTAAAATTATTACGAACAAGATACATTGAAAGTCTTTTTAACATTTTCACTTTCTGATTTTACATTCCAAAAGTAAAATATCTTGTCCTTGTTATTACATATCATATTTGTTTACATTGTTTATCTCTATATCTAAGTTATTAAAAGTTAACTTGCAATAAATACTGCTAAAAGAACACTCTTTACTTGGGTAACGGACAGTGACCCTAAAAGTTAGATTTTTTGGTCTAACTTTTAGGGGTCGGCTCAAACAGACAGTACTTTTTTAACTTTCCATTTTCCGATTATCTGTTTGTGCTTTACACTATCTTGCCCTACCTGAAACAATTAGTAGCGAAAAATTTTCAAAAATAGTTCTTTACCTTTAATGTAGTTTGCTTTATTACTACCTACTCATTCTTAATGATTTAGACTAATTTTCTACGCCGAAAGCAGATATTTTCAAGCAATAAATAACAAAAAAACACTATTTGTATAAGTATTCATTTTCTGAATTAAGAATTGTTTTTAACTTCACAAATACTTTTTGCTTATATAATCTTGTTTAAATAAGTTTTCCACATTGTGGAAAACTTATTTGTGATTTGCTGTTAATTTAGCTAAATATCATTGCTACACCAAGAACTTCAGCTATTTTCATATCTGTGGATAAGTCGGGATAATTTCGGGTAATTATTAGAACTTAGCAAATATTTTTCCAGTATGATATAATCACCTTTTTGAAAAGATAGGAGGATAGGCATGCGGGACTTAACAGATAAAGAACAACAATATTGTTTGGAAGTATTTGAATCGATGATTCGAAAACTAAATAAAACAATTGAGACAATGGCAGCCAAAGGGAGTAAAAATCTTGCTACGCCACAAAACAGGCGATTTGCATGTGAGGTTGCACTTTCTATGTTACATCATCACTGGAACAAGACGGAATTTACCTATTCTTTATCAGAGGTAAAAGATGCGCAACAAATATTATTAAGAATTAGACCTAGTATTCAAAAACAGTCACCCAAGTTTGCAGAAAACACCCCTCAACATACTATAGCGATGCGCCGACTATTAGCATTGGATGTAGTAGCTGATTACTTGCAAGAATTTTTAACCCAATAGGATTCTTTCTTACAAGTAAAAAAATAGAGCCTGCTTTAACTATAAAATCAAATCACTCCAAATCACTCTTTCATTCTCACAACTATATTTATATCTAGCTACAAAAAAACACCTCAATCAAATGACTGAGGTGTAAAATAATTTTTAGTCTTCGCTTACGAAAGGTAGTAAGCCCATAATCCGTGCGCGTTTGATCGCTACGGTAATTTTACGTTGGTTTTTCGCGCCAGTACCTGTTACACGACGTGGCAAAATTTTACCACGTTCTGAAATGAATCGTTTTAACAATTCAATATCTTTGTAATCGATATGTTCGATATGGTTAGCTGCGATATAGTCTACTTTGCGACGTTTACGTCCGCCTCTTCTTTGTTGTGCCATCCTATTTCCCTCCTATCAATTGCTTAGAATGGTAAATCATCGTCTGAAATGTCGATGGTTGATGCGTCAGACCCAAATGGATCAGAAGTATCGCGATCAAAACTCGGCATTCCGCTGTTTTGAGAAGGTTGGTTTTGATTAAAACTGTTTTGTTGGCTGGCACCACCATAATTATTGTTGAAACCACCGCCACCGTTAGTGTTTGTACTACCTTGTTGACGTTGTTCATTTGCAGAACGGGATTCTAATAATTGGAAGTTTTCAGCAACCACTTCAGTTACGTAAACACGTTGACCTTGTTGGTTTTCATAGTTCCGTGTTTGGATACGACCAGTAACACCTAGTAGCGTTCCTTTACGGGCATAATTCGCTAAAGTTTCGGCTGGTTTACGCCAGATAACACAATTGATAAAATCTGCTTCACGATCACCGCTTTGGTTGGTGAAATTACGATTTACCGCTAAAGTAAAAGTCGCAACTGCCGCTCCATTAGCTGTGTAACGTAAATCAGGATCTTTGGTTAATCTACCGACTAAAACTACATTGTTAATCAAACCGGATCATCTCCTCGTCATAGATTTGTTTCACGTGAAACAATATTAAGCTTCTTCCTTAACGATCATGTGACGCAAAATGCCGTCGTTGATCTTCGCTAAACGGTCAAATTCGTTGATCGCTGGCGCATCTGATGGAGAAGTAACTTTGACGATATGATAGATGCCTTCACGGAATCCGTTCATTTCATACGCTAGACGGCGTTTTTCCCAATCTTTTGATTCAACAACTTCAGCGCCGTTGTCTTTTAAGATTGCATCAAAACGTTCGATCAAAGCAGTTTTTGCTTCTTCATCAATGTTTGGACGAATGATGTACATAATTTCATACTTCGTGTTTTCCATTGATTTTTCACCTCCCTATGGACTTTAGGCCCTTAGTTTTCTAAGAGCAGAGAGAGTATCATTAAGACTACTCACAAAGTAGAATTATACAGGAAACGCCCCATTAAAGCAAGAATTTTTTATTACTCGTCAAATCACTTCTTTTATCCCTTCATTTTTATTTACGCACTTTGCTAGTAAATTTATTTTAATATACAAAAAAAGATAAAAATTTTTTAGCAGCTAGCACGACAAAATTTGGCACAATAATAGCAACTAAAATCACAATTGGCTGAAAATGGCTTTCTTTTATGCTAACTATCAGAAAAACAATAACATTTTATCGTAGCTACTCTTAAACCAGATTTTACTTCAGTTCGATTTTTCATAATTTTTATGAAACTTATCAACAGTGGATAACTTTTTATTAGATCATATTTTTATCCACAGTATTAGAGTTACTAAGCTAATAGCTACAAAGCCTATCGGAAAATCAGTAAGAAATTTTACAAAAATTGTAGCTCAAATTTTATGAAATTGCCCTTGAACCCTTAGCCAAGAAGAGGTTCTTTCTTTTGCACTATTTATGTTATAGCAAAAAAAATTGTGACAGAAGTGACCAGCTTCTGTCACACCGTTTACTCGAAAAAAAAGAGATGTGACAAAATTTTTGTCACATCTCCTAACTTAATGCTATCTATTCTTGTTCATCTTCATCTATTTCAATGATTGTTTCTGTTTCTACTGTAGTTTCTGTTACGTTTTCTGCTGCGTTGTCACTTACTGGGCTTTCATCTGTTTCTTCTGTTTCAGCTTCAACTGCGGCCATCGTGACCACTTTAGCGTCATTTTCCAGTTTCATCAAACGCACCCCTAGTGTTGCACGACCAGTTTGAGAGACAGAAGCTACATTAAAGCGAATAATTACGCCTTTGTTTGTTACTAGCATAATGTCTTCGTCCCCTTTAACCGTCGTTAAACCGGCTAATGGACCGTTTTTAGCGGTGATGTTGGCAGTTTTAATCCCTTTACCCCCACGGCCTTTCACAGGGTATTCTGAGCCTGCTGTACGTTTTCCGTAACCATTTTCTGTGATGACTAAGACTTCACTATCTGGTGTAATGACCGATACGCCGACAACGTAGTCATTTTCTCTTAAGCGAATCCCCCGCACACCTGATGCAGTTCGGCCCATATCCCGCACGGCTTCTTCTTTAAAGGTGACCGAATAACCATCATGAGTCCCGATAATCATCGTGTCATCCCCGCTTGTTTCTAAAACATCCACTAATTCATCGTTTTCTTTTAGATTAATCGCGATTAAACCATTGCTGCGAATGTTGCTAAAGGCATCGACTGAAGTTCGTTTGACAACACCTAAAAGCGTGGTAAAGAACAAGTATTTATTGTCACTTTGGCCACTAACTGCAATAATCGTTTGGATTTTTTCGGCAGAATCAATACCTAATAAGTTAATAACCGGAATCCCTTTAGCCGTCCGACCGTATTCTGGGATTTCGTAACCTTTGGCTTTATAGACTTTTCCGACATTGGTGAAAAAGAGTAAAGTATCATGAGTGGAACAAGAAACTAATGTTTTAACAAAGTCCTCATCGTGCACACCCATTCCTTGAACACCTCTTCCCCCACGACGTTGCGCACGGAATTCACTATTGGCTAGACGTTTAATATAGCCATTATTCGTCAAGGTAATGACAACTTCTTCTTCTTCAATTAAATCTTCATCTTCTAAACTCAAAACTTCTCCGACTAAAAGTTCCGTCCGGCGTTTATCACCAAAACGTTGCGTTAGTTCGCCTAATTCGGTTTTGATAATTTCATTTACACGTTCAGGTTTAGCTAAAATATCCGCTAAATCAGTAATTAATGCCAATAATTCTTGGTATTCTTTTTCGATTTTATCCCGTTCCAAACCGGTTAAACGACGTAAACGCATATCTAAGATGGCTTGGGCTTGGCGATCTGATAATTCAAATTTTGCCATCAATGTATTTTTAGCTTCATCATCTGTATTTGAACCACGAATAATGGCGATAATTTCATCAATGTGATCTAAAGCAATCCGCAAACCTTCTAAAATATGAGCGCGCGCTTCTGCCTTAGCTTTATCAAAAGCAGTTCGGCGCGTTACAACTTCTTGTTGGTGTTCAACGTAATTTTCTAAAATACGTTTTAAGCTTAAAATTTTTGGTACACCTTTTTCAATGGCCAACATATTGAAGCCAAATGAAGATTGTAAGGCAGTTAATTTATAGAGGTTATTTAAAATCACAGAAGCTGAGACATCGCGTCTAACGTCAATGACGATCCGCATACCTTCACGGCTTGATTCATCCCGTAAATCAGTGATTCCTTCAATTCGCTTATCCCGGTGTAACTCAGAGATACGTTCAATCAGTTTGGCTTTATTGACCATATAAGGCAATTCCGTTACCAAAATACGTTCTTTGCCATTTGGCATTTCAGTTACTTCTACCCGCCCCCGAACGGTAATGGAACCTTTACCTGTTTCATAAGCACGGCGGATACCTGATTTACCCATAACCAAACCACCTGTTGGAAAGTCAGGTCCAGGGAGAACTTCCATTAATTCATTCGTGGTAACGTCTGGATTTTCCATTAATAAATTAATCGCAGCCGTAACTTCATTTAAGTTATGGGGAGGAATATTTGTCGCCATCCCGACTGCAATCCCGGTTGTCCCATTGACTAAAAGGTTAGGGAAACGAGCTGGTAAAACTTCTGGTTCTCGTTCTGTGTCATCGTAGTTACTGGTAAAATCAACTGTATTTTTATTGATATCTCGTAGCATTTCTAAAGCCAGTTTACTCATGCGGGCTTCAGTATACCGCATCGCAGCGGCACCATCACCATCGACAGAACCAAAGTTACCATGGCCGTCTACTAACATGTAGCGATAACTAAAAGGTTGGGCCATCCGTACCATTGATTCATAAATAGCCGAGTCACCATGGGGGTGGTATTTCCCCATAACGTCCCCGACAATTCTGGCTGATTTTTTATGAGGTTTGTCTGGTGTTACACCTAATTCGTTCATCCCATATAAAATCCGGCGGTGAACGGGTTTTAAGCCATCACGAACGTCTGGTAATGCCCGTGCGACGATAACACTCATCGCATAGTCGATAAAGGAATTTTTCATTTCACTACTCAAATTGACGTCATGAATGTGGGCTTTATTATCTTCCAAGTGTTTCACTCCTAACTGAGATGTTTAAAAAACGCCAAAAACGTTGCTTTTAGAAAATAAAAAGCGTTGGGTTAAATAAACTCATTGTGGTAAACATGACCGCTAGAAAGGAAGTGAGAAAATTTATGCCGCCGTTATAATAAAACAACAATCAGCACAAAATTTTCAATTTTTCCCTTCATACTAGCATCATGACTAATTTTAAATATCTAAGTTTTGCACGTAATGCGCATTTTCTTCAATAAATGCTCGTCGCGGTTCAACGCGATCACCCATTAACATTTCAAAAACTTGATCGGCTTCAATCGCATCTTCGACAGAAACGCGCAACATTAAACGATTTTCTGGATCCATTGTCGTTTCCCATAATTGATGATCGTCCATTTCCCCTAAACCTTTGTAACGTTGGATTGTTGGTTTTGGTGTTTTAGGCAACTCATCCATGATTTGTTGCAAGCGTTCATCTGCATCTTTACCTGGTTGCACGTAGGTAATATTTTTGCCTTGCTTAACCCCGTACAATGGTGGTTGCGCGATATACACATATCCCGCTTCTACAATCGGACGCATATAACGGTAAAATAACGTCAATAGCAATGTCCGAATATGCGCACCATCGACATCGGCATCGGTCATGATAACCAATTTATGATAGCGGGCTTTTGAAACATCAAAATCGCCACCAAAGCCAGTTCCCATCGCAGTAAAGAGTGAACGAATTTCTTCGTTGGCTAAAATTTTATCCATTGACGCTTTTTCCACGTTCAAAATTTTACCCCGAATTGGTAGAATCGCTTGAAATTCACGGTTACGTCCTTGTTTTGCTGAACCACCGGCAGAATCCCCTTCGACGATGAATAATTCGCAACGTTCTGGATCATTAGAAGAGCAATCTGCTAATTTACCCGGCAGATTACTGATTTCTAAAGCTCCTTTACGACGTGTCATCTCCCGTGCTCGTTTGGCTGCTTGACGCGCTCTTGAAGCTAACATCCCTTTGTCGACGATTTGACGACCCACATTAGGATTTTCCATCAAGAATTTCATAAAGTGTTCTGAGAATAAACGATCGACAATCGTTCGCACTTCTGAATTACCTAGTTTTGTTTTGGTTTGACCTTCAAACTGAGGGTCTGGGTGTTTGATTGAAATAACCGCCGTCAAACCTTCTCGTACATCTTCACCAGAAAGATTATCGTCGTTATCTTTCATAATTTTTTGTTTGCGGGCGTAATCGTTAATAACCCGTGTTAATGCTGTTTTAAAGCCAGATTCATGCGTTCCGCCTTCATAAGTATGAATATTATTGGCAAAACTTAAAATGTTCATGTGATAGCCGTCAGTGTATTGTAAAGAAACTTCTACGGCAATATCTTGTTGTTGATCTTCTAAATAAATGGGATCTGGGAACAAAACGGTTTTATTTTTATCCAAATGTTCCACATAACTCTTAATCCCACCTTCATAGTGGTATTCTTTTAAGACAGTTTTTTCTTCTCTGCGATCTTCAATTGAAATACGCAAGCCACGATTTAAAAAGGCTAATTCCCGCACGCGCGTTGCCAATTTATCAAAACTGAAGATAGTGGTTTCTGTAAAAATTTCTGGATCTGGCCAAAAACGTACTTCTGTTCCGTGTTGATCTGTTTCAGCGATGACTTTTAAATCATCTACAACAGCACCACGACGATATTCTTGGAAATACACTTTGCCTTCTTTGTAAACTTTGACTCTTAATTTGGTCGAAAGAGCATTTACTACAGAAGCCCCAACACCATGTAGACCACCAGAAACTTTGTAGCCGCCACCGCCAAATTTACCACCGGCATGTAAAATGGTATAAACGGTTTCCACCGCCGGACGACCGGTTTTGGCTTGAATATCAACAGGAATTCCCCGCCCATCATCTGTGACTGTAATGGAATTGTCTTCTTCAATAATGACTTGAATTTTAGTTGCAAAACCAGCTAAAGCTTCATCGATTGAGTTATCAACAATCTCCCATACAAGGTGGTGTAAGCCTTCTGAACTCGTCGAGCCGATATACATCCCAGGACGTTTGCGTACCGCTTCTAAGCCTTCTAAGACCTGAATCTGACTGGCGTCATATTCTTTGGCACGTTCCACTAAGCTTTTTTCTTCTTCTGTCATCTATGCGGATCCTCATTTCTTCAATAATCTATTTATTTGGTGGTGCTTAAGTGACCATTTTCCACGTAAAAAATCGTGGGGGTTACGGTCATTTTATTTTTGACATGATCTAATGTAGTCGTCGTTAAAAACGTCTGTACCTTCCCTTCAATTGTTTCCAAAAGGTGCAGTTGACGAGAATCATCTAATTCACTCATCACGTCATCAAGCAATAAAATTGGATATTCACCAGTTTCTTCTTGCATCAAATCAATTTCTGCTAATTTGACACTTAACGCAGTAGTTCGCTGTTGCCCTTGTGAACCATAAGTCTGCACATCAATCTCATTAATGGCAAAACTTAAATCGTCACGATGAGGGCCTAAAAGCGTGGTCTGTCGTTGCAACTCCCGCGCTTGATTTTTCTCTAGAAGGTTAAGAAAACGTTCCTTTATTTCATCAACGCTATCAGCTAGCGTAAAATCAAGGGTGGAAACATAACGTAAAGTCAAATTTTCCTTTTCATGGCTAATTTTTTGATGCAACAAGTTGGCCCAGTATTCTAGCCGCTTCACAAATTTGGCGCGAGCTAATAAAACTTTACTGCCAAAGTCTACTAACTGTTCATTTAAGACGCTTAGATAAAGCAAGTCGACTTTTTTTTGCTGTTTTAAATATTGGTTGCGTTGCTTTAAGACATTTTGATACTGGACGAGGTCGTATAAATAAATCGGATCAATCTGGCCAATTTCCATATCGAGAAATTTACGCCGCAAAGAAGGGCTACCTTTGACTAAAGATAAATCTTCCGGTGCAAATAAAATCACGTTTAGTTGACCAACGTAGCTACTAAGCCGTTTTTGTTCAATGTGATTGATGCGCGTCTTTCGGCCTTTTTTAGTTAATAAAAGCTCCAACGGCACTTTACTATGATTTTTTTGCACTTCACCTTTCACGCTGGCAAAATCAGCACCCCATTCAATCAGTTCTTGCTCATTATTGGTGCGGTGACTTCTGGTCATAGCTAAAACGTAAATACTTTCTAAAATATTCGTTTTTCCTTGGGCATTTTCTCCCAAAAAAATTGTTAAGTTTTTAGGAAAAGTCAAAGCTAGATCCTCGTAATTGCGAAAATGCTGCAAAAAAAGATTATTCAGGCGCATTATCTGTTTCCTGTGCTTGCGCCATAAAAAAAGTTCCCTCATCCGGAATTTCGACCATCATTCCTGGATAAAGCTTACGGCCACGGCGATTTTCAATCTCTCCGTCAACTAAAACAGTGTTTTCAGCCAGGTACCATTTGGCCTGTCCACCACTGGAAATCACATTGACTTCTTTTAGCACTTGGCCTAGGGTCATGTAGTCTCCTGTAATTGCGATTTTTGCTTTCATTTTCATCCCTCGTTTCTCCAGTCACAGTTAGGTTTATTATACCGTTTTTTTGGCCAGAAAACAAATTTCCCCCAGTTTTTTTCACTTCTAAGAAGTTTTAATCTTTTTAGATAATTTTTATCCGAAAAGTAAAAAAAGCCGTAAAAACGATTTTATGCCCTTTTAAGATAATTTATGACTTTCTGAAAGTAATACAGTTGTTTTCCATTTTTTGTAAGAAAAGCATAATAAACATGGTCAGCTCGCTAGCAATAAGACGAAATCTTGATAAATTGTTCCTCAAATTTCAACTTATTACCCTAGAGAGTTTGTTTATAAAGCAAATAAAAAAAGCAACAACTCAGCTGAGTTGCTGCTTTTTATTGGCTTAATCTAAATTTTGACCGTTAGTGGCAATGACGTTGCGATACCAATCAAAAGATTTTTTCTCATAACGGTTTAAAGTCCCATTTCCTTCATCGTCTTTATCGACGTAAATAAAACCATAACGCTTACTCATTTCACCAGTGGAGGCACTGACCAAATCAATACAACCCCAAGGTGTGTAGCCCATTAAATCAACGCCGTCTGCGACTGCTTTTCCCATGGCGATGATGTGTTGACGTAAATAATCAATCCGGTAATCATCTGCTACATAGAAGTTTTCATCCACTTCATCATAAGCTCCTAAGCCATTTTCCACGATAAATAATGGTTTTTGATACCGGTTATACAATTCATTTAAGGCAATTCGCAACCCGTTTGGATCAATTTGCCAACCCCAGTCACTAGCAGCTAAGAAAGGATTTTTTACACCGCCTAAGATATTGCCTTGCACTTTTTCAGCAGTCGTCGTTTCGTTAATCGCTGTTGACATGTAATAGCTAAAACCGATGTAATCAACCGTATTTTCCGCTATTAAGGCTAAATCGTCCTCTTTTATAGTCAATGGTTTCACCTGATATTTTTCTAACATCCGCTTAGTATAAGCGGGATATTGCCCGCGGACTTGGACATCGGCACAAAAATAATTGAACTCTTGATTTTGAATCATGGTTGCCACTTGATTCACAGGATTAGCATCATAACTATAACTAGTGCCGTAAATAATCATACAGCCAATTTGTAAGTCTGATTTTAAAGCATGACCAATTTTAACTGCTTTGGCACTGGCGACAAATTGATGATGCCACGCTTGAAAAATATTTTGCCAATTTCCGCCACCATTACTTTTTACCATTCCCATACTTAAAGCTGGTAGCTCAAAAGCAGAGTTAATTTCATTAAAGGTCATCCAATAATTTACTTTTTTATAGTAACGGTTTAAAACAACGTCTGCAAAACGTTCATAAAAGTCAATTAATTGCCGATTTTGCCAGCCACCATATTTTTTAGCCAAATTTAAAGGCATTTCGTAGTGCGAAATTGTCACGACTGGTTCAATATCATATTTTAAACATTCGTCAATTAATTCATCATAAAAGCGCAAGCCTGCTTCATTGGGCGTACTTTCATCTCCTTGTGGAAAAATGCGGGACCAAGCGATGGAAAAACGATAGCATTTAAAGCCCATCTTGGCAAAAAGCGCGATATCTTCTTTAAAACGATGATAATGATCAATTCCAGTGTGGTTGGGATAAATATATTTTTTCTCATCAATAGTCCAATCAAAATTTTCATCCCCTAAAATCTGCCAACGTTGCTTACCACCGGGCATCGCATCGGCCACAGATAAACCTTTACCATCTGTTAAATAAGCTCCTTCTAATTGATTGGCAGCTGTCGCGCCACCCCATAAAAAGCCTTCTTTAAATACTGATTTTGTCATGATGTTCCTCCTGTTATAGTTAATTTTTTATTTTACAATTGTTAAAAAGTCTTCGCCGTGAATGACTTCTTTTTGATCCATATCCAATACATCCATAAAATCGCTCGTATTGGTTACTACAATTGGCGTAATAGTAGAAAAACCTGCTGCTTCAATCGCTTCAATGTCAAATTCAACTAATAAATCGCCTTTTTTAACGTGATCGTCTTGTTTTACTTTTACCGTAAATCCTTGACCGTCTAATTCCACCGTATCCATACCAATGTGCATCAAAATTTCCGCACCAGTTTCAGTCGTAATTCCCACAGCGTGACCAGTTGGAAATAGCGTAGTCACAACACCATCGGCAGGCGCATATAATTTTCCTTCAGAAGGTTTAATCGCAACCCCTTTACCTAGTGCTCCAGAAGAAAAAACTTGATCTTTTACTTGAGTTAACGGTAACACTTCCCCTGATAGAGGACTTGTAATCATAACTGTTTGCCCATTAGCCAACGCTTCAACTTTAGGAGATACTGGTGTTGTTGCATCATTTTCTGCCAATGCAGCATCTTCAGGTTGTTCATCAAAACGTAAGACAAATGTCAAAATAAAGGCTAGTACAAAGGCGATTGCCGTCCCGATTGCTGCCATAACTAAACCAGTAATAGCTTTTGTATCTTGTGGGATGAAGCCTGGTAAACTTAACAAACTAACTAAACCAAAAACATAGTTACGGACTTCAAAAAAGCCAATAAAGGCACCACCAATAGCGCCACTAATACAAGCTGCGATAAATGGTTTTTTCAACGGTAAATTGACACCATACACGGTAGGTTCGGTAATCCCGAAAATCGAAGTAATCGTTGAAGATAGCGCCAAACCTTTTAATTTTACATTTTTTGTCATAAAGAAAACGGCTAAAGCAGCCCCACCTTGAGCTAAAACAGCAGGGAGTAATGTTGGCATCATCGTATCAAAACCTGATTGAGTTAAATTGAGCATCATAATTGGTACAAAGCCCCAATGCATGCCAAACATAACAAATACCTGCCATAAGCCCCCCATAATCGCACCAGCTAAAATTGGACTCAAACCATAAATCGCATCATAACCACTACCTAATAAGTTCCCTAAAATCGTACCTAAAGGACCTACTACGATAAACGTTAATGGTGCCATAACCAAAAAGATCGCCAATGGTACTACGATGGTTTGTAAAAAGTCAGGAATAACTTTTTTAAAGAATTTTTCCACATAACTTTGTAAAAAGACCGCTAAAATAATTGGGATCACAGAAGACGTATACGCGCTAGCCCCAATAATGACCGGTAAGCCTAGAAAATGTAATGTTTCGCCGGCCAGTGCTGTAATAGACGGATGAACCAAGGCCATCGCTAAAGCTGCCGCTAAAAATTCATTGGTATGAAATTTTCGGGCCGCAGTAAAAGCTAACATCACCGGCAAATAGGTGAATAAACCATCGGCAATCGCCCATAATACTATATAAACCCCAGATGTATCTGTTACCCAATTTAGCGTTAAAGCTAAAGTTAAAAAACCTTTTAAAACTCCGGCTCCAGCCATTGCACCTAAAAAAGGAGTAAAAATAGAGGAGATAATATCAATCAAACGATCAAAAATATTTCCCGTTTTTTCTTCGACAGCTTCGGTATTATCAAAATTGGCAATATCATTTAATTCCCGATAAACATCCCCCACCTGACTACCAATTACCACTTGGTATTGGCCACCTTTTTGGACGACTTGAATTACATCATCATCTTGTTTTAATGCCTTCGTATCAGCCACATCTTCATCTTTTAATTTAAAACGCAAACGCGTGGCACAATGCACCACACTGTTGACATTTTCTTTCCCACCTACTGCCGCTAAAACACGACTAGCTATTTCTTTATTGCTGCTCATAATTCTCTCTCCTTGTCAGTTTAATTTATATAAATATGAAAAGCATAATAAACATGGTTGGCTCTCAAGTAATAAGATGGAATTTAATAAATTGTTTTTCAAATTTCAGCTCATTGCCATAAAGAGTTCGTTCATTTTACCTAAATAAAAAAACCCAGAAAGAAAAAACACGATCCCAAAAAATAAAAATGGGTATCTTTGTCTTTTCAATCTGGGTTTTGCCTGCCGAACAGTAACAATCCGTTATTGATTGAATGTTTACGTTTCCTCTGAAACGACGCGCTGAATGTGAATCGTCAAATAAATCATTTCCGATTCTCCCAGCGGTTTTTGATAGGTTTTCATTAAATAATCATTGATACGTTGTACCGTTTGAAAAGCCTTGGGATATTTGGATTGAATTAAAGCAAAGAGAAATTCATCGGACTCTTCATTTAATTCATCTCGTAAATAACGTTGCGCAAAATACTGCAAATGAGTAACGATGCGCTGATAATTCAAAGAGTCTTGGCGAAAAACGATACCATAAAAGCGACTAATAATTTGTAAAATATCGCGCACAATTTCTGTCGCCTGCATCGTCTGTTGCATCGATCCTTCCGAATTTACCTGCTCGCTATTGACGATATGAAAAGTAATAAATCCCGCTTCTGATTCAGGTAGTTCAATTTGCAATTTTTCTTTAATTAAAGCAATCGCTTCTTTAGCAATCGCAAACTCTTTGGGATAAAACTTACGCGTTTCAAATAAAAGAGGATTTGGAATCTCAATGCCTTCTTTACTACGCTCTAATGCGTAATGAATATGGTCTGTTAAAGTTAAGTAAATATTAGCCGACAGCTCTTGTTGCAGTTTTTCTTCAGCTAAATCAATAATTTGCTTTACCACCTCAACTTCTTTAGGAGGTACATCGGTAAATAATTGTTGAAACTGTCCAGCGGTCAGGGAATCTTTTAAAATAAATTCTTTTTCAATGACAGCCGCATCAATTTCAGCGCCAACTTTTTTACCAAAAGCCAAGCCACGCCCCATGTAGATAACCTCTTCACCAGCAGCGTTTTTTGACATGACGATATTGTTATTGAGGATTTTTTCAATTCTCACAATTCCCACTCCCTGCTTGCGATTCACTTTCAGACAAATAAAAAAAACCTAGAATTTCCCCCTTGGTGCTTACGTGGTAAATTCCGGTTTTGCCTGCCTAACAGTAACAATCCTTATTTATAATCTAGCACAGCTAAAAACAATTTGCAAGCCTTTCCAAAGAAGAAAAGCATAATAAACACGGTCAACTCTCAAGCAATAAGACGAAATCTTGATAAATTGTTCCTCAAATTTCTCAAGATTTTGGCTTGTTGCCGTAGAGAGTTTGTTTATTATGCTAGACACTTAGAAAAGCTTTGCGAACTCGTCCAACTTGCTAGCAATAAGATAGAATTTTAATAAATTGCTTTTCAAATTTCTTCAAATTTTAGCTTATTGTCGCAGCGAGTTAGTTCGTGAAGCTGGATCAAAAGAAAAGCGGAACAAACGTGGGTAACTCTCAAGTAATAAGATGGAATTTTAATAAATTGTTTCCCAAATTTCTTCAACTTTCAGCTTATTACCGTAGAGAGTTCGTTTGTGTGCTAGATCAAAGAAAAGCATAATAAACATGATCAGCTCTCAAGCGATAAGACGAAATCTTAATAAATTTTTCCTCAAATTTCTCAAGATTTCGACTTATTGTCGCCAAGAGTTACTTCCAAAATAAAAAAACTGCCAAATAAATTTTCCGCTACCGTAAAAATCGAATGTACTTTTTTACAGGAGCTTTTCATTTATTTGACAGTTTCAAGTTCAAATTAAAATGGCTAGTTAGTACGTACTGGTGTGATCAATTGAATAAAGTTTGCTTGTCCTGCAGTAGGTTCCAAGGTGAAAGGACGAATCGCTGAAATAAAGCGAACCGTAATACTCATATCACCAAAAGCCCGCAATGCGGCTTTCATGTAATCTGGGTTAAAGGAAATTTCTAAAGGTTCTCCGCTAACTTTTTCATAACTTAATGCTTCTTCCACTTTTCCGACTTCAGGAGAATTTCCATAAAGCATGACAGCATCTTCTTTAATTGATAAACGGACAATATTGTTGCGTCCTTCGTGGGAAAGTAAAGAGGCCCGCTCAATCGCCGCTAAGAAACTTGGCACCGTAAATTCAATTTCAGTGTTGAATTGATGCGGAATTAGACGGTTCGTGTCTGGGTAATTTCCTTCTAACAAACGTGAGTAAAACAACATATTTTCCGTTTGGAACAACACTTGGTTTTCCATGATGCTAACTGCAATTTCTTCTTCATCATCAGCTAAAGAACGTGATAATTCAATTAAACTTTTGCCAGGAACAACGATATTAAAGTCTTCTGCTTCTTGTTCTAGCGGAATAATCCGTTGACTCAAACGATGTGAGTCGGTTGCGACAGCCAATAACTGTTGATTTTCTAACACAAAATGCACCCCAGTTAAAATTGGACGGCTTTCATGAGCAGAAACGGCAAAAACAGTTTCACTAATTAATTGATTTAGTGTTTGCGCTGATAATTTTAATTGGTCCCGACTTTCTACAACTGGTAAATGCGGATAGTTATCAGCATCTAAACCATTAACCATGAAGTTGGCTTTGCCAGAAGTAATGGCAACTTGTTCGTTTTCCACAACTTCCATTGTGAAAGTATCTTCTGGAAGGCGACGAATAATTTCGCTGAAAAATCGAGCTTGTAAAACAATTGCGCCTGCTGATTCAACAATCATTTGTGCTTTTTCATTGTCTACGGCTAAAAATGTTTCGATGGAAATATCAGCGTTACTTCCGGTTAATGTTAAGCCGCGTTCAGTTAAAACAATTTTTACCCCCGTTAAAATTGGGATAGTAGTTTTAGAAGAAATCGCCCGTTGGACAGTTTGTAGTTCCTGCATAAAGGCAGAACGATTCATAGTGACTTTCATAAATGGCACTCCAATCTTTTTGATGTGTTGCAATTTTTTAAATCTAGACCATCTAGCTGGGAAATAAAAAATTAAAGGACTTTTGTAAGGAATAATAGCTATTACAAAATTTATTTAAAATATTAAAAAATTTGTTGCTGTTTAAAATAAGCCTTTTAATCTTACCACCGCATGCTCTTAAATCTTTCAAGATCCTTCATGCTGATTATAGCATTTTTTATGAATTAAAAAGAAGGCGGATGCCTTTATATTTAAGAGTAAAAAGATAGTAGTAGTAGTAGGCCCTGTTGAAGCAGTGGATAAGTGGTAAAACGTAAGGTACCATCAGAGTTTTCCACTGTGCATAACTTGTGGATAAAAAATGGAAAACTTTCAAATTTATCCACATGCCTATTTTAATAATAAATTTTTGATTTCAGCAATTTCAGTTTGAGTCGTTGGATCATTTTCCAATAATTGCTGGATTTTTTCGTGAGCATGAATGACCGTGGTATGATCTTTGCCTCCAAATTCAGCGCCGATTTTTGGTAAAGAATTATCCGTTAGTTCGCGGGATAAATACATCGCAATTTGGCGTGGTACAACAATACTTTTTACGCGTTTTTTCCCTTTTAAATCTTTAATTGAAATGTGATAGTATTTGGCGACTTCTTCTTGAATTTGTAAAATCGAAATTTGGGCTACGCCACCATTACTTTTTAGAGATTTTAAGGCTTCTGCAGCTAAACTAGTACTGATTTCAGCATTATTCATCGTGGCATAGGCCTGAACACGTAAAAGTGCCCCTTCTAATTCGCGAATGTTAGAGTCAATTTGGCCGGCGATATAACTCAGCGTATCATCTGGAATTTCTAGACGTTCTGCTTCGGCTTTTTTCCGTAAAATTGCAATCCGTGTTTCCAAATCTGGTGGGGTGATGTCAACTGATAACCCCCAGGCAAAGCGGGAAACCAGGCGTTCTGGTAAAGTTGGAATTTCACTTGGCAGACGATCACTTGTTAAGACAATTTGTTTGTTGTTTTTATAAAGTTCTTCAAAAGTATAGAAAAACTCATTCTGCGTTTCGACTTTATTTTCTAAAAATTGAATATCATCAACTAGTAATAAATCGACACTGCGATATTCATGACGAAATTCTTCACTCGTACGATTTTTAATCGAGGTAATAAAATCATTGGTAAAGTTTTCACTACTGACATATTTGATTTTGGCATTGGGCCGATATTTTAATAATTCATGACCAATAGCGTGCATCAAATGGGTTTTCCCTAAACCAACACCGCCATAAAAGAATAGTGGGTTGTAAATCGAGCCGGGTTCTTCAGCGACAACTTGAGCGGCCGCATGAGCCATTTGGTTCCCTTGTCCAATTACAAAAGTATCAAATGTATATTTGGGATTTAACATAATCGAACGATCGACTTTTTCTTTTACCTCTTCTTCTTTTTCTTGAGGTAACTCTTCTTGCACTTCATCTTCAGTGATAAAAGCGGGCATGATTTCCCGTCCGTAAAGGCGATAGCTGTTTTCCAAAACCCGTGGTGCTAAATTTTTCTCCCAATAATCACGATGGACTTTTGTCGGTACTTTGATTAAAAGTTCATCATTTTGCAAAGAAAGGGGACTAGCACTTTCGGCCCAAACTTGAAAGCTAGCGGGACTGAGGTCGTTTTTTAAACTATTTAACACCTCTTGCCACAAGGCTTCGTATGATGACATGAGCTTCCTCCTTATTAGTATTCATTTTTTCTATCAATAAAACGTACAACGTTTTAATTTGCGTATATTCATTAAGAAGCACCAGTAAGAAACTTGTTCTTACGCGAAATGCTAATAAAAAAGTAAAAGCGCGTCGCAAATATCCCTCGTAAGAATTACAAGGATAGACGCTACTTTGTGAAATTTCACGAACTCATTTTTGCCATGGAATAAAAAGAAAAAAAGACAAAAATAGGTAATCTTAATTTATCACTTTTTAAAGAAGTTTTCCACAGGCAGACCGCAAAAAAGATAAAAAAAATTATTTTCAGCAACTTTTCCACAAATAAACAAGAAGATGAAAATGTGAATCAACAAGCAGGATAAAAATAATCCACAGGCACTAAAAAATTGTGGATGAATTTGAGTTTTTCAAAAGTTTCCACAAGGTCTTTGGGATAGAAAGACTTAATTTAATGCGCTTTTGTAACGTCTATCCACAGAAAAATAAAAGCTTGTGGAAAAGTTTTTCCGCTGTGTGAAAGTGTGGATAATTCTTTTCAAAACTTTAATTTAACTTTCAAAAATTTTTTGTGAATTCACAACCATTAACATGGCTTATAAAGAAATGTGGATAACTTTTTAGTTGATTGAATTGATTTTGTAGTTGACAAAAACCAACCAAAGTCGTTATACTATCAAAGTATGTCTGTAGTCATGGATATGAGAATTACCTCGGAGGTGGAAATAAATGAAAAGAACTTACCAACCAAACAAACGTAAACGTCAAAAAGTTCACGGTTTCCGTAAACGTATGAGTACTAAAAACGGCCGTCGCGTCTTAGCTAGCCGCCGTCTAAAAGGACGTAAAGTATTGTCAGCTTAAGCCACTGGTTGCCAGTGGTATTTTTTTTATTGGCAAAACATAAAATAGAAAAAGTCGCTTCAATAGCATGCAAAAAATCTCATCATGGTAGAGGTTTTGATGTGTAAAAATTGAAGCGACTTTTTTTGTTTATTTTCTGGTTTTAAAGCTTCTATTTAGAAGAAATTTGAAGAGCAATTTATTAAGATTTCATCTTATCGCTTGAGAGCTGACCGTGTTTATTATGCTTTTCTTTTGATCCAGCTTCACAAACGAACTCTTGGCGACATTAAGTCGAAATGCTAAGAAATTTGAGGAACAATTTCATATCATTCCGCCTTAATGCTAAAGAGTTGAACACGTTTGTTCAGCTTTTCTTTTGGTAGGGCTTTTTTGGGGTAAAGTTTAGGGAGAAATTATGGTATTATTGAAAGGTATGAGCAAATGATTTTAGAAGAAGTGAAGGAAACGTCATGAAAAAAGCCTATCGTGTCAAAAAAGAACGAGATTTTCAGCGGGTATTTGAGCAAGGTAACTCTTGTGCGAATCGCCGTTTTGTTGTCTATAAACTCCCCAAAGAACAAGAACATTTTCGAGTAGGAATCTCCGTGGGAAAAAAAGTCGGCAATGCTGTGATGCGCAATAGTGTCAAACGGAAAATCCGTGCCAGTTTGTATGCC
Organism: Enterococcus sp. DIV0755b; assembly: GCF_051713765.1. Classification (NCBI taxonomy): domain Bacteria; kingdom Bacillati; phylum Bacillota; class Bacilli; order Lactobacillales; family Enterococcaceae; genus Enterococcus; species Enterococcus sp. DIV0755b. Next base: position 535,208 of record NZ_JBIOQN010000001.1, on the reverse strand, counting down.
CTAAAAGATCAGATTGATCCGAATCTTGATTTTATAATCATCGCTCGACCAACTGTGAGTGAATTAGATAGTGAAGAATTGATGCAAAATTTGAAGCATGTACTAAAACTCGCAAAAATTATTTAAATAATCGTTAGAAGGGATCATGCCTCGTGAAAAAGAAACATGTCAAAAAAGCACTACTTTTAAGTGGTATGCTGGCACTGGTAGTATTCTTGTCAGCTTGTGGTGCCACTGGTGAAGTAAGTGCCAACAGTACCGGAATTTGGGATCGTTACATTGTTTGGAACTTTGCCCGTGCTATTAAAGCTTTATCTTTTGGTAATGCCGGAATTGGGATCATCTTATTTACCTTAATTGTGCGGATTATCTTAATGCCATTGATGCATTTCCAAACAAAAAGTATGCGTAAGACCCAAGAATTACAACCCAAAATCAAAGCGCTGCAAGCTCAATATTCTGCTAAAGATATGGAGACCCAGCAAAAGTTAAAAGAAGAAACACAAAAGCTTTACGCAGAACACAACGTCAATCCTTATGCAGGCTGTTTACCATTATTGGTGCAAATGCCAATTTTAATGGCATTATGGCAAGCGATTCAACGGGTACCAGAACTATCACAAGGTCATTTCTTATGGCTTAATTTAGGGGAAAAAGACCCGTATCTTATTTTACCGATTTTAGCGGCTGTCTTCACTTTTGCCAGCACTTATCTTTCAAGTATGAGCCAAGTGGAATCAAATGCAAGTCTAAAAATTATGAACTTTGCGATGCCTTTAATGATTTTAATGATGGGGCTAGGACTTGCCAGTGGTTTGTCATTATACTGGGTGGTTTCCAATGCATTCCAAGTGGTGCAAACATTACTAATCAATAATCCATTTAAAATTAGAAAAGAACGAGAAGAAGCATTGCGCCAAGAAAAAGCACGAGAACGTGCGTTGGAACGTGCCATGAATCCGAAGAAGAAAAAACGCAAAAAATAAAAGGGGGTTACCTTGATGCCAATTTATGAAGGAGCGACCAGTGCAGAAGCAATTACAACTGGTTTGACTGCATTAGGAATTTCTAAAGATGAAGCTGTTATTGAAGTGATTGAAGAAGCTAAAAAAGGCTTTTTGGGAATGGGAAGAAAAAACGCCCGCGTTTCAATTGAACCTTCTGTCACAGAAGAAATCAGTGAAGCAGTGTCAGAAACAGTTGAAGATGTTTTAGTTGGAGAAGAGCAAACACCAGTGGTTGAATTGGATGTTCCTGCAACTGAAAATGTTAGTTTAGAGCAACCAGCTGAGCAAACAAAAACACCTGACATTGCAGACGTTTTATCTGATTTAGATGATGAAGCGGCTTTAACGCAATTAGCGCTTTATTTAACGAATATCACCAACGAATTAAATGCACCTGCTTTGGTCAAAATGGAGCGGGAAAATGGCTTAATCATCTTCCATTTAGACACGAAAAAACAGGGAATCTTGATTGGTAAACATGGTAAAATGTTAAACGCATTGCAATATTTGGCCCAAGTTTTTATTCACCGTGTGGCTAAAAATAAACTTTCGGTTGTGGTCAACGTTGGCGATTACCGCCAAAAACGGCAAGCAATTTTACAACGCTTGGCTGAACGCACCGCAGAAAAAGTAAAACGCACTGGTCGTCCTGTTTTCTTAGAACCGATGCCCGCTTTTGAACGCAAACAAATTCATTCGGCTTTAAGCCATGACGATAGCGTGAAAACTCATTCTGAAGGGGACGAACCTTACCGCTATTTAGTCGTTGAACCAAATAAAAAGTATTATTAATAAGCTTAAATTTAAAAGCCGCAGGCATTTGCCTGTGGCTTTTTTTAATGAAAAATGGTAATAGAGTAAATGCACTTTAAAAGTGATATAAAAACGATAATTTTTTTTGAGGCGTTACTTTTATCTATTCTTCATTTCTTAGTTTTAAAATATGGCAAAACACAGTTCTTTTTAGCAAGTTGGGTTAGTAAATTTTGCGCAGTGAAATGAGATGAGAGAGGCTAAAGCGGCTTCTTTTGAGTAGAAAAAACTTTTTCGGTGTTGTTTTTTATCTTGGCGAAAAATAAAGAAAAAGCAGAAGAAATGCCTATCTTATGGGCTTTTCTCAGCATAAACTCACCTGCATTTCATTGACATCCCCCAAAAAACCAAGTATATTTTACTAGAAATCATTCTTATCGAAGTAAGATACGATGCCGTAGTCATTACTTTGGTCTTTAAAACGTCTGTTACGCCATTAACAGACGTTTTTTTGCGGTTTTTAAGAGCAAGAGAGTGACGGAAACTTGTTTTTGTCGAGAAGAGATTCCGATTTGTCTTTTCAGACCTAGACAGCAAACTAAAATTGGTTGGCTGCAACGAATCTTGCTTAAAGCTTTCAAAGTCAACTGCTTCTTTTTAGCTTGCAACTTTTTTTACTCTCTTTTATACTAAAGGTGTATTCAATAACTCGTTAGAAGAAAAAGAGGGCTATTTGTGAGTGTAACAGGTATCTAATCAGCAATTTAAAAACAAGTAAACGTTAGGTTTATTTGTAATGCTCTAGATGCCTATCTTTAATCGCAAGATTTTTAAGACGATAGGGAAACTGTCGTCTTTTTTTGTACACTTTTTCTAGGTTAAAGGCAAAAAGTGTGCCCACCATTCTAACGAGTCTTTTTTGTGTTTAGAAATGGGGTCTAGTCAAGAAAGGATACCCAAATGAAAAACGTATTAACTGAAACAGAATTTACTAAAATCCGCACGATAATTAGTCAAACCGCTATTAGTGACAAGGGCAAAGCCGCTATCTTAGCACGTAAGCCGGCAACGCAAATCAATACCGTTCGCAGTTGGCTAAAAGAAACCGAAGAAGCGATGACTATTTTGGCTTCAGGTCAACATATTCCTTTAATGGGACTGGCACAAATTGGCCATTTGACACAAAAAATTACCAAAGGCCAAATTTTAGAACCCAGTGAACTAACGGAATACAGTGATTTTTTACGATCATTTCAATTAATTCAAAAATTATTCCAAAAAAATGCCTATCAAGTGCCAACTCTTTTTGCCTATAGTCAGCAATTAGGGGACTTTTCTGAAATCACCAAGGAAATTACGGGGATGGTAAATGGTACTCGTTTAAATAGCGATAGTAGTCGCCAATTACGAAAAGCCCGCAATCAAGTGCAAAAAATTGAAGGGGAAATTGAAGCTGCATTACAAAAATATCTGCGAAATGCTACCACGCAAAAATATTTGCAAGAACGTTTGATTTTGAAAAAAGGGGATCGTTACACATTACCCGTCAAAGCGGAATTTCAAAATAAAATTAACGGCACTATTATTGAGAAATCCAATAAAGGCACGACTGTTTTTGTGGAACCAAGTAATGTTGCCCGTTTGAATGAAAAATTGATTTTAGCCCAAGCAGAAGAAGTAGCCGAAGTGTATCAGCTTTTGGCCTATTTAACCGGTTTACTTGCAGCCGCCCAAGAAAAAATCGTCTACAGTTTAGAAACTGTGGTGGAATTGGATATTATTTTTGCTCGTGCCAAATATTCCCGCAACATTGATGGCGTGAAAATGGCGGTCAACGATGAAGAAATTTTACATTTGTCCAATGTGACCCACCCTTTATTAGGTGATAAAGCTGTGCCCCTTTCAGTTTCATTAGGTACAGATGCCAGAGGATTAATTATCACAGGACCTAATGCGGGTGGAAAAACGGTAGTCTTAAAAACGTTGGCATTAACGTGTTTGTTAACGGCTTTTGGCGTGTTGGTGCATCATGATGGCACGAGCAATATTGCTGTTTTCAATGAAATTTTAATTGATATCGGTGATCAACAAGATATGGAAAATGCGCTCAGTACTTTTTCTGGTCATATGCAAAATATTGCTGAAATTTTGCGCCACAGTAAACGCAATACATTGGTTTTATTAGATGAAATTGGCAGTGGGACTGAACCCAATGAAGGGGCAGCACTTGGGATTGCGATTATGGAACAAATGTATCAAAACGGGGCGTTAGTCGTGGCAACGACGCATTATGGTGAAATTAAAGATTTTGCCTTAGCCCATGAAGATTTTAAAACTGCGGCGATGGCGTTTGATGCTCAGACTTTGACACCGAAATATCAGCTATTAATGAATGAAGTCGGTAGTAGTAATGCTTTTTGGATCGCAGAAAAAATGCAGCTTCAAAAAGATGTCATTGATCGCAGCCACCAATTACTAAAACAAAAAGATTATGCCGGTAAAAAACGTGTCTTCAAAAAAATTGGCCAAGTTCAAACCCAGCGACCAACATTGCCGCAATTTGAAAAAGGGGATCGCGTCTTTTCTTCTGCCACCAATAAGACCGTTTTATTTTATGAAGCAGAAGGAGAAGAAGGAATCGTATATGCAGATGACAAATTCTTTAAGGTGCCATTGCGCCGCTTGCGCTTAGAGATGGCTGCGGAAAAGTTATATCCTCTTGATTATGACGTTGAAAGTTTATTTCACGATTTTCACGAAGAAAAATTTAAAAAAGACTTAGTCCGCGGTTCCAAAAAAGCCCATAAACAATTACGTAAAATGGAAAAAGCGCGACGGGAAAAGCTTTAAAATGCCATTATGAAAAAGAGTAGAAAGTTTTTTCTACTCTTTTTTTGTTGGAATTTAATCGCTAATTAGAAATTTAGTTTATTTATTTTTCAAATAAATATTGAAACTAAATTTCTAATATTGTATGATGCAAGCATAGCAAGTAATAAGTTGCTAAAAATGAAGCGAAGGTAAGAAAGGAAGATAAGATGCGGGCAATCATATTAGTAGGACATGGTTTAGGTTGTATCGGTATGAAAGAATCAGCTGAAATGATTTTAGGTAAGCAAGACAATCTCTTTGCTGTACCGTTACAGACAGAAGAAAATATTACGGAGTATATCGAAAAACTAGCGGCCTTTTGTATAAAGGTAAAAAAGGATTATTCAGAAATTTTATTTTTAGCAGATATTAAAGGGGGCACACCGGCAAAAGCCGCTGCATTAGTTAGTAAGCAGCATCAGTTACCAAATAGTCAGTTGATTATGGGATATCATTTGGCATTAGTTTTATCCAGTTGTTTGGATTTACAGAAAAATGCAAGCGGTTTAATAGCGGAAACAACACTTATGATTCAAGAATTTAGTCTTTAAAAGAAAAGGGGAAGAAAAATGAGTATTAATTTAACACGAATTGATGAGCGCTTAATTCATGGTCAGGTAGCCTATTCATGGTCAGTTGCTTATCCTTGTGATGAAATTGTCGTTATCGATGATCAAGCAGCGCAAGACGACATGCAAAAAATGTTATTGGAAATGGCAGTGCCAGAAGGTAAGGGTTTCAAATTATTTACCGTAACTGAAGGTAGCGAATATTTTGCAAAAGATAATGGTTTAAAATCTTTTCTTGTGATTAAAGATCCAGCAGTAATTTTGGCTTTAGTCAAAGCGGGAATCCATTTTGATAGCATCAATATTGGCGGCATGTACTTTAAAGAAGGCAAAAAAGAAATTACCAAAACGGTTTATTTAGATGAAAGAGATGTGGCTGTCTTTAAAGAGTTAGCGGCTGTAGGAGTGAAATTAGATGTCCGAACAGCACCAGGAGATAAATCATTAGAGTTAAGTACAGTTATTTAATTGGGTAAAAATTTTTGATGGGGAAGTTTAATTAGCATAGGGGGAGAACAATGACGTTATTCAGCGGGATTTTGTTGAGTATTTTTGTTGCAATTTTAATTACTGAAAACTATGGATATGGCTATTGGATGATTTCGCGTCCAATTTTTGCAGGGCCTTTGATCGGTTTAATTATGGGGGATTTACAAACTGGTTTACAAGTTGGGGCAAGTGTTGAGCTGATGTTTATGGGGGTATTACCAATTGGTGGCTCGGTTCCACCTAATGCGCAAATTGCTGGAATTATTGGGACGATTTATGCCATTCAAGCAGGTTCACCTGCGCTAGGAATTTCGTTGGCTTTACCGATTGGTATTTTAGCGCAATTCTTAATTATGTTAGCTTGGAATATAAATATTTTCCTAGTGCACAAAGCCGATACTGCGATTAAAGCAGGTAAGACAAAAACAGTCGAAAAGTTACATTTAGCTGGTGTTGGCGTTTTCTTTATCGTCTTTTTTGTCGCATCTTTTATGGCGATTCAATTTGGGAGTGAGTTTGTCAAACAAATTAATGATGCCTTGCCAGTCTGGGTTTCAGGTGGTTTAACGATTGCGTCAGGATTATTACCAGCTATTGGGATGGCCATGCTATTAAAAATGATGGATTTCAAAAAATTTTGGCCCTTCTTTTTAATTGGCTTTGTGTTGTCTGTTTATTTGAAACTAGATGTATTGGCCGTTTCTTTATTAGGAGCTGGTGTGGCAGCAGGTGCGGGTGCTTTGCGTAAAGGAGAAAATCAAACTGCGCAAAATCTAACAACTGAAGCAGTGAAAAATGATCAACAGCTTTTAAATAAAAAAGATTTATGGCGTGTTTTCACGCGTTCTTTTTTCAGTATGGCAACAATTAATTATGAACGTTATATCAGTTTAGGTTTTAATTATGCGATGATTCCAGTTTTACAAAAATTATATCAAGATGAAGCTGAGTATCAAAAAGCATTACAACGGCACAATGAATTCTTTAACTGTCATCCTTATACAACCAATATTGTAATGGGTGTTTCTGTAGCGCTAGAAGAACAAAAGGCTTTAGGGAAGCCGATTACTGATGAAACTATTTCTTCTACCAAAACAGCATTGATGGGGCCTTTATCAGGAATAGGGGATTCTGTTTTTAAAGCAACTTTTATGACAATTTTTGCTGCTGTGGGGGCAGGCTTGGCTTTAAATGGTAATATTTTAGGTCCGATTATTTTTATTGTACCTAATATCTTTTTAAATATTGCTACACGTTACCTAGGTGTTTTTTGGGGTTATAAATTTGGGGTTAAATTAATTGCTAAAATGAAAAATTCAGATTTAATTAAAAACTTTGTTCAAGGGGCAACTATCGTGGGGATGATGGTGACAGGCTCGATGGTGGTCAATTTTGTCAAAATTGAATTGACTGCCAAATGGGATAATGCCGGCAAAGAAATCGTCTTACAAGATTTAATCAATCAAATTTTCCCGGGACTTTTGCCACTAATCATTACGCTCATTTTTTACTGGGCATTAATGAAAAATAAAAAAGCTATTTATTGGTTGATGTTAGCTTGTTTTGTAATTGGGCTAGTCGGTAAATTAACGGGAATTTTATAGACGAACGGGAGAATGCAAATGAAAAAAGAAATTATGGAACAAATTAGAAATGGTGTTATTGTCTCATGTCAAGCACGTAAAGGCTGGCCGATGTATGGTAAAGAAATTATGGCAGCTTTTGCCAATGCGGCTGCAGCAGGTGGAGCAGTTGGTATTCGAGCTACGGAACCAGAAAATATCGCAGCGATTAAAAGAGAAGTAAAACTGCCTATGATAGGTATTTACAAACAGTGGTTTGAAGGCTACGATGTTTATATCACACCAACTTTTGCTAGTTGTGAAGCGATTATCGCTGCTGGTGCTGAAATTATTGCGTTAGACGGTACGAAACGACCGCGGCCAAATGGTGAAAAACTGGCTGATATTATTACAAAAGTCCACGAAAAATATCCTGAAATCATTGTAATGGCGGATTGTGATAGTGTAGAAAGTGGTATATATTCTGCAAATTGTGGCGCAGATCTTGTATCTACGACATTAGCCGGTTACACAGAAGAAACAAAAGAAAAGACAGTTTTTGATGCAGATTTAATTCGTGTAATGTCAGAAAAAATTGTAGTACCTATTATTGCTGAAGGGCATATTGCTTCTGTGGCTGATTTAAAAGCTGCATATCAAGCAGGGGCGTATTCGGTTGTAATTGGAACGGCGATTACACGCCCTGAAGTAATTACGAAAAAATTTGTGACAAGCTTAGAAAACTAATTTGAGGTGAAGAAATGTTTTTGCTCCCAGCGCTAAAAAAACAAGAAAATTTTTCGGAAATTGAAAGTCAAATTGCTGATTTTGTCTTACAAGACGCCGAACGAGTAACCAGAATGACGATTAAAGAATTTGCAACAGGCGCAGGTGTTAGTGAGGCGAGTGTGGTACGTTTTTGCAAAGCAATCGGAGTAAAAGGATTTCGGGACTTTAAAGTAGCACTAAGCCAAGAATTGTTTCGGAATAAAAATGAATTTAATATCGTAAAAAAAGAAAAACATGAAAAATTATCCCTTAATGATGTTTTCTTTAATACCATGGCATTGGATCAATTAGCCGTGCAACAACTGGTAAACACACTGGATTTAAAAGAGGTTTCAAAAGCGATTACCTTATTAAAAGATAAACAAAAGGTCACGGTTTATGGTGTCGGGGCTTCTGCTGTAGTTGCAGAAGATTTTGCGCATAAAGTGAGTAAATTAGGCGTTACAGCTAGTTTTAATCGCGATTTTCACCAAATGTTAGCCTTAGTCTTAAATTTGACGCCTGAAGATATTTTCTTAGCAATTTCTACAACAGGCAAAACGGCGGAAGTGGTGCAATTAGCCACCCTAGCCAAAGAAAAAGGGGCCACCATTATTGCTATTACAACTTTACAAAATTCTAAATTGGCAAAACTTGCTGATCTTAAATTGTCTACGCCAGTTTTAGAAGAATATTTTCGCGTAGCCAATATGGCAACACGAATTTCGCAATTAGCAGTTGTGGATGTCTTATATATGGGCTTATATGAAGAATTAGGGGAAGTAGCAACAGATAAATTATACGATTTACATCATGCGATTGAACGTTTTCGCGGTAAATAATAAAAGTGCGCGCCTGCACTTTTCCTTTTTAAAACAAGATGTAATCTTTTAAAAAGGTGATAATAATATGTTGTAGGCGCGAGTAATTTTAAATATTGCTACAAACCATAAAGATTTTATGGTCATGCTTTTGTCTCGTTATGTAATTAAAAACAAACTTTAGAATACACCAGAAACATAAGCCATAATAAGAAGCGGTAACGAAAATAAAATGAAGTATAAGAAGAGATTACTAGTGTTATTAGTGGTAATGTCTGATTGCCGCGCCGTGTTAGCGCGCATACGATCACCTGACACAAGTGTTCCAGACATGGCTAAACCTAAAAAGAAAGCAATCAGCCCGATAATTTTAAGATAACTATCTTTTTCAAAATAAATCAACCCGACAGATAGTAGCAAACTTGTCGCTAATACGACGATAAATTTCTTCATTGTAATCTCTCCAGTTTTTGTGTTATAAGTGATTTCAATCAACATTAAATAACGTAATTAATTACTTTTTATCTAGTAAAATAATGATAGCACAAATTTATTAAGAATTTACAATAACTATTAATAGAATAAAATGAAATAAGTATTTTCATACGCCAAAAAGGAGGTGGACAAGATTTTTGTCACACCTCCTTTTTGTGATTAACTTTTGAAAGGCAAGTTTCACTAGTAAAATGACTGTAAAAAGTAGAGGAAAAATTAGCCCCCAACAGTTGTTTCAATAAATTGGACAACAGTGCCATAAGCGAAAATTTCCAAATAAGTTTTGCCGTCAACTTGGACATGATCGTGATCAAAGTGGCAATTGATGACAGCATTGGCACCATAAGAAAAAGCTTTTCTCTTTAGCATCAAGATAATATCTTGTAAAGATTCATTGGGGTCAATATTTTCATCAAATAAATCTGTTTCAAATTTTTCCGCAACGAAAATAATGTCGCGAACTGCGTAACTCCGGTTTACATTGCCAGTAGAAATAATAATTTCGTGGATGCGCATGTCGTCTTCTTTTTGTTTGTCAAATGTCATATTGCTCACTCCTTTTAGGCTTTAGGGGAAAAGTTCAAAATTGCATGCTTTAGACTTTTCATCGTTAAAACCTACTTAATTGTTGCAAACAGCAAAAGCTGTGATTCACTGTAATTTAATTTTACCGTGATAAGAACCTTTAAGTAAAGCTAAAACCTCTCACAAATTCTGGCACGAAATCTTGCAAGACAACGAATTTTATGCTAGTCTATGACCAGAATTTAAGGACTAGCAGTCAAAGTGCGATGTCTTTTGTAAATAGTTATAGACTTCTCAGTGGAGAAGTTTTTTCCTATTGCAAAAGATGAAGCACTTTTTTTATTGTGATAAAACGTGACAAAGCTTTTTAAAACGTAAATTAACTGATTTGCATCGTTGATTTTAACGATTTAATCACTCTCGGTTTTCATTGTTACGTCATACTAAGTCTAAAAAGGAGTTTATCAATGGCAAATATTACCCAAGAATTTGATACAATTGCTGCAATTTCCACTCCGCCTGGTGAAGGGGCGATTAGTATTGTCCGTTTAAGTGGAGATGATGCGGTGAAAATTGCAAATGAAGTTTATCGCAGTGGCAGTAAACAGTTAGCTGACGTTGAAAGCCATACAATTCATTACGGTCATATTTTTGATCCAGCCACGGAAAAAATGGTGGATGAAGTGATGGTTTCTGTTATGCGGGCACCAAAAACTTTTACTCGTGAAGATGTCATTGAAATTAATTGTCATGGCGGGATTGTGGTGGTCAATCAAATTTTGCAATTACTGTTGCGACAAGGTGCACGTCTGGCTGAGCCTGGCGAGTTTACAAAGCGGGCGTTTTTAAACGGTCGGGTGGACTTATCTCAAGCAGAAGCCGTGATGGATTTAATTCGGGCTAAAACGGATAAAGCAATGAATTTGGCGTTGAATCAATTGGACGGAAACTTATCCAGCTTAATTCGCTCATTGCGGCAAGAAATTTTGGAAACATTGGCCCAAGTGGAAGTTAATATCGACTATCCTGAATACGATGACGTCGAAGAGTTGACGACGCGTTTGTTATTAGAAAAAGCCAATCAAGTCCAAGGTCAAATTAACCAATTGCTTTTAACCGCCCAACAAGGAAAAATTTTGCGAGAAGGCTTGAGTACAGCCATCATTGGTCGGCCAAATGTTGGGAAATCCAGTTTATTAAATCATTTATTAGCAGAAGAAAAAGCGATTGTCACAGATGTTGCCGGTACGACACGGGACGTCATTGAAGAATACGTGAACGTAAGAGGTGTGCCATTAAAATTAATTGATACGGCTGGTATTCGAGATACTGAAGATATCGTGGAAAAAATCGGGGTGGAACGCAGTCGTAAAGCGTTGCAAGAAGCTGATTTGATTTTATTGGTGTTAAATCAAAGTGAAGCTTTGACAGAAGCTGACTTGGAATTATTAGCGTTAACGCAAGATACTAAACGCATTATTTTATTGAATAAAACGGATTTACCTGCAAAATTAGAGCAAGAAAAATTGCAAACTGTGGCAGGAGATACACCGATTTTTGCCGTATCAGTTTTACAAAATGAAGGCTTAGATCAATTGGAACAAGCAATTGCAGATCTTTTTTTCGCCGGTCAAACAGGGGAAAAAGATGCTTCTTATATTTCCAATACGCGTCACATTGCGTTACTAGAAAAAGCTAGTCAAGCTTTGGGAGATGTTGTAGCTGGAATTGAAGCGGGCATGCCGGTCGATTTAGTCCAAATCGACATGACCCGTTGTTGGGATTTCTTAGGAGAAATCGTGGGTGATAGCGTACAAGACGAACTGATTACGCAACTATTCAGCCAATTCTGTTTAGGAAAATAATAACTTCCAAAATAAAGTGAAAATAAAATTAATTTTCATAAGAAAATTAATACATTAATTAAAACGAAATCGTGCTAAATCAGCTAGGAAATTCGACAATATATAAGTTCAACTTAATGTTTTCTATTTAGTTGAACTATAGGCGTAGGAAAACGTAGACAACATATTGCTCATTTCCTAAGCAAGCTGTTTTAGCAACTAAATTAAGGATGTCAGTTCTACTGTACAAGGATCGTAACCTGTTAAGCAGATAGTAATTACACGATAGCAAGCTGAATTGTAATAGTCATAAGTAGAATGATATACGGAGTGAAAATCAAACTAATTTTCGAAAGAAAATTAATACATTAATTAAAACGAGGAGCGGAATTATTTCATGGAATATCAAGCGGAAAGTTATGATGTGATTGTTGTTGGTGCCGGTCATGCTGGCAGTGAAGCGGCGCTTGCTAATGCACGCATGGGCAACAAAACACTGCTTTTGACGATTAATTTGGATATGGTGGCTTTTATGCCTTGTAATCCGTCTGTTGGAGGTCCTGCTAAAGGTGTTGTCGTGCGAGAAATCGATGCACTAGGGGGCGAAATGGGCAAAAATATCGACAAAACTTACATTCAAATGCGAATGTTAAATACTGGTAAAGGTCCAGCAGTGCGGGCATTACGCGCACAAGCAGACAAACATGCTTATGCACAAGAGATGAAACACACGATTGAAAAAGAAGAAAATTTGACTTTGCGTCAAGGAATGGCAGAAAAATTAATCGTTGAAGATGGCGTTTGTAAAGGTGTTATCACGAATACTGGTGCCCGTTATAGTGCCAAAGCTGTTATTATTACAGCTGGTACAGCTTTACGAGGGGAAATTATTATTGGAGAATTGAAGTATTCTTCTGGTCCCAATAATTCCCAACCTTCAGTTGGTCTTGCCAATAGTTTAAAAGAACTAGGCTTTGAAATTGCACGTTTCAAAACAGGAACACCACCACGGGTCAAAGCAGGATCAATTGATTATGATCAAACTGAAATTCAACCAGGAGACAAAGAAGCCAATCATTTTAGTTATTCCACTCCTGATAGTGCTTATAAACAAGATCAAGAACCATGTTGGTTAACTTACACAAGTCCTAAAACCCATGAAATTATTCGCGATAATTTACATCGTGCGCCAATGTTTACCGGTATTGTCGAAGGTGTGGGGGCAAGATATTGTCCGTCAATTGAAGATAAAATCGTACGTTTTGCTGATAAAGAACGCCACCAACTTTTCTTAGAACCTGAAGGATTAAATACAGAAGAAGTCTACGTGCAAGGATTATCGACTTCCATGCCTGAAGATGTTCAAGTAGAGATGTTACATTCGATTGCGGGTTTGCAAAATGTTGAAATGATGCGCACAGGATACGCTATTGAATATGATGTGGTGGTTCCGCATCAATTACGCCCAACTTTAGAAACAAAATTAATTGAAAATCTTTATACTGCCGGTCAAACAAACGGAACTTCTGGTTATGAAGAAGCTGCCGGCCAAGGTTTGATTGCTGGCATTAACGCGGGGTTAAAAGTTCAAGGAAAAGAACCCCTAATCTTAAAACGCAGTGACGGTTATATCGGCGTTATGATTGACGACTTAGTAACCAAAGGCACACAAGAACCTTACCGTCTTTTAACCAGTCGGGCCGAATATCGTTTAATTTTGCGTCATGATAACGCGGATCTACGCTTAACGGAAATGGGTCATGAAATTGGCTTGGTTAAAGAGGACCAATATCAAGCTTATTTAGCCAAAAAAGTGGCAGTTGAAAATGAAATTGCCCGCCTAAAGAGTATTCGCATTAAACCAACCGCTGAAGTTCAAGCCTTTTTAGCACAAAAAGGTGCGGCCCAATTAAAAGATGGCGTGTTAGCAAATGAATTTTTGCGCCGTCCTGAAATTAGTTACGCTGAATTGTTACAATTTATTCCTGCTGACGAGAATCTTTCCCCAAAAGAAATCGAACAAGTTGAAATTCAAATTAAATATGAAGGCTACATCAAAAAAGCCTTAGAAAAAGTTGAAAAATTAAAACGGATGGAAGCTAAAAAAATTCCAACCAATATTGACTATGACGCAATTAATGGCCTTGCTACAGAAGCGCGCCAAAAATTAACCAAAATTCAACCCGAAACCATTGCCCAAGCCAGTCGCATTAGTGGTGTTAATCCGGCCGATTTGAGTATTTTAATGGTTTACATTGAACAAGGAAGAATTGCAAAAGTTACAAATTAAGCAGACGTTATAATTTAAAATAAATAAAAAACGCGCTCACTTTAAAGTGGGCGTTTTTTTTATTTTTTTAAATAACGATATGATTTTTACGAAATAATTTATAATATTGACTTATTTCTTATTTAATTTGATATAAAAACTGTTGTTCTTTAATATAAGAGGCCTTTTATGTGTAAAATTTGGCATAATTCAAGTTATTTATCATTTGAAAAAGATTATAAAATAATGATATAATGATTACGCTAATATAAGAATGAATGGTGATGAAGCCTATGGTAAAAAAGAAAAGAAACATGATTTATCTCGCAATTTTATTTTTTTTATTATTTAATACGCTTTTAAATAGTACTTCTATAGCATTGGCACAGATGAAAAAAGAGGAGATAAGTCAGCAAATTTTAGGAGAAAAATTAGAGCTCCGAGTACAGCAAAAAAAGGAAGATTTAAAAACGATTGCGTGGACAATTGATTTTTCACCTCATGACGAAGCTATAACGGAAATACGCTTTAAATTGCATCTGGATTATTTGACATCTAGCAATGGAATAAAAGTCCTTGGCAAAAAAATACTTTCATCTTCTCTAATTTCGTCAGAAGAAGCCGATAAAGTCGTTACTGCTAAAGAATATCGTTATTCAGCAGACGATTGGATTCATTTGTCTGTAACAGAAGTGGCAGAAAGCTTTGTTAGTTTTACTACAACGCAAACCAAAGCAGGTAGTATCACGATTATCCCTGAAGTAAAAATAGATGGCTTTTGGCAGGCCGTGGAAGATAAAGCAGAATGGACGGTAGCTTCTATTTTAAATTCTAAATGGGATGAAGTACCTGTTGTGGCCCCGCCATCAGAAACAACGGCAGAAAATAATATTCGTAAAGAGTTAACAAGTCAAAATAGTGCAAAAGCTATTTTGGATCAAAATGACCAAAGTAAAATTATAGAAACAGCACCGATGGTAGTAAAAGATGCATTTAATAATCGGATGGGAATTGGAGAAAAAGGAACTGGGGTTGGTGCAGGTATCACGAAAGGAGTTGTCCCTTTAAAATTTGAGCGCTTCTTAGATACTGAAAAAAGTAGCGGACAAAATGTGTTTAATGCAGCTACCATCGGAGGTTATGAAGATGAAAAACAAGTTGAAAAAAATTATTTAAATAAAATAAATAAAACAGAACATAATTTTGAATCAGCCGCAACAGCGACCGATACGATTAATTTAACGCGCTATCGCCAGCAAGTGACTGGAGGTCATTTCCGAACAGGAATGGTGGAATCAATGGATACGGTTAATCTTAGTAGTGGAGATAATCGTGAAATTTTTAATTCCTATATTTACATGGCGGAGTATACGGAAGGTTTGACGTTTTTTATGCGCCCTAAAAGAGCGGCTTCTGATAAAAATTACTATAACTACCAAGGCAGTCATACAAATTATGAGGTGCAAGGACTTGGCTCTTTTTATCACGGCAGTAGTGCCAGACCAGATAAAAAAGATCGCGTTACAGGTATTCAAGATGCAATGATTGTAGCTTTTGACAACTGGTCTAATAATGGCAACAAACATTTGGGGTCAGATAGTGGAATAGCAAATGCCGAAACCACAAATAAATCACATCTATCAGTTTATGACAGCAATCGTACGCATTATTTTGAACCACAGTTAGATAACTATGATCGAAATGGTGCCGCCCAAAGATGGGCAGTTTATAGTGGCGATGGTCATTTTACAAAGAAATGGTTTCGTTTTTCATTGTCCAATCGTAAAGCCCATCATGCCACCATCAGTATTAATTTGTTAACGGAAACTACCGAGGAAAATTTAGCCACATTTGATGTGGATTTAACCAAATATATTAATGGTTATGAGAATTTGACAGAAAAAGATTTGGTTTGGGGCTTTACAGCCGGAATGGATACCTCTTTAAGAGACAAAAATTATTTGAATCGCAACATGATTTTCTTTTCTGATTATGTTGACCCAAATCACAGTCTCGTTGGAGAGTTGAATCATGATGCTTTTAACGTCAATCCACCAATTCAGTCAGTAGCGCAAAGTGTTGTGAAGAAAAAGGACATTCTTAAACAAGAAGTCACCTTTACCCATACTTTTGGAAATAGACCTTTAACCATTAATAAAGATCAGGGAATTGTCTACCAATATAGAAGTGGTAATGGACAAGAGGCGGTATTCAATCAAACCGGTTATCCGATTGAATTTGAAGTTAACGGGCAAAAGACTGACGGAAAATATAATAATAACCCGCTAACATTTACTCCAGATAAGACACTGACCATCCAACCTAAGCAAATGCTGAAGTTAACTTATTATACTCAAGTTGGTGCAAATGTCCCGGAGGCAACTCGCATTATCAAAGTTCCGATTTTGAAAGGTTCCTATAGCTATCCGATTGATGGAAAAACAATCACGATTAATACACAATTTACCACAAACCCACTGCAATATTCGGTGACAGATGATGTACCACCAGATATTGGTTGGAATAATGCGTTAAATCAAACTGAGCAAGAACTGTTACTTTTATATGACCAAACAAATTTACCGTCGCAAATTATTTTTTACTTACAAGATAAAAATAAGAAGCATGATAAATTACGCCTAATTGTTACAAAAAAAGAAGGCGATAATTATCACGAAATATACACGCAGGAGTTGCAGAATAGCAGCACAGTAGCTGAATATAAGATAACCAGCGTAGATTTATTAAATAAGTTAGCGATTGATAATACTTATCGCTTACAAGTTGTGGAGTTAAAAGAGGGATTGGACGTGAATTTACGCTCCAATTATATCTACTTAAACGTAGTGAATGATCCAGTCTTGCGTTTGACGTATGTGACAGAAAGTTTCAAATGGCGCTTACCAGTTACCTTAGATTCCATCACTTATCCGCATCAAAGTCAGGAGAATTTGACTATTAAGGTAGTGGATAGTCGATCCAATTGGCGTGAAAAAAATTGGTATTTAACCCTTTACATGACAACAGGTAATGATTTTGCAGATGAATATCAATTAATTTGGCGTGATGAGAATAACGAGCAAGCCATTTCCCAAAATGCCAGTCAGGCACTACAAATTTCTAATACTGGTTTTGAAACAAAGACGCCATTTGAATTCAGTCGAACATATGAAAAAGAGGAGGGGGTTTTATTAAAAACGAATCCTCTAAAGATTAAAGCTGGTAAAAATCTAACAGAAGAAAAATTACAGTGGCAGTTGCATGATGTAATGGCAGTTACGCAATAGGGAGGGGAAAGCTTGAAAAAAATAATTCGATTATTATTAGTAGTTGTTGTCTTCCTTTCGCTACCTGTTCATGCAGCGGAGACAGATGTTTTAGATTATCATGAAGCCAGTATTCCCGTTGAATTTGTTAAAAAGAAAGGAAATGAGACAGAAAGTGAGCATCGGCAGTCAACTTCTAATCTGGCAGAAACAAATACGCCGAGTCGGTATACAAGGTTGCCACGAACAGGCGCCATATTACAGATGGGGGTATCTTTTGTTGGAACATTTTTAGTGGTTGGCACACTTCTTCTGATAAAGAGGAGGTATAAAAATGAATAAAAGAAAAATTCTTGGTTTGCTGTATGTCCTATTATTTCTCAGTGGACCGCTAAAAGCCAATGCAGGAAGTGATGTGGTTATAGAAATTTTGGAGCAAGAGATTGCCATCCAAAATGTGACAACACCCCAATTTGGATCTTATCTGCTAACAGGTAATCAAATGACGCTACAAGCTGAAAATGATTTGGTGATTGAAATTGCCGATAAACGGTTAAATAAACAGGCCGCTTGGCAAATAGTTTATGAGTTTCAACCTTTTGAACAAGGTAATAAGATTCCTACAGATGTTTTGTATCAAATCGGAGCAGGTTCTTTATCAGAAAAAAAATCAGCCGTTAAAGTGCAAGATTATCGCGCCATACCAGCTTCTTTTGCTGCTGAAAAAAGTGCAGCGCCCATCTTATCTAAAGGAAGCGAAACGCGAAGTGAAACACTCTATTATGAATATCGTGTGAAAAAAGAACAGATTAAATTAGTTGTACCTCCCGATATGGAAATGGGAAAATACCATGCCAAAGAAATCATTTTATTACAAAATGTACCCAATATATAAAAAGGAATATATAAAAAGGAGCGAATGGAAAAATGAAGAAAATTTTAGCTGTAACACTTATTAGTTTAACGATTTTAGGGGGCGCTGTGCCAGCACTTGCAAAAAGCGATGGTACCGAGAAAAAAGGAAGTAGTGATGTATTAGTAGATTTTCTTGACAATGACCCTAATAATAAAGACGCAACGTTAAAGTTAATCAACGTACCAGAAAGATTTAAACAAGAAACAATTTTGAGTGCCACTGGGAGTTATAAAGTACAATTTAGTAAAGATAATTCTCAGATTGAAGATGACACCGTAGATGATGACGGTATTTCTTTAGAAACTTTAAAAGGACAATATGTAGTATTTAATAATTCTTCTCAACAGGCATGGCAATTAAAAGCTGACTTAAATCCAAACATCGTCGATATGAAAAATGGTATTACGAAGAATTTGGCTAAAAATATTACGATTACGAATTTAAAAGTAGAAGGTGATGTTGTATTTGAGAGTGCAAAAGACCTTACTGTGGAAAATAATACGGGTTTTCTAACGAAAGAATTTAAGGAGGGCACACTAGAATTTAAAGATCATGAACTTCAGTTAAAAGCTGGCGATAGCATTGATGTAGAAGATTTAATCATTTTCACTCTCAACGACGTACCAGCGCCAACGAACTAAGAGATGGGAGCTATTATGAAAAAGCGAAGTTATCTATTTTTCGGGATTTTGTTAGCATTTTTATTTTTCCCTTTATCTGCACACGCAGAAACTGGAAATGTACAATTTAGTATTCAAGGTGTGATTCCTGAAAATCAAATTGATAAAACCCAAACATATTTTGATTTAAAACTCCAACCTGGAGAAAAACAAGAAATTAAAGTGGCGATTCATAATGATGCAACAGAGGCGACAGATTTTATTGTCAATGTAAATCAAGCCTATACTAATTCCAAAGGTTTAATTGATTATAATAGCCAGGATGTTACACCGGATAAAAGTATGCAATATCAAATCAAAGATATTGTCACAAAACCTGAAAAAGTTTCTGTTCCTGCTAACAGTAGCAAAGAGTTTGCTATTCAAATTACCATGCCTAAAGAAAAATTTGATGGTCGAATTATGGCAGGTATTCAGGTTTTAAAAGTAGTAACCGTTGACGGCAAAGAACAGCCAAGCCAATTTGGTTATGTCTTAGGCCTACAACTGCGTAATATACTATCTGAAGTAAAGCGCGAAGTGAAAATTGCTGATCCTAAGGCAGCTATTTCTTTTGGGAAAACTGCTTTTAGCGTGAATATCCAAAATCCTACGATGGATGCCATTGGCAAAATGACCTATACAGGTAAAATTACAGCAGCTGGCAAAACTGAGACTTTACAAAAAATTGAATGGGAAAATCGTTCCATGGCGCCGAATTCGAATTTTGACCTAGCCTTTGATATGAATGATCAAGAAATTAAGCCAGGTAAATATGAACTACATTTGAAAATATCTGATGGTAAAGGTAATGTTTGGCAATTTAAAGAACCCTTTACTGTTAGTAGCGAGCGTGCAAAAGAAGTCAATAGTGCGATTATCCCAATGGGCGGTAAGTCTCAGACTCCATCATGGTTATATTGGTTAATCGGGGCATTGGGTGCGTTATTAGCTTTGTTAATGGTAAGATTGATCAAATCACAGCGTTCTCAAAATAAAGAGATTACTAAAGAATTGAACGTTTAAGCAAAAAGCGCATTGACTTTCACTTTTCAGAAAAGTCAATGCGCTTTTTTTCTTATCATCAGTTGATTACTTTGTACGCAATCTGGTTTTTGAAAACATAACAGCTACCAAATGTTTCACATGAAACTTTTTTTGATCGCATTGCCATAGCGGAAGGTTCTTAATGATTCTTATCACTATTCGGTCTGATCTGTATCGGAATTTAACAATTTATCATTTAAAGCAGTCATTTTTTGGTTGGCTGCTTGAAAAAGGTCGGGAATTTGCTTTAGTAATTGTTCACTAATAGCTAAGGAATCTTGGTTGGCATTTTGTGTTAATACTGTGCTACTGCGAGCAAAATTTTCAGCGAGCTCTGTGACGATTGCCTGTGTCTTCTCCAATACTTCTTCTGGTAAGGCTGCTGAAGCATATGCAGAAAAAAGGGTGCTAGTAGCTGTAATTGTAGCGCTGTACTGCAAGACCCAAGTAAACAAATATTCTAAATCAAGGTCTGCGATGGTCTGATTTGCAATCGCTGTTAAAGTCGCCAAAATAGGCAAAGTGACAGAAGGAGTAGCTAATTGTGCTAAAGCTAGATTTTTGACGGCTAACTGTGGATTTTTGGCTAAATCAAAGCGGTAGCACAAGTAAAGTAGCTCTTTAATGTTATTTTGTACAAAAGAGCCTGTTTTTTTATCTGCTTGAAAAACTTTGGTCGCAGGTAATTTTTCAAGCAATAAAAGTCCGGTCGCAAAAGGTGAAGGCGTAACATAAAGGCGAAAATAATTTTGGTCACTGGTGATAATGCCATCTAAAAGGGATTTTTCTTTTTTATTTATCTTTAGTTCACTACTAAGCTCGGTTTCTTTAATCCGGCTTAATTTTTTTTGCACATCTTTTGTCACCGTTGCAGTCAGAACAGGTTGTTTATTGTCTGCTTGAAAACCACTTTCGGCAAAATAATGTAGCTTAAAAAAATCATTTTGGTAAAAGAACGCATTTAAATTAGCCAGAGCAATCGTTTTTCCGGCTTGTTGACTAAGCCAGGCACGTAAATTTTGTTGCAGCTGGTCTTCTTGGGTAGGTTCCTTTTTAAACAATGCCATGGTTATGCTCCTTAATAACTATATTCTTAATTCTATTTTAGTCGAAAAATGTGCAACTTAACAAATAATTGACTAGGCGTTTTTTTTACAAGTGGTATAATGAGGGCAATCAAGGTTGGGGCTTGAGGTTTTTAATTGGAGGTGGGCAGGTTCGTTGGCTGATTATCAAATGGAAAAAACGTTAGGTAAATGTTTTCGCACAACAAAAAGCAGTTTCACCGGTAGTGTCCGTATTTTAGGCAGTTGGTACGACTACAAAGTTGTAGCTGGGTTGCCAGAAGTCGGAGATATGCTGGAAGTTGTCAGTTATACGCCTAATGCATTATTAGTTCAAGTAAACAATAGCTTATATGAAAGTGATGTGAATTACATTGGCAATTTTTAGTATCTTTTTTGTTATCGTAATTATTGGTCTACTTATTTTGTTGTTATCACAAATGATTATTATTGTAGAACAAGGAGAAGTTAAAGTCGTCGAAAGTTTTGGTAAATACGTTAAATCCCTTGATCCGGGACTTCATTTTTTAATTCCAATTTTATATAACGTCAAACAACGTGTTTCGTTAAAACAAATTCCAATTCAAATTGATCCACAAAGTGTTATTACAAAAGACAATGTTATCGTGGAAATTGATGAAGCAATCAAATATCATGTTACAGATGTACGGGCCTTTGTTTATGATAATCAAAATTCTGTGGTTTCGATGATTCAAGATTGTCAGTCAAATTTACGGGGCATCATTGGGAAGATGGATTTGAATGAAGTCTTAAATGGGACTGAAGAAATAAATGTGGCTCTATTTGAAAGCGTCAAAGACATCACAGCGGGATATGGCTTGTCGATTGACCGAATTAATATTGGTGAGATTTCAGTTTCAGATGAAATTGTTAATTCTATGAATAAATTAATTACTGCTAGTCGCGATAAAGAATCATTAATCACCATTTCAGAAGGGAAGAAACAATCGGTCATTTTAGATTCAGAGGCCAAAGCCTCAGAAATGGAAATTGATGCGGCGGCGCGAGCAAAACAAACTAAAATCGACGCTACTGCCAGAGCCGAACGAATTAAAATTGATGCCCAAGCTGAAGCTGAACGAATTAAAATTGTAACAGAAGCTGAGAAAAAACGAATTCGCGAAATTAATCAAGCCATTCAAGAAAGTCAAATTGACGAAAAAATGTTGTCTTATCTTGGCATTGAAGCCTTTAAACATGTGGTGGAAAACAATCACAACACCGTTATTTTACCAAGTAATTTAACGGAAATTGGCAATATTCCAGCCATTAAACAAGTTTGGGATGCAACTGATAAAAATAAATAATAAAAAATATTTCAAAAAAAGTGAGAAATCCAAGTTTGGGTTTCCCACTTTTTTGCTAGCAAAAATAATCATTTTGCTTATATGCATTATATTAAGGTTTTAAAGTGCTTACTGTCTGACAGATGCTTTGGTCATGGTTGAAAGTTACGATTTGTCGTTTAAAGTGATTAGTGTGTGATTTCATGAAAAATTGTTTAGGCAATCAGATGATGTGTTAAGAAATGAAAGAACATGTTGCTGTTGTTTCATCTGATCGCGTGTAAATGAGGAACGTTCTTTTGGCTTATTCATCCCGTAAATCAGGGTGGAGTTGAATGACGTTTTTCTCCCAATCGACCGTTTCAAGATGGTAAGGAAAATTACCACTGACCGTGTAGCTACCAGGAGCAGGGACATTAATTTTTTTCATGCGGGCATTGCCTTTGGCTAAATAGCCACTACCAAGTTTTAACATATCGCGCAAGCCGAGATTACTTTTCGTATGTTCTTTGACGGTTCCTAAATTTTGCGTAATCGCACTTAAGCTGGGAGTTACTGTTTTCCATTTCATAAAGCGAATCAAATCTTCCTGACGAGTAAAAACATCAAAGGAACGATCATCGTCAATTTGATAACTAATGTAGGCATCGATTTCGGCTAAAGATAACTTTTGTGGACCTAATAGGAATTTTTGACCGTTTTTTAAAGCGGTAAAATCTTTTTCTGAAGTGATCGTTAACGTACCATCTGCATCAAGGCCGGCTTCTTTTATGGCCGCTAGCCCTTCTTCTTTAGTTAAAATAAAATATTTTGTTACCGATTGCGAAAAAGCGACAGAAAAATATTTCAAAAAATCAGTAATAGAATTTTTAACATAAAGTTCTCCTAGCGTAATATTGTGTAGCCGAATTTCTGGTGAAATGCGCCACAACGTTCCTTTGTTTTGCAAATCGTAAACAAAAAAAGACGAGAATACGCCGTCATCAAAAATAAATAAAACCTTCATATTTTTCCTCCTTGAAATGTAGTTAGGTAGTCAAGCTAATTGAATTAGAAATAAACTGGATAATTTTTTCTTATGAATAAAGAGCTGACCGTTGCCTTTTGCTTTTCTAGATGTCTAGCATAATAAACGAACTCTCTACGGTAATAAGCTGAAATTTCAAGAAATTTGAAAAGCAATTTATTAAAATTCCATCTTATTACTTGAGAGTTGCCCGCGTTTGTTCAGCTTTTCTTGTTGTCTAGCATAATAAACAAACTCTCTACGGCAATAAGCCAAAATCTTGAGAAATTTGAAGAGCAATTTATCAAGATTTCGTCTTATCGCTTGAGAGCTGGACGAGTTTATTATGCTTTTCTACTTTAACTCTATCAATTTTTAAAGTTTTTGACTAGCGACGTGAGACCGTTGCGTTTTTTTTGAAATGCGAGTATGATAACGAAGATTATAACAAGGTGGTGGTCACATGATACGATTTGTATCTTCTGTACGCACAATTGGCTGGCAGTTATTCTGACGTCGCAGTTGTGACTTTCTTCTGCGCCTCAGCGGTTTGGAGAAAGGAAAATATTATGAAACTAGAACCTTATCACTATTTTGCCCTAGCAAAAGCAATTGACGATTTGATTAATGTTTATCAATCTGTCAATGACAAACAAACAGTCAATGCCGTTCAGGCTTTAACAACTGAAAAAATTAATGAAATTTTGCCCGAGGATTCGACTCAAAAGGAAGAATTGCTTCAATTTATTTTAGATCCTCATTTGACTAAAGCTTCAGCAGAGCGTTATTTAAATGGATTAAAAGAACATGTTACGCCTTTTGTTGTGCCAAGTGCAAAACAAGTGGAAAAAGTTTTTCGCAAGACTAAAAAATTACACTTACCAAATTTTGACGCGATGGATTTAAAAGAACATACCTATATTGGTTGGAACGATCCTGGCCAGCAGCAAAAATTCCTACTGTATTATGATGAGCATGGCTTACAAGGTTTAAAGGGTAACTTTTCAAGTAATGTTTTGAAAAATGTTTGTTCCATTTGTCATAAAACCAGTGAAGTCGCATTATTTTTAGCTACGACTAAAAAGGGTGGAGATGGCACTTACACGAAAAAAGGCAACTATATTTGTGTCGACAGTGAAAAATGTAACCATCAGCTTTACGATAAAAAGCAGTTGTTAGATTTTGTCGCCAAAGTAAAATAAGGTCTTCTTATTTTTTGATTACCCTCGAGGGATAAAAAGATGGCGAGATTTTCTCGCTGTCTTTTTTTGTTGTAAAAATAATGGTAAAAATCCGAACATTCACTACTAATTAAGCTAAAAAAATCACAAATTGGTAGAAAAGGTAGTGAAAAGCTGATAAAATGGCAAAATATTCAGATTATTACAAAAATAAAAAAGTTGGTTGGAAACGGTGAAGTAAAAATTGTATAGACAGCGAGAATTTTTGTTAAAAATGGCGCGGTAAATTAAAGTTTTTATCCGTTTTTTATGATAGACTTTAGGTTCTTGTTTATTTTTAACAATAGTGAAAAGGAGGCGTAGAATGAATCAGTTACTTGTAAAAATTAACGATTTGATTTGGGGAGCTCCCATGATTTTGCTAATTTTGGGCATTGGTCTGATTTTAACGGTTGGTTGCCGTTTTATTCAGCTGAAAAAATTGCCATTGGCATTGAAATTCATGGTGCAAGATGAAGAGGACGGCAAAGGAGATGTCTCTAGTTTTCAGGCTTTGTGTACGGCATTATCGGCGACAATTGGAACTGGAAATATTGTCGGCGTGGCAACAGCGATTGTCGCCGGTGGTCCTGGTGCATTGTTTTGGTTAGAACTAGCAGGACTTTTAGGGATGGCGACAAAATACGCAGAAGGTCTATTAGCGGTCAAGTATCGCTCCTTTGATTCCGATGGTAAAGCACTGGGAGGTCCTTTTTACTACATTGAAAAAGGGTTAGGAAAAAAATGGCGTCCCCTTGGTAAAGCCTTTGCTTTATTTGGTATTTTAGCCGGCTTGTTAGGGATTGGGACCTTAACGCAAATTAACGGCATTACGTCGGCGGCAGAAACTTTTTTTGATCCCAATAAAAATCATAGCCTACAATTATTTGGGCATCACTACTCTTGGGCCGTTATTATTTCGGGCTTGCTGGTAACGATTTGTGTGGCCGGAGTTTTAATTGGCGGTGTTAAACGGATTGCCAAAGTTTCTGAAATTATTGTACCCGCGATGATTCTTTTATATGTCGGCTTGTGTTTGTGGCTAATTGTTTTAAACGCAGCAAAATTGCCTAGTGTGATTGCTTTAATTTTTCGTAGTGCTTTTGGCTTTGAAGCAGCGGCAGGTGGAGCATTGGGTGCGATGATGATTGCGATGCAAAAAGGAATCGCTCGGGGGATTTTCTCCAATGAATCAGGACTTGGTAGTGCGCCGATTGCAGCCGCAGCGGCCCGTACCAAAGAACCAGTCCGACAAGGTCTGGTTTCGATGACTGGCACATTTATTGATACGATTATCGTTTGTAACATGACAGGGATGGCAATTGTATTAACGGATGCGTGGAAAATCGGTAAAGATGGCGCAGCGGTAACTATCTACGCCTTTAGTGAGGCATTGCCACTGTCTGCACCAATTGTTTCTTTTTTACTGATGATATGTTTGGTGTTTTTCGCTTTCACGACGATTTTGGGATGGAATTATTACGCAGAACGGTGCTTGGCTTATTTGTTTAATACTAATAAATTTGCCAATTTCTTCAAAGTTTTATATGTTGCGGCGGTTTTCATTGGACCTTATCTGACTGTTTCAGCTGTGTGGACCATAGCCGATATTTGCAACGGTTTGATGGCGTTTCCGAATATTATTGCGCTGATTTTATTAAGTCCAGTTGTAGTCAAAGAAACACGTAAATTCTTTGCAGTGAAAAAAGCAGCAGTACCGCGTTTAGCATCAGAACTTTCTTTAGATAAAGATTAAATAATTAGTCTGAGGTATGACAAAAGTTTTTCATACCTCAGACTTTCGAATAAACGGTGTAACAGAAGCAGCTTTTTTGGAAATAAGACGGAATTCCAAAAATTTGAAAAATAATTTTTGGGAACCTCGTCTTATTTCTTGAAGCTAGTCGCTTCTGTCACAACCCTCAGATTTATAACAAAGCCCCCAAAAAGGATGACGTCTACAGTCTAAGAGCAAGAATTAGAATTCTTACTCTCTGTGTCACTTTTCTAATAGCAATATTTTATTAAATCAAAAATATAAATTGTAGAAATATCTGATTCTTTAGTAAATCTTTTCGGCAGAATTGTTAAAAAAATCATTTTTTGTTGGGTAGCAATTTATCCGTAATTGATTGTAAATGACTACGTTCTCTAATCTTTATTAATATTTACACAAAATTTCTTTAATAACTTCCCCATCTATATTCCCACCTGAAATGACTAAGGCAATATTTTTTCCACCAATACGCTCAGAAAAGTCATTAACTGCAGCTATCGTTGTACAACTTCCTGCTTCAGCAACAAATTTTTCTTCTGTAATCATGAAATCTACAGATTTGGCAATTGATTCTTCTTTGACTTCGATAATGTCATCGACGTAGTCTTTTAGTATTTCGTAGCTAAGTTTACCTACTCCACCAACTAAGGCATCACAATAGGTTTCTTTGCTAGGATATTCCTCGTAAAACACATTATCTTCATAAGATTTTATCATTGCTGGACATGCTTCTGTTTGAACCCCAATTATTTTGATTGTTGGCTTAATTGCTTTTGCAGCTACTGCAATCCCAGTGATCATGCCTCCTCCTCCAATTGGTACTACAATCGTGTCGATTTCAGGATTTTGTTCTAAAATTTCAATAGCTATCGTTCCTTGTCCACCATAAATTTTTGGATCGTCATAGTAAGCATCTATATAAGTCATATCATTTTCTTTGATATATTTCATTCCTAATTGATGTGCTTCGTCATAATCTTTCCCTAGACGCATTACTGTTGCACCAAAGTACTCTATTTTATCCGTTTTACTCTTAGGTGTGCTTTCTGGTACAATGATTATTGCTTTATCAATTCCTAAAATTGTCGCAGCATAGCTTACAGAACTTCCATGATTTCCTGAAGATACCGTAGCAACTCCTTTGGCTTTTTCTTCATCTGTTAAGGTAAGCATTTTATTTAACGCACCACGTATTTTAAAACTTTTCGCCTTTTGCATGGATTCAAGCTTAAAAAAGTATTTCTTATCCTCATCACCTAAATAGAAAGATTCTACTAATGGTGTAGTAGGTATATATGAATGGATTCTTTTATAGGCTTCTTGAACATCTTGATAATTAAATTTTTCCATATTCCTTCACTCCTTATATTAAAATTCTACATTTACAATATTTTTATCTTCACTCATATCTAAAGCAGCTTTTGCAGTTGCTATATCCATCAACGCCATTCCTGTTGCATCAAAAATAGTAATATCTTCTGCTGTTTTTCTTCCAATCGTTTTATTTAAAATTAGATCTCCAATTTCTCCTGAAATATCCTCTAATTGAATGATTTTATTTTTTAAAGCTATTTCCATTTCTCCTACTTGAGAACTGTGATGTAAATCATCAGTGAAAATAGTAGCATTGGAAAAAATATTCTCATCAATTTCTTGTTTACCTTCCATATCAGCTCCCATTGTAGATAAATGAGTACCAGGCTTGATCCAATCTTTTTTTAGAAATGGAACTCTTGAAGGCGTTATGGTAATGATAATCTCACTACATTCAGTTGCTATTTGCAAGTCTTTTACAGGAACAATCTGGGTATTCGTTTGAGAAATACCCATTAATACTAAATCAGAGGACACCTCTTTGATTGCATTAGAAGCTTTCATAAAATCTTTATCAAAAACTTGAACTTTTTCTAAATCTGGAAACACCGACAGTATCGCTGTGATTTGGAATTTTAATTGATTTCCTGCTCCAACAATTAGAACATTTTTAGGTGCCTTATTCGCCAAATACTTCGCACCTATGGCTGCCGCAGCTCCGGTACGCATTCCTGTAATATATGCACCTTCTGTTATTCCTAGAGGCATCCCTGTATTTCCATCAAAAATACAGATCATGCCATTTAGCGTAGGTAAATTTTTCTGTAGATTATCGCCAAACCACGTAACTGTTTTATGTCCAAATATTTTCTGTTTTTTTAAGTAACCAGATTTGATATCCATATCTGCTTTACCTGGTTCAAAGTCATAAAAAATCGTATCCCATACTACTGATTGATTCTCACTTTTCTGTGAATAAACATTTTCAACTGTTTCAATTACATCTTTCATTTTCAGAGTGTGTTTCAATGCTTCTTCATTCATTATTTTAAGTCCCATTGTTATTTCCTCCTCTAATAAATCCGTTTGTTCCCGTTCTTTACAAAATGCCATTCATCATCAACATTCTTCCTCACTTTTTTTAAAGTCAGCAACAACATTTCTCTTTCTTCTAAGGATAATTTTGCCAAAGCCGCCTTTTCTGAGTACATTTCTTCTCGTTTTAAATAGTTATAAAGCTCCTCTGCCTTATCGGTTGTGTATAATCTACGAATTTTTTTATTGGTAGGATCTACTTCTTTTCTTATTAATTTTTCTTTCTCAAGTTTACCAATTGACTTTGAAACCGTAGTCCGATCTTGTTTGACTAATTCAGCTAAAGAATCATTAATAATACCAGGATTTTCGTATATTCTTGTTAAATATAAATATTGATCTTTATTTAGATGAATATCTTTAAATTCCACATTGCTGATATAAGATAGTGCTCGTGAAATTATACCGATTTCTCTTAAGATTTCAGACATTGCTATCCCTCCATTGGTAGTAAATAAGTTTGTATATCAAGCACTTGAATAATCTTCTTCAAATCAGCGACTTTTACAACCATGGTTTGGTCTGGTCGGCCTGGGGCAAATACAAGCTTTTCATGCGAAAGTAATTCTTCATCAATAATTACCGGTACCTGTGTTTCATAACCAAACGGAGAGACAGCTCCTGATTTTTGACCAGTCGTTTCCTCCATGACCTCTGCGGATACAACAGAAAGTCTTTTTCCTACAAGCTTACTTAGTTTCTTAAAATCACTTCTTTTCGTAGTAAATGTTAAAAAGATATAGTGATTGTCTTGTTTGTCTTTTAAATACAGACTTTTTGTTTCTGTACCTTTAAAACCTTGTTCCTCTTTTACAACCAGTGCATCCTCATTAGTATAAATAGCTCGGTGATGGTATAACTCATAATCAATGTTTGCTTGTTTAAATTTTTCTTCTAAATTAATCAAGTACTCACGTCCTGTCTAAATTGTTGAATTTTCTACATTTTTAATCATAATAAACCATTTTGTAGAAAAGTCAACAATAATCATTGCGTTTTTATAGTTTATTTCTATTAATTTATCAGCTCTTTTCTACATTGAATATAACTAGTAAAATTTTGAAAAAACTAGGACGTATCTGAAAACTTATTACGGAGTCAATTTGAAAATGGATATTCTTCACTAAATATCTAGATAAAATTTGACGATTAAAGACTTTCTTATAGCGGATAATATATTTTCCCTTTTATTAAATATTTATCTCGAAATTAGATAGTAAATCATTGTCTATTCAAAAAAAATTGCATAAAAAAGTGAGGCTTATGTCACAGCCTCACTTTTTCGCTTTATTTTTAATTCATTTTAGTTGTTTTTGATATTGTAACGGTGCACAGCCAACTGTTTTTTTGAAAACATGGTGGAACGTTTTAACGTTGGCAAATCCCGCTTTCGCTGCAATTTCACTCATTGGTGAGTGTTCTGTGGCCAATAAAAACTTCGCTTGTTCAATCCGATATTCTTTTAAATATTGTGAAAAAGGTAGGCCAACTTTTTGTTTAAAAAAGCGGGAAAAATATGTTTCACTAAAGCCGACTTGGCGGGCCGCAGCTTCTAAAGTAATCGGGGAGTCAAAATTCGCCTCGACATATTCAAAAATTTGATCCAATAATTCTAAAGTTTCGCGACTTTTCAAATTTTCTTTGACCTTACTTTGTTTGACATCATCTTTTGGCGCTAACTGATATAAAGCATAAATAAATTGGGTCAAAAGACCTGTCACACCGTATTGCCAGCCTTCATTTTTTTCTTCATGGCAGTTAAAAATAGCGCGCAACAACTGATTAATTTCTTTTTGCGCGGAAGTGGGCCAGTCTCGGCTATAATTTGGTGCTTCATCAAACAGTTGCAACAAAGTACGGTCGGTTGTGACTAAATTATTTTGCTCATAAAAAAAGCGCAAATCAAATTGGAAAACGATTCGTTGACTGTCTGGAGATGCCAAGAAAAAATGAGGTTCGCCACTAGGAAAGAAAAAAATCTCCCCTTCTGCTAATTCAAAAATTTCTCCAAAAGCTCCCAGTTTAACAGTGCCGGTTAAACAATAAATAACCTCAATTTCCTTGTGCCAGTGAGGATAGACAATTTCCCAGCCATCATTAATAAAAGTTCGAAAAGGAAATGCGCTATGTAATTCGGGTATTTCTAAATATAGACTCATCTTTTCACCTCATTTGAGTAGGATTAATAAAAGTTATCGACTGTTTTTGATCCGAGTTCCTTCAGTTTTATGACAAACTCTTGGCGACATTAAGTCGAAATGCTAAGAAATTTGAGAAGCGATTTAACAAGATTTTGCCTTATTGCTTGAGAGCTATGCGAGTTCATTTAGCTTTTCTATTGATC
Organism: Enterococcus sp. DIV0755b; assembly: GCF_051713765.1. Classification (NCBI taxonomy): domain Bacteria; kingdom Bacillati; phylum Bacillota; class Bacilli; order Lactobacillales; family Enterococcaceae; genus Enterococcus; species Enterococcus sp. DIV0755b. Next base: position 504,220 of record NZ_JBIOQN010000001.1, on the reverse strand, counting down.
CAGCACAGGAAGCAACTCTTCGGGAAAAATTCAAAAATTAGTTTCTGGTAAAGAGCACCAGAAAACGAATTTCTGAGATTTTTCCAAAGAGCTACCCACTTCCTTTAGCTTTTCTATTGATCTAGCTTCATAAACTAACTCGCTGCGACAATAAGCTAAAATTTCAAGAAATTTGGAAAGCAATTTATTAAAATTCTATCTTATTGCTAGCGAGTTGTGCGAGTTCCTTCAGCTTTTATTTGTGTCTAGCAAAATGAACTAGCTCTCTACGGCAATAAGGGAAAATCTTGCGAAATTTGAGATACAATTTAACAAGATTTTCTCTTATTGCTTGAGAGCTGAACGAGTTCCCTTAGCTTTTCTTTGATCTAGCACAGGAAGCAACTCTTCGGGAAAAATTCAAAAATTAGTTTCTGGTAAAGAGCACCAGAAAACGAATTTCTGAGATTTTTCCAAAGAGCTACCCGCTTCCTTCAGCTTTTCTTTAGTATAGCGTATTTTTAAAAGAAAAAAAGATAAAATCTGGGAATTTTTAGCTAAGGATGTGGGAGGAATTTGATGCGGGATTTTTTTATAATAAAGAAAATAAAACGTTTTCAAATAAGGAGAAATAATTATGAGTTTAAAAGTGGGAATTATTGGATGTGGCGGAATTGCTACGGGTAAACATTTACCGGCCTTGGCTAAAATTGAGGAAGTTGAATTGGTGGCTTTTTGTGATGTCATTTTAGATCGGGCAGAAAAAAGTTGTAAAGAATATGGCAGTGAAGAAGCCAAAGTTTTTAGCGATTATCAAGAAATGTTAGCAGCGTGTGATTTAGATTTGGTCCATGTGTTAACGCCCAACAGTTCTCACGCTGAAATTTCAATTGCGGCAATGGAAGTTGGCTGTCATGTAATGTGTGAAAAACCAATGGCGAAAACGGCTACTGAGGCAAAGGCAATGGTAGAAGCTGCAAAAAAGACGGGGAAAAAGTTAACGATTGGCTATCAAAATCGGTTTCGTAAAGACTCCCAATATTTACATACTGTATGTAGCGAAGGGGAGTTAGGAGAAATTTATTTTGGTAAAGCTCACGCGATTAGACGTCGGGCAGTGCCAACATGGGGTGTTTTTTTAGATGAAAAAGCGCAAGGAGGCGGCCCATTAATTGATATTGGAACGCATGCGTTGGATTTGACACTTTGGATGATGAACAATTATAAACCAAAATTTGTCGTAGGAACTGCTTATCGTAAATTAGCGGAGATGGAAAATGCTGCTAATGCTTGGGGTTCTTGGGATCCAAAAGAATACAAAGTAGAAGACAGTGCTTTTGGTTTTATTACGATGGAAAATGGCGCCACGATTTTCTTAGAAGCAAGTTGGGCGTTGAACTCGTTAGATGTTAAAGAAGCCAAAACTACTTTGTGTGGAACCAAGGCTGGCGCAGATATGAATGACGGCTTAACGATCAATGGTGAAGATCATAGCACGTTATATGAGAAAAAAATTGAATTAGAACCAGGCGGCGTCGATTTTTATGACGGTGCTTCTGATGATCCTGCTTATAACGAAGCAAGAGCGTGGATCGATGCGGTTTTAAATGACACAGAGCCCCTAGTAAAACCAGAGCAGGCTTTGGTCGTCACAGAAATTTTAGAAGCGATGTATCAATCTTCAGCGACAGGTGAGCCGGTTTATTTTGAACGCTAATTAAAACTAGCACGATTTTTCTGACATAAAAAAATGAACCAGTAAACGAGTATAGAAAGGATGAAAAAATGAAATTAGGTGTTTTTACCCCATTATTTAATAATCTAAATTTTGATGAAATGATTGAAAAAGTAGCCAGTTATGGTTTGGAAACTGTAGAAATTGGCACCGGAGGATCTCCTGGTAATGCCCATTTGGACATTGATAAATTATTAGCTTCTGGAGATAGTCGTAAAGAATACTTGGCGAAATTAGCCGATAAAGGATTGACGATTTCGGCTTTAAGTTGTCATCACAATCCGATTTCACCGGTAAAATCAGTGGCCCAAGAAGCAGATGAATTATTGCAAAAAACGATTAAATTAGCCCAATTAATGAATGTTCCTATCGTAAATGGTTTTTCTGGCGTGAGTGGCGGTAATGAAACAGATACCCAAGTCAACTGGCCTGTTTTGCCGTGGCCAACAGAATATAGCGATAATTATAATTATCAATGGGAACAAAAATTGATTCCTTATTGGCAAGAAATTAACACGGTAGCCGAAAGTGCCGGAGTTAAAATCGGGATTGAATTACATGGTGGTTTTTTAGCTCATACACCTTATACTATGTTACGTTTACGGGAAGCTACCGGTAAAGCAATTGGCTGTAACTTGGACCCAAGTCATTTGTGGTGGCAAGGAATTGATCCGGTCGCGGCAGTGAAAATTTTAGGCGAAGCTGGGGCAATTCATCACTTCCATGCCAAAGATACGTATTTGGATCAAGACAATATTAATATGTATGGACTGACTGATATGCAGCCTTATGGAAATGTTAAAACACGTTCATGGAATTTCCGTTCCGTAGGTTGTGGGCACGATTTAAAAGTTTGGTCTGATATTATTTCGGCGTTGCGGTTATACGGCTACGATTATGTATTAAGTATTGAGCATGAAGATCCTTTGATGTCCATTGATGAAGGGTTGCAGCGAGCGGTGACGAATTTGCGTTCTGTCATGATTCATGACACACCAACCGATATGTGGTGGGCGTAATTTTTTTAAAGATAAGGGAAATTATGAGTTTTAAAAGAAAGTGAGTAAAAGAATGAAACCATTACAATTTGCGATTATTGGTTATGGTGGCATGGGTTCTTATCATGCCAAAACCATTATGAAAAAGTCCAGTGAAGTTGTGGCTGTAAAAGGAGTTTATGATATTAAATCTGAACGCCAAGCTGTGGCACAGGCTGATGGATTTTTAGCGTATGAAAGTTTACCAGAACTTTTAGAAGATGAAACGACGGATGCCGTTTTAATTGCAACACCCAATGATAGCCATAAAGAATTAGCAATTGCAGCTTTAAAAGCAGGTAAACACGTGGTTTGTGAAAAACCAGTTGCTATGAATACAAAAGAATTAGATGAAATTTTAGCCGAAGCTAAAAAGTGTGCGCGGACATTTATGGTACATCAAAACCGGCGCTGGGATCCAGACTTTTTAATGATTCGCCAAATGTATCAAGAAAAAACGCTAGGCGATTTATTCCAAATTGAATCGCGCGTGCAAGGAGCCAATGGGATTCCCGGTGACTGGCGCCATCTACAAAAACATGGTGGCGGTATGTTACTAGATTGGGGCGTTCATTTATTTGATCAACTGCTATTTTTAGTTGATAGTCCACTGCAAACGATTCAGACTGATTTGAGCTATATTTTAGGAGATGAAGTAGACGATGGTTTTCATAGCTATCTAACGTTTGAAAATGGGGTTAAAGTGATAATTGAAGTGGGCACCACCAACTATATTCCGTTACCACGTTGGTATGTCAAAGGCATGGAAGGGACGGCGCTTATTTCAGACTGGGATTTAAATGGCAAAATGGTCAAAGCCACCCATGAAGAAACAGCGGCACCAAAACCTATTCAAGCTGGTGTGGGATTAACCAAAACCATGGCCCCTCCTCGCGAAGATGCAACCGAAGTTTTATCTCTACCAGCAGTTGAAACACCGTATCCAAGTTTTTACGCCAACTTCTACGATGTGGTAGTAAATGGTGGCGAGCCGATTGTCAAAAATAGTGAAGTCCGCCGTGTTTTAGCACTACTTGAAACTATCTTAGCTGAGGAAAGCAAATAGTAAAAGCAGCGAAGATAGAAGTATATTACTTTTGAAAATTGCGAATTGATTATAAAAAAGTGCTGTGACAAGAATCTGGTCACAGCACTTTTTATCGAGAAAGAAACGCTATTATTTTGACAAGGTATAATCCAGATAGCAAAGATATTGCCGAAAAGCTGAACGAATCCGTTCGGCTTTTTTGGATGCTAATTATTAAACAAAAAAATTAGGATATTTTTCTTTTAAAAAATCTGACCAGTTGGCTGGATTTTGCTGTTGCAAAGTGTCAATAAATTGGTCAGCGATGAGTTTGCGGTTATAGTTACTGGAAAAATTACGCTTACTTAAATAGGCTAAGTCTTCATCATGAAAATAGTAATTTACTTTGATATTGGGATAACCTTCTTCATTTAAAATTGTAGCAATCCGATTAGAAAACGTTAGTAGGTGATCAAATTGCAGATGTTTTAAACGATATAACTCGTGCAAATTAATGGTGGCGATAATTTCTGTGTCAAAGTGATAACTTAATTGCTGTGAGAAAAAATCGCTTTTTTCTTGAGCGGAATTGGTTACTACAACAATTCTTTTGCGATTACGACCGGCCACTTTGTTTTTTAGCACATGTTCTCGGAAAATTAAGGTCAAGGTGGCTAATTGATAGGTTCCTAAATAGAATTCTTCTGCCAATTCGTGAATATAAAAATATTCTACCAATTGATATAAAAAGGGAAATTCATTTTTAACGTCATCTAATTTATTATCGTAAAAATCATAGGACAGTTGATTACGTAAGATACATTTATAAAGATAGTGGCTAATCTCATGTTGTAAAACTAGCCGGGAATAAAAGTGAGTTAAAATTCGTTCTTCGATATAAGTAATCAAGCGATTACTTAGACCGGTTAGACGATCGTCTTTTTTATAAAGAGAAGTTCCTTGGTTATCTAAACTGGCTAATAGACAACTAAAATAAAAATCTTCCGTTGGGTTGGAAAACAGCGACCAGATTTTAACCGGCAAAGGTGATTTAAAACTTTCTTCTATTACAACTTTGTCATTTTTAACTCTTTTTTTGGTCAACAAATAGTATAAATAGAGAAATTTTGTTGAGGTATAGTTTAATTGTATGTTATTGTTTGCCAGCAAGTTTTCAAGTGCATCACAGGTATTGGTTTGCCATAAAAATTTAGTCTTTTCAAATAGGAGCTGTTGCAAAGGATTATTAGCTTGACGATTAGTAATTGTGCCTTGCTCGTCAATTTCAATAATTTCCATTAAGTATTCGCAAGCCCATATTCGTAAAGCCCACTCATTGCCGGTGATGGTGACACCTTTACCAGGAAGTGAAGTGAGGGTGAGCTTTTTTTTAGCTAAAGTGGCTAGAAAAGTACCACGGTCTTTCTTTTTAGTAGATTGACTTACGGCTAATTCGTCATACATTTGTGATAAATTAACAGTTTTTTGAAGCACACAAAGACAAATGAGATAATTCAAGCGTTCTTTTGCAGTAGTAGAAAAATCCGTTAAGTTCAAGTTTTGAATCATGGTAATCAAATCGCGATAACGCATATTACTGATAATTTTGGCTTCAGTGATGACAAATTGCTGTGACGGTTTGAAATATTGATTGAGTGTTTGAACTGATCGGCGGATAGTCGCGACTGATTTTTTTGTTTTTAATGCTAAGGCATCCAAGGTAGTTTGACCTTTTTCTTGTAACCGATTGGCCAAATATAAATCAAAACTGTTAACGACCATAGATAAATCCCTTCTTAGTTTGATTGATAGCCTTATTATAGCATGGTTACTTCTTGCAAAATCTACAAAGCAGAAGATGACCTTGTTTGGTAATCGGTTACATTTTAGACTGAGAGTGTAGAAAGAAATGGAGGAGAAATTATGAAAGAGAAGATAAAAAAAGGGATTCAAAAGTTTGGTCGCTCTCTATTATTACCAATTGCGGTAATGGCACCGATTGGGATGGTAATGGGATTAACCAACGCTTTATCGCAAAGCTATATGATTGAACAAGTTGCCTTCTTAGGTAATCCAGTTATCCAATCAATTATAGGTAGCTTAAAAACAATTTCAAGTATTGTTTTTGAAAATATCCCACTACTGTTTGCTATGGGGGTTGCTTATGGAATGGCAAAACTTGATAAGGGAATTGCCGTTTTTTCATCTGTATTAGGTTATGTCACCTTATTAGTAGTGGTAAATGTTTATTTAACGCTAACCAATGCCTTAGTAGATGCAGAAACGATGGCTTCTGTTGGTCAAGGTATGGTGTTAGGAATTCAAACGTTGAAATTAGATGCCGCTGGTGGGATTATCGCAGGTTTAATTGCAGCAAAATGTACCGATAAATTTTACAAAACACAATTGCCACTGGCTTTTGCTTTTTTTGGTGGTAAAAAATTTGTACCGATCGCAACTTTCTTCTTTATGATTCCAGTTGGTTTTGTTGTTCCAATGGTTTGGGGCTTGTTTACAAAATTATTGATCTTTATTTCACCAGTCTTTATGAATGAAACATTTGGAGTTGGAGTTTATTGGTTTGCTCATCGGGCATTGATTCCATTTGGTTTGCATCACGTTTTAGCTTCTATTGTCCGCTTTACTGAAGCCGGTGGTGTTTATATGATTGATGGTCAACAATATATCGGTATTTTAAATGCAGCGAATAAAGTTTTATTTGATTTAGGACCAGATAATCCAGCTTGGAAATTAGCGCCAGGATTATTCAAATACTTAGCAACAGGACAAATGCTGACTACTTTATTCCGTGTACCAGCGATTGGTTTAGCGATGTATCACACCGCTTTTGCCGATAATAAAAAAATCGCGAAAGGTGCTATTTTAACAGTCGTTTTAACAGCTTTCTTAGGAAATATCACAGAACCTTTGGAATTTTCTTTCTTGTTTATTGCACCGCAATTATTTGTTGTTTATGCCATTTTGTGTGGGGTTATGGCGATTCCATTGAATTTCTTGAATATCGGTATTGGTTATATTCGGGGCACGATTTTTGACTTTGGTATCTTTGGTTTAATGTACGAAAACACTAATTGGTTAAACTTAATTTTATTAGGAGCAGTAAATTTTGTTGTCTTTTACTTCGTCTTTAAATTTGCGATTAAGAAATTTAATTTAGAAACATTAGGGCGTGAAAAAGGGTTGAAAAACAATAGTTTATTGGCCGAAAAGAAATTTAATGAAATTGCTGACATCGTGATTCCGGCATTAGGTGGCAGCGGAAATATTAAAAATGTTGACAACTGCGTTTCCCGCTTGCGCATTGATTTGAAAGATCAGTCAGTGGTAGATGTGGAGCGCTTAAAAGATTCAGGTACCTCGGGGGTATTCTTCCCGCAAGAAAATCATATTCATGTCGTCTTTGGCCCTTATGTCGAATTTGTGCGTAATGCAGTCGATGATGCAATGAAAAAAGGGTAGGTGAAAAAGATGGGTGCATTATACGATTCAAAAAGTAAAACGTTAGATGACAAAGGGATAAAAAATCTTTTAAGCCAAGACGCCAAATACCAATCTTGGTTAACAGTTGAGGCTGCTTTAGCTAAAGCACAAGGAGAATTAGGCGTCATTCCGGTAGCAGCAGCAACGCACATTAACGAAAAAGCACAAATTGAGAATTTAGATTTTGCTAAAATGGATGAAATTTACCGTCAAGTAGGTCATGGCTTTGTTCCATTTTTAAAAGTATTTGTAGCGGCATGCGATGCAGAAAGTGGTAAATATATTCACTTTGGCGCAACAACTCAAAATATTCAACAGACTTCTCAAAATCTGATTGCCAAACAAATTCATCAAAAGTTTAAACAATTTATGCTAGAAATTATGGGAAATTTGATCAACTTAGTCAAAGAAAACGCTGAAACAATCATGGCAGGACGTACGCATGGTAAACATGCCATCCCCATTACGTACGGATATAAAGCGTCAGTCTGGTTATCAGAATTAATGACGTCTTATGAACGATTAGAAGAAGTGGAAAAGAGAATTTTTACGACTATGATGGGGGGCGCTATTGGGGCTTTTAATGCTACTGGTGAAAAAGGAATTGCTGTCCAAACACGTGTGGCAGAAATTTTACACATGCCAGCAATGGCCATTCCTTCCCGTAACATCAATGCACCGAAGATAGAATACATTAATGTATTGGCACTTTTAGCTAATAATTTGCACAAAATTGCCGAAGAAGTTTTTCAAACGTCCATTGAAGAATTTGGCGAAGTTTCAGAAGGGTTTACTAAAGGGACAATTGGGTCTTCTACGATGCCCCATAAGATAAACCCCAAATTATCAAAAGGGATTATTGCCAATGCTCAAAAACTTTATTCGCTGACTTCTGTGGGGTATTATTCCGCAGCTCGTCCCTTTGAAGCAGATAGTACCACTAATATGTTATTTGATGGCATTTTTACTGAAGCTTTGGAACTTATGACAGAGATTTTAATGCGGGGCGAAGAGTTGACGCGAACCTTGGAAATCCATCGTGAGCGGATGTATCAAAATGCTAATATAAATCATGGGTTAGACAATAGTGAATTCATTATGATGAAATTAGCAGCAGAAATTGGAAAAGATCAAGCCCATGAGCTTATTTATGAATTAGCGATTGAAACAGAGTTAAGTCAAAAAAATTATGCCGAAGTTTTATTGCATAATGAAAAAATTCAGCAGGTGTTTAAAAAAAATGAGATTGAAGAACTGCTAAAGCCAGAAAATTATATTGGTTTATCAGTGCAGTTAGCCTACGATACTGCTAAAGCAGCCGAAAAATTAGTCGCAAAGGCACAAAGACAAGGAGATGAAGTATATGTTTAATTTTTTTAAGAAAAAAAATCAGCTAACGGCTCCTATGAGTGGAACTTTGTTACCTTTGAGTCAGGTTGGTGATCCTGTGTTTGCTAGTAAAGCCATGGGAGACGGATTTGCAGTAGAACCGACTGAGGGAATTGTCTATGCACCGGTAACAGGAAAAGTGAAAAGTATTTTTCCTACCAAACATGCTTTTGGTTTAGTGGATGAAAAAGGAAATGAGATTTTAGTTCATATTGGGATTGATACAGTAAGCTTGCAAGGTGAAGGATTTGAAGTTTTTGTTTCAGAAGGTGAGACAGTGAACGCTACAACGAAGCTAGCAACTGTAGATTTATCTGTTTTAAAAGCACAACAAAAGCCTGCGACGACCATGGTTATTTTCACCAATCAGCCAGCATTGGAATTTAATATCGTTAAAAGTGATGTAACAGCCCAAGCTGAAGTTTTAGCCTATTAAGTTACTTTTACTTAAAAAAATACTCAACAAAAAAAGCTTCTAAAAGCTCGCAAATTGCGCGAACTTTTAGAAGCTGCTTTTTTTATAATGGACTTACTTTTGCAAATTTTCAATCAAAATTTTAGCCACCGCTTTAACAGAAAATGGATTTTGTCCGGTAATGAGTTGGCCATCTTGAATGGCAAATTCACTGTAGGCGCGTTTCTTTTGGAAATGAGCGCCCCGTTCTTTGGCGACGTGTTCGTTTAAAAAGGGCACGACTCCTTTTTTACCGGCTAAGATTTCTTCACTCGTCGTAAAGCCAGTAATATTTTTATCTTTAATTAAGTAATTACCGTTATCATCTTGTAAGTTTAAAAGCCCTGCTATCCCGTGACAAACTGAAGTCACATAGCCGCCTTGTTTGTAAATATCTAAAGAAAGCTTATGCAAGGTGTCATTATTGGGAAAGTCCCACATTACACCGTGGCCACCAGTGAAGTAAATGGCGTCATAATCTTTGGGATTAACTGCTTCAACAGGTAAAGAATCAGCTAAAGCCCGCTTTTTAAAATCATCTGTGTTGTAAAAGTCCATAATTTCTTCGTTGGTGTATTTCATACTCCGAGGATCAATCGGAACATAGCCGCCATTTGGACTAACGTAGTCATATTTAATCCCATGTTTTTGTAATTCTGCGGCAAATTCTGTCGCTTCTCCCAGCCATAGTCCCGTGGCATCATCTGTCTCACCATAATGTGTTGTGTTGGTTAATACGATCAGTACTTTCATTTTTCTGCCTCCTGAATAATTTGTGTGACATGATTTAAGAGTGTTTTTAACTTATCAATTTCTGTTGTATCGTGGGATAAGTAATAATAATTTTTCGTTCCTTCTTGGCGATAATCTACTAACTTGGCTTGTTTTAAAATTTTCAAATGATGGGAAACGGCCGGACGGGATAAGTTGGTGGCTTCTGTTAAATCAGGAACGCGCAATCCATTACAGGCCTTTTCGGCTAATAATGCCACAATAATTGCTTGCCGTTTTTCGTCCCCTAAGGCAATTAGAAAATCACTGCTCGCAGTAAATTCATTTTTTAAGTGCGTTAAATCATGAGGCATATTAAAATCTCCTTCGTCGATAATTTTAAACCATTAAAACAAAAAAGCTGTCTAAAGTCAATTATTTTAAACGGTGTAACTTTTTATAATTCAGAATATAAATAAATTTACAGAATTTTTTAAATCCTTAAATACACAATTAAAAACCAATCTGCCCCCATTGCGAAAAACGTCCATTTGCGTTAAAGTAGAGAAAGCGTGAAACAAAAATTTGTTTCACAAAAAAGAAAGGAAAAGGCAATGTTACCAGAAGAATTTCAGCAACAATTAGCTAAAAATGGCATTGAACTTAGCCCACTCCAAATGCAACAGTTTGAAAAGTATTATGAATTGTTAGTGGAGTGGAATGAGAAAATGAATTTGACCGCTATCACAGAAAAAAAAGAAGTTTATTTGAAGCATTTTTACGATTCAATTTTGCTTGGTGCAGCTGTGGAGTTGAATCCCGAAGCGTCCATTTGTGATGTTGGCGCGGGAGCGGGTTTTCCAAGCATTCCTTTGAAGATTGCTTTTCCTAGTTTAAAAGTAGCTATCGTAGATTCGCTCAATAAACGGATTACCTTTTTAAATCATTTGGCGCAAAGTTTAAACTTGATGGATGTTTATTTTTATCATGATCGCGCCGAAACTTTTGGGCAAAATCCTGAATGTCGTGGTCAGTTTGACTATGTAACAGCAAGAGCAGTTGCCCGCTTAAATGTTTTAGCAGAATTATGCCTACCTTTAGTCAAAAAAGACGGCTTTTTCTTTGCTTTAAAAGCAGCTAAGTCCGACGAAGAATTAGCAGAAGCTAAAAAAGCGATTGCGACACTTGGGGGAAAATTCATTGAAGATAAAGAATTAGCCTTACCAAATGGCGATGCGCGACATATTTTAGTCATTCAAAAGAAAAAAGAAACACCTAAAAAATATCCTCGCAAGCCAGGTACACCAAACAAACAACCGCTAAAATAGTGCGCGATTTTCGAAAAAATGCTTTATTAGAAATAAAATTTATCATTTGACGGCAAATAGGCCGTTACAACTTTTATGTTATCTAGTTTCTTGAGCTGAAAAAATCGATACAAGTAAAAATAGCTAACTGACAAAAAAGCGTCAGTGATCTATTTTGAGCTTGTCTCTCATTTTTCAAACGAGCTCACTCAACTTTTATGTTGTCTAGTTTCTTGAGCTAGAAAAGTCGAGAATAAGTGAAAAAATGAAAAAGTCTTAGAGCGACTTTCTAATTTTTCCGACTTATTCCTCCTTTTCTATCAAGCTCACTCAACTTTTATGTTGTCTAGTTTCTACGGCTGAAAAAGTCGAGAATAAGTAGAAAAATGAAAAAGCTAAAGAGCAGCTTTCTAATTTTCCCGACTTATTCCTCCTTTTTCAAACGAGCCGTTACAACTTTTATTAAAGGAGATAAGAGGATGGCACGAATTATTTCGGTGGCAAATCAAAAAGGTGGCGTCGGTAAGACGACCACAACTGTCAATTTAGGAGCTTGTTTGGCTTTTATCGGCAAAAAAGTCTTATTAGTCGATATCGATGCCCAAGGTAATGCCACAAGTGGCATGGGTATTCGTAAGCCAGATGTAGCCAAAGATATTTACGATGTATTAGTCAATGAAGAACCTATTAAAGAAGCAATTTTACCTAGTTCACGGGAAAATATGGACATTGTGCCGGCGACAATTCAGTTGGCAGGAGCTGAGATTGAATTGACTTCCATGATGGCCAGAGAATCTCGCTTGAAATCAGCGTTAGAAGAAATTAAAGACGATTATGATTTCATTTTTATCGATTGTCCACCATCATTGGGGCATTTGACGATTAACGCCTTTACTGCTAGTGACTCGATTTTAATTCCAGTACAGTGTGAATATTATGCGTTAGAAGGTTTGAGTCAGTTATTAAATACAGTGCGGTTAGTGCAAAAGCATTTCAATCCCGGCCTTGAAATTGAAGGGGTATTATTGACAATGTACGATGCCAGAACGAATCTTGGCGCAGAAGTGGTAGAAGAAGTGCGTCGCTATTTCCAAGAGAAAGTTTATGATACAATTATTCCTCGGAATGTGCGTCTTTCAGAAGCACCAAGCCACGGCTTATCAATTATTGATTACGATCCAAGTTCAAAAGGTGCCGAAGTTTATCAAGCACTAGCAAAGGAAGTGTTGTCTCGTGAAAAATAAAGGTAAAGGTTTAGGTCGAGGCATCGATGCTTTGTTTCAAGATTTGCAAGATTTGGAAGAAGTGGATGTAAAAACCGAAGAGGTCGTTGATATTCCGTTAAGTGAATTGCGACCAAATCCTTATCAACCGCGTAAAACTTTTGATGAAGCTTCTTTGCAAGAACTAGCCGCTTCAATTGAACGTTCTGGTGTATTTCAACCGATTATCGTGCGCAAATCAGCAGTAAAAGGGTATGAAATTATTGCTGGGGAGCGTCGTTTTAGAGCGTCAAAATTAGCACAACGGGAAACAATTCCAGCAATTATTCGTGACTTTGATGAAGAATCAATGATGCAAGTGGCAGTATTAGAAAACTTGCAGCGGGAAGATTTGAATCCGTTAGAAGAAGCCGAAGCCTACGAGATGCTAATGAAAAACTTGAAATTAACCCAAGCCGAAGTCGCTGAACGCTTAGGCAAAAGTCGCCCGTATATCGCGAATTATTTACGATTATTAACATTACCCAAATTGGTTAAAGAAATGGTGCAAGACGACCGTCTTTCCATGGGGCAAGCGCGGACGTTATTAGGGTTAAAAGATAAAAGTCAAATTTTGAAATTAGCCAATCGTTGTGTCAAAGAAAATTTGACTGTGCGCCAGTTAGAACAACTCGTCAATACACTAAATGAGAAAAAAGTAGAAAAGAAAACACCACCGCGGGTTGTGAAAGAAAAACCTTATTACTTGCGGGAAGGTGAAGACCGTCTAATGGATAAATTTGGGACTAACGTCGAAATTTTAGAAAAAGACGGCAAAGGAAAAATTGAGATTGAATATTTATCTCAAAGTGATTTAACGCGTATTTTGGATATTTTAGATATTCATTTTGACGAAGCTTAGTTTCGTCTAAAATTTTTGTTAAAACGAGGAGGATTTAAATGTACGATTTAGGTGACATCGTGGAAATGAAAAAACCCCATGCTTGCCAAGCAAACCGTTGGGAAATTATTCGCATGGGCGCTGACATTAAAATTAAATGTACCAATTGTGGCCACATCGTCATGATGACCCGCCGCGATTTTGAGAAAAAAATGAAGAAGATACTGGAAAAAGCACCAGAAAAATAGTTTCATGCCCACTTAATAGTGGGAGAAAGCTGATGAGCTAGAAGAGGTGCGGATAAGAAAAAAGTCCGAAAACGACTTTCCAATTTTTCCAACTTATTCCTCCTTTTCTAAAGAAGCTCAATCAACTTTATATGAAATCTAGTTTCTTGAGCTAGAAAAGTCGAGAATAAGTGAAAAAATGAAAAAGCTAAAGAGCAGCTTTCCAATTTTTCCGACTTATTCCTCATTTTCTGACCAAGCTCAATCAACTTTATAATTAAAAAAAGAAAGAGTGAAGAAATCATGGCTTTAACTGCCGGAATCGTTGGTTTGCCAAACGTAGGGAAATCGACTTTATTTAACGCAATCACAAAAGCAGGTGCAGAAGCTGCGAACTATCCTTTTGCTACCATTGATCCAAATGTAGGGATGGTGGAAGTACCAGATTGGCGCTTGCAACGTTTAACTGAACTTGTGCACCCGAAAAAGACTGTTCCAACAACTTTTGAATTTACGGATATTGCCGGCATTGTAAAAGGTGCTAGTAAAGGGGAAGGTTTGGGAAATCAATTCTTAAGCCATATTCGCCAAGTGGATGCTATCTGTCACGTTGTTCGTTGTTTTGACGATGACAATATTACTCACGTTGAAGGACGTGTGGATCCATTAGAAGATATTGACACGATCAACTTGGAACTTGTTTTAGCGGATTTAGAGTCGATTAATAAACGCTATACACGAGTAGCAAAAGTTGCCAAAACCAAAGACAAAGACGCTGTTGCAGAATTAGCAGTGTTAGATAAAATCAAACCGGTTTTAGAAGAAGGCCAATCTGCTCGTACGATTGAATTTTCTGATGACGAACAAAAAATCGTGAAAAGTTTGTTCTTATTAACAACAAAACCTGTTTTATATGTTGCCAATGTTTCAGAAGATGACGTGGCCAATGCAGATGATAATCACTATGTTCAAGAAGTGCGCAATTTTGCAGCGACTGAAAATGCTGAAGTTATTGTAGTTTGTGCTCGTGCTGAAGAAGAAATCGCTGAATTAGATGATGAAGACAAAGCAGAATTTTTGGAAGCTTTGGGAATTGAAGAATCTGGTTTAGATCAATTAATTCGCGCCGCTTATGATTTATTAGGACTTGCAACTTACTTTACTGCCGGTGAACAAGAAGTGCGGGCGTGGACTTTCCGCAAAGGGATTAAAGCACCGCAAGCAGCTGGTATTATTCACACCGATTTTGAACGGGGCTTCATTCGAGCAGAAACAGTTTCCTTTGAAGATTTAAATAAATACGGTAACATGCACGCGGCTAAAGAAGCAGGACGTGTCCGTTTGGAAGGTAAAGATTACGTGGTACAAGACGGCGATGTCATGTTATTCCGTTTCAACGTCTAAAAAAACGGTGTCATCTTGGCTGCAATGTGGTAAAATGCCCTTTGTAAAAGAAGTTCAGGAGGAAGTCATTCATGGATGCAGAAGCACTACGCGCAATGGTTGCAGAAAACCGCGCATTAGAACCGCAACTAACCAAACGTAACCAACAATATATTTTTGATTTGAAGAAATCTTTAGAAGCAGCAAACTTATCTGAAGCAGAAATGGCTACAGCTTTAAATGAAATTCTGCCAGTTTTAGTCAAAGAACAAAAAGGCGGGAAAACCGCGCGTCAACTCTTTGGTACTGTTTCAGAACGCACCGAAGCGATTTTAGCTAAACCCGAACCTAAAAAAGAAACGCGTCCTGTGTTGATGTGGGCCGATAACGTCATGTTTATCTTTGGTTTATTTGCAGTGATGTTAGGTTTAATGCGTTTATTCACTAAAGATACTGGGCAACAAACTTATGGTTTATTAACATTAATTATTGCCTCATTATTTGGGGGTTATGCTTTTTACTTAATGTATAAATACATTTATCAATACGAACGTCCCGGCGCGGATAAGAGTAAACGGCCAAAATTGTGGAAGACAATGCTTATTTTAGTACCAGTTTTCTTCTTATGGATTTTAGTCTTTACTGTGAGTGCAATGTTGCCATTTAACATTGTCTTGGATCCATTTATCCAATTAGTTTTAGGGGCTGCAGTTTTTGCCTTACGTTGGTATTTGAAGAAAAAATACAACATCGAAGGTTCATTGACTATTCCCAAAAATTAATTAGTAGCAAAAGAGGTTGTGACAAAAGCGACCAGTTTCAAGAAATAAGACGAAATTTCCGAAAATTGCTTTTCAAATTTTGGGGAATTTCGTCTTATTTCCGAAGAAGCTGCTTCTGTCATACCGTTTATTCGGAAAAAGAGGTTGTGACAAGACTTTTGTCACAACCTCTTTTTTGATCTAATTTTACGAATGAATTTTTGAACTTTTAATGTCAATAAGTAAAAACCTTAAGAAATAAAAATACAATTATTTAAAAGGCTATCTTATTTTTTGAAAGTTGTAGAAGCTCATTTAGTTTTTTATCTATAAATGGTGTTTAGTGTAATTAAACGAGAGGTCAGGAAACGTATTTTTATTAAACAAAAAGTTGATTTTTTCCGAACATTGTCCAATGGCATCACTGCTGAATTTTCAGAATATTACGTAAACAATTTGGGCTGTTGACTTGTCGTATATTTTCTGTTAGTTTCATAGATAAAAATAAAACTGAGGAGTGGTATTTACAATGTCTAACTGGGAAACGAAATTCGCTAAAAAAGGTCTAACTTTCGATGATGTCTTATTAATTCCAGGCGAAAGTCACGTCCTACCAAATGATGTGAATATGCAGGTCCAACTAGCGAAAAATATCCGTTTGAATATTCCAATCATCTCTGCCAGCATGGATACTGTTACAGACAGTAAAATGGCGATTGCTATGGCACGTCAAGGTGGTTTAGGGGTCATCCATAAAAATATGAGTATCGCGATGCAAGCTGATGAAGTGCGCAAAGTGAAACGTTCGGAATCTGGCGTTATTATTGATCCATTTTTCTTAACTCCGGACCATTTAGTCCAAGATGCTGAACATTTAATGTCAAAATACCGCATTAGTGGTGTGCCGATTGTCGAAACAATGGAAAATCGCAAATTAGTCGGCATTATTACTAACCGTGACATGCGTTTTGTGACAGACTATAGCATTAAAATTGCAGATGTTATGACTAAAGATGATTTGGTTACCGCCCCAGTAGGTACCAAATTAGCAGACGCTGAAAATATCCTCCAAAAACATAAAATCGAAAAATTACCAATTGTTGATGAAGACGGTCGTTTAAGTGGCTTAATTACGATTAAAGATATTGAAAAAGTAATTGAGTTTCCTAATGCCGCAAAAGACGAACACGGTCGTTTATTAGTTGCCGCGGCTGTTGGTGTCACCAGTGATACGTTTGAACGAGCACAAGCATTACTTGATGCCGGTGCAGATGCGATTGTGATTGATACTGCTCATGGCCATAGTGCCGGCGTGTTACGTAAAATTGCTGAAATTCGCGCTAAATTCCCAGCTGCAACTTTGATTGCCGGAAACGTTGCCACAGCTGAAGGTACAAAAGCACTATATGATGCTGGTGTGGATGTCGTCAAAGTTGGGATTGGTCCTGGTTCAATTTGTACGACTCGGGTCGTGGCTGGTGTGGGTGTTCCCCAATTAACTGCGATCTATGATGCTGCTTCTGTTGCACGTCAATATGGCAAAGCCATTATTGCTGACGGTGGGATTAAATATTCTGGTGATATCGTCAAAGCTTTAGCAGCTGGCGGACATGCGGTAATGTTAGGCTCAATGTTAGCTGGTACAGATGAATCTCCTGGTGAATTTGAAATCTATCAAGGACGTCGCTTCAAAACTTACCGTGGGATGGGCTCTCTTGGCGCAATGGAAAAAGGTTCTAGCGATCGTTATTTCCAAAGTGGTGTTAATGAAGCTAATAAACTTGTCCCAGAAGGAATTGAAGGCCGTGTAGCGTATAAAGGTAGTGTTTCTGATATTATCTTCCAAATGATTGGTGGTTTAAAATCTGGGATGGGATATGTTGGTGCAGCTGACTTGAAACAATTACGGGATAATGCGCAATTTGTTCAAATGAGTGGCAATGGCTTGAAAGAATCACATCCGCATGATGTCCAAATCACAAAAGAAGCACCAAACTATTCGGTTGAATCTTAATCGTAGCCTTAGGGCAAGGTGTTTCCGCTAATTTACGAAATAAAAAACGAGTATCCAAATTAAGGGATACTCGTTTTTTATTTTAGCTTAAAAGATTATCGTTTTTTTAATCAGCTTATTACGCTTTTAAGGCGCTACGTCGACTCAATTTCAAAGCACTGACGGCAAGAGGACGCACGATAATTAATTGTAATGGTAAGGCCATTATCAGATTAAATAACCAGGTATGTAAATAAGTGCCCCAATTTAACTGTTGCCAACCCATTTCCATCACAATACCAAACACGGACATAAAAGTAACCATGCCTAAAATCATACATACACTAATCGAAATACCTACTTGCCAGCCTTTTTCTTTATTGGTTGGTAAACGTAATGCAATATTTTTGGCAGGTTTGCCGACGACGAAAACATCGAGTAAAAGGGCGACTAAAAATGCAAAGGGAAAACCACTAATCACCGCAATAAATGATAGTTCTCCTTGTAAAGCAATATTATAAATTGACATTCCTAAGACCATTAAGGTACACATGCAGCCGGTAAAAATCCAGCTTTCTTTTTTATTTGTTGGCATTTTAAAATTCCTTTCTGACGCCTGCTTAAAAGCAGTTTTGCGTTTTCTTGTTTTGTGCAACGTCAACCATGGTATCAAGTCTAAAAATTCTTCGTAAGTTATTTTTTTCAAATTTAGAATTTCTTAATAATTTGGAAAAGATTTTATCGGTATGTTTCTGTCAGCAACATCAATGTAGGTGATTACCACCAAACAATGGATAAGTTTTTAGCAAACTCTTAGTTTATTGAAGTCAGTGATCAAGGAACTTATTTAGCCGCAAAAAAAGAAGTTGTAACAAAAGTCTTGTCACAACTTCTTTTTGCGTTTTCTTTTTATAAGTCTTTGGCTAGGCGATAATCATCAGCACCAAAGTAAACGTACATTGGTTTTTGTTGTTTTTTCAATAGTGTGTCTACAGAAACAAATTCAAATCCTTGTTGGCGCATGTTATCAATGACACCCGGTAAAGCAGCGACTGTCGCCGGTTGAATATCATGCATTAAAACAATGGCGTTTTCAGTTAAGGTTGCTTTAATACGGCTTTGAATCATGTCAGCATTTTTTGATTTCCAGTCTTCAGAATCCACGTCCCAGTTGATGATGGGTTTACCGGCAACGCGGGCAACACGTTCATCAGCAGCACCATAAGGAGGACGGATATTACGAGGTAAAATACCGCAAGCTTCAAAAATCGCTTTATCAGTATCCCGAATTTCTTTTTTCAAGGCGGCATCAGATAATCCAGTTAAGACAGGATGCGTGTAAGAATGACTGGCAACTTCATGCCCCTCTGCTACGACTCGTTTTACGATATCTTGGTTATCGCTCACGTTTTTACCTAACATAAAGAAAGTAGCACTGGCTTTTTTATTTTTTAAAATATCTAAAATTTTTGGTGTTGTGGCGGGATTTGGTCCATCATCAAAAGTCAATGCCACATATTTTTTCTTAGGATCAAGTTGTGGAAAGGCATCTTTAATTTTTTCCGGATTAACAAAATCGGTGTTAACGTAAGCGGCAATATCTTTATAATCTAACGTAACTTTATCGACGCCGGTTTTATTTTGCGCTAAGGTAATCGTCAATTCGTCTGGTGTAAATTCAATTTTATTTTGATAATTAATTCGTGGTAAATCTAAAATACTATCAATTACGGCATTTTTATCTTTTGCTTCATTGAAAATCTTTTGTTGGATAACTTGTTGAATTCCTAAAAGATCGCCTTCTTCTGGAATTAAGTCTTTGACTGTGACAGCTTTACCCGTTTTATGCGTAATATAAGCGGGCTGATTTGTTACCAATTTGCCCTTCGTAAAACTTTCTTTGTCATCATGCCACACGTAAGGTTCTGCGACTAATTCGTAAGTGTCCAACTGGTCACTGACTGGATTTACTTCCAATTTTGCAACGATTAACCCTTTTTTATCTTTTAAATTTTCTTTGGCTTTACTCATTAGCGTGGCTAGTTCTTTTTTACTGTTTTCCTCAGAAAAAACAGGATTATTTTTTGGTATATAAGTAACAGTTACTAAATCTGTTGCTTTTTTCTCTGATTTTTCACTGGCAATCCCACTTTGATTTCGCTCTTCTTGAATTTCTTGTAAAAGCGCTGTTGATTTTTCTTCAAAAGCTTTTTGAGCGGCCGCTTCTGCTTGTTTCATTTGATAAAAGGTATAGGCAAAAAAGCCAAATAATGCCACCAATAAAATACTAAATAGTGTAAAAATATTCTTGCCCCAATTATTTTTAGGCTTTTGCGAGTGTCGACTGCTACGCGTGCTGTTATTTTCCATTTTTACTAACTCCCTAAATTTGTTCGTAATTGCTTTCACTGTACCATTATTGGCATAGTCATTCAACTCAAAAAGATTGCAATACAGCTTACATTATCGTCATTTGGCTAAATTTTATCATTTTTTTAGAAAAGTGAGCCAAATCCATTAAAAGTGTTCACAACAGAAATGCAGATATAACAAAAAACGGGGTTAAAAAATAAGGATGGACCGTGACAAAAGTCTTATGACAGCTTTTGTTTTGTGAAGAAATGGTATTTATGAGGCAACTTCTGCAACAAGTTTAAAATTTCGCAAAAATTTGATTTATTTGTGAGGAGAGTTTTCCATTAAGAAAAGCGCCTCAGTAAAGTGAGCTTTTTAGGCTAATTTTCTAAGACGCTGATTATTCTAAATTCTGTGCAAGTTTTAAGTGCTTTAAATTTTAATTTTCTTTAGTCTTTGGTGATTTTTTGTAAGCCACCCATGTAAGGAACTAAAACTTCTGGAATGGTAACTGTGCCGTCTGCATTTTGGTAGTTTTCTAAAATAGCAGCGACTGTCCGACCAACTGCTAGACCAGAACCGTTTAGTGTGTGGGCGTAATGTAATTTTCCGTCTGCATCACGATAACGAATCATCGCCCGTCGCGCTTGGAAATCTTCACAGTTTGAACATGAGCTGATTTCACGATACGTTTGTTGCGCTGGAATCCAAACTTCTAAGTCGTACGTTTTTGCTGCTGAAAAGCCCATATCACCAGTAGATAAGGCGACGACACGATACGGTAAGCCTAATTTTTGTAAAATTTCCTCGGCGTTATTGGTCATTTTTTCCAATTCTTCATAAGAATGTTCAGCATCAGAGAATTTTACCATTTCGACTTTGTTGAATTGATGCAGGCGAATTAAACCACGGGTATCGCGTCCGGCACTACCAGCTTCAGAACGAAATGATGGGCTTAGCGCTGTAAAATAAATCGGTAAATCCGCACCATCTAAAATTTCACCGTTATAGTAATTAGTCAATGGCACTTCTGCGGTTGGAATCAAAGTTAAATCCGTATCAGCTAATTGGAAGACATCTTCTTTAAATTTAGGAAATTGTCCAGTACCAAACATGGCGTTGCTGTTGACAATGTAAGGAGGGATCATTTCTGTATAACCATGTTCGTATACGTGTAAATCTAACATAAAGTTATATAAAGCCCGCTCTAATCGGGCACCTAAGCCACGATAATAAACAAAACGGCTACCAGAAACTTTTGCGCCGCGTTCAAAATCTAAAATTTCTAGATTTTCTGCCACTTCCCAATGCGCTTTTGGTTCAAAAGCAAAATCTCGGGGAGTACCAAAGCGACGAACTTCAACATTATCGTCTTCGTCTTTACCAACTGGCACTGAATCATTTGGTAAATTAGGTAAAGTAGTTGCAATCATTTTTAACTCTTCATCAATTGCCGCAATTTTGGTGTCGTATTCTTTAATATTGGCACCAACAGCTTTCATTGCCGCAATTTTTTCGGTAGCATCTTCTTTGTTGCGTTTTAATTGGGCAATTTCTGCAGAAACGTCATTACGTTGTTTTTTTAATTCTTCTGATTTTACTAAAAGAGTGCGGCGTTCTTCATCCAATTTGACAAATTCATCTAAGACATCTGCAGGTACACCTCGTGTGGCTAATTTTTCTTTGACCATCGTCATGTTTTGGCGAATCATTTTAATATCTAACATTTTTTTCCCTCGCTTTATGATTTAATCTAAAAAGACTTTTTCCACTTTTAACACAATTACCGATTTTTTTGTTAATAAAAAAAACTATCTCATCCCAAAATGCTTGGGACGAAATAGTTTGTTCGCGGTACCACCCAAGTTCAGCTTACGCTGCCCTTGTCGACTGGTATCGTCAGTCAGCCGCGCTTATTTATCATAAGCGTACGTCAACAAAAACTGGATTCAATGGCTTGGCCTGCTGATTTTCACCACCATCAGCTCTCTTTAAAGTTACACCATTTACTAGGTTTTCTCGTCTTCTTATCTGATTAGCTTTAGCATACTCAACTTTTCAAATTTCGTCAACTGCCATCTTAATCGATTGCGGTCAAAAAAGTAATGCAAAATATTTCCTGCTTAGTATTAACCATTCAAATAATCTTCAGCTTTGCGCGCGCTAGGCGAAACATTACTTTTGACCGGTAAGTGAATGATAAAAGAAGTCCAATCGGGATTACTTTTCGCATAAATATAGCCGCCATGTAAAGCCACGATACTTTGGGTAATGGCAAGACCTAAGCCGGTCCCGCCAGTCGCTTGGTTACGTGATTCTTCGACGCGGTAAAAACGATCAAACAAAGAGTCTAGCGCTTGTTTTGGAATCATAGCGCCATTGTTTTTGACAACAATCACCGCTTCTGTACCAATTTGATCGACTTGGATAATGATTTTGGTTGCACCTTTGCCATATTTAAAGGCGTTTGTAAACAAGTTATTAAAGACTCTGACGATTTTTTCGGTGTCACCATCCATGATTAATTGTTCTTTGGGAGAGGAAACTTCAATCGTAATGTTTTTCTTTTTGGCTTCTAACTCAAAATCAGCCGCCAATTGCTCCACCAGTTGAATCATATCAAAAGAAGTCAAATTGATTGGCACACTGGGTTGTCTCACCTTCGTGTATTCAAATAAGTCATCTACTAAGGATTTCATTTGTTTGGCCTTTACAAAAGCCGTGTGGGTATATTTTAACAAATCTTCTTCTGATTGATATTGCCCGTCTTCAATTAATCCTAAATACCCAATAATGGATGTTAAAGGGGTGCGAATATCGTGACTGACGTTTGTAATGAGTTCATCTTTTGATTTCTCAATTTTTCGCTCATCTTCAATTGCAGCCACTGTACTGTCAACTAAACCATTAATACTCGAAACAACACGACTTAAATCGCCACTTAATTCAAATGGAATGCGATGATCATAATTGCCATTAGCAATATAATGCAACTCACTGATAATATGCCGTAATTGCATTTGGCGATAGCGGCGAATTAAGCGCCAATAAACCACGCCAGCATCGATTAATAAAAATAGCGGCAAAATAAAGTTGCGACCGTTCCAGAAAAAATCAGAGTCTAAACGGCGAGCAAAAATATTTTTTGAATCCCAGATGGCATTTTCTAAAGAAGGAGAGTTGCGAATAAAAGACGTCAGGACAACTAAAAGTGCCACATTAATTAAAATTAATAAGATAACTGTGACAATACCTTCAGCCAAAAGTTCGCTAATTTCTTTAGAAGTTAGGGTAATACGTTTTCTTTTTTCAAGTTGATTTTTTTTGTTTTTATTTTGCATCGATCTTATAGCCAACACCCCAAACTGTTTGGATAACTTTTTCGCCGCCAGTAGCGTCTTCAATTTTATCCCGTAAGTGACTAACGTGTACCATAACGGTTTTAGCGGAAACTACGCTTTCTTGTTTCCAAACGCGTTCAAAAATTTCATCGGCACTAAAGACGCGATTAGGGTGAGAGGCTAATAAGTATAAAATGCCAAATTCTAATGCGGTTAATTGAATTTCTTTACCGTCAATTGTTTTAACTTCGTGAGAGTCTTTGTTGATGATTAAAGAGTTTACTTCTAATATATCCGGTTGATCTGGTGTAACTTGCATCTTAGTCCGACGCAAAAGTGATTTGACCCGTGCCATAACTTCTAAAGGATTAAAAGGTTTCGTGACATAATCATCAGCCCCTGCCACTAATCCTTTAATTTTATCCATATCCGTTGTTTTAGCAGTAAGCATAATAATTGGAATTTGAGATTCTTTCCGTAATTCTTTAACGACTTGCATTCCATCTTTTTCCGGCATCATAATGTCTAAAATCATCAATTCAATATCAGGGTTGGTGCGAATCTTTGATAAGGCTTCTTTCCCATCATAAGCTTTCACCGCTTCATAACCTTCATTGTGAATATAAATGCTCAATAACTCGACAATCTCTTTGTCATCATCAGCAACTAAAATTTTCATCATAAAAATCCTCCTGTAATAAAAGTAATTTATTCTTTCTATAGAAGAAAAGATTTGAAAAACAAAATTAAACGAAAAAAGAATAAGTTTCTACAGCTATAGTATCAAAAAAGTGCTAAAGAAAACACTCAGAGCCTCTTTTTAACAATTATTTAAAAAGACTGCTTTGAAATTTAACGAACGAAATTTCAATTAACCTAGTTTTAAAAAGTTTTATTTTGATAAAAAGACGAACGATTATTCGGAGGTTGAAATTTATAGTTTAGAATTGCGAAAAATGTTGTTAAATCAATAAGTTTTCGTTGACTTAGACTTTTAAAGTTGGTATATTATTACTTGTCCTTGAGAACGTGTTTCTTAAGAAAACAAACTTTGAAAAAAGTTTAAAAAAGTTGTTGACAGTCGTCAAAACGACTGGTAAACTAACGAAGTTGCTTAGTGAGCAGCACTTTTATGAAATATCATTTCAAAAAGCTTTTAAAACTTTTTGAAAAAAACAGTTGACAAACAAAACGTCAGCTGATAAGATATAAGAGTTGCTGAAACATTTAAAAAGCAACGATGTAGACCTTTGAAAACTGAACAAAGCAAGCAAACGAACCAATGTGTAGGGCGCTTCTATTATAGAAGCAAACAACATGCAAGCAATAGCTAGCAAAGTTAATTTTATTGAGCTTAACAGTCTGATGACTGTTCAAACACTTTTTATGAGAGTTTGATCCTGGCTCAGGACGAACGCTGGCGGCGTGCCTAATACATGCAAGTCGAACGCTTCTTTTTCCACCGGAGCTTGCTCCACCGGAAAAAGAGGAGTGGCGAACGGGTGAGTAACACGTGGGTAACCTGCCCTCAAGCGGGGGATAACACTTGGAAACAGGTGCTAATACCGCATAACAATAGTAAACACATGTTTATTATTTGAAAGGCGCTTTTGCGTCACTTGAGGATGGACCCGCGGTGCATTAGCTAGTTGGTGAGGTAACGGCTCACCAAGGCCACGATGCATAGCCGACCTGAGAGGGTGATCGGCCACACTGGGACTGAGACACGGCCCAGACTCCTACGGGAGGCAGCAGTAGGGAATCTTCGGCAATGGACGAAAGTCTGACCGAGCAACGCCGCGTGAGTGAAGAAGGTTTTCGGATCGTAAAACTCTGTTGTTAGAGAAGAACAAGGATGAGAGTAAAAAGTTCATCCCTTGACGGTATCTAACCAGAAAGCCACGGCTAACTACGTGCCAGCAGCCGCGGTAATACGTAGGTGGCAAGCGTTGTCCGGATTTATTGGGCGTAAAGCGAGCGCAGGCGGTTTTTTAAGTCTGATGTGAAAGCCCCCGGCTCAACCGGGGAGGGTCATTGGAAACTGGGAGACTTGAGTGCAGAAGAGGAGAGTGGAATTCCATGTGTAGCGGTGAAATGCGTAGATATATGGAGGAACACCAGTGGCGAAGGCGGCTCTCTGGTCTGTAACTGACGCTGAGGCTCGAAAGCGTGGGGAGCAAACAGGATTAGATACCCTGGTAGTCCACGCCGTAAACGATGAGTGCTAAGTGTTGGAGGGTTTCCGCCCTTCAGTGCTGCAGCAAACGCATTAAGCACTCCGCCTGGGGAGTACGACCGCAAGGTTGAAACTCAAAGGAATTGACGGGGGCCCGCACAAGCGGTGGAGCATGTGGTTTAATTCGAAGCAACGCGAAGAACCTTACCAGGTCTTGACATCCTTTGACCACTCTAGAGATAGAGCTTCCCCTTCGGGGGCAAAGTGACAGGTGGTGCATGGTTGTCGTCAGCTCGTGTCGTGAGATGTTGGGTTAAGTCCCGCAACGAGCGCAACCCTTATTGTTAGTTGCCATCATTTAGTTGGGCACTCTAGCGAGACTGCCGGTGACAAACCGGAGGAAGGTGGGGATGACGTCAAATCATCATGCCCCTTATGACCTGGGCTACACACGTGCTACAATGGGAAGTACAACGAGTTGCGAAGTCGCGAGGCTAAGCTAATCTCTTAAAGCTTCTCTCAGTTCGGATTGTAGGCTGCAACTCGCCTACATGAAGCCGGAATCGCTAGTAATCGCGGATCAGCACGCCGCGGTGAATACGTTCCCGGGCCTTGTACACACCGCCCGTCACACCACGAGAGTTTGTAACACCCGAAGTCGGTGAGGTAACCATTTGGAGCCAGCCGCCTAAGGTGGGATAGATGATTGGGGTGAAGTCGTAACAAGGTAGCCGTATCGGAAGGTGCGGCTGGATCACCTCCTTTCTAAGGAATATTACGGAAACTACACAGTTTGTAACTTGTCTTTGTTCAGTTTTGAGAGGTCTACTCTCAAACAATTTTGTTCATTGAAAACTGGATACTTGAAGAAAAAAATCAAAACAAACCGAGAACACCGCGTTGAATGAGTTTTTTAATAAGTTCAATTGCTTATTTTCTTGAGTAAGCTTCTATCGCTAGAAGAACTGCTCAAAACCAGACCGAAAGGTCTTATAAGGTTAAGTGAATAAGGGCGCACGGTGGATGCCTTGGCACTAGGAGCCGATGAAGGACGGGACTAACACCGATATGCTTTGGGGAGCTGTAAGTAAGCTATGATCCAGAGATTTCCGAATGGGGGAACCCAGCATCTTTTATAGGATGTTACGTATACGTGAATACATAGCGTATACGAGGTAGACGCAGAGAACTGAAACATCTAAGTACCTGCAGGAAGAGAAAGAAAAATCGATTCCCCAAGTAGCGGCGAGCGAAAAGGGACCAGCCCAAACCAAGATGCTTGCATCTTGGGGTTGTAGGACTCCGATATGGTAGTTCTTTCAGATAGTCGAATGACTTGGAAAAGTCAGTCAAAGAGGGTAAAAACCCCGTAGACGAAATTTGGAAGGCACCTAGGAGGATCCTGAGTACGGCGGAACACGAGGAATTCCGTCGGAATCCGGGAGGACCATCTCCCAAGGCTAAATACTCCCTAGTGACCGATAGTGAACCAGTACCGTGAGGGAAAGGTGAAAAGCACCCCGGAAGGGGAGTGAAATAGATCCTGAAACCGTGTGCCTACAACAAGTTAGAGCCCGTTAATGGGTGATAGCGTGCCTTTTGTAGAATGAACCGGCGAGTTACGATTGCATGCGAGGTTAAGTTGAAGAGACGGAGCCGCAGCGAAAGCGAGTCTGAATAGGGCGAATGAGTATGTAGTCGTAGACCCGAAACCATGTGATCTACCCATGTCCAGGTTGAAGGTGCGGTAAAACGCACTGGAGGACCGAACCCACGTACGTTGAAAAGTGCGGGGATGAGGTGTGGGTAGCGGAGAAATTCCAAACGAACTTGGAGATAGCTGGTTCTCTCCGAAATAGCTTTAGGGCTAGCGTCGAAGTGAAGAATGATGGAGGTAGAGCACTGTTTGGACTAGGGGCCCATCTCGGGTTACCGAATTCAGATAAACTCCGAATGCCATTCATTTATATTCGGCAGTCAGACTGTGAGTGATAAGATCCATAGTCGAAAGGGAAACAGCCCAGACCACCAGCTAAGGTCCCAAAATGTATGTTAAGTGGAAAAGGATGTGGGGTTGCACAGACAACTAGGATGTTGGCTCAGAAGCAGCCACCATTTAAAGAGTGCGTAATAGCTCACTAGTCGAGTGACCCTGCGCCGAAAATGTACCGGGGCTAAACATACTACCGAAGCTGTGGAGTACACCGTAAGGTGTATTGGTAGGAGAGCGTTCTAAGGGCGTTGAAGGTAGATCGTGAGGACTGCTGGAGCGCTTAGAAGTGAGAATGCCGGTATGAGTAGCGAAAGACAGGTGAGAATCCTGTCCACCGAATGACTAAGGTTTCCTGGGGAAGGCTCGTCCGCCCAGGGTTAGTCGGGACCTAAGCCGAGGCCGACAGGCGTAGGCGATGGACAACAGGTTGATATTCCTGTACCCGTTGTATTTGTTTGAGCAATGGAGGGACGCAGGAGGCTAAGAAGTGCAGACTGATGGATATGTCTGTTCAAGCAGTAAGTCTTGAGATGAGTCAAATGCTTATTTCTATAAGGACAAGCTGTGATGAGGAGGGAAATAATAGTACCGAAGCTTCTGATGTCACACTGCCGAGAAAAGCTTCTAGTGAGAAGACAACGGCCCGTACCGCAAACCGACACAGGTAGTCGAGGAGAGAATCCTAAGGTGAGCGAGAGAACTCTCGTTAAGGAACTCGGCAAAATGACCCCGTAACTTCGGGAGAAGGGGTGCTGACCGCAAGGTCAGCCGCAGTGAATAGGCCCAAGCGACTGTTTATCAAAAACACAGGTCTCTGCAAAATCGAAAGATGAAGTATAGGGGCTGACGCCTGCCCGGTGCTGGAAGGTTAAGAGGAGTGCTTAGCGTAAGCGAAGGTACGAATTGAAGCCCCAGTAAACGGCGGCCGTAACTATAACGGTCCTAAGGTAGCGAAATTCCTTGTCGGGTAAGTTCCGACCCGCACGAAAGGCGTAACGATTTGGGCACTGTCTCAACGAGAGACTCGGTGAAATTTTAGTACCTGTGAAGATGCAGGTTACCCGCGACAGGACGGAAAGACCCCATGGAGCTTTACTGTAGTTTGATATTGAGTGTCTGTACCACATGTACAGGATAGGTAGGAGCCGTAGAGATCGGGACGCTAGTTTCGAAGGAGGCAATGGTGGGATACTACCCTTGTGTTATGGCCACTCTAACCCGCACCACTAATCGTGGTGGGAGACAGTGTCAGATGGGCAGTTTGACTGGGGCGGTCGCCTCCTAAAAGGTAACGGAGGCGCCCAAAGGTTCCCTCAGAATGGTTGGAAATCATTCGCAGAGTGTAAAGGCAGAAGGGAGCTTGACTGCGAGACTTACAAGTCGAGCAGGGACGAAAGTCGGGCTTAGTGATCCGGTGGTTCCGCATGGAAGGGCCATCGCTCAACGGATAAAAGCTACCCTGGGGATAACAGGCTTATCTCCCCCAAGAGTCCACATCGACGGGGAGGTTTGGCACCTCGATGTCGGCTCGTCGCATCCTGGGGCTGTAGTCGGTCCCAAGGGTTGGGCTGTTCGCCCATTAAAGCGGCACGCGAGCTGGGTTCAGAACGTCGTGAGACAGTTCGGTCCCTATCCGTCGCGGGCGTTGGAAATTTGAGAGGAGCTGTCCTTAGTACGAGAGGACCGGGATGGACTTACCGCTGGTGTACCAGTTGTCTCGCCAGAGGCATCGCTGGGTAGCTATGTAGGGAAGGGATAAACGCTGAAAGCATCTAAGTGTGAAGCCCACCTCAAGATGAGATTTCCCATTTCTTAAAGAAAGTAAGATCCCTGAGAGATGATCAGGTAGATAGGTCAGGAGTGGAAGTACAGTGATGTATGGAGCGGACTGATACTAATCGATCGAGGACTTAACCAAAGTAAAAAAAAACTCGGAAAGAGTTTTGATAACTTCAAGATCCAGTTTTGAGTGAATGAAATTCACTTAATTAAATAGTGTGGTGGCGATAGCGAGAAGGATACACCTGTAACCATGCCGAACACAGAAGTTAAGCTTCTTAGCGCCGATTGTAGTGAAGGGTTTCCCTTTGTGAGAGTAGGACGTCGCCACGCGAACTTATGGGGGTTTAGCTCAGCTGGGAGAGCATCTGCCTTACAAGCAGAGGGTCAGCGGTTCGAACCCGTTAACCCCCATATGAGCCGTTAGCTCAGTTGGTAGAGCATCTGACTTTTAATCAGAGGGTCACAGGTTCGAGCCCTGTACGGCTCATAAGAAATATGCGGGTGTGGCGGAATTGGCAGACGCACCAGATTTAGGATCTGGCGCCTTACGGCGTGGGGGTTCAAGTCCCTTCACCCGCATAAAAGGCCGGCTTAGCTCAGTTGGTAGAGCATCTGATTTGTAATCAGAGGGTCGAGGGTTCAAGTCCTTTAGCCGGCATCAATACCATGCGGAAATAGCTCAGTGGTAGAGCACCACCTTGCCAAGGTGGGGGTCGCGGGTTCGAACCCCGTTTTCCGCTTTGCTTTAAACAAGCCGGGGTGGCGGAACTGGCAGACGCACAGGACTTAAAATCCTGCGGTGAGTGATCACCGTACCGGTTCGATTCCGGTCCTCGGCATTATAAGATGCGCCCATAGCTCAACTGGATAGAGTGTTTGACTACGGATCAAAAGGTTAGGGGTTCGACTCCTCTTGGGCGCGTAGTCTTTTTATTTTTTTATCGGGAAGTAGCTCAGCTTGGTAGAGCACTTGGTTTGGGACCAAGGGGTCGCAGGTTCGAATCCTGTCTTCCCGATTTTTTTATTTTAGTCTTTCTTTCTTTTAGAATTTAGGCTATAATATTATCAAACTTAATTTAATAATTATGCGCCCATAGCTCAACTGGATAGAGTGTTTGACTACGGATCAAAAGGTTAGGGGTTCG
Source organism: Enterococcus sp. DIV0755b (assembly GCF_051713765.1). Classification (NCBI taxonomy): domain Bacteria; kingdom Bacillati; phylum Bacillota; class Bacilli; order Lactobacillales; family Enterococcaceae; genus Enterococcus; species Enterococcus sp. DIV0755b. The sequence goes on along the minus strand of NZ_JBIOQN010000001.1, from coordinate 473,821 downwards.
ACTCCTCTTGGGCGCGTCTTAACGAAATCATATTACTGATTTCGTTTTTTTGTTTTCTTGAAATTTGAAATATTACGCTAATTTTTCTTCTGCGTAACTAAGTGATGTTGGTATAATCATGTGGTGGTTTTGAATTTGTAAATATTTCAGCTATGTTAGATAAGTTATGCATTATTATTTATTCAAATGAATAGAAAGGGAAATTAATCGTATTAGTTAGTTTCCATGTTTATACGATTTCTTTTTTAATTTTTACATTCTTGGGATTTACGGTAAAATAAGATAGAAGTTTCTTTTATTTTCTCTAAAATTGCGCTTTTATCCAGATAAGGGCTAATTCTTAACAGAATATTGTGTTACAATCGTGTTCCTTTAATTATCTTACTAAGTTGGGTATAATTAAGGTCAGAATTAGTCAAGGGAGGAAAACGAATGATGAGTCGTCACAATACTTCCGATTTAATAGAAGCCTATTTGAAAAAAATTCTGGAAGATAGCGAAATGATCGAAATCCGACGTACCGAGATGGCTGATTTGTTTAACTGTGTGCCATCCCAAATTAACTATGTTATTAATACTCGCTTTACCATTCAAAGAGGGTATGTAGTAGAGAGTAAACGTGGTGGTGGCGGTTATATCCGGATTGAAAAAATTAAAATTTCAGATAATCATCGCTTCTTAGAGCAAGTTGATCAGCTTTTTGCAGATGAATTAGGCGAAAAAGATGCATTAGCAATTATTCAAAAATTGTATGAAGAAGATATTTTAACAAAAACTGAAGGTAATTTGATTTTAGCTGCTTTAGCTAAAAATACGTTAGGACATTTTAAAAATGAAGATGAAATTCGCGCTAGCATGCTCCACGCGGTGTTGGAACGATTAAGTTATGAAGATAGGAAGTGAGTCAGATGGATGAATTATTTACAGAAAAAGCCAAAGCAGTTTTAACGATTGCCCAAGAAGAAGCCAAAACGTTTAAACATCAATCCGTTGGTTCAGAGCATTTGTTACTGGCTTTGATTATTGAACAAGACGGCATTGCCGGTAAAGTCTTGCGGGAAATGAATATTTCAGAAAACGATATAAGAGAAGAAATTGAGCACTTAACTGGTTATGGTACGATGAAATCTTATCCAGCCGGTGCATATTTACCTTATTCACCTCGAGCAAAGCAAATTTTTGCTTATGCTGGTGATGAAGCCAAACGCCTAGGGGCTCCTAATATTGGGACGGAACATTTATTGTTAGGTCTTTTACGAGATGATGAAATTTTAGCTTCTCGCATTATGATCAATCTCGGTTTGAGTTTAGCCAAAATGCGCCAAATTTTGAAAAAGAAAATGGGAGTTAGCGAAAGCAAAGCCCCTAATAATAGTTTAGGCGGCCGTCGTCGTTCTACTCAAGGTACAAAAGGAACACAACAAGGAACTCCAACACTTGATGGTTTAGCTCGTGATCTGACTAAATTAGCGCGGGAAAATCGTCTAGATCCTGTAGTTGGCCGAAGCAAAGAAGTAAAACGTCTGATTCAAATTCTTTCTCGTCGAACTAAAAATAATCCTGTTCTAGTTGGCGAACCAGGTGTTGGTAAAACAGCTATAGCAGAAGGGCTAGCGCAACAAATCGTTCGCGGTGAAGTTCCAGAAGATATGCAACAAAAACGTTTGATGATGTTAGATATGGGTTCACTTGTAGCCGGTACAAAATATCGTGGTGAATTTGAAGACCGGATGAAAAAAATCATTGACGAAATTTATCACGATGGTCAAATTATCTTATTTATCGATGAACTGCATACTTTAATTGGCGCAGGGGGAGCAGAAGGTGCCATTGATGCTTCTAATATTTTAAAACCAGCGTTAGCGCGCGGCGAATTGCAAACAATCGGTGCCACCACACTGGATGAGTATCAAAAATATATTGAAAAAGACTCCGCTTTGGAACGGCGTTTTGCGCGTGTGCAAGTTGATGAGCCAACTCCTGAAGAAGCAGAAGAAATCTTAAAAGGCTTACGTCCGCGCTACGAAGAACACCATGGCGTTGAAATTTCTGACGATGCTTTGCATGCAGCTGTCCAATTATCAGTACGTTACATCAACTCGCGGCAATTACCGGATAAAGCGATTGACTTAATGGATGAGTCTGCGGCGAAAGTCCGCTTAGATAAAGCTGACGAACCTTCTGAAATTATTGGCTTACAAGAAGATATTGCTAACTTAATGAGTGAAAAAGAAGAAGCGATTCAAAATCAAAACTTTGAAGCAGCTGCTCGTCTACGACAAAAAGAGAAGAAATTAAGCCAACGTTTAGCAGAATTAGCCTTTGCGGAAACAAAAGAAGCATCTGGTTTTGCAGATCACGTTACAGCAGAAGATGTGGCAACTGTTGTCTCCCAATGGACAGGTGTGCCATTACAACAAATGGAGAAAAAAGAAAGTGAACGCTTATTAGATTTAGAGAAAATTTTGCATCAACGTGTAGTTGGTCAAGACGAAGCGGTGAAAGCTGTCGCACGCTCTATTCGACGGGCTAGAAGTGGTTTGAAAGATCCTAATCGTCCGATCGGTTCGTTTATGTTCTTAGGGCCAACAGGTGTCGGTAAAACGGAACTAGCCAAGACTTTAGCTGAAGCGATGTTTGGCAGTGAAGATGCCTTAATTCGTGTTGATATGTCAGAATTTATGGAGAAATATAGTACCAGTCGCTTGATTGGTTCCCCTCCTGGTTATGTGGGATATGATGAAGGGGGCCAATTAACAGAAAAAGTCCGTTCTAAACCTTATTCGGTAATCTTATTAGATGAAGTAGAAAAAGCACATCCAGATGTCTTTAATATTTTATTGCAAGTCTTAGATGATGGTCATTTGACAGATTCGAAAGGACGGAAAGTCGATTTTCGCAATACGATTTTAATTATGACCTCAAATATTGGCGCTACGCAAATTCGGGAAGAGAAAAATGTCGGTTTTAACGTGACGGATATTACTAAAGATCATGGCGCGATGCAAAAACGTATTTTGGAAGAGTTGAAAAAAGCCTTCCGTCCTGAATTTTTGAATCGAATTGATGAAACTGTGGTCTTCCGTTCATTAGGTGAAGCAGAAATTCAGCAAATTGTGAAGATCATGAGTAAATCCATTGTGAAACGTTTAGACGAACAAGATATTCACTTGAAGATTACTCCAGCTGCTAATGAAGTAATTGGTAAAGCTGGTTTTGATCCAGAATACGGGGCACGTCCAATTCGGCGGGCGCTCCAAAAAGAAGTGGAAGATCGATTATCTGAAGCGTTGTTATCTGGCCAAATTCATTTGGGAGATAACGTTACAATTGGTGCGAAAAAAGGTAAGATTACGCTAACGGTCAAAGAAGCAACCGAAAAACGTAAATTGCAAAAAGCTTAAGTTTTAACTGAATTTATCAAAGTCACAATGTTACGAGATTTCGTAGCGTTGTGGCTTTTTTGTCGCTAAGAGATCAGATAATTGCTATGTAATTCATCAAACTTTTGTCTGATTGTTTAAGGAGTAGAGTAGTCTTTTTAGTTTTTCTTATTTTGCAACACGTAACGATTTAAAAATAGTGGGATTTTTGATTGCTACTTCTAAAATGACACGCCCTGTGATAAGATAATTGAGTTATTAAAGGGGGAAGAAGATGATTGAATTAATCACAACGGTAGCTTCAGTTGCGCAAGCTAAAGCATTATTAGCTGCCGGCGTAGATACCATTTATTTTGGGGAAGAAACATTTGGATTACGCCTACCGTATTCATTTTCACGCACGGAACAACGGGAATTAGTCAATTTAGCCCATGCTGCCGGGAAAAAAGCAGCAATTGCCGTCAATGGCATTATGCATCCAGAAAAAATGAAAATTGTGCCAGAATACTTGGCATTTGTCAAAGAGATTGGTGCCGATCAAATTGTCGTCGGTGATCCGGGTGTCGTTTATGTTATGTTACAAGATGAAAAATTAGCGACTCCTTTTGTTTATGATGGCGAAACGTTAGTGACTAGTGCGCGACAAATTAATTTTTGGGGTAAAAAAGGTGCTGTCGGAGCGGTTTTAGCCCGAGAAGTTCCGTTTGCGGAAATGAAAGAATTAGCACCGCAATTAACAATTCCAACCGAAGTTTTAGTTTATGGCGCCACTTGTATTCACCAATCCAAGCGTCCACTTTTACAAAACTATTATAATTATACAAAACAAGATGAAAGTACGAGTAAAGAGCGTAATTTATTCTTATCTGAGCCGAAAAAGCCCGAGACCCACTACTCCATTTATGAAGACAGTCACGGCACCCATATTTTTGCCGATAATGACTTGGATTTAATGAATGAGTTAGATCAATTAGCTAATACTGGCTTTAAGACTTGGAAATTAGAAGGCTTATTTACCGATGAAGAAAATTTTGTGGCTGTAGCGCAATTGTTTGTAACGGCAAAAGCTGCAATTTTAGCTGGTACGTGGGATGAAACGCAAGCCAAAACACTTGATGAAAAACTGCATGCTTTGCATCCAGAAAAGCGTGGGTTAGATACAGGCTTTTATTATTTAGACCCAAATAAAATTCGTTAAAAGAATTTGAACTTAGTTGCAGCCTAAAAGCTGAAAAAAGTAAAAACATACCGCTTAAGTAGCCACCAAAATAAAAAGGCTTCAAATAAAAAAGCTTCAAATAAAAAGGCTTCGTCGGTTTTAAACTTATTTCATTTTTTAGCAATGCTTTTAATAGCCAAGAAATCGCATTATAAAAGATGCTGCCGACTGGTTTTAAGCCCACACCTGAAATGTTATAAAATGCCTTTACAGATAGTTGCGCTTAATGGCAGTTTTTGATTCAGTCTTTTTAACACTAAAGTAGGAGTGACAAAAAATATGACACAAAAAGTCTTGAAACGCCCGGAAGTTTTAGCTCCGGCAGGGACGTTGGAAAAATTAAAAACCGCAATTCACTACGGTGCGGATGCAGTTTATATCGGTGGGAATGCTTACGGTTTACGTAGTCGCGCAGGAAATTTCACGTATGAAGATATGCAAGAAGGAGTAGCGTTTGCTAAAGCCCACAATGCTAAAGTATATGTGGCAGCCAATATGGTAACGCATGAAGGCAACGAAGAAGGGGCCGGCGAATTTTTCCGTGAATTACGAGATGTCGGGATTAGTGCGGTTATTGTATCTGATCCAGCTTTAATTGAAATTTGTGCTACCGAAGCTCCGGGATTACCGATTCATTTATCAACACAAGCTTCTGCAACCAATTTTGAAACATTAGAATTTTGGAAAAATGAAGGTTTAGAACGCGTCGTTTTAGCACGGGAAGTTTCTATGGCAGAAGTAGCGGAAATCCGCAAAAATACCGATGTTGAAATTGAAGCTTTTATTCATGGCGCAATGTGTATTTCTTATTCAGGTCGGTGCACGTTATCAAATCACATGTCGATGCGTGATGCCAATCGAGGTGGTTGTTCCCAATCTTGTCGCTGGAAATATGAATTATATGATATGCCTTTTGGTACAGAACAACATCGCAGTTTGACTGACAAAGGACAAGTAACCGAAGAATTTTCCATGAGTGCAGTCGATATGACGATGATTGAACATATTCCAGATTTAATCGAAAATGGTGTCGATAGTTTAAAAATTGAAGGACGGATGAAATCTATTCACTATGTTTCAACCGTGGCAAATGTTTATAAAGCGGCAGTTGATAGTTATATTGCAGACCCTGAAAATTACGTGTGCAAACAAGAATGGATTGATGAGTTGTGGAAAGTGGCACAACGAGAGCTTTCTACAGGCTTTTACTACCATACTCCAAGTGAAAATGAACAATTATTTGGTCCCCGTCGCAAAATTCCGCAATACCAATTTGTCGGAGAAGTAATGGCTTATGATCCGACCACAAAAATTGCTACCATTCGCCAACGGAATCATTTTTCAGTTGGGGATGAAATTGAATTTTATTCGCCAGGCTTTAAGCATTTTGAACAATCTGTTGAATGGATGAAAAATGATGAGGGAGAAATGATCGATCGCGCTCCAAATCCGATGATGATTTTAACAATCCCTGTTGTTCAGGATGTCGCAGTTGGCGATATGATTCGTAAGAAAAAAGAATAATTGCTATGAATAAACAATGCTTGTCTAAATGTGCAGATCGTGAAGCGTTAGATGTTTGTCTAACTCTTCACGATTGCGTCCATAGGCAGGCTTTTTTTGTAGGTAAATCAATTATTTGATTTTCACTAGGAACTCTATACGGTAATAAGCTGAAATTTGAAGAAATTTGGGAAACAATTTATTAAAATTCCATCTTATTACTTGCGAGTTACCCACGTTTGCTCAGCTTTTCTGAGTTTATTCATGTAATTCAAGGGGGAGGCCATCGGGATCAAAGAAAAAGGTCATTTTCTCATTGGTGAAAGTATCATGGCGGATTTCTTCACAACGGATACCATTTGCTTTTAAGTAAGCAACTTGGGCTGTGATGTCATCGGTTTTAAAAGCCAGATGACGTAATCCCGCGGCTTCGGGGAAACTAGGACGTTTGGGTGGATTTGGAACTGCAAAAATTTCCAGCTCGCAATTATCTAATTGTAAATCGAGTTTTGTATCATTTTTTTCCGGCCGATAATGTTCCCGGATAATCGGCAAGCCTAAAATATCGACATAAAAATGTTTTGCCGCAGCTAAATCAGAGACGATGATGGCAACGTGATGAATTTGGGTGAATTTTTGCATGGTTGTACTCCTTTTATAGTCTAATAATTACTATTACGCAAAATAGTGGGGTGTTAACGCTAAATTTTAAATAATTTTAGTCTATAAACAGCCTACTAGCTAATCATTTTTGTTTCAAGTACAATACAGATATTGAAAAATATGGTAATCCTGAAGTAACGAAGGGGAGAATAACGTGAAAAGTTATGATTATATTGTCATCGGTGGTGGTAGTGGCGGTATTGCCGCAGCCAATCGCGCGGGGATGTACGGTCAAAAAGTGCTACTGATTGAAGGAAAAGCACTTGGAGGAACTTGTGTTAACGTCGGTTGTGTACCGAAAAAGGTGATGTGGCAAGCCAGTGAAATGTTAGAGATGATTCACCGGGATGCACCAAGCTATGGTATTACAGCGGATGTGAAAAATTTTGATTTTACCGATTTAGTCACTAAAAGAGAAAAATACATCTCATTTTTACACGGTGCCTATCAAAAAGGGTTGGACAGTAACAAAGTCGATGTCGTCACAGGCTACGCCAAATTTGTAGATGCACAAACAGTTGCAGTCGGTGAGGAAGTATTTTCTGCACCACATATTTTGATTGCGACTGGTGGTCGTCCAAGTCAGATGAATATCCCAGGGGGCGAGTATGCAATTGATTCAGACGGCTTTTTTGCAATGACTGAAAAACCTGCCAGCATGATTGTCCTAGGTGCAGGTTATATTGCAGCAGAGCTTTCTGGCATGGCCCAACAAATGGGCATTAAAACCACTTGGGCATATCGCCAAGGTCGACCTTTACGAACATTTGATCCAATGCTTAGCGATAATTTAGTTGAAATGTATCAAGATAATGGTGTGACGTTATGTGCAGAACATGTGGCCAAAGAAATTATTAAAAATGAGGACAACACGTTTACTGTAATATTTGAAAATGGCGTCAGTCATACAGCTGAAAAAGTTTTATTTGCTGGTGGCCGTCTACCAAATACTGAAAAACTCGGTTTGGAAAAAATTGGGGTAAAATTAGACGATCGTGGTTTTATTGTCGTGGATAAATTTCAAAATACTTCTGTAGCTGGTATCTATGCAGTCGGTGATATTATCGGTAAAGTTGATTTGACTCCAGTTGCAATTGCGGCTGGTCGGCGTTTATCAGAACGTTTGTTTAACGGCAAGACCGATTTGCATTTGGACTATGACTTAATTCCAACTGTCATTTTTACGCATCCACCCATTGCGACAATTGGTTTAAACGAAGAACAAACTTATGAAAAATATCCAGATGAAAAAATAAAAGTCTATCGTTCGCGTTTTACACCGATGTATTTTGCTTTAAATGATTACCGCCAAAAATGCGAAATGAAGTTGATTTGTGTTGGGGAAGAAGAACGAATTGTCGGCTTACATGCGATTGGTGTCGGAGTAGATGAAATGTTACAAGGTTTTGCTGTGGCCATCAAAATGGGCGCAACAAAAGCTGATTTTGACAATACCGTTGCGATTCACCCGACAGGTGCAGAAGAATTTGTTACGATGCGCTAAGGTTGAAAAATCTTAATAATAGCGATTGCAGTGACCTCCAAAGGTTAGATTTATAGTCTAATCTTTGGAGGTCATGTTATATTTTATGGAAAGTAATAGTATGGATTTCTCGCAATCTAATAGTGAAAATGTTCTTCCAGTAAATCGAGTAAAAGAAATAAGATCCCGCCTAATAAAGCAATGCAAAAAATACCAGCAAACATTTCTTGATAGTCCATTTTGGTCCAAGCGCTTAAAATTAGATAACCTAAGCCGTATTCGGTAGCATAATTTTCGGCAAAAAATAAAGAGGCTAAAGCAATTCCAATACTTACACGTAAGCTTGTTAACAGGCTTGGAACAAGAGCTGGTAAAATCAAATAATAAACGCGTTGGAAAAAATTAGCTTGAAAATTAGTCATAGCCTTTTGGAAATTTGTGGGAATTTGATGGACACCATCGCGAATAGAGATGATGACTTGCAATAAAATAATGGCAAAAAGTAGCAATACTTTAGAGAAATTCCCTAAGCCCCAAAACAACATAAAGATAGGTAAAAAAGCGACTTTAGGTAGTGGATATAAAAAGTAAATAAAAGGCGCGAGAATCTTGTTGGTTTTTTGCGATAAGCCTAATAAAACACCTAAGGGAATGCCAATTAAAAGTGCCAACGCTAAGGCAGTAAGTACGCGCAAAAAACTGGCACCACTATGAAGCAACAGTGTTTTTTTCAAAGACCAGAAAATAGGTAACGTGCTAAGAGGTGTCGGGATGGCGTGATTAGCAGTGATTATCGCTAAAAGTTGCCACAATAAAAGATACATAGCTCCACCTAAGAGGAGTTGTACTAAATGCTGTCGTATATTTTTCATTGGCGTACCTCTTTTCTGAGGGCGATACAAAATTCATAAAAAGTTAGATTTTCTCTACGAGTATTGCTGTTTTTATCGCTAATTGGATTGTTTATGGCTAATAATTGCTGTTCTTTCACAAGCAAAATTGTTTCACCTAAAAAAGCGGCTTCTTCAATATCATGAGTAACTACTAATAAGCTATTTTGGCGTTTTTGTTGTTGGGCAATTAATAAATCTTGGATTTTTTCTTTACTTTGTGAATCTAGAGAAGATGTTGGCTCATCGAGTAATAAAAATTGCGGATTTGTGGCTAATCCTTGTGCAATAGCGACACGCTGTAGCTGCCCACCACTTAGTTCAGCAGGTCGTTTTTCTTTTAGTTCAGTCAATGCTAATTCGTCTAATAGTTGGTCTATGCGTTGTTTTTGCGCTTCTTTTTTCACATGGGATAGTTTTAAAGGAAGTGCTACTGCATCTGATACTGATAGCCAAGGGAAGATTTGATTGTTTTGAAAAACTGTCATAATAGTTTTATTATTTTTAGAAATTGTTCCACTGGTTGGGACTAAAAAACCTTGTAAAAGCTGTAAGAGAGTAGTCTTACCACTACCAGAAGGGCCAATGATGGCGTAGCGGTGGTTGTCTACAAATTGATAATTTAAATTTTCAAAAATTGGCTGTTCTTCATAGCTGAAAAAAACATTTTTTAAAGTGATGGACATAGTGGCTCCTCTTTCTCATTATAAAAATTTATTGTTATCCAATTATCGGTTTGTATTTGTTTATATCATAGTGCTTTTATGTAAGCTGAGTTAGGACAATTTCTCATGAATGTTTGTGCATATTTTTTCAAACCATGTGTTATACTAATTAAGGTTTTTACAAAGGAGTGAAAAAATGTTTACAACTTTAGTGTTTCATGAAATCAGACCTTTAACAGAAATTCAAGCAGGTATGCGGCCTATTCAAGTAGCTGACGGCTATGCTGATTCGCTGCCGCTACCTTTATACAATGATTTGGACAGTTTTAGCGCCCAAATTGATTATTTAATTGCACAGCAGTATCATTTTTTAACCTTGGTAGAAGTAATTGATTTTTACGCAGGTAAATTTACTATGCCGGAAAAAAGCGTTCTATTGACTTTTGACGATTGCTATCAATCCCAGTTACGTTATGCATATCCTATTTTACAACAGCGACACCTTACAGCAGTATCTTTTGTGCCAACAGGCTGGATTTTTCAAAAGCCTACAGCTTATGCGCCGGAAGTTTCTCGCCCAGTAAGTTTTCCTGAACTTTTAGGTATGGCAGACGTTTTTACTTATGCTAATCATACGCATCATTTTCATCAACGTAAAGGTACAACGGCATCACGGGCAATGTGGGAAGAAGAAAAAGCTTTTATCGCTGACCTAAAGGCTTGTAATCAATTTGTACCGGTTAAAGACGTTTTTGCCTATCCTTTTGGCTTATATGATGAAAAAAACGTGACAACTTTAGCCAAAGAAAATTTCAAACTCGCTTTTACAACGATTAAAGGGATGAATCTGAAGGATACCAATCCATTGGAGTTACGTCGCAATGTTGTACCGGCACAGTTACCATTAGCAGTATTTAAAGAAATATTGGGGGAAAAAGAATGAAAAAGATAGTAACAAGTTTACTTATCACAGTAACTACTTTGAGTTTAGCTGCGTGTGGGACAAATAATAAAGAAGAAACCACCTCGACTACATCTGCAGCTAAAGTGACTGGAAAAACAATTAATATGGGGATTTTACCTGCAGAATCGGCTATTCCTATCATTTTGGCGCAAGAAAAAGGCTTCTTTAAAGAAGCTGGAACCGATGTGGCAATTAAATCATTTGCTTCACCAAATGATCGCAACGTTGCCGTACAGTCAAAACAACTAGATGGAACTATTAGTGATGTGATGACCGAAGCTACCTTTAAGAAAAACGGAATTGATATGAAAATTACTTCTGGTATTTTAGAAGATTTTAAAGTGTTGGCCTCGCCTCAATCTGGCATTACTGAGATGAAGGGATTAGCGAATAAAAAAGTGACTTTAGTACCAAATTTTATTTTGGAATATATTATGGATGATTTTGCTAAAAAAGATGATTTTACTTATGAAGTGGTAAATATTCCTTCTTTTTCAGCCCGTTCAGAAGCGTTATTAAATGGGCAAGTGGATGGTGCAGTTTATACTGAACCGCAAGCGAGTATGCTAGCAAAACAAGGTGCCAAAATTTTGGGTAGTTCTAAAGAAGCGGGTATTAATGGTGGGACATTGCAATTTACTGATGAAATTTTAAAAGAACGGCCACAAGATATTACCGCCTTTTATCAAGGTTATAATGAAGCCATTGATTATATGAATCAGCATAAAGCAAGCGAATACGCTGATATTTTAACCAAATATCAATTTCCAGAAGCTATGAGCACGTATTTAGATACACAACAAAAAGATTATCCTCATGCCCAAAAAGTAGCTCAAGATCAATTTGATGCGATTATTAAATGGGCAAAAAATAAAAAACAAATAGATCAAGACTATGCTTATGCTGACTTGACGGATTTCAGTCATTTAGCAAAATAGTAGTCTGTGATTATTATTTTTTAGCAGTATCAACCATCCATTTCTTATTAAAAAAGAAATGGATGGTTTTTTTATCTTGTTTATTATACAGTCTTACTATATAGTTGTACTATACAGTGGAACTACATAAAATTAGAGGAGTAATTTCATGAAGACAGATCAATTACCTTTAACAGAAACGATTTTTTACTTGCTGTTGGTCTTTACCGAGCCTACTTATGGCTATTTAGCTATCAAAAAGATTGAGGAATTAAGTTTAGGAAACGTTCGAATTGCGGCTGGAACGATGTATGGTGCAATTGAAAACTTATTAAAAGCAAAGATGATTACGCAAGTTTCATCTGTAGAAGAACGAAGAAAAGTTTATCATATCACGGATTATGGGCGCCAAATTCTAACTAATGAAGTTCATCGGATGAAGCATTGCACAGCATTATGGGATGAAATGGGGGAGAAAAAATGAAACAAGCAATTACAAAGTTTAGAGTATTTTTTTCGTTGGAAAAAGAAGAGTCTTGGCTTAATCGTAAACTCGCACAAGGGTGGCAGTTATTTGATATAACAGGAGAAGGAATTTTTTATCACTTTAAAAAAGTTACAAATACAGATAAAATTATTCAGTTTGACTATCGCAAATTTGCAAATAAAAATGATTTTGCCGAGTACCTTCAATTTATGACAGATGCAGGCTGGGAACATATCTATGGAAAATATAATAGTGGTACGCAGTATTTTATCAGTAATCGCGATCAAAACTTAGAATTGTTTTCAGATGCTCCTTCATTACTGGAAAGAGAAAAACGAATTCGGAAAGGAGTATATGGTTCATTATCTTTTCTAGTGCCAGTTTATGTCATTTTATTTATGAACAGTACCGATCTTTCTGTATTGTGGCACCCACAACAGGAGTTCCTCACACCAGGATTATGGGAGAAAACAGGCAATGAATTTTGGCGCGCTTTTTTCTTTGAATTACCTTTTGCATTGATGCGCATCTTAGGTCATTTAGTTATTCCAATTATGCTTATTGTCATTATAGTGATTTACTTCAACTCATATCGACGAATGCAACGTTATCAAAAATCAGCAGTTTAATAAAAGAGATAAAAAACTGGCAGCAAAAGCAACGGTCTTATGCCTTCTTAGTGTAAAGAGGTAGAGGCTATGTTTAGTTGGCAGTTTTTTAGTTAACCATCCAAAAAAATGAATATTTCTTCAAATAAAGAAACTTAAATGAAATAGCAACTGTTGTTTCAACCAGAGAGACGTTAGATAATAGTAATAGCTGTTTTCGTTAGTGGATTATTATGATAGATATTTTCAATCTAAGAAAGAAATAGTCTATAATTAAAGATGTTAGGGTTATCAATATTTGAAAAGAAAGGGTGTTTCAGATGGAAAATGAAGAGTTAGAGCAAAAAGATTTAACTGAAGAAGATGATGAGTCTACGTTTGAGATAGCGAAGAGACAAAATGTGACGCCATTTTTTTACTTATTCTATTAATTTTTACATATTATTTTAGTGTTATAAAAGATGGAGAAGGATTATCTACAAATAGTAAATTGAAAAATTTTTATGCAGGTTTTTTACAAAAGGCCAAAGAAGGGGTACAAAAGTCACCAGCAGAAATGAAAAAATTGGCTTCACAAGTATTGGCTACTACAACCTCACCCCTTGTAGTGACTAAAGAAAAAGCAACTGCTAAGATAACTAGCACTTAAGCTGATTTCACAGCAATACACAACCACCACAATCAGTTCAGACTCAAAATTATGTAAGCGCAAGTCAATCAGTCGATGCTTTCGCTACTAATAATTTTGGCGTTTTAAGTATTTTATTGGTAGTTGCTAGTTTACTTTCAGTCTATGGTGTTGTGGGTGGAAACTTTATTGAACTAGTGCTAAATAACTTAGACCGCGTATTTGGTTTTCCTGCTTTTGCACTAGTAATTGGGGTAGTTGGACTGGTGCTTATGTCGTTTGTAAGGTTAGTTAAGTAAATCAGGAGGAGATAAAATGAAAACATGTCCGGTTTGTAAACAACAGGTAGAAGACAGTGCAAAGTTTTGTCCATTTTGTGGCTATGAATTTCAAATAAAAGATCAGATGCAAGTGGATAAAATGACTGTTAGCCAAGCATCTTCAGCTATTCATGAAGCGACTGAAAAAGAAAATCAAACCGCTGCAACAGCATTTGCAGAAATAAAAGACGTTTCCAAAAAGGATAAAAGAAAACTAAAAAATATAAAATACATTGCTGGCATTGGTCTTTTAGCCGCAGTGATAATTGGTCTGATTATAACAGCCAATGTTCTTAACGCCAAAGCTGAAAATTATCAAACAAAAGAAATGGATTTTAAAACACAAAGGGTAAAAAATGAAGAGCAAATGACTGAATGGGCTCAAGAACAAAAATCTTGGAATATGCCTAGTGATACCAATAGTCTTGATCGTATGAAAAAACAATTGTTAGTTAAACAAGACGAACTTGCTGTGAATAAAAAGAAACTTGATCATTTAACAAAAATCGCAGAACCACTTAATAAAGCTTATGAGAATGCTGTTAAACAAAAGGACAGTAAAGATTTCAATGCGATTTTTTCTGCCTATTCAGAGTTATATAAAAATCGGAAAACAAATGGTGCCACAGACTTTAATGATGCTAAAGAAGAGCTATTAGGAGGTATCGGGGATGAATAAACGTACCTACCAAATAATACTTAGCCTATCATTACTTGGCGTATTGATTGCAGGAATCTTCACTTATCAGAGCTATTCAAAATACCTGACGACAAAAGAAAACTACACAGCAGCTAAAAAATCTTTTGACGCAGGCAACAAAAAATATCTTGATAATAAGGAAGTTTATGAAAACGGTAAAAAAGAATATGAAGATACGAAGTCTGAACTAGCTAATATTGAAAAAGAAGTGAAGACAACGTCGGAACAGATTAATACAGATTTGCAAACTTATTTAGACAATGCTAGTGCTACAGTGAATTTAATCCCTACTTTAGTTGAGAAACTTTCAGAGATGGAAGCTCCTGAAGGCCTGGTTTTTCGTCCCGTAGATGGCGTTTCCATATCCGAACCAATCTTAGCCCATAAGAACCCCACTTTAGAACAAGCGAAAAGCGAATGGCCAAAAGAGTGGGCGGAGTCAGTAGAAATAGGCAAAAAGATGAATACTAAAAATGGTAGTAGTAATGAAGAAATACTCAAACGCGTTCAGAATCTAATCGCAATTGGTCGTCCTTATCAAGACAATGAATGGCCAGAAGCAATAAAAAGTCCTGATGGTATGCGTATTTTGACAATTGGAACAGGTATCTATGATATTACGTTAGATACTAATTTTGCTGGTATGAATGATGATGGTAAATACGCAGATGCCCGTGACAATAAAGTTAAAAACCAAGCACTTTCAAAAGAAGAAACATTGGAAATACTGAAGAAAAGAGATAATAACTCAGACTATTCATATAATGATTTTGGTGTGAAAACAGATAAAGATGGAAATTTTCGTTTAATTAAAATTATAAGTAAAGAATGGCAAGCTCAAGGGGGAAGTGGGACGCTAGGATTTGTAAAAGTGTATGGAAATGGGACTGTTGTAGAAAGTGATGCAGAAGGGAAATCTTTTGACTAAAAGAGAGTAGAAATTAAAGGCGCTCTGCTCAAAATATTCATTTATATTTCATTTCGATGGAAAAAACTTAAAAAGCCAAGAAGCTCCTCACTTATGAAGTAGGGAATTTCTTGGCTTTTACTAATTTTTGCGCTCTAAAATTGTCTGGGTTAAGCGTAAAAGGGTTGCTTTGGTATTTAAATCGTTATCTGGGAGCTTTTTAATGCCTTTTAAGGCTTTATCTGTATAGTCTTTGGCATAGGCTTTAGCTGCCTCCACACCACCGAATTCGTGGACAAAACCATATAGGGTTTCCACTTCTTCATCTGTAATTTCTCCACGCTTTTCTAACAGCGGGAGCACTTGTTGAGGAGCTTTTTGTAAGGCTAATAATAATGGTAGCGAATAGACACCTTGGCGTACATCTTCTAAGACGGGTTTGCCGATTACTTCAGTTGGTTGGGAATAGTCTAGAATATCATCAATGATTTGAAACGCCATACCAATATTTTGACCGATATCCCCACATTGTTTGGCAAAACGTTCATTCGTACCACTTTCTAAGGCACCGACCGAACAACTTAAAGAAAACAGTTCCGCTGTTTTTCCGGAAATATTTTCTAAATACTCATTGATCGTCACTTTGGTATCGTAACGGGTATCCATTTGGCCTAATTCACCATTCAAAATTTTTTCCATACTGCGAGAATTAATTTGTAAACTCCGCATCGAACTTGCGTAATCTGCCATTAACTTAAAGCAACAGACAAAAAGAAAATCTCCAGCGTAAACAGCGACAGCATTACCAAACTCTGAGCGAATCGTTTGCAGACCACGACGTAAATCCGCCTCATCGACAATATCGTCATGAACTAAAGTGGCGGTGTGAAGCATTTCAATCGAGGCAGCTAAAGAAACAGCTTTTTTACGGTCTTGTTCTGGGCCAAATTGAGAAAAAAGGAGTTGATAAGCAGGGCGCAGTAATTTACCACCTGAGTGAATCATGCTTAAAATTGCATCAGCGACAGGCTTGTTTTTTAACTTAATTGAATCTTCCATTAGCGTCAACGTTTGGCGCAATTCAGGTTGTAAGGCAGGATAATCCTGCCAAAGTGGATGTAACTTCATAAAATTCTCCTTTAGGTTTTAAAAGGTAAGAAATGCAGGTCCTTTCAATAATCGGGGGTAATGGGTAACAGAAAAGTTGTGTCTACTATTATCCCACAGGTAGCCCAGTAAAGATAACAGAAAAGACATCAACTAGCGCTAACGCCAACTTTGCTTGGTCTGGTTCTCATAGGCGATTTGGAATTTTTGCAACGTTTGGACGCGACGCAACAAAAAGTTCGCGGCAATCCCAATTGCGATGCCAGATAAAATTCCAAAAAATGACAAGATTGGCAGATATAACATGACGGTCCAAGATTGGGCGATAAAAGAAGCGGTGAGCAGTTGCCCCACATTATGCATAAAACCGCCGGCAGCACTAATCCCAATAATGCTAACTCGTTTTGGTCCTAAAAGACGTAAAAACGCCATCGCAAAATAACTCAACATGGCCCCACTCATACTGTAAAGAAAAGTCGAAAGGGTACCACCTAGTAAAGTTGTTAAAATTAGTCGCATCCAGACTAGCGTAAAACTATCTTTTTTAGGCATCGTGAAAAGGGAAATAATTGTAATTAAATTGGCTAAACCCAATTTAGCACCAGGCGCAAAGGCAAAAGGATAAGGAATCATATTTTCAACCAGCCCAATTACCACTCCTTGAGCTACTAAAAGGGCAATATAAATCATTTTTTGTGTGCGATTCATTTTTTAGACGTTTAATTAATAAATTAAATCGTCGCCGTCACCTCCTGTATTTCCTTGTACTTCAATGACAAGTTTGTGAGGCAAACAGACAATAGTTTCACCATTTTCTTTGGCCCAACCGCGCCTGACGCAGACTTGGTCGCCGCAGTTGGCTTCTTTGATTCTAATTTGATCGTCTTTTACTTCAATTAAATTATAATCCCCATCCTTATCTTCGTAACGATAGGTTTCTTTTTGGCCTTTAAAAAGCTTAAAAGACTTAATTTCTTTACCGTCAACCCGTAAAACGGCTACTTTAGTAGTAACGGGTGCATTTGTTTGTTGCAAACCAAAAATAAGTGTTGGGATAAAAGAAGCAATAATTAAAAAGATAACGATGATAAAATCCCAGGGTTTTAGTTTGCTGGCTTTGATAAATTCTTTTATTTTCAAAGGAGTCACCTTTCTAACTTCTTTTAAAACTTGTATATTTCTAAAAATAGATGAAAAGTAGGTACTGCTATTTTCGGGTAAAAATCAGACGAAGCTTTTAAAAATCTTTCAATTTAACCCAAAATAAAAAGTTAGTTTGCTAAATTTTAACGAAATTTTAGCGGGAACTTTTAAGCAATCTTTATTTTAACATAGGAACTTGTCTTGGAACTAAGAAAAGCTTTACTAACTCACAAACTTACTAGCAATAAGAAAAGACCCAGACATTAACTGCCCGGGTCTTTTTTACGTGCCTTACAGCAAGTTTATTTTTGGTTGTAAAGTGATTTCGGCTTGCCGTACCACCAGCCACCTAGTTTTTTCTGAATCCAAGGAATTACCCAACGGTCTAAACCGACTGCGCGGCCAGAACCGTTCATTAGAGCAAAGGCAACTGGAATAAACCAGATGTTAACCCAGTAGAACATCCCAGACATACAAAACATTGCAACTAAGATAATAGTTGTTCCGTTCATTAACCAAGTGAATAAACCGGCCATGATACAAAGTGCAATCCCAATTTCAACAAAGACCATCATTTTTTGGAAGAACATTGCGACATCCATATTTGGCATCATAACTTTCATGATGCTGCTAAACCAATCCGGTGCTTTATCTAAAACAGCCATTGGTTCTTCACCGTAAGCATAACTTAAACCAAAGTGAGCCGCATGCGTTGCCGCTTCAGCACCACCATTTGTTGCCGCATCAGCAGCCCCAGAAGCACCCCCGACAGCATCGGCAACACTTGAAGCAGTTGTGGCAGCAGTAGCAGAAGCACCACCGACTGCGTCAGCAGCCCCAGAAGTTGCTGTTGTGGCAGCTTCTTTAGCGTAATCCCAAGTCCAAGGGAAAACAGAGTTACCAGTAAACCATGAACCTTCACCAAACCAAGTTGATGGTTTTAATACTTCGCCATTGCCGACGATTTTTTTGAAGGCTTCAATAAACCAAACTAAACCATAAAAGATTCGTAGTGGTACACTCCACAGAACATTACCATAACGAGAAGAATGTCCGCGGGTTACATTGCGGTCGTCTTTAATATGGAAGAATTCATGCATCATGTATTGGAACATATAGTAACCAGAGCGAATATCAAAGAAATATTTCAAGTTGACGATATGTTTCATAATAATTGCTAAGAAACCGCTCAAATGGATTTTGCCGAATAATTCTGCAACACCCCATTTTGAACCAACTGAGACCATGAAACCTTGGTAGTTACTCTTAAATTTGTGTTTTTCACCATCGCCTTTAATCGCTGAAACGACATTAGCTGCAGCGCAGTGACCTGTTTGTTCAGCCGCTTGAACGATTTGTGGTGTTGGTGTATTTGGTTGTTCTTCGTAGTAAACCAAATCCCCGATGATATAAATATTTTTATCTTCGTAGCCTTTAGCTTCCATGTACTCATTGGCAACTAAACGATTCCCACGAGCAGCTTCTAAACCAAAGTCGGCTGCATCAGAAGTTGCTTTAACACCAGCAGTCCAAATTAAAGTGTGTGTTGGGATGGTTGAGCCATCTTTTAATTTGATGTGGTCAGCAAAAACTTCAACGATTGGGGCATTTAAAACAAGTTCAACATTTTTCTTTTCCAAATAACGAACTGCTTTATTAGCGTCGTTACGATTTAACATGTTCAAAATTGTTGGCATTGCTTCAACAACTTTTAAGGTAAATTCATTTGGATCTAATTTGTAATCTTCTGCTAAGCGATCTTTCCATTCTACTAGTTCACCGATCATTTCAATCCCAGTAAAACCAGAACCACAGACTACAAATGTCAACATTGCTTTGCGTTTTGTTGCATCTGGTTCAATCGCAGCTTTAGCTACTGTGTGTTCGATGTGTTCGCGAATGCGGACAGAATCTTCAAACGACCACAATGTGAAGCCGTGTTCTTTTACACCTGGGGTACCAAAATCATTTGGTTCGCCACCCATACCAATTATTAAGTGATCAAAGGCGTAACTACCTGCTTGTGTTTTGACAATTTTTTGTTCTTTGTCGATTCCCACTACAGTATCTGTTACTAATTTCACGTTTTTCTTACGGGCAAACAAACGTTGTAAGTCATATTGAATAGCAGTAGGTTCCACGCGGCCGCCGGCAACTTCGTGTAGCTCTGTCATCATGGTGTGGTAAGAATGACGATCGATTAATGTGATTTCCACATCATCTTTCTTTAATTTCTTAGCCATGAATTTAGTAGCGGCTACACCTGCGTAACCCGCACCCACAACGACAATGTTTTTCTTTGTCATTGAATATCGCTCCTTAAAATATAAAAATAGTATGATAATTATTACACAATCCACCCTATTATACAGACAGATAGACTGTTTGTCTATCCTAAAAAAATTATTAGAACGTGCTTTTTTTGAAAAAATTTGCTTGTGAAGATAGACCATTATTGTGAATTTTTCTCAATGTTGAAAACGGTTGACTTTTAAAGGACTTTAATTACAATGTAATGTGCATCACATGCCTAGTTTGGCATAAGTTACATAAGAAAAAGTGAGAAGAAGAGGGGAAATTAAATGTTAAACAAAAAATTAGTAGCGGGTTTTACAGTCTTGACGTTTTCAGCCTTAGTATTAGGTGCTTGTAGTCCAGACAAAAAAGACGAAAGTTCAGCAAGTTCATCTGCAAAAACAGAACAAACAACTGCTTCATCAGCAAAGGCAAGTAACGCAGATGTTAAAATTGCGGACGGTAAAACAGAAAATGCTGAAGTTCCAGGAGCAGGTACAATCGTTATGCGCCAATTATACACAGCGCCTCACGGGGACAAGTCATTTGCTGTTGTCAACGTAACCCTAGACGGCGACAAAATTCTTTCAGCGCGGATGGATGAATTCCAATACGTTGAAAAAGGTGATGATTGGACGGGTGTGCCAAACGCCGATGCCAAATTAGGCGAAAACTTCCCATCAGGTAATATTTTAGTTGCCAAGGAAGAAAACAGTAAAGCTTATTCAGCTATGATGAAAGATCATGGTGGTGCGACCCAAACATGGGATGAAAGCATGACTGCAATTACTAATTTTGTTAAAGGTAAAACAATTGCAGAAGTTGAAAAAGCAGTGAAAGATCTTGACGCACAAGGAGAAGACGCAAAAGTTTCTGACGTAGTTTCAGGTGCGACATTCTCTGATACAAAAGGCTATTTACAATCAATTGTCGATGCCGCCAAATCAGGAATGGTATCAGTTGGTGAAAAAACTAGCAACACCGACTTGAAAGAAGCAATGATTTTAGCAGCGCCTCACGGGGATCAATCATTTGCTACTGTGACTGTTGCTTTAGACGGCGATAAAGTTGCGGCAACTTTTGTGGATGAATTCCAATATGTTGATCCTGCTGACTTTGGTGGTGTTCCTAACTCTAATGCTGCTTTTGGTGAAGGTATTAAAGATAATTTGGTTTTAGGTTCAAAATATGCCAACAACGAAGCTTATTCTGCACTGATGAAAGACCATGCACAAGCAACCCAAACTTGGGAAGAAAATATTCATGCTGTTGATGCTTTTGCAAAAGGTAAAACAGTGGCTGAATTGGAAAAAGCAGTGAGTGATCTAAAAGGGCAAGGCGAAGATGCTAAAGTATCTGATGTCGTTTCAGGTGCCACATTTGCTGATACCGCTGGTTATTTACAAGCGATTATCGACGCTGCCAAAAAAGCGGCTGAATAATTTTAATAAAAAATTTTTTAGCTTCCAGCTATTTTAAGTTGGAAGCTTTTTTTGTGAAAAGTTACGCAGAAAAGTTAGTGGAAATAAAAGGACAAAGAGGGACAAGGCTTGTGGTGACATGGCTTTGTTAGTTGTTACCAAAATCTATGGTTGAATGCGAGTTATGTGAATTTTTTTTCAAAAGATAGCATGAGCAGGAAAAATGGTGAAAAAAAGAGTAAATAACAGGATTTAGGAATAGCAAACAAACGTGGAAACGTTTGACTTTTTGTAAACTTTAATTACAATGTAATATGTATCACATACTCTGTGTGTGACAAGAATAAGTGAAATGAAGAGGGGAAATACGAAATGAAATCAAAAAAATTAGTAGCAGGTTTCACAGTCTTGGCTTTTTCTGCTTTAGTATTAGGTGCATGTAGCCCAGACAACAACGACAGTGCGGCAAGTAGTTCATCTTCTGCCAAAACAGAACAAACAACAGCATCATCTTCAAAAGAAGAAGCTGCAAAAGTAATTGCCGGTGGCGAAATGAAAGACGGCACTTACAAGTTAGAAGAAAAGAACTATTCAAATGGCTACCGTGCTACTTTTGAAATCACAGTTAAAGATGGCAAAATTACCGAATCTAAATATGATAACGTCAACGAAGATGGCAAATCAAAAACAGAAGATGCGGATTACAACAAACAAATGAAAGATAAAGCTGGTATTTCACCAGAAGAATTTATTCCAAAATTCAACGAAGAGTTAGTAGCAGCACAAGATCCATCAAGCATGGACGTTGTAACTGGCGCGACTCATTCATTTGAATCATTCCAAAACTACGCACAACAATTAATCCAAGCTGCACAAGCTGGTAACACAGATACAATTGAAATCGACAACGGTGCAACACTTAAAGATGGCACTTACTCATTGAAAGAAAAAAATGATAAAAACGGCTACCACGTTGACTTCTCAATCGTTGTTAAAGACGGTAAAATTACTGAATCTAACTACGACAACTTAAACGCAGACGGCAAATCTAAAAAAGATGACGCTGACTACGAAAAGAACATGAAAGACAAAGCTGGCGTTGGTCCTAAAGAATATATCGAAGAATTAAACAAAAACTTCTTAGCTGCAATGGGCAAAGAAGACGGTTCTCCTGCTGATATGGACGTTGTAACTGGTGCAACTCACAGCTCACACACATTCATTATCTACGCTGAACAATTAATCAATGCCGCTGAAAAAGGCGACACTACACCAATCGAAATTGACAACATTGTAACTGAATAATAGTTTGTCTAATAAAACCCGACCGCATGTTTCGTGTGGTCGGGTTTTTGCGACTTCAACTAGGCGTTCTCTGCCGTAGTTGAATCGTATGGGAAGTAAAGAAGAGGTTTTTTTATAAAAAAATATTCCGTTTTGTGGAGTAAGCTGCGACTTCAACTAGGCGTTCTCTGCCGTAGTTGAATCGTATGGGAAGTAAAGAAGAGGTTTTTTTATAAAAAAATATTCCGTTTTGTGGAGTAAGCTGCGACTTCAACTAGGTGCTCTCTACCGTAGTTGAATCGTATGGGAAACGAAGAAGAAGTTTTTTATAAAAAAATAAAATCAAGTGCAAGTGGAAATTTTGATTTTATTTGATTAAAAATGAGAGGAATAACAAAAATCACATTTTTGGTTAGAAATAACTAATAGCTTTCATTTTTTACTAATCTACTCTTTTTATTGTGAAAAAAATCAAGAAGAAATTCTAAATTCCGATTGTACCAACTCATTGCTTCCATTGTTATTTTGCACAATGTCTTTTTTTATTATCTTTGTTATTTCAAATTAGTCATAAAATTAGTTGTGAGCGCTTTTTTTATAAACTTGTGACTTTGCAAACAAGTCAAAAACGGCTATGATGTAAACGTTGATTTGAAGGAGGAAAGAACATGAAAAAATATTGGCGCCTTCTGCTAGTCGCTTTCATCGGTATTTTCTTTTTAGCCGCATGTGGCAAAGGTGACAGCGAAAAAAAGACGGCAAAATTAAGAGAAGAACCCTATTATCAAGAAAAATTTTTGATGGGAACCTATGTTAGAATTCGCGTTTATGACGAAGGTAAAGAAGATGCGTTAAAACCGGCGTTTGATCGTGTCAAAGAACTCGCAGACAAAATCACTATTAACCAAAAAGGCTCAGAAATTGATGCAATTAATGCACAAGCGGGCATAAAACCAGTTAAAGTGACCAGTGATATGTATTATTTACTAAAAGAAGCTTATAAATACAGCGAAGAAACCAATGAAGCTTTTAATATGACCATTGGTGCGATTACGCAATTGTGGCGGATTGGTTTTGATGATGCAAGAAAACCGGACCAAAGTGAAATTGATGCCGCGCTAAAAAAAATTGATTATCATAAAGTGAAATTTAACGACCAAGAACAAACAGTTTATTTAGAAGAAAAAGGGATGATTATTGACCTTGGCGCCATCGCTAAGGGGTATATCACAGATGAAGTGGTCAAGGTCCTAAAAGAAAAAGGCGTGACGTCTGCTATTGTCGATTTAGGTGGCAACGTTTATGTCTTAGGTCATAGTAACCGTGGTGAAAGTGATCCATGGAATGTCGGTATTCAAGATCCTAATAAGAGTCGCGGTTCGATTGTGGGGAGTATTAAAGAAAAAAATCGCACTATCGTAACTTCAGGAATTTATGAACGCTTTTTAGAAGTGGATGGTAAAAAATATCACCATATCTTTAATTCCAAAACGGGTTATCCCTACGAAAATGATATTGCCGGTGTCTCAATTATCACCGACAAATCAATTGACGGGGATGCATTATCGACTTCAGTCTTTGCAATGGGCGTAAAAGAAGGTCTGAAATTTGTGGAAGAACACGAAAAGGGCAGTGACGCGATTTTTGTGACTAAAGATGATAAAATTTATGTAACAAAAGGAATTGCAGACAATTTCAAAATTGGCAAAGATTCAGGCTACACCATGGGTGATCGCAGCGAATTGAAATAAAAGAAAAGCTGCCAAGATCTTGGCAGCTTTTCTTAGATATTTATATCATCAACTCTGTAGGGCAGTAAGCCAAAATATATAGAAATTTTAGGAATAATTTATTAAGGTTTCGTCTTGTTGCTGGAGAGTTAACGTGGTTTATGAAGTTTGGTAACGCTTAAAATCATGGTAAATTACTTAGACTTTAGCTGTGTTTTTTATTTTCACTTTTAACATAATTGTTTTTTTTAATGAAAAGGAGTTTGGTTTATGTCTTTAAAGGTTTTTTTGGAAGTTGTAGAAATTAAAACAAAAATCGCCAGTGTTTTTCCCTTTTTAGTAGGTGCACTTTTTTCGGCTACTTTTTATCATTCGTTTCATTGGGGTTATACATTGTTGTTTTTTGTCGCGATGCTGATTTTTGATTTGACGACAACGGCGATTAACAATTATATGGATTTTGAAAAAGCACATTCCAAAACGTATAAGTATCAAGAAAATGTTATTGGTAGAGAAAATGTTTCCCCCCGTTTGGTTAGACAAATGATTGTGGGCATGCTACTGGTAGCGGCTGTTTTAGGTTTCATTTTGGCTTACTTGACGGGTTGGTTATTACTCGTTTTAGGTTTTGTTTGTTGCTTTATTGGTGTGTTTTACACTTATGGTCCGATCCCTTTATCCCGTATGCCGCTAGGAGAAGTTTTTAGTGGGGTAACAATGGGCTTAGGGATTACCGCTATGGTTGTTTATATCAATACAACCAGTCCCGATGTGATGTATTTAAATCTAGATATTGCCAGTGGGAAATTTGCATTAACCGGTAATTTTTGGTTAGTGGCTGCTCTTGTTTTAGCTGCGGTACCGCTGATTTGTACAATTGCTAATATTATGTTGGCTAATAATTTACGGGATTTGGAAACAGATATTAAAAATCATCGCTATACATTGGTTTATTATATTGGGCGAGAAAATGGTATTCACTTGTTTTCTTATCTAATGTATGCCAGCTACGTTGCCATTTTAGCCGGTGTACTTTTGCAAGTATTTGCTTGGCCACTCTTGTTAGTCTTTTTAACCTTGCCAAAAGTGCGTCAAAATCTTGCGGCCCATAAAAAGGAATTGCCAGCCCCACATAGCTTTGTATATGCGTTAAAAAATATGGTGCTCTTTAACAGTGCTTACGTAATCTGTTTAGCTTTATCCCTTGTGTGGCAATGGCTACGCTAAAAAATACGATTTATTAATAAAAAAAGACTGCGACAACTTTTGTCGTAGTCTTTTTTAGTTACATGATTGATTTTTACTGATTATTTCTTCCGTAATGCTAGAGAGTTGAACGCGTTTGATTAGCTTTTCTCAGTGGCTAGCAAAATGAACTAACTCGCTGCGACAATAAGCTAAAATTTGAAGAAATTTGGAAAGTAATTTATTAAAATTCTATCTTATTGCTAGCGAGCTGTGCGAGTTTATTTTGCTTTTCTTTGATCCAGCACAGGAAGCAACTCTTCGGGAAAAATTCAAAAATTAGTTTCTGGTCAAGAGCACCAGCAAACGAATTTCTGAGATTTTTCCAAAGAGTTAATCGCTTCCTTTTGCTTTTCTATCGATCTAGCTTCACAAACGAACTCTCTACGGCAATAAGCCAAAATCTTAAGAAATTTGAGAAACAATTTATCAAGATTTTGGCTTATTACTTGAGAGCTGACCATGTTTATTATGCTTTTCTATCGATCAATTTTGCTTAGGCTGATTTCACCGGAATTTAAAGTAAAAGTTTGTTGCGGTGTTTCCACTACCAATTGCCCTTCGTCGGTGATATCTTGTGCCACGCCGCTATAGGTTTGGCCATTTTGGCTAAAGCTAACCGTTTTTCCTAAAACAAAGGAACGCTTACGATACTCCGTTAAAAAATCTTGATTGGGTAAAGCGGCCAGGAGAGTAAAGAATTGGTGCCAAATTTCATGAATGAGGACATTTCGTTCAAAAGAAGCATTGCCATCTGCAAAAAGGGAAGTCGCTTTTGCTTGTAAGTCAGCTGGAAAATCTTTTTGCGCAATGGCAAAATTTAAGCCCATACCAATGATGACATGCGAAATCACCCCAGACTCAAAATCGCTTTGTGCTTCTGATAGGATGCCACAAATTTTGCGACCCTCTAAATAAATATCGTTGACCCATTTGATTTCAGGTTGATAATTTGTCAATTTTTCAATTGCCTGACAAACTGCGACGGCTGCTAAAACAGTATACTGGGGCAGTTCTGCAAATGATTGATTGGGGTTTAGCAATAAACTCATATAAATACCTTCCCCTTTTTGGGCAAAAAAAGGACGGTTAAAACGACCATGTGCGGCCGTTTGCATATCCGCTACAATCAGAAAAGGTGCTTTAACACCACTAACTTGTGCTAATTTCGCATCTTTCATAGTAGATTCAGATGTTGCTTTGGTTACGACAGTCAAATTCGTCAGGCCTTGGGCAATCTTTTCTTCATCCAAGTGATCTTGGGGTAAGTAGCGATAGCCTGTTTTTGCGTGTTCAAAGACATAGCCACTTTTTTCTAACTCTTTGATGGCTTTCCAGACGGCAGTTCGTGAAATTGCTAGATGTTGGGCAATTTTTTCACCTGATAAGGTGTCGTGACTTTGTTTTAAAAGTTGAAGAACTTGATCTTTTGTGGTCACTAAAAAACCTCCTATCGATTTTTATGGTCATATAAAAGATAAAGGATTAACGCCAAAAAAGAAACAAAAAGACAGCCAATGCGAATTACTAGTAATGTCGGCGATTCAAAATGACGGTGATGTAATACTTGGCGAAAGAAAAACAATAACAGTACTAGTAAAAAAGCTAAGATGGCTTTATGACGATCCCACTTAATAAAGAAGGCAGATATTATCAAAAAAAGTGCAACAGGAATCCAAAATAAAAGACCGCTAATACGTTCCATAAAAAAACACTCCAAATAAAATATTCAAATATAAAAGTACCCCTATTGAACAATATTTTTTATGAAATGTCACGAAAAAATTGTTAATTATTGAACAAGAATTGCAATTTGTTTAAAACGGTTGCATTTTTATGGGAAATGTAGCTTTTTTAAATTAGAAGTAATAGAAATAAGTAAGAGTATTCTCACTAAAAAAGTTCCAACATTTTTAACACTTACTGAAAATGAAGGCGACTAACTAAAAAACAGGAAAAATTTGATATATTCGGCGCAAATTATCAAGGTGAGATGTGATAAAACTTTTTTATTAACAAAGTATTAAGGAAAACGGCAGGATTTGCTTAGCGCCATTGACAAAATAACATTTCGTCTGTATAATCGACAGAGCAAAAACTATCTGATGAAAAGAAGGAAGCAGGAACGATCTATTGTCCGTTTCGGCTTTGCCATAGGAAAACAAAAGTAGAAAGGTCAATTTGAACGTTCTATCTTTTGGTTTTTTTTATGCCCAAAAGCCGCAAAAAATGCTTTTTGTTACGAAAGTTTAATATTTGTAATCTTTTTGTAACGAAAGTTGGATAGCCTTTTTGAAAGAAATTTTTGAGGGGTGAAGAGCTTGGCTGGACACGTAGTAAAATACGGGAAACATCGCGAACGTAGAAGTTACGCTAGAATCAGTGAAGTATTGGAATTACCGAATTTGATTGAAATTCAAACCGACTCTTACCAATGGTTTTTAGATGAAGGTTTGCGTGAGATGTTTGAAGATATCTTACCAATTGATGACTTTAACGGTAATTTGTCACTGGAATTTGTTGATTACGACTTAAAGGAACCAAAATACACAGTTGAAGAAGCTCGTGCGCATGATGCAAACTACTCTGC
Source organism: Enterococcus sp. DIV0755b (assembly GCF_051713765.1). Taxonomy (NCBI): domain Bacteria; kingdom Bacillati; phylum Bacillota; class Bacilli; order Lactobacillales; family Enterococcaceae; genus Enterococcus; species Enterococcus sp. DIV0755b. Next base: position 445,669 of record NZ_JBIOQN010000001.1, on the reverse strand, counting down.
GCCACTACACGTTACATTACGTTTGACTAACCGTGAAACAGGCGAAATCAAATCACAAGAAGTTTTCTTTGGTGATTTCCCATTAATGACTGAACAAGGAACTTTTATCATCAATGGTGCTGAACGGGTTATCGTATCTCAGTTGGTACGTTCACCGGGTGTTTATTTCCACGGTAAAGTAGATAAAAATGGTAAAGAAGGTTTTGGCTCAACTGTTATTCCTAACCGTGGTGCATGGTTGGAAATGGAAACAGATGCTAAAGACATTTCTTATGTTCGGATTGACCGCACACGCAAAATTCCATTAACAGTTTTAGTCCGTGCTTTAGGTTTTGGCTCAGATGATACTATTCTGGAAATTTTTGGCGAAAGCTTGTCATTACGCAACACAATTGAAAAAGACTTACACAAAAATGCAAGTGATTCTCGTACTGAAGAAGGCTTAAAAGATATTTACGAACGACTACGTCCAGGCGAACCAAAAACAGCCGACAGTTCTCGTAACCTTTTAAATGCCCGCTTCTTTGATCCAAAACGTTACGACCTTGCCAACGTTGGTCGTTACAAAGTAAACAAAAAATTAGACCTTAAAACACGTCTATTGAACTTAACCCTAGCAGAAACATTGGTTGACCCTGAAACAGGCGAAATCATCGTTGAAAAAGGGACTGTTTTGTCTCACCAAGAAATGGACAAATTAGCACCGTTCTTAGAAAACGGCTTGAATGCTGTAACTTACTATCCTTCAGAAGATGGTGTTGTAACAGAACCAATGACCGTACAAGTGATTAAAGTCTTTTCTCCAAAAGATCCAGAACGGGAAGTAAATGTGATTGGTAATGGCTATCCTGATGCGACTGTTAAAACAGTTCGTCCGGCTGATATTATCGCTTCGATGAGTTACTTCTTTAACTTAATGGAAGGTATCGGCAATGTGGATGATATCGACCACTTAGGTAACCGTCGTATTCGTTCAGTTGGTGAATTGTTACAAAACCAATTCCGGATTGGTTTAGCTCGGATGGAACGTGTGGTACGTGAACGGATGTCAATTCAAGATACCGAAACATTAACACCACAACAATTAATTAATATTCGTCCAGTTGTAGCAAGTATCAAAGAATTCTTTGGTTCTTCTCAGTTGTCACAGTTCATGGACCAAACAAACCCATTAGGTGAGTTAACGCATAAACGTCGTCTATCAGCCTTAGGGCCTGGTGGTTTGACCCGGGATCGTGCCGGTTATGAAGTGCGAGACGTTCACTATTCTCACTATGGTCGTATGTGTCCAATTGAAACGCCTGAAGGTCCAAACATCGGGTTGATCAATAGCTTGGCATCTTACGCTAAAGTAAATAAATATGGCTTTATTGAAACACCATATCGTCGGGTTGACCGTGCAACAGGTCGCGTAACTGATCAAATCGACTATTTAACAGCCGATATTGAAGACCATTACGTTGTTGCCCAAGCAAATAGCCCATTAAATGAAGATGGTACGTTTAAAGAAGAATTGGTTATGGCCCGTGCGACTTCTGAAAACTTAGAAGTTACAATCGACAAAGTTGATTACATGGACGTATCACCAAAACAAGTAGTTGCCGTTGCGACTGCGTGTATTCCTTTCTTAGAAAACGATGACTCCAACCGTGCCTTGATGGGTGCCAACATGCAGCGTCAAGCTGTACCGTTGATTAATCCTAAATCACCATGGGTTGGGACTGGGATGGAATATAAATCAGCTCATGACTCAGGTGCTGCTTTATTATGTAAAAACCCAGGTGTTGTTGAATTTTGTGATGCATCTGAAATTCGTGTTCGTCGTGAAGACGGTGCATTAGATGTTTACGCTGTAACAAAATTCCGTCGTTCAAACTCAGGTACTAGCTACAACCAACGTCCACTAGTTAAACTAGGGGAAGAAGTTGAAAAAGGTGATATCTTAGCAGACGGACCTTCAATGGAAAATGGCGAAATGGCGCTAGGTCAAAACGTCTTAGTTGCCTTCATGACTTGGGAAGGTTACAACTATGAAGATGCCATCATCATGAGCCGTCGTTTGGTGAAAGATGATGTTTATACTTCCATTCATATTGAAGAATATGAATCAGAAGCTCGTGATACAAAATTAGGGCCTGAAGAAATTACCCGCGAAATTCCAAACGTAGGGGAAGACGCGTTGAAGAACTTAGACGAAATGGGGATTATCCGCATTGGTGCTGAAGTTAAAGACGGTGACTTATTAGTTGGTAAAGTTACGCCAAAAGGTGTGACAGAATTATCAGCTGAAGAACGTTTATTACACGCAATCTTCGGTGAAAAAGCTCGCGAAGTTCGCGATACTTCTCTACGAGTTCCTCATGGCGGTGGCGGTATTGTCCACGACGTGAAGATCTTTACCCGTGAAGCAGGCGATGAATTATCACCAGGGGTTAATATGTTAGTGCGCGTTTATATCGTGCAAAAACGTAAAATCCATGAAGGGGATAAAATGGCCGGTCGTCACGGTAATAAAGGGGTTGTATCTCGAATTATGCCAGAAGAAGATATGCCATATCTTCCAGACGGCACACCGGTTGACATCATGTTGAATCCTTTAGGGGTGCCATCACGGATGAACATCGGACAAGTATTGGAATTACACTTAGGGATGGCTGCACGTCAATTAGGTATTCACGTTGCAACACCAGTATTTGATGGTGCCAACGATGAAGATGTTTGGGCAACTGTTAAAGAAGCAGGAATGGCAAGTGATGCCAAAACTGTCCTTTACGATGGCCGTACTGGTGAACCATTTGATGGTCGTATCTCCGTTGGGGTTATGTACATGATTAAACTAGCCCACATGGTTGACGATAAATTGCATGCCCGTTCAATTGGACCATACTCACTTGTTACCCAACAACCATTGGGTGGTAAAGCGCAGTTTGGTGGACAACGTTTCGGGGAAATGGAAGTTTGGGCACTGGAAGCTTACGGTGCAGCATATACCTTACAAGAAATCTTAACGTATAAATCAGATGACGTTGTGGGTCGTGTGAAAACTTACGAAGCAATCGTCAAAGGTGAACCAATTCCAAAACCTGGTGTACCAGAATCCTTCCGCGTATTAGTGAAAGAATTACAATCATTAGGTTTAGATATGCGCGTCCTTGATATTGAAGACGAAGAAATTGAACTTCGTGATATGGATGACGACGATGATGATTTAATTACAGTAGATGCTTTGACGAAATTCGCCGAACAACAATCTGCTAAAGAAGTTGAACAGGCAGCTGCCGCTGAAGAAAAAACTGCAGAAGAAGATTTGAATCAAGAAATCGAAACTGCCGAAGACGTTGAATAGTTTCATTTAACGGAGACTTTGACACTTTTTCGTACCAAACGTCTAAGTGTCAAAACTCCCTTAAAAGCTTACGTTTATATTCAGTTGCAACCCGCTAGAAATGAAATGGAGGGAACCCCTTTTGATCGATGTAAATAAATTCGAAAGCATGCAAATAGGTCTGGCATCTCCTGAGAAAATCAGAAGCTGGTCATACGGGGAAGTAAAAAAACCTGAGACCATCAACTACCGCACGCTAAAACCGGAACGGGAAGGTTTGTTTGACGAACGCATCTTCGGTCCTACTAAAGACTGGGAATGTGCTTGTGGTAAATACAAACGGATCCGTTACAAAGGCATCGTCTGTGACCGTTGTGGCGTGGAAGTAACCCGCTCAAAAGTACGTCGTGAACGTATGGGTCATATTGAATTAGCTGCTCCGGTTTCACATATTTGGTATTTCAAAGGTATCCCATCACGGATGGGCTTAGTTTTAGACATGAGTCCACGGGCATTAGAAGAAGTTATTTACTTCGCTTCTTATGTCGTAATTGATCCAGGCGATACTTCATTAGAGAAAAAACAATTATTGACTGAAAGAGAATACCGTGAAAAACGGGATCAATACGGTCAAACGTTCACTGCCGCTATGGGTGCTGAAGCAATTAAACAATTGTTAGACAGCGTTGATTTAGATGGCGAAGCAGCTGAATTAAAAGAAGAATTAAAAACTGCTTCTGGTCAAAAACGGACACGGGCAATCCGCCGTTTAGACATCTTAGAAGCTTTCCGCAAATCTGGTAATAAACCAAGTTGGATGGTAATGGACGTTATTCCTGTTATCCCACCAGATTTACGCCCAATGGTGCAATTAGAAGGTGGCCGTTTTGCAACGAGTGACTTAAATGACTTGTACCGTCGTGTAATTAACCGTAACAACCGTCTAAAACGTTTATTAGATTTAAATGCACCTTCTATTATCGTGCAAAACGAAAAACGGATGTTACAAGAAGCTGTTGATGCGTTAATCGATAATGGTCGTCGTGGCCGTCCAGTTACAGGCCCTGGTAATCGCCCATTGAAATCACTTTCTCATATGTTGAAAGGGAAACAAGGTCGTTTCCGTCAAAACTTATTAGGGAAACGTGTTGACTACTCTGGTCGTTCTGTTATCGTCGTTGGACCTTTCTTGAAAATGTATCAATGTGGTTTGCCAAAAGAAATGGCAATTGAACTATTCAAACCATTTGTCATGAAAGAATTGGTTCAAAGAGAAATTGCTTCAAATATCAAAAATGCCAAACGTAAAATCGAACGGATGGAAGAAGAAGTCTGGGACGTTTTAGAAGACGTAATCAAAGAACACCCAGTTCTATTGAACCGGGCACCTACTTTGCACAGATTAGGTATCCAAGCTTTTGAACCAGTCTTAGTTGAAGGCCGTGCTATTCGTTTGCACCCATTAGTGTGTGAAGCCTACAATGCCGATTTCGATGGTGACCAAATGGCTGTTCACGTACCGTTAAATGACGAAGCGCAAGCAGAAGCGCGGATGTTAATGTTAGCGGCACAAAACATCTTGAATCCAAAAGATGGTAAACCAGTTGTAACCCCTTCTCAAGATATGGTCTTAGGGAACTACTACTTGACGATGGAAGAAGATGGACGTGAAGGTGAAGGTATGATCTTCCGCGATATGGATGAAGCTGTAACGGCATGGCGTAATGGCTATGTGCATTTACATTCACGAATTGCGGTTAACCCAAGAACTCTAGGGGACAAACCATTCACTGAAGAACAAAAAAATCGTTTGATGGTAACGACAGTTGGTAAAGTAATCTTTAACTCGATTATGCCACCAGAATTCCCTTACCTAAACGAACCAACTGACTTTAACTTGACAATCCAAACGCCAGATAAATACTTTGTAGAAGCTGGAACTGATATTCCAACCTTCATTAAAGAACAAGAACTGGTTGGACCATTCAAGAAGAAAAACTTAGGAAATATCATTGCGGAAGTCTTCAAACGTTTCAAAGTTACGGAAACTTCTAAAATGTTAGACCGCATGAAAGACTTAGGTTACAAACATTCAACTCATGCTGGTATTACAGTTGGTATTGCCGATATCATGGTATTAGCTGAAAAACATGACATCATTGAAAATGCCCACAAACAAGTTGAAACAATTACCAAACAATTCCGTCGTGGTTTGATTACAGATGATGAACGTTATGAACGCGTTATTGGTGTTTGGAATGCGGCTAAAGATGAAATTCAACAAAAATTGATGGAGTCCTTAGATGCTAAAAACCCAATCTTCATGATGAGTGACTCTGGTGCCCGTGGTAACATCTCCAACTTTACACAGCTTGCTGGTATGCGTGGATTGATGGCAGCGCCAAATGGTCGAATCATGGAATTGCCAATCATCTCAAACTTCCGTGAAGGATTATCAGTCTTGGAAATGTTCATCTCCACTCACGGTGCCCGTAAAGGGATGACCGATACCGCCTTGAAGACTGCCGATTCTGGTTATCTTACACGTCGTTTAGTTGACGTAGCTCAAGACGTTATCATTCGTGAAGAAGATTGTGGTACAGACCGTGGTTTAGATATCAGCGCAATTCGCGAAGGTAACGAAATCATTGAATCACTAGAAGAACGCTTGGTGGGACGTTATACACGTAAATCAGTTGTAAATCCTGAAACTGGCGAAATGATTATCGGTTCTGATGATTTAATTACAGAAGATATCGCACGTCAAATCGTTGATGCAGGGATTGAAACTGTTTCAATTCGTTCTGTCTTCACATGTAATACTAAACATGGTGTATGTAAACATTGTTATGGCCGTAACTTGGCAACTGGTGCTGAAGTTGAAGTTGGTGAAGCAGTTGGTACAATCGCTGCCCAATCAATCGGTGAACCAGGTACTCAGTTAACCATGCGTACATTCCATACCGGTGGGGTTGCCGGAGACGATATTACTCAAGGTCTTCCTCGTGTCCAAGAAATTTTTGAAGCCCGTAATCCAAAAGGGCAAGCTGTCATCACTGAAGTTACTGGTGAAGTCATTGAAATCGCTGAAGATGCTGCAACTCGCAGTAAAGAAGTTACAATCAAAGGAACGACTGACACACGGACATATACTGTTCCTTATACAGCCCGTATGAAAGTGGCAGAAGGAGATTACATCCATCGTGGTGCACCTCTAACTGAAGGTTCAATCGATCCTAAACAATTGTTACAAGTTCGCGATGTTTTATCTGTTGAAAACTACTTGTTACGTGAAGTACAGCGTGTTTACCGTATGCAAGGGGTAGAAATCGGCGATAAACATATCGAAGTTATGGTTCGTCAAATGTTGCGTAAAGTTCGCGTAATGGACCCAGGTGATACCGAAATCTTACCAGGTACATTATTAGATATTGCCGACTTTAAAGACCAAAACTACAACACATTGGTTGCCGGTGGCGTACCAGCAACATCTCGTCCAGTGTTACTAGGGATTACCAAAGCATCATTAGAAACAAACAGTTTCTTATCTGCTGCGTCATTCCAAGAAACAACACGGGTGTTAACAGACGCTGCTATTCGTGGCAAACGTGATCCATTACTAGGTCTAAAAGAAAATGTTATCATCGGGAAAATTATTCCTGCTGGTACTGGTATGGCTCGTTACCGCAATATGGAACCAAAAGAAGTCACTGTGGCTTCTGAAAATGTCTACAGTATTTCTGACATCGAAGCACAAATGGCTGCTGAAGATGCATTAAATAACCAAGACTAATTTGAGGGCCTCCTGTTTTAAACAGGAGGTCTTTTTATTTGGTTAAAAGTTAGTTTGTGGCTGTCTCAAAAATTTTAAAGAGTTTCTCCTTTTTAACGCAAAAAAACATATTTAGCCGAAAAAAAGCAAATTATGCTATACTCTTTGTAACGAATTCGTGACAAAGAGGTGGAGTGGAGATGTTTATTTACGTTGGCTGTTCTGGTGGCGGTACTTCCAGTATGTTTTGCCAAAAAATGGTAAAAGAAATTGCCAAGCAAGGAAATTTGAGTGCAGTATTTACCGATGCAACAACAGCTTTTGTAAAACGGCGCGAATATGGCAATACCTATGATCTAGTCTTTGTGTATGGGGGTATCGGTATGATTACCCAAAATACGGTTGATGATTTTGGGCGATTATTTGATGTGGTTTTTGTAGCGCCGCAAGTACGATTTTTAACGGAATCAATCCAAAAGTTGTTAAAGAATTTTCCAACTATTGTGAAAGATATTCCTATGAAAATCTTTGGAAAAATGAACGCTTATGATGCTTATGATTTACTTTTAGAAGAATTAATTTTTTTAGATGAAAAAAGAGCTTATCAATCGGATATGGTCACAGTTACCAAAGCACAGGATAAGGATATTGAAATACTAGTAGTGGGAGGCAGTAGTCAGGAGAATTATTTTAAAAAACAATTTAGCCAATGGGAAAAGCAAGAAATTCTATTTTCGACCGAGCGTTTTTCTCTGATCGGACTTTATGATTTTCAACCGCAAGAAGATGTTTGTTTGCGATTGTTATTTTGCAACGGTGGCCAAATTAAAGAAGAAGAGATAGCGCAAATTACGCGGCGAATTGATGGCGTATGGTTAATGCCAGCCGCTTATTTAGGTTTTGAAAAAAAACTAAAATGGTTTGAGGAGTATCAAATTCCTGTTTTTAGCCCTTCTTTTGAAGAAGTAAAAGACAGCTTTGAAAAAGATTTGGTGACTGACTTTTTACTAACAGTAGAGCAATACACAGCCGCAGCAACTCAAAAAAGTGTCGCGTTACATGAAAATATACAATTAAAGCCGCGCAAATCATTTTTGAATATTATCAGTTGGGGGTAAAAGATTCGCTACACGTATCCACTGTAAAAAATCTTTTTCGTGTTGAAAAAGATATAAAATGCGTTCTTTACCTAAAATATATTCTGTGATTTGAAGTTGTTTCCCAGATTTTAAAGCAGCTTGAATAACTTTGAGTTGGTCTGCTTTATTTTCTTGCAGTCCTTTGGTTAAAGCGTTTAAACTCAAACGTAAATTTTCCTGTGGTGGAAAACCAAAAACGCGAACCATCGCATCGTAAGTTGTTAACCAAACGGTGCCGCTTTTACGAACTTCACCGTCAAGAAATTTGCCCCGCAAGGCAGCTTGTCGGATGGTACTGCCGTTGGCTAATCCCCATTTTTGAGCTGCTTCGGTGAAGGTTAAGACTTGATTCAAATCGATCACAGGCTTTCACGTCCTTTCTCTATCATTTTAGCCTAAGGGTGCCAAGATGAAAAGACGAGAAAATAGAAATGAGAAGATAGTCAAAAACTGCAGCAATTTACATCTCATGATAAAATAAAGACAATCAAAAGTTTTTAAGCACACATGAAACCACAAATAATCCCCCACTTAAAAAAGGGATAAAGGGCAGCGTGTCGGTATGTTTTTTTGCTATTTTGGCACCTAAAAAGTAAAGCAAACCCAAGCTGCTGCTAATTAGTAACAGTAAGCAGAACTGGTAAAAAGAAAGCCAAGGACTCCAAGCAAGTAATAAATATAAATCGCCAGCTCCCATTTTATTTTGATAATAACGGAGAAAAAAGCAGGCGAAAAATCCACAATAAAGTAGCGTTTCCCAATGAAAGACTGAATGTAAGCTAAACTGAGCGCACCACAGCAGTAAAGTTGTCCAAAAAAAGATTTTGCTATCTAATGTTTGCGTATAAATATCAACGATGCTTAATAACCATGCGCTGTAAAGCCAAAATAAAAGTAAATAAGTTGCGATAGTGGGGAAGTTGTTGGGGATACAAAGCATAAAAAGTAGTCCACAACTCAATTCTGCCCAAAAATAAGCGCTGGAAAATTTGACATGACAATGGCGACAGCGTCCAGCTTGGATTAAAAAGCTGAAGAGGGGAATCAGTTCGTACCACGTTAGCTTACTTTTACAAGCTGTACAATGAGAAGGCGGCCATGTCGAAGAAATTCCTGCCATATGCCGGGTTATGAGAAGATAGCCAAATGAACCAAAACAACATCCGATAATAAATGTCATAGCAATTCTCCTTTCAAAAGCAGATACGCAAAAAAATTGGCACAATTTTATTAGGATGAAGATTAACTGAGATAGCGCAATAGTTGGTAAAACAATTTTCTATCAAAGAATAATAAAAGTGAATTGATTATGTGACGGGCAGAAAAATTTGTAAAACTTGTTGTAAGGATCAAAAAAAGAGGTGGATGAAAATGAAAAAGCGTAGTATTTTTTTGATGGTTTTAATGGCGTTTATTTTAAGTGGTTGTAGTCGCGCTATTCCGGCAGAAGATGCAGGAAAATTATTTGTTGATCGTGTAGTGTACGATAAGGATACCGAAAAATTTACCGAAAATTTTGCTAACGGTGAAGAACTAAATGAAGGTTTTAAAGAAAATGAGAAGAACTTTAAAGATAATTTCACCGCCGGACTAATCAGTGTTGGAGATGTGGTACCAGAAGAAAAGGCGGATGAGTTAACAGATTTATTGAATAAACAAATTAAAGAAGTGACTTCCTACACCATAAAAATCAAAGAAGCTGGCAAAATTTCCAATGTTACTTATGAAGTCAAAGGCTTGGATTTTGCTGCGATTATGAAAGAAACTTCAAAAGGAATAACTAAAAAAATGATTGCAGACAATAAACTAGCAAGCGATCAAAATAAAATAATCGAAGAAACGCTTGCTTTATTAAAGGAAAATATTCAAAAAGCCAAAGCCAAAGAAAAAGCCGTGCCGATTATGATAGAAATGAAACCTGAAAAAGACAAATGGACGATTGTCAGGGGACAAAGAGAACAAATTAATAATTTATATTTTGCTTTTGTAGCAGGGGTTAAAGATCAAGAGGCCCTTACAGATGAATGGAACAAAGCGATGGCAGAGGTAGTAAAAGAAGTCCAAGATGAGTTGAAATAAAAAAAGTGTTCCTTGTTAAAAAAACAAGGAACACTTTTTTTAACGTGGGATTTTCAGGTAAAATTCTACAAATTCACTTATTTTTCTAAAGTCGCCTTTTATTTGAAATAACGCTTGAAGTGTTTTGTTGTACTTTTTCTTAATTTCGTACTATCATTTTAATGTAAACAATTTGAAGGAGGATGCGAAATGAAATTTGCAAAAACAAAAGAAGTATTAAACCAATTAGTGGCAGATTTAAGTCAAATGTCTATGGTTATTCATCAAACACACTGGTATATGCGAGGACCAGGTTTCTTAACATTACATCCAATGATGGATGATTTCATGGATGATGTGAACGCACAATTAGATGAAATTTCTGAACGTTTAATCACATTAGATGGCTCGCCATTCTCTACTTTAAAAGAAATGGCTGACAATACTAAAATTCCAGATGAAGTAGGTCGTTGGGATCGGACAATGGAAGAACGTTTGACTACTTTAGTAAAAGGTTATCGCTATTTAGCGGATTTATATCAAAAAGGGATTGAAGTTTCTGGTGAAGAAGGCGACGATCCAACCCAAGATATTTTCATCGAATTTAAAACAGCCACAGAAAAACGAATTTGGATGATTCAAGCTCATTTAGGTAAAGCACCTGAAATTGATGCGTAAAATTGGATAAAAAAGGACTCAGCATTAATGCTGAGTCCTTTTTTGTTTGTAAAGAAATTTTGTTTTTACAGAAAATGCTGCTGTTTTTCAGTGTAAATTGCATTTCTTTCATCTTTTTTACAAAAATTTAATCTTATTTTGGTATAGCTAGAATTTTCTGAATTTTACCATAAAATTCTGTTTGCCTTGTTGTTATTTTATTTTTAACGTTCTTAAAATAATAGAAAAATAGACTAGCTATCTGACGATTGTATCTTTGAAATCGCAGTAATATAACTTTTGTAATCAAAGTGATTAAATTGAAAGAAAACGAGTTTTGGTTTTTTTGTAGTTAAGCTATTTCAACATTTGTTATAAGAAAAATGTCATTTTAAATAAAAAAAAATATAAATATAGAAGAATCCCTGTGATATTATTTAGAAAGTGAAGGAGGTGAATGAAAAAGATGCGGAAGAAAATGAAAATTTTATTATTGTTTTCTATTTTGATTTCTAATGTCTGCATTACCCCGCTTAGCTGGGCAGAAACGACTACCCAAAGTTCAAAAACAAGTACTACAGCTTCTACTAGTGAAAAAGAGGTATCGACGTCTAGTAATCTTACCGATGAGACAACGACAAGTTCCAATGCTTTAGATGTGACAAACACCTCAGAAGGCAATTCCGCGTTAGATACTACGAGTCCAACTACTGAAAAAACGACTTCTTCTACTCAAAGTAAAACCAGTGAAAGTAAGGTAGTAAAACCTAAAACAGTAGCACGCTTAGCGGCAAATGAAGCAGAAGTGAATAATTGGGCAGATTTTGTCAGCGGGATTCGGAATGAAGCCATTACAAAAATCATTTTAACAGCGAGTTTTGATAATCCTAGTTCATCGGATAGTTCTTTATCTGGCTATTCCCGTAAAAACGATTTAGAAATTGATGGTCAAGGTTATCGCGTCGATTTTAAAAATTCATCGATTCAATTAGGTGCGCCACAAAATACGATTGGAAATTTTCATATGCACGATATTATCTTAAATCAACGATACGTGGGGGCATCTTCAGAAGATATTGTTGGAACTCGGTTGAATTATACCAATGGTGCTAAATGGAAATATCGCTTTGGTAATATCACGACTGAGCCCGGTGTGCAACGTTTAGCCCGAGCCTCTCATGCAGAAGTTCGTGTTTACGGCAAGATGGATATTGATACACGAGCGGAAAATTTTTATTTAGGTAGTTTCATTATGGAAGATGGCACGGAATATAAGGGAAACGTAAATTATTATAACTTTTCTGTTTTTTGGTACAACGTGACCGCTAGCAGCACATCAACAGGTGCCTCACGAGAATTTACGATTGGCAAAAATTGTCATGTGGAAGCAGGCCAAACGCAGACGTCAGGACGAACTTATCCCGCTGTTTATAGCCATTACTTAGCGCTAACGGTAGGAGAGAATAGTGTCTTTAACGTCGATATGCCAGGAAATGCAGTGCGCTTTGACGATAATGGCGCAGGGATGACCATTAAAAAAGGAGCGATAGTGAATTTAACGAGTAAACAAGCTTCTGGTTCTGTGGTGGCCTTTAGTAATAATAATACGTATTTAATGGCTGAACCGGGAAGTTATTTTTATGTTATTGGTACGAGTAGCCAGCCTTTAATTAATTTATCTGCAAACGGTTTAGGTACCGGTAATATAACACGTTCGGGGAATAGTTTCACTTTGAATAGTCCGGCGCAATACGATTTGCGTAATTTGAATAATAGTCAAAGTGCGGTAAACGTGGCCAATGGTAATCGCAGTGAAAATAGCTTTAATATTTTGGATTCTGATATTGATCTGTGGAAAGTTGGGGTACCGGTTTTAGGGCCTTCAAGTGAAACGTATGCCAAAGTCCAAAATCTAAATGTTGTGGGGAGTGGAACAAGGGAAGTTATCACCACCTCAGATACAGGGTTACAACAGTTCAAACAAGCCAACTATCGCCGCATTTCAGGGATGAATCAAAATCCTAAAATTGAGTGGACACCAGTCACAGATGCCGATCGTACGATTAAAGGACGGGTGGTCATAGGGGAAGTACCAGATAATAACGGTTTAGTAAATGGGGAGATTCATTATATACCAGTTTATGCTTCAGAAAATCAAGCGAATGTAACGTTAACTGATACTTACGGTAATGTACATGAAAATTTAATGACAGATTCCGAAGGGTATATTACGTATACAGACGTGAGCAATCCCGCCCAATTTCAAAAAGCTGGTGAAGAAATAACGGGCATTGCGAAAAGAGGTCCGTGGGTAACACCTGCGGCCATCGCGACGACAGTCTTAGATGTTACACCACCAGAACCCGCTAACGTCGATAATTCGGACGCCATCCAAAGTATTACGACAAAATTAACGGGTACTGGAGAGCCTAACAGTATTATAACACTAACAGTAAATGGTCAGCCACAAACAATTCCCCCTCAGGTAGTAAATGAAACGGGAAAATGGGAAATTGACATTTCCAGTCTCAACCTTACACGGGGAGATGTAATTCAAATTTTTTTACAAGATCAAAGTGGTCCCGTGACACAGCTTAGTGAATCCGAAAGACCAAGTACCAATAATGCGATTGGAAATATTAATCCTGTTGCAGATATGAATTATCGGAATGCAACTTTTAAAGCAGCTACAAAAGTTACCGTCGTTGGTTATCTATCCCTTGAGGCAGTACCTGATAAGTTGGAATTTGGTATCAACCAAGTTTCCAATCAAAATCAGCTTTATCAGCCGACTGTTGTAGGCAAACTGATTGTTTCAGATACAAGAGGCGGGGCCAAAAAACCTTGGCGCCTAACCTTACATCAAGCAGAAACGTTAAAAAACGGGACGGTATCATTAGAAGACGCATTATCTTACACTTCTTCACTGGGAAAAAAACAAATTACAACAGCTACCCAAATAGTAGAATCCGGTGAATTCACAAGCGATGGCAGTAAAGAAATTTCTGCAACTTGGACCGGTGATAGAGGGTTTGAACTAACCGTTCCAGTTGAAAAACAACGCATTGGGGAATATAGCGGAAAATTATCGTGGCAGCTAGAAGATGTTCCAGGAAATTAGGTGAGTAGATGAAAAAAATACTAATTAGCAGCGTAATCGTAATTTGGTGGTTCTGTGCTGCCTTACCTGTTTTTGCCAGTGAGGTTAACTACGATAGTAATAGTGTCACTTCGTTTTATGGGCAATATGAATATCAAAATGAGGAGCCAAAAAAGCCAGACCAAGCGGAAAATCTGACACCTAGTAAGCCTGCTCCCAATTATGCCAGTGCTTTGCCAACTTATAAAGGGCAAGATGTGATTATTCCATTGACGGGGGATACTTCCTCTTACGTTACCTCAGGAATAGGAGTAGGGTTGTTGGTATTAATTTTTTTCAAATTAAAAGGAGGCGGGAACACTGAAAAATTTTCAAATCATTAGTTTTCTTTGTCTCATCACTTTTATTTTGATTAGTGGCAGTAAGGCTGAAGCGTCAGATACAGCTACCCACTTGAATTATGAAAGTAGTGGCGGCACGCTGATAAAACCACTAGATCCACTGTTGCCCGATCCAACAAAACCAGTGGCACCCATTGATCCTACTGATCCAAGTGGTCCAGCACCAGGAACTGGTGGCAGTCTTTCGTTAGATTTTGCTTCAAGTTTTCAATTTGGTCAGCAGGCCATTTCCACAACAGATGAAATATATTACGCCAAGACCCAAGAATATATTACTTCTGATGGCACAAAGGCCGCTGGTCCCAATTACATTCAAGTGAGTGATATCCGTGGTACTGGTAGTGGCTGGCGTTTAGCAGTTAAACAAACGACCCAGTTTCAGACGACAGATGGGCAATTATTAAAAGGCGCAGAACTTTCTTTTCAACAAGGGGAATTGGTTTCAAATTTATCAGCTGATTTAGCACCAACTGCGCTTTTAAGTTTTACTTTACCGATTAACAGCGAGATAGATGTTATCACCGCTCAATCAGAAAAGGGAATGGGAACATGGCTTTATCGTTTTGGTAGTGATGCTACAACTGGTGCAAAAGCTATTTCATTACACGTTCCGGGTAAAACAGTTAAATACGCTAAACAATATCAAACGGCATTGACGTGGACGTTGAAAAATGTTCCATAACGAAGGGTTAAATTTAGCATTAAGGAATTAAAAAAGGAGTAATGATGATGAAAAATATTCGTTTTATGACTGTTACAGCAATTACAGCAGTTTCACTTTCTTTAGTGGGAGGCATCGCTTCTCAGGCAGCAACGACAGCTGAATATAACTCAAATGGGGTTGTCGAATTTATCCCCAATCCAGATCCAACCAAACCCGTGGATCCAACTAATCCAGATCCAACTAATCCAGTTGAGCCCGTGGATCCCACCGATCCGAATGGCCCTAATCCTGGCACAGATGGTCCATTATCGATTGACTATGCTTCAAGTTTAGATTTTGGTGTTAATAAAATCACTAACAGTGATCAAGTGTACTATGCTCGGGCACAACAATATAAAGACGGCCGTAGTGCAACGCCTAACTATGTTCAAATTTCAGATAATCGCGGGAATAACGCCGGCTGGACTTTAAAAGTAAAACAAAACGGTCAGTTCAAAGCTAGTAGTACATTAAATGATACTTTAACTGGTTCAGTTGTAAAATTTGTTGCACCAACTGTCGCTAGTAATTCAACAGCAATTCATCCAACGGCTGCTAGTGAAATTACTTTAAATCCAGATGGAAGTGAAAGTTTAGTCATGGCAGCAAAAACAGGTGAAGGTGCGGGAACTTATGTTGATCGTTGGGGAACAGTTGAAACAGTGAAAGAAAAAGATAAAGATGGTAATGAAGTAGATAGTGAAGTGACAAAAGCTATTACGTTATCAGTTCCTGGTAGCACGCCAAAAGATGCTGTGAAATATAGTACGACATTGACGTGGAGTTTATCAGACGTACCTGCAAATTAATTAAAAGGAGTATACAATGATGAAAAAAATGGGTTATTTATTTTTAACAACAAGTATTTTAGCTGGAATGGCAGTTAGCGGTGTCACTGCTTTTGCTGCAGATGGAGCAAATTATGATTCAAACGGTGTTATTACCTTTACACCTAATAATGATATTACCGATCCGGTTGATCCAATCGATCCAACTAATCCAGTTAAACCCGTGGATCCAACTGATCCAAACGGTCCTAATCCCGGCACAGCGGGTCCGTTATCGATTGACTATGCTTCAAGTTTAGATTTTGGTTCTCAAAAAATCACTTCAAAAAATGAAGTCTATAAAGCAAAAGCTCAAAAATATTTGGATAAAGACGGTGTAGAAAAAACTGGCCCTAACTTCGTTCAAGTGACCGATAATCGCGGAACAGAAGCTGGCTGGACGCTACAAATGAAACAAAATCACCAATTTAAAACCGCCGATGATGAAGTGTTAACAGGAGCGGAAATTACGTTTAAAAACGGGAATGTCGTTACGGCTTCTGATTCGGCTAAACCCACAGGAAAAGCGACAATTGTTGCAGATCCGGATGGAGCATTACAAGATGTTATGGCTGCTAAAGCAGGTCAAGGGGCTGGAACATATCTATTAGATTGGGGTACAGATGCCGCAACTGCCGCTGACAGTATTGAACTAAGCGTACCTGGTTCTACTACCAAATACGCTAAAGAATATACGACAACATTTACTTGGGTTTTAACGGATGCACCGGGTAATTAAAAGCATTAAAAAGTAATATCTAACACAATGGAATAATTATTCCCGAATAAGGGAGAATGAAATGAAGCCTACAAGAAGTTTACTTGTTTAAAGGTGTGTCTTTCTTCTACCTTGTTCGGGTCTTCTGTGTTATCTATCACTTTTTTATTGAAAGGATTAAAAGAAATGAAGTTTAAAAAGTTAATTTTACTGATTGCCGTCGTTTTTTGTTGTGGCATCTTGCCTCAGACAAGTTTTGCTTCGGAATTTAATTTTGCCGTTACACCACAGGCTTCGGCTAATCAAATTGATAAAAATAAAACATACTTTGATTTGTTGTTAGCACCAAACCAAACAGACGAATTGACCGTGACCTTACGCAATGATACGGCTCAAAAAGTTGTCGTTGAAGCACAAATTAATAGTGCCACAACTAACAGTAATGGCGTAGTGGAATATAGTCAAAATGCCATTAAAGCCGATCAAACGCTTCAATATAATATAAAAGACTTTACAAAAGCACCAAACGAAATAACACTAGCGCCTCATTCTGCTGCGGAATATAAAGTGAAAGTCCAAATGCCCAATGAAAAGTTTTCCGGTGTCATCGCTGGTGGGATTACTTTTAAAGAAAAAGTAGCGGATGAAAATAAGGACGAAACCAAAAAAGCAGATAAAGGTTTAGCCATAAAAAATGAGTACTCGTATGTTGTAGCACTTTTGATGCGCCAAACAACGAAAAATGGCGCCCCAGATTTAAAATTAACGCAAGTAGCAGCTAATCAGCGTAACGCTCGAAATGTGATTGAAGGAAATTTGCAAAATCCAAAGCCTACTTATTTAAATCAATTGGCAACCAAAACGACCATTACAAAAAAGGGTAGTGACAAAGTACTTTTCACCTCAGAACAAGTTGGAATGCAAATGGCCCCTAATTCTAATTTTAATTTAGGCGTTGCTTTAAATGGTGAGCCATTAAAAGCAGGTCAATATACGATGAAAATAGAAGCCTTCGGACAAGAAAATCCAAAGGGGCAATACCAGTTGAAAGGTGACGAAGCCAAAACCAAATATGAATATCACTGGGTACTAGCAAAAGACTTTGAAATTAAAGCAGAAGTAGCCAAAAAATTAAATGACACCGACGTTACGATTAAAAAGGACTACACTTGGTTGTATATTCTCATTGGTTTACTGCTATTACTACTGATCATTTTAATCGTTTTGATTTGGCGCAGAAAGAAAAATAAAGAAGATGATGAAACCAAAGATCCGGATTAGTCTAATCTTATTGTATTGTGTGGCGGTTTTTTTGCTTTTTTTACCCTTTTTAAAGCAAGCGTTACTGATTTATCAAACAGAAAATACTACAGTTACTACAACTTCTGTTACGGAAGTGTCAAGTCCTGTTTCCCTTGAAGCAGTGCAGCCACCGGATTTGGCTGATGTTTTGACTTTCAAAAAAGATACTGTTTTTTTGGCAACAGGAAATATCCTCATTCCGACTTTAGAAATGAGTGTTCCCGTTTTTAATGGCATTACAAACCAAAATTTACTAATTGGTGCTGGTAGTCTATTTCCGGAACGCCAGCCGCAAAACCATAATATGGTGTTGATCGGTCATCATTTAGGTCGCGATAATTTATTATTTGGTAAATTATTGCAAATTCAAGTGGGCGATATGATTTATTTACGTTACGAAGGGGAAATTTATCAATACGTGGTAAAAGAAACCCAATTGGTGCATCAAACCGAACTACAAGTTTTAGATGATCACCAGCAAACAGAAATTACGTTAATCACTTGTGATAAACCGACACAAACGCAATGGCGTTTTGTCGTACGAGGACAACAAGTACAAAAAAGCACGTCAAATCTTGCGCAAATAAAGAAACAGGAAAAAACGATTGTGCAAAAAAATCAGCGTTACAATCAAGGTTATGTACTTTTTGTAGTTCTGTCACTTTTGCTTTGTCTTTTACTGGGGATTATCACGATTAAAAGAATTAGTTCCAAATGAGGGGGGATAGAATGAAAAAAAGGACATACTCTGTATTTTTAGCATTGGGCGCGTCGGTTTTCTTGTTTTCCGAACACGCTTTGGCGCAAACAGTGATTTATGACCCATTAGATCCTAAAAATGCGATTACGCCGATTGCAAATGAAGAAGCGCGACAAGCAGATAATCAAGATCAGCAAAATGACCAAAAAACTAGTGGACAACTGGAATTGGAGCATAAAAAAGACCAAACAGTTAAATCTCCGCCCCAAAAAGTAGTGTCACAATCAGGAAAGAATAAAGAAGTATTAGCAGAAAATAGTAGTTATGCTACGTTACAAAATCCGACACTAAAAAGTAAAAGAACTCCCAAATGGGCAGAAAATCCTGCGTATATACCACCTTATCATGCCCAAGGGAAAAATAATGTTTTAATTTTAGATGATGAGTTTTTTGCGCCCAAGGCAATTGCAACATTGCCACCAGAAGGCAATTCTCAAGCTGGCAGTGCCATAAATGAGTGGACGGAAATTGCGCAAAGCGCCTATTTATTATCGGGATTAGTATTATACGGCGATCAAAGCCTGCAATTGGTAACAAGGGGGAATGAATTTGCTGGCTGAATTTTTAGCAAAAGAAGAATGGCGTAAATATCAGCTCTTAAAAAAATTGGAACGCAGCCCTTATTTTGCCATCCCTAAAAAAGAGTTGATGGAGGACTTAGGAATATCAAATTATGTGTTAAAAAGTTTGATTGATCAACTTATTTTAGACTTGGAGCACTACCAATTAGCTGAAGAAATTCATATTTTTATTGAGGAACCCTTCTTACAGATGGAAATTACCGGTGCTGCTAGTTCAGAGAGCTTGTTGGAAAAGTATGTCGCGGCTTCTATCAGTTTTCAAATACTGGCTGGTTCTGCTTTAGGACAATTCAAATCCTTGAATGAACTTTCTGAAAAAAAGATGATTAGTTATCCGATTGCCCATAGTAATTATAAAAAATTAAATGGTTATTTAAGTAAATTTGGAATGACGATTGATAAGAAATTTCGGTTAAGTGGTAACAGTGAAAAGAATGTGCGGTTATTTTTAACTGAAATTTTTGCCCGTATTTTTAAAAATTTGCAAGATTGTTACACTTCAGCCGATAAAAGCATCATTGAAACCAAGTTAGCCACGTTAGAAAAAGCCAACATGACAATTCATCAAAAAATTAAGCTGATGCATTATCTTTATGTGACGAATCTGCGTATCCAACAAGAACGTTATGTAGAAGAACAGCAAATAGAACTACTACCGACTGAATTTATAAAAAAAGAAGAAGCGACACCCTTTTTTTACCGTTTACCACCAGCCGTGCGGACCGCGGAAGTTGCGGCTTATATTTGTTATTACGGCACATTTTTAAAAGAAGTGGGGATGTCATTTCATTTGGAAAAGAGTGCTAAAATTACGCAGTGGAGTCAAAATTTAAGGCAGCAATTGTTAGCCTCTTTTCCCAAGTTACAAACAGATAAAGCCAGTCAAGCTGAATTTATCGCCCGTTGTAATTTTTTGCATTTTCAATTATTGGAAACAAGCGCCGCTTATGAAAGTATTCAACCAGAGATTAATATTATTTACTTTCAGCAAAACTATCCTGGTGTATTGGCATTTTGTCGGGATTATCTGACGAGTATTCAAAACGTATTTCCTGAGTTATATCAAAAGAAGAAAAATTTGCTGCTTCAGTATTTGTTTTTGATTTTAGCTGTATTTCCCAAGCATTTGTTGTTAAAAGCTGTCAACGTGTACGTTGATTTTTCTTATGGACATTTGTATAACCAATTTATTACCCAAAACCTCGATTTTTTTCAACAAGTCGGAGCTAAAATTACTACAGATATTGACACCGCGGATATTTTATTGACGGATTCCCGAGAATTAGGGGCAATTTGTCAGAAGGATTGTGTGGTTTGGCTTGCGCCCCCACGACCGTTAGATTGGGCGAACTTGGCTCAAAAAGTTATTCAAAAAAGAGAAGCAAAATACAATGGGGATTATTTTGCCGCCAATCAAGTTAAAAACAAATAATAGTAGCAAATTTCAGTGGGGAAAATTTGTTACTATTATTTATTTTCAGCTTTTTGAATAAAGCGCTATGTCATCAAAAGAAATGACGTGGTATAGTTGATTTAAACTAGTGAGAAAATTGGAAAAGAAGGTGAGTAGATGGAAGTCAAAACTCATTTGGCAACAGCAAAGGAAAAAGCGGCAGTCGTAGCTTTTTTTAACAAAGTGATGCCACAAATTGACTATCCCGTAGTCAGTTGGATACCGGCAGTTTATCCTGTGGTTGCGGATGTAACAAAAGCTTTAACAAACGAGGAACTCTATCTCGCAACAATTGCTGATGAAATTGTTGGAAGCGTTATTTTGAATCATACTCATGAAGCGGAATATAGTGAAATCGCTTGGGAAGATCGCACACTTTCAGATACTGAATTTTTAGTAATCCACACGCTGCTAGCCGATCATGATTACAAAGGACAAGGAATAGGTAAAAGTTTACTTGCTTGTGCCAAAGAAGTCGCTTTAGCCAAACAATGTCAGGCGATTCGTTTAGATGTTTTTGCCGCTAACCTTCCTGCTAAAAGCTTATACGAAAAGTGTGGCTATCAGTGGCGGGAAAGAAAAGAGTTACGTGCTTTTGATGATCGTGGGACAGATACGTGTGATTTATACGAACTGATTTTGTAAACAATCAGTTAATTTTTAAGGCTCTTTATTAAATCGTATTGTTACTTTCAAATGAGTATAGATACCAAATATCATTGCGTTATTTTGCAACAGACGTCTTTTGACAGGCGTCTTTTTTCTTGTTAAAATACAAACATACGTTCGGTTTTATAAAGGGAGGAGAACGCGATGGATTTGACGAAGAAAATTAAAATTTTAGCCGATGCCGCTAAGTACGATGTTTCCTGTTCCAGTAGCGGAGTTAGTGACACAAGTCGTAGTGGAACGATTGGGAGCACTGCTGCTGCGGGAATTTGTCATTCTTTTACTGCTGACGGGCGTTGTGTTTCGTTATTAAAAGTCTTATTTAGTAATGCTTGTATTTTTGACTGTCATTATTGCGTCAATCGGCGTTCCAATTTACGCCCACGGGCGACTTTTAAACCAGCAGAATTAGCAAATTTAGTGATGGATTTTTATTTGCGCAACTATATTGAAGGCTTATTTTTAAGTTCAGCGATTGTAAAATCTCCTGATTATACCTGTGAGTTGATGATTAAAACGTTGGAAATTTTGCGTTTTGAAAAAGGATTTCGTGGTTATATTCACGTCAAAGCTATCCCAGGAGCCGATAGTTTGTTAATTGAACGTTTGGGTTATTTAGCTGATCGCATGAGTGTCAATGTCGAACTACCTTCAAAAGACAGCTTACAGCTTTTGGCACCAGATAAAGATCCTTATGAACTTTATAAACCGATGAAACAAATTGCGCTAAAAAAAGAGCAGGATAGCTTATTGCCAGCAGTCAGACAAAAGGCGACACCTTTTGTACCCGCCGGTCAATCCACGCAGATGATTATTGGTGCAAGCCCTGAAACCGATCGGGCGATTGTCAAAATCTCCGGAAATTTGTATCAAAAATATCAATTAAAACGCGTCTATTACTCGGCTTATATTCCGATGAATGAAGATAGCTTATTGCCAGCAGTAACACAAAAGCCACCGTTACTACGAGAACATCGTTTATATCAGGCTGACTGGTTGATGCGTTTTTATAACTTTACCCCCGATGAAATTTTAAAAAAGGAACAGCCTAATTTTAATTTGTATTTAGATCCCAAAGCCAATTGGGCGATTCAAAATTTGGAGCGCTTTCCCGTTGACGTACAAAGTGCTAATTTAGATACTTTGTTACGGGTGCCAGGAATTGGCCCTAAAAGTGCCCGCAATATTTTACGAGCACGTAAATATTATCATTTACATTTAAGCGATTTGAAAAAACTAGGTGTCGTGGTTAAACGCGCGCAATATTTTGTTACCTGTAATGGTGAAAAAGTAGCGGGGCTTGTGCAAGATCCCCAGTGGATTATTGAAGCCTTAATTTCAAAGCGCCAGTTTAACCAATTAAAGTCCCTTAATACCCAAAGTTTTGGAGAGCAGATGAGCTTGTTTGATGTGGAAAGTTTGGAACGAAAAAAAGGTGAGCAAAAGCAATTTGCCTACAATAATTTGCCTGAACTAGCAGCAGAAAGAAGGAATTGAAGATGGTGTGGATGAAAGAAACCATCGATATTTTAGAATATGACGGTACATTGGCAGGTTTTTATACAGTGATTGATTTATCTTTTCGCCGTCATCAGTTTCCGGCGGTGGTTTTAAATCCTGTGACAACTGAAAATAATTTATTTCCTCCCGAGTGGATTAAAACCGATGAAAAAAAGGCGGAAAAAATTGGTCGCCGCTTGCGAGAAGTTTTGACGCCTAATAATTATGTCTTTTTGCATGATGGTTTTAACACTAGTCTAGAAAATAAGGAAACATATTTGTTGCACGCGTTGCATATTGCCCTTGATACAAAAGATCATCTGCAAAATTTTATCGGTAAACCGGAAATTTTAGCTTTAGATACGGCAATTCGGGCGTTATACGGTGAAGCGCATCAATACAAGGGATTTGTCCGTTTTGAGTATGTAGAAGATGTGCTATTTGCTAAAATTACCCCTAATCATTATTGTCTACCGTACATCTGTCCGCACTTTGCCAAACGCTATCCCCATGAAAAAGTGATGATTTACGATGAAACGCATCAATTACTCGCCTGTATTGAAAATGGAGGTTACCGTTTATTAGAAAACATTACGCTACCTACAGATAAGTTTTTACAAGGAAATGATATTGTTGGCGCACAGTGGCGGGCTTTTTTAGAAAGTGTAACCATTAAAGAACGGATTAACCCAGAAGCCCAACGCAATCATTTGCCATTACGCTTTCGCTCTCAAATAACCGAATTTCAGTAAATAGCCAACTCGGAAAGTAAAATACACCCCGAGACAACTAAGGATCAAGCATGAACGGACAATTTCGTTGTTTGAAATAAAAAACTACCTATAGTAGTAGAAGTTTTATCCCTGCTAAAAGCGGCGGGACGCTAGCGTTTAGGTGCTAAAATTTTTCTTCTATTATATATAGGTAGCCTTGAAGTAGACGGGATAATTTTTTGCTGTAATAAGTAACAAAACATAGAAATGCGCATTTTTACTGAATTTTAGTCGGCAGCTTTAATTAGAAATTTCCTGCTAATTCCTACTATTCGGATTCGGCCTCTTTTTCTTTTTGCAGTTGGACTTGAGCGGCTTTTACTTGCTCTTCTACTTGTGAAAAACCAGTGCCACCATAAGAATGACGATTTTTAACGGCATTGTAAGAAGACAGCTTTTCGTAGATGTCAGGGCCAATCACGTCTTGAATTTGCTGGTATTCAGAAAGTGAGACGTCTTGTAAATAAATCCCTCGTTTCAAACAAGACAATACCAGTTTTCCGACGATTTCATGGGCTTCTCTAAATGGAACACCGTGGCTGGCTAGGTAATCAGCGAGTTCTGTCGCGTTAGAAAAATCAGACTCGGTGGCTTTAGCCATCTGCTCTTTGTTGATTTTCATGGTGTCAATCATACCCGCCATAATATCCAAACTTGTTAAAATCGTTTCAGCAGTATCAAACATGCCTTCTTTATCTTCTTGAAAATCTTTGTTGTAGGCTAATGGTAAACCTTTCATCACCGTTAATAGACCAAATAAATTGCCGTAGACCCGTCCTGTTTTGCCGCGAATCAGTTCCGCCATATCAGGATTTTTCTTTTGGGGCATAATTGAGCTACCGGTGGAAAAACTATCCGTTAATTCGACAAACTGAAATTCATGAGAACACCATAAAATCAGCTCCTCACAAAAACGGGACAAGTGCATCATTAAAATGGCGCTATTGCTTAAAAATTCCAAAATAAAATCACGGTCACTAACTGCATCCAAACTATTGTTATAAACTTGACTAAAACCTAATTTTTCCGCTGTAAAAAAACGGTCGATAGGAAAAGTAGTGCCTGCTAACGCAGCACTACCTAATGGCATTACGTCAATGCGTTGCAAGTTTTCTGTAAAACGTGTTTGATCTCTGGTGAGCATTTCGTAATACGCCAGTAAGTGATGGGCAAACGAAAGCGGTTGGGCATGTTGCATGTGAGTATAGCCGGGCATAATAGTGTGCACATTTTCGCTGGCTTTTTCCACTAAGACATCCCGAAAATGCTGTATTTTTGGAATGAGTTGGGCCACGACATCTTTTAAATACAAATGCATATCCGTCGCCACTTGGTCGTTACGACTGCGGGCGGTGTGGAGCTTTCCAGCGGTAGGGCCAATTTCTGCTGCCAAATAGGCCTCTAAATTCATATGGATATCTTCATTTTCAACTGTAAATTCTAGCTTTTTTTGTGCCAGTTTTTCTTGTAAACTGTTTAAACCCGCGCTAATTTTTTCAGCTTCAGCTGCTGTAATAATACCAGTGTGGGCTAACATGCTCACATGGGCCAAACTACCTTTAATATCTTGTGCCGCCATTTTTTGATCAAAGGAAATAGAAGCGCCAAAAGCGTCAATCCAACTTTCGTTTTGACCATCAAAACGACCACCCCATAATTTTGCCATTTTTCCACCTCGTTTGTCGTTAAAAAAAGCTGTGGTATAAGTTTTGACTAAGCTTTGAAGTTCTTATTTTTTGTAAAAAAGAACTTTTACTAATTTAAAATTCTTAACTTAGCAATTCAAAGTAGGTGTTTAACTTATATACCACAGCCCTATTTCATAGGTTGATAGATAAAATAAAGTTCCTGTTTTTCTTTATTTCACCAAATTTTCTACTTGGAGTTGTGTTTGCACTTCTGCATGGACTTTACTTGGTAGCCCCCACAGTTTAATGAAGCCAACTGCTGCATCTTGATCAAAGGTATCAGCAGAAGTGTAAGTAGCCAAGTTTTCAGAATACAAACTGTTTTCTGATTTACGCCCTTCGACAATTACGTTTCCTTTAAATAATTTCACGCGAATGACGCCATTAACATATTTTTGCGTTTCTTTTAAAAAGGCAATTAACGCATCGGTTAAAGGATTGAACCAAAGTGCGTTATAGATGATGTTGCTTAATTGTTGTTCAATCAGCGGTTTAAAATGCGCCACTTCTCGCACAAACGTCAAATCTTCCAACTCTTTGTGGGCAGTCATCAATGTCACTGCACCAGGACACTCGTAGACTTCACGGGATTTAATCCCGACTAAACGATTTTCCACATGATCGATGCGACCGATGCCGTGTTTACCGGCTAATAAGTTTAATTCCATAATTATATCGGCAAAATTATATGTTTCACCATTTAACGCCACTGGAACACCTTTTGAAAAAGTAATTTCCACAATATCTGGCGTATCAGGTGTTTCTTCTAGTTCTGCCGTAATTTCGTAAGCTCCTTTAGGCGGTGTCGCCCACGGATCTTCCAAAATGCCGCATTCACAGGCGCGTCCCCAAATATTTTGATCAATGGAATAAGGATTATCCAAATCAGCGGGAATTGGGACACCTTTTTCAGCCGCATAGGCAATTTCTTCTTCACGGGACCATTTCCACTCACGGACAGGTGCAATCACTTTTAATTCTGGCGCTAAAGAATTGATCGCAACCTCAAAACGCACTTGGTCATTTCCTTTACCAGTACAACCATGTGCAACCGTTGTAGCGCCAGTTGATCGGGCTAGTTCAACTAATTTTTTCGCAATTAACGGTCGGGATAGAGCTGATACTAAAGGATAAGACTGTTCGTAAAAAGTGTGGCCTTGTAAAGCAATTAAGGCATACTCATTGGCAAACTCGTCTTTGGCATCAATGGCATAAGAAGCCACCGCGCCTACTTGTAAAGCTTTTTCCTTAATAAACGCCGTATCTTTTCCTTCCCCAATATCTAAACAACACGCGATGACATCATAACCTTCATCAGTCAACCACTTAATGGATACAGAGGTATCTAGTCCTCCTGAATATGCTAATACAACCTTTTCTTTCATCGTAATACGCCCTTTCTGTTGTGCTTTTTAATGTGAGTAAAAATGTGTTGACGCTATCGTATCAAATTGAAAATTAAAACGCAAGACAAAATATAAATATTTATACAAAAATATTCCTAAAAAACATAAAATATACAAAAATATGCTATTTATAAATTTTTTGTGTATAAACAGCTGGCTAAAAAAGGTGAAAGTCAAAAAATAATTTTCTGAAAATAAAAGAGGGGGAACGCATTGTAAAGTACGTTAAAAATTATTTTTGTAATAGATGGAAATGATAGAAGTTAATTTTTTACTATAGTTGAAAAAATGTGTCTCAAAAATAAAGTTTAAAAATACTTTGAAAAGCCGCGACTTTTGATTGACTTTGCGCCATTTTACCGTTATTATGTTAAATGGTATTGTTTACCCCACAAAGAGCCCCGGAAACTCAAGTGATTGTAAACATTCGAAATTGAAATTGGAGGAAAAAATCTTGCGTACAACATATATGGCCAAACCAGGCGAAGTAGAACGTAAATGGTATGTAGTAGACGCTACTGATGTTCCAATGGGACGCCTTTCAGCAGTCGTAGCTTCAATCTTACGCGGTAAAAACAAACCAACTTTCACCCCCCATGTGGATACAGGTGATTTTGTAATCGTCATTAACGCTGACAAAGTGAAATTAACAGGTAAAAAAGCAACTGATAAAATTTACTACCGTCACTCAAATCATCCTGGCGGCTTGAAACAAGTTTCAGCTGGTGAATTGCGTGCTAAAAATTCTCGTCGTTTGATCGAAACTTCTGTAAAAGGCATGTTACCTAAAAACACTTTAGGCCGTGCTCAAGGCATGAAATTGCATGTTTACGGTGGTGCTGAACATCCACACGCAGCGCAACAACCAGAAGTATTAGACATCACAAACTTAATTTAATAGGAGGGA
Source organism: Enterococcus sp. DIV0755b (assembly GCF_051713765.1). Lineage (NCBI taxonomy): Bacteria > Bacillati > Bacillota > Bacilli > Lactobacillales > Enterococcaceae > Enterococcus > Enterococcus sp. DIV0755b. The sequence continues at coordinate 417,930 of NZ_JBIOQN010000001.1, read as the reverse complement.
ATTTCATTGGCACAAGCTCAATATAGCGGCACAGGCCGTCGTAAAAATGCAGTAGCTCGCGTACGTTTGGTACCAGGTACTGGTAAAATTACTATCAACAAAAAAGACATTGAAGAATATATCCCACATGCTGATTTACGTTTAGTTATCAACCAACCATTTGGCGTAACAGAAACAACTGGCGCTTACGATGTAATGGTAAACGTAAACGGTGGGGGCTATGCTGGACAAGCTGGCGCAATCCGCCACGGCATTTCACGTGCATTATTAGAAGTTGATCCTGACTTCCGTCTTGCATTAAAACGTGCTGGTTTATTAACACGTGACGCTCGTATGGTTGAACGTAAAAAACCAGGTCTCAAAAAGGCTCGTAAAGCATCTCAATTCTCTAAACGTTAATATTATTTATATATCAATGTTTCAAGGCACTTTTCAATTGTTTGAAAAGTGTCTTTTTCTTGTTTAAGAACACATTTAAGAACACATACTAATCACATTTATTCAATCCTCTCTGAAAGGCTTCAAAAACAGTTTTATCTACTACATCTGGTGTATTTACGTATATTCTCGTTGTAGAAATATCTGAGTGTGTTAAAGCACTAGATATTTGATTCATATTTGCTCCACCTTGTCTAGCTATAGTTGCATAAGTATGACGAAGCTTATGTGGAGATAAATGAGCCAATTCGGGATGTCGTCTTTTAATTGAATTGATTCTATAGTTTAGGTAATCAGCGTGAACAGGACAATTTACTTCTCCGGATGGTTTAGTATAGGTAAAGAGATACTGATCTGATGTTTGTTTAATTTTTAATCTCAACAACTGCTCAGCTTGCATTGACTTCCATTTGCTTAGTAATGTCATTACAACTTCTGGAACTTGAATTACGGTATCCTTTCGCCCTTTTGTAAATTTCTTTCTTTGATATTTATCTAAAGCGTGTTTAAGTCGAACCGTTTGCTTCTCAAAGTCAATATATTTCCATTGCAAAGCATAAGTTTCACTTTTTCTATCACCAAGATATAGAGTAAGCATGAAAAGTGTGTAATCATGAAGAGTAAGTAAACGATTATTGAAATCATTATTTACTGCTTCTATCCAAGTAGTAAGTTCCTCTGATGATAATGCTTGATTTCCTTCCTGTATTCTTTTTTCTTCTAAAGCAATTTTCTTAGGTGAAGTGATACTCTGAATAATTTTGGTAGTTCGATTAAATTCGATATAGTTTAGTATTTCGGCAATATCAAACATGGAACGAACATAACCTTTGATAATTTTTATATTTGCGTATTCTTTGGATTTCTTGGTTAATTCATCCGATATTATCTCTGTATTGGTGTTGAGATAATTCATTGCATATTCACCAAACATAGGTAAGATGTGTAACCGAAATATATCCTTGGTATTACTAATTGTTACATCACTAGGAGCTCTGTTTGATCTAGTCGTTTGACCTAGTTCATATCTAGGAAGCCATTTAGACTCGTAAAAATCCTTAAATCTTATTTTTCCTTTTAATTCTAATGAGTTTGCATTCTCCTCTCTTAAGACTTTTTCTATTTTCTTTTTCATATCGTTTTCGGCTTTAATAGCCAGATGCCTAGTTGGAAATGTTTTTTGATACTTTTCTGATGTAATTCCTGTTATTTCTCTGAATCTTTTTGGATACCTCAGATTAGTTTTATATTTTCCGTTTGAAAGTTTTGTAGGCAAACTCCTCACTCCTTAAAAAAAGTAAGGCAGTATATTTCGCTATTTTTAGTATATGCAGCGAGAAGAAAATTTCAAATTGTTTTAAATGTATTCATGAAGTCTGTGATATCTTCTATGTCAAAACGGACTACACCATCAATTCTTATTACTGGAAAATTGTATATACGAATCCATTTATCTAAAGTATTATTATCAACTCCTAGAAATTCACAGGTTTGTTTTTTATTCAAGTAGACTTTCGACTTTATAAAATCATCTCCTAAAATAATGATTTAAAATTTTTGAATTGCTTTGGGTAAGCGCATAGGAATTTCACCTCCCGCCAGTTTATGGCGAGCCTTACGGAAGTATCATTATATACTGCTATCGTCATGGCGTTTTGTTGTCCCAAAACAAAAAGAATCACTAAGTATTTATCGCTAATTAGGTCATGGCGTACTTGAGTTTCTAGCTCGAATAGCAGGGAACGTTGTTCAAAAATTGTATTTAGTTATCAATGATCAAACTAGGATTTTTATCCCAGTCGTTATTAACAACGTTTAACTGTATAAAAAGGAAACATTTAAACAGAAAAAAATGAAGAATTATTTTTAAAGTTCAATTTAACAAAAAAATATTCCGTGTTCGAGAAATAAATTTAAGAAAATTAGAAGATAAAAAAGGGGAAAGCAAAATGTTTCCCCCTTAGTTGAGTTATTCTTTGATTTCGAATTTCGAGATAGCTAGATATATTGCAAGCATACATTCTTGATAACAATCTTGATCATATTTTCCAGTTCTCCAGGATTGCTTATGGACCAAAGCGCTAAATCTTTTGAGAACGGCCACAACTGCTTCTTCATTTCCATTCTTTGCTAAAATGAAATCTTCTTTTAAAGTATTCATAAATTTACCTTCTTCCCATGAACTTATAATCTATTTATTTTTTTGGGAAGGAGGAGGACGAGCAAAGAAGCATACAAAATTAGTTATTATGCAGATATTAAACCAGCATTTTTTGAATTTTTTTGTAAAGTCGATGTTTTAAATTTGTCGCACCCTGTCTTGTAATACCCAGAACCTTTCCAATTTCTTTATCAGTTTTATTAAAGATAAATTTTTCGATAAGAAAAATTTGTTCAGGTTCTTTCAACAAAGGAAGGATTTTTGCTAATTTTATATCTTCAACAAGGAGAGTCACATTTAAAACATTAATCGGCTGTTTAAATTTTATAGTATCTTTAGTAAACAAATATGGTGGGAGTTGATCAAGTTGTTCATATTTTTGAATTTCTTCTTGTTTTTTATAATAAGTATTAGCGGTGTTCAAAATGACCTTTTCAAAGAATCGAATCAACTGGGCATTTACGCGTTCGTCGTTATCTGACATATTGCACACCTCCTCCATTAAGATTTAAAGGGAAAAGAGGCAAAAAACACGAAAAGAAGCTAATGCAATTATGCTGCGCTGCGAATAACTTCTATAAGCTCACATGCATTGATAGGACTGCTGATGTTTATTTTCAAAAATGTTTTTTTAGTTGATAATGGATAGTTATCTTTATACTTAGAAAAGAAAATTCATATATCTTCTTAAATATCAAACATGTCCTTATGGCTAAGAAAATGTCTTGAGCTTTTTACGTATAATAAATCTTTTCTAAAACCTCCTTTTGGATAATATTCTTATTCGTGTATAGATTGTATTTTTTATTTCTTCCCCCTTCATAATTAACAACTAGAAAAGAGTTCGAATAGACACGTATTTGAACGAAAATTTTTATTGGATTCCCAAATTGGAATATTTAGAAACGAAAAATTCCTATTATCTGTATAGTGCTTAGATAATAACGGATCATAATAATTATTGTCTTTGAACTAGATATATGTAAATAGTATTCATCATGATGAAAAATGATGAGTTCTCGGTGATAAAATGTACTTTTTACGGTGGAATATACATGAAAGCGATAAGTGGATATTTTATAATGAAGTAAGTTAGCTTATTTTGACAGAGGAATAGTATTTTAGATAACGTATAAAATACTATTTAATGATGTAGAAAGGAAAGAGAGAAACAAAAGTGTTTTCAGATAAAGAAGTCTTATTAAAGTCTCTTCATGTTTGTTTAAAGTTACCTATCGTGGTTTTTAATTCCGAATTCAGTATTATAAAAGAGTATCGCTCAGATAGAACTACTTATTTTTTTTATGATTATAAAAAGTTACTAACTGATAATATTAAAAAAACTAAAGATTTCCATTTCTTTACTGGTGATTTTAATGAGATGTTTCTTCTATACATGTTTAAAACCAGATATTACTTATTTGGTCCATTTAGAGCAAATAATATTGATAAAGTTTTTTTTAAACTAAAAATGAACAATTTGAATGTTGCAATGGCTGATAGAGAACGACTCTATAATTCATTGCAAAATTTGACTTTGTATTCTTTAGGAGACATTCGAGATATTCTGATTTTAGTTCATTATTTTTTTACTGGAAAAATAGAAGATCTATTCCATGAACCGTTAATTGAATATACAGAAAATCTAAGTAAAACTATCGAGCAAATCAAAATAGATAATCTGTTATCACAAAATTACGATCCAGAAATATATCTGTTTCTTTATGAAAATAAAATACTGGAATATGTTAAAAATGGAGATATTCGAAATTTAGAAAACATGGTTTTTAATCTGAGTAATGGAATAATTCCAAGTGTTAGTGGAGATACGATTCGGTCTGAAAAAAATTATTCTATCATTGTTTTTGAAAAGTTAGCACAAACGTCTATAACATTAGGAATGGATATAATAGAAGCGTATCAAAGTAGAGATGCTTTGATACAAGAAAACGAATTAGCTGTATCGTTACCTGAGGTCTTAAAAGTGAGGGATTCTGGGATTGTTTATTATACTAAGGAAATCGGAAAAACTAAGATAGAGCATCTTTCTCCCTTAATTTCTTCTGTCGTTCAATTCATCGGCTTAAATATCTATAAAAGAATTACTGTAAAGGAAATAGCTAATTATTTTTCTGTAAGTGAAACTAAATTAAGAGAAAGCTTTAAGAATGAAATGCATATTACGATTTATAATTATATCTCTAAGCGAAAAATTTCTACGGCTAAAATAATGTTGAAATCAAACCATACTATCAGTGAAGTTTCTTTAGGTTTAGGATTTTCAGATTCTTCACACTTTTCGAGAGTATTCAAAAAGTACGCAGGTGTATCTCCTAAGCAATATCAATTAGGTTTAGTGGACAATTTCAACAACATTAGCTGAGAGGTTTTATTTTATTATGAGACTATATCATTTACGTAGTTTGGAGGAGTTGAGGAAATTGGATTTTAACAAAAAATTTTTTTGGGAAATTTCTGATTTGAGTTGTTTCGTAGAATCTGAGCGTCTAAGTAATGGTAATAATAGTGTGTTAAATGAATATGACAAAGTAGTAATTAATAAAGTAAAAAGTTTATGTGAAGAAGCTAGAGAATCTATCAGTCATATTAATGGTAGCAATTTTAAACAAACATTATTTAATCTGATTAAGCTAGATGCTAAAATATCAAGTTATTTATTCTTTTTGATACATGATGAATTTATGGATTATCAAAAATTGGATCAGTTAATTGAAAGAGAAAGCTGGGAAGATTATTACGTGGGTCTAACTTTTTCAGAAAAGTTAAACAACTACAAGTTAATAGATTATAAGTATTTGAGTGAAAGCAATTAATTATTCATGTAGAGTACTAGACACTTTAAATATGGACAATTCAATTATAAAGAAAAAGAATCAATAATTTAATGAGGCTGTGACAAATGTCATTTTTTGTTTCGCTAAAAACGAGTGAAAAAATGTTGATAACTCCAATCATTCGTTTAAGATTCTAGGAATCATTCAGAAATGCTGTGAAACCGATACTTTATAATTATAAAGAAGGTGATTTCAAATTCCGAAGAAGGAATTTGAAGTCACCTTTTTACTTATGTCACAGTCTCATTCAGTAATGCGGGATAAGGCTCCTTATTCCGTTATTTGAATACTCTGAAGTTTAATCTAAGAAAGGGTAATATTTTGAAAACATGCTTCATCGCATAGAAATGAACTTAATTTCAGAAAGAATACATACATATCTTTTTATATGTTTTCAGCTGCTGAATGGTTAAAAAGCACAAATATCCGAAAAAAACATGAAGAAATGTACTTTTTTGTTGTAATGTTCATGAAATTCTCTAAGTAAATTAGTTAACATAAGGTTAGTAAGATTCCTATTCTGTGAATAATACGTATCAGATTTATCTTTTATTCTTACTAGGAAAGTAATTATTAAGGGAGTTGATTTGAATAATGGTTAGCAAGAATAATAAGAGAGTATTTCTAGAAAAAACAAAGAAACGAGTATTGAAGTACAGTATCAAAAAATTAAGTGTTGGGGTTGCATCTGTTTTGATTGGTGTTGGTCTTGTCTTGGGAACAACTGAACTAGTTCAAGCACAAGATGAAATTTCTCCAAGCAGCCCACTTGAAACAGCGATAAGCTCCGTACAAGTAGGTGACAAAGTAGCTTCGGGGAATACTTTTCAGGAGAATCCTGGTTATACGAAAAATTATAACTTTTCGGATTTACAATTTAGTCCTCAAGAACTAACTGGAGACACACTAAAAGGCAATACAATTGGATTTGAAGTTTACGGAAAACATAATATTGCAGCATCAACTAAAAACTGGGAAATCCGTCTTCAATTAGATGAACGATTAGCTAAATATGTAGAAAAAATTCAGGTCGATCCAAAGAAAGGAATTGGATCTTCTAGACGGACCTTTGTAAGAATTAATGATTCGCTGGGTAGACCTACAAATATTTGGAAGGTCAATTATATTCGTGCAAGTGATGGATTATTTGCTGGGGCAGAAACAACCGATACGCAAACCGCTCCTAATGGGGTAATTACGTTTGAAAAGAGCCTAGATGAAATTTTTAAAGAGATAGGCATAGACAATCTCAAGACCGATCGTTTAATGTATCGAATCTACTTGGTAAGTCATCAAGACGATGATAAAATTGTACCGGGTATTGATAGTACGGGCTACTTTTTAACAGATTCAGATGATTTCTATAATAGCTTAGATGTATCTGAAAATAATCCTGACCAGTTTAAACATGGATCAGTAAGTGCAAAATATGAGAAACCTAATACTCAAACAAAAGATGGTTCAGGATCCACAGGTGCTAATGGAGCTATAATCTTAGATCATAAGTTAACGAAAAATTATAATTTCTCATATTCATCTTCCGCAAAGGGCACGCCTTGGTATGCTAATTACAAAATTGATGAACGATTAGTTCCATATGTAGCGGGTATACAGATGCACATGGTTCAGGCTGACAAAGTAACATATGATGTTTCGTTTGAATCCGGAACAAAAGTAGCTGATTTAGCAATCGAGCGACGGGAAGGTCATGAAAATTATGGCATAGGTTCAATAACTAATAATGATTTAACTAAACTTATCGATTTTGCTAATGCAAGTCCACGTCCAGTCGTTATTCGATATGTTTTACAATTGACTAAGCCATTAGATGAAATCTTAGAAGATATGAAAGCAACAGCACAAGTTGAAGAAAATAAACCATTTGGTGAAGATTTCATCTTTGATTCTTGGTTGTCGGATACGAATAAAAAATTAATCCAGAACACTTATGGAACAGGTTATTATTATTTGCAAGATATTGATGGTGATGGAAACCCTGACGATAAAGAAGAGAGCGGAGACACGAATCCATATATCGGGAAACCTGAATTAGAAGAAGTATATGATGTTGACACAACAGTTAAGGGGAAAGTATTCATCCACGAGTTAGCGGGAACAGGTCACAAAGCCCAACTTGTTGATAAAGAAGGTACTGTATTAGCAGAAAAAACTATCGCTCCAAATGAAAAAGATGGGGCTCCAATTTCAGATACTGTAGAATTTGAATTTACGGGTGTAGATTCAAGTAAATTAATCGCGAAAGATGAATTAAAAATCCAAATCGTTTCTCCAGGTTTTGATAAACCAGAAGAAGGTTCAACCGTTATTAAGGAATCACCAAAAGCGGTTGATAAACAAACCGTGGTAGTTGGATTTAAACCAGATGCTAAAGAATCAATTCGGAATAATAAAAACTTACCTGAAGATGCAGAGTATTCATGGAAAACAGAGCCTGATACTTCTAACGTTACTGATAGTACGAAAGGTATTGTAACTGTTAAGATCGGAAATCGAACTTTCGACGTGGATGTAGAGTTTGCTGTAAAAGCTTCTCAAGCTATGGAAAATGATGCAACATACGTACCTATAACAACAACTCCAGAAACGACAGTTCAAAGTGGAAAACCTACATTTGATAAACCAGATGTTCCTTTAGCTAAAGATGCCTTTTCAATTTCAGATGTCTATAATAAGGACTTCGGTAATGCAAGTGTTGATGCAAACACTGGTATTGTTACATTCACTCCAGCTAAAGGTGTAGGAGAATCGGAGCCGATTACTGGAACAATTCCTATTAAAATTGTTTACCAAGATGGTTCTGTAGGCACGACCGATTTAGCAGTAACTGTAAGTAAAGATATTTATGAAAATCCAGGAGAAAACATTCCTACAGGCTACCACAAAGTAACCTTCACCGCAGGGGAAGGAACAAGTATTGAAAGTGGAACAACAGTCTTTGCAGTGAAAGACGGCGTAAGCTTGCCAGAAGATAAACTTCCAGTGTTGAAAGCAAAAGATGGTTATACAGATGCGAAATGGCCAGAAGAAGCAACTCAACCAATTACAGCAGATGATACAGAATTCGTATCAAGTGCAACAAAACTGGATGATATCATTGAAAATCCAGGAGAAAACATTCCTGCAGGCTACCACAAAGTGACCTTCACCGCAGGGGAAGGAACAAGTATTGAAAGTGGAACAACAGTCTTTGCAGTGAAAGACGGCGTAAGCTTGCCAGAAGATAAACTTCCAGTGTTGAAAGCAAAAGATGGTTATACAGATGCGAAATGGCCAGAAGAAGCAACTCAACCAATTACAGCAGATGATACAGAATTCGTATCAAGTGCAACAAAACTGGATGATATCATTGAAAATCCAGGAGAAAACATTCCTGCAGGCTACCACAAAGTGACCTTCACCGCAGGGGAAGGAACAAGTATTGAAAGTGGAACAACAGTCTTTGCAGTGAAAGACGGCGTAAGCTTGCCAGAAGATAAACTTCCAGTGTTGAAAGCAAAAGATGGTTATACAGATGCGAAATGGCCAGAAGAAGCAACTCAACCAATTACAGCAGATGATACAGAATTCGTATCAAGTGCAACAAAACTGGATGATATCATTGAAAATCCAGGAGAAAACATTCCTGCAGGCTACCACAAAGTAACCTTCACCGCAGGGGAAGGAACAAGTATTGAAAGTGGAACAACAGTCTTTGCAGTGAAAGACGGCGTAAGCTTACCAGAAGATAAACTTCCAGTGTTGAAAGCAAAAGATGGTTATACAGATGCGAAATGGCCAGAAGAAGCAACTCAACCAATTACAGCAGATGATACAGAATTCGTATCAAGTGCAACAAAACTGGATGAGAAATCTGACGCTGACAAATATAATCCTGAAGGTCAAAAAGTGACTACAGAATTGAATAAGGAACCAGACGCATCTGAGGGAATTAAGAACAAAGAAGATTTACCAAAAGATACTAAGTATACTTGGAAAGAAAAAGTAGATGTTAGCGTAGCTGGAAATAAAAAAGGGACTGTTGTAGTGACATACCCAGATGGATCATCTGATGAAGTTGAAGTAGATGTTACAGTGACAGACAATCGTTCTGACGCCGATAAATATGAGCCAACAGTAGAAGGCGAAAAAGTAGAAGTTGGAGGCACAGTAGATCTAACAGATAATGTAACCAACCTACCAACATTACCAGAAGGAACAACAGTAACAGATGTCACTCCTGGTGGTACGATTGATACCAACACACCAGGTAATTACGAAGGGGTTATCGAAGTAACGTATCCAGATGGTACGAAAGATACAGTGAAAGTTCCAGTAGAAGTGACAGACAATCGTTCCGATGCCGATAAATATGAGCCAACAGTAGAAGGCGAAAAAGTAGAAGTTGGAGGCACAGTAGATCTAACAGATAATGTAACCAACCTACCAACATTACCAGAAGGAACAACAGTAACAGATGTCACTCCTGGTGGTACGATTGATACCAACACACCAGGTAATTACGAAGGGGTTATCGAAGTAACGTATCCAGATGGTACGAAAGATACAGTGAAAGTTCCAGTAGAAGTGACAGACAATCGTTCCGATGCCGATAAATATGAGCCAACAGTAGAAGGCGAAAAAGTAGAAGTTGGAGGCACAGTAGATCTAACAGATAATGTAACCAACCTACCAACATTACCAGAAGGAACAACAGTAACAGATGTCACTCCTGGTGGTACGATTGATACCAACACACCAGGTAATTACGAAGGGGTTATCGAAGTAACGTATCCAGATGGTACGAAAGATACAGTGAAAGTTCCAGTAGAAGTGACAGACAATCGTTCCGATGCCGATAAATATACACCAATGGTAGAAGGTGAAAAAGTAGAAGTTGGTGGCACAGTAGATCTAACAGATAATGTAACCAACCTACCAACATTACCAGAAGGAACAACAGTAACAGATGTCACTCCTGGTGGTACGATTGATACCAACACACCAGGTAATTACGAAGGGGTTATCGAAGTAACGTATCCAGATGGTACGAAAGATACAGTGAAAGTTCCAGTAGAAGTGACAGACAATCGTTCCGATGCCGATAAATATGAGCCAACAGTAGAAGGCGAAAAAGTAGAAGTTGGAGGCACAGTAGATCTAACAGATAATGTAACCAACCTACCAACATTACCAGAAGGAACAACAGTAACAGATGTCACTCCTGGTGGTACGATTGATACCAACACACCAGGTAATTACGAAGGGGTTATCGAAGTAACGTATCCAGATGGTACGAAAGATACAGTGAAAGTTCCAGTAGAAGTGACAGACAATCGTTCCGATGCCGATAAATATACACCAATGGTAGAAGGTGAAAAAGTAGAAGTTGGTGGCACAGTAGATCTAACAGATAATGTAACCAACCTACCAACATTACCAGAAGGAACAACAGTAACAGATGTCACTCCTGGTGGTACGATTGATACCAACACACCAGGTAATTACGAAGGGGTTATCGAAGTAACGTATCCAGATGGTACGAAAGATACAGTGAAAGTTCCAGTAGAAGTGACAGACAATCGTTCTAATGCAGATAAATACAATCCTGAAGGACAAAAAGTGACTACAGACTTAAATAAAGAGCCAGATGCATCTGAGGGAATTAAGAACAAAGAAGATCTACCAAAAGGAACTACTTATACTTGGAAAGAAAAAGTAGATGTTAGTACAGCTGGAAACAAAAAAGGTACTGTAGTAGTAACATATCCAGATGGATCTAAAGAAGAAGTAGAAGTTACTATTTCTGTAGTAGATAAAAAAGCACCGAATAAACCTCAAGTTGATCCTATTACAGAGGGTGACCAAATTGTTACTGGTAAAACTGAACCAAATGCAGAGGTGACAGTTACATTACCAGACGGAAGTCAACACCATGGGACAGCTGATAAAAATGGTAATTTTACAGTTAAAGTTCCTAAATTAGAGGCAGGGACAAAAGTGATAGTAACTGCAACTGATGAATCTGGTAATACTAGTGAACCTACTAATGTAGTTGTTTCTTCCAACAAAAAAGACAGTGGAAAAAACGGTAGTAAAGGTAGTAAGACTGACAATCAAGGTAGCAATAGCAATCAAGACAAAAATAGAGGCAAAAGCCAGTCCTCAAAAGTTTTTCCTAAGACGGGAGAAATTGACAGTAATATCTTTACTATTAGCGGTGGTTTAATATTGTTAGGAACTTTAGGATTATTAGGGTATAAAAATCGAAAAAAAGAGAATGAATAGAAAATCAATTTCTTAAGTCTTCTCTGAGAAGAGGAAGAATCTTTTTCTTCCTCTTTTTGTTTTTTTATGATGAGAAATAAGTGTTAGTTAAAGATGAATATACTTTTTATAGATTATAGAAGAAAAAAGAAAGTGATTGAGTGGAAAAAATAGTAATTATTGGTTCAAACCATTCGGGGCTAGCCGCAGCTCAGTTCCTAAACTTAAGTGATTCAAATTATGAAGTTATTCTGATAGATAAAAAATCAGAAATTAGTTACTTAGAATGTGGGACAGCGTTGTTCATAAAAAGAGAAGTTAGCAATTTAGAAGATCTTTTTTATCAAAATAGAAGAGAACTAAATTCTAAGATAAAAAAGTTGTTTTTGGAGACAGCAGTTGACAAAATTGATATTCAAAATAAAAAGATTATTTGTGTAAAAAAAGATGGCACAAGATTTTCCCAAGAATATGACAAACTTATACTAGCTACAGGTTCAAAGCAAATTATGTTAGATGTACCGGGGAATAATTTAGCTAATATTTTTTCGATAAAGAATTTTCCAAATGCTAAAGAGATTTTTAAAGCTTTAGATGATAATACTATTAAAAAAGTAGGAATTATTGGAGCAGGATATATTGGAGTTGAAATTGCTGAAGCTATAAGAAAAAGAGGGAAAGAAGTATATCTTTTCGATGTTGCAGATAGAGTGTTGTCGACTTATTACGACCGTAGTTTTTCAGATAAAGTTGAAGAAATACTATCAAAAAATGGAATACATCTTTGTCTGTCAGAAAGTCCTAAAAAATATTTAGGAAGAAAAAAGATTGAAAAAATAGTCACTACAAGTGGTACCCAATACTCTATGGATATGGTCGTACAAGCTATAGGATTTCTATCTAATAGTCCAATTGGGAAAAAGGAACTCTTGAGAGATGTTAGTGGAGCATATCTAACTAATGAATACCAGCAAACAAATATAAAAGATATATATGCTATTGGGGATTGTGCTACAACTTTTTTTACGTCCATTAATAGAAGTAGTGTTGATTTTTCTATTTCTAATGCTCTAAGAACAGCTTATATTGCAACTCAACATATTAACAATCAAGATTTTACACCTTCTGGTTCCCAATTTACAAATGGCTTTTCTATATTTAATTACAATTTTTACGCAGCAGGTTTGAATTTAAAAACAGCACGATTATTAAGTGAGTCTATAGATTATATAGAAATAGAAGATTTCATTAGACCTGTTTTTTTGAGAAAAAATAGTCGTGTAAAATTAAGAATTAGCTTTGAAAAAAATACAAAGAGAATAGTAGGTGTACAACTTTGTAGTCAAGAAGATTTATCTGGACTATTATCAATGTTTTCTCTTGCTATAGAAGAACAAATTACATTAGACAAATTGAAAATGTTAGATTATTTATTTCATCCTAGTTTTAGCCAACCCTATAATTTTATTTTAAAGGCAGTAACAGGATTAAACATTGAAACATAATCGTTACTAAATGAAATCAAGAAATATACTGTATTACTCAATTCATTGAAAATATTTAATTGAAATTATATGGCACTTCTTTTTTGGGAGGGTAGGTGCAGTGAAGGAAAGATATGGTCACCTTACTGTTGTTGAGGAGATTACTCATAATGGATATAAAAAATATCGTTGCCTATGTGACTGTGGGAATGAAACGATTGTATATCGATCAAACTTACTGTCAGGTAGAACCAAAAGTTGTGGATGTGGAAATTATAAAAATAGGCATAAATATAAAAATTTGACAAATAAAACTTTTGGTAAGTTAGTTGCAATCAAGCCAACTAAACTGCGAAGTGAAGGAACTGTTGTTTGGGAATGTCAATGTCTGTGTGGGAGAAAAAAGTTAGTATCGGCAAAGCGACTTCTAAAAGGTGATGTAAAAAGCTGTGGATGTTTGAAATCAAAAAAGCATCACATTGAAAATAAAAAATTCGGATTACTTACTGCAAAGTATCCTTTGGACAATAACTGTTCATGGAAAACAAAATGGGTTTGTCAATGTGAGTGTGGCAGTATGTGTGAGATAAGTTATAGTAACTTATTTTTTGGACATACTCAAAGTTGTGGATGTTTAAAAAGGCAAGAAACAAGGACATGTGTTGAAGGGACAGTAATAGAGTGTCTAACGTCAAAATTACCGAAAAATAATACAAGTGGTGTTAAGGGAGTTTATCGTTCTAAAGAGAAATGGATTGCGTATATAACTTTAAAAAAAAAGAGGTACTATCTAGGATCGTATGATTCTATTAAGAGTGCAGCTCAAGCTAGAAAAGATGCTGAAAATAAATTGTTTCAACCTTTGATTGACAAATATCGAGGTAATCATTAATTATTGTGGATAATAATTAACAGTGATATATAAACATCTATAATATATTATTCATACTATTGACATTTAGTATAATCCTATGGAATTGAATATCATAGCAATGTATTTGAAAAGCAAATTGGAAAACAAATAGGAGCAACACTATAAATATGAAAAAATTGGGAAAAAGTAGAATGGAAATTTGCTTACGTCTCACGAGATAGCTCACACTATTAATCTGAAGAACAATGAAGTCGACTTTTAGAAATTGCTAGAAGAAAGTGAAGCGAATTATCATTAGTTACTATAGAGTAAGTTCAAATAAAGCATCTCAAACTTACATGGTTACATGAGGATATCAAATCGAAATTACTCAAGCTTCCTATGGCTAGAGTCGCGAGAAGTTGTTGGACAGTAGACATATGTTATATTGTTCTTAGCTACACGATCATTAGAAAGGAAATCCTATTATGCATAGTTATCAAGAAGATGCAAAAGTCCAAAAAAATCGCTGGTGGATTTTGATTGCTATATCTATGTTTACCTTCATGTCTACGCTGGACGGCAGTATTGTCAACATTGCACTGCCTACCATCTCAAATGACATGGGCGTGCCAATGAATCAAGCGGAATGGGTGGTATCCGTCTACCTGATGATCGTCTGTTGTTGTTTACTGCTGTTTGGTAAAATTGGCGATAGCCGTGGGAAAATCAAAGTATTTCGGATCGGTACGCTGATCTTTGTCTTGGGCTCGCTGTTGTGTGGGTTCAATCATTCGCTGGGGTTTTTATTGTTCGCCCGGGTGGTGCAGGCCATCGGTGCGTTTGTTTCATTAGGCTCGATTGCCGGACCAGGTCTTGGCGGTGTGATTTTGTCCCAATTTTCTTGGGCGTACATTTTTTGGATCAATGTACCAGTGGGAATTATAACGATGTTGATTGCTGAAAAATTCTTACCAAAAGATATCACCATGAGCGGCCACGCAATCGACAGAGGGGGCTTTGCTGCCATTGTGGCTACGATTATCAGCTTTTTCGGAGCAATCTTTTTGGGGCAAGAAAGTGGCTTTTTCCATCCAGTCCCCCTTGTACTGTTCGCAATCTCAGTGATTGCCTTTATCAGCTTTTTAAAAGTTGAAAAAAAAAGCAGCCTTTCCATTGGTTTCTTTCGGTATTTTTAAGAACAAGATTTTTACCATGAGCTTGATTACAGCCTTGTTGATTTTTTCTTCCAACTTCTTTGTCAATGTAGTGATTCCGTTTTATCTGCAAAATGCCCGCGGGTTGAGTCCTAGCTATGCCGGACTGTTGATGATGGTCTTTCCTTTGATGATGGTCGTTGGGGCGCCTTTAAGCGGCTACCTGACCGACCGGGTTGGCCCGGAGATTTTGGTATTAGTAGGCTTGGGCTTATTGTCAGTGACCCAGGTTATGTATATGTTTTTGTCAGTGGACTCTCCTTTGTGGCTGTACATTGTCGCTACTGCTATCATGGGTGCCGGCAATGCCTTGTTCCAGTCCCCCAATAATACGATGGTTATGAGCTCGGTCACTATCGAAAATTTGGGACTGGCAGGCTCCATGAATTCCTTTGCCCGAAATTTGGGGATGGTTATCGGGATTTCGCTTTCTACGACGGTCTTATATCAAGCGATGTCTGCTAAGATGGGCCAACGAGTAACTAACTATATCGCAGATCGGCCGGATGTCTTTTTATATGGAATGAAGATTACCTTTTTAGGCAGCTTTGTATTGTGTTTTGTTGCCTTTTTCCTGACTATCTGGCGTATCAAAAAACAAGGAGGTATTCAGAATCAGAAAAATGTCTGAAAAAACCACTGTTGAAGAATTTTTGGAGGCCTGCGTATGGGTGAGTGGGATTTCCATGGATGATGGAAGATGAAGTGAACTTCTAAAAGCCGAAAAACTCAAGTATTATCTTCAAAATACTAGTGCTCAATTAGATGATTGATTTGATTACAAGAAAATTGCGAAAGCCACTGGCAACCGCAAGCTAGGTATCCCACCCATGGACTACGTTTTAGAGGCTACTGGTTATGAATACGGACCCAACGCTCTCATCTGCATAAGAATGCATCACCCAGATTATGTAAGGATTTTCGATACTTCTGTCAAAAAATCATTAAGATAGATAAATGATTTCCGTCTAGTCAAATTGGTTCAGAATGTAGACACACAGATGGTAAGAAGTCACTCACAATTCGAGAATGGACTTGTCCTATTTGCCGTATACATCATAATCGAAACGTCAACGATAGTATCAATATTTTGACCAAGGGCTATGAATACAAGCATTGCCTTAGAAAACATCAAGAACCTTAAGAACAACGGGGATAGCTTGGTTAATAAGAGATACCGCTGTTTATGCTTGCAAGTATACTCTTTTATCAAGAATTCCGTGGCTTTAGTCATGAGAGGCTTAATACTATGAAAATTTTCTTTAGCATTTTTGATTTAGGTTCCTTTTCTAATTATAATAAGATGACCACTACAGTAACCTACTGAAATATATAAACAGCCACTGTAGTACCATTTTCAAAGTAGTCTATGAGAGGAGAATCTTCATTCTTATGAACGCTGGAATTGCGGATATGAATTTAATAAAAAAAACCCTTAATGATTTTACTTCCAATTCAATATCAAAAGGTACTGGTATCAATTTAAGCACAATAAAAAAGCTGAAAAGTGGTGAAAGATCAGTGGAAAAGCTGAATCTTTTAGATGCTATAAAAATAACGGAATTTGCTATGAAAAATGGAAAAGCTGAGATTGAAATATGGAGATAATTATCGTCTAGTGAATTACTTGTCACTTAGCTGAATTTAACGATCCTTGGTGCTTGAAGTGGGAGATTCTTGGGAATAGAGCATACTTGCAAGCCTATGTCTCTATGTCTTTACTAACAACGATATCTCTTATTAACCAAGCTATCCCCGTAGTTCTAAGGTTTTTACTTTTATCTAAGCAATAATCGTATTCAAAGGAAATTTTTGACCCTTAGAAAGTCTCGTTTTATCAGACGTGAGCTTAGGCATTGCTGAATTTTGTTAATTCGGTTTTAGGTTGTGCTTTGAGCATAATATGAAAGTATTCTTTATCACGATTTCACTCATCTAAGGTAATGTGATGTGATTCTGAAATTCTTTCAAAGGCAGTTTTTGCATAAGCTGACATTACATCATCAATGACATGTTTACAATGTTTCACTACTAAAACAAGGGGGTAACAAAGAAGAAAAACTGAATGATTATTTGTATCTAATTCCATGGTATATCAACCATTTCCTATATAGACTGATTATGACATGGATTAAAATAAAAAGGCACTATGTCTTAATTGTCGGTTTTCGAGTTACCGAATGGCATTCATCACCCACCTATAGAGGATGGGCGACTTCTGCCTGAAATAAGTTAAACTACTTATAACTTCTAATAAATTTAGATTGAGTCATTATTATTTAACATCAATGATTTTCCAGTTTCCATTTTTTTGTAATACTAATTTGTACTGAAAGTAGCTAGTGGTTTTTGATACATTATCAAGGTATTTTATCTTTGTACTCACTAGAAAATTTTTTCCGTTTTGTAGATAAAGTGGATTCTCTAACTCCGAAAACTTTAAGTCAATATTGATTGGTCGCATCGCATCATTTTCAACATAATACTCCAATTCTTTTTCAGAAGCTGATGGATAAAGTTTAAAAAATGTTTCTAAAAAATCGGTGATTTCTTCCGTTGTTTTGGCATCAATTTCTGAATCGTTTTCTACTTGTCTTGCTTCATATTTTGCCTTGTCTGGCTTTCCAATCATTGTTGGCAAACTCGTTACTATATGATTCCTGTTTTCATCTTCAAAGATTGTCACTCGATATGCAGAAGAAATTGATTGTGTCTTTTTTCCCTCTGTAATCTGTTGCTCCACTAAAAATGAAACGACAAATTCTTCCGAGTGTTTTTCAACATCTAGAATTTTTACAGATTGAACTTCGGAACTCGTGGGAATATCTGCTCGAACCATATCTTGGCTTAAAGCGAGACCGTTTTCTGTAAGGTACTGTTCGAGATTACTCATTCTCTTTTCAATTGCTTCTTTGTTATTTTTCCATGAAAAATATTCTTTCGCAAAATCCTCTGTAAAACTTTCAACGCCAGAAGTATTCACTACCTTCTCTTTTATAACCACTTTTTCATGAGTTATATGTTGATCAATGGCGGTGAAATTTTTATAAACGCCAAAAGCAAGACTACAAGACAATAAAAGCCAAAGGGCAAGCACCATTTTTCGATGCTTACCCACGGATACAACTCGTTCTTTTTTCTTTTTTGGGCTCTTTTCCTTTTGATTCCGTTCAATTTTTATCTTCATTATTTTTCCTCTTTTCTCTTATTTGTATCTGCCAGCACCGATAAGATGCTGCTGCCAATAGCTTTCCGTTAGATTCGTCCAGCCTACTGGATCTCCTGCATGAAACATGCGATTCTCTCCTGCATAAATGCCCACATGAGTCACATAAGTACCGGCATCATAGGTTGAATGAAAGAAAATTAAATCACCCGGTTTGGCATCTTTTAAATCAATATGAGTCATAGCATCATACTGATCCTGAGCGACCCGAGGGAGTTTCAAACCAACTTTGGCATAACACCATTGGGTCAAACCACTACAATCAAAACCCGTTTCTGGACTTGAGCCACCAAATACATAGGCCGTTCCTTCATACTTAAAGGCCTCGTCAAAAATTTCTTGGACTGTTTTATCATCAAACTGTGTTGTAGTTAGGTATTGCTTCACCAATAAGCAATAAAACATATTGCCATAGTTATAGCGCCATCCACCATTTTCCTTAATCGCGATGGGATTAGGGTAATCGACTTTTTGACCGCCCGATTTTTCCTTTGAAAAAGATTCGGCTAAAACAAAACTATGCTTCTTCCCGTTTTTCGCGACATAATCTAGATACCCGCCACCATAGTTATAAGCTTGAATAATACTATCCTGATCGCATCCCAGTTCTTTGGAACGCTTAACCAAAGACGCAAAATAGAGACATCCTTGTTTGATGGATGCCTCGGTACTTAACGAATTTGGTGGTAAGCCTGCCGATTCAGAACTCTGCATGACATCTTCCATTGTGCCACCAGATTCCACTTGAATAATCGCTAAAAGAATCGGGACATATTCTGAGATGCTTGATTCCTTGGCATATTTTTCTACCATTGCACGATGTTTCAAAACTTCTTCTGAGACATTACTTCCCCCAAGAGAAGCACCTGAACTAATACTTCCTTCACTGTCTTCACCAAACAACAAGCCCACACATATCAAGATGCCCATAAAAGAGATTGTCAGAAAAGTTAACGAAATAACACCCAATTTCTTCAAGTTCATTTTTTCTCACCTGATCTTGATTTTGGACGAGGGGCCATTCTTCTTTGTACTTTTTGATTAGTTCGCTTGGACAGAGTAGACCGCTGTTTCACTTGTTGGAAAGAATTTTTCTTACTTGATGGTTGACTTATTCTTTTTGAAACACTTTCCTGACTAGCTAGTTTTCGTTTGATTTTAGGATTCGAATTTACTCTCACAATCCGTTTTGGAAGTTCATTTTTCGGTATCTTATCTTTCTGAGGTTGGTCTTCTTTTTTTATCGAAACATTAGACCTTCTTTTTCCATGACGATTCCCTATTTCGTTCAATACTTTGCGCTTTTCAGCCATTTTTTCATCTATACGTTGTCGTTGTTTTTCTCGCAACTCTCCTCGATCCGCTTTTTCTTGGACCAGTCCGCGTTTGAATTCTTCTGGTGCTTTTTTTGTTTTTTCGATTCCTTTATGGAGGTTGTATTTCAAGTTGGTCGGTGTGCTTCGCACTTGATCCTTTACTTGTTTGGTCTTATCTTTCACCAAAGCTTGGGTATCCAAAACTTTGCCGATTTTTCTCCCAGCTAAATTCATTCGAGACTGTTTCTTATTTTTTGAGATTGGATTTTCCTTATTCGAGTCAGGTGAAGCCTCGTTATTGTTAGGTAGCGATGGATTCTTTCGTGGAGAAAAACCAGAAGAATGCAATCTGGACTTTTGTTGATCCTTTGACAACTTATTTCCAACTACTGCACCTCCACCAAAGGCCAGAGTTCGACCCACATTTCGATTGAGTTGCCGTAATTTACGATTCATTAACATTTGCGGTCTTCGCATCACCCGTCTGCCCATTGACTGACTGTCATTACTTTGGAGGTTGAACATACTCATAATGTCACCCAATTTGAAATAGATACCGGCAAAGGTCACAATTTGTAGAAAAGCTACCATAAAGAAGGGATAGGTCGCCGAAATATTGTAAAACATCGTGGAGATACTAAAAGCAGTTGTAATCACCAAGGTAACTCCCGCTCGCATCATAATCGTATTGAATAAACGAATAATCGCCTTCTTTCCCAAACTCTCATAAGTAGGCAACATGGATAACAGAAAACTAATTGGCAGAAACATGGCGAAAATGATAAAGAGAATTTGGGAGAACAACATAATCCCCGTCAGTAAGAAGACAAAGAATGAGATACCAATATTAAACAACACCAAAAAGACCACGGTCCCTAGTCGGTTCATGGTCTTTGTAATACTTAGATTCGCGTTGTCATTGTCTTCAATTTCAGCTTTTACCGCTTCTTCTCGATCCTTTCCCTTATTTTCATCTGGACTCACAGATAAAATTTTATTGACCCGGTCTTCACCAATTTCTTCTATGTTGGAATCATCAAATTGCAACAAGAGCCAAGGTTGTCGGACTTGAATAGAAAACAAACTATCACGAATCAAATCCACACTGTCTTTTCCTTTGCTTTCCGAATTCGGCACAACGAGCTCTGTTCCGAGACTAAGAGCCGCTTCACTAACATCCGAACTAAAGTTATTGATTTTTGTGATATAGGTAGGCGCATACGCGATAAAGGAACCAGAGAGAAGGAAGATCGTTACAAAGTTAATGACAGCCCGGACTGCTTTGGTAGCTTCTCGCTTTAATAGTCCGATATACGCCACATAGACTCCTAGAGCTAAAATCATTAATAATAGAAATCCAAAATAGAAACCCGAGACCTGTAATCCATTTTCAGTAATACCGGCTAGCGTTTGGATATTTTTCCCAATACTTTCTGCCGTATCCGAAATAAAATCTAATTTGTACGCTTCTTGTACCACATACCCGATCGCATTTGATAAATACAAACTAACGGTCCAAATGAAATTTGTAATGGCGTAGAGACCGTACATCACACTCTTTCCTAACCCATCGCCCCAGTTCCAAGGCAGCCAGCCCCACGAACTATCTACAAAGAAATCCAATTGATAGTTATCAAGTGAATATTGAGAATAGAGATTGCCAGATTTAACGGTATCATCAACTAATCCAGTTGCTTCCGCTACTGTTCCAATCAGACTCAAAAGAAGTAAAATGGTGCAGAGACTAATTGCAATTATTCCCACAATCCGTAAAAGTTTCTTTTTCATCTCCTCACTCCATTCTCTTTTGAACAGGCGGGCGTGTATCAAAAGCATGGAAGAGTTCTTCAAAGACTGGATGCACTTGTACCACACCAACGCGACCATACAAGTCCTGCATCAAACATTGCCCATTTTCCAAATCTCGCAGACGCTTTTGATTGCTTTCATCCTCTTGATCAAGACCAAAGAATTCGAGTGTCTTCTTGATTTCATGAATATCTGTGCTTCGAAAGGCAAATTTCAGCCCAATGTTGTTTTTCAGACGTTCATCTAATAAATCATCACTATTTTGAGTGACAAAGTAAACGCCGGCATTCATAGCACGGCCAGCACGAACTAGTTTATTCGAAAGAGTTTTTCCTTGTGCGACTTGAAGGAAGCTCCAGGCTTCATCCAAATCCACGATTTTGAAAATTTCTCGATTGCTATGAATAAAATCCAAGGCAAATGTGGAGATAACAATCAACATGGAAACACTAAGCAATTCCATCGTAGTGTACTCTTCAAATGTAGTCTCCGCATCCGGCAAAACCAAATCTGCCACCTGAATGATATTCAATTGTTTCTCTAAACTAATCGATTGTGTAATTGAACCATCTGAAAAAAGTAAATGCGCAAAATCATAATCGGTAAACGATTCAATATGATCAGCAATATTTTCCGCAACTGGTGTCCCATCATTTCGAAGCTCGGTAATGACTTGTAACAACCCACGTTGATTGCTTTGGGTAACGGTTCGAATAGCTTTTCGTAAAACGGGAAATTTCTCTCCATCCCGACTAGAAATTCCAGTTAGAAAAGTCAGAATATCAATTGCTAGACTTTCAGAATCCTTCTTTTTCTTCATGATCACATAGGGATCAAGTAACCCTTGATTTTCTGGTTTACTGGTTAGGTTGAGGATATTAATTTCACTCGCAATTTCTGGTAAGGTTTCTTTCCAGCTACCACGCTCTCCTTTGGGATCAACAATCACCGCCTGACCGCCAAACAGGACAGCATAGTAAACTAAAAGATTATTACTAAAGGATTTCCCACCACCAAGTGAACCAAGAAAAGCGGCGGCCAGTGCATTGGTGACGGAACCTTTGACCCCTTGTGAAGCCAATGCCGGTTTAAGATAAACATTGCGTCCAGTATCCACATTGTAGCCAAAATAAATTCCCTCCAATTCTCCTAACATTTGGGTTGCCCCAAAGCCAAGCCCAGCAAGAAAATCAGAAGTAACATATTGGATATAGTCATTCATGTATCGCTTGCTAGCTGGCAAAAACTCTTCATGAAGTCCCATCATATCGCCAAAGGGACGAACCAATTTTACATTGGTATCATCATAAAAATCTAAAACCTCAT
Source organism: Enterococcus sp. DIV0755b (assembly GCF_051713765.1). NCBI lineage: Bacteria > Bacillati > Bacillota > Bacilli > Lactobacillales > Enterococcaceae > Enterococcus > Enterococcus sp. DIV0755b. The sequence goes on along the minus strand of NZ_JBIOQN010000001.1, from coordinate 394,981 downwards.
CACACCGACGTTTTAATTCATCCAATGATTCTGCACTCACTCGAACAACATAGCTTAATTTGTACATGGATTCTTTGGATTGATCCAACGCTGTTTCTAGTTCATCCACGGAGTCCAACGCATCCAAGACATTGGAATTGGTTTCATTGTCGGACTGGTACGCATGGTTGTCTAAGTCTTTCAGTTCTTTTTTCTTATTGCGAACTGTCGCCAGTGCCTTTTTATTCGTCACGATTTCTACATTCATACTCGTGTCGATTGGGAAAGTGAATTGTTGTTGCTGATAATAGAAAAGTTCCGAGGAAGGAAACTCCATCTCACCGACAATCGTATTAATCGTTAGATAGGCCACATAAGATTCATGATTCTCGTGCTCCATTCGTAAATACCGTGGCTTCTCTTCAATCAAACATCGACTTGGACGAAGTAGGTCATATCGTTTTATCAATGTTTCAGATTTTAGCTTTTTCTTAGGTAGTTGAAATTCATATTCTTCAAACGGTGTTCCCTTTTCTCCATAAATATGTTCAATCAAATAAGTCAGATCACTAGGTGTTACTCGTCTTACTTTGAATCTACGAGCCAATTTACTTTCCATCAATTTTTCAAGCTTAGTATACCGTCGAATTTCTTCATTGGATAAAGAAACAAAATCACCCATCAAATGATGATTGACCCCATAAACAAACTCTTGAAGTCCGGAAAAGAAAGAGTTCTTGAGACTTTTCAGGTTTACTTCTTCATCTGTCACGATTAGTTTGAAGCCAATAAAAAAACGATAGTCAATTTGACTATCGCCAATCATAGATACTAAAGCATCCGTCTGTAAGTCGATTCTCTGTTCTGCGACTTCTTTCAAGCGACCAGTAATTTCCTTTTTTGATCGTTCCTGCGTGGCACGAATACTACTTTCTGTTGCAATCTGTAAAGCATGGATCTTCCCCTCACGATTTTGCGCAATCAGTTGACGAAAGTTATCATGAACTTGATATTTCTGTTCAGGAGATAAAAAAGAATAATTGTACGGAACTAGTTCATAGTATGCAAAACATTCGCCGTTTTGATTATAGACAAGATTATTTTCGATATATTTAATCGGGTACATAGCTCACACTCCTCACTAGGGTGATTGATTCATCCCATCGTTTTTTCTGTTTTTTGACTTTCTTTCCTGCAAAAGTAACCTTAAATCGCAAATGGTAACTAATAAAGGATCGTAAAAATCCTAATGGTTTCTTGCCATCAAATGTCTTTTGTGACATAAACCAAGTAACTGCCACTGGTATTCCTAAATATTTTAAAAAAGCCCCCTCTATCATAGATAGTGGAGGCACATGAGCAAACACAATGACAAACAGCAGGGATAAGACAAACCAAGCCATTTGGTTAAAGGTCACAGGAAAAGGCAGCTGAAAATCATTGATTGCGTAAATGACTTTTTCAACTGCCCAGATACTGGTGTAGCTTTTTATTTTTTTCATTAGTTTCACTTCCTAAAAAAGCGCCTGATAAAGACGACTCTGCATGAATATTAATTTTCTTTTTAAAAGTGTATTCCAACTTTCAATCTATCAACTGAGGTTTATCAGACCATAATCTGTGGATTTCTTGGTATCCAGCTGAAGTAATAAAAGTATATCTTTGTTGATATATTCTATCTTGAAAATCACTAAACCGTATTTTTATTTCCCATTTACTCACTGAATCTTTAGGGATACTCATTACTTCGTTATTATATTTTATCCAATATAATTCAAATTCTGTTTTTTTCCCTACTCTTAGAATATCTGTATCAATAGGCGCTGAAACTCCTAACGCATCCAGACTATCATCAATATGTTTTTGAGCCGAAAGTAATGATAATAGATTTACTTCATGGTCGTTTGTGTTGATAGTTTCTTCTAAATACACAAAGTCAATTGAAAAAGCCATTCCCAGACCTTCATTAATAAGCTCAAATGGTAATTTAAAAACATCATTTTCGTCAGACTTTACCATTTTACCAGCAAAACGGTGTTCAGATATTTTGGGTATAAGTTTTAAATAAGGGTAATAACTTAGACGGTCCTGCTCTTCATTTCTTTGTTTTTCATCAGCATATTGTTGCTTTGATAAATCAAGTGATTCCTCATGTTGTCTCTCTTGCTGTTTCATCGCTTTTTTATGTTGTTTATTTGTAAAAAAAAGTGTGATAAAACATACTGCAAATGAAGTTAGTACAGGGACAAATATGTCTATAAATGATTTAAGGTCAAAGTCAAAATTCATAATAATCATAACCTCCAGCATTATATATTTATCAATAATTATATCCCTAAACCTATATCATGAAAATGTTTATCCTATGAATTCAAATGTTCCTCTATTTGTCACAAGATAATTTCCTTCTAGTTCCAAGTCACGTCCATATGCTTCATAGTCAATATAGTTTTTCAAGTGTGTAGGCACCTCTCCCAAAGCACCTGTTTCTTCAATCAAATAATACGCCACATCACTCATATCGTTACAATCGGGATAACAGATAATATCATCCACATGCTCCACCATTTCCTCAAAAGAGTTGAAGAAAGCATGTTGGATTTCCAAAGCAACTTCACCAATCGGTGTTCCTTCTAGTTCCTCTGCTAAACCACACAACCGATTGATTTCCTCAATTGGTGTATATTCATCAATCTCAAAAGGCAACTCATAATCATGGATCGCATACTCTTCGTATTCGTCATTTAAACCAATCCGTTCTTTCACTTCGTCAAAATCGACAGGTGGGCTAAACCAAGCCCCCACCAATTCACCTTCGTTATATTTTCCAAGGTTCGCAATATATACACGCATCTGCTCCATAATGGTCCCCCTTACGCACCGACAATCCGATTAAACAAGTTGAGTAAGACATCTTTCACACCAGAAGCGTTGAAGACCAGTCCTACCGCAATCAGCGCAATCACCAAAAAACCAATCAGCTTGGAAAACTCACGTTTGAAGCCTAAAAATAAACCAATGACCACAATTGCCAATAAGACTAAAGATTGGGCATTGGTTAAAAACCATTGATATAAATTTTGTCCGAAATTCATTTTATCACTTTCCTCGTAATATATATTTTGAAGAAACTTTCATTCCTTCAATCGCCCTTAGGGGCTATTCCTAATATGTTTAAATAAAATAACGATTACTACTTGGATACTGTAGGATATTCCTGAATAATAAGTCTTGGAAAGGACTTACGGGAAGACGCTATCACCTTCTGCAGTTTTACTGCGACAGAAAGTCTGTGACCCGAACCGTTGGTATAACCTCCAACACACTAGCTGAGTCCATTGACCTCTACCAATCCTAGTAGAGATTGGGTGGCTTAGAGGTTTAATGAATGAAACTCTATTATGCGAGGCTGTCGTTAGACAACGTGATTCTGGGATATCCCACAGTACCCAAGCAATTTCCGAATAATCAATGAAAGGAGGTCCTTCCACATGAAACTATTTGTCGGTTTAGACGTTAGTTCTGAAAAATTAGATGCTTGCTTTATGACAGACGATTCAACTTGCTCTGTTTTAAAAGAAGCATCTTATGGAAATAGTCAACTTGGCGCAAGCCAGATCAAAGAATACATTCTCGAATTTTCTCAAAAATTTGAGATAGAGAGCTTAGTGATTGGAATGGAGGCCACATCTTTATATAGCTTTCATCCAGCTATGTTTTTTAAAGAAGATCTTGAGTTAAATCAATTGAACCTTATGGTTTCAGTTGAACAACCAAATAAAATTAAAAAGTATCGTGATATTTTTGAAGAAAACAAAAACGATCAAATTGATGCTTTTTATATCGCTGACTATTTTCGCATCCAAAGGCAAGTCAACTCCATCATTAAAGAGGAAGAATACCTTGCCCTCCAACACTTAACTAGAACGCGTTATCAGCTAATTAAACAGCTGGTTCGTACAAAGCAACACTTTATCGAAAACATTTATTATAAATGCAACACGCTTTCTAAAGAACTAAAAGCAGAAGGTGGATCCGTTTTAAGTGCCACATTAGTAACTCTAATGACGGAAGATTACACAATGGACCAACTTGCCGAACTGTCATTAGAAGAGTTTGCGAACCTAATTCAAAAACTAGGGAAGTATCGTTTTAAAAATCCCGAAGGAATTGCAAAGGCAATTTCTAAAGCCATACGTAGTTCCTACCGGTTAGGAAAAGTCCATCAGGACTCTGTAGATATTGTTTTGGGTGTTCTAGCCAAAGAAATTCGTAGTCTTGAAAAGTTAATTAAAGACTTAGACAAAGCCATTGACGATTTAGTCGTTGTGCTACCTGAATATCAATGTTTAACCAGTATTCCAGGAATCGGTCCTGTTTATGCTGCGGGTATACTCGCTGAAATTGGCCCTATCAATCGCTTTTCAGATGAAAGCAAATTGGCTAAATATGCCGGTTTATATTGGCGACAGAACCAATCAGGTAACTCTGAGTATGAAAATACTCCTATGGCCAAACGAGGCAATCGTTATCTCCGTTATTATCTAGTTGAAGCCACCAACTCCGTAAGGAGATACGAGCCTGAGTACCATGCGTATTATAAGAAAAAATACGCTGAAACACCCAAGCATAAACACAAACGAGCCATCGTACTAACCGCAAGAAAATTTACGCGTCTGGTGGATACGCTACTACGTAACCATCAACTCTATATGCCACCAAGGAGCGTGATAGATAAATAACAGTATGTTATTGACGCTAATCCTTGGAAGTACCCGAAAAAATTTTTAATTTTGGTCGGGTTTAGTTCAGTGCGCTTCAAAAATTAACTACCTTTAAAAATCTTTTGAAAAATTATCTTGACTTATTACCACTAGACTTTCCATTACTCGATCTGCAGCCGCACTTGTATGAATTAAGCACATCACGGTAATACCAAGCATACTGCTTCCTCTTTTCATATAATCAAGTTTTCTATTGCCATACTTTGTTGTTCCAAAATCTTTTTATGCCGATCCGATAGCTGAGCATTCTGTACCATATCAAGAATATAAGTCGTCTGATTTAACCGATCTAACTCCTTAGCCATCTTCCACGTAGGTGCTACCTGTCGACCTAGCCAGCTCAGTGTTCGCTCGATAGTATAAGGTTTGGGGTCAGAAGTCAGTTGAATTTCCTTGCGATTTCGCCCGATAAAGCGACCCCATCGTTCATTTAGTGGCCAGTTTGTTCGCCGTTTCCCTTCAACTTTATCCGTGAACCGTAAGTAACGGTTGATAATGGAAAATGTGGTACCCTCAATACTTCGACCTTTTAACAAGTCTTGTATTGCATGGTAGGCACGGTCATTTTTCAATCGAATTTCAAAGCGATTCTTCGTTTCGCTCTTGTCTAACGGAATTCCCAATTTGATATATTGTTCATAGTCTTTTTCGTATAAACAAAAATAAACCTCACTCTTAAGGCTTCCGATATACAAAGTATTTCCCATTCCATCCTTTTCATCCGCTTTCAAAAGTTCACCCGAGCGGTAACTCTTAAAGGTGCGAAAAAGAGAAATGCACTCTTCATTCTGACATTTTTTCGTCAACTCAGGAATATTCAATAATCCAACCCGATCATTGATTGCCAAATCCAACCGTTTCATGACACCTCCAGCTTTTAGACAATCATCGAAAAAATCATACCAACTACGTTTTTGAGCGAGTAGAAAAGTTTCAAATTGCCGACACCCTCGCCCTTTTAGTTCCAAAAGGACTCCTTTCTCTTCCTCATGAGAAAGCATCACCACAATATCACCCATGATGTATTGTTCTTGGTAAGAATAGAAGGCATAGTCTTCATGAAGCATATAGTCAAATTTCAAATGCAAAATCTCTTGCACAATTTTTTGAACATCCGTTGTCGGAAAACGAATCCTTACATAATCAAACAGTAACGTCAAAGGCAAATCGGGATTGAAACTTTCCAGTTGGTCAAAAATTTTTCTCATAGTTTTTGTAGATGCAGTTACACCACCATTTTCGATTTGATTCAAATAGGCGCGACTCAATCCACAAGCAGTAGCTAATTTATTTTGAGAAACACCATATTGATTGCGCCGCTCTTTTAGTAAACGATAATCTAAGTTCTGTTGTACCAAGTTTTCACCTCCAAATAAGGTGTTAACTTTTCAAAATGAGTTAACACCTGTTCAAATAGCTAACTATCCTCGTCATGACAACCATTCTTAATCGCTGCTTGCTTGTTTTTTGTGTTTTTGTACCCCCCTGTTAGATACGGGGGGGTGAGACATCATGGCCGGCTAACGCCGTCCATGAACAGGCACAGCACCACGGAGGATTTCTGCTTCGCGAATCCTCCGCGGTCAGCGCCTAACAGTCAGTTGTGTTGGTTTAGGTTACTCATCTGTAATACCATTTACTTCCAACTCTGCTTTCATTTCTAACAAGTATTGACGAATATCCGGTTCTTTTGCTTGGTCCGCAATCCGCTCAAATTCTGCAATTACTTGGTTTATTTCAATTCGAGCATCCGTCTCCTCATTCATTGCAAAGAAAAAAGCCAAGAACATTTTGCTCTTGGCTCATACATTATTAATTTGTCCTACTATTTTTTATTTAATCCAACTAATTTCCTTTGTTTTTCATTGGCCTGATCGGCTACATATTTAATCACCGTTTTGAACTCTTTTGCAGTAGCATTTTCCGATAAATCCGCAATGCTCTTATTGTATTTCTTTACAATTTTCGTTACTTGTTCTTTATCAGTCATGTAATTGAACCTCCAAATCTTTCCTACTATACCCTAGTGGTAAAAATAATTCTAGATTGTCCGCAGCATAATGAACTTCGGAAATATTATTCGTATAATCTTTTATTATGATATGAAGCAATACATCTGGATGTTTACTCTTTACTTTTGCAATGTTCTCTCTTGATTTGAAAAAAGCGTTAATAAATGCCTTTTTCGGCACATGACGTCCCTCTGCAATTTCACGTTCTTGTGTAAATTTCCAAGCGATTTTAGGGTCTTGATAAACGTAGAAAATCGTCACTCGAAAATGTTTTTTCAACGCCCGCGAGATATTTTTTTCAGCACTTAATATTGCAAAAGTTGCATCCAGAATAAAAGAATAGCCATGATCTAAGACATATCTAAATGCCTGCTCTACCAACCAAGAAGATGCTTTTTGAAAGAGACTAGAGTTTTTTCCATTATAATCAGGAAACTGGGTGCGAAAGTAATCCGCATCAATAATCACATGGTTATCATAATTCTCAGCTAATCCAATGGCAACCTCTGATTTTCCAGCTCCAGGACTCCCTGCCATAAAAACTGCGTCTCGTCCAACTTCGGGGGATTTCCCTTTGATAATATAAGAAATAAACTTATCCTTATTTGCTTTTGCATACTCTAAATAAGAATCATTACTTTCCATATTAATTATCCCCTTTCTTCCTACTATATAAAAGTATTATACGTTACTTGAAGTATAAAGTCAGTATTGAAGATCACTCAATCATTCATCTTTTCTAATTTACTAATTGAATCTAAGAAATCATACCCTTTTGGTACAAGTGGCGTATAAAACTCACTAATCACACTGCCACCTGTATCCACATAACCTCGACCTTTGATGTGCTTCATAAAGAAGTTTTTTTCGACCTCCCCAAACATCATGGAATATCCGAGTTCACTCATACGACCCAAAGCCACGCGAAAGTTGAATTGATCGCGGATTCCGTCTCCTAAATATTTTGCATCCGGCCTTTGGCAAGCCAAAATCAGAAAGAAACCAGATTGACGACCCAACATCACGATTTGTTTGAGCTTATTCAAAATCACCGCACTTTCTTTCGTCGTTAACATCTCCATATAAGCCACGTATTCATCAAAGATTAAAAAGTTGGGTGGAAGTCCAAGATAGGCATAATTCTCTCCTGTTTTGTAGTTAGACATTTCTTTCATTGCCTTGCTACGAGCCATCATACGTTCATAGAAATCTTCCACACAAGCAGAAATTTCTTCCTTTTGTGAATAAACATGAGGCATCACCGTACCTAAATCAGCTAAATCTGCATTTTTGGGATCGAGGATAAACAATTCTGCATCTGACTTCAATAGTGCTTCGATAATGGTGAGGAGGAAATAGGTCTTCCCTCCACCTGTGCCACCAGCGATTAACATATGGGGTAAAGAATCATAAGCCCATACTTGATTTTTCATCAATCGCAGAGTCCCATTTTCTGCCACTACTTCGTCTATCCCAATTCGATTGGCGATCATATCATACAGTAAAGTATACTCCACATAGGAGTCTTTGAGTTCCTTTTCTACTAACTCACAATACAGTCCGCTTTCTAACTTCTTTTCCAATTTTAAAAGCTGATCTTGGTATTTCCCAAGTGAAATTTGAACGCGAATAGACAGTAATCCATCTTTCATTCGATAATAGATTTTGGGGAAGTAACTGATAGTCTCTCTGGTTCGGCTACTATTCAAATCTTTGAAAAAGCCTTCACTTTGAGTTTGTTTCACTTCATACCAATGGTTCTCTAGAATCATCCGAGCTAGCTTTTGTCGATGCCACAAGCTTCGCCAATGATCAGGAAAAAAGTGAATATAAAGCAATATCATAGCTCCTGAAAAAGCGAGACTTCCAAGCAGACATACTAAATCTTTTATAGACCAAACGATTTCAATAGTAGAAAGTGATAGCTTAGAAATATCAAATTGTCTAAACTCTTGAAAATAAAAGACGCTCATCCAACCGATGAACAGAGCGAGTAGCCAGCCAAGAACAAAGTGATAAACCAAGTGCTGATCTCCTGCGCGTATGCGATGTCCTTTGTACATTTTGATGGTTTCCACCTCCAATCGAAAAAGCCCAATAGGATTTCATTAGGCAATTTCAAAAAGTTATGCTAGTCATTTACTGCTACGAGGAGGGGAGTTGTTTCGTTTCAACCAATTGATTTAAAAAGCCTTCAATGGCATCCGGCATCTCCACACCAATTTCTTCCAAAATGGATTCTGCCTGCCGACATAAGTTTTCATTTACTTCGACAACTATAAAGAAAGACTCTTCTTCTCCTAACCAGTCTAGTACATCAGAGTCTTCTTCACTGTCGCTATTTTCTCCAAGTAAACCTTGATGTATAATCAGAAACATTTTTTCATCAGAGGTTAATGCTTTAACGAGTTGTTCCTCAGTCAGCTCGCCTTTTCCATATTGATCGAGACAATCTAAAATATGTTCAACATTAATTTCCATAATCTTCACCTATTTCTTTCTTTCATTTTGGTTCGTAGGATTTCCTTGATTCGGCTGCCGCTTCAAGACTAAATCATCCGCCTTAATGAACCAATTAACGGTAGTTCCTTCTCGAAAAACATAATTGGCAACGGTATCCACGATTGGATTGACCAACTCTACCTCTGCATCATAAGCAAACTCGCGTAAGGGTACATTAGCTGGGATACTAACTTGAATCATTCGCCCTTGTGCAGAGGATTTTAAATTATAGGTTCGTTCTTTTACCTCATTACCAATTGTTCCATCCTCATTTTGCTTCCGTACTTCTCGGCGTAATGCGGAAAAACGCAACTTCCCAAATGTTAAACCTGAATCTACGACAATACCTTCTGTTAATCTCATCTTCTTTTCCTCCTATGCTTTCACTAAATCATCAACATACAACACGTAATCAGTAAACCCACGATTCTCAATCTCATAGCCTTTGGCAACCAAATGGGGATTCACGGCTTTTAGCGGTTGGTCTTGATCAAAATCCTTTTCACCGGCTTCCGCAGCTACTACCACCTCAATATCATCGGCCCGTTGCTTACTGGAATACAAATGATAACTGCGACCAATCACCGTAGTATTCCGTCCATATCCTTCTGTTATAATTTCTCCTTCACCGGCATAACTTAACTTTCCAAAGGTTTCAGCCATATCTGGCACGACAAATTTCAATTCCATCTTCTTTTCCTCTTTTCATTGTTAGTTTTGGATACAAAAATAGCGCGACTACTTTTTTAGGAGGCGGTCGCGCACGTTGGTTCTTAGGATTTACTTGTATCATCTCATCACCTTAGTTCCGGCGATTCCAGAAATAATAGCCCGCCGTCGCAAAAATCAAAGTAAAACCAATGAACAGTAAAACATTGGAATTTTTCTCCCCGGTTTGAGGGAAGGTCTTCACTGTGGGACTAGATTCTTGAGAGCCACTTGGAACAGTTGGTGTTTCCGGTTGTTTCGGCGTACTTAGTATGGTTGGAACTTCTTTTGGTGTTAAGGTTTGAGATTTTTCTTTCAAATCTTCATTGTGTTTTCCATTGATATTCCCATCTTTATCGTAATTGATTTCCGCAAAAGTAAACTTGGTTCCTTCTGGATATTTTCCGGTATCTACTTTTTTCGCAAGCACAGTTTTGGTGAATTCTTTATCATTTACTTCATAATCAATCTTGCCAGATTTCCAAATTTCTTTGTTTGTACCATCCGGTAATAAAGCATACAGAATTGTTTCGAAAGCTTCTTTTGAGCCATCCAGTACATCATGAGTAATCGACACATCATCAAACATATCCACCACATCACCATGAGTAAAGGTCTGAGAACCGTTTTCTAGGTGGGCCTTTGTTTGGATAGAAACATGACGTTCCACCGTACAATTAACAGTTTGGGCTTGATTATTCAAGCTAACATCCTTCGCTACTGGCTTATCGCCTGCTTCAAAAGCTTCCTTATTTTCATACACATAGTTGAATAAGACAATAGTTTTATTTAAAACTTGTTCGGCGGTTAATTTATGCTGAATTTTCCAAGTTCCTGTTTTCTCTTTGTTCGCCAACGTTGCGCTTGTTTCTGCAATCACCACTGGTTTGGCTTTTTCATCTTTTTCTTGGGCAACTTTTGTCGCATCCACATCAATGGCTTGCGCTACCACATACCAGTCTTCTTTGATTTCATGTAGATTGTAACTCAATTTATCAACTAGCTCGGTAGAATCCAGAGAAGTTAATTCTTTGTTTCCGTCTTTCCAAGTCGCAAGAGAAGTTAAACTATCTTCTTCCTCAGGCAAATCATAGAGCATTAAACGGTTCAAACTAACAGAAAATGCTTTGTTCGTCAGCTTCTCGTAAGGAACGGTCACCGTTTTAATTGGTTGTTTTTGGTCTTGTTCGGTAATGGTAAAGACATACTCACTCTTCACAAAGTCTTCTTTGTTTTCCTTAAAAGTAGAACGGATTTCTAATGGCGTAATCTTTTGAAAACCTTCTGGGGCTTCTACTTCTTCAAGTAAATAATCCCCATAAGGAAGATTTTCAAACTTGCCATAACCATCAAACCCTAATTGCTTGTTATAAGCTGTGGTCGCTTCATCTTCGGCACCTGTGATTTCATTGGTCCCTTCCAATGGCGACACTTTAAAGGTCAGATCATTGAAGCCAGTTTCGGTAGTGCCCGCAGCTGATCCAGCAAATTTAAAGAAATCAAAGCCAAAGCGAATCACTTGTTCTTTTGCCGTAACATCTCGGGTAATCACGGCATTTTTTTCGCTATCATCCACCTTTTTGATGGATACAGGATACTTTGTTTCATCAAGGCTATATCCTTCGGGCGCTTTTGTTTCTTGCCAATAATACTCGTTGATAGCTAAATGTTTAACAGCAACTTGGTTCTTTTCGTCTAAACTCAAAGTGACCGTTTCATCAGAAGCTTTCGTTCCCTTCGCTAACTCTGGTTTAAAAGCCTCACTCCATTTAACAGATTTTCCATCCTTAGCAGTAAACAAGGTGTATTCAGCACCCTCAAAGACTGCCTTACCTTGTGCTTTATCCCCAGTATCTTTGTCTTCTTTCGTCAGAGTGGTTTCTCCAGTGATTTCTCGGTTTTTCCCTGTTACATTACTCGTAACAAGGGCTATGGTTTGATTGTCATACTTCAATTCGACTTTTACGGGTTTGAACGTATTCACAAAGCCATGACTAGCTTTGGTTTCAGTCACATAATAGGTTCCCAATTCCAACGCATTAGCAATCTCTTTTGGTGTTTCTGCATGACCGTTTTCATCCGTTATCATTTCTTGAACGATTTCACCAGTTGGGCTATCCTTGCGAATGGCAAACGTATTGCCCACTAAAGAGTAATTATCGTTCCAAAGATCACTCCTTGTTTCAACTCCGGTTTTATCCAGAATGATTTGACCTTTTTCTCGCGTATTTTTTGAAGTCACTGAAATGGTCTCGCCCGCTTTAATCGTAGCGGTCATGGATGTAGTATCAATCGTATAAGGCGCCGGCACTGATTTTTCAGTAATGGTTATCTTTGTACCATGAGGAATCCCATCCAATGTCGCAATGCCTTCTTTATCGGTAGTCACATCTTTTGCGGGTAAAGTTTTTCCAAAGTCTAAATGGAAAACCGTTCCTGGTACAATAGCACCTGATTCTTTATCAATTTTTTTGATCTTTAAAGAACCCTCTGTTTCCACATCAATTTTGACCGTGAAAGTGTTCGGTTTATCAATCGCCCCAGCCATTACAGTTTGATTCCCAGCCTTTTTATATGAAACTGGAGTTCCATTACCTGCCGTTTTTTTCAGCGTCAGTGCTCCCTGCTTTGAATTTGCATTTGGTGTAATCACCAATTGATTACCATTAACACGATAATCAACATTTGCGGTATTTTGAACCACTTCATCAAATTCAGACAAGTTTACGCCGCCTGTATCCGTCACAGTAGTCGATTGTCCTAAAACTGTTTTCAACGTAGAATTATGAAAACTTGGTTTTTTCTGATACTCGTCAATTGCTCGATTGATTTTGGACTCAATCTCAGAAATGTTTATCGAACTACCATCCGGTCTTTTGATGGAGTTTAAAGTATAGCCATTAACTTCTTCCCAGATCATTTTTTGTGCAACCATATTGGTATCCATATCAGTCCCTGCATATTTCCAAAGAACTGACACTAATTTTGCTTTTTCTGACATAGATGGTAATGGATTTTTCTCATAACCAGGTGTGACTGCTGTAGGAATTTTAACCCCTGGTTCAATACAAAATACTGTCTGCTTTTTACCGTTGTATTCTGCATATAATGTTGTTGTTACTTCTGAAAGTATACTTCCATCACTAAATTTTCCGTTTACTTCATAAAGCTTATTCATGTCATAGGTAATCGTCACTTCATGCGGATAGTCAAATTCGTTCGCGAAAGCAATTGTAGGAGTAATTGCTCCTACAATTGCTTGAACAGCCAAACTCAAAATAGTTAATACACATAATTTCTTTTTTTGTTTTTTATACATGAAATGTTCTCCTTTCAAATTAAGCACAAAAAAATAAGATGCTCGCTTGAACATCTTTGTTTATAAAATCTTTTTAAAATATTTATTGACTAAAAAGAATGGATTTGAGAATGAATGAGCCTAAAAATTAATCTAAAATACGAAATATACTGCCTTTAAATTAGAACACATTTTAGAACACAAACATTTCAAATTTAATCAAATATAATAAAATACATTTACGGGAAAACCTTTATAAATCAAGGCTTTTCAAACTTATTCAATGATACGAAGACAAAACCAGGTCTTAAGAAAGCACGTAAAGCATCTCAATTTTCAAAACGTTAATCGTTGTTATACCAACGATTTCAAGCACTTTCCATTCAGTTGGAAGGTGCTTTTTTTATTTTGGTTACGAGTTTGGTTACGACTATTTTTCTCAACTTGTTTTTTGCCGATAATCCTCCAAATGTTTGACGGTTTCTTTTTGAACTTCTGGATTTACATGTCCGTAAACATTTCGTGTGATTTCAGATGTTTCCGCATGACCGACTAGAGATTTTACAATTAAATCATCGACACCATTGTTTAAAAGGTCACTGACAAAGGTATGCCGCAAGCCGTGTGGTGTTATTTTAGGAAGGCCGAATTTCTTTGAAAGGGCATCAAGTTTGTTGTTAAGATAGTCTGGATGCAAAGGTTGATTCAGTTCTCCCTTTTGAGTCGTATAGGTGAAGATAAATTGATCATCGGTTGGGAAAATATTGACTTGTTGAAGTTCATTGAATTGTACCTTTTTCCATTTTGCCAATAAATCAATGACGGAATCTGCTACTGGAATCGTCCGAAAGCGATAAGAGTTTTTCATTCCTTTTACACGTTCGTATTTTCCGGTAGCTTTATTTTTCACCAATTTATGCATGAGGGAAATCGTCTTGTTTTTGAAATCAATATCTGACCAGACCAAGGGATAAATTTCTCCTTTGGCTGCTCCTAATTGATAAACCAAAGAAAGTAACGTATAGTCTCGCACCCCATATTCTTGTTTCATCAAAGTTAACACCTGTTGAATGAGTTCCTTGGAATAATATTTTTGCTGACGTTTTTCTTCCTTTTTGTTTTTTAGGTCTGCATTTACAGGCATCTCCAACAAATCATAGGGATTCTTCTGGATATAACCTTTCACTAGGGCATAGCGTAATACTTGTTTGGTGTAGGAGACACAGTGTTTATAGTTAGCGTAAGGTTTAATCCCTTTTTCCTCATTGCCAAATGCCCACAAAATTTGGGTATCTTCTAATAGGTCATAGGTAATCTTATTAATTGGAATATCCCCTAGGTAAGGAAGAATCCGCTTCTTAAAACAAGTCTTAGTTCGATCCAAGGTGGATTGCTCATGATGTTGGGTTACCGTGTATTTCTTATCCCACCACATTTGGTAAACCTCTTTGAATGTATAAGAACCTTTCTTCTTTTTCACTTCTCCTTTCAATTTTTTTAATTTTGCTTCTGTTTCTAAAATCTCTGCTTCGTGTTTGCTGTCCGCATAAGCCACGTATCGAGAAGCATCTGCCCCCATATAAACATTGACTTTATACGAGCCATTTTCCATTAGACTAATTGCCATTTCTATCTTCCTTTCAAAAATGGCATATCAGTATCACTACACACTCATCATACAGCGCCTTGCTGTGCTTTGGAATACTCCCTTAGCCATTTATCTATCTCTTCTCGCTGGAATCGTACAACACCCCAAAGATGTATCATGGGAAGTCCTGCATCAATCCATTTATCAAGCGTGTTGTTGGCGATACCTAAATACTCACACGTTTCTTTCTTTGATAAATAGCGATTCTCTAAATGTACGGCTATTCGTGCGTTTCTCACTTCATCTACCATTAAGGTATACATATATTCTCTTAAACTCGTCTCTTGATCAGGCGAAAGTGTAATTTCAACTGCCATTGATTGATTTACCTCCAATCTAGAAGTGAAAAGAAGAAAGGTGCTATTCAGTTTTCAAAGGGCGCGTCAAAAGTACTTATAAAAGTACTTTTGTATATCGTACGCCTAATCCAGTAGAATGTCAACAAAATAAAGTTCGAAAATAAGTACTTTTATATTTCGATTATTAAGAAAATTTGATATGATGGAACTAGAAAACTATCGGAGTGATGAGGATTATGAAAGTCGATCAACAAAGAGTAGCAAAAAAAATCCGTGAAATAAGGACGGATTTAGGCTACAGTATGGCTCAGTTTGGTGAGTTAATCAGTAATTCTCCCAAAACCACAGTTAATAATTGGGAGCGAGGGATTAATTTACCCAAAGAAGACAAACTCAAAAAAATCGCCTTATTGGGTAAGACGACTGTAGAAGAGCTATTGTATGGGACACCAGAAGAAGTACTAACCAATTTATTGAAGGATCATTTCCAGTTACAAGTGAATCCAGCATTTCTACAACAAATGTTGGCATTTTTGAAACAGCAAAAAGTGGATGTTTATGATGAAATGACGATTATGGAGTTCCTGCAAGGGATTATGGATTCGGGTATGCTAGTGGAAAGAAACGATCCATATCTAACGTATTCCAAAGTTGAAGGAACAGAATCGCTTTATACTGCGGCCGCGGCCAATGATCCATTGGATTCATCACCACGTTATTATGCCTATGTAGACGTTAAAAACAATCGAGTTCATTTGTTACCCTATACATTTGCGAAACGACAAAAGTATTTGTATCACAATTTACCGGACTTAACGAATCAAGTGACGATTGACTTCTTTACCCGAGCTTTTCTATTGTTGGGGATTGATTTGGAAAAATCGAAAATTGTTTATTATGGGATTGAGAGAAGAAGAGAATCTTCGAATATTGTGGAATTTAGATATGATAGCCAATCATGTGTATTTGAAACTGTAGAAGTAGTGGAAGGGGTGTCTTCATCTTTTAAAGCTGAGCTTATGAAGATGACCCTCTATTTGAAGAACTAGTATAAAAAACCAGTCAAAATTAGTATTGACTGGTTTCTTGTTATACATAGAAGCGTGCTAACTCGATCTATGTATTATTCTCTTTGTAGTTCTTTTGGAATAGATAAAATATACTTGATGTAATCCCGAAGCTAAATGCTAAAAAGTATACTTCTCTAATTAAAGCCACGATCATCAATATAACGAAAAGATATTGAAGACGTTTTAATCTTGCTTTCGTGTTTCTTTTAGATTCCATAGAAATAGTCATCGAATCCTACCGCGGCTGGAATTCCTGCAGCAGCAGCGATCCCTGCTCTCCACCACCATCTGTTTGCTTTATAGCTTGCAACTGATAGGCCAAATCGTTTATGTGCCTCGCTTGCTGCCCAGTGACCAGCTCCATAACCGATTCCTACAATTGCAATTAATTCTAACACATCATCAAGCCCGAATATACGTGCATTATGGTTACGGTTTAATAAATTATCAATTTGTTTTAACTGAGCTGCAGTTGGTGTAAAATTTTTTGTTTTATCAATGGAGTTCAACTCGTTGTCTGTGAGGCCAAATTGTTCTTTTAAATCTGAATTAGTTGACGCTGGTACTGTTTGTTCATCTGTACTGTGATTTTCTGCAGCAAAAGTTGTCAATGGTGTTAGACTGGTGCTTAGTGTTAAAATAGTGGTTAAAACAATGCCCGTTTTTAGAAAAATTGATTTTTTCATTTGAATCGCTCCTTATGAATTTTTTATAAAGTAATTGGGATTACTCGATAAGTATCGCGTAATATCGGGAAATAATCTGTCAAAATCACTTTGCAAACCTTTGGAATTTAATATTGGAGGGCAAGTTATGGAAGAAAAACTGAGGAATTTAAGAAAAGCAGCCGGCTATACGCAAGAAGGACTGTCTACCAAAATTAATGTTTCGAGGCAAACCATTTCTAATTGGGAAAGAGGTTACTCTACTCCAGATACAGAAAACTTAAAGATAATTAGTAAATTCTATGATGTTCCAATTAGTTATTTTATAGATGATTCTGTTAAGATACTTCAATCTACTCTGAAAGAGAACGATGACATAATTAATCAAAATTTTTATTTTCTATTGTTAGTAGCAATCGCTTCTTTCTTTACACCATTAGCAGCATTTATTTTGATATATCTGACCTTGGAGTTTAAAAATAGACTAAAATTGAAAATATATCACAGGTTTTTATATTTAGGAATATTCCTTTCTGTTTTAAATATATTGGTTATTCTTGCAGTTGGTGTTGATTTAATTATTTCTGTCTAAACAAAAAATTGCTTGCTAAGTTTTGTACTCTAAGTTTGAATAAAAAGAAATTATTTAGTTGTTAAATGAATATACTCATATAATTATAAGAGTATATAGATAATGAAAATAGGAGGACGGTATGGATTATTCAGATGTTTATTTTTCAGAAAATCCCGAAGAAGATATTTGGTTAAACTTAAGGCGATATTCATTTGCTAATAATATCTATAATTATTATAAAGATACTGATATTAGTCCATCTAATGATTTGGTAGAAGTTGTTTCTGGATCTATACTCCAAGCGTATGAGTATTTTCAAGCAAGTAAAATAGCTACCATTCAAACGGCTCCATTATTACTTTATTATGGGGCAACAAATTTGCTTTTTGGTGCTTCATGCTTACTAAGTGGAGAGGTTTTAAATGTGAAGGGGCATGGAATGCATTTGGTCAATCAAGATAATCTGAAGCAAAAGATTCTTGAAAATGAAATAAGATTAGTTGACCCTCAGAGAGGTGGTTTCAATATTTATTTGAAATCAATCACGCAAAAAGAGATACCGACTAATAGTACATGGTCAATTGTTGAATTGTTGGGATCTATTCCAGAAATATATAAAGAGTTTATAGAAATGGCAGACATATCTTTTCTTCATCTTATTCCTTTAGAAAGAATAATTTCAGATGAAGAAGATATTTATAGGTCAAATAGCAACATTTTAAGTGATTCAGAAGTTATTGAAAAAATAGGCAGTGTCATTGGGTTTAAAGATAATTACTTACCAATTTCCAAAAACAGGAAAAAGCAAGTTATTTTTAGAACAAAGTTAAATAAAGAAATTTTAGTGAAACATTCATATTATAATGAAGGATACTTATCAGTTGGCCATGAGAAAGAGGGTCAATTGTGTGATCTTGATTCTTTGTTTTATGAATACATGGCGTTGTATGGATTAGCAACTATATGCAGATACCATCCTCAAATTTGGACGCCCTTTGTAAGAATGGATAACAGTGGAGAAGTAGACTTTATAGAAAAATTTCTAATCACAGTCCGAAGATATTTTCCCAATGTTATATTAGATAAGTTACAAAAGACAAGACATTTTTATTCTAATCAATTGGCTATGCCAACTGATATTCGATCAAATATTTCTGAAAAAGATTTAGATGATAAGCTTAAAAATATGATTGCTAGGTTGGGGATTCATAATGGGGAATTATAGAGATGAAGTATTTAGGTTAGCAAAAAAATTTAGTAGTTGTCCTTTTAGTGCTGAGTTAATCAATATGAGAAAAGCTGTTTCTGAACCAGATACCGAGATGATTATAGGAAAGAAAATAGACCCAAAGAGATTTATTTTCTCAAGTGTTAGAGAGCATCAGACACATTTCTTTGGAGTTTTATTGGTGAATAGTGAAATAGAGAATGGAAAAGTGAAAGATTTAATGTTTAAAGAGGCTGAACCCTTTAATACGAGTGAAAAAGAAATATATTTTAAGGGCCATCAAATTTTAGTCGATATCTATAACTCGCTTGTATCTAAACTAACTTTTTTACCTTTAGGATTTAGATTAGCTTTGGGGCCGTATGCAGGACTTAGAATGATTGATCCTAAGTGCATTTTACAAGTAGACAGGGTATTTGATACTTCTGAATATAAATGTTTAGCTGATAGTTTTGAGTCCATGTCTTTGGTTAGCAATGTAAGAGAAAAGTTTATCGAGGTGGGGCCTCAACTACCTAATATCAAATTTGAAGACTTAGTTATTATGTTAGAACAAATAAAAGAAGAGGTTTATAACTATAGTTTTAGAGAATATCCAGAAAAAATGGGAAGTATATCAATTGAGAGACTTCAAAAGGTATTTACTATTGAAGAAAAGACACTCGATTTTTTTTATAGTATATTTTGCCTAAAAGAAAGTATTTTAGTTACTTTGAGTACCTTATTTTCTTCTTTGATTGGGAATGATTTAGGCATCATCAACGAGGATAATATTATTCGTGTTGTAGACGTGTTTAGTAATCCAGTAAAAAAAGGGAAAGTTTTTTTGATTACTTCGGAGAGTAAGAATGAACTCCCGCATATTGGCGGAACTACACTTGCTGTGTATGGTGAGGATAGTAATTCAAAAGTTCATGAATTTGGGGTGCCGTTTAGCATAAGGTATTCCTCCACAGAAGAGCTTGGTGAGACAATTAAAGTATCAATTTTAATAATTGATGAATGTATGAATCCGTTTTTCTCTTATATATACTAGACTTATTCATGCAGAAAGCACTATATATCATTGTATTCTCTTCGGCATTGTAAAGTTTTCAGGAAATATTCTTAGAAGTATTCCCAGTCTGGACGAAAATGGTATAAGATTTTTTTCTCCGCCATCATTTGTTTTTCTCCGCCAAATAAGATAAAATGGCGGAGAAAAGAGGTGGATGGCGGTGAAAGAATTTGATTACCGGGAGTTGAATAAACTCACTCTTAGTCATGATCTGCTGAATATGCTGACCAAAATTCATGAGTATAAGGGAAAGCAAGATCTCTATATTGCGACAAAACCAGAGATTCTAAATAAGCTAACGGATTTGGCTTTGATTCAAAGTACAGAGGCATCTAATAAAATTGAAGGAATTGCAACAACAGATGGCCGCTTGAAGCAAATCGTCGCCGAAAAGGTCAAACCCCGGAATCGGGATGAAGAAGAAATCGCCGGTTATCGAGATGTGTTGAAACTGATTCATGACAGTTACGAGTACATTCGGGTCGTACCCAACGATATTTTAACGTTACACAAGAACCTCTACAATTACTCGGCTAAAAGTTACAAAGGTAAGTTCAAAATTGGCGATAATGTCATTACAGAAAAAGATTTAGATGGTAAGGAGCGAGTTCGTTTTGTACCAGCACCTGCTTATCTGACACCGGACTTAATTGATGAGTTGTGCTACCAATACAATCAAGCCATTCAGAAGGCTGAGATTGATTCGTTATTGCTGATTCCTTGCTTTGTTTTAGATTTTCTCTCAATTCATCCATTTAGTGACGGAAATGGGCGGATGTCCCGTTTATTGACGTTACTCCTGCTGTACAAGTCGGGCTATCTAGTCGGCAAGTATATCAGTATTGAAATGCTGATTGAAGAATCGAAGCAAACATACTATGAAGCGTTACAGGCGAGTTCTGTGGGATGGTTGGAAAATGAACAAGACTATACGCCGTTTGTTCGCTATCTTGTAGGAATCATTTTGCGAGCGTATGAAAACTTCTCAGAACGCTTCGAGATTATTATCAATCAGGAGTTAACACCAGCAGAGCGGGTAGTTGAAGAACTAGAAAAGTCTTTTGAACCTCTAAGCAGAGCTGATCTAGAGAGTTTGTTGCCGGATATTAGCCAACGAACGATCGAACGGGCATTGGCTGGGCTACAAACAGAGAATAAGATTCAAAAAGTCGGGCAAGGGCGTTCGACTAAGTATCAGCTAATAAATGAATTCAAATCGTAATATAATTCACGGGCCATTAATAGAAGCATAAAATCAGTAATTTAAAAATCAACGAGGCTAATTGAAAGTTGAATAGCTAAAAATATCAGTTTGATGCGCTATTTGAAACTCGTTAGAACCAGTGAAAACAAAATGTGAACTTTTTTAAATTAGTTTACACTTGTCAATAAGTACTTATTTCCTTGGTATAACAGTGTTTGTACGTAGTTTTTCGACAGTTTTTCATGTTTTTGTACCCCCCTGTTAGATAGGGGGGGTGAAACAACACTCGCGGGCTAGCGCCCACTCATGTTCAAGGCGAACTCTTTACGAAGGGGAATTCGCTTGAGGCGAACCCCTCCGAAAAGAGCGCCTAACATTTGGAGGATTTGTTCTTTTATCTTTGATTTTGCAACGTTAAAAAGACCACATGGGTTTACCATGCAGTTTCTTCAATGGAAAGTTTGAAAGGAGTGTAGTAGATACTGATATGCTCTGAATTTGTTGTAAAAATTGTCTTACGTTCAAAATTGGTTACGAATCGTGGTTACGAGTGCCTAAAATCGACTGAAATCCAGTACAAATCTTGAGGAGAAAAATACTGATAAATCAGCATTTTTGATATTCATTGATTTAAAATAACACAGTTTAACTGCCAACCAGGTCTTAAAAAAGCCCGTAAAGCTTCACAGTTCTCAAAACGTTAATTACTGCAGTCGTTGCGAATTTATTCGCTTACGAATACAGTATGGGACGGAGATTTCCTCGGAAATCGAGTACCATTTATATCAACGATTTCAAGCACTTCTCGGTTTTCCGAGAGGTGCTTTTTTTCTTTGGAATGTACTTTATAACATGTTGATGAGGATGAATTTATTTCTATCTCATCGTGTTGAACGACAAATGTCTATTTTTGTGGATAATTTCAATAGTTTAGGTGTTCTTGCTTGGATTAGGGAAAGCACAAGAAAGTAGAAAGTGACTATTTGTAGTAATTGCTTCGTAATCTTTAATGTAAAGATATTGTGGTGTATTCTTATAAGATACAAGACAACTATTGTGTGAGTAGGAAACAGGCTGTTTTTGTAAGAAGAGGAAAAAAGAGTCTCTAAAGATAAAATTTCTTTAGGAACTCTTTTAAATTTAGAGGCTATTCAAATTTTATTTCTTAGTTTCAAACTTTAACCAGTAACCTAAATCAGTAAAAGCGAAATTTTTACTTTTTACTTTTCTAGAAAAAGTGAAAGGAATCAAGATTAAGCCAATTATAACAAAAGCGACAAATCCAACTCCTGCAAAGAATTGGCCTATTGTTAACCCATTTTTTATGAGCCAGTCAATACCATACACACTTGAACCAAATAAAATGGTAAAGGCTGTTGCATTTCCTGGTGCATAGATTGTTCGTTTCCCTTTTTCTTTATAGCGAGAGTACATAGCCATTCCATCTTTCGTATGCATAAAAGTTTCGCCTAAACCAAACAGTGCAACGACAAGAACAGATATAGGTCCTAAATTATCAGCAAATTGTAGTAAAATAATAAAATAAATTTCAGCACCTAAGTTGGTAATCATATTAGTCAAACGATTTTGTGGATATACAGTAGGTTCATCTGAATGTTGACCAATATTGTTCATGAAATAGAACCCGCCAGGATAAGTATTTTCTTCAAACACGTGTAAAGGGACAAAAACAGTTAATAACCCCATCATTTTTTGTGGTATATTCCAATCCTTCCAATTTAGAAAAACAATGACAACCATTGCTACTCCTATCAGGTATAAGACTTGCAACCAGATTCGATCACACCATTTTGATAATAAGCTTTCTTTTTTCATATCTATCACCTCAGTAATTTAACTACATAAACTATCTTATCCTACTTGTTTCAGAATGAGAAGAATAATACATAGTTACTAAACAGATAAAAGAAACTGTATTTTAACTTCAAAAACCAATCTTGAAATCGGATAACTGGTGTAATGGTATCGGTCTTCTTAATTTTGAATCTAAATCTTCATTTTTTATTCGTATCAATATTTCTAGGCACTTTCCAATTTTTGGAGAGTGTCTTTTTGTTCGTCGTTACGAAAAATTCTTCATTTTTCTTACAGCCTAACTTAACATCCTCATCTAGGTATAAAATAAATATTTATCAGAAATAACTATTTAAGCCGTCAAAAACCAATTCTGGCGGCTTTTTTAAGTTATCTTCTAAATAATCTTTTTATTAAGTAAAATTTAACCCTAAAGTGCGAGTTTTTGGGTCAGTTCGGAAATGACTTGGTCAGTAGTACGCAGAGAAATCGGCAGTATAACAGTCTTCTTTGTATCTTGGCCGGACTGATAGACGCTAGCATCACACAAAACAATCCGTTCACAGGAGTAAAGAAATTCATTTTTTAGTTCGGCTAGTGAATGGTAGATGGTGACATTTACTTTATGGGGCGCATGGATCACCTCCATCAAGCGTTGACGGTAATACATTTGTTTAAAGGAATTATCTGAGACGATGAAAATTTCTTTTGGTGTACACTTGCAATTTTTTTGTAAAAGCACGTAGATACTTTTAGTAAATTTGGAAATGAGATTACAGTTCCAACGGATAGAAAAATTGTGACGTATCCGCCAATTTTCGAGAATTTCTAAAATAAGAGTATACAATTCTCTTTGTTTTGGCGTTAAAACTTGGAGCGATTCTGGGAGAAAGGCTTGTCCATCTGCCCAAGTTGTGCGCATTAATTGTAAGAATGCTTGTTGAAAGATTTCGTCTTCTGAATCAAGAGCGCAAACATGAGCTGAGATATCTAAGACTAATTCTTGTAAAAAAGGATTTTTTTGAACGAAACTCTTATACACAATTGCGAAATCTTTTTTTAAAAAGTCAATGGTACTATTGGTATAATTACGTGAATTAAATAATGAGAAAATAAAATAAGTGTCTGCTTCTTGCAAGTGTATATTTTTTTGCAGGGCTAAGCCAGTCTTGACTAATTGGAATAAAGGCTTTTTTTCTGCTTCTTGTTGTTCAATTTTGGGGAAAGTTAGTGGAAAGTCCACTCTACCCATAGCAATTTCAATGCCGCGGGTAATATATTTGCGTTCATCGATACAATAACGGCGGTCAAAAAAATTCTTTTCGACAAATTGGATGACTTCTTCAATGGCATTTTGTACTTCCGTGTGATGTTGTTCATATCCTTGCCAATCTATGTAACGAGTTAAGGCTAATAATAAGTTTCGAATATCAAATTCGGGGATTAGAATTTGTTTTTCTTTTAAATAGTTATTTTCTTTAAAAAAATCTAGAATTTGTTTTTTGACGGCGTATACTTTACTCAATGAGATAAACTCATTATCGGCCAGTTGGGTACTGGAAAATTCGTCGGCAAAATAATGGGCTAGGAATCGAAGAAAATAGGAACTACTATAAATTGTTTGCGTTAATTCTATACGGGTGATGCCGTGTTTAAATAGTATTTTATAGAGATGATGGTCTTTTGTTACAGAATCGATACAATAGTCGAGTTGTTCAAGGATACATTCGATATCATGTTGAATGGTGGGAAGGGAAACATCTAGCAGATTCGCTATTTCATCAATTTTAATCTCTTGATATTCAAAGACATGTTCGCAGATATATACTTTACGAAGAATATTTTTTTCAATATACTTCTCTAACATAGACTATTCGCTCCTGTTCATTTTTCTTTCAATTAAAAAGTATACCACGGATGATAAGACAGAAAAAAGGGGTTATACCAAAAAAGGTATAGCCTCTTTTTTTCGGACTGTTTTTAAATACTTGATGATAGAAAAGGGTTAAGTGAGATGTTCTTTTTTGTAAAATTTAAAAATTCTACAATGGTCTAATCGAAAATATCGACATGTAATTGGGCGACGACATCTTTTAATAACTGGACACCTGCGGCACTATTTCCATAATTATCAAGTGCCGGACTAAAAACACCAAAACCATAACAGTTTGGCACACTAGCCATTAATCCGCCACCCACACCACTTTTAGCTGGTACACCCACATGAGCGGAAAATTCGCCCGACTCATCATATAAACCAGCTGTCGTCATAATAGATTTAACAATCGTTGCACTTTTTTCTGAAATAATGCGGGTGTTGTTCCAAGGAGCAATACCTTTATTAGCTAGGACTGCGCCAAGATGGGCCAATCCGTTAGCTGTAACATTGACAGAACATTGCTTAAAGTAGGTATCTAAGATTTCTTCTACATCTCCTTTTATCATTTGATTACCTTTCATGTAGTAAGCTAGGGAACGGTTAATATCACCTGTTTTAGATTCTGAAAGATAGATTTCTTCATTTAGTGTGATTGCTGGATCGTGGCATATTTCCTTCATGAAAGATAAAATCCGGTCAAATTTATCATTCTTGTTTTTCCCGTGAATTAAAGAAGTAGTGGCAATGGCCCCTGCATTAACAAAAGGATTCATTGGGTGTTTTTGTTGGTTGATTTCCATATTTAAAATGGAGTTAAACGCAAATCCTGTGGGCTCAGTATTAATTGTTTCAAAAACTGTTTCTAGACCATTATCTTCAATGGCTAAAAGTAAAACAGGAACTTTTGAAATACTTTCAATGGCAAAACGAATAGAGGCATCCCCGGCTTGTATTAAATTATTTTGTTTAATATCGTAAATTGCCATTCCAAGTTGTTTTGGGTTAACTTCAGCTAATGCTGGAATATAATTTGCGACTTGACCTGTTTGATAATAGTGAAAATTTTTTCCCACGAGTTCTTCTAATAGTTGTTGATTCATTGTAAAAACCAGCTTTCAATTTTATTTTTTTACTTTGGTAACAGTTGAAAATTTATGGCGATTGGCATAAATCGCAAAAGGAATTATTAAAACAATTAAATACGAAACGATAAGAATTGTTTCGTATATTCCGTGTTGACTAGGAGCAATACTTGCTGGCGGCACAAATGAAATCGCAAAAGCAAATAAGGAAGTCAATAATCCAAGACACGCAATAATTGTTTTTACTACTTTTCCGCCTGGAACTTGATACGCACGTTCTAATTGGACATCAGAATGCACCATTTTTAGATAACCTATGAAAAACATGAAGTACAACATCAAATAAATGACGACTGTCAGGGACATGGCAGCCAAAAACGACATATTATTGCCGCCACCGCTTAGAGTGAATACTGCTGCCCAGATAGATGCGACAATGCCGTTTGCAATCATTAAATGAGCGGGCATACCATGGCTGTTTTCATAAGCGAAATACGTTGGCAATAATCCATCTTCTGCAGCGACATGAAGTGCTTTTGAAGGAGAGGTAACCCAAGAAGCGATTTCGCCAATTACCCCTAAGCAAACCAAAAGAGCAAGGACTTTAGCGACCCAAGCAAGGCTTGGATTAAGATGACGAAGTAAAAATTCCAGAGATTGGATGACACCAGTATTTAATGAAAGTCCGTGTTGGGGAACGGTTGTTGCTACGGTTAAACCACCAAATGTGTCTAAGATGATGGCTAAAATAACTAAGACAAACATGGCTAATGGATAATTTTTCTTAGGGTTTTCCATTTCATTGGCGTGACTGGCAGAAGTTTCTACTCCCATATAAGCTAAAATAAAGGAAACAAAAACAACTAATGTGGGAAGTTTAGAAAAATCTGGAATCAACGTTTTAAAAGATAAAGTTGTTTGTAAGGGTGCACCAGAAGCTACATAATGAATCCCTAATGCAAATAAGATTATCGCCGGGAGTAAAATTCCCGCCATAAATCCTATCCGTGCAATTAATGAGGTATATTTTGTTCCTTTTAATTGGGATAATAAGATGGCCCAAAATATAATTAGCAAAACGGCTAATTTTAAAAAGCGATTATTTTGAATGGCTGTAATCCCAGTTGCATAAGAAAGGGCACCAGTTAAAAAATACAACATAGTTAAATAACCGACTGTGATTTCAAACCACTGAAAAAAAATAGCAGCAAAGCCGAATCGTTTTCCTAAAGTATTACTCACCCAAGTATAAATACCGCCTTTTTCCCAGCCTTTGACTGTCGCCATCTCGGCGGCACAAAGAGCTACAGGGATAAACCATAACAGTCCGCCTAATAATAGAAAAAAGACAAGACTGAATCCGGAGGTAGCAAAGGTAGGATATTCATATAGTGAAACCACCATTGAAATTGTCATGGCTAGAAAACCGAAAAAAGTCAATTTTTTAGCAGGTAGTTTCGTTTTACTTTCTGACATGAAAGTTCCTCTTTTCTGTTTTTTAATTGAAAAATGAGAAGTCTAACCCATTTTTTTGATCGGTTGAACTAGGTGTGATGCGGGTGTATTTTTTCATAATTTTTAGCATAATAGTGGTTAAAACAAAGGCATAAAAGGCCACAAACATTACGCCTAAAAGTTGGACGAAAAATAGCTGAACGCCACTGGTAGTTGTAAATAGACTAAGCCGAGTTGCAAATACTCCGACTAAAATGGTACCGGTAAAACCACCTATTCCATGTATTCCCCAAACGTCTAACGCATCATCCCATTGCTTTTTCTTACGATAATTTACGGCTAGATAGCAAATTAGCGACCCAATTAAGCCGATACAAAACGCACAGCTAAATGATACATAACCTGCACAAGGTGTAATTGTTGCGAGACCGGCGATTGATCCTGTTAGTATATCGACAAATTCAATTTTTTTAGTTTGAAGTTTTGTGATACTCAACCACGTAATCATGGCAACTGCTAAGGCGATAAAGGTATTACCAAACGCTGCAGCGGCTTGATAATCGGCTCGAAATGTACCACCGGCGTTAAAACCAAACCAGCCAAACCACAAGAGACCCGTTCCGATTGCTGCTGTCATTAAGCTACTGTGTTGGTTGCGTTCAGAAGGTAAGATACTCCGCTGTCCTAGAGTAAGTATGCAAGCAAGGGAGCCAAATCCAGCTGTGGTATGGATAACAGCGCCACCAGCAAAATCACGAAATCCTAACTGGGCTAAAAATCCGCCACCCCAAATCCAGTGACAAACTGGAAAGTAAATGAAAAGATTCCATAATATTACTAATAACACATAACCTTTTAAGTTAAGTCTGCCGGCAAAAGCACCGGTCATTAATGGGACAGTAATGATGAGAAACATTAACTGATAAAAGAAAAATAGACTAAAAGGAATCGTAATACCGCGTAGAGTATTCGGTAGACTGGTTAGATGATGAAAGAAAAAATAATCCGTCGGGTTGCCAATAATCCCGCCAATGTCACGTCCAAAAGCTAAACCAAATCCACCAAAAATCCACATCAACGTGGAAATACCCACAGCCAGAAATGATTGTGCCATAATAGTCAAAATATTATTTTTTCGCGCTAATCCACCATAGAAAAAAGCAAGTCCGGGTGTCATTAAACAGACTAAGGCTGTACATAAAATCATAAAGGCGGTATTGCCGGTATTAATTGTAACTTCACTCATAATTGTTCACCTCCTTTGGCTACAGCTAACTATAGAGCAACTCTTCCTCTGTTTTTTTCAGAAAAATTACTGAAATATAGTGTGTTGCTCAAAAAAATAAAATAGAATGAAGCGCTCTAAAAACGATTTTTTGGGGAAATATGAAGGAATTTGGAGAAAAATGACGAAAATTTACAGGGGTAATTTTCTTGTTTTTTCATTCACGCGGTGTAAGAAAGTAAAAATTAAAAAAATTCGTTGTGATGAACAAATCGAAGTGAAATAAAGAGAACACAAATTTTATGTCAATGACAGTGAAAGAATTATAAAAGGGATCTTTAGGCGTGCTAAGACTAAGATAGTTTAAATTAACGGAGAAATATAGTTGAATGCTAAAACACGCTTTATATAGAAAAGCCTGAAAATGTAAATTTTATTGCTAGCGAGTGATTGAATGACTAACAATTTTTTTTCTTCTATAATATAAATATAGTCGCTAACTTAAGTTTATTCTAATCGTGATTTTATTAAACTAATTAAAATTTGAGCTGCATAAAATAAACACCTCCTTTCAATAATTCATTTGAAAGGAGGTGTTTGACGTAAGACGATGTTTTTTAATATTGCACATTTCGTAATTCCTGTTGTTTTTCATCGGGGTAGTTGCGTAAAAATAGTTATCAGTGAAAAATTCTACTTTATTTCGAAAAATCTTTTCTTTTTAAATGAATACCAAAGACAATTGCTAAGATGATTGAAGCACCAACGACTAAAAAGAAGCCAGTATTGGAACCTTCACCGGGCAAGCCACCGGTATTCATACCCCAAATACCGGAAATAAGAGCGGGTATGGAGATAATCAAAGCAGCGGAGTCAAGATATTTCATTAGATGATTTAAATTGTTATCCATCATATCTGAAAACAATCCCCCCACAGTTTCCAATAAATCCCGATAAATTTTGATGAGTTCTTCGGCATGTTTTTGATGCAGACGAATGTCATATAGGACTTTTGGATTATGGAGCTTTTCAATGAATTGCTCTTTTTGCCATAAACTATCCAAGGTGCTTTTTTGACCGGCAAGGGTATGATCGAGATAAACCACTTTGCGATTGGTATCTGCTAATTTGAACAATTCTTTATTTTCAGTGGTTTTTCTAGCTGCTTGATCAAGGTCATCGATATCTTTTTTGATTGCTAGTAACTCCTGAATGTAATGGTTATATAACATGAACACGCTATACGTAATTAATCCTTCAAAAGTTGTTATTTTATCTTTGTATTTTTGTAAGAGATGGTCTAAAAAAGAGGATTTGTTCCCAAAGTAAGTGATTAAAAGTGAGTCTGAGAGAATAAAGATGATTGGTTTTAACCGGTCTTCAATTTTCTCTGCTTTTTTTTCGGATAAATTGGTCAAGACGAGGACATAGGCATTTGTCAAAGAAGTTTCTTCTAAAGCGTCAAAGTGGGAAACTTCTTCTGCGGCACGAGCACCGACAAAAATTTCTGCTGGCAAATTGTATTTTTCAATCAATTTTTTTCGCTCTGCTTCGCTGGGATCATCTAAAACTAACCAGTTACTTTCCGCTGCTGGTACTTGCTGGATTCCATCATTTCCTCCAATTTGAAAATGTTTAATCACGACTTTGACCTCTCTTCGTTTTTTAATATTTAATCGTTTCCTACTCATAAGATGTACACTAATAGATTTAATATGTCAAATAAATGCAAAATTAATAATAATTATGATTTTTTTAAGCGGTTTATTTTGGCTTATTTGTTAATTGCGTTACAATAAAATGAGAATGAAAGGAGAGCGATATGATGGAACCTATATTGAAAGATCCACGAAAGTTGTATTACACAGATGGGTTTGAAAAACAAGATCAAGAAACGCCTGCCCTTCAAACGAACATGAAACCAAATCCAGACTGTGGGGAAGAAAGTTATGTTGGCAACCACAAATTAGAAAATCGGCGTGTGTTAATTACAGGCGGAGATTCAGGTATTGGGCGAGCTGCAGCTATTGCTTTTGCGCGAGAAGGTGCTGATGTGGCGATTCAATTTTTTCCTGGGGAAGAAAAAGATGCCAAAGAAGTGGCAGATTGGATAGAAAAAGCTGGTCGCAAAGCAGTATTACTTCCTTTTGATTTACGTGATGAAGCTGCACCAAAAGAAATTATTACCCAAACTGTATCTAAACTTGGCGGGCTTGATACTTTAGTGTTAAATGCCGCGCAGCAAATCTCACAAGAATCCATTGAAGAACTACCGATGCAACAAGTAAGAGATACGTTTACGATTAATATTATCGCCATGTTTGAACTAGTTCAATTGGCACTGCCTCATTTACCTGCTGGCAGTAGCATTATTACAACAACTTCGGTACAAGCTTTTAATCCGAGCGATCATTTGATGGACTATGCGGCTACCAAAGCTGCGATTGCAAACTTTACTGTTGGATTAGCCAAACAATTGGCCAAAAAGGGAATCCGCGTAAACGGAGTCGCACCAGGCCCGATTTGGACACCACTGCAATTGGATCAAGGCCAACCACAAGAGGCCATCCCAGAATTTGGTCAAGAATCACTGTTAGAAAGAGCAGGACAACCGGTTGAATTGGCACCTGTTTATGTTTTCTTAGCTTCAAATGATGCGAGTTATGTGACGGCGCAAATTTATGGCGTGACCGGAGGCGAAGCAATTAATTTGTAAAGGGGATGATAGTATGAATGTCAAAAAAGTATTGAAGTCAATTGCTATTCCTATATTGATTAGTCTTGTGCCCATGTTGATCAAACGTAAAAAAGAGGCGACCGCTGCCAAAAAATAAATTTTAGTATAAAGGATATACGGCCAATAAAAATTTAGCTGGCTAAAAAAGGAGGTGCTTTATGAATCGGGGTATAAAAGCAATTAGCATTATTCTTTCTTTATTATTGTTAATTGTGTTAGTAATGATGGCATTGATTTCTGCAGTATACCTACAATTACCTATCGGGATAAGAGGCGTAGGATTTTTACGTAATAGTTTAACGAATACAATTTTCAATCAGTTGCTATTTTGGATCGCAATTGTATTTGCGGTTGTTTTGTTAATCGTAATTTTAGTACTGATTTTCTATCCAAAAACGAAGCAAACATTTGTCTTACAAGAAGATCATGGCCGCTTAGTTTTGGATAAAAAAGCAATTGAAGGATTCGTCCGCTCAAAATTAGCAAGTGTGGACTTTGTTTCAACACCCAAAGTTAAAGTACGGGCAACAAAAAATAAAATTAAAGTGTATGTTGCTGGACAATTGGCTCGAACTTCGATGCTGGTGGATAAAACAGGAACCCTAGTAGAAGAAATTCGCAGTGAATTGCAAAGTATTTTAGGTAGTGAAGCACAGGTTAAAGTCGAAGTGAAATACGACGGCTATGAAGAAAATAATGAGACGAAAAATCACTCAAGAGTAGAATAGGAGGGAGTACATGAAAGAATTTGTTTCGCAATACAAACTCCCTTTAATTTTTGGGGGATTAGGTCTAATTTTAGCAATTTTATTTGTTTCAATTGGCTTTTTTAAAACGTTATTAATTATTTTATTGACGGCTTTAGGTGCTTTTTTGGGGCACTATTTGGAAAAAAATGGAGTAATACCAGCGATTTTTAAGCAACAAAATAAATCGTAGCATTAAAATTTAAAAATGGATTATAGGAGGAGATTGGATGGACAATCAATTTGAAAATAAAGAAAAAATGGGCATGCCAAGTGCTAATAACATGGAAAATACTGCGGAGCACAAAGACGATGTGAAAAAATCTAAAGCAGATGTACCCGGGGATGTAACGTATGATGATAAGGTAATTCAAAAAATTATTGGTAACGCAGTGGCAAAAATTGATGGGTTATTAACAGTAGATGGTGGCTTTTTCTCTAACGTTGCCGAAAAGTTAGTCAATACAGATAATGTTACTACTGGTATTGATACTGAAGTTGGCAAAAAACAAGTGGCGGTTGATATGGATATTGTAGTGGAATACGGACGGGATATTCCTGAAATTGTTGATCATATCAAACAAGTTATTCAAGAAGAAGTTAAGAAGATGACCCATCTTGAAGTTGTGGAAGTAAATATTCATGTGGCGGATGTGAAAACCAAACAAGAATATGAAGAAGACAGTGAAACAGTGCAAGATAAAGTAACAGATGCGGCCCAAACAACCGGACAGTTTGCTTCTAAACAAGCGGAAAAAGCTAAAGATGCAGTCAATCAAGGGGCAGATAAAATTCAAAATAAAATAGATGAAAATAAAGACGATCATGTAAAATAAATATTTAAAATAAAGGAGGAATCATCATGGGAATCATTTGGTCATTAATTGTTGGTGCAATCATTGGTGTTATTGCAGGTGCGATTACCGGCAAAGGAAATAGCATGGGCTGGATTGCAAATATTGTGGCAGGTTTAGTAGGTTCGGCTTTAGGACAAGCATTATTTGGTAATTGGGGACCTTCATTAGCAGGCATGGCATTAGTTCCTTCGATTATTGGTGCTGTTATCCTTGTGTTAATTGTTTCTTTTTTCTTAAGTCGAAGTAAATAAGGAAAATAAAATGCTCGTTATTGTCGATATGCAAAATCGGATTTTGGATTCAGCGGATGAAAATTATATTCCTAGTGCTAAAGCACTACTTTCTCAGCTGAAAAATAGATTGGATTACGCCCGAAAATCAGCAGAAGTCGTTTTATTTACGCGGGATATTCCAATTGAATACAAAGACCAAGCAGAAGAAATAACAAAACTACAAATTATTCGTGAGCTGGCGCCTTTGAATCGTGAATTTGTATTTAAGAAAAATTATTTCACCTTAGCACCAGAAACGTTACTTGAAATTCGGCGAGTAGTGGAAAAACAAAAGCTGCCAAAAGAAATTGAAGTAGTAGGTGCCGAGCTTAGTATTTGTGTCTTAGCCAATATTTTGGCTTTACAGAGTGTTTTTCCAGCAGCGGACTTTTATCTGAATCCACAACTAGTTACTGGTAATAAGTGGAATGCAGAAACACTAAAAATTTTACAAGAGTTTAATATCAAAGAAAAATAAACTCCTAATAGACTGACCCCCCAAAGTTAGACCAGAAATCTGACTTTTGGGGGTTCTTTTTGCTTATTTTTTATTGTAATGACGATTAATTAAAAAGATTAAAAAGAAAATCAGAAAAAATTTCAAATGGCGCTGCTAGTAAATTGCTTAAGCCTTCCAACATGCTATCACTTCCTTTTCACTAACCAATACTAGCAAAAAATTATTAAGGATTTTTTAGCATGACAATATTGTTAGAAAGAAAGTATGGTCGAAAAGAAAATCAATTACTTGTGTTTCTTTATTTAAAAAAAGTAGAAAGGGGGGTGTTTAAAGAAGAAAGACCGAATAAAAAAAACAAATTTACCTGTACACTTCCTCTCATCTTTTTTTAATAGATTATTTGGTATTCATCTTTATGATGTCTAGCTATAGTATGTAAATAGAAATGATAACGTTTTATCAGGAGGTGATGGTAATGAATGTCCAAAATGAAGTTACTCATTCACAAAGACGAATAAAAATCTTACTACGACTATTAGATGGCGAACATCTTAGCTATCAACAATTGTCGGAAGAATATTTTGTGTCAAGAAGTAGTATCGCTAATGATATTTCGGCTATACGTAAGATTTTTGGAAAAGAACAGTTGAAATTATCTTTTGATAATTCAGGTACATTTTTTGAAGGAACAGAGGTACAAGTGCAGCGCATCTTGAAACGAGTTACTTTGGAAAATGTGGCTCAGGCTTTTAAAAATCAGGTTCTTGATAAAGAACTTTTTTATGAAGTAAATACACGACTTAAATTCGCAATTGAAAGTAAGCAAATTGAAATATCTGATAGCTACCTTGAAAATATCGTTATTTCCATTACGTTATTGATTCAGCGAAGTAGAGCGGGATTTGAAATTAGAAGTATTTCGCATAATCAGTTTGGCAAAATTTTTTTGGAGTTCAATCAATATCCCTTAATTGTTGAGTTACTACAAGAGCTTGAAAATAACAACATTTATGTGTTTTCTCAAGCTGAATTACAATATTTAACACACTTAATTGTGGCAAGTGGTTTAAAGCTATTTGTGAAAGCTGACATTATCCCCCAAAAATTTAGAACACAAGTGCAACAATTAATTAAAACCATTAGTGATGGACTGCAAAATGATTTAACTCAAGACGCTATTTTAGAAGAGAACTTAACCATTCATTTATATCAATTGATTATTAGGTTAGAAGCACAATCAAATGTTGTTAATCCATTAATTGAAGAAATTAAGAGTATGTATCCCACAGTATACGGTGTGGTTTGGTTTGGATTAAATGATTTTTCTAAGCCCTATGGTATCTCTTTGACAGATGATGAAATTGGGTTTGTTGCGATTCATTTTCAGGCAGCAATTGAGCGGAAAAGAAAATTAAATAAAATACTTTTCGTTTGTCCTAATGGTATAGGATCTAGTTTATTTGTTTCTGCGAAAATTCGTCGCATACTCCCTAATATTGACAGTATCGAAACAGCGTCTAGTGAAAGTCTTGAACATATGGATTTAACAGATGTAGACTTTATTGTTTCAACAGTAGATTTGTTTCCGCAAAAAAGACCAGTTGTGAGAGTTTCTCCCATGGTAACGCCGAGAGATATGAAGAGAATCATGAATCAATATATTGATATTGTTATTGAAAAAGATGTAACAGAGAGAGTAAATGTTGATATTACAATGGATATTAAAGATAAAATTAGTCAAAATATCTATTTTGAAAACTTACGGACAAAACAAGCCGCCATTGATTTTCTATTTGAAAAACAGAACTTTATCAGTCGTGATAAACAAAAAGTACTAAAAGATGCAGTATGGGAGCGTGAAAAGCTTCAATCTACTTATCTTGATAATGGCTTTGCACTTCCCCATGGCAATCCTAAATTGGTTGAACAAACAAATGTATCAATACTGATTTTAGATAAGCCAATTGATTGGGGGCTTGAAAAAGTAGATATTATCGTTCTGCTCTTAATCAGCCAAGAGGATACGAAACAAGTTGAAGCGATTATGGAATTAGTCATGCGCGGGATAGAGAATAAAGATTGGTTTATTTCAAAGATGATGGAGGTGAGAGAATGACACAATTGATGAACTATTTACCCAAAGAACATATTCAAGTAAAAGATAAAATTAGCACTTGGCAAGAAGCAGTAAAAATTACGAGTCAACCTTTATTAGAAGAAAAAAAGATTACACCTGTATATGTGGAAAATATGATTGATAGCGTCTATCAAAACGGTCCTTATATGGTATTGGCAGATTATTTTGCCCTAATGCATGCAAAACCAGGTATCGGTGTCTGTAAACAGAGTATGAGCTTATTAGTTACAAAAAATGAGGTGGATTTAGCTGGTAAGCCTATCAAAATATTTCTTGTTTTAGCGGCGACGGATAGTGCGTCGCATCTGGAAAGTTTACAAGAAATTATGGAAGTTTTCATGGATGAAGAGAAGTATCAACTTATTTTAAAAGGCAATTTAACAGATGTTATTCAAGTATTTCAATAGGAGGAAAATGGAATGAAAATATTAGCAGTTTGCGGTTTTGGTGTAGGAAGTTCAATGGTCTTGAAGATGTCAATTGATAAAGTAATAAAAGAAATGGGGATTAAGGCCACAGTAGAAAATACGGATTTATCAACAGCCAAAGCAACCTCAGCAGATGTCTATTTTACTAGCAATGAATTGTTGCCAGAGCTAAAAAACGCTGTTAAAGCACCAGTTTATCCAGTAAAAAAATATATGGATAAACAAGAAGTAAAAGAACAAATGGAAAAATTTCTAAGTGAAAAGGGGGAATAAGAAGTGGACTTTATCACAAATTTTATTTTAAAAAATCCACCAGTGCTACTGGGGTTAATTGCCATGCTAGGTTTAATCATTCAAAAGAAATCATTTTCTGAAATTATCAAAGGTTCTTTGACAGCAGCATTTGGCATGGTTATTTTAACAGCGGGGGTCAATATGTTAGTTGGTACGATTGCACCAATTAATACGGCTGTCCAAACACAGTTGGGTGTTAAAGTTGCAGAAGGTTTATCTGATGTAACTTTTACTGCTGATTATGGTGGAACAGTTGGTCTGGCAATGTTTTTGGGGTTGATTATTCATTTGCTAATCGCACGATTTACTCCAATAAAAACTATTTTTTTAACTGGACATATGCTTTGGTGGTTCCCATTTGTTGTCGTTGCAGCCGGCGTTGAAGGGGGTATGCGTGGGACTGGATTAGTTATTTTTGGTGCAGTTTTATCCGCGTGCTATTGGTCATTCATGCCTTGGATTATGCGTAGATATGTTTGGGATGCTACAGGAGATGATTCTTTTCTAATTGGGCACCCAACTGGTATTCTGTCACTAATTTCTGGCTTTGTAGCCAAAAGAGTGGGTAATAAAGAAAAATCTACAGAAGATTTAAATGTTCCTGAAAGTTTATCGTTTTTCCGTGAAATTTCCATTACTGGCGGCTTAGTCATGTTTTTAATGAACATCGTGGTAGGTATTATTGCACCTGTATTAATTCCTAAAGATGGAAATTTAATTATGTTTTCAGTTGATGCAGCTTTGAGTTTCGGGGCCGGCTTATTGATTATGTTATATGGTGTACGTTTGTTAATCAATCAAATTATCCCAGCATTTCAAGGCATTGCCGAGAAAGTTGTTCCCGGTGCAAAACCAGCTTTTGATGTACCAATCTTATTTAATTATAAGCCAAATGCCGTGATTATCGGATTTATCGTTGCAATGCTTACATCTACAATATTAGTAGTTTTGTCCAATACAATGAATGTTTTTGGCGTTTTATTAGTACCATTAGTGATTACGAGTTTCTTTGAATGTGGTGGTGCTGCTGTTATTGGTGAAGGACAAGGTGGTTTGCGAGGTTCGATTATTGGGACTGCTGTTGCGTCGTTTGGGATGGTAGCACTAGTTGGCGTTTCTGCTGCAATGTTTAGCAGTACTATTCAAAATTGGTTATTAATCTTTGGCGGAAATGACTTATCATTAATTGGTATTTTAGGTAAACTTCTGGCAAGTCTATTTGGAGGAATCTAAAAATGTTTGATTACTTTAATAAGATAAATAATCTGTTAAATATCGTAGAAAAAGAGGAAAATGAAAATATTCAAAAAGCTGTTGAATTACTAACATATGCAAACTTAAATCATCAATCTGTTTATATTTTTGGTGCTAGCCATGCAGGGATTTTAGCAGAAGAAATGTACTATCGTGCAGGAGGATTAATGACAATTAATGCTATTTTTGGACGAGAGCTCATGTTAGATCGTAATCCAATTGCGGTTACGAGTAAAATGGAACGTTTGGAAGGTTATGGTCAAGTTTTAGCAAGTAGTGTGGACTTTCAAGAGGGAGATGTTTTAATTTTGCATTCTGTTTCAGGACGCAATCCTGTTACTATTGATTTAGCATTTGCAGCTAGAAAAGTAGGTGTAAAAATTATCGCAATTACAAATAAACAATACTCCAGCTCAACAACTAGTCGTCATAGTACAGGAAAACGTTTGTTTGAAATAGCAGACGTTGTCATCGATAATCATGGGGACATCGGTGATGCCACATGCTCTATTGAAGGAGTACCCCAAAAAATTGGTCCTACTTCAACAGTTGTAGGAGCTACAATTTTGAATGCTATCGTGGTAGAAGTCTGTAAACAACTAGTTAAACAAGGTGTTAAATATCCGCCTATTTATTACTCTGCTAACTTAGATGGCGGTGATGCTTTAAACCAATCTTTATTTAAAAAGTATCAGGAATCCATTCATTATAGATTGAACTAAAAAAATTGAAATTATATATTTCAAATTAAAAATACAGTAATAAAGAGGAGTAAGTTACGAAAATTTAATTTCAAAGCTATTCTTTTCTTCATATCTTTTTAGCACCTCTTGTGAGAGGTGCTTTTTTCTATCCAATTCCCCTCTATGTCATAAATTTCACAAAGTGTCATAAATATCTAGTGACTAAATAAAAATCTAAAGAGCGTAGAGATATTGGAAATGGTTTCATCATACTTTATATTGGCTATAGAAAACGAATACATAACAACGAAAAGGTGATGAAGAGATGAAAAAACAATGGTGGCATGGGAAAGTAGCCTATCAAATTTATCCAAAGAGTTTTAATGACACAAATGGTGATGGTGTTGGTGATTTAAGAGGTATTATTGAAAAATTAGATTATTTAAAAGATTTAGGCATTGATATTGTTTGGATTTCACCAATGTTTACTTCGCCATTTGTTGACCAAGGATATGATATTTCAGATTATCAAGGAATTGCTCCAATTTTTGGCACAATGGAAGATATGGATGAGTTAATCGCGGAAGCGAAAAAACGCGATATGCATATTTTACTTGATTTGGTCTTAAACCACTGTTCAGATGAACATGAATGGTTCCAAAAAGCGTTAGCTGATTTGGAAGGTGAATATGCCGATTATTTCCATATTGTCGATGAAAAAGAAGATGGCAGCATGCCAAGTAACTGGCGCTCAACATTTGGTGGCCCAACTTGGACAAAAATTCCTGGGACAAATAAATATTATTTACACATTTTCGCCAAAGAACAGCCAGATGTAAATTGGGAAAATCCAAAATTACGTCAGGAAATGTATGACATGATTAACTGGTGGCAAGATAAAGGAATTTCAGGATTCCGATTAGATGCGATTGCCAACATTAAAAAAGATATGGAATATAAGAGTTTTCCAGCTGATCGCGAAGATGGTCTAGTAAGTAAGTTCCGGATGGTTGAAAGTGTCTCTGGAATTGAAGTCTTCTTAAAAGAATTGAAAGAAAAAACATTTAGTCAAATTGATGCGTTGACTGTAGCAGAATTATCAAGTTTTGACCGGGCAAAATTAGAAGAATATGTCGGCGATGATGGTTATTTTTCAACAATTTTTGATTTAAGTACTGATTCGATGGAAGTAAGCGGAAATGGCTGGTATGATCGTAATCCGATTACTGCCAACAATTACCGTCAAGTGATTTATGATAGCATTCGTGAAATTGAAGGCATCGGTATGAAGGCCAATATTATTGAAAATCACGATGAGCCACGGGGCGTAAGTCACTACATTCCAGAAGAAGATTGCAATGACTACAGTAAAAAAATGTTAGCAGCAATTTTATTCATGCGTCCAGGTTTGCCATTTTTATTCCAAGGTCAAGAAATTGGAATGGAAAATAC
This sequence comes from Enterococcus sp. DIV0755b, assembly GCF_051713765.1. Taxonomy (NCBI): domain Bacteria; kingdom Bacillati; phylum Bacillota; class Bacilli; order Lactobacillales; family Enterococcaceae; genus Enterococcus; species Enterococcus sp. DIV0755b. The sequence continues at coordinate 355,177 of NZ_JBIOQN010000001.1, read as the reverse complement.
ACCTTTTGAAACCATTGATGAATTTGATGATTTGTTTACTCATAATGAATATCAAGTAGCCCTTGATGCAGGGATTGAACCTGAACAAGCATTAAAACTTGTGAATAAATACAGCCGTGACAACGGTCGGACACCAATGCAGTGGAACAATCAAGCCAATGGCGGATTTACAACTGGTACACCTTGGCTAAAAGTGAACCCTAATTATGCCACTATTAATGTGGAAGACCAATTAACAGATGAAAATTCTGTTTGGGCCTTTTATCAAAAACTAATTGCGCTACGTAAAGATGAAACTTATGGCGAAGCATTCGTTTATGGTGGATTTGAGCCAATTTTTGAAGACCAAGACAATATTGTCGCTTTTTATCGTCACGGAGAAGATAAAACAATTTTATTATTGGCAAACTTTCAAAATAGCGTAGCAGAATTGCCATTTACAAAAAAAATCGATGACATTTTAATCAATAACTATGAAGAATTGGCTGCAACAGCAACTGGTGTAACCTTACAACCACATCAAGCTGTGATTGTCAGCGTCGACTAAAAAAGATAGGAGCAAACAGCATGAAAAAAATACTAGCATCCACAACTAACCAGATCATTATCGCTACTGTGGCGGGGATTGTTTTTGGTTCTGTAGTGGGCCCGTGGTCTGAAAACTTGAAGTTTATTGGTGATATTTTTATTCGCTTAATTCAAATGTCTGTTGTTATTTTAGTGATGACATCTGTCATTGGTGCAATGGGAGATATGAAAGGTAAAAGCGCTGGTAGAATGGGCTTTAATACCTTTAAATGGATTTTAATTTTTACTGTGTTATCTGCTGTAGCAGGCCTATTTCTTTCCATGGCGATCCAGCCTGGCGCTGGCATGCAAGGTCTTGGTGGTACGACAGACGTTGAAGCGCAAGCAGCGGTTGGAATTAAAGAAACATTACTTGGTTTTGTACCAACAAATATTATCAGTGCCATGGCTAACGCCGAAATGATTCCGTGTATTGTCTTTTCATTATTCTTTGGGATTGGCTTGAATAAATACATTCAAAAGACAGGCAATACTGTAGTTGTAGATTTTATTAACGGTTTAAATGCAATCGTCTTAAACATTATTCAATCTGTGATGAAAATTGCGCCATTAGGAATTTTCTGCTTATTAGCAAATGTAGCAGGTGCGATTGGTTTATCCGTTGTCATTCCAATGTTGAAATATCTTGGAACATTAGCATTAGGTGTTATTTTAATGATGGTTGTTTTATCTGTATTTACTGCGATTCGTTGCGGCGTGAACCCAGTCTTGATGCCAAAGAAATTCTTGACGATGTCTATTATCGCTTTAACAACTACCTCTTCAGCGATTGCATTCCCAACTGTCCTAAAAGATAGTGTTGAAAAATTTGGTATCAGCAAACGCGTGACAGACTTTACCGCTCCTCTGGGTATGTCAATGTGTAGTTGTGGGGCTGCGTTAAGTAATGTGGCAGTAATTATGTTCTTAGCCCAAGCAGCTGACATTCAATTAAGTATGGATAAAATTATTTTAGGTATCGGTTTATCGATTATGTTATGTATGGGTACGATTACAGTGCCGGGTGGCTTTGCTGTATCGGCAACATTTTTAGCAACTTCTTTAGGTTTACCTGCAGAAGGCGTAGCTTTAATGTTTAGTGTAGACTGGTTTGCTGGAATGTTCCGTACTTTCTTGAATGTGGACGGAGATGTACTTGTAGGCATGTTAGTGGCTAAAAGTGAAGGTGAACTAAGTAAAGAAGTTTACAATGGTACGAAAACAATTAGTTACACAGAAGAAACTGAGACTCTTGAAAAAATAATTGTAGAAGCCTAAAAGATAGTGGCATAAAAAAAGCCGGTTTTCTTTTCTGACAAAGGGGGATATTCCCTAACTTTTCAGAGAAGAGACCGGCTTTTTTTGTTCTAGTTTCACAGACGAACTCTCTATGACAGCAAGCTGTGCAAGTTCATTTAGCTTTTCTTTGATCTAGCTTCACAAACGAACTCTCTACGGTAATAAGCTGAAATTTGAAGAAATTTGGAAAGCAATTTATTAAAATTCCATCTTATTACTTGAGAGTTATCCACGTTTGCTCAGCTTTTCTTAAATTTATAGGCGGTGAAGCTGTCAAAAATCATGTGTAAGAGTAAATGTAACGTTAAAAAAGAAGACCGGTTCATTTTGGTTTCTTGGTCGATGTTGCTATTTTTATAATAAAAGTTCCAACGCGTTAACTTAGCTAATTCGTTGTTGGTTAAATTGGTAATAGAAACTGTTTGACTTCCCCGAACTTTCAGCGTTTGCAGAGCATTTTTTAATTCTTTAGTTTCCCCAATCTGAGAAATAATAAAGACCAAATCATTTTCATTCATACCTTGAGAAAGCTTTTCAAATTCTTGATAGCCAGAAATGATAATGACGTTTTTTTTTGTATTCCAGCATACAACGGGCGAACTCTTTTAACATTAAGCGCTGGCCGTATCCGACACAAAAAGCATAGATTGTGTCTACTTGATCCAATAATGCTAATAAATCCGTGAGATACTGGTCATTTTTGAAAGCTTTCATAGTTTGATCAATATCAAACGAGAGGTTTTCTAAAGAATAAAAGGCAACTTCTTCTTGTTGTACTTGCGTAGTTGTGTGTTGTTTTAAGTAATATTTAAATTCGCTATAACCCGAAAAATCCAATTTTTTGGCTAAACGTAAAATCGATGCGGTGGAAGAATTTACTAAAGCAGATAACTCGCTGATACTCAAGTTTGTGATTTCTTGTTGGTGATTGGTAATATAACGGAGGATAAACAAGTCATTATCGCTTAATTGCTCATAGTGGGCATTAATAATCGTTTCTAAAGACAAAACAGAAGACCTCCAGTATTTCAATAAATTTTCTTCATTATAACGTACCAAAACTGACAAAAAAAGAGGCAGGGCGGGTAATAGGTAAAAGAGCAATGTTTATTTACTTTATTTTAAATAATATCAAAGGCAATAATTTTATTGATTACATTGACAATGTATTCTGGTGATTCTTTTTGACCATGATTGACCCATTCTTGTAAGACACCAAATAATGCATTACTAAAAAAAGCTACTAGGTACTGTTTTTCTAAATCTGACGCCACTGGAATTGTTAAATGCGATAAGACATTATCCAGGGCGTTTTTTTTGAGGACAGCCTTAATTTGATTTTGAATTTCGGTGGAGCCATGATCAGAAATGAGTAGAGCTAATAATTGTCCTTCATCTTTTAAGTAGTCTAGAATATAAAGTAAAAGGGAATCGCGGGTCATATTGGTTTTGGAAAAATTTTCAATCAGCTGATTAATATGGTGCATCAGTTCAAATTGATATTTTTCAACCAAGTCGTACTTATCTAAGTAGTGCAAATAAAAACCACTGCGGCTTATTCCAGCGGCTTCACAAATATTTTTGACCGTAATTTGATTGAAATTTTTCTCTTTTAATAATTGAATCATCGCTTCGGTGATGCGTTGTTTGGTGCGATAATAGCGGATATCTTTATCAGATTGCATAACAAACTCCTTTGTTTATAATCAATTTTTCAAAAGTGTCTATTAAAGTCGCAAAGAGCTTGCACTTTTTTGGGACAAAATTATACTACGAAGAGTAACAAATAATAAACACGTTGTCTATTAAATTTATATAAAAGGAGTGCTTAAAATGGCAAAAGAAACTATTGCTAAAATTGAAAATGCTTCAATTTCATTTGATAAACGCAAAGTATTAAATGATGTCAATATTACAATTGATGCAGGTACAATTTTAGGTTTAATTGGACCAAGTGGGGCTGGAAAAACTACCACGATTAAATGTTTACTGGGAATGGAGAAACTCGACCAAGGAACAGCGGAAATTTTTGGTCATATCATGCCCAATCGCAAAGTTTTAGGAGAAGTTGGCTATATGGGCCAAAGCGATGCACTATATGAAGATTTAAGTGCCCGCGAAAATTTAATCTTTTTTGGTAATTTAATGGGCTTAACTGGTTCAGATTTGGAAAAAGCGATTACGGAAAATATGGCTTTAGTTAATTTGACTGAGTTTATCGACAAACCAGTTAAAACCTTTTCCGGTGGGATGAAGCGTCGTCTTTCTTTAGCCACTACGTTATTAGCTAACCCTGATTTGATTGTTTTGGATGAGCCGACAGTCGGTATCGATCCTAGTTTGCGGGTGACCATTTGGGAACAACTACGCACTTTAGCAGATGATAATAAAGCAATTATTGTTACAACCCACGTAATGGATGAAGCTGAAAAATGTGATTATGTTGGTCTAATTATTGAAGGAAAATTATTTGCACTGGGTACACCAGCAGATTTGAAACAAAAATTTAATGCTTCAAGTATTGAAGAAGTCTTTTTGAAAGCAGAGGTGAGTGCAAAATGATTCGTTTTAAAGCGATTTTAGTTCGTGTCATTAAAGAACTTGTTCGGGACAAACGTACATTAGCATTGATGTTGATTGCGCCTGTCATTGTTTTGTGTTTAATGAATGTTGTTTTTGACACCAACTCAGACACTCATGTAAAAATTGGGGTCGATAGCACAGTGCCAAGTGTGGTTGCTGATAACTTCCCCAAAGATGAGGTTAAAGTTAAAAAATTTAGCAATGATGATAATGTGAAAGATAAAATTCAAGAAAACGATTTGGATGCTTTTATCACGCTTGACGGTTCTAAATTCCACGTTACGTATGAAAATGAAGATCCAACAAGTACTGCGCAAATAAAAGCGATGATGCAAAGTCTCCTCACAGGTAATAAATTAAAAGAATTAACGATGGCAGTCCAAAAAATGTCCCAAGAAACTGGTCAAAATGTCCAGTTTGAAAATTATACTGTTAAAAATGCTTATGTTTATGGCAGTGCCGATAGTTCATTCTTTGATAAAATTTTCCCTATTCTAATTGGCTTTTTTGTTTTCTTCTTTGTCTTTTTAATTTCAGGGATTGCTTTATTACGGGAAAGAACCAGAGGAACTTTGGAACGTTTACTAGCAACACCCGTCAAACGCAGTGAAATTGTAATGGGCTATCTAACAGGTTATGGCTTTTTTGCTATTTTCCAAACATTGATTATTGTCTTTTTCTCGATTTATATTTTAAAACTCCAAATTGTTGGCAGCTTGTGGTGGGTGATTGCGACTAATATTTTGATTGCCCTAACAGCGTTATCAATGGGGATTTTTGTTTCTACTTTTGCCAATTCGGAATTCCAAATGGTGCAATTTATTCCATTGGTTGTTATCCCGCAAGTCTTTTTCTCAGGGCTCATCCCGCTAGATTCAATGGCTGGTTGGGTGCGCAATATCGCCTACATTTTCCCACTAAGTTATGGCGGAGAGGCGTTAACTAATATTATGATTAAAGGCCAAGGCTTTTCACATATCGCATCAGATTTAGGAATACTGTTTGTCTTTATCGTCGGCTTTACGATTTTAAATATCGTGGGGCTAAAACGTTACCGTAAGGTTTAACCATAGTGAAATTTAAACAAACGCTAGTCGCAGTATTTTTGCGACCAGCGTTTGTTTTTTTTTTTAGAGATCAAAGGGCTATATGATTTTTATAAAGAGTTTTCACGGGGGGTTAGCTTTTCTAGGTGTCTAGCAAAATGAACTAACTCGCTGCGACAATAAGCTGAAATTTGAAGAAATTTGGAAAGCAATTTATTAAAATTCCATCTTATTGCTAACGAGCTGAACGAGTTTATTTAGCTTTTCTTATGATCTAGCACACAAACGAACTCTCTATGGTAATAAGTTGAAATTTGAAGAAATTTGAAAAGCAATTTATTAAAATTCCATCTTATTACTTGAGAGTTATCCACGTTTGCTCAGCTTTGCTATTGATCTAGCACAGACAGCAATTCTTCGGGAAAAATTCAAAAATTAGTTTCTGGTCAAGAGCACCAGAAAGCGAATTTCTGAGATTTTTCCAAAGAGCTACCCGCTGTCTTTAGCTTTTCTGAGGCAATTGAAATTATAAGTTCTCAATTCGTTCTTGGGCATCGTGGAGATAATTTTCCAATTCTGCGCGACTTAAATAAGGGACGCGTCCGTAAAAAACATGGTCGATTACTTCAGTACCAGAACTATTAAACATCCAACCTGAAGTCAACATTTTCATTGCCGCATCAATGGGAGTATCACTACCATCTTCATTTTGCGGTTGACCAGTGGGAGTAAAAAAGAGAGCTTTTTTGCGACTAAACAATTTTTTTGGTTCATCTGAAGTAAAGCTATAAGCAAAACCATGTTGAAAGACCCGATCCACGTAGCCTTTTAAAATTGCGGGCATCCCATTCCACCAACTTGGAAAAACGTAAATTAATAAGTCACTTTTCTTTATGTAATCCATTTCCACTTGCACATCTTCAGGAAAAGTTGCAGCTTCTCGCACAAACTGACCATCTTCAATATGAATGGCATCTTCTCCTTTTAAAACAGGATCAAAGCCGATTTCATAAAGATCTCGTAAGGTGACAGTATAGCCTTTTTTCACTAATGTTTCTTCAATGCGTTTGACAAGGGCGTAAGTAAAACTTTCTTTACGAGGATGCGCAAAAACAATCAATGCTTCCATACCAAAACTTCCTTTCATATTTCGTTTAGTTTTAGTATAGCCTTTCTAAAAAAATAGAAAAGGATTTGTACTTTAGCTAATTAATCTTCCTTGAGTGGAATCAGGTTGAGATTAGCTGTTAAATAATAAAAATGTTAAAATTTAATTAGAAAATCTGTTGGTAAAGTGTGCTTTTTGCTACAGTTTGCCTGGAGTAAAAGTTACTGTAAATGATTTTTGTAGGTGTCTTAGTACAAAGGAGGGAAAGAAAGTGAAAAAAATTATTATAGGAACTACGCTGTTAGCTATTTTAAGTTTAGCTGGTTGCCGCCAAGAAGAAAAAAGTGAAGTACAGCATAGTTCAACTAGTAGTGAGGTTCAAAGTTCTAGCAGTAGTCCTGCTACGTCTGTGAGTAGCAATTCAAGTTTAAAAGAGTCAGCAATGTCAAGTACCGCCACTAGTAACTCTGTTGCAATTTTTACTGAAACAAGTGAAGAACCAGCTCCAGTAGAAGTGAATTCTGAAGTAGCTCCGCCAATTGTAACGATGAATCTTACTCAAATTCGTACTGGTGATTATTCAAGTATTGCAGGTAATTGGGTTAATGGGGTAGGTAGTAGTATCCACATAACAGGTGATACGTTAATCGTCTCACCACTTTATCCAGAAAATGTTTCGGTGACTTTAACCGGTCAACTTTTAGATATACCTGAAAAAAATGAAGCAGATGGCTCGGTTATAATGGAGAATGCTTATGGGTTGATGATGCCAGCTTACACGAAAAAAATGGAGCCAGAAGAAAATCCCGGTTACTTTTCTTTGTACAGTCGAATGCCCAGTGCCACGCTTTATATTTCCTTTTTACCTAAAAATGTACCCGGCGAAATTCAAGGAGCAGACAGTACACAAGAACGTATTGTAGCAATCGGCACGCAAAATACAGCGACCTCTGTTCCTGCTCAATATGTCTATTACAAAGTTCAATAAATAAAAAAGCTAAAGTTTTCACTGGAAAATTTTACAGCTACAACTGTTTTGATCTTTCGTTAAGGCAATCCCAGATTTTTGCTTCTTCTGTTGTTCCCTAGTATAATAACGTTGTTTTGAAATTTGTAGGGATTTTGTAGTAACAGGAGGAAAGGAAATGACAAACAACTTCTGGGCCCAATTACCCAAGCCCTTTTTTGTTTTAGCACCGATGGAAGATGTGACCGACGTTGCCTTTCGCCACGTCGTAAAAGCAGCTGGTGCCCCCGATGTATTTTTTACAGAGTTTACGAATTCTGATAGTTTTTGTCATCCAGATGGGATTGAAAGCGTGCGGGGACGACTTGTTTTCACGGAAGACGAACAACCGATGGTAGCTCATATTTGGGGAGATAATCCCGCATTTTTTAATAAGATGAGTATGGAATTAGCCAAAATGGGTTTTAAAGGAATTGACATTAATATGGGCTGTCCTGTGCCGAATGTCGCGGAGCGTGGCAAAGGCAGTGGTCTAATTTTACGACCAGAAGTTGCGGCCGAATTAATTGCCGCAGCCAAAAGTGGCGGACTACCAGTGAGTGTGAAAACACGAATTGGTTTTACTGATCCTGACGAATTGGAAGCGTGGATTAGTCATTTATTAAAACAAGATATCGCCAATTTGTCAGTTCACATGCGGACCCGCAAAGAAATGAGTAAAGTTGCTGCCCATTGGGATTTGATTCCAAATATTGTAAAGTTGCGTGATCAAATCGCACCACAAACTACGATTACCATTAACGGCGATATTTTGGATCGTCAAATGGGATTAGAATTAGCTGAAAAATATGGTGTCGATGGCATTATGATTGGACGAGGTGTCTTCAAAAATCCATATGCTTTTGAAAAGAACCCAAAAGAACACACGCCCCAAGAATTAATGGGCTTATTGCGTTTGCAATTGGACTTACAAGAACAATATGCCAAAGAAGTTCCGCGCACAATTGTCGGTCTACATCGCTTTTTCAAAATTTATATTAAAGGCTTTCCCGGCGCTAATGACTTGCGAATTCGTTTAATGGAAACTAAGTCCATAACAGAAGTCAGAGAAATTTTAACTGCATTTGAACAAGAACACTTCAATTAGTGTAGTGTTGTTAAGTAAGTGAATGATTACGAAAATCACAGTAAAAAATTGTACGAAAAAAGTTTTCTCAAAAAGAAAGCTTCGCAGTATAATTTTTTGCAGTGATTTTTTTATGTAAAGAGATTATCTGATTTTTACAAAGGATAAGGTGATTCAAATTTTCGAGGTGATCAGCCTCTACCGCAACTGTTCTATGTATCTAGCACAATGAGCTAAATTGCTGCGACAATAAGCTGAAATTTAAAGAAATTTGGGAAGCAATTTATTAAAATCCCATCTTATTGTTAGTGAGCTGAACGAGTTCATTTTGCTTTTCTGAAGCCCCAGTTATTTGACGACAATAAAATTATCACGTAAAATCTAAAGTGAACATTGTTCATGTTGGCGTATAAAAATTTAAAGGGAGGGAGAAAGTTTGAATAATACCGTTAGTTCAAGAGCGGAGCTCATTGCTTGTTGTAAAGAAATTGTGGCGGAGAAAGGTATTGAAGCTGTAAGCATTCGCGAAGTAGCCAAACGCAGTCACATTTCTGTTGGGGCAGTTTATAATTATTTTCCCACCAAAGGGCAATTATTGGCAGCGACGATTGGTAGTATCTGGTCGGAAATTTTTCATTTCTCAGAAGAATCGTATGACTTCGATGATTTTGTTGCATGTTTAGAGGCACTTTTTCAAAGTGTCGCAATTGGAAAGAAACATTATCCGCATTTTTTCACCAGTCATGCGTTAGTCTTAGCATTTGACGATAAAATTATGGGGCAAAAAATGATGGATCACTATTGGCAACATATTAAAGAAAGTCTGCGCCAAACATTAGCCAAGGATCAAAAGATTCGTCCCAATTTATTCAATGAAGAGTTAACTGTAGAAAAATATGTCGACTATATTTTTGAGTTGTTTTTATATGGCATAACCCATGAAGAAAAGACGGCAGGAATTGTCCAATTAGTAAAAAATTCACTTTACTAGCCACGTTGAAAATTTGGAGTAGGTCAAAGTGTCTTTTTTATAAAATAAAATGAACAGTGTTCATTTTAGACAAAGGAGATTTTGCAATGGTAAAAAAATTTTATTTATTATTATTAGCAAGCATAGTCTGGCTGATAGCAGGCTTTAATGTTTTGAAAATTGGACTTGAAACTTATCCTGGTTATGTCACCATTTTAAATGGATTTTTATCCTTGGTGGTATTTTTGGTCTTTTGGTTGTTGATTTTTTCTAAATTAGCTGCAAAACATACATCACGGATTGTGAATTATAAAGAAGAAAGACAATTTTTCTTAAAATTTTTTGATGTGAAATCATTTATTATTATGGCGGTGATGATTATTGGTGGTGTGACCATTCGCGCTTTTAATTTATTACCAGATCGTTTTATCGCCTTTTTTTATACAGGATTAGGAGCAGCCTTGTTTTTAGCTGGTATTTTGTTTGGTATTAATTTTTTCAAAGCAATCAAAGAGAAAGGAAAGTGAAAAAATGAAAAAAGTAATGAATACAGCCATGATCTATTTTATTTTAGCAATGGTGGGGGGCGTTTTTTATCGGGAGTTCACGAAATTCAATGATTTTACCGCACCGACCACATTAGGTGTAATCCATACACATCTTTTAGCATTAGGAGTTGGCATCTTTTTATTGGTGGCAGTCTTATTTAAAATCAGCAATTTGACAGAAAATAAGTTGTATCGTCGGTTTTACCTTTTATACAATATCGGTTTGCCTTTAATGGTTATCATGATGACTGTTCGCGGTGTATTTCAAGTCTTGGGCACAAATTTAAGCCGGGGGATGAATGGCATGATTTCTGGTATTGCAGGCTTATCGCATATCACCGTGGCAGTAGCGTTATTTATGCTACTTTTTGCAGTGAAAAAGGCATTGAGTGAAGCGTAGTAAGGTAATTGTTAGGAAAGTGGATTATTAAGAGCTAAGTGAGTTTTCTACTAAAAAGAAAAGCCAACTTAAAGTTCAAATAAGTAGTTTATAACTAATTTATTTGGCTTTAAGCTGGCTTTTTATTAATTTTATGATCGGATAAGAAATTTTCAACTAAAGTGTTCGTTACTGTGGAGTTTCTTGCACTATTTTTTCTACTTTAATCTTATCGTCGTAATAAGAAGAGCGTTTGCTAACTTCAAGATTGAATTGTTCAATACCTAGTTTTTCCATAAGCGTTGGTGTGTCAGAAAACAAATTCGTCCCTAAACCTAAACGATCTCCTTCAATTTTAACACCTAGACTTGCTAAGGTTGTTGGAAAAAGATCCATTGTATTGAATTTTCGATTTTTTGTATTTTGCGTTTTTATTGCAGAATTATCAAAAAGGTTGAAAACAGTCCGGACATAACTATCTGGCGTTGAATTGAAGAAGTCTTTATCCATCGTTAAGTGATCGCCTGCGACTATAATCGTTGTATTTTCATAAAAAGGTTGTTCTTTGGCCCATTGAACAAAGCGTGTAATCAATTCATCAGAATAATGAATAACGTTACTATATTTATCATCAAAAATTTTTGGCGTTTTGTCTGTCATTAGACCATCTTCAAAATGAGTATCAGCAGTCAATAAAGTAAAATTAAATGGCTTGCTTTGGGCAGCCAAATCGGTCGTAACTTCTTTGGCATGTTCTAAAAGTTTTTCATCTTCATATCCCCACCAAACTTTGTAATCTTGTGGAATCCAATTAAACTCTTTAGCCGAGTTATAATCAACTATGTTGTAATTTCCATGCTGAGAAAAGTATTTATCTCGCCCTGCAAAAGAACTATTAGACCCCAACATAAATGTTTGATTGTAACCTTCAGATTGGAGTATATCCCCTAGAGAATAAGCACCAGGTAAAAATTGTTCAACCGTATTACCAAAGCGATTCGCATCACTACTGGTTTTTAGTGGTACTCCTGCTGTTTGAGCAACCAGACCACCAACAGTAAACCCAGTTGCGGGTGTGGCAACGGCACCTCCGTACAAGTCTGAATTTGAAAAGTTAATATCACCTTGGTCTAGTAGATTGGTTAGTTGGGGCAATAAGTTTTCTTTTTGACTGCCACCATTGTCTTTAGACATATAGCTAGACTCTAGAGACTCAGCGAAAATATAAATTAAATTGCGCTTTTTTTCAGGAAAGGTTAGTTTGGCAGTTTTTGGATCAACGTAATCTTCTTCGTAAATTTTACTTTTATCAATGAAATAAGCTTTGACATCGGCATAACCAATTTTAGATACACCGCTGAAGACACCAGCGCTTAAAACACCAGCAGAAATGACAAAAAGTAGCAGTGCTTGCATTACAAGCGGAAGATGCAAATGTTTGTTTTGAGCGAAATTTTCAAATAAACGCATTGCCACAAGAAAAATTAAGGTAATCAGCATACCAAAAAATAATGCTGAGGTGAGTGGGCCAAAGAGATAGCTAGTAATTTGACTTTCATCTGTTCCTTCTAGAGGCTGGCTAATAGTATAAATAATTTGATCGATTTTTATATTTCCAAAACGTTCCATCACCCAGTTACATGAAAAGTAAAAAAGTAACGATATGGTAGTAAAAAGAGAAACGATCAAAAGTGAAACTCGTGTCCCGATGGAGCTGCGATTAAATCTTTTAGTCTGATTTTTTGTCTTTTTATCTAAATGATTACTGCGGTCAGACATAGATAGAGATAAGACAGAAACAACAATTGCTACAAGCTCAACAATTAAGAATCCCTTTGTAAAATGGAACAAATCAGGAAAAGTAAATAGTGATTTGAAATCAGAGAGCATATGAAATTTATTTAGAAAATACATTGCTGCTATCAGTAAAAAAAAGCTAAAAAAAGTTATTATTTTCCAATTTATTTTTTTACGAGAAAGGACTTTTTTCGCCAGTAAGTATTGCAAGGCCCAATAAAAAAACAAGCCAATGATTAATAAATAAATCACATGAACCCCTCCAAAAGTGATGAATAAGTTGATTAATTAAATCAAAGTTATCTCAATATGTAATTCTCACAAGTATTTATTATACCTTATATGAAAAAAATTAGAAGTATTCCCAATAATTATTTTACCTTTTTTAAAAAAATGATAGCGATGACAAATTCATGCCGCTTTTAGTTTAAAATAACGATGTTTTGAAAGTGATAGTGGGAAATATTATAGGAAATAAATAGGTATTAACAAAGGGAATCGCATTTACAGGTGAAATTGTTATACCAATGAATAGACGATATAAAGAAGTAAGAACAAGGACTATGGAAACTAATCTTAGAGATAAGCAAGGTTTATCCGCTACCAAGTAGGGACTGACAAGTATTTTTAATTTATGGATTCTCAAAGATAAAGGTGAAAAATCTATCAAAAATTAGCTGAGACAAAAGAGACTGGTAATTTATTTTTGTGAGAAGCAGATTGTGCTCGTTTAATGGATTATACGAAGGAAAATCAGAGTTTTTTATATAAATGCAAAGATAGCCTATATCATTCCAAAATATTATCTTATTGAATTAAAATTATAGAAAAACTAGATATTACTACAATATTGACCCATTGAACTATAAAAGATAAATTTTACAAATAAATATAGTGTGGAACTATAGAGATAATTTTAAATATGAAAAACTCCAACAGAATTTTAAAATATCTGTTGGAATTTTTCATGGAGAACAGCGGCTAAAAAGTGATTTATAAAATTACTTAAGACCTATTCCGGATTAATTTCTTGATAAAAGTTATTAATTGCTTGGGAATTATAGGCTAAATAATCAAATTTTTTGAAAGTTCCACGGAATTTGAAAATACGTAACATACCTTCGTAGATATCATCAACGTCTGTTCCATTGATTAACATTCCATAAGTTTCGTCTTTTCCAATAACTTGTATATTGGCCGGTATATTGGAAGCTAAGATTTTCATGCCTAATGTTAAGCTCTCTAGCAATACCATTGGTTGACCTTCATAAAGAGACGGAAGGACAAAAACATCTGCCTGAGCTACAAAAGAAAAAGGGTCTTGTATATGTCCTTTTAAGAAAATAGCTTTGTCTAAATGCAAATCAGCAATTTTAGCTTTCAGTTGAGATTCTAAAGGTCCTTTTCCTAATATATATAGTTTGGAATCAGAATAATTCTGATGAAACTTAGCAAAGGCCTCAATTAAGCTCAATTGATTTTTTTCAGGCGAAAGCCTTCCCATTGTAATAAAGTTAAAACCGGTATCCATTTCTTCTTTAACTTTTACCTTAGATTGATTTGATAAAGATTCATCAACTTTTTCTTTATACCTTGCCCAAGTTATAAAATCAAGATTGTCAGTTTCAGTATATCCAATAACTTGATTGTTAATTAAAAGGCGCGCATACGCCTGTTTATTGACAAATTGTATTTCATTTACGAAAAGGGGAGTATCTTTATAATCAGTCAATACTTCTTCTAAAATTTGTGAACCGGTACTTTTTGGAGGTGCGCTATAAAGAGCAGCAGATGTCGTTTTTTTTACTTGTGCATAGATTTTTGTAGCAATTAAGGTATCAGAAAATCCAATGTTTCGTTCTCTATCTATTTTTTTAGCTCGAGTATTAAAATACAAAGCTAATGGAGAGCCGGGAATTAGGGAGTGTGTTCGAGTTAAACATCTAACAGCGATAAAGCCGATTTCTTTCCCTAAATAGCGAACTCGATAATAATTACCTTGGTCAGTTTCCCATAATTCTGTTGCTTCAAGGTATTGACCCTTGAAATATTCTAATTTAGTCCGTGCTTCGCGAGGAGTGCCATTCCAATTTAAATGCTTCCAAACACGGTATGAAAGGTAACGAGAAACGGTTCCAATTATATGAATGTTTTTTTTGTTTATTACAATTAGGGGTCTTTCTCCTAGTAAATTGCTATCAATCCAACCTACATACATTCCATTAATCGATATTTTACTATAGGTTTGATCACCAAGAGTACATTGTGCGAATTCTGATACTCTATCTTTTTGTTTGATAGTAAACGTTTTTGCTATATCACGCTTAATATCAAACATATTTTTATAAACTTTTATTTCACCGTTTCGATAAAAAGTTAAAAATCTTCTATGAACTACAATATTATGAATATCTGTATGATTTGGTGTGACAAAGTAATTTGTATCTTCTTCAGAGTGTAATATTTTTTCAACATTGATTGTATTTATAACATAACCCATCTGACTTTCTGTTATATAAGGCATCAGCTTATCTTTGTTGACATTCATAGTCATAGGAGAGACGCTAAGTAACCGATCAAATTTATAATAAATAGAAAAGAGTGCAGTTAGATTTTTTAACATTGGCATTTTACCATTTACAGTACGATGTGCATCGGAATAGAGGTCGTTATGCATAAATGCACAATATTTATTTGCCTGTGAGCCTAGAATATAACGTCCCCAAAAGAAACTATAGCCACTAAAATCAATTGCGGTATCAAAGTTTATACCTGCAGTTAAACGATTTGTTTCCCGTCGATAACCGATTTCTGGATAATCTTTTCTCCTGTTTTTAGGTACGCCATTAGTCATAAACTCTCTATTTAATCGCCGTTCTTTTTTAGTCAAAATGTCTATTCCAAAACGAAAAAGTGGTCGAACTTTTTTATTCATTCGATTATAGTTATTTTCTACTTCACGAGAATTTGGAGGATTTCCAATAATAGTTACATCATATTTATCATAATCAATATTGTTTGTTAAGTTTAAGAAGCTTGTTGTAATTCCATTATCTTTCATTCCTCCAGGATAAAGTAAAAGCTTAATTTTATTAGAATTTACTTTTTTTATTGTAATCTTATTTGAGGATTGATGTTGAAAGATATAGTCAATATATCGTTTTGTTACTTGACCATCATCGTAAGGAACCATTTTTTCTTTTAATTGTTTATATTTCTCTTTGAAAGGTAAGATGCTTTCTTGGAGATTTTCAATTAATTGAACGAGTTCCTCAAGGTTTTCAGCAGAAGGTCCCGGCAGTTCGCTATCTTCTAAATACATTCCTCTTTCATATTCATATAAGTCTTTGTCCCAAACATAAAATAAAATAGGTCTATCAGTTACTAAGTAATCAAAAAAGATAGAGGAGTAGTCAGTAACTAATACATCAGTAGCAGCTAGAACTTCATTGGCATCGATATAGTCAGA
The DNA here is from genome assembly GCF_051713765.1 of Enterococcus sp. DIV0755b. Classification (NCBI taxonomy): domain Bacteria; kingdom Bacillati; phylum Bacillota; class Bacilli; order Lactobacillales; family Enterococcaceae; genus Enterococcus; species Enterococcus sp. DIV0755b. Next base: position 339,318 of record NZ_JBIOQN010000001.1, on the reverse strand, counting down.
AACCAGATGATTTTTGATTCGTTCGTCTCCATTTATAGTATCAAAAATGAAAGGGTGGACTTTTACTAATACTTGATAGGATGATTTAAATTTTTCAGCTAAAATTAAGGTTTCATTGATAATTTGTTCCACATCGTCATTTACCTGATTAACATTTTTACCTTTCCATGTAGGCGTGTAAAGTATAATTGGTAAATTTTGGTTTATTTTAATACCATAATTGCCAATTTTTTCAATAGCTTCATTTCGAGATATATTTATTGTATGATCAATTCTAGGGTAACCACCTTCTAAAATCTCTCCTTGATAAATATTATCTAATTTATAGCTATTAATAAAAATTTCGCTAGTGTGAGCATTTGGTGATAATAAATAGTCTGTCATTAAAAAGTTACGTAATACATTTTGAGAGGCGGAAATTGAAGATGGAATATCAAATCCCATGTATTTTAATGGTGTCCCGTGCCAAGTATTGATGTATATTTGTCCAGGTCTCTTGCTAAAAAATGATTCGAAAGTCGAATTTGAAATTAAATATTTTGCACTCAATAAAGCATCTACGTAGGGGATTGTTTCTCTAATCACAAACTCAACTTTGCTACGTAGTTCCTTTGGAATGATATTTTTAATAATATCTTTATCTTGATTAATAATCCAAACATGACGAAAATTTTTATAGGCTGGCTGACTAGATAGATATAAGAACATCGCATATGGAGAGTCAACAATTGATTTACCATCACGGGTTTCATAAACAATTTTATTGTTATCTATTGGCATAGACTCATAGTTTTCAGCATAATAAAATCGCATTTTTTGTCTTATAGAGGGTTTTACATGCGAATAAATTTTTTTAAGCTTCGTTTTCAAAATAATCTTCCTTTCTTATTAGTGTAATAAGATATTTAAAAATTTTTGAACATTTTAATATAAAAGCTCAAATCTCTTATAGTTTACACTATTTCTAATGTAAAAGAAATGTATAGAAAATCTGGAATAAATTGAAAAAATTTCAAATCCTGTTAGACTTATATTTAGTATAGTGTTGCATGAAGCAGGATTAATTAGAATAGGAAAATATTATGTCGATAGTTACTAAAATTAAAAATAAAATAATGTCTCCAAAAGAGCTGGCATACTTAAAATATCGTGAAAAAGATATTCAGAGAAATACAATATTATTAGAAGGGACTCATGGCCGTAATGTGGAGGGGCATATCTATGCGCTAGCTCTCCATTTGAAAACAAATTCTAACTATAAAGTAGTAGTGGCGATTAAAAAAGATGCTAAGATTCCGAATGAGTTAAAAGAGAATTGTGTGCAACATATGAGTGAGAAATATCTCTATTATTTAGCCACGGCAGAAATTTTAATTAATGATACATCTTTTTGGACATTTTTTCACAAACGAAAAGAGCAAAAATATTATATTTTTTGGCACGGAACACCATTGAAATGTCTTGGGAAATCAACGCAGATTCAGGGTTATGGAAATATACAACGAAATTTGGCTGCAGCTGATAAAATATTCGTAAACAATAAATTTACAAGAGACAAACTTGCTCAAGATTTTGGCATTGAAAAAATTGTACACAATGAATTTGTTATAGGGCCATCACCACGAAATTCAGTATTATTTGATGATAGTCGTGTCGTTAAAGACCGCATTGTATATATGCCAACTTGGCGAAATAATCGTAGATCTAATGATATAGCAGAAATGAGAGAATATTTACAATTACTAGATCATCAGTTGGATAAAGGAGAAGTATTTGTGAAATTACACCCTTACGAGGCTGACCAATTGAAAATTGATGAACTCAAACTTAAGCGGGTTAAAGCTTTTCCCTCCGATATTGAATTATACACATTTCTAGCGACTGCAGAAAAACTTATTACAGATTATTCTTCTATTATGTTTGATTTTGCAGTGACTAATCGAGAAATAATTCTGTTTACTTATGATCAAGATAAATACGAGGCAGAACGTGGTCTGTATTTTTCTGTAAATGAATTACCATTCAAACAAGTTAAAACAATTTCAGGTCTGGTAAAGGCTTTATCGGAAAAAAATGAAATAAATTTTAGAGATGTAAATAAAAGATTTAATCCAACAGATTCTGAAAAAGGGACGATTGAGATTACAAGTTTTTTGTTGAATAATACAAAAAACAGTAAAATACAACAATTATCCAATTGGAACGGAAAGGACAATGTTCTAATTTATGCTTATAAGTTTGATAATAATGGAATCACGAATTCGTTATTAAATTTACTTTCCAAAGTAGATTTAACTCAACGAAATTATATTATAACTTGGCCTGATGGTTTGATTGATAATATACGTGAGAAGGTGATTCAAGAATTTCCTGCTGGAGTATTTACTTTTATCGAGTCAGGAAAAACACAAGCAAAATTTTCTGAGATGTTTCAAACGTTTGCTTATATGGCTGAATTACCGTCAAATAGACAAATAGTTGAAAAGATGTATCAAAGAGATTTTGATCGTATTTATCCAAACTTGCATGTAAATTCTTTTATTCATTATCCAGGCTATGATCGGTCTTATGCAGTTTGGACTTGGGCGTTACAACCACTTGGAATAAATACTATGATATTTATCCATACGGATATGGAGAAAGAGTTTAAGGCTAATAAACACTTGAAAAGAAAAATTATTTATGAGGCGTATCAAAAGGCAAATCATGTTATTTGCGTGACGGATTCTATTGCTACAAAAATAAAAAGGGAAGTTCCCAATGCAAAAATAACTATCATGAATGTTATTCTTAATCCAGAACGAATTATTTCGTTAGCACAAAATCCATTTGATAAATCTATTCCGGAGAAATTAAGGAATGATTTTTTAAATCCCGATATTAAGGTATTGATTAATGTTGGACGTTTTTCAAAACAAAAAGGAATTGATCGACTTATCAAAGCATTTAATCAGCTTACTAATGGTAAAAAGACGAAGCTTGTGATAGTAGGAAGTTATGGTCCTGAGGAAGATTCCCTTCGTAAACAGATTAATCTGTCAGATAGAAAAGAAGATATTTATTTTCTGTCCCATTTGTCTTCACCTTATAATCTAATAAAAGCTTCAGATGCTTTTATTTTTAGTAGTCGCTATGAAGGATTTGGTATGGTGGTATTTGAAGCCTTAGCTCTTAATACCCCAGTCATTATGACGGATGTTCCTGAAACTGTAGAAGCGTTGGATGGACAAAAACAAACTGTATTAATTGTTGAGAATAGTACAGAGGGTCTTGTCATAGGATTAGAAAAGTTTTTATCGGGAGAAGTACCTAGACCAAGTTTTGATTTTAAAAAAATGTTAAAAGAGTCTATTGAAATTTGGAACACTTTATTTTAATGTAATAAGAATCGTATATAAGTTAGTTTTATTATATAGCTCTAAAAAATTTTTGTAAATTGCTGTAGATAAATTTTATAAACACACAAAAGGTATAGAACCTAAATAGAAATATCAAAAAAGTGCTTTTCTACAATGAGTGTCGTTGAAGAAATTCAATAGAATAATCAAGATATTTACACGGCTAGACAGCTCGTTTGTCTAGTCGCTTTTTTAGACTTAGTCCTCTAGATAGTTCCTACGTTCTATTGAAACACTGATTTGTAATTTATTCTTGTTGGTTTGACAACATCTATATTAAATGAAAAAAATTTCTTAAAGAATTGGTTCGAATTTTCAAATCCATTATTGTAAAAGATTCAAAAATAACTAATAGTCATCCGCAATACGCGTTAATCGTCCAAAAATTACAGGCAATAAAAAATATCGCTGGAAATACGATTGCAGTACAAATTTTAAAAGCAGATTTGATGGTAAAATGTCCGCGTCGGCGGGCGATGAAAGATGAATTTCAAAAGGATAAGCTATGAAAGAGATGAGGCAACAGTTACTAGTTACTATTTACAAATAAACAAAACTGCATCTCAAAATTAAGTAAAGTGGGCTCCCTTGGTTAGATTTTCTAATCTAACCAAGGGAGCCCACTTAAAAGTCTAAATTTTCATATTTCAGCTTTGTTTACTTTAATTATGCTTACGGTCTTTTGTTTTAGTTCATAAAAGATACTTTTCACTAAAATAAACCAGCGATAACCCAAGCATAGCTACTTGTATCACTTAAAACACGGCCTTTAAGCAATCTGCTGCTTGATACTTTTTACTAATTTTTCCACTTTGCCACAAGAAGTCAGCTAATAAGTTGAAGTCTTGGGCTGAATAATTGTGCTGTTTTTCAAAGGTAAAGTGGCGGATGTTTTCTGCTGCTTCTTTGGTATATTGGGCAACATTTATTGCTTGGGCGACCTTTTCATCGCCGCTTAGTGCGTTAAAATCTTGTGCGGCCGCTTCTAATGCACGGTGGAAATTTACGACTGTTTCAGGATTTTGTTGGTAAAATTTGCGGTCAAAGCACCACATTACCATGTTTTTATCGGAATTTTTAGAGTGCCACAAAATTTCAGTATCTGTTTGGCTGGTTAAAATATCAGTGATAAAAGGTTCAATCGCCACCAAGGCGTCAATTTCACCGGCAGCTAGCATTTTAATGCGTTCGTAAGTATTATCGACCCAGACAATTTCAGGGTTGGTTAAAATGTTTTTTAAATCATAAGCCATAAAGAAAGGAAATAAACCTTTGCGAGCAACTCCAACCCGCATGCCATTTTTAGGGGAATCTTTTTTGGCTAACAGCTGGATTGTACGGGTTAAATCGGTGGTAACCACCGCATCTTTACCTTGTTCTCTATAGTCAAAGTAAAAAGTTAAGTCTCCCATCATCGCATCGACATCACCGGCCACAAAACTGCTTTTTTTAGCAAATTGGAATGTCTCGGCAATGGTTAAATCAACGGGGACGTTAAATTTTTCAAAATAGCCTAATTTATCGGCAAAAATTACCGGTAAAACAAGAGGATTGATTTTATTTTGAACTAAACGGATTTTTTCCATTAGAAGTACTTCCTTCCGATAATTTGGATGAAAAATAAAAGGCTCATCCACGTATTAAAATGATAAATTAACAGTAATGGTCGCGGCCCATACTCACGTCCCATTTCGGGGTAAACTGCTGGGATTTTCAAATAGTCTTTATACCAACGAATGTAGCCTTGGTGGTAAAAAATGAGGCACCCGATAAGAAATTGCCACCAGGGAATGGTTTGGCTAAGAAAAAGATAAAGCCAGCAACTAAATAAGATGATAAATTCTGGGATGACCAGTAAAATGGCATTGCGAAAACCGATGACATGCGGCAGTGTTACCCGTACACCGCGGTCTTTTTCATAATCGCCGACGTTATTGGTGGACATTAAAAAGACAGTCAAAATCATGGGAATCACGCTATAAATTAAGAGTTGAGTATTGCCGGCACCCATTTGCACGCGCCCTGCTAGAAAACATGCTAGCCCCCCAACAAAAAAGCCTGAGACAATTTCGCCGACTGGATAAAGCAGGTAAGGTTTTGGCCCCAAGGAATAAGTGATTGCAGCGAGTAAACCAAGCAGTCCCCAAGCTAGTAGCACCAAATCTTTGGTTAAAAACACTAAAAGTAAACCACAACTTCCGCCAAGACCAATCATCAACAGTAAAACTAAGACAGCGTCAAAAAATTTGGCATCGCCACGAACGAGGCCTTCACTGCCTTTATGGTGGGTAAAAGTGTCTTCGTTTTCTTCTTTGGCTAAATATGCTCGCATTTCATTGGCTGTATTGGCGACAATATTAAAACAAAAGCCAGCGATAAAAAATAAAATGAGGCGCAGCCAATGAATTTCACCGGTTAAATAGGCGCCAAAAAAACTACCGCTTAAAACGGGTAATCCGGTCGCAAAGCCGGTGCGAACTTCCATGACCGTATAAGCACGTTTGGGAAATCCTTTCAAATAAGACCAGATCAACTTTTGACACCTCCTGCTAAACTTTCATAGATGTATTTTTGTAAGGCTAAAAAGACAATCAGCATCGGAATAATACTTAAAATAACCAAAGCACAAATAACTTGCCAGTTGGTTTGATTGGGTCCCATAAAGCGATAAAGGGCGGTAGCGACAGTGCCGTGCTCTGAGCCGGGTAAATATAAAAACGGAATATAAAAATCGTTATAAATACTAATCATTTTTAAAATAATTACCGTCCCAGTTGCCGGTCGTAGTAACGGAAATAAAATTTTTCGGTAAATTTGAAAATAACTGGCACCTTCTAGTAGGGCCGCTTTATCTAGTTCAACTGGAATTTTTTCATACATTTGCAAATAGACATAAATCATCACCACATCTGCGCCTAAATAGATAACAATAGGTGCAATTAAGCGGTCATAAAAGCCAAAAGCGGTAATAATTTTAAAGGTCGAAATTTGGGAGACTACCATTGGCACCATCGAAATTAGAAAGTAAGCGCCAATGACCAATTTTTTAAAAGGAAAGTCAAAACGATTTAAAACATAAGCGACCATCGAACCAATTAGCACACTGCCACAAACCCCACAAAAAACTAAAATAAAAGTATTGATAAAGGCTTGAGGGAGGTTACCGGTGGTAAAAGCGGTCCGATAATTTTCAAAATGCCACGTACTAGGTGGCGTAATCCCACGGGTGGCATTAAACTCTTCATAAGTTTTAAATGAGCCAAAAAACACCGTTAATAAAGGATAGCAGCAGATTAAAAACCATAAAATTAAAAAGCTATATTTGCCAACTTTTGCCAAAATCCGCATTTAATCAGCCTCCTTTTGAAAACGATGTTGGGCATAACTTAACCCAATTACAAATAACGACATAATCACTGCTAAAGCAGATCCTAAGCCGACTAATTTTTGTTCAAAGGCAACTTTCATCGTTTGCACTAAAAAAGTGGCGGTGCCATTGGAACCATTAGTCATAATTAGAGGAATCTCAAAAGCGGAAACAGCCCCAATTGTCAGTAAAATAAAGTTCAGTTTTAAAACTGTTTGAATATTAGGCAAAATAATATAACGGGTTTGTTGCCACAAGTTGGCGCCTTCTAAACTGGCTGCTTTTTGATAGACGGCAGGCAGACCTTGAATGGCCGCAAAATAGAGTAAAAAACTCGTGCCCAAGTGGCGCCATAATGAAATAAAAGCCAGTGTATAATTGGCGACAGTAGGATCTCCTAGCCAAAAGCGAATGTACTTACTTAAATGGAAAAAATGAAGCAGTTGGTCAAATGAGCCATCTGGTTCAAAAAACAGCCGAAAAATTAACGAGGTCGCCACGCCACTAATCATAATCGGAAAAACGATAACCGCTTTAAAAATATTTTTACCATAAGTTTTTGTCGCCAGTAAAATGGCTAACGTTAAGGCAATCACGATTTGCAAAAGCCCGGAGCCTAAATAAAACAGATTGGTCTTAAAGGCTTGCAAGTAGACAGGATCTTGCCAAATGGTGAGATAGTTTTTTAACCCGACAAAATTCTTTTCCGTGGCTAAGCCGTCCCAGTCCGTAAAACTGTTATAAATTAGCGTTCCAATTGGCAACAATCCGAAAATAAGCAACAATAAAAGCGGTAAAGAGAGAAAAAGCAGAATGGTCTGCTTTTCCTCTCTTTTTAGGCTGAGCTTATTCATGAGCTTTGGCTGCAGCCTCCCATTTTTTCTCAAGGCTATTCACGTAATCTTGGTAACTTTCATTTTGATCAGGATATAAGGCAATGTTAACTGTTTTTTGTAAAACATCAGTTAAACGACCAACGCCGACTTCATTTGCAATTGCAGTATATTTGGCTTCAATGGCAGGATCGGTTGCAGGCGCAGTTAAAATAACGTTATTGTCTTTGATTGCTTTTTGTTCAGTATTATCTAATTTGGTTTTAACTGGTGTCATTCCACCCATATCTTTAGCAAAACCAGAAGCAGGGTCAATAAAGAAATCTAAGAATGCTTTTGCGGCAACTTTGTTTTTTGAATGTTTGTTAATACCAATCACAGATGGGGCACCAAGGGCTAGACTGGTTTTACCATCTAATAAATGTGGAAACGGCATAATGTTAATCGTATCTTTGCTTAATTTTTGCAATGGCGCAACATCTTGTGAGCCACTCATTAACATCGCAATTTTACCGTCAGCTAATTGTTGTTGTGCTTGTTGGGTTTCTAAGGTAACGGGATCTTTTTCAATTAAACCGGCTTTGGCTAATTCATAAATAAGATCCATGACTTCACGAATTGGTTGGCCTTCTTTAAAGGCGGATTTACTTTCTACCATTTCTTTTTTGAAGTCTTCACCACCGTAAGAAGATAATGCACCTGCCCAAACAGCTAAACGTTGGTAGTTAGTGTAAAAAGGAATAGCACCTGTTTTTTCTTTAATGGTTTTTGCATCAGCGATTAATTCTTCAGTAGATTGAGGTAATTTCTCAATTCCTGCTTTTTTGAAGACTGCTTCGTTGTAAACCAAACCTAATGAGTTTAAAACGGTTGGTAAGCCGTAAGCTTTGCCATCGTAATCAGCTTCTGTGACATCAAGATAATCTTTTTCTAGCGCTTTTACAGTTCCTAATTCTTCAAAATACTTGCTGTAATCTTCTGGTTTACCGGCCATTGAAAAAGGAATAAATACGACATCCCCATAATCTTCTGTGTTCATGCGGTTAGCGATATATTGGTCATAGTCTGTACCAGCTGCTTCCCATTTAATATCTTTAATTTCAGGATATTTTTTCTTGAAGTCTTTTTCGATTTTTTCATACAGTTTATCAGCATCTGTGCGATTGGTTACAACAGTTAATTCACCGCTAACTTGATCGTTTTCTTTTGTGGCCTCTTTATTGTTGCTGCCACAAGCAGCCAAAAATAGTGTTGCAGCTGCCACTGTCAAACCTAAATAAATTTTTTTCATGTTTCTTTCCTCCAGTAAAATATTAAAAATAATTTATAGCGGTACTATAAATTTATTTATCAAAAAATAGTAAATGTTGTGAATCAAACGTAAATAAAACTGTCGCGCCTAGTGCAGGCGGGTTTTGTGTAGTTTGAACGAATAATTTCGTCTGTTGCCAATCCAACTGCAAAATGCTATTGCCGCCGTAATAACGTACTTCTGTGACAATTCCAGTTTCAACAGGCTGGGATTGGTTGCTTTCTTTGTGTTTTTCTTCACGAATGTGGATATGCTCACTACGGATTGCAGCCAGTTTGTCTTTCTCCTGTAAAAATTGCTGCTGTAAGGCAGGTGGTAAATTAGTAAAAGAGAACATATTAATCGCAGGGCGACCAATAAACTCGGCCACAAAGCGGTTCTTTGGTTTTTCATAAACTGCTTGAGGCGTGCCGATTTGTTGAATCACGCCGTCTTTTAACACGATAATGCGATCAGCCAAAGACATGGCTTCTTCTTGGGAATGGGTGACGAATAATGTTGTCGCCTGTAATTTTTTATGCGTGGCTAAAATTAAATCCCCGACTTGATCCCGCAATTTGGCATCTAAGTTTGATAAAGGTTCATCCATTAAAAATAACTTGGGATCGCGGACGATCGCGCGGGCTAGTGAAACTCGTTGCCGTTGACCACCGGATAAGTTTTTCGGTAAAACATCTAAGACTTCTGTTAAACCAAGTTCTTTTGTAACCCAATCCAATTTTTCCTGCCGTTCTTTTTTAGCAGTTTTACGGATTTTCATTCCAAAGGTAATATTTTGTGCCACCGTCATATGTGGAAACAAAGCATATTCTTGAAAAACAAGCGCCATATCCCGATCTTTTGGGGCATCTTTAGTGATATTTCGATCTGCTAGAATAACGCTACCAGTTGTCGGTGCTTCAAAACCTGTCAAAATATTTAAAAGCGTCGACTTACCACTACCACTAGGACCAACGATTGCGATAAATTCACCTTTTTCTATCGTTAAAGAAAAATCTTGTAACGCATTTTTCTTTTTGCCAGGATAGTGTTTGCTAATATCTTGTAAAGATAAATAACTCATTTATAAACCTCCAGCGTCCTTAAATTCGCCTCACCAAGCTTACACTTTTTTTGGTTTTACGTCAAAACCATTTGTGATAAAAATCATTTAAATAAAATGTAAAAAAACGTGCATTAGATTAAAAGTCGGCCCGAAAATTGACTACTTTTTTCTAGCTGTTTTCCATGTTAAGATGAATAGACAAAAAAGGCCTGAAAAGAACTTAGCAGTGAGAAGAGGATAGTACGTGGATGTTTTAACCCAATTATTAAAAGAAAAGTTTGGTTACGAAAGTTTTCGTCCGGGTCAATTAGAGTTGATTCAAAAAGTGTTGCGTAATGAAAATGTTTTAGGCATTATGCCAACCGGTGGCGGAAAGTCGATTTGTTATCAATTACCGGCATTATTATTAGACGGTTTAACTTTAGTGGTCTCACCGTTAATTTCTTTAATGAAAGATCAAGTGGATGCATTAAATGAAATGGGGATTGCAGCTACTTTTGTTAATAGTAGTTTATCTCAAGCAGAAGTAAGTATGCGTTTAAAAGATGCTGCCATTGGTAAGTATAAATTAGTTTATGTTGCGCCAGAACGGTTTGAAATGTTTTCGTTTAAGCAACTTTTACAGCAAGAAAAAATTAGTTTAATTGCTGTAGATGAAGCCCATTGTATCTCGCAATGGGGTCATGATTTTCGCCCAAGTTATTTGCAATTGGCCCAAGAAATCAAAGCGTTACCCAAACGACCAGCTGTGATTGCCTTAACGGCGACTGCAACTCCGCAAGTTGCTAAAGATATTGAAAACAGTTTGGAAATTCCGGTTAATAATAAAGTCCAAACCGGTTTTGCACGGGAAAATTTGGCTTTTCAAGTTGTAAAAGATGGCAAAGATAGTTATTTATTAGAATATTTGCGGGTCAATCAGCAACAAGCAGGCATTATTTATGCCAGCACCAGAAAAGAAGTTGAGCGCTTATACCACCTTTTAAAAAGTAAAAAAATTGAAGTTGGCTATTATCATGGTGGTTTAACCGAAGCGCAACGTTCAGCAGCCCAAGAAGCTTTTTTGTTTGATGAAATTAAAGTGATGGTGGCAACGAACGCGTTTGGAATGGGGATTAATAAAAGTAACGTTCGCTTTGTCATCCATGCCCAAACGCCAGGAAACATTGAATCTTACTATCAAGAAGCCGGTAGAGCAGGGCGCGATGGACTACCGAGTGAAGCCATCTTGATGTATGCACCGCAAGATTTACAAGTACAGCAATTTTTTATTGATAATTCTGAGATGGAATTAGACTACAAGCAAAAAGAGTATTTAAAACTACGGGAAATGAGTCAGTATGCTCATACAGAAATGTGTTTGCAACGCTACATTTTGCGCTATTTTGGAGAGGACGGCCCTGATTGTGGGCGTTGTAGTAATTGCTTAGATGAAAGAGAAGTTGAAGAAATCACATTAGATGCCCAAAAAGTATTGTCTTGTGTTAAGCGCATGGGAGAACGGTTTGGCAAAGCCCTGATCAGCAAAGTTTTAACAGGTTCAAAAGATCAAAAAATTAGCCAATGGCATTTTGAAAAGTTATCAACTTACGGCTTAATGAAAGACTGGAGTCAAAAAGATGTTAGTCAGTTAATTGATTTTTTAACAGCAGCAGGTTATTTAATTCCTACCGAAGGACAATTTCCTTTATTGAAAATTTCAAACAGTGGTAAAAAAGTCTTGCTGGGACAACAAAAAGTGATGCGTAAAGCTCAAGTAGTGAAAAAATTGGCACCGGATAATGAATTGTTTGAAAAACTGCGCCAGTTGCGCTTGGAACTGGCAACAAAGCAAAATTTACCGCCTTATGTCATTTTTTCTGATAAAACGTTGTATGAACTAGCTGAGATTCAGCCACAAACGACCTTAGAAATGTTGCAAATTAAAGGGGTAGGGGAAAATAAATTACAAAAATATGGCGCAGCATTTTTAGAGCTCTTACAAAAATAGCGGCTTACGTCTGCCGATTAAATTTCATAAAAGCGTTATGCTCTTGTAAAACTTTTGAAAATAAAGTTTCTGAAGGACAACAAACTTTATTCCTTGTAAATAGCATATAACCTTTTTCTTACAAAAAAATCCGCTGACAACTACACGATGATGTGTTTTGTCAGCGGATTTTTTATTTTTGTAGATAAAATTGTAAAAAGGGTATACCTCTAATCTTCAGCGTCAAATTTTACTGCGACATTGCCTTCAATGGCTTTAGTATAAGGACAGATATTTTCGGTTTCGGTCATATATTTTACGGTATCTTCTTTACTTAAGCCTTCAATTTTTCCAATTAAAACAACTTCCAAATGTAATGTCGTAAAATCTGGTAAATCCCCAAGTAAGCTGACTTCAGCTCGAATCTCTCTTTTTTTATCCCCTAGGCCATCTCGTTCTAGCGGAAATTGCATGGCACCATTAAAACAAGCGGCAAGACCTGCGGCAAATAATTCTTCAGGGTTGGTGTACCCCTCTTTTTTTACGCCAGTTGTTAAGACATCTAAAGAACCTGTGACAGACTTACTTTCACCTTCGCGACCACCGGTATTAATCACTGTTGAAGTTGACATTTTTTTCATCTGTTTTCCTTCCTTTCAAAAACAACGCTGACACTGCATCTGACAAAACGATTTTTATTACCTTTAAATTAACCGTATCACGATTCAAAATAAAAACAAAATGAAGTGCTTTATACTAAATGTTGCAAATGCAATAAAAATATTTTAAGATACAACTACCAATAAAAATTAGTGAATGAGGGATTAGATGACCGAAATTTTACGTGATTTAGGCAAAATTGCCCGTGCATTAGATTCGATTGCCAATATTGAATTTAAAGAATTTTCTTTGACCCGCGGGCAGTATCTTTATTTGGTCCGTATTTATGAAAATCCTGGTATTATTCAAGAAAAGTTAGCAGAATTGATTAAAGTGGACCGCACCACCGCTGCTCGTGCGATTGCTAAGTTAGAAAAAAATGGTCTGGTTGAAAAGCAAATCCAAGCCGATAATAAAAAAAATAAATCACTTTTTGTCACAAACAAAGGGGCCAAGCTTGCGCCAATTATTCAAGCGGAAAATAAATATTCCAATGACGTTGCGCTAAAAGGTTTCAGTGAACCTGAAAGACAACAATTAGCGGCCTATCTAGCACGGGTGGAAGAAAATGTTGCCACAGATTGGGATCTGGTGAAAAAAGGAGGGGTGCGTCCATATGGCAGTGAAGATTGAAATGGTGAAACAAACAGAAGTAAAAAAGTTAAAGGCCATCAGTGAAATAGCCTTTACAGAAACTTTTGCTAAAGACAATACGCCAGCAGACTTGGCTGCTTTTTTAGCACAAAATTACAACTACGCCCAATTGGAAAAAGAACTCGCCAATCAAAACTCTTTTTTCTATTTTATTTACCAGCAAAATGAGTTAGCGGGCTATTTAAAATTGAATATTAATGAAGCGCAAAGTGAAGCAGGTGTAAACGATGCTTTAGAAATTGAACGCATCTACATCTTGGCGGCCTTTAAGCGGCAAGGCTTAGGGCAAGAGCTGATTGCTTTTGCTGAAAAAGTAGCCCAAGCTCAAAATAAACGCCAGCTTTGGTTAGGCGTATGGGAATATAATCTGCCGGCGATTACTTTTTATAAAAAAATGGGCTTTGTTAAAACGGGTGAACACATTTTTACTCTTGGTAGTGATGACCAAACAGATTGGATAATGACTAAAAGAATAAACGACAAGAACAGCGGAGGTCTTTAAAATGAAAAAAATAAAAGTTGATGAAAATTTTTGGGAACTTTTTCCAGATGCCAAGTTATTTATTGTTACAGCGAGTGGTCTTAATAATCATAGCAATGAAGCCCAAGAGGCATATTTTGCAGATTTATTAGCCGAAGGTAAAAAAGAAGCGCAAAAATTTTTGACAGCTGAAACGTTTAGTCAAAATGAAGTTATCCAAGAATGGCGCCAAGCTTTTAGCCAATTTAAAACAAAAAAAGGTGCCCGTTCTTCGATTGAAGCGTTATTAAAAAGAGCCAGCCAAGATCGCACCTTTCATCCGATTAATCCGCTGGTGGATATTTACAATAGTATCTCATTAAAATATGGGGTTCCATGTGGTGGCGAAGACATTGATACGATTGCAGGCGATCTTCAGTTAGGAAAAGCCAAAGGTGGTGAAAGCTTTCAACCTCTAGGAGCAGATGAAGATGCACCGGCTTTACCCGATGAAATAATTTATTATGATGAAAAAGGAGCAGTGTGTCGTTGTTTTAACTGGCGGGAAGCTAAACGGACAATGTTACAAGAAACGACAACCGCTGCTGTTTTAGTTATTGAAGCCATTAATGATAAACAAGCTCAGCGCGCCCATGCCGCAATGCTTGAATTACAACAATTAATAGAAACTTATTTCGAAGTGAAAACATCCAGTGGGATTTTAACTAAAACAAAACCGGAGCTGAAATTATAAGTAGTGAACTGCAAAAATGAAAAAAAGCGAGCTTTATCAGTTTAATAAGTGCTGTACAAAGGAGGTGTGAGAAAAGCCTGATCACACTTCCTTTTTTTGCATCAATGAAATGACAAGAGTAGCTTTTCGGGGAATAAATACGCCTGTCTCGCTTTTCTACTAAGTGGGCTTTACCTGTGCACGTTTCTACGACAAGTTAATAAGTAGAAATTGGCAGAAATTAGCGGAGCAATTACGCTAATTTTCGTCTTATTGTGTGGGAGTGAAACAGATTCATTCTATTTTTTAGGGTTGTTTTACTTTCTTTTCAATTTTACTAACGGCTATCTGGTTCAAGTATGAAATAATAACTAAAATCTCGTTGTTTTTTTCTCGTTGGGGATAACAAAATAAGATAGAAAAAATTGTGAAAAAAGTACTTACCCTATTGCTTCACTCTTTGCCTTATAAAATTAAATGAGAAAAAAATAAGAAAATCTCTCATTAAACTTTATAAACTTATTGTTATAAAAAATGCTAAAATTAGCAGTGCAGGTAAAAATAAAAAAGGGAGGATTTCCCATGATTGAAGTTATCGATCTGAAAAAAGTATTCGATAATGGTTTTGAAGCGTTAAAGTCTGTAAATTTCACGATTGAAAAAGGTGACCTAGTCTGTCTTTTAGGTCCAAGTGGTTGCGGTAAATCAACTATTTTAAATTTGATTGCCGGTTTATTAAGTCCAACTGCTGGGGATATCCGCTTTGCTGGTAACTCTGTGGTTAAGACCGAACCCAAAGATCGGAATATTGGTTTTGTTTTTCAAAACTATGCACTCTATCCCCACATGACTGTTTTTGAAAACGTAATGTTTCCTTTAACGGTTGGGGATAAAAAAATGCCTAAAAATGAAGCGATGAAAATTGCGGAAAAATATATGGCGTTAACCAATATTGAAGAGTTAAAAAATAAAAAGCCCGGTACATTATCCGGTGGGCAACAACAACGGGTAGCCATTACGCGAGCACTCGTACAAAACCCTGAAGTTTTGTTATTAGATGAGCCGTTATCTAATCTAGATGCGCGTTTACGTTTAAAGATTCGCGAAGAGATTCGCCGCTTAGTGAAGGAAGTGGGGATTACCACGATTTTTGTTACCCATGACCAAGAAGAAGCGTTGTCGATTTCAGACAAAATTATTTTATTAAACGAAGGTGTCATTCAACAAAACGATGATCCACAAAACCTTTACTTAGAACCAAATAACTTGTTTGTGGCGAAATTTATCGGGAACCCAATCATTAATATTTTGCCAGTGGAAGTAAAAGACGGCATGATGCATCACGATGCCTTTAGCGTTCCGGTTGAGCGTTTTATGGTAGCCCGCTTTAAAGAAAATATGCCAGATGGTAATTACTTTATCGGGATTCGCCCAGAAGATGTTTTGCCAGTTGAAGGTGCTGGCGCTTTTCAAACAGTCATCTCTGGCGTGGAATTAATTGGCCGTGAACGTATTTTAAACTTTGATATTGATACCCATCACTTAAAATCGATTGTCAGCATCGAAGAAGATATTCAAGAAGGAGCGCAGCTGACATTTGATTTTGCTTACCAAAAAGCTTTTATCTTTAAAGAAGATGGGACGCGGATTTACTAATGTTTAAGAAAAATCATTACAATCCGGAAAATCAACCAAAAGCATGGCTCTTCCTTCTGCCATCTTTAGTTGTCATTATGATTTTTAGTATCTATCCATTATTTCGTTCTTTGTTTATGAGTTTCCAAAAAGGAACGCTGATTAACCAAGAATACGCGGGTATTGAAAACTATCAAAAAGTTTTAAGTGATCCAGTCTTTTTTAAAGCGTTAAAAAATACAGCTCTTTACGCTTTTACGGTAGTGCCGATTGCGTTAATTATCGGACTGGCGATTGCTTGGATTATTTTTGAAAAAGTAAAGCATAAAAGTTTTTTTGAAACGTTATTTTTCATGCCTTATGTAACCAGTACGATTGCCATCGGGATTGTGTTTCGTTACTTCTTTAATGGCTCTTACGGGATTATTAATTTCTTACTAGGCAAAGTAGGTATCGCACCGATTAATTGGTTGGATAATGTAGACATGAGCATGACGACCTTAATTATTTTTGGGGTTTGGACGAGTTTGGCGTTTAATATCATTATTTTACTAGCGGGCTTACGCAATATCGATCCAGAGCATTATAAAATTGCCAAAATGTTTGGTGCAAAAGACGGTGAAATTTTCCGCCGCATTACGTTGCCACAGTTGGTTCCAACGATTGCCTTTTTATTAACGGTAAATATTATTGGCGCTTTTAAAGTGTACACGCAAGTTTATGCCTTGTTTGCAGGCCAACCTGGGATTGCCAAAAGTGCGACAACCGCAGTGTATTATATCTATGACAAATTCCACATCGCCGGACGTCCTGGAATTGCCATGGCAGCGACAGTGATTTTGTTCTTAGTTATTTTGTTCTGTACTTTTATTCAACGCCAAATCATGAAGAGAGTGGGGGATTAGCGTGAAAAAACTAGTAACAATTATTGCTTTAGTCTTTTTAGTGGTGCTAGGGATTATCACCTTGTTCCCATTTATCTATATGGTTTTAGCCGGTTTAATGACTTATAGTGAAGCGACAAGTATTCCACCAACTATTATGCCGGAAAAATTCCAATGGGCGAACTATGCGGCCGTCTTTTCAAAAGCGCCGTTTTTACAGTACTTTATTAATACTGTCTTCGTTTCTTTGGTGACCACGATTGCGACTTTAATTACTTCTGTTTTAGCTTCATTTGCTTTAACGAGTTTAGAGTTTAAATTTAAAGGTTTAGTTGTCGGAATTATGGTGTCATTACTAATGGTACCGTATGAATCGATTATTTTTACCAACTACAATACAATCGCCAAAATGGGCTTATTAAATAGCTACATGGCATTAATTATTCCCTTTTTAACAAGTATCTTCTATATTTATTATTTAAATAGTTATTTAAAAGGAATTTCCAGTACCTTTTATAAAGCTGCTAAAATCGATGGTGCTTCTGACTTGGAATATATTTGGCGTATCTTAGTACCAATGTCACGACCAGCGTTAGTCACTGTGGGGATTTTGACTTTCATCTCCAGTTGGAATTCATTTTTATGGCCTTTACTTGTTACCAACGAGAAAAAATACCGTTTGTTAAATAACGGTTTAGCTGCTTTTACGACTGAAAGTGGTAGCGACGTGCACTTGCAAATGGCTGCAGCGACATTGACAGTAATTCCCATCTTAATTATTTATTTGATCTTTAGAAAAGAAATTATTCGAGGAGTGGCAAAAAATGGTATCAAAGGGTAAAACCAACATCACTTTTCATAGTGGTATTTTGACCATCGGCGGTACCATTATTGAAGTCAGTTATGAAGATGCGCATATTTTCTTTGATTTTGGGACCGAATATCGCCCGGAATTGGGGCTAAAAGATGATGATTTAAGTACATTGTTAAAAAATCGTCTCATCCCAGAATTAAAAGGTGTCTATGATCCGCGGTTAAATTACACTTACCACGGGGAGGATGAACAAGAATATAGTCAAACGGCTGTCTTTTTATCCCATGCGCATTTGGATCATTCCAAAATGATTAATTATTTGGATCCGCAAATTCCGTTATACACGTTAAAAGAAACGGCAAAAATTTTGCGTAGTTTAAATCGTAACGGTGATTTTTTAATTCCTTCCCCTTTTGAAGCAACGAATTTTACCCGTGAAATGATTGGCTTAGAAGCCCATGACGTGGTAGAAGTGGGGCAAATTAAAGTGGAACTTGTACCGGTTGATCACGATGCTTATGGCGCGTGTGCATTATTGATTCATACACCAGATGCGTTTTTGACTTACACTGGTGATTTGCGTTTACACGGATATGACCGCCAGTATACGCTAGATTTTTGTCAACAAGCTAAGCATACAGATCTTCTAATGATGGAAGGCGTTAGTATCAGCTTTGATGAAAGAGATTCTGAAGAAGTTAAAGTCTTCAGTGAAGCGGATTTAATTGCACAACTAGTGGCAAAAATTAACGAAAATCCTCAGCGACAATTAACGTTTAATGGTTATCCCGCTAATGTGAAGCGCTTTGAACAAATCATTAAACAATCGCCGCGAAAAGTCGTCTTAGAAGCCAATATGGCAGCTTTAATGCAGGATATCTTTAATATCGCAGTTCCGTATTATTATCCTTTAAATACCGAACATAAAATTGCGGACTTAGATGAAAAACTAGAAATTTCTTATGAAGAATTGTTGGCTGACGACCATAAATATTTATGGCAAGCAGTCGCAAACTTTGAAAAATTACAAAGCGGCGGCATGTATTTTCATATGGATGCCCAACCTTTGGGAGATTTTGATCCCAAATATCAAGTCTTCTTGGATTTATTAGCCTTGAAGAAAGTGGAATTTGTCCGTCTTGCTTGTTCCGGACATGCCTTTCCACAAGATCTCGATGCCATTATTTCAATGATCGAGCCTAAAATTTTGGTTCCAATCCATACGTTAAAACCAGAAAAACTGGAAAACCCGTATGGTAAAAGAATACTTCCCACCCGTGGGGAAAAAATCACTGAGTTCAAAGGAGAGTAAGAAATGAAGTTCAAAAAATTGGGTACAGCAGTATTGGCAACCGCCGCAGTTTTTGCATTAGCAGCTTGTGGCAATGATTCAAAAGAAAGTTCTAATGGCGACAGCGACAAAATCGTTACATCCATCGACAAAGACACTACTGTTACATTTTGGCATGCGATGAATGGGGCGCAAGAAGAAGCGTTAACGAAGATTACTGAAGATTTTATGAAAGAAAATCCTAAAATCAAAATTGAATTACAAAACCAATCACAATACCCAGACTTACAAGCAAAAATCAACTCAACACTACCTTCTCCAAAGGATTTACCAACAATCAGCCAAGCATATCCAGGCTGGTTATGGAACGCCGCACAAGACGATATGTTAGTAGATTTAAAACCTTACATGGATGACAAAACAATTGGTTGGGGCGACCAAGAAGAAATTCGCAAACCATTATTAGAAGGTGCGCAAATTGAAGGCAAACAATACGGTATTCCATTTAATAAATCAACTGAAGCTTTAGTTTACAACGCTGATTTATTGAAAGAATATGGTGTTGCAGTTCCTAAAACATTAGAAGAATTAAAAGAAGCTTCTAAAACAATTTATGAAAAATCAAATCATGAAGTTGTCGGTGCGGGCTTTGACTCTTTAAACAACTACTATGTTATTGGCATGGAAAATAAAGGGGAAGAATTCACCAAAGATTTAAAATTTGATTCTGAAAAATCAAAAGAAGTAATTGATTACTATTTAGATGGCGTAAAAGACGGTTACTTCCGCATTGCCGGTTCAGACAAATATTTATCTGGCCCATTTGCAAACGGTAAAGTAGCAATGTTCATTGGTTCAATTGCCGGTGAAGGTTACGTTAAAAAAGATACAGAAGGTAAATTTGAATACGGTGTGGCACCACGTCCGGAAAAAATTAACTTACAACAAGGTACAGACATTTACATGTTCAACAGCGCTACAGCAGAACAAAAATCTGCAGCTTTCATGTACTTGAAATACTTGTCTTCACCAGACGTGCAATTATATTGGGCTGAACAAACAGGTTACATGCCAGTATTACAATCTGTTTTAGAAAGTGAAGAATACAAAAAATCACCAAATACAAAAGTACCAGCAATTTTAGAAGAAGCAACAAAAGACTTATTCTCTATTCCAGTTAAAGAAAATGCTGATCCTGCCTACAATGAAGTACGTGCAATTATGGAAAACATTTTGTCTAACCCAAATAAAGATACAAACAAATTAATTAAAGATTCTGTCCCACAATTACAAGATGCTTGGAATCAATAATTTGATGTAAAAAATCTCCTCTATCCCAAAAGGTAGAGGAGATTTTTTTATCTAAAAAGACAGACAAATAAATTAGATTGGATTGGCCAAATTTTTTTAGGGAAAAATTTGTCAAAAATCAAATCTATTCGTGGTTTATGGTATGATGACAAAGGAAATTGTTTTAAATTCTATTACAATGTGAGTGTTGTTATTAGCGTTTAAAATCAGGAAAGGAACGAGAAAAATGCAATTAACTATTTTAGCAACGAGTGATATGCACGGCTATATTCAACCAACCAATTATGCGGAAAAAGGTGCTGATTTACCATTTGGTACCGCCAAAGTCGCGACCAAAATGCAAGAATTAACCGCCCAAGCAGATGGACCAGTTATTAAAATTGAAAATGGCGATTTTATTCAAGGATCTCCTTTAAGTTATTATGCTGCCAAGCAAAAACAAGATCCAGCTGAAATTACCAAAGTCATTAATCATATGGGCTATGATGTTGGCTTACTGGGTAATCATGAATTTAATTATGGTCTGCCTTATTTAGAAAAAGCAATTAAAAGTTATCAACATCCGATTTTAGCAGCCAATGTTTTAGGTAAAGATGGCCAACCTTATTTTGGCGAACCTTACGTTATTTTGGAAAAAGAAGGTGTTAAAATCGCCATTTTAGGTGTGGTCACGCAATATATTCCCCATTGGGAGCAACCAACAACCGTTAAAGACCTAACTTTTAAAAGCTTAGTTGCAACTGCTAAAGAATACGTGCCAAAATTACGGGAGTTAGCTGATGTAGTTATTGTTTCTTACCATGGAGGTTTTGAAAAAGACCTGACAACTGGAGAAGCAACAGAAATGCTAACTGGAGAAAATGAAGGCTATGAATTATTGCAAACCGTCAGTGGTATCGACGCTTTTGTAACTGGACATCAACATCGTGAAATTGCGACTGTCATTAACGGTGTTCCAGTTATTCAACCAGGTTTTCGCGGAAATTATATCGGTAAAATTACGCTTGATTTAAATCAAACGGGTAATACTTGGCAAGTAAGTAATCCAACTGCTGAAATTGTGGCGACAAAAGATGCAAAAGCTGATTTAGAAGTTGTGGGTTTGATTCAAAAGTTAGACAATGAATTAGAAAATTGGTTGGATCAACCGGTGGGAAAAGTGGAAGGCGACATGCACATCACCGATCCGATGGCTGCCCGCATTCACGAACATCCATATATTGAATTTATCAATCGCGTCCAAATGTGGGCTAGTGGCGCTAAAATTTCTGGTACAGCTTTATTTAACAATGAGGGTAAAGGGTTTGGTGAAATTATTACCATGCGTGATGTTATCACCAATTATATTTATCCCAATACACTAGCTGTTTTAAAAATTACAGGTGCAGATTTAAAAGCTGCATTGGAGCAAACCGCAAATTATTTAGTGTTAAAAGATGGTCAAATCGTCTTTAATCCGCAATTTATCGATCCAAAACCACAATATTACAATTACGATATGTATGAAGGTATTGACTATGCAATTGATTTGAGCAAACCTTATGGCGAAAAAATCACGAAGCTCCAATTTGAAGGATCAGATATTTTACCTGATCAAGAATTAGAAGTTGTCATGAATCAATATCGTGCGGTTGGTGGCGGAAAT
Organism: Enterococcus sp. DIV0755b; assembly: GCF_051713765.1. Taxonomy (NCBI): domain Bacteria; kingdom Bacillati; phylum Bacillota; class Bacilli; order Lactobacillales; family Enterococcaceae; genus Enterococcus; species Enterococcus sp. DIV0755b. The sequence continues at coordinate 317,307 of NZ_JBIOQN010000001.1, read as the reverse complement.
TACGCGATGTTTAGTGCAGATAAAATCATCAAAGAAATTCCACGGGATATGACAGAAGTAATCGCAGAATACTTGCAAGCCCATCCAGTCTTAAAAGCTGAAGTAAATCATAACTTCAGTGTGAAATAAGTATAAAAACCACGAGTTTTGTTTTTTACCCAATGTAATATAGGGGAAAATGACAAGGCTCGTGTTTTTTTGTTTGAAATCTATCACAATTAAGAAATTTTGTCTGATTTAAAAGAGCTACCCAGCCTCTGCCACTTTTCTATTTGTCTAGCTTTTTGCACAAACTCTTGGCGACAATCAGCTAAAATCTTAAGAAATTTGAAAAACAATTTATAAAGATTTTAGCTGATTGCTGAAGAGTTGAACGAGTTCAAAAAGCTTTTCTATTTTGTCTAGTTTCAGATGCCAACTCTTTGAGAAAAATTCAAAAACTAGCTACTGGCCCAGAACACCAGTAGACGAGTTTCTGAGATTTTTTAAAGAGCTACCCGGCCTCCTTCACTTTTCCTACCACCCTCGAGTACAAATGTTTGCTTACTTTTAATAAGCGATGTAAAATGAGCATGTAAATTACAAGAGAGAAGGAAAGTCTTATGTATCATACAAGTAATGAAGAACATCCTATTGATATTGTTAATATTGCCTCTTTAGAAGGCCGCGTTAAAGAACGTATGGAAGCTGGCGCGTTTGGTTACATTCGTGGTGGTTCTGAAGATGAATGGACAATGAAAGAAAATACTACTTCATTTATGAATAAAAAAATTATGCCCCGCATTTTACAAGGAATTGATCATGCTGATTTATCAACTAAATTATGGGACATTGAACTTAAAACACCGATTATTCAAGCTCCTTCTGCAGCACAAGGTTTAGCTCATGAAAAAGGTGAAGCAGATACAGCTAAAGGTGTTGCCGCTGCGGGTTCCATTTTTTCAATTAGTACTTATGCCAACACTACAATCGAAGATGCTGCCGCTGCTGCACCAGATGCACCGCAATTTTTCCAATTATATATGAGTAAAGATGACGGTTTTAACGAATTTATTTTGGATAAAGCTGTTAAAGCAGGTGCCAAAGCAATTATTTTAACTGCCGATTCTACATTGGGTGGTTACCGTGAAGAAGACGTAATTAATCAATTCCAATTTCCACTACCAATGCCTAACTTAGCTGCTTATTCTGCTCAAAGCGCTAGTGGTGATGGCGAAGGTAAAGGAATCGCTGAAATTTACGCTGCTGCAAAACAAGGCTTAGTTCCAGAAGACATCAAAAAAATTAAAGACTTAACGCATTTACCTGTTTTTGTTAAAGGAATTCAATCACCAGAAGATGCTGATCTTGCAATTAAAGCCGGTGCAGACGGGATTTGGGTTTCTAATCATGGTGGTCGTCAATTAGATGGTGGTCCAGCTTCTTTTGAAGTTTTACCAGCAATCGCAGAAGTTGTCGACAAACGGGTGCCAATCGTCTTTGATTCTGGCGTACGCCGTGGTGAACATGTGTTTAAAGCTTTAGCTAGTGGTGCTGACTTAGTTGCTATTGGTCGCCCAGTTATTTACGGATTGAACTTAGGTGGCGCAGAAGGCGTGAAGTCTGTCTTTGATCACTTAAATAAAGAGTTATCCATTACGATGCAATTGGCTGGAACAAAAACAATTGCGGATGTAAAGAAAACAAAATTAATTGATTAATTTTTAATTATTAAGAGTCTGATCGTTAAAGTCAGGCTCTTTTTTGCACAAAAAAATTTTACTTTGCTCTGTTAGTGGCAATTCCTCTTAAAAACAGGTAACATAAAATTAACTGATATTTTAAAGCCGAGGAGGAAAGAAGATGAAAAAATTAATCTTAATGACCATTTTAGGTAGTAGCTTACTTTTGGCCGGTTGTCAGCAAAATAGCGAAAATCAAAATGGGGATACAGCTCAGACAACTAATACAACTACAACCACCACAACAGCCACTACAACAAGTGAAACAAGTTCAAAGGTTACAGATAAAAATGGGATTGCAGTCCCAAAAGCAGAATTATTTGATGAAACGATAACAAAATTTCAGTCCGCTCATACAGAGGCGATTATCACAAGTTTTAAATGGGAAGCCCAAGGACCAAATGAACAAGTTGAGATTGAAGGAAAAGATAGTAGTCAAGAATATCAGATGATTTTTGACGCCAGTGGTAAATTACTGGGAGATACGAGTGAAGTGAACGACGATAAAAATTGGCAAGAAGATGAAGTGAAAACTGATGCTGTTATTTCATTGTCAGATGCGATTGAAAAAGCCCAAGCTGATACTGAGGGATCTGTTACTTCAGCAGAATTAGAAAAAGACGATGGTGTTACAAAATGGGAAGTCAAGCTACTCCACACTAACCAAGAGATTGAATTAACTTTAGATGCCCAAGGTGGCAAAATTTTAAATAAAGATGTTGACGATTAAGTAAAAAATCAATGTTTAGCATAATGTTAGGCATTGATTTTTTTTAATGTTAAAACCTAATAAGAATGCGGGTTTAAACTAAATTGCCATAATTTTTGCAAATATTTGTTATAATACGTAAAAAAGGGGGGAGTCCGTTGCCAATTATGCGAAAAAAACGGTTAATGCAAGTGGAAAATCAAGTTGTGTTACCGCTAAGTGAAGAATTTTTAGTCAAGAACAATTTGAAAGCAGATAGTATCGTAAAAATAGATGAAACCTTATTAGCTCAGGCATTGACGGTACTTTCCAAAGAAGATATCTTAGAAGATGTTTTGGCTAAAGTAATGAATCAATACGATGAAGAAAAAGAGGAAAATAATCATGAAAATTAGAGTGGCAACGCCTAATGACTACGACGAAATTTATCAGGTAGTTAAAGATGCTTTTAAAACAGCGCAAGTTTCAGACGGAAACGAACAGGATTTTGTGGTTGCCTTACGCCAAAAAGAAACATTTATTCCCGAATTAGAACTTGTAGCGGTAGCCGATGGAAAAATTGTCGGTCATGTTATGTTAAGTGAGCAAGAAGTTAAAGCAAAAGACGGTGTGCGTAACTTTTTACTTTTAGCTCCGTTAAGTGTCGCTTTTGAGTACCGCAATCAAGGGATTGGCGGTGCCTTAATGGAAGCAGCTTTTAAAAAAGCTGTGGCAATGGAACATCATGCTGTCTTCTTAGTGGGAAATCCAGATTATTATGCCCGCTATGGTTTCCGCCAAATTGCTACTTTTGGTATGAAAAACAAAAGTGATATTCCGGATCAATTTATTTTAGGTCAAGAATTAATTTCTGGTGTATTAGAAGACCTTGAAGGTGAATTGGAAATTAAAGAATAAGGAAGTGGTTAAAATGCCCAAAACTAGAATTGAGGCATTTACAGACGCGGTAATTGCGATTGTTATGACTATTTTGGTTTTAGAATTACATGAGCCAAATGGCAGTACATGGCGAGCTTTTGCCGGAGTAGAACATCAATTTGCTATTTATTTAATCAGTTTTATTTCATTAGCGGTTTATTGGAATAATCATCATCATCTATTTAATATTGTCAAAAAAGTTGACGGTTGGGTATTATGGGCCAATAATTTATTTATTTTAATGATGACACTCTTTCCTTTTGCTACCGCTTGGATTGGGGACTATCCTGTTGAATTGGCACCGCAGTTATTATATGGGGCAATAATTTTTGGTACGGACTTAGCCTATTGCCTTTTAGGTTATACGTTAGTGCGAGTTAATGGAAAAAATTCGCCGGTGGGAAAACTTTTTGCCCATTATCCTAAGATGCGGCTGACACTTATCTTAAATGTGATTGCTTTATTAGCCGGTTGGTTGATTCATCCCGTGAGTGTGTTAGTGGTCAACGCGTTAATGTTAATCATGTGGTTTATTCCAGAGAAAAAGATTGAACATCTAAGTTCAAACGAAAGAAAGTGATTTTATGTTTGAAATTTTTGCTGAATTAAATTTACATGTCACAGAAATGCCAGTGGAATTAGAAGAAAATCGTCCGGTTTATCGTGGCTTTTTACGAGAGTTACCACAAATTGCGGGGCAAGGACACTCTCGCCAAGCGTTATATCGTGAATTGGCTGAAAAATATGCTACCTATCGCCAACGTTTAGAAGAACAAAGTAGTGAAGAGGCGCAAACAACTTCGCTACTAAGTGCAGAGCAGCTACTAAAATATTATGATGGTGAAACTTTTGATGGCTTTTCTTTTGGAGAAAAAGAATAATTTTTTTGTACAAGTAAATAAGAAAGAATCAAAGCACTTAAATTAGTCAGACTGCTTGACCCTTTTAATAAAAATAGGTAGAATATCTTTTGTGAATATTTTCAAATCGTACAGATAACACGTCCTTTGACGTGTCGAGAGAGAGGCGGTTTCTATTTCGATAGAAACTGCTTCTCTTTTTTTAGGCCTAAAGTTACTTGAAGTAAATAAAATGAGGCAATTAATGCAATGATGTAAACTTTTAGCGAGTAACGTCTTTTGCCTAAGTTTTTGTACGGGATGAAAAACAAGGAGGAATTTGATGGAGAAAAAAATTCACTTATTATTAGCCGTATTGGCAACTGGCATGATGTCATTTGCGGGGGTTTTAATCGAAACGGCGATGAATGTTACTTTCCCTACTTTGATTAGTGAGTTTGGGATTACGACAGGTCAGGTTCAATGGGTGACAACAATTTATCTTTTAGTTATTGCTATTATTGTGCCTTTTTCAACGTATTTATTGAAAAATTTTCAAATTCGGACGTTGTTTTTGGCTTCTAATCTTTTATTTATGACAGGATTATTAATTGATTTTTGGTCACCAAGTTTTTTGATCTTGTTATTAGGACGCCTGTTGCAAGGGATTAGTACAGGAATTGCACTACCGTTAATGTTTCATATTATTTTAACTTATACACCGATTGATAGACGTGGCGCTATGATTGGGATTGGAAATTTAACAACTTCCATCGCACCAGCAATTGGGCCAACCTATGGCGGTGTATTGACTTCTGCTTTAACGTGGCACTATATTTTTCTATTTTTAGTACCGGTATTGTTCCTTTCGCTAGGATTAGGATTATATGCGATTCCAAGCATGGCTATAAAAAAAGGTGGCAAGTTGGACATTCCAAGTATGGCGGGTATTGTTTTAATGTTTAGTGGCTTTTTATTATTCTTAAATCAAGTAGGAACACTTGTGAGTGTGATTCCACTTGTTGTGGGACTAGCAGGTTTAGGTCTCTTTTATCATCGTTCGACTAGTGTCAAAGATCCGTTAATTCGCCTAACTGTTTTAAAAAATAAAGGTTTCCGCTTATTTTTATTAGGCTTTTTAGTTTGCCAATTTTTATTGTTGGGAATTTCTTTTGTCTTACCAAATTTTGTTCAAATTGTGATGGGAAAAGACGCTTTTATCGCGGGATTAGTCATGTTACCGGGGGCTGCAGTCGGTGCTATTTTGGCGCCTATTTCAGGTCGAGTGTTGGATAATCACGGCGCGAAAAAACCAATTTTATTTGGCCTAAGTTTGGTTACGATTGGTTGGCTAGCTTTAACATTACTGTTACAAGCACCTATTTTATTCGGTTTTGTGGCCGCCCACGTCTTTTACATGATTGGGATTGGTTTTTCGTATAGTAATATGATGACCACAGGAATGAGCCAAATTCCAACAGAAATGTTTGCCGATGGTAATGCCATTTTCAACACGTTGCAACAATTTTCTGGTGCTGTAGCCACTGCGATTGTGGCGACTATTATTAATTTGGCCCAAAAAAGTCAGTCTAATTATGAAGCCGGGACAGTATTTGGATCACAAATAGCATTATTGTTCTTATTTATTTTAGTACTGATGATATTAATTAGTTGCGTACGCTACTTTAAGGTTAAACAAAATTAAAAAAACTGACACAAGTTGCACTGAATTTTCAGTTGGCAGTTTGTGTCAGTTTTTTTAGTTGATAAAGGAAATATTTGATTATCATAAGCAATTGGGTGAATTTACCCGGATTAAAAAAGAGCTAACCATTGCCCTTAGCTTTTCTTTTGATCTAGCACACAAACGAACTCTTGGCGACATTAAGTCGAAATGCTAAGAAATTTGAGGAGCAATTTCGTATCATTCCGCCTTAATGCTAAAGAGTTAAGCGCGTTTGTTTAGCTTTTCTAGGTGTCTAGCAAAATGAACTAACTCGCTGCGACAATAAGCTGAAATTTCAAGAAATTTGGGAAACAATTTATTAAAATTCCATCTTATTACTTGAGAGTTGTGCGAGTTCATTTAGCTTTTCTTATCGGGCATAATCCAATGGTTGATTTGTTTTAAGACGATACTTAGGCGATGAGTCACTTTCGGGCGAGATAAAATATAGACGGTTAAAAGGGAGCCGCCGATTAAAATTAAACCATGTAAGATGGGGTTTACTACAAATTCGCCAATTTGGACAATTGGCGCAATTAGATAAATGTGTAAAAGATAAATCGCTAATGTATTTTGTCCCCAAACAGTATAAAAGTGCCGTTTTTCAGTCGCCATCACCAAAAAGGCGAAAACAAAAGCAAATCCCAACCCATAAAGGTATAAATCAGCCAAAATATTTTGCCACAGCGGGATTTCAAATAAATTATAAGCACGATCTCCCCATAAAATTTCCGGGGGTAAAGGAGCTTTGACCCAAAGAAAAGCAGTTACTAAACCTAATATAATCACCATAAAACCCAGTAAACGCGCAAAAGGAAAGTGGCGCAATTTTTCAATCATTTTGCGATCAGTATAGTAACCTGCTAAAAAGAACGGCAAAAAACCTAATGTCCGAGCCAGCGCCATGTAAGTGCCAAACTCAGTTAAAAAACCAGAAAAAATACCGATGATAAAGCTAAGAATTAAAATGTGCCGTACTTTAATTAAATCTGGTAATAATAGGCGCCAGATGAACATACAATACAAATACCACAGCGTCCACCCAGGATTTAAAATCGTGATAGTTTCAATTTTACCCATCATTAACAAAATGATACTTAAAATGAAGTTTAAAATAAGATACGGAATCAGAAATGTTTTGACCGCTGTTTTCCGTCCTTTTTGGACCTGTTTAGAAAAATAGCCAGAAATAAAAATAAAGACCGGCATGTGAAACAGGTAAATAAAGACATAGAAAAATTCTGCTGTTTGATTTGTTAAGCGAAAATATTCTAAAGCGTGACCTAAAACGACTAAAAAGATTAGGACACCTCTTAAATTGTCAAAAAGTAATTCCCGTTGTTTTGAAATAATGGACACCTCCTAGTCCGTCAGTTATGCTAGAGATATTACTATTGTACCATTTTTAAAGGAGGGGTGAGATGCGTTATTCTGCCAAATTTGTTAAACAAGTATTCAAAGTAATTCAAATGAAAAAGCTTGTGGGTATCGCCATGGTGACACCACCAAAACGACGCAAAATTAACATTCGCCAATTAGAAAATAGCGACATTCCGCAAAAACGCAGTCAAATTAGCGGACGAGAATTGATTACACTTTTCCCCCCGCATGTAACTAAAAAACACGTGCTGTATTTACACGGAGGAGGTTATGCCTTAGAAGCATCTCCTTTTCATAAACAAATTCAAGAACGTTTTGTTAGCCGTTTTAATTTGAAAGTTAGTTACTTTGACTATCCGCTAGCACCAGAAGCGACAGCAGAAAAAACGCTATCTGCCACCAAAGCTGCTTTTTATCATTTACGTCATTTATACCCAGATGATGAAATATATCTTTTTGGTGATTCTGCTGGTGGGGGGTTAGCCGTTAGTTTGGCACAGCATCTAAGAGATGAAGGTACCCTAAGACGTCCACAAAAATTAGCTTTAGCCTCTCCTTGGCTTGATGTTTCAGTGAGCGATCCTCGTTCAGATGAATTAGAAGCAAAAGATGTTTTGTTGGAAAAAGATTTATTGATGCAAGCTGGCGCTACTTATGCGGGCAATTTAGCGGTAGATAATCCACTTGTTTCTCCTATTTATGGAACATTTCAAAACTTAGGGGAGCTTTTCGTGATTAGTGGCACAGCCGAAATTTTATATCCCGATGTTTTACGTTTAAAAGAAAAAGTAGCGCACGTTAAAGGTACAACGCTAAATTTAGTCATTGTTCCAGATATGATGCATGATTTTGTTGTGTATCCTTTAAAAGAATCGTTACCTTATGTGGATGAAATGGGCGAATTTTTTGCTACTGATTAGTAGTCAGAAAAGTGTTGCCTAAAAATAAAAGTTTCAAATAAAGACCAATGACAAAAAAGTTTTAAAGTATCTTTTGAAGGCAAGCCCTTTGGTGATACGTTAAAATGTTTGTTTTGTCAGCGGTCTTTTTAACTTGTTTTCCTAATTTATTAAACTTTGGGTAACATTTTTTTCATCAAGTCAAATTGTTCATCTAATTGTTGTTGGGTGATACCACCAGTGAGGGCCATTACACTCATGCCTTCAATCATAAACATGAAATTTTCCGCAATTTCTGCGATTTTTTCATCTTTTAAAACGCCTTGAGTAACCCCTAATTCCAAAATAGCCAGAATGGTTTTTTTAGTTGAGGCGAGTTGTTCTTGTTGGAATTTATGATCGGCTGTTGTTTTATGGGTAAAATAATATTCATACATGGAGCGTAATAAACTGTTATCCATTTGATTTAACAATCGATCTTCATGACTTGTAAAATAGTCATTTAACAATTCTTCAAAGGGCGGATTTTTAGTGATAGCTTGGCGAATGTCATCAAATTTGCGATTGGACCGCTGTTTAATGACTTCCATAAATATTTGATCCACAGAATCAAAGTACAAATAAATGCCACCCCGACTGATACCGGTGGCTTCGATTATGTCTTTCATCGTCACGTCTATTAAGCCTTTTTGGCGAAAAACTTGACGGGCGCTAGTTAAAATAGCTTCTCTTTTTTGCCGTTTGCGTTCGGCATTAGATAAATTTTTCATTTTCTCACCTCAAATTAGTGACACGTGTGTCATTTTCTTGTATAATCATTTCAATGACACTAGTGTCATTATAATAGAATCAAAAGGAGAACTCAAATGAATACGAAAAGTAAAAGTTATCGCATTGCCATTCGGGCCATTTTAATTGCTATTATTATTTTACAAGCGATGGTACCTTTTTTAGGCTTTATTCCATTGGGGATTACAAGCTTAACGATTATTCATATTACGGTTATTGTAGCTGCAATTGTTTTAGGAACAAAAGACGGCATGTTTGTCGGATTAGTTTGGGGAATTTGCACGATTATTCGTGCTTTCACTTCACCTACCACACCTTTAGATACAATGGTTTTTACTAATCCCATTGTGTCTGTTGTACCTCGAGTTTTAGTGGGGTTAGTGGCAGGATTTTTGTTCCACTGGTGGTATAAGAAAAATGAAAATCTTTACGTCGCTTCTATTTTAGCAGCGATTGGTGGTACATTAACCAATACAATTTTAGTTTTAACTTTTATGGGGACGATTTACACAGGACCAGTCGCATCCGCTTATGGTGTTGATCCTTCTGGTTTATTAAAAGTTTTAGCAACAATTGTGGCAACAAATGGGGTAAGTGAAGTGATTGGGGCGGTAATTTTAACGCCGATTTTAGTTAAAGCAATCTTTACTGCTACCCATTTAAAACCGGTTTATCGTTAATAGAATAAAAACAGTGGTACAAAAGGAAATTTGCTCACCTGTAAGAAGGGCGAGTTTTCCTTTTTGCCACTGTTTTTTTGTAACTAAAAGCTACGTATTAATGAAAAGGGCTGTAGCAAGTTTATGCTACAGCCCTAAAAGTTATTTTAATTTTCTTCAATCATGATCGCTTTAATACCAAAGCCAGCTAAAATGCGGGCAGCAGTATACGTATTTAATCCCTTACGGAAAGTCAAATAGACTTTTTTATCTTTGGGAATTTCAGCGATACGTTCGCGTAATTCGCTTAATGGAATATTGGCGGTCGCTTCGACACTACCGCTTTTGGCTTTGCCTGCTTCTCTAACGTCTAAGAAATAAGCGGTTTTAAAGTCTTCTGCTGGAATTTCAGCAACATCAATTGTTTCAGCGACTTTCGTTACTTGGTTAATTCCAACGTAACCGGCGATATTCACCACATCTCGGGAAGAAGAATAAGGAGGTGAATAAGGAATTTCAAGGTCTGGTAAATCAAAGACAGTTAAATTGCCGGTGATGGCAACTGATAATTGACCAATCCGTTTGTCGACGCCTTTTTTACCCACTGCTTGCGCTCCTAAAATTTTACCAGTTTCTCCGTCAAAAATTAATTTCAAGTTCAATCGTTCCGCCCCGGGATAGAAATAGGCATGATCAAATGGTGTAATAAAAATTGTTTTATAATTGGTAATCCCAGCTGCTTTTAACATGTGTTCAGTCAAACCAGTATAACTTGCAGTATAGTCAAAAATTTTCGCTACACCACTACCTAAATAGCCACGATAATGTAAGTCCGCACCATTAATAATATCCGCAAGTAAATGGCCTTGGCGATTAGCGGCACTGGAAAGCATACTTGGTGTTGGTAGACCAGTGACAATACTTGTAGTTTCGATAATATCACCAATTGCGTAAATATCTTCCACGTTTGTTTGCAAGCGATTATCTACTTTTACTTGACCGGATTTGGATAAATCAATCCCAGCAGAAGCCGCTAGTTCATTATTTGGCGCAACACCGGTAGCGAAAATAATCATATCGGTTTTCAATGTATCGCCATTTGATAAGTGGACAGTGTGACCGTTATCGCTAATTTCAGTGACGGTTGTATTTAAAATTACATGTAAACCATGTTCGACTAAATGATCGTAAACTAAATCAGCAATTTCAGTATCATATGGGAATGCAACTTGTGGTAATTGATCAATTAATGTCACGTCAAGACCGCGTTCTTTAAAGTTTTCTGCTAATTCTAAGCCCATAACACCAGCGCCTAAAACTGTTACACTTTGTGGATTTTCAGACTCTAAGAAGTCCATAATTTTGTCTGCATGAGTAACATTACGTAAAATAAATCCATTTTTAGCTTCTTGTGCCCCTTTAATTGGTGGTAAAGTTGGACGAGCACCTGAAGCAAGGATTAGACGATCGTAATGGTCGGTTTTATTCGTTCCGTCTGCCAAATTTTTGACATTGACTGTTTTATTGACAGGATCAATACTGGTAACTTCGTGTTCAATAAAAACATCGATATTATTTTTTTCTTTTAATTGGGCAGGGGTCCGTTCAATCAAACTATCACGATCTTTAATTACACCACCCAAATAATAAGGTAGCGCACAACTAGCAAAAGAAATATTTTCTCCTCGTTCATATAAAACGATTTCGTGAGTTTCATTTAAACGCCGTAAACGCGTGGCAAAAGAAGGGCCACCGGCTACGCCACCGACAACGATAATTTTCACAAACAACAGCTCCTTTTTTTCTAACTTACTTGTATAGTACCTTTTTTAACAAAGGGAGGCAAAGAAAAACACTTACCAAAAATAAGCAAAAAATGAGATGAATGGCCTGCTCATTTGTTATTAAAAAGAAGGTGTGACGTCTTGTCATACCTCCTGTTTCTGAATAAACGGAATGACAAAAGCAGTTTCTTCGAAAATAAGAGGAAACTCCCAAAAATTTGAAAAACAATGTTAGGGAATTTCCTCTTATTTCTTAAAGCTAGTCGCTTCTATCACAACCACTTTTGCTTAAAATGAAGTTTTGTTCGTTAAATGCAAGATTGGAAAAGGTCGCGATGCATCATCTAAAGGTGAGCGATTCATAATTTGAAAGCCCATCTTGTGATAAAAAGCGACAGCGGATTTATTTTGTTCATTTACATCCACAAATTGGACCTGATAGTTTGTTTCAGCTAAATTTAGCAATGCTTTTCCTAGTCCTTTACCTTGAAAAGAAGGTGCGATAAAAAGCATTTCAATTTTATTTTCTGCAATACCCATAAAGGCTTGTAGCTTGTGATCTTTGATTGCAAGAATCAGTGTTTCAATTTGACTTAAACCTTGTATGACTTCTGGTTTAATCGCCATAATATCTGTCGGTGTCAAAAAATCATGACTGGTAAGAACACTCTGATGCCACAGTACCGTTAATTGTTGAAGGAGTTGCTTTGTCCGCTTATTTTTAGGGACCACATAAAATGTTGAGTTGAGATTATCATTTGCTTTAGTAGTAATTGGTAAAAAATCTTGGCTTATTAATAAAGTATCTAAGGATAAATCATCGTTTTTTTGTGTCATTTTATCACCTAGTTTTAGTTTGATATTAAAGAGAAAGTTTAAATGCATAAACAGGCATCAAAACGCCAGCGACAGTTCCAATTTTTTCTTCTTGGAAAGTATAACCAAGACGTTGCCAAAATTCTTGCGCTCGGGGATTATTTTTCAAAATACCTAAGCGAATTTCGGTGCCACCTTCTGATTTGATTTGTGTGACAATTTGGGCATGAACTTGCTCACCGATTTGTTGTCCCCGCGCAGTTGGCGACAATAAAAGTAAGCCAATCATCCACGCTTTGGTAGTCGGATAGTTGCGGATAAGATCCAGCACACCGATTAAATTGTTATGGGCATCAAAAATACCATAAAGTGTTTTATCTTCTAGTCTTTTTTGCGGTGGAAATGAGGTTAATAAATCCAGCGCTTCTTTTTTGGGATTGGTTTCACCAGTGGCTAATACCATATAATCACTTGCTTCTTTACAAAGCGTGGCAATTATCGGTAAATCTTGTTCAGTTAAAATTTTCAATTTGTAATCCATGTTTCATAAAACTCCTTTAGTGAATAAAAATAAATTAATTCAATTTAAAAAACCAACAATACATTCCATTGTAGCATGGATGTTGACAATTATAAATAACAAAGAAAATAAAGAGAAAACAGTATTATAAAAAATACGGCAATTTTTGAGGCTTTAAAAACGTGGTATAGTAGAAGATGAAAATGAACTTATGGTATGCAGGAGGAAATAGTATGTCAGCAAAAACTATTTTAAAACAAATAAAAGGCGGTTTAATTGTTTCCTGCCAGGCGTTGGCAGATGAACCGCTCCACAGTCCTTTTATTATGAGCCGGATGGCAAAAGCCGCTTTAGAATCAGGTGCAGTGGCTATTCGTGCCAACTCGATTGCAGATATTCAATGTATCAAAGACGCAAACGAGACCGCCGTTATTGGGATTATTAAAAAAGAATATGGCAATAATCCTGTCTTTATCACCCCAACACTAAAAGAAGTGCGAGCTTTATGTAGTATTGGCTGTGAAATTGTGGCGATGGATGGCACGCTAAGAGCACGGCCAAACGGTGAGAAATTAGATGAAATCGTTGCTACAATTAAAGCAGAATATCCTGACGTATTATTAATGGCCGATTGCGCTACATTAGCAGACGCAAAATATTGTCAAAAGTTAGCCTTTGATTTGATCGCGACCACTTTACACGGCTACACTGAAGAGACTAAGGGACAAGATATTGCCGATAACGATTTTGCTTTTGTAACAGAACTAGTAAAAGTACTGGAAAAACCATTAATTGTGGAAGGAAACATTGACACTCCTGCAAAATTAACGACTGTGATGCAAAAAGGTGCGTATGCAACCGTGGTGGGAAGTGCGATTACTCGTCCCCAACTCATTACTAAAAAATTTGTGGCAGCTTTGCCAAACTAGAAAAAACTTCGTAACAGTTTTACATCTTTACAGGTGTAAAAGAACTGTTACGAAGTTTTTTTATGGTGAAAAATGATCTGATTTTTCCAAAGAACTAATCATTGCCTTTAGCTTTTTTATTACTTGAGAGCTAACCATGTTTGTTCAGCTTTTCTAGGTGTTTAGCTTCACAAATGAACTCTTGGCGACATTAAGTCGAAATGCTAAGAAATTTGAGGAGCAATTTCATATCATTCCGCCTTAATGCTAAAGAGTTGAACACATTTGTTCAGCTTTTCTACAAACATGTCCATAATTTTTCTAAGGCAGATGGGTTATTGCGACTCGGGCGTAAGGCGGTGATTTGGTTATGCAGCTTTGTATGGGTGACGGTAAGTTCTACCAATTCATTTTTGGCTAAAGCGCTAGTAACCAAGGGTCGTGGTAATAAACTAATGCCAAGTTTATTTTTTGTGGCGGCGATTAAACTAGCCGAATCTGCACTTTCCCACGTTGGATAACAGCGTAGCCCTTTTAGTGTTAAGAAGGCTTCAAAGGTTTCTCGTACCGCAGAACCTCTTTCTCGCAAAAGCAGCGGTTGGATCAAAAGTTTTGTTAAGGTTAATTTGGGAGTAGGTAAAAAATCAGGGGCGGCGACAAAAGCTAAAGGGTAGTTGGCGATTACTTTTTGCTGATAATTGCCCTTTGGTACCTGCCCTTCTAAAATGGCAAAATCAACTTTTCCAGCGGCTAATTTTTTGTAGCACTCTTCTGCTGGGGAAATTTGGACGTTAATTTGTTGATGGGGAAATTGACTTTTAAATTGCGCTAAAACTTGAGGTAACGTAATTTCGCCATACGTGATACAAGAAGCCAAACGTAAAGGTGCTACTTGTTCTAAATTTTGTAACTGCATTTCGACTTGTTGAAATTTTTCTACTAACGGCGTGACAGTCGCAAGGAGGGCAGTACCTGCGGTTGTTAGTTCAATTTTACGATGCAAACGTTCAAACAACGCTACGCCAGCTTCTATTTCCAAATCTTTCATGGCATGGGAAATAGCCGATTGCGTCATGAAAAGCTTGGTAGCAGCCTGGGTAAAACTTTTTTCTTTGGCGACGGTATAAAAAATAAAACATTGCCGATATTGCATGATAATCTCCTTTTTTGACATGAATTTTATGCATGTTATTAAGCAAATAATAGCATTTCACACATGTTAAAACAAATCGTATACTTAAAGGAAAGGAAAAAATACGGTGTAAACGAAATAAGATTGTAAGGGATGATACAATGGAAAAATTAAAGTTTTACGCTTGGATTTGTCGGGTAAATTTATATATCAGCGCGTTTACTTTTGGCGGGGGCTATGTGGTTGTTCCGATGATTCGTAAATTTTATGTTGATGAAAAAGCGTATTTTTCAAAAGATGATTTAATGGAAATGGCGGCAATTGCACAATCTTCCCCAGGAGCGATTGCCATTAATCTAGGTGTTTTGGCTGGAAAAAAAGCGGGGGGCTATGTTGGTGCACTTTTAAGCGCAATTTGTGGGATTATTCCACCCATTGTAATTTTAGCAATCATTTCGAGCTTTTACGTCGCTTTTAGCCAAAATCTGGTAGTGATGGCGGTGTTAAGAGGGATGCAAGCCTGTGTAGCGGCAATGATTGTGGATTTGTTAATTGATATGGTGCAGTTAATTGTAAGTGAAAAACAACTGCTATTGACGTTACTTATTCCTTTTAGTTTTATTGCCAATGCCTTTTTCCAAGTGAATGTTTTGGTAATTTTAGGCATTACGGCAGTTTTATGTATGCTAGTGGTTTGGCAAAAGGGGGAAATTTAAATGTTGCAGCTATTTTGGCGTTTTTTGACTATCGGTTTTTTGAGTATTGGTGGGGGCTATGCCATTATTCCCTTGATTCAAGAACAAATTGTCAATGAACTCCACTGGCTTTCAGAAAAAGTATTTACCGATATTATCACGATTTCGCAAATGACTCCCGGCCCTTTGGCTGTCAATACATCAACGTTTGTTGGGATGCAGTTGTTTGGTATTCCCGGAGCAATTGTCGCGACAGTCGGCTGCATTTTTGGTGGCGTGAGTATTTCGCTTGGTTTAGCTGCTTTTTTTCAGCGGAAAAGAGAGTCAAAAATTGTGCAAGGGTTATTAGCGGGTTTAAAAGCATCTTCAGTTGGATTAATCATGTCTGCGGGCTTAACCATTTTATTATTGACGCTTTTTAATAGTAGTGATGTAACGAATTTTCAAAGTGACCACTTAGATTTTATTGCATTAATTTTAATGGCTGCTTCCCTTTTTGTGATGCGTAAGACGAAACTAAATCCTATTTTATTGATGATTGTAGCTGGCGTGATTGGTGGCTTTATTTATATTTAGGCATTGCTAAAAGAAACACACTAAAATTAGAGGGAAGAGTCAGTGACGACTGATTCTTCCCTCTTTTTGCTTGAGAGCTAGACGAGTTTGGAAAACTTTTTGTGCGGTCCATCATAGCCAATAACTCTTTGGGTCAATTTGAAAAATCTCTTTAAAATAATTCGTCAAAGAAAACACCTTTGAAAAAGGATAAACTCAAAAATATCAGCATTAAGACGGTTAATTGGATCGGAAATCCCTGTAAAAGTGGTGGAATCGGGGCGATTTTTAACCGTTCTAAAATACCGGCGGAAAATAAACTGACGACAAAAAAGAAAAGCAAGCTAAAGAGATAGGTGTACCAAAATTCAGCTTTACTGTCTGCTAAAAGTCCTGGAACAAGGGCCAAATTTAATAGCATTGGCATTAGTAATAAACAAGATTGTAAGGCGCACGCTAACCTTTTTTTGACTAAAAGAAGGACTGAAAAAGACACTACAAAACTCATCAAACCGACTAAAAATGGAAGCAGCACGACTTTGTTACCACCAATGTTTCCAAAAATCTGCTCAATTCCCCAAAATAAAGCTGTACCACCTAAAGCGGCGCTAGTAATTAGGCAAGTTAATTGAACTTGACTTGAAAAGGGGGTTGTTTTTGTTTGACCAATTTTTACTGGCATGTGTGTGATTACGCTTTGCAAGAGTAAAATGGTGAAAAAACATACTAAACGCATCGTTAAATTCATCTGTTTTTCCTCCTATCTCCTGAATTTCAAATCAAAGGGCAGTGTCTTTTTTTCACCTAGAACGCGGCGCCGTAAAACACGATCAATAAAAGGGGTAGCACAGTTCATGGTTAAAATGGCATAACTGACTCCTTCTTGAGTTGGGCCAAAAAAACGAAAGACAACAATTAAACAGCCAATGCTAAACGCATAGAAGATTTCTCCTGCTTTAGTGGAGGGGCTTGAAGCATAATCAGTCGCCATAAAAACTGCTCCTAATAATAAGCCGCCACTTAATAAATGACCAACTACGGTTTGCCAAGGTGCAAAAGTACCGTCACCAGCGAAAATCCAAGCACCAATGCCTACTGTGGTTAAAATGATTAAGGGAATATGCAAACTAATAATTTTTCTGCGCCATAAAACAAAGAAGGCAATTAAAATCAAAAGACTGCTTGTTTCTCCAATTCGTCCACCAGTAAAACCGATAAATGTCTGCCACAATTCGCTCTGACTTAAGGTTTCTGTTTTCATTTGGGCCAGTGGCGTAGCTTTGGTGACAACATCAGGGGCAATACTTGCAAAAGGGGGTGCTGGCCAACTGATTTTAAACATATCTTGGAAAAATAAACCGACTAATAATGCTCGTCCGCCTAATGCGGGATTTAAAAAATTATAGCCTAGGCCGCCAAAAAATTCTTTTACGACAATAATAGCAAAAATAGCGCCAATGATAGGAAAATACCAAGGTGCAGAAGGAGGGAGGTTCATGGTCATTAACACCGCAGTAACAATCGCACTTAAATCCCAAGTTAATTCTTTTTTTAAGCATTTAAACCAAATAATTTCAGCTAACTGAGCGGTGATGATCGCGATTAAAAAGAGTAGATAGATGCGCCAGCCAAATAAGTAACCAGCTACCAATATTATTGGCAATAGCGTAATTAAGACCCATTTCATAATGCTACGAGTAGTCGTATCTCCTAGTAAATGGGGCGAGTCGGCTGTTTTTAACAGATTACTATTTTGCATCTTCTAACGCCTCCTTCTCGTTTTTAATAGCGGCGCCTGCTTTCGTGATATTAGCTGCTAAATTACGGCGGGCCGGACAGACGTAGGTACAACAGCCACAATTAATACAGGCCGTTGCTAGTAGCTGATCACAAGTGAATAGGTCATCGTTGCGATAAGCCAGATCAATATTTTGCGGTTCCAAACGAACCGGACAAACTTCAACACAGCGATTACAGCGAATACAAGGAGATTCCGTTACTTTGCCGTCGTGTTCTTCATTAAACACGATAATGGCATTACTGCCTTTAGTTAAGGGAAAATCTAAATCCGTAATCGTTTTTCCCATCATCGGCCCGCCGTGAATAATACGAGAAGGTGTACCGTAAAATCCATCACAAGCGTCAATTAAGTCTTTGACTCTAGTGCCTAAAGGAAAATAAATAACTTGTGGCTTTTTCACATCTCCTGTAATTGTCACATAGCGGTGCGTCAATGATTTGCGTTCATCCACACTTTCGGCAATCGCAAAAGCCGTTGCAACATTAATCGTAAAAGCACCTGTTTCCACCGAACGACCATCAAGCGGGGATTCAGCGGCAATTAAGGTTTCTAAAAGTTGTCCTTCACCACCTTGGGGATATTTCACTGGTAAAGGGACAATCCGACAATTTTTAACTTTGTTTGCGGCTTTTTCCATCGCAGCAATGGCTTTTGGTTTGTCTTTTTCAATGCCAACTAAAATTTCTTTAGCTTCTAAAATCTCCCGTGCGATTTCACCGCCCCGTAAAATTTTGTGGCTTTCTTTTTGCATTAAAAAATCATCAGAGGCAATAAACGGCTCACATTCAGCTCCGTTTAGAATAATTGTTTGAACATCAATATGATCGGCGGGATTTAATTTAACGTGGGTGGGAAAAGTGGCACCGCCCAAGCCGACAATTCCTGCTGCCCGCACTGTTTTTTCATAAGAAAAATTTGCGTCAATTAAACTTTCGGTATGATCTTTGCTTTGATTACGTCTTATGATTGCGGCCGTCTGAGTATTCTCACCCAGAGCAGGAACTTCACATACCTCCACCACTGTTCCAGTAATTGAAGAGTGAACATGGCCACTAATATCGGCGCTACTTTTGGCAATAATTTGGCCTTTTTGGACTTGATCGCCGATTGCTACCACCAATTTATTGGGAGCGCCAATGTGCTGATCAAAAGGAATAGCAACAAACTCAGGTTCAAAACGTACAATTTCTGTTTGATTTACTTTGAACAATTCTTTTAAACGATTGCTACTGTCATCAAAAAAGAAGCCGCCGGAAAATCGTTGTATTTGCATTTTTTGTCCCTCCTTTGCAAACGGTTTATATTTTTATCGTAACATAATGAAAAAAATCACAAAAGAAATATGGGAAAGGAGGACAAGTTTTAACGATTTGAAGATCACCTTAATGAAAATTTAATAATTTGAAAAATGAACGTTAATCCGCGATCAGGACTTAAATTTTTAAAAGTATATTACACAAAAAAAGAAAACGGATACATAAGGTTTGAAGGTAACAATCTTTTTTCTTTATACTGGAGTTAACAGATGTAACAAAGTTTTAATGTGACTTTTCGACAACAATTAAATGAGGAGGAATTCGATGAAGAAACCTGCAGAATTGCTAGACGAAAAATACTTGATGTACATTAATGGTGAGTGGACCAAAGGGGTTAAAGGTGAAACATTAACTTCTAAAAATCCAAGTGATGGAACAACCTTAGCAACTTTTATTAGTGCTGAAGAAGAAGATGTAGACCAAGCGGTAGCCGCTGCTAGTGCTGCTTTTCCTGCGTGGAGTAAAACTGGCGTTGAAGAACGCAGCCAAATTCTTTTAGACATTGCCGATGTTTTAGAAGAGAATGCTGAAAAATTAGCGTGGGTTGAAACGTATGATAACGGCAAGCCCTTACGAGAAACAAAAAATGCCGATATTCCTTTAGTGATTGATCATTTTCGTTATTTTGCGGCCTTGGTACGTTCAGAAGAAGGAACGATTAAAGAGTTAGATGAACATACCTTGACGATGGTTTTAAAAGAACCAATTGGTGTTGTAGGGCAAATTGTTCCGTGGAATTTTCCTTTGCTGATGGCAGCGTGGAAAATTGCTCCAGCTTTAGCCGCGGGCAATACGATTGTGATTCATCCTTCATCTTCTACTCCGCTTAGTTTATTAGAAGCTACCAAACTAATTGGACCACTTTTACCAAAAGGAGTGTTGAATGTCGTTACCGGTAAAGGATCTGAATCTGGGGACTATATGTTAACGCATCCTGGTTTTGCTAAAATTGCTTTTACTGGCTCAACAGAAGTGGGCTATAAAGTAGCTGAAGGTGCTGCCAAGAATTTAATTCCAGCAACACTAGAATTGGGTGGTAAATCAGCGCACATTATTTTCAGCGACGCAAACCAAAAGCGTGCCTTAGAATTTGCTAAAAATGGCATTTTAACCAATCAAGGACAAGTTTGTTCAGCGGGAAGCCGGTTATTAGTACAAGCTGATATTTACGATGAGTTTGTTGAAAAATTAGCTGAAAGTTTTAAAACAGTGAACGTTGGTCTACCGTGGGAAGAAGATACAGTCATGGGTTCTCAAATTAATGAAGGACAAGTTGAAACTATTTTAGACTATATTAAAATTGGGAAAGAAGAAGGGGCAAAAGTGATTGTTGGTGGCGAACGCTATACAGATGGCCCATTATCAAAAGGGGCCTTTGTCAAACCAACTATCTTAGCCGATGTTAAAAATGATATGCGCGTGGCTCAAGAAGAAATTTTTGGTCCGGTTATTGTCGTAATCAAATTTGAAGATGAAAAAGAAGCAATTGAGATTGCCAATGATTCAGATTACGGTTTAGCTGGCGGTGTCTTTACAGAAAATATTAATAAGGCATTTCGGGTTGCTCGAGCAGTTCGCACAGGTACTATGTGGGTCAACACTTATGGCGAATTACCAGCTGGAACACCGTTTGGTGGATATAAAAAATCAGGTATTGGGCGAGAAACGTATAAAACTATTTTAGACGCTTATTCCCAAACAAAAAATATTTACATGCACATTGAATAATTAAGCCAGTCTAGATAAAAAACACGAGTTCCGCTTTTTTTAAGAGAAGTGGAATTCGTGTTTTTATGTTTGCTAAGATTATATTGCACAAGAAATAAAGTCGATAAGCTAGGTCTTCTTGCCGCAAACTTAAGCAGTTCGTTGTGCTTTTCGTCCTTATTTACTCGCGTTATCATCTTGTGTCTTTTTTGCGTATATCGGTAAAAACCCATCTAAAAATTCAATGGTTAAAGGTAAAGCGGGTCCCTTATCACCGTCAATTCGACTGTAAATTTGTTTTTTTTCTAAAGGTGCCAACTTAATTTTTTTAGGTTCTAAATAAGTCAGCGTATGGGCCTTTTTCTGACGTAAATTACCAGTTAGAACAAAAAAGAGTAATTGAAATAATTTGCCCAGCCGCATATTGTGCAAAATACTAACGTGAAAAGCATGGGGACTAGAAGGAACATAATCAATCCCACCTACCAAATGCGTAGTCGTTAATAAGAAAATCCAGACCTTAATTTTTTCGTTGAAATCTTCTGTTTGAACCTGCACTTTGTAAGAAGCTTTTTGACTAATCTGTTTAATGCCTTTTAAAGGATAGATTAATAAGCCGAATTTTCGTTTTTCACTTTGTCGGACTTGGTTGGAAATATCTGCTAACGATCCAAATGTCAATGAACTGACAATGGCTTTTTGCCGATCTTGGCAAGCGCCGATTCCCACTTGTTTTAAATGTTGGTCTAAAATTAAATTCACAGCGGCATCTAAATCATGGGGAATTTGCCACCGTTTGGCAAAGTTATTGATTGTGCCCCCAGGGATAATTCCTAATGGGATTGTTTTTTTTGCTTGTAAAAATGCGGTTGCCACCAAATTAAGCGTACCATCGCCACCAATGGAAATGAGACCGTCATATTCTGTGACAGCTTGGCGGATTTTTTCGACCGCTTTTTTGGGATTAGGCGCTGTTAAGGGCTCAGAAGTATGACCGGCCGCTTTTAATTTAGTTGCGATTTTTTTCGCTGTATCTTCGTTATTGCCCCGTCCAGCCGTGGGATTATAAAAAATAGCGTAATGCATTGCTATCACCTCATATTAAGGGTAACACTTTTTACATAGCAGAACGAATAAAACGATTGTGGGGCGTTATTATTCTTTTAGCTCCTCCGTGTCACATGAAATAATATCACAACGCTTGGCGACAGCTAATTCATTGGTGTCTAAACACTCGACAATCGCCACATTTTGATATTCTTTGACTAAAATAATTTCGTGAATACCTTCTAAACCGATTATTTTTGCTTGGTAAGTTTGCGTAATATTTGTTTTTGTCATTATGCAACAATCCTTTATTTTTTAGGTAGAATACCTTATTTAGAAAAAATAATCGAATAATTCGCCTTGTGAAACTCAAAATTTAAAATAATTTAGTGTTATATTGAGCATATTAGTTTTTTAAGGCTTTTTATCAGCGTATGCTAAGTTATAAAGAAAGTGTGGTCTACCACTAATTTATTGTCGAAAAGCTAAGAAAGCAGGTATAAAAAATGAAAAAAATTGGTCAATGGTTGTTATGTGTGTTTGGTATCGAAGCTGTGGGAGGACTATCAGGACTTTTGGCTGGGGATATTGCCGCGACTTATGCAACGTTACATAAGCCACCTTTTTCACCCCCAGGAAATATTATTGGAATTATTTGGATAGTTTTATATGCCCTAATCGCTACTGCTTTATACTTCATTTTAAATGCACCAAGTCGTAAGAAAGTTAAAAATGAAGCGTTATTCTTATTTGGTCTGCAACTATTGCTAAATTTTATTTGGAGTATTGTTTTCTTTGGCGGTGAGAATTTTTGGTTAGGGGTAGTGATTGTTATACTACTGTTAATAACGGTATTTTGTTGTCTCGTTCGCTTTTATTCGATTCAAAAACTGGCAACATTCCTGTTTACTCCATATTTTATCTGGTGTATCTATGCTGCTTATTTAGCCATTGGTTTAGCTATTAAAAATTAAAACGAGCAAAACTCTAAAAAATAAAACCCGATAGAATTTTGTTAGTGCAATCTTGAATAAGTTTGTCTCATCGTCATATGCTCAAAAGGAGTTTAGAGAAACTCTCCCATTAAAGAGTAAAGGGCATTATGTTTGACAAAGACTGCTTGCCATCGTTCACTAGACTTAGTGAAACATAAAAGGTAAAAGGAGTAGACCGATGGAAAAAACAATTTCAAATGATGATTTTAATAAACTAATCCAAACAAAAGATGTAGCTATAATTGATGTGAGAGAACCTGAGGAATTTATTGCAGGACACATTCCCAATGCAAAAAATATCCCTCTAAGTCAATTGGAAACGCGTTTTATAGAACTGGCTAAAGATACTCACTATTATGTGATTTGTCACTCTGGCAGACGATCTGAGCTGGCGCGGGAATTTTTAACAGCTAAAGGCTACCAGGCTACGAATATCTTGGGTGGTATGATGGAATGGCAAGGGGCAGTTGTCGCTGAAGGCTAACTTTCAGCACAATAATTTTAAATTATTAAAGCCTTTCAGATCAGAAAAGATAGATTTAGTGGCGATAAGTGATAATGACAGATGAGAAAATTAGTGCCTGTCACGATTTTATTTAGTAGGATTTTCGCAAGTCATCATCAGCTAAGAGGAAGTACAATAGAAAAGGATGTGCGCAATTGCCAAGAAAATCCTGAAAAATATCATGTTTTGATAAAAGACAGGCTACTACTAAAGGATAATTAAATAGTAAAAAGCGTCGTCATACAACAAGAAAAGTGAGTGTTTTTACTTTTCGATAGTGTATGCGACGCTTTTTTTGTGCCTAAACTAAAAACTGATTAACGCCAGCCTAGTTCTGGTGCGACATCTTTCATAATTGTTTCTAAAATGTGCATGTTGTATTCAACACCCAAAGTATTTGGAATGGTGATTAAAACCGTATCGGCTTCTTTAATTGCTTCGTCTTCGGCCAATTCTTTGACTAATTTATCTGGTTCGCCTGCAAATGTACGCCCAAAAATGGTTGGATTGCGGTGATAAGCTAAATAACCGACCGAATCTTGTTGTGGTTGCCCATCTTGACCAAATAATTGGCGATCTAAATCAGTTGTGATGGGTTGAATTGAGCGTGTAACTAATGTTCGTGGTTCAAAGTCGTGCCCAGCTTCTTTCCAGGCTTGTTTAAAGGTCCGTAATTGATTTGCTTGTTGCACATGGAAAGGTTCATTACTTTCATAGTTTACTAAAGTGGATGATTGTAAATTCATACCATGTTTAGCTGCCCAAATAGCAGTTTCTTTAGAACCTGCACCCCACCAAATCCGTTGACGTAATCCTTCAGCGTAAGGTTCAAGTCGTAATTTACCAGGGCCTTGAGGGAACATTGGTTGTGGATTTGGTTCTGCAAAATACTTGCCTTCTAATAAATCCAAAAATTCCAATGTACGTTCCCGAGTAACTTCTTTAACTTCTTCTTCGCTGTAATCATAACCAAAGTATTTCCAGCCATCTAAAACTTGTTCAGGTGAACCACGGCCCACCCCAAGTTGCACACGACCTTGGGTAATAATATCCGTTAAACTTGCATTTTCAGCCATCATGTATGGATTTTCATAGCGCATATCAATTAGGCCTGTTCCAACTTCAATCTTGCTTGTTTTTGCACCAATCGCAGAAAGAAGTGGAAATGGTGAACCAATTTGAGGGGCAAAATGGTGGACACGGAAATAAGCACCGTCAACGCCAATTTTTTCTGCTTCAACTGCTAATTCAATTGATTGCAAATAGGCATCACTTGCGGTCTTAACCAGTGAACCGCGATCCATCCAATGACCAAAACTCAAAAAACCAATTTTTTTCATGTCGGATAACCTCCTTTTATTTATCAGGAATCATCTGATAATTATCTAAAGTGTACTACGATTTTTTTTAAAAGACGAATAATTGTGCCGGAAAGAATAAGAGGTAGTATTTATATCATGTTTCAATTTTTTTATTTAAAAAAGTGATGTTTTTTAGATAGTTATTACTTTCTATGAGGAAAAAAGTTTTTCATACAATCAATTTTTTTATTTAAAAATAAAAATTTGATTGTGAAATAAAAAACAACCGTTGTATTTTTTATTTCAAAAAATGGACAAATGTTGAAAAGACAAGAAACTAATAGCTGCTAATTCTCAATTTTTTTTGAAGTCTCTGGAATTTTTGAGAAAAGTACCGCAGTTTTTTTCGTTTTTATTAAATAACTATAATATTTTTGAGAAAAAAAGCGGGTGAGATTTTTATATACTAAGACTGCAACAAAGGAGAATGGTAGGTAAATTAGCTTAGGTCGCTAATTTTACTAATAGAATTGACGGAATAAACGTAAGAAAGGGGCAAAGAAAATGTTTGGTAAAAAGAAAAAAGATGATTTGTTAGCGGAACTAGAAGAATTGGGTTTCCATGATGAAGGTGACGATGAAACTGTCAAAGAATTAGAAGAAAAAAATGCGGCATTAACCAAAGAAATTGCCGACTTAAAAGAAAAAAACACAACTTTGGAAAAAGAAAAGCAAGAACTAACGACTAAAGTGGAAGATTTACAGGCGACGATTGAAAAAATGGAGCAGGAGTTGGCTTCTGTGGCGGCAATCCCTGCTGATTATGATGGTCGGGTAGAAGCAAGTGAGCAACTGAATCAAAAAATAGAAACTTTAAAAGCTGAAAATAAACAATTAACCGCAAATTTAGAATTTGCCAGTAACCGCGCGATGGAATTAACCCAACGTCTGGAAAAGCAAGAATCACAAGATGATGATCTTGAAGCAAACAATCTGACAAGTGATGCTTACAGTGAATTAGAAGAAAAATATCAACAGGTAAAAGCAGAACTGACCGCATTAAAAACAAGCCAAGAACGTGATGAATTGGAACTGACAAAAAATGAATTGGCAGATGTTTTGTTGGCCGCAAAATCTAAAGCTAAAGAAATTGTACGTAAAGCTGAATTTGAGGCTCACGATCTCAAAATGAAATCAGAAGAAGAACTAGAAGAGTTAAAACAAGGATGCTTACGTTATCAAAATTACATTGAAAAAATGCGTGATGAGTCCATTTCACTGTTAGAGCAATTAGTACAACAATCCCATCGTGCCACTAAATAATAAAAGTAAGGGGGGAAAATCCATGAAAAAGATCGTACCACTATTAACAGGAGCGTTTGTGATTGCTTCATCTACTACCACTTTTTTATCAACACCAGTCAATGCAAAAAATTTGGCTGATAAAGAAAATGAAGTCAAAGAAACAAACGAAAGTGACAAGCAGGAGATTCCTCTCTTAGCTAGTGATAATGAGGAAAAAAAAGCTGAACAAGAAGAAATAGAAGAAATAGAAGAAATAGAAGGAGAAGAAAGTTCAGAGTCAATAGCGTTAGAAGATGAAAAACAAGTCGAATCATCTGATGATGAAGTTGAAAAAACAAGTGATACTACTGATGAACAACTGGAAGCAACAGAAGAAAGTACTGAAGATGCTACTTCAACTGAAAGTACCGAAACTACAACATCAACTTCAGCAAAAGATGAATCAGAAAAAGACAAGGTTACACAAGAGGCAGCAAATGCTGGCACAACACCAAACTCAGTTGAAACAACCCAACCTACTAAACCTAGCACAAGTTCCAGTCAGAAAAAGACTATTACTGCCCCTAAAAAAGAAAACAAAGCTGTTAAGAAAAAAGCTCGTAAAAGCACCCCGTTTGTCCCCGTTAAAAGTCAAAATTCTAAAAAATCGGCGACAAGTGGTAATACTACAAGTAGTGTAACTATCGGTGAAAACAGTTATACTTTTTCACCCAATTTTACGACGCAACGATTTGTGAAGACCATTGGTGAAGATGCCAGACAGTTGGGGCAAAAGCATGGATTATATGCATCTGTCATGATAGCGCAAGCTATTTTAGAAAGTGCGTCAGGAAACAGTTCACTGGCAAGCCCGCCCAATTACAATTTATTTGGTATTAAAGGAAGTTATAAAGGCACTAGCGTGAATTTTGCCACCCAAGAAGATGATGGTAGTGGCAATCACTATACCATTCGGGCTAACTTCAGAAAATATCCTTCATATAAACAATCATTGGAAGATTACGTTCAATTAATTCGCGGGGGACTTCCTTATAATCACAACTTTTATAGTGGGGTTTGGAAAAGCAATACGAAATCTTATCAAGATGCGACCCGCTTTTTAATGGGAAGATACGCTACGGATACTAGCTATGCTGCAAAATTAAATGGTTTAATTCGGACTTATAATTTGACGGCTTATGATACTCCGATAGTAAAAGTTGAAAATTTGACTAATCCCATCTTGAATAAAAAAACAGAAAATTCAAAAAACAATGAGCGCGATATTGCAAAAAAACTGACGGCAACAAAAGAAAAAGCAGCCAAACCGAATAAATTAGTAGATAAAAAGTCTACTACGGTCGCCCATACGGTTAAAGCTGGGGAGTCATTAGCTTCTATTTGTCAATTATATCAAGTTCCACTTCATCAAATCATTTCACGAAATGATTTAAATAGCTATTTGTTAGCGGTCGGCCAAGTATTAGAAGTTGGCAAAACAATTCGTTTAAAAGAAGAAGAAAAATTGCATTATAGTGAAAAATATTTTGAAAGAGACCTTGAGCATTTTAGTAAGCCAGCAGGAAACGAGCTGTTTTTGAGATTGAACACACCCTTTTTCAAAAATTATTCCGTCAAGGCCTACAGACAACGTCCTGCTGGTTTTTATAGTGTTCAACGCGGCGATACATTAGCAAAAATAGCGAAACGCTTTAAAATATCGGTGCAATCTTTAAGACGATGGAATAATTTAGAGGGCTATCTGATATATGAAGGACAACAATTACGGCTCACACCGTGGTTAGATGACTTCTTGTCCCAAGGTTTCACCACAATTTAGTGGTTGAAAATACGCTCATTGCTTTTCTCCAATGGGCAAAAAAACACAATAGAAAGGAGTTGAGAATTGAATGAAGAAAGAGAAAAAAGGGTTGATTGTTTTAATGGCAATTGCGGGTTTGTTGCTAGTTGGCAATGTTATTGGCTATTTACAGCCGATTTTTGCGGGTGAAGATCAGACAGTCCAAACGACAGATGGTACAAATAACTTAAATTCATCTATTGATGAGATAGTAAATTCAAAAGAAACTGGTGAGACTACTACAAATGTAAATGGGAATAGGGCTAAGGAGGACGCGGATTCAACGCATAAGGTGGAAGAATCTTCTAGTGATGATAGTGCAATAAAACCTTTGAAAATTGGTGTTCAAGATAATCAAAATGTTGCCGAAGTTACAACATGGGCAGAATTTATGAATGCCTTTGGGACTGCAACTGTAGATGTAATCAGTATTCAAAATGACATTGCTATTCCTGAAGGTTCCGGGGGCGTTACGGATGGTGTAACGGTAGATCTTAGAAGAAATGATACTTTGAGTAATGGATTAAACCAATATTCGGGATTATATGAATCAAATACAGCAAGACCACTCATTATTGAAGGTAACAATCATAAATTTGATTTTGGTAGTATTTGTATAACATTGCATCCTGCAACAGTACCATCTGGTGCAACACGTGGTTGGGATTTAACTTGGCGCAATTTGGAAGTTTATCACGGAAACTATTATGGATTCTTTACTCTACGAGATTTGAATGATGCCGAAAATATATCATCTGCAACTTATGAGAATATCACTAATTATGGTAATCAAGTAATTCATTCTGAGAATGCTTTAGTAACGCTAAAAGGATCGTTTAAAACTATTCAACAAGAATACTTTAACTCTGGACTTCGATCAGAGAGTGGTTGGAGAAGCTCAGGAACTAACCAAGTAAATTTTCGTGTAACTGATATGGTAATTGAAGATGAAGCAGTTATAGAGATGGAAACGTTAGAAGCTGGGAATGTCTATTTGCAATCCGGTGGTAGTTTGAAAATTGGTAAAAATGCTAATGTAAAGATAAAAGCAGGACAGAATGATAGTACTGGTGAAGGAGATGGTGATGCGACAAACCTTCGTATTTCAGGAAATGTTGAAGTTGGTGAAAAGGCTACAGTAGAACTCATTCCTAAGCCAAACTACTCTGCAATTCAATTAACTGGGAGTGGCGCAGCTATCGATATTGGAAATTCTGCAGCTGTCAACATTACCTCAACTGGACATACTAATAATTATTCTGGAAGTAACCGGAGTATTGTTAGTCTTGCTGGAGGTTCTAAATTAACCGTGAATGAAGAGGGAACATTGAACATCAATGCAACAGGTATGGGAAGTTCTAATTCCGATATTATTTACGTATCCGGTGCGGCTGAATTTACAGTTCAGCGAAAAGGTACTTTTGATGTGAAAAGCGATAGCACTTCAAACTCCCAACGATTGATCAATATTCGTAATTCTAACTCGGTATTTCGTTTTGCGGATGCACAACGAGTTAATTTACAAAGGACCAGTTTAATTAGTGGTACTTCTAACGGATTAATCGAAATAGCTGGAAGTAGTGGGTATTTAGATGTCGATATTCAGAAAGTAAATCGCTGGGAGCAAGGAAATCTAACTGATACACCTACAAAAGTTTGGACACCAATGTATGGTATGAATATTGTATACAACAGTCAAACTTCCACCGTACAAAATGCATCTTCTCTTACTGAAGAAACAGTAAATACTTTTAAGAATGAATTTAAGACAAATAATACGCAACGTGTTTTATTTGAGTATATTCCTGACGTAAATGTCAGCATAAACAGTATAGCAACTGATAATGTTGATGATGATTCTTCTTACGTTATTCGTGGGAATACAAATCCAGGTGCTTATGTGCGAATTTGGGATGAACCTATTAATGATACTGTTACGCCAGCAATGGATGCTAGTGATAATAATGTGGAAAGCCCAGCAGAAATGGCTTCGCCAGTTGAAGGAGATCCTGATTTCACAAGTAATTTTACGTTACAAGCTGATGAAACAACAGGTGACTTTGAATATACTATTCCAAATGGTAAGAAGCTGATTGCTGAAGGTAAAGTGAAAGTATTTGCTTTCCTAGAAGGCAAATATGATGAGGCGGAGCAAATTATATTGGATGCGACACCTCCGACCGCAGACCCTAAATCCTATATTATAAGCGTTGGCGATTCTGCACCAAATTCAAGTGCACTAGTAAAAAATGTTCAAGATACAAACCCATTAAAACAGACATTTACTTATTCTTATGCAGATCCAGATGGAGTGAATGCTTTATTAAATACTCCTTCTGAAGAGGGGCATAATGTAGAAATTGTTGTAGAAGATAATGCGGGGAATTCAACTACCGTTACCTCTAAATTAATTATTTGGGATTTAGGCCAGGAACTAAAGGGCGAAGATTTTAGTATAAAATCAAATGATGTTTCAGGAAAATCAGAAGAAGAATTGAAACAGATAATTCGAGATAATGGTAATTTAACAGCCTTTACATTATTTGAAGGTGAACAAGTGGATTTATCTGATCGAATCGAAATTACGGATTTAGATGGTATTTCGCCAACTCCCGGTGATTATACTGTGACATTAAATGTTCCTGCTGATACAAGTATTGGTTTGACAAGCCCTTTGACGGGTACGCTGATTGTAACGGTAAGTGATGATGTTCCCCCAACTGGCACTGGCAAATCAACATTAGTACCTCTAGGTAAGCCAGAATATATTACTGAAGGTGAATTGAAAGACTTTCTAGCAGAATTTAGTGATAATGTTTCGGAACCTGAAAACATCACAGCTAGCTTAGTTAATCCTGATACTATTGAAGAATTAGTTGAAACTACGGGTGAAAAAATCATTCAACTTACTTTAAAGGACGAAGCGGGAAATATTAGTGAACCAATTGATATTCCGATTACCGTGTTTGATGGCGAAGTAAGTGGCAATGTTGCAATTACCGGAGAAGGTTTTCGTTTGGATCGAAGTGAATGGGAAAATGCAGTTACAGAAAATCAATTAAAAGAATTCATTTTAGCAAATGGGCAAGTAGAAGCGGTAGAGCTGATTGATGGTGTAGTTACTTCTGTGACCGATACAGATAAGGTCAGTATTGATGTGGAAGAAGTCATCGTCGATAGTGCTCATGAAGAACAACCAATGACGATTACATTAACTGTCGACAATGGAACGGATAAAGTTTCTAAAACTATTCAAGTAACTTTTAATGATAAAACAGCGCCAACAGCCGAGCCGAAACCGACAGAGATTAATATTGGGAATGTTAATGCCATTCAAAATGCCGATCCAAAAATATTTTTAGAAAACTTGACCGATAATGTAAGTGAAGTAGACAAGATAAGTGTGGAATTTGCTGAAAATCAAGATTTTGATGAAATGGTACAAACTCCAGGTCCAAAAGAGTTGCTGATTGAACTAGTAGATGAAGCCGGCAATAAAGCGATTATTACAGTGGAAATTACAATTTTTGATAATAGCTTAACGATTCGATTTGTCGATAGTAAAGATCAAGATATTGTGACACCAGTCGTAATTAGCGACAAGATTCCAGGCGATAAAGTTGATTTAACGGCAGAGCAAGCTGTTTTAAAAGGATTACAAGAGGCAGAGGATTTACATTACTTGCTTTTAACTAGGCCTGAAGATGAGGATCAAGTAGAAGTGACTTCCACCGGTAAAATTGTGAAGTATGAATTTGACGGTACTTTATTTATCTCTTCTTATCCTAAAACATTGGATTTTGAAACACATCAAGTTTGGTTTTCTGACATTCGTGTGGATAAACCACAATATCAAGAACCATTAGTGATTTGGGATAATCGTGGCATAAAAGCTAACTGGACATTAACGGCAACCTTGACAAAGGACTTCACCTTGCAAGCAGGAGATGTTGATGACCCAAACTTTGTTTTGACAGATGTCTTAAGTTATCAAAAAACTACTGAAGAAAATTCAGCAGTGGTACTTCACGATGAAGCAGAAGCAGTTTATTCAGCGCAGCATGCTGAAAACCAATCAGAATATAACATTAGTGATACCTGGGATGAAAACGGACCTGGGTTGAAATTTGAAACAACAGCTGCCAATGTCAAAAAACTCGGCGATTACCAGGCAGAAATTCTTTGGACATTAGGGGATGCAAGGTAGAAAGGACGTGAGAAAAAATGGAGCGCAGAATTTTTAGTCTTAAACAAATTGTAACAACCGCCGTTATTTTTCTTACGTTGTTTACATCCTTTGGTGAATTTTACGCCGAAGAACAAGGCCAAAAATCGCAAAGTGTAACGACAGAAGGTGTGGTTGTATTTGAAGAAGGAGAACAAGGAAGTGTTGAATCCACGCAACAGTCACAAAGTATTACACCAGTTGCAAAACCTAGTGGTACGTCAAAACCGTATGGTAAAAGTTACCCTGCTACAGGGGAAATGATAAAGAAAAGTTTGATGTACACAGGTGTTGGTCTCATCTTACTATTCTTCTTGTTACTTTTTTGGAAGAAACGCAAAAAGGAGGAGAAGGGATGAAAAAATTCTTTTTACTGTCTTCTTTCCTTTGCTTGATGATGCCACAGGTGGTATTGGCACAAAGCGACACTGCTGGAACAGGAAAAATTGAGTTTAATGATCAGCAACAAGTAGCCGATCCTGAAAATCCAGTAAATCCAATTGAACCAGAAGATTTAATTCCCCCTAGTTCAGATTTATTACGGTTGGATTATGTTCCGAGTTTAAACTTTTCAACGCAAAAAAGTGATACAAATGATCAAAAATATGCAGCAAATGCCATGATGTTTGCAGATGACACAATGCCACGAGCACACTTTATTCAAGTAACCGATCGTAGAGGAACAAAGGCAGGGTGGAACGTTAGTGTCAGACAAGAAAAACAATTTGCCACAGCAGAGAATATAGAGTTAGACGGTGCGATGTTGTCTTTTGATTATTCTTGGACGAATGGTTCGGATAAAAACAAAGCACCAGTTGTAAAAAAAGACATCATTGAAATGAAAATTGGCGAAACACAAGAAATCGCCAATGCTAAAAAAGGTACAGGGGATGGTACTTGGTTTATCTCATTTGGCGCATCACAAAATAATTCGCAGGGTGTAAAAAATACTTTAGAACCGAGACTTGACCGTGACGATCAAGTAATTATGCACGATACGTTTAACAAACCATTATTTTTAAATTCTGCTATCCAACTGACAGTCCCAGGACGAACAGAAAAAGTTATCGGTAAACCTTATAAAACGGAGCTAACTTGGATTTTATCTGAGTTACCATAAAAAATTGGAGGAAAAGAAGATGAAAAACATTACAAAATTAACTACCACAGCATTACTAGGAGCATTGGCGTTAGGCGTGGTTGCCCCAGTCGCAAGTGCAGCCCCAGAAGAAGTTACGGGAAAAGGTGTGATTCGCTTTGACCAAAGTAATCCAGAAATTCCTGAAGTAACACCACCAGGAAAAGATGAACCTGAAATTGATGAACCCGAAATTAACCCAGATAAAGGGCCATTAATGATTGTATCGGTAACGGATTTAGACTTTGACACGCATTCAATTCCTGTCGGGAATGCGGATCGCGAATATTTTGCGAAACCTTTTACAACCAAAGCAACAGGTACAGAAGATGATGTAACAATGGCGCATTTTGTTCGCTATATGGATATTCGAGCTGATGGTCAACAAAATCATCATAGTATTATGGCGCAACTGACATCACCATTTACACACGAAACAAATGCGAGTAGTACATTAGAGGGTGCCTCGATTCTTTATGACGATATTTCTATTCTGCCAGTAACACCAACACCAACCGCACAAGTTCCTCAAACTGGAGTTAAAACGAGTGTTGAAATTTCAGATGAGCCGGTTGAAATAGTAAACAACAATCAAGATGCAGATGGCGGTCGTGGTCTATTTGATTTAGTTTTTGGTTACGATGAAAATGATAATTATGATAATTACGATAGCGTATCCTTAAAAGTACCGGCGGCAGTAAATATGCAAGAAGGTGAATATACCGGTGAGGTTACGTGGACAATTGGTGATGCACGATAATTTGTAAGACATAGTTTTACCATTCAGACGGCTGCGGTGTGTGGTCATTTTCAAGTAGCCGTCTGATTTAATGACTAAAGGGGTGTGTACCATGAATAAAAAGGCCTGGTTGGGAATAATCTTAGTCTACATAACAGGATTATTTCTCGGAAATGCAACCATCAGTTACGCTGATGAGAGCGGTGAGGTGGAAGGTGGCTTCTCTTATGAAGTCATCCGACCGGAAAATCAAATAGATAAGGGTGTCGGCTATTTTGATTTGTTAATGAAACCAGAACAAAAACAGACAGTCAAAATAAAGTTGAACAATACAGGTGACAAAGAAATCACCATTTTGGTGGGAGCCTATGGTGGAAAAACCAACAGTGGTGGTGTGATTGAGTATAGTAATAATGCGATTGAAAATGATAAATCATTAAAATATCCTTTTGAATCGATTATAAAAGTACCAAAAGAAGTCAAACTGGCGGCCAATTCATCAGAAGATTTAAATATCGAAATTACAATGCCTAAATCAGAATTTGAAGGCTATATTGCTGGTGGTATTTTATTACAGGAAAAAGATGCGGAAGGGGCAAAATCTCAAAGCCAACAAGGAATGGTAGTCAATAAGTTTGCCTATCTAACCGGCATGTTACTAAGTGAGAAGAAAACAGATAACATAAAACAAGAAATGAAATTAAATCGGGTTTATGCAACATCTAAAAATCATCGCAATGTGATCAATGTGAATTATTCCAATATCCAACCAGATTTTGTTGATGGTATGACGACAGATGTGCAGATTATGAAAGCAGATGCCGATGAAGTAGTATATGATGCGAAAAAATCACAAATGCGCATGGCCCCAAACTCGATGATTGATTTTCCGGTTAGTTTAGAAGGTTCGGAAATGGTGCCGGGAGATTATCGGGCTAAAATTTTAGTAACAACGGAAGCAGGTGGCCGGTGGGAATGGGAGCAAAAATTCACCATTACCGATGAAGAAGCAGATAAATACAATGCACGCGATTTAACCTTGGTACAAGAACCAGGACTGAACTGGCGTTTGATTTTACTAATTGTCGGCGGTCTATTACTGGTGTTGCTGCTCATTTATTTAATTGTCCGCAAAATGAATAAAGAGCGTCGCAAAAAAGAATTAATTGCCAAAAAATTAGCAGCGAAAAAGAAAAAAGAATAGGGGGAGGTAGTGATGGAACTACTTGATTGGCTTTTTGTCATCCTCTTATCACTGGCTATTTTCGCGGTAATTTTCTTAGTTATTTCACTGATTGGCTGGACTGTAGGTAGTCAAAAGTTAAGTAAAGTTAGTGCACTAAAGCCCAATAAAAAACAGCGACGTGCTTGGCTAGAGTATCGACTGGAATTGACGAATCAAATTAGTAAAAAAAGAAATCATGCAGTTTTTGCGCTGATCTTTGCAGCAGTTTTTGCTGGTGGAAGCTTTTATATTCAGTATCACCAATCTACCAGTTTGACCGCCAAAGACTCAGAAAATGTAGTGCAAGGCTATTTTATCTTGCAAGAATTGGAAAAACAATTAACCGAACTTCCCAATAGTAGTAATAAAAAAAAGACGCAAGCGACTATTTATGAACTGTCTTCGCGTTTGGTTAGTTATGGCTCAAATGTTCCTGAACCAAGATTAGGAAAAGAAGAAAAATTGGTCTTAAAACAACTCTACACCCGCATGAAACAATTAGGAATTAATTTAGCTGGACTTTCCATTACCCAGCTAAAAACAGAAGATGTCAATACCGGTTATTTAAATGATATAAAAAGAACGCAATTAGCCCAGGAAAAAGTTTTTGAGCACTTTAAGGTCAATAAAACTGCCCTCCAACAAGAATAGGAGGGCTAATGATGAAAAAGAAATTAACGCCCTATCAACTTAGTATCCTAGCTCGTCATATTGAGCAAAAAAGGCGTCAGCAAATTTGGCGGGACAGTCTGATTACAATCCTGATTTTTAGTCTATTGGTAATCGGTACTTTCTTAGCATTCTTTCGCGTTTGGCAAGTTGAAGATTTTAGCATGTTGCCTAATTTGCAAGCAGGTGATCATTTACTTTTAGCCAAACATAAAGAGATCACGCGCTTTGATTTAATCGCGTTTGACATCCCTGGGCAAAACAAACAAGCAATTCGGCGGGTAATTGGTTTACCGGGAGAAGATATTCGTTATTACGACGATATTTTATACGTGGGAAGTCGCGAAATACCGGAACGCTTCTTAAGTGAGGAGTTATTAGCAGCTAAAGAGCAAGATTATCAATTGACGCAAAATTTTACGTTGCAGGATATTCGTGGAACAAAAAAGCAACGAATTCCTGAAAATCATTATTTGGTTTTGGCAGATAACCGTAGTTTTGGTATGGATAGTCGTGACTATGGTCTGATTGCCAAAGAAAATATTTTAGGCGTTGCCAGTGGAATAATTTTTCCTATTTCTACGATGCAGTTTAGGAGTTGAAGGTGATGGCAGAAATAAAGAAAAAGCAGCAAAAATCACAAATTACATCGCCTACAATGACTCAAAAAAGAAAGCGTAAAAAGTTGTCACAAGCTCAAATCGCCCTTATTTTACGTCACCGTCGAAAGCAACGATTACAAAAGTATTGGGATTACTTTTTATTATTTGTAGCGATTGCATTTTGTATTTTCTTTTTGACCAACTACAAAGCCCATCAAATTGTTGGCAATTCTATGCTGCCAACCTTAGCAAACGGCGATCGTATTCTAATAAAAAAAACACAAAATATTCAACGTTTTGATATCGTTACCTTTCGTCCGGATGAAAAAAATACAGAAGAAACTTATATTAAACGGGTCATCGCAATGCCAGGTGATAAATTTGTGATTCAAGGAACGAATATGTATTTATTTTTCCAAAAAAGTATTGTAGAAGATTTTGAAGCTATGCGCTATACCAGTAATTTACCAGACAGTACGGAAGTTTTGCAGTTGGATAAAAAAGTGGCGGATAACTTACGCAATAAAACCCAAATTCCGAAAGACTATTATTTGGTTTTAGGAGATAATCGTAAAAATTCGGCAGATAGCCGCGTCTTAGGTCTTATCCCCAAAAATAATCTTGAAGGAGTAATGAAATTCCGCTTTTATCCACTCAGTAAAATAGAAATAGTCCACTAATTTAATCAAAAAAATAAGACGAGCTAGTCTGACTGTACTTGCTAAAAGAAGATAGATTTTAGCAAGCTAACACAGTAGCCTATTTCGTCTTTTTTGATTGCAAAAATTTACTTTTAGATTTGAGATTAGGGTCGCAAAAATGGCGAAACTAAAAATAAATTAATTTTGGCTTTGATAAAACGTTTTTGTTGCCATTTTGTAATTTTTCATCAAGTTATGATGGGCTTTTTTGGAAATTTTGGCTTTAGGAACGACTAAATCAAAAGCGTGAAATACGCCTTGATAGACGTCTAGCTGCGCTTTTATACCGGCTTTTTGCAACTGCTCGATATAATTTTTGGTCTCATCATAAAAGGGTTCTTCGCGGCCTACATAAGAATAAGTCGGCGGTAATCCTGCGTAGGTGTTAAGACGGGCTGGCGCAGCGTAAACAGAAACATCATCTGTTTTAAAAGCTGTACCTAGATAGAGTTTCCAGGCAGTTTTATTGGAGGTAATATTCCACAAGGGCCCATTATTATCTTGCATTGAAGGTGTTTGCATCCGGTCATCTAACATTGGATAAAGTGGTATCTGATAGGCAATGTTTACTTCACCTTTGTCTTTGGTATAAACAGAAAGACAACACGTCAGACCTCCGCCTGCACTTTCGCCACCAATAAATAATTGGTTTTTATTGATACCAAGCGTTTTTGCGTTGTTTTTCATCCATAAAAGACTAGCATAAGCATCTTCTAAAGCCGCAGGAAAAGGTGCTTCAATAGATAGACGATAATCTGGCGCAATTACGATTGTCTCACTTGTATGAATAAATTCTTCGATTGTTCCTGTTTCTTGTTCTGGCAAGCCATTGGCATAACCACCACCATGGAGCCAAAGTAGCCCGGTGGTAGGTTTTGTTGTCGTGGGGTTTTTAGGGCCGTAAATACAAAGACGAATCTTATTGCCGGCGTTTCCTTTAATCCATTCTTCACGATAAAAAATGTCGTCACTTTTGGGTCTTTTTTGGCATAAAGTTTTTTATAAAGCCATTGGACTTTTTTGAAAGTTTTGGGTGATTTTACTTGTGTGATAGGCTGCAAAAGGCACCTACGACACGTAGTTGCTTATCTAAATGACTCAATTTGAATTTCATCTGCTACGCTCCTTTTTCTACAGTGTAGCATTAATAAAAGGCGAGAAAAAATTGTTTGATTTTATTTATCTAGATAGAGATAAAAAGATTTAATTTAACGAAATAAATTTAGGTGGGCTCTTTTTAAAGAGGTTTATATTCGAAATGAAATTGAATCAATCATACTTGTGCGGTTTTGGTAAATTTTAAATTCCATTTTTGTTCGTTATTTTAATCGTTTTTTTTAACACGTTTTTCTAGGTTTTAGTCTTAAAGCTAGCAAAAATTAATTTGTCAAAAAGTTTGAATTATGGCGCTAATAACCCACTTCTTGTGATCGTTTTCTTGTCAAAATGGTAATTACTTGAAAGATTGATTTGAGAATTATATACTCGCAAAAAAGGGGGGATTAGCATGAAAAGAAAGGTTCAAAGGTTGGGTAAGTTTCTTTTTGCGGCAATGTTGGTTTTACCAATTTTATTGCCTGTTATTTTTTCTGGATCCGTACTGGCTGCAGATCAAAAATTGGCGTTAACATTTCAGCCACAGCCGACACAAGTTACAGATCAAGGTGAACTATTGGTAACAACTGCAAATCCTGATAATTTAATGGTTACGGTGACGCCAGATACAGGATTGCAATTGACTAAAAAGAATGTGATGGCTGGTATTGTTACATATCATTACAAGGTAGATGCGGTCGGAAAATACACGATTAGCGCCAAACAAGGTACAAATCAAAATGATGTAGAGTCTGTGACGGTTGATATTGCAGCAAAAAATACCACGACAACTAAAGATGTATCAGCAACGGCTACCAGCGGAGTGCAAACGAGTACACAAACTGCGCAAAGTCAAACTGCCACCAGCAGTAAAGAAAGTACAAGTATCAGTGAAAGTACACGTACACCAAAAACAAAGCAAATAACTAATCAAAGTACGTCTCAAACAACACAAGAAAAAGCAACAAGTAAAGCGGTAAAAGGAGCAACTGTCCCAGAATTACCAGCAGAAGATGAAGATAAGTTGGGGAATCTTTGGGATTACAATGCTTATTTAACCGGACAACATTCGGCAAACATGGCCGATACTGAAGGTGCATTAGCGGTAAAAGGCGATAGCGTTTTTCCTGATGATTTACAAACATTTACTTATGGTGCTTCATTTCGGGAAGTGAACACGACAATCGGAGACCCGATTCGACCAGATCAGTACGTCAATGTCTTGATTGGGGGTAAAATTGATAATCGCGCCAAAAATGATTGGGTAAAACCAGTCGTCGAAAATCGGACGAATGATGAGAAAACGCAAGGCTGGCTAGTAGGCCGGATGAATATGAACGATTGGATTTATAAAAATTTAGGGGAATGGTTTTCAGCTATTGCTTACAAAACTAGTGACAGTGTCATTGATAGTGCGTTTGCTAAACTGCAAGCACAACAAGACCAGTTAACTGAAAAATTAACGCAATTGACAACTAATTTAGGGGAAACAGTTTATGAAGGGGACAATTTTAACTTAGTCACTTCAAAAAGTGACGCCCAAGTATTGATTTTAAAACCAACGAGTACCCAAGATTCTTTAGAGCTTAAAACACTTTCTATTCCCGCAGAATATCTCCAAGGGAGTCGTTACAAACAAATTATTGTCAGTTCCACAGCTACAAAAGTTGTGATGAATGGAACCAGTATTGCTGGCGCTGTCCAACAAGATGTGGGGACGTATAGTCAATTAGCCAGTAAAGTTTCCTTTTATTTTCCCAATGCGCAAAGCATTACAAATTATTTAGAAGATGACGGTTCTTATCCTGACACATCACGCCCTGGTATTGCAGAAGATGGGTCGGATAACTATGGTAAAGATAATGGCAAAAATTATTACCATAGTTTTACCATTGGGAGTATGATCGCTCCTAATGCGACGATAGTTTATCACTCAGGTAGTATTAACGGTTACGTTTTTGCCAAAAATTTACATCAACGTGACGGCATGGAGATCCATAACTTCTATAATCCGTGGTTACCAGAGATTGAACAAGAACAAGACGGGGAAGTGCAGTTGCACAAAGAAGATGCCGCCGATAAAACGGCTCTTGCTGGAGCTGAATTTGGTATTCGTAAAAAAGGGGACACCGATTTTATCGCGGTGAAAGCAACAGATGAAGCTGGTGATTTAAGCTTTAATAATTTGGCCTATGGCGAATATGAAATAGTAGAAACAAAAGCGCCCGCAGGTTATCAATTATCTACAACTGTTCATGCAGTGACGATTAATGAAGAAAAAACAACAATTCAACTGACCTTAGAAAACAAAAAAGAACTGATGATGAAAGTTGGCCTTGAGATTCATAAATTTGATTCTGAAAATCAGGCATCCTTATCTGGTGCAGTCTTTGGTTTAAGAGGATTGCGGGAACATGATTTTATCAAAGAAGAAACAGATGCATATGGTAATGCTGAATTTGGTGATCTTCTACCTGGTTTTTATGAACTTGTTGAATTAACTTCACCAGAAGGTTATGAAATTGCGCCACAAACGCAAATTGTTTATGTGGATGGTCAAGAGCAAAAGAAAGTGATTAACTTTGAAAATAAAGCTAAAGTAGCAAAAAAAGGGAGCATTCAACTGAAAAAAATTGATGCCACAACAGGAGAAGCCTTAGCTGGCGTTGAGTTTGGGGTGCGGGAATTAGGACAACGAGATTTTATCACCAAAAAGACGGATAGTCAGGGTGTAGTTCAATTTACCGATCTAAAAGCAGGCGCATTTTATACGGTAGCAGAATTAAAAGCTATTCCGGGCTATGAATTAACACCCCGACCATTAATTGTAAAAGTCAGTGAAAAAGGACAAGATGTCAATATTGGCAACTGGACCAACCAAAAAGAAGTCTTCAAGACAGGTTCTTTACAAATTGAGAAAACCGATCAAGATACTGGTGCAGCACTCCCAGGGGCAATTTTTGGGGTGCGCGCATTAGGTCAAAGAGAATATAATGAAAAAGAAACAGATGCTAACGGTATGGTGCGTTTTGATGATTTAGCCCAAGGCGTTTATGAAGTGCGGGAATTAAAAGCCCCCCTTGGCTATGGAAGTACCAATCTGGTTAAAAAAGTTAGCGTCGGTTATGATGAAGAAAATGTGCTTACGGTTGAAAAGTGGACAAATGTGAAAACCGCAGTCCAACTTGGTAGTGGTAAAATCATTAAAACAGATGAAAGCGGCACACCACTCGCAGGGGCAGAATTTGCCATTCGTAACGATCATGAAAGAGAGTTTAGTCATAAGGCCACCACAAATGAACAGGGGGAAGCTTATTTTAATAATCTACCTTTTGGCAAATATGACGTAATTGAAACAAAAGCGCCTGCTGGCTATCAACCTGATGGGAAAATGTACCATCTCTTTGTCGGTAACGCCGAAACAGATGAAGAAACGCTAACGATTACAAACCAAAAGAAAACTACTACTACAGGCCAAGTTGCCCTTGAAAAAAGAGATACGAGTGACATGGTAATGAGTGGCGTTGTGTTCAGTTTGGAAAAAGCGGACGGTACGGCATTGGGTACTTATACGACAGATGAAAATGGCCGTATCTTTGTCAAAGATTTACCTTTTGGAGATTATCAATTTGTCGAACAAAAAACTTTGCCAGGCTATGTTCTTGATCAAACACCGTTAACTTTTAGTTTGACCCAAGAAAATGAGACACAAGTCCTGTTGTTAAATATGGTGAATGAAAAGGAAACACCAACTGAGTCGACAATAGACTCAACGACAAGTACAACAGATAGCACAACGACAACAGATTCCACGACAAGTACGACAAATTCTACGCCAGGGAAGTCTGATGCAACCACCAATAGACCCACCAGCTCAACTAATACCCATTATCCTAAAACAGGAGATCAGCCAAACTGGTATTTGGTGATTGGTGGAACGGGGCTATTAGCTGGAGTAGTTTATCTGTTTTATCGAAAAAATAAATAATGGCTAGGCAAAATTAAATTCTAAAAACCGCATCCAAAAGTACTCTTTAAAGCGTACTTTTGGTGCGGTTCTTCCTTTTTTAGCCCTTGTTGCCCCATTGAAACTGGATTAGTTTTTACTCGCATTTTAAGGAGTGGAGGAAATTGGTTTTGATGATAAGATAATTCGTAACTGAAGTTGTGGGAAAATATTATGTGCGAGAAATTTTAGTTTATAATAAAGAGTGAGAAGTAATGACAAGGAGGCCTTTTTTGTGAATGGACAAAAGCGCATATTAATGATTTTTTTGCAATTGTTGCGTGGTAGAAAGATTACGAAAAGAGAATTAATGGCAACATTTGACAAAAAAGAATCCACGATTCAGCGGGATATGGCGATTATTGATGAAGTTCTTTTAGAAGAAATAGAAGGAAAAACAATGCGTGAAACGGTTTTTGTAGCTCGTGATGGTAAAGGAAATTATCAATTAAAAGATTACGGGAATTTATTTGATTTAGAAAAACTTTCAGATGAAGAGTTACTGGTTTTGCTAAAAATTCTTTATGGCAGTCGCGTATTTAATGCCCATGAGTTAAAACAAATGCACGAAAAGTTACTTTCTATGGCCCAACAACCCGAAATATTGCAAAATTTCTTACGTAATGAAGAATTTTATTATGAAGGTGTAGCCAAAAATGACTTATTAGATCAAATTCAGCTAATTTGTGAAGCGATTCAAGAAAGTCGATTGGTAGAGTTTACTTATACAAAAAATGGAGTTACCAAAACGTTGAAACGTCTACCAGAAGCGATTCATTTTTCGGATATGTATTTTTATATGATTTCAGATAATCATTATGGTAAAGACAATGCAAATTTAACTGAGATGAATAAGTTTCGCATTAACAACATGGAAAACCTGCAAAAGCTAGCGGAGTATTTACCCCACAAAGCATACAAAGAACGTTATGAAGGGGGCGTGTTACGCAATCAGACCGGTAAATTTTCATATTTTGGTCAGCCCATTACCATGATAGTGGAATTTTATTTTGATCCAGTTTATGTCTTGGATCGCTTTCCCAATTCTAAAATTATTCGACAAGAAGATAATGTTTACACCATTGAAATGCAAGTTAATGATGGTTATGGAATGAAAATGTGGTTATTGAGCCAAGGAGATATGATTAAAGTGCTCTCGCCTGCGTCCATGCGGGATTATACTGTTAACGAGATGATTGGTGCTTTAGAAAGTTATGGTTTTGAAGTATATAAAGATGGCGAGCAAAAACATGTGCAAGATCTGGATAGTAATTGATTCTTTATAAAAATGGGGAAGTATGAAGCGTGTTGGTTTGATTTTTTTAAGTGATATATAGAAGTAAAAGGCAAGTGTATAAAGTAAGTAAATTTATAGGCAATGTTAAAGCCAGTGGTTTTTTCAACCCCTTACTGGTACATGGAAAAAATACTTAGATGTAACAAACTGCACTCTAAGTGTTGAAAATCAAGGATAGATTTTGTTTACTCCAAAAATTTGACTATTTTTAGTAACGTAAAACCCGCTGTAAGCAAACGCTTTTTATGCGTCTGTTTATAGCGGGTTATTTTAAAGATAAAGTGATTATATGCTTCACAATGATTTAGGTATTGTGTTTTTCTTTAGTTAAGCATTATAAACGAACGGGCTCCCTAGGATAGTAAGTTGTCGAAATTTTTTAATTTCAGTTTACTACTTGAGAGCCAAAACAGTTCGTTATACTTTTATGTGCTTATGAACTTTTTTTGTTCATAACAAAAGTGATGCTATGATATTAAATAAATCTTTGGTGTATGGAAATTACTGCTAAGAATACATCTGATGACAAACTGTGCCATTTGCTCAATTTGACAGATGTTGTTTTCTTTGGCGAAATTCCAGTTGCCAAAGAGTTATTAACACATGAATCGCGCACTTTGCAGAGAAAATTTTCCTTAGAGAAAGGTTTTATAATTCTCATCTCTTTTAGTATAACGTATTAGGTAGTCATCATATGACTGGTAAAAAATCACTTCTTTTTGAGAGGTGGCTTTTTAGTGACAGATTAAAAATGTAGGCGAGAACGATTCAAAAGGGGATGTTTCATTACCCAAGCGACAACTAAACAGGACAATATCTTATCAACTATGCTGTCAGTCACTGCTC
Source organism: Enterococcus sp. DIV0755b (assembly GCF_051713765.1). Classification (NCBI taxonomy): domain Bacteria; kingdom Bacillati; phylum Bacillota; class Bacilli; order Lactobacillales; family Enterococcaceae; genus Enterococcus; species Enterococcus sp. DIV0755b. The sequence goes on along the minus strand of NZ_JBIOQN010000001.1, from coordinate 272,897 downwards.
CCCAATAAGCTGCTGTAATCATTTTTTGTCCGTTGGCTTTTAAACTAATAATCAAAAAATCAGTAATAGAATTTGAAAAGCCACCGAACATGATTAAGCGAATCGGCGCACTAATCAGAGAACCAAGTAAGGTTATCAAGATGCCTGTAAAAAAGGCCCGTTTGTAGTCAAAGCCATTTTTTGCTATCAGATTTGTAATAATCGCAATCGCGATACTGACGAAAATAAAAGGTAAAAAAAGTGGTCCACTGATGATACTAATCACTAAACTGGTAACGATTGCGGTCAAAATGCCATAACGCATTTCAAAATTTGCCGCTACAAAAATGGTCCCAACTACATCAAAATAAAGAAAAGGGATACGGGCAGAGGCAATAATTGTTCCCAAAATAATATTAACGCACACAGCTAGTGCACAAATAGCAAAAATTTTAGTCGAACGATTCATTATAATAGTATAGTCTCCTCTAAATAATTAAAACAAAAACCAGTCGAGATTACTCGACTGGTTCAGTACTCATAATTGAGATTTATTTCACCTGTTTTTTATTCCCACTCAATATGAGTAGCTTCGTTAAAAAGCTATTATACCAGTGTTTTTCCAGCCTGTTCTTCAATTTGGTAGGGAAATGGTAGGGTTAGATTTTTACTGCTTGATTTCCGTTAAAGTTCGCAACACTTGATTCTTTTGCATAGGTAAATTTGATATTCCCAGTCATTTGTTCTGCAATTCCTTCATCATTGCGGCTCCACAAATGTGCGTAGTGCTTCAATGTGATTTCGGGACTCGAATGTCCCAGTCGTTGAGATACGACTAGAATATCGGCATTAAATTCATTGATTAAGTAGCTGACGTGAGAATGGCGTAATCCTTTTCCTTGAATGATGGGAACTTTTGCTAATTTGGCGTAGCGCTGAATAATTCTCTGAACCGTTGAACGATAAAGAGGGAGATCAGTGTAACTAAGAATAAATTGCTCTACTCCATGATTCTTTTGAACCTTTTGCCACTCTTCAAGTACTTTAATGGTGTCATTATCCAAAGAAATGATTCGAAGACCACTTTCAGTTTTTGTATAGGGTTTTCGGATAAAATTTTTTTGATTTTCCATTTCCAAAGTATGGTGAATTCTTAGCTTTTTCCGCTTGAAATCTACATCATTCCAATTCAATGCCAAACCTTCGCTTACTCGAATTCCTGTCATATAGTACAACCAAATTAATACAAAGCACATATGTTCATAGAAATCGTCTTTATAGATTTTTGCCAAAACTTTTTCAAATTCTTCTTTCGTCCAATAGGGAACAATCGATTTTCCTTTTGGAATTGCTTTTGTCCTTTTGGAGATATTATCATTCAAGAATTGGAGAGTAACGGCATAATCGAGTGATTTGCGAAACATACCATACATAAGAGAACTGTATGCTTGGGAATAGCCACTTTCATTGAGTAGCCAGATTCGATAATTCTCACAGTCACGTACATTTATTTCGCGTAACTTTTTATCTCCAAAATGTTCAGTAATTTGAGTGAGTCCACATTCACGAGAACCCCACGTACTTTTTTGAACACATGCTTTGTAGTGAGGAACGTAAGATTGTTCCATGAAGTCTTTGTAGGTTAAATCATAATTAGCAAAGCCGTTTGCAACCATGTATTCGTTTTTGATGCGCATAACTTCTTTATGTGCTTCACGAGCGGATGAAAATCGTTTACCTAAAGAATCTTTTGTTCCTTTCTTCTGAATCCTTTTACCAGTTACTTGGTCTGTACCTAATTCAACTAGATAGGAAATCCGACCATTTTTATCTTGATAGACACATGGGTACTTCGTCTTCATAATTATTCCTCCTGCGAAAGAGGAATCCCTAGAATTTCTTCAATAACTTGTCGGGGAACGACCCCAACTCTTTTATTATTATAATATGGGTATCCCTGGTTTACCATTCTTACTTTAGCTTGTCTAATAATGGTGACAGCTTGATTCGTTTTGAATCCAAGTTCTTCTAAATCTTTTCGACAGATCATATTTTTCATTTCATAAACTCACTTTCATAGAAAACACAGACATTGATTAGTAGTGTTACTTCTTTATTTTTGTATAACGAACAGTGCTTTCTTGAAAATCCATCACTTGTTCTGGATTCCCATCTTCATTAACAGCACTGTAAAATATTGGACGTCTTACAAGATACTCATTGGTATAAAGCACGTCTTGATTTGTGGTATCAAAAGGTTGGTCCACGAGTTGTTTTGTGACACTAGGTATTTTGAGATTCTGAGATTTGAAGAACGCTTTTTTCTTATGCTCTTTCATATCCAAGTCCTTATCAAAATATTTACTGATATAGCATCCACGATTTTCGATACTATCCACATCAATCTTGTTGATTTTGACAAATCCATGTCCCCAGATGGTTGTAAGGCGATTGAAGGAGATAAAAGGAAAGTCAAACAGGATAATGTGATAATGGATGGCGCCTCGTTCTTGTTTTTCCCACGTGGCAAGGTATTTTAGTTTCGATTTTTTTGTGTGATAGAGTTCGTAGTTTAGTCGTTTGATAAATTTATTAAATTCATTATTCGCATAGGCAATGTCTTGAATGTTTTCTCTGAAAGTGAGGGTTAAAAATTTTGTCTGATTGTCAAAGTTCATATCCACGAGTCGAGCAATTTCAAATCGCATATTTTGATAGTGTTTTTGTTTTCGTTTTAAGCTATCGTATTGTCCTTGAGCGGATAGTTCATCATAGTTTTTTCTTTTATCAGTAGTCGTATTTTCTTCTTCATAAAGCCAGGCTAATTCTTTTTTTCGTTTTGGATTGGTTTCATTTTTGTCTGCTTTTTGTTTCGGAGTAATGATTGCTTCATAATCATAAATTTCAAGGTACGTGGGAGTTTCAATGATTTTCTGATTATAAGCCTTCAAAAATCATCACTCCTTGTTGTTTATTCAATTGTCAATGAGCCGTTTATTTTCTCTAGATGTTGTTCTATAAATCAAGTTAAGGGGAAGTCCTGCAAAGCAGTCCTTCCAGCCTATGTGTTTATTGGGCGGTCTTAACGGACAGAAGCGGCTCTATGGCGCTGCCCCGCCGTTTCGTCCTAACCACCCAACAAACCCATAGGAAAATTAGTCTTGCGCAGTGGGACCTTGTTTTTTCGGAATCAAAGTTGCCGCATCTGCCGTGGCTGATAAACCATAGCTGACAAATTGACCGTTAGAGCGACCCCAAGGTGCAATCACTAAATTGGCAAATGTAACCATGGCTAAACCTTGTTGGGTAAGTTCTTCCGGAGTAATCACAGGATATTCAGATTTGACTTTGACACTGATTTTCTCGTAGCGGAGTTTTGGTAGGATACATTCGTAACTCCAACCTAGAATTTCTCCGTCTTTTTGCCAGCGAGTAACATTGACAACTTGATATTCTTTTTCGAGTTTTTCTTTTGGTAAAGTGAGATCATTGATTTTAATTGGCATAATAGCCCTCCTTTTTTGATATACGATAATTTATACGATTGGGTTAAAAAAATATAGATGGCCATCTACGATTTGTATTTTATACGTTTATTTATACGAAGTCAAGAGATTTAGCAAAAAAATATATACGAAATTTTATACGAGTGATATAATAGGGAAAATGACAAGGAGGAAGTAATCTATGTTTGGCTTATTACAACCTGATAAAGTGAAGGTAGGACAACGAATCAAAGAAATCAAAGAGAGTATGAATCTGTCCTTTACAGAGTTAGGAAATCGCTTGGGGATAAAGAAACCAACAATCAGTTCCTATGTTCAAGGCTATGCGCTAGCTCCTGAAAGTGTCATTAATCAATTATCTAGTATTAGTGGGAAACCGGTAGGCTGGTTTTACTTTGGTGATATTGATGAATATATTGCGGACTATTTGCAGTTAAAAGGGCAGAATAGGATTGTGCAAGAACATCCAGAAGTTGTGAAAGAAATTAAAGAAGAGTTTTACACTGGGGAATTTAAAAATCCGGCATGGGAAAATGAAGTTGGTTATCCATGTGAGGAGTTTATGGATGATTATTTTTATGAACTGCAACAAGAAGTCATTAAAGAAGAACTTCAAAAAATGGTACGTGATCAGATAAAAAATTTACCGATTGCCGACGAATTATCTAAACAGAAGAAAGATGAGGCAGTCACCATTATTACGAGTGGTATCATCGAATACATGAATGTAGCCGGCGAATTTAACTATGAAAAAAAGATGATATGATAAAAGTAGTAAAAGAAGAGGTTGCGAAATTTGATTTTTTTGCAAATAGTAAATTTGAAGATAAATATTTGATTGGGAAATTGATCAATATACTTTCTGACAATCAGCAGACCATTCAGTTACTTAATCATTTGTCTAAAGAATTGACAGATAGAACATTTACAGGATTGTTTGGTGGCGAAGAGTTGGTGGAAACAATTCAGACATTAAGACCGGGGCTAATTAATCTGTCCAATAAAATTAGTGATGATCAGCTTGAGGATTGGTTTGAAAAGTAAACTTAATTTAAATTAGGGGTTGATGGTATGTCGCTAGGTGATCAATTGAGGCTGAACCGACAACGGATAGGGCTATCTCAGGGGGAAGTTGCAACTAAACTCAATATTACCCGTCAGTCTATTTCAAAATGGGAAACTGGTAAAGGGTATCCAGACTTAGATAATTTAGTTCTATTGAGTGAAATCTATAATGTTTCGATTGATGAGTTGCTTAAGGAAGATGAACGAAACAGAAATCGCAACGTAGACAATAGTAATGATACGATCTGTATTGAGGATAGTAAGATAGAGTCTAGAACAGAACCGCATAAAGAAATGAAAAGGGATGATAGTCTATTACTTATGATATTGGCAATAGTTTCTTGTGCTATACCGCCTTTAGGAATTATTATCCCTTTGATATTGTATAAAAAAATAACAACAACAGATAGATTTCATAAGTTACTGAAATTTATTTGTATCTGCTGCTGTCTTTTAAGCATATATAATAGCTTTTTATTGGCAAATTCTTGGATTTTTCACTATGGGGATAGTTCTGTTGAATTAGTAGAATAAATTAGAATCCAGATACTTTGAGGCTATTTCCAGAAATTATTGCTTTAATGCCATCTGAATTATTAACGTATCCTTTTGTCCAAATAAAAGAATAGCGACTTTCTTTTGAATTGATTAATCGTAAATTTTTTTGAGAGATAGTTCCGGTAGTAGGAATTGCATTACCTGAAAATACAGAGGTCATTTTGCCAGAGCTAATCTTTGTTTTAAAGCTGGCTTTCCAAGCATCTGGAGAAGAATATTTGATTAGGTAAGTACCAGATTTAATGGTTCGTAGTAAGTTAGTGGAGTAATCTGAAATCTCTTCGATAGATATTTCAATTATCCCTTCTTCGGTGGGGATATTAAAATATTGATCTCCATTTTGAATTAAGTCGTAAGATATTTCTACTTTGTTTTTTGAAGAAGTAATTTCGCTAGCAAAACTTATAGAACAACTCACAAAACTAGAAATAATAACGAATGCGAATAAAATTATTTTTTTCATTAAAAGAACTCCTTTCCATGTAGTTAACATACACGGAAAGGAGTTTCTTTTATAGCAACTAGTGGATGCAACCTAGCAACTGTTGGTTGCTATATAAATTAGTTGCTGAGTGTAAATTAATAGTTGCTAGGTTAAAAGAAAATTCAGTAATAATATAAAAATATAAATTACGAAAGGAGCTAGTGAAAAAAGTTAGAAAAGCTTGTTTAATGTATTCTATTTAAAGAGGAGAGTTGATTTGTTATGAAGAAAAAAATGATTCTATTTTCAACGTTTTTTTTGTTATTGATTTATCCATCTCAAGTATTTGCATCAAACTTAGAAAATGATGCTGCCAGGGAATTACTTAATCAGGCAGAGTTAGTTGCAAGCATAGCTAACCCGGATGAACAAGATAAAGAAGTAATTAAGCTACAAAAAATGTTAGAAAATTATGATGTAGATATTTCTGAATCATATTGGACTCCAGAAGAAAATGAAGCGTTGACACGTGGTTATGGACAGTGGCATGATTTAGGAAAAGGCTACAAGGTAAGGGTAGATAGACCGCATGGGAGTAATGACACAAAACCACATGTACATGTGAAAAAAGGAAATAAAGATGTTACTGAAAACGTTGATGGATCCAATTCTCACGGAACAAATATGACAAGAGGAGGAGTACCTAAAGATATTCAAAAAAAGGTTAAAGGGCTAAATGATTATAAAAAGGCTCAAAAAGATTTAAAAAGTATGAATGCAGCTCGTTCGAAAATTAAAGCTCGAAAATTAAATATGAAGAAAACGGCTGATATTGTAATTGCAATTGGAATATTTATTGCTGTAGTTGGCTTTGCAATTTTTGCTGCTTCTGCAATAGCTAGTTGGGGCGCGTTTTTCTTAGTATTCATTTAGATAAGGAGAATACCTATAAATGGAATATTTTGTTAATGATGAACACTGGGATATCGAAGGTTATTATAAAAATTTAGAACAATTATCTAAACGTTTGGGTACTTCATATCATTTTCTAAAAGATAATTCTCTTCATGACTATCGATTAGTAAAGATAGAAGTAGAAGAATTAGCAAATCTAGTAATAGAAGTCAATCTGTATTTACGTAATCTTTATGAAAATATTGACTATATTATTAAATGGAAAAATATACAGAAATTTTCTTTTCGGTATGATTGCTTACAGTACAAATTTGCTAATACGGATGATTTTGTTACAGATGACGGCTACGGGAGCGTTGCAGAAGATGAAATCACCGCCTATGATGACAAGTATTTGCAACATGAGCTTCTTTTTACTTCGAAAATGAAGCTCTACTTAGTGGGGGAAAGTGTTGAAGTATGTTAGGAACAACTATTAAAGTATTTTCAGTTGCTTGAAAAAAAGTTGAGCTAATTAGCTCTAAAAAGTAGTGAACAAAAGAAAAAGCCCTTGTCAGCCGTTAATCTGACAAGGGTTTTTTGGTAGGGAAAATGGTAGGGAACCATCTTATTTTTAATGAAAATCAAGTCTTTTAGCTATTGAAGAATGTTGATTTATCGGGATTCCCCTTCCATATTCTGTTGGCTCTTTATTCCCACTCCACAGTTGCAGGTGGCTTAGAGGTAATATCGTACACGATGCGGTTAACGTGATCTACTTCGTTAACGATGCGGACAGAAATTTTTTGCAATACATCCCAAGGGATACGGGCAAAATCGGCTGTCATTCCATCGATTGATGTTACTGCACGGATACCGACTGTGTAATCATAAGTTCTGCCATCACCCATAACACCGACAGAGCGGATGCCAGGTAATACAGTGAAGTATTGCCAGATGTCTCGATCAAGACCGGCTGCAGCGATTTCTTCTCGTAAAATGGCATCTGACTCACGGACGATTTCTAATTTTTCTTCGGTTAATTCACCTAAGACACGAATACCAAGACCTGGGCCTGGGAATGGTTGGCGCCAAACGATAGCATCGGGCATGCCTAGCTGTGTTCCTAATTCCCGCACTTCATCTTTAAATAAAGTGTTTAATGGTTCAATTAATTTGAACTGCATATCTTCAGGAAGACCACCAACATTATGGTGAGACTTAATGGTTTGGGCAGTTTCAGTTCCAGATTCGATTACGTCAGTGTAAAGTGTGCCTTGGGCTAAGAAGGAAATGCCTTCTTTACCGGCAAGTTTAGTTGCTTCATCGTCAAAGACGTAGACGAATTCATTCCCGATGATTTTGCGTTTTTGCTCAGGATCAGAGACACCTTTTAATTTGTCTAAGAAACGATCTTTGGCATCTACTTTAATAATGTTTAAACCAAATTTGCCGCCAAGACTTTCCATGACTTGTTTGCCTTCATCTTTACGCAACAAGCCGTGGTCTACAAAAATACAGGTTAATTGGTCGCCGATGGCTTTTTGTAATAAAACCCCAACAACAGAAGAATCTACCCCGCCTGATAGGCCAAGTAAAACTTTTTTGTCGCCAACAGTTTTGCGAATTTCAGCAATTTGCATGTCAATAAAGTTATCCATTGACCAGTCGCCTTTACATTGACAAACGTCCATTGCAAAGTGTCTTAATAATTCATTGCCGTGTTCTGAATGACGAACTTCAGCATGGAATTGGATACCGTAAATTTTGTCTGCTTTATTTTGGATGGAAGCAATTGGGCAATCTTTACTTGTTGCAACAACTTCAAAACCACTTGGTGTTTGGGTTACCAAGTCACCGTGGCTCATCCAAACGGTTTGTTTTTTCGGTGTGCCAGCAAAAAGCTCCGCGTCGTCTGCGGTTACTTCTAATTCGGCTTTACCATATTCTTTGTTTAATGCGGGCTCAACTTTACCACCTAATTTATAAGTGATTAGCTGCATGCCGTAACAAATACCTAAAACTGGGATTCCTAACTTCAAAATCTCTTCATCAATGCCAAAGGCGCCTTCATCATAAACGCTATTTGGTCCGCCAGAAAGAATAATTCCCTTTGGATTAATGGCTTTGACTTCTTCTGCAGTGATTTTGTGGCTCATCAATTCAGAAAAGACACCAAACTCACGGATGCGGCGTGTAATCAATTGGTTGTACTGGCTACCATAGTCTAAAACGATAATCTTTTCGACTGTGGGTAGGTGGTCAACATGTGTCACAGTTAAATCCCTCGATTCTTTAGATTATTTATTGTAAAGAAGTAAGCTTCTTACAAGCAGTTTAACAGGCATGAAAATAAAATCAATATTTTCGCAAATAGATTTCATCAATTAAATGATGGTTTGTTTTATGGAGAATTATATCTGCTCTGCTTCTAGTAGGCAAGATGTACTCCTCTAAATTTTTCAAATTCACATTTTGCCACACGTTTTCAGCCATAGCAAGCGCTTTTTTGCGGTCTCCAATAGCAAACTGATAGTAATAATTGGTTGGATCTAAAAAGGCGGTGTCGAGTAATTGTTCAAAGCGTTCCAGATACCATTGTTCAATTAATTCTGGGTTTGCATCCACAAAAAGAGAAAAGTCAAAAAAGTCGCTGACGTAAATTTGTTGATTTTGTGGCAGTTGTAAAGTATTGATTCCTTCAACGATTAAAATATCTGGTTGTTCAATTAATTCAAATTGATCGGGCACAATATCATAAACACTATGGGAGTAAACCGGCACTTTAATCTCTTTTTTGCCTGACTTGACTTCATTTAAAAATTGAATTAATCGCTCCATATCATAGCTTTCAGGAAAACCTTTGCGATCCATGATGCCTTTTTCTTGGAGTGTAGCATTAGGGTATAAAAAACCGTCTGTAGTTATCAATTGGACGTTGCGTCTTGGAAACAGGCGAGACAGCAAGGTTTGGACTAAGCGGGCAGTCGTTGATTTTCCTACAGCAACCGAACCGGCGATTCCAATAATAAAAGGCGGTGTTTTGACATAGCGATGTAAAAAAAGACCTTTACTTAAATTTAAAGATTCCGCTTCTTTCATATAAAGGTGAATCAAATGGCACAACGGAATATAAACATCTTCCACATCTTGCATGGATAAGCGATCATTTAAACTTTTAATGCCATCTAATTCTTCTTGGGTTAGTGGCATATTCTTACTATTGTAAAATCCTTGCCATTCTTGGCGCGAGATTTTGTAGTAATTGATTTTTTCCTCCATAAGCGACTCCTTTAGGTTGCTTTGCTACCATTAATTAATGCGTAATAAAAGATACTGACAAAATAATGGTGGACTACCTGATTGGCAGACTTCGCGAACATTTTAACACAAAACAGTCCGCTTTATTAGTGAAAACACAAATAAATGCAGTTTACCAACCTTTCTGCTAGTATAAAGAGGAAGAGTCTAACAAAAAGAGACAGAGTATGTGCGAAAATTAAAAAAGGAGCGAGGAAGATGAAAAAAATTGTCATCATGGGCGATAGCATCGCAGCTGGTTTTTTTGAAGGTGAAGTAACGAATTTGTTAAATGAATATGTTTTAGAAACTTTAACTGGCATGGGTTTTCCTGATTATACAGTCGTAAATTTAGGTGAAAGAGGAGCTTCAACGACTACAGCGTTAGAACAATTACCTAAAGCGGTGGCAGAAAATCCTGATTTTATCGCGCTAAATGTGGGGATTAATGACGCTTTAAATGATGGTCAAAATATCCAGGGCTATGGCGAAAACTTAAAGAAAATGATTGCTTCTTTCCCAGTTGAAAAAGTTATTTTGGTAGGACCGAGTTGGGTTGATTTTACAATTCGCACCATTGGCGATAAAGAAACACTACTAAAATACATTGCAATGGCAAAAGATATTGCACAAGAAACAGGGGTCAATTACATTGATATGTATCATCACATGTCAGTTTACCCAGAGCCAGAAGAATTTTTACAAAGTGATGGTTTACATCCTTCTAAATTTGGGTATCATTTATTAGGAGCTTTAATTGCTCGTGATATTAAAAATAAATTATTAGGATGAAATTATGAGTGATCATTATTATACCAACCAACCCCATGCGGCCCACGACTTTACTGAATTTGATTTTGAATTAAAAGGACATAAATTTCATTTTGTAACAGATAGTGGTGTTTTTTCCCGCAATACAATCGACTATGGTTCAAGAGTTTTAATTGAAACTTTTTCGGCTACGGATTTGCCTAAAGGGCCACTTTTAGACGTTGGTTGTGGCTATGGACCAATCGGTTTAACATTGGCCGCAACTACTGAGCGCTTTGTAGAAATGATCGATGTCAATCAACGTGCCATCGACTTAGCAAAACGCAATGCTGGGCGCAACCAGATTGAAAATGTGGTAATTCATGAAAGCAACATTTACGAAACTGTGAACGAGACAGCTTATGCGGCAATTTTAAGTAATCCGCCGATTCGCGCAGGTAAAAAAGTCGTCCACACGATTTTAAGTGACGCCTATCCGCTTTTAACAGAAGGTGGAACGCTAACTGTGGTCATTCAGAAAAAACAAGGTGCACCGAGCGCCGAGAAAAAAATGAAAGAAGTTTTTGGCAACTGCACAATTTTAACCAAAGATAAAGGCTACTATATTTTACAAAGCATCAAAGAAGATTAATGAAAAATCGTCAGCTTCTCGCAAACTTAATGAGGGGCTGGCGTTTTTTTGTAAGGCGGGATATATATTGATCTAGTTTTGCAAACGAAATCTTAGGGATATTCAGACGAAATGATACGAAATTGCCCCTCGAATTTCGTATCATTTTGCCTGAATGCTAAAGAGTTAAACGCATTTGTTTAGCTTTTCTATTGATCTAGCAGCATGAACGAATTCTCTGCGTTAATCAGCCGGAAATTTAAGAATTTTGCCAAACAATTTATCAAGATTATGGCTTATTACTTAAGAGCTAACCACGTTCATTCAGTTTTTCTGATAAAAAGTGAGTTTTTTTCCTTGCTCTGAAACGAGTTTCATAGATTATGCTTTGAATGTAGTTAAAAAAGCGCTTTTTAACCGGCAATCTGAAACGGAAATAGGAGGAAGGTTTATGTTTACTTATGTGAAATTAACTCAAAATGGCATTACGCAACTTTATTATGTGCAAGTGGAGATTAAAGCAGGAAAAATTATATTAACTGATGTTAGCGGCTTGCAATCAAAAGTGCTTTTAGCAGAAGATATTTGTAAACTAGATTGGCAGGTTTTTGATGAATATTATGGCGGTCGTCGCTTTTCTTTTGGCAAAGGAGAAATGAGTTGCCAAGTTTATGAAGCAGGCCTAGCTGTGATAGACTATCTTTATCAACAATTACCAGTAGCTGTCTAAGTAAGATAAATTAGAGGTGGGAAAAGTGGCAAATATTCGAGATATTGCAAAAATGACGGGGTATTCGGTGACGACCATTTCGCGGGTGATTAACAATCATCCTTATGTGGCAGAAGAAAAAAGACAAAAAGTTTTGGAAGTCATGAACGCCCTAGATTATAAGCCTAATCGAACGGCGCAAAATTTGAGCAAAGGCATTACGAAAAACGTGGGAGTTATCGTGCCTTTTGTCGATCACCCTTTTTATAATCAGTTATTAAAGGGAATTATGAAAGCCGCTTTTGCCCACCAATATAAAATTACATTATTACCGACAAATTATGACGAAAAATTGGAAAAAAGTTATCTGGAAGAATTAGCCGCTAAAAGTTTTGACGGTCTAATTGTCACCACGCGAGCCAATCATATGGATGTTTTTTTACCTTATTTAGCGAAAAATAATATTGTGTTTTGTGAAGCATCGGATTTAAAAGAAGTCCGTTTTGTCGCCATTGATCTGGCCGCTTCGTTAAAAGCCAGTATTCTATATTTAAAAAAGCAAGGTATAAAGCGTTTAGGCCTAACTTTAGGGCGTAGTAAACGGCTAAGTGGCAACTCAATTTTAACGATTGCCCAAAGCAAAAAGTATTTTCCTGCTTTTGATGAAGCGGATATTTTCTGGGACTGTATTCATGCTGAAGATGGTCTTCAAGCCGCGGAATTTTTCCAAAAGCGCCAAGTAGACGGGATTATTACTAATGGGGATGAAGTGGCAGCGATGATTTTAGCTCAATACCCGCCCGAGCAAAAGCCTTTTGTAATTGGTCGGGAGAATTTGTTAGTCAGCCAATTGTTGCAATTTTCGACTGTTGATCATCAATTAAAACAATGTGGCAAAGCGGCCTTCCAACTTTTTTATGAAGAAAAAAATGCTCAACTGACGATCCCACACCGCTTAATCATTCGTTAAAAATCTCTTCTGCCGATTTGGTGGAGGAGATTTTTTTGATGGAAAAAGGGGGGAAGATCTTTGATGCATGAATGTATTTTAGAAATGAAATAGCGCTTGTAATTTCTTACATCCTCTTTTAACTCCCTATTTTTTTAAAGTAGATTTTGGTACACTATTGCGTGTGGGGGGATAAAAATGAAGTTGACAATTAAGCAAATAGCAGAGATGGCGGGCGTTTCGGTGACGACGGTTTCGCAAATCTTAAATAACAAAGGAACACGTTTTAGTAGTGAAACACGACAAAGAGTTTGGGATATTGTGAATAAATACCATTATAAACCCGATTTTTTTGCCTCAAACTTAATTAATCGGCGTTCCAAAACGATTGGAATGATTATTCCAGATGTGACCGACTTTTTCTTTTCAAAAGTGGTGGAAGGCGCAGAACGCTATGTTAATCCACTCGGCTATATGATTATTCTTTGTAACTCCCAGCAAAGTCAGGAAAAAGAGATTACTTATCTGGAGGAATTGAGTCATCGTTCTGTCGATGGTGTTTTATTGGCGACACCGCATTTACTAGCAAGTGGCTATGAGTTGGGGAGTCCGATTTATAACAATATGCCAACGATTTTAATCGACCGTGGGATTAATCAGCGTAATAGTGGTCGTTTAATTGTGAAAGATTATGAAGGTGCTTACCAGGCGATTAATCATTTAATCTCACGAGGACATAAAAATATTGGTATGTTAAAGGAAAGTACGGGTTATTATCAACTCCAAGAACGTTTTAATGGTTACCGTCACTGTCTAAAAGATCACGGAATTGCTTATAAAAGTCGTTACGTGGTGGAAAATGAATTGACAGTAGCTGGTGGGTATCAGGCGGCTAAAGAATTACTACGGCAAAAAGAGTTAACGGCTATTTTTTGTAGCAACGATTCCATGGCGATTGGGTGTTACCAAGCTATTTACGAGTTAGGTAAAAAAGTACCAGAAGATATTTCTGTGATTGGTTTTGATGGTTTGAATTTAACAGAATACGTCACACCTCCACTGACAACGGTCTTACAGCCAGCTTTTGATATTGGTTTTTATGCCGCGAAGTTTTTAGTCGATGCAATTGAGTTTCCAGAACGTCGAATTCCGAATAAAGTATTTGATACTAAATTAATTATTCGTGAGAGTGTGAGGACCTTGACAAGCGAGAATTAATACAGTATATTGCTCCTGTAAGCGCTTTAGCGCGATGGAGTTTATTAGGTAAACTGTTTTACTAAAGTGGTTTACCAATCGAAAAATTGTTGTATAATGACACTGGACTTGAGGAGGAAAAAGCATGCGAATGGTCGATTTGATCGAAAAGAAGCGTGATGGTCAATTGTTATCTAAAGAAGAAATTGACTTTATTATTACGGAATACACTAAAGGTACAATTCCTGATTATCAAATGAGTGCCTTATTAATGGCAATTTATTTTACCGATATGACAGATGAGGAGATTACGAACTTAACCTTAGCGATGGCGCATTCTGGTGAAGTGATTGATTTGTCTTCTATTGACGGTATAAAAGTCGATAAACATTCTACTGGTGGTGTGGGAGACACGACGACTTTGGTTTTAGCTCCCCTTGTGGCAAGTGTCGGGGTTCCAGTCGCTAAAATGTCTGGTCGTGGTCTTGGTTTTACTGGTGGCACATTGGATAAATTAGAAGCAATTCCTGGTTTTAAAATTGAACTTACGGATGAAGAATTTATTCGGGTTGTAAATGAAAGTAAAGTAGCGGTGATTGGCCAATCAGGTGATTTAGCCCCTGCGGATAAAAAACTTTATGCCCTGCGAGATGTGACGGCGACAGTAAGCTCGATTCCATTAATAGCTAGCTCCATTATGAGTAAAAAAATTGCGGCCGGTGCAGATGCTATCGTCTTAGATGTAACTACAGGAGATGGCGCCTTTATGAAAGACATTAAAGATGCCCGCCGCCTTGCTCATACGATGGTACGAATTGGGAAATTAGCCAATCGCCAAGTAATGGCAGTAGTTTCTGATATGTCCCAACCTTTAGGTGAAGCCATTGGTAATAGTTTAGAAGTAGTGGAAGCAATTGAAACGCTACAAGGTAATGGCCCTGAAGATTTAGTCGAAATGTGTTATGCCTTAGGAAGCCAAATGGTAGTGTTAGCCAAACAAGCGCAAACATTAGAAGAGGCGCGGAAAATGTTAGCAGAAGCCCTATCTTCTGGTAAGGCATTAGCAAAATTCAAAGAGATGATTAAAAATCAAGGTGGCGACGAAACAATAGTTGATGCGCCCCAACGTTTACTAACCGCTCAATATGAGATTGCTTTACCGGCTAAAAAAAGCGGGGTAGTGACCCAACTTGTTGCCAATGAAATTGGTATTGCCGCCATGCTTTTAGGGGCGGGAAGAAAAACCAAAGAAGATGAAATTGACTATGCAGTCGGGTTAAAACTGCATAAAAAAGTTGGTGACAAAGTAGCAAAAGGTGAATCGTTACTGACAATTTACAGCAACACAGAAGATGTCACAAATGTTAAAGAATTGCTTTATAACAATATTACCATTGGTGAAAACGGTAGTGAACCACCACTTATTCATGACATTATTACTGAATAAGTGTCTTTACAGGAATCATTTTTTGATTAGCTGAATACATGGTAAAATAAGTATGATGAAAGTTTTTTAAAAAATTGGGTTTTGTAAAGGATAAAAAAATTTACAAACTAAATATTTAGGAGTTGTCCAAAATGGAATTAAATCGCATGATTGACCACACTATTTTAAAAGCAGACGCGACACAAGAAGACGTATTGCGAATTATTGAAGAAGCAAAAAAATATCATTTTTATTCTGTCTGCATCAATCCAACGTGGGTAAGTTTTGCAGCGGAACAATTAAAAGGTGAACCAACAGCGGTTTGTACCGTAATTGGGTTTCCTTTAGGTGCAAATACATCTGAAGTGAAAGCCTATGAAACAACAGATGCGATTCATAATGGTGCTGATGAAGTTGATATGGTCATTAATGTTGGTGCGTTAAAATCTGCCCAATACAAAAAAGTACAACAAGATATTGAAGCAGTGGTTCATGCTGCTAAAGATAAAGCGTTAGTCAAAGTAATTATTGAAACGGCGCTGTTAACGAATGAAGAAATTGTCAAAGCTTGTGAGCTAGCCAAAGCTGCGGGAGCGGATTTTGTTAAGACATCTACTGGTTTTTCAACTGGTGGGGCAACGGTAGAAGATGTTCGTTTAATGCGTCAAACTGTAGGACCTGAAATGGGTGTGAAAGCATCTGGTGGCATCCACAACGAACAAGAAGCAATGGCAATGGTGGAAGCTGGTGCTAACCGCTTAGGTACTTCTGCTAGTATTGCGATTGTAACTGGTGCACAAGGTGGCGGCTATTAAACGCAATTAATATGCAATCTGAGATCTATAATTAAGGTCAGGTGAAAAAATGAAAGCAAAAGAAGAATGGATTGAAGTGGCTACAGATGCGCTAACAAAAGCCTATGTGCCTTATTCTCATTTTCCTGTGGGGGCTTGTTTAGTCACAAAACAAGGCAAAGTTTATCAAGGGCTAAATATTGAAAATGCTTCTTATGGGCTAGCCAATTGCGCCGAGCGGACCGCTTTTTTTAAAGCAGTTTCTGAAGGCGAAAGAGAATTTAGTCATTTAGTGGTAGCTGGAAATACGCCAGAACCCATTTCACCATGTGGCGCTTGTCGCCAAGTGATGGCAGAATTTTGCCCGCCGGATATGCCTGTTACATTAGTGGGTAAAAACGGTGTAACAAAAGAGATGACAGTAGGAGAATTATTACCATATTCTTTTACTGACAAAGATTTTGACTAGTTTTGACTAGTCGCTAACTATGTTCATTCAGTCATTCGGGCTGTTGAAAAAAACTTACTTTTAGGGGGCTTTACAGAAATGAAAAAAGCAAAATTATTTGGTCTGGCAACAGTTGCGTTAGCATCAATCATGTTGTTGGGTGCCTGCGGTAGCGGCGGTAGCAACAGCACTGATAGCACAGGTGGCGGTTCAGATGAAGGCAAAGATCCAAAACACAGTGCAGCAATCGTAACAGATATTGGCGGGATTGATGACCGTTCTTTCAACCAATCTGCTTGGGAAGGTTTACAAGCTTGGGGTAAAGAACACAAGTTGGAAAAAGGTGTGGGCGGTTTTAACTACTTCCAATCAAATGATGCGTCACAATACACAACAAACATTGACAATGCTGTTTCAAATGGTTTTAAAACTGTCTTTGGTGTAGGTTATTTATTAACAGATGCAATCAGCCAAGCAGCAGATCAAAATCCTGATACTAATTTTGTTATCATCGACAGCGTTATCGATGGCAAAAACAACGTCGCTTCTGCAACTTTTAAAGATAATGAAGCTTCTTATTTAGCAGGTTACGCAGCAGCTTATACAACAAAAACTAATAAAGTTGGTTTTATCGGTGGTGAAGAAGGTGCCGTAATCGACCGCTTCGATGCTGGTTTCACACAAGGTGTTAAAGATGCAGCGAAAAAATTAAACAAAGAAATTACAATTGAAAACGAATATGCAGCTTCATTTAACGATGCCGCTAAAGGGAAAGCTTTAGCAGCAGCAATGTACCGTGATGGCGTAGACGTAATTTTCCACGCTTCTGGTGGTACTGGTGCCGGTGTCTTTTCTGAAGCAAAAGAATTAAACAAAAAATCAACTGAAGCAGAATTAAAAGACAACAAAGTTTGGGTTATCGGTGTAGATAGCGACCAAGAAGCAGAAGGTAAATTTGAAACTGCCGATGGTAAAGAAGACAATTGTACACTGGCTTCTACGCTTAAAGGTGTTGGTGCAGCAGTACAAGATATTTCTAACCGTGCTTTAGAAGACAAATTCCCTGGTGGCGAACACTTAGTATATGGTCTTAAAGACGGCGGTGTTGATTTAACAGAAGGTTTCTTATCAGACGATGCTAAAAAAGCAATTGACGAAGTGAAAACTGAAGTTGCTGACGGTAAAGTTGAAGTTCCTGAAACACCAAAAGATGTTAAATAATTAATTTTTCAGGTCTTGTCTGTTTGACGGGCAAGACCTGATTTTTCAATTGATTTCTTTAATAGTGAGTTTGACTGGCTTAAATTTACGCGCAAAAAACGGTAAAGTAAGCCAAACTTAGTTTTAAGGAAAGCAATTTCCTGGCGGGAATGCCGCAAAAATTTTTGCATTTATAGATAACGTATTTCATTTTACAAGTTGCGCAAGACAAAAAGTAAGGATGTGAAAAAATTTGGCACAAGAAGAGAAATATGTCATTGAGATGCGACATATCACCAAAGCTTTTGGCGATTTCAAAGCCAATGACGATATCAATCTACGGGTCAAACCAGGAGAAATTCACGCTCTCTTAGGAGAAAATGGTGCCGGTAAGTCAACCTTGATGAATGTTTTGTCCGGATTATTAGAGCCTACTTCTGGCGATATTTTTATGAAAGGGCAAAAAGTGAATATCACGAGCCCAACTGCTGCCAATAAGTTAGGTATCGGTATGGTGCATCAACACTTTATGTTAGTGGATGCTTTTACTGTAACTGAAAATATCGTATTAGGCAGTGAACCGACAAAAGGCGGCGTCATTGATCGGAAAAAAGCACGGGAAGAAATCATGCGGGTTTCTGAACAATATGGTTTAGCTGTTGATCCGGATGCCTATGTGCGGGATATTTCAGTCGGGATGCAACAACGGGTAGAAATTTTAAAAACTTTGTATCGTGGTGCCGAAGTGTTGATTTTTGACGAACCAACGGCCGTTTTAACGCCTCAAGAAATTGATGAATTAATTGCTATCATGCATGGGTTAGTTAAAGAAGGCAAATCCATTATTTTAATTACTCACAAATTGGATGAAATCAAAAAAGTTGCCGATCAATGTACCGTCATTAGACGTGGTAAAGGAATTGGCACGGTGGCAGTTAAAGATGTGACCAGTCAAGAATTAGCCGATATGATGGTAGGACGTGCTGTTTCGTTTAAAACACCGAAAAAAGATGCCAATCCGCAAGAAGTTATTTTGTCAGTTGAAAATCTAGTTGTAAAAGAAAGCCATGGTTTAGAAGCGGTGAAAAATTTAAGCTTACAAGTGCGGGCAGGAGAAGTTTTAGGGATTGCCGGAATTGACGGCAATGGTCAGTCTGAACTGATTCAAGCACTAACGGGATTGCGGAAAGTCGAAAGTGGTAAAGTCTTTTTAGATGGCGATGATATTACCAATAAAAAACCACGGCAAATCGTGGAAAAAGGGGTCGGCCATGTACCGGAAGACCGGCATAAATATGGGCTTGTCTTAGAGATGACATTAGCTGAAAATATGGCATTACAAACGTATTATCAAGAACCGTTAAGCAAAAATGGTTTTTTAAATTATAGTGAAATTAACGAAAAAGCCCGGGACTTAATTAAAGAATACGATGTGCGGACCACAAATGAATTGGTGCCTGCTAAAGCATTATCTGGTGGGAATCAACAAAAAGCAATTATCGCACGAGAAGTAGATCGCGATCCGGATTTACTAATTGTTGCCAATCCGACGCGTGGATTAGACGTAGGCGCGATTGAATTTATCCACAAACGTTTAATTGAACAACGGGATAAATTTAAAGCTGTCTTATTGGTTAGTTTTGAATTAGAAGAAATTTTGAATGTTTCAGACCGGATTGTTGTGTTGCATGCTGGTGAAATTGTCGGAGAAGTTAATCCTAAAGAAACTAGTGAAAAAGAACTTGGTTTATTAATGGCAGGGTATTCCTTAGAAGAAGCACGGGCTGAATTAATTAAAGAAAACAAACAAGCGCAAACTGAGGAAGTAGGTGAGGCAGTTGAATAATCGTTCCGAAAAAATTCGAAATATGTTGGTGCCGATTATCGCTGTATTACTTGGTTTTGTAATTGGCGGCATCATTATGGCAGCTTTTGGTTTTAGTCCAATGGCCGGTTATAGTCAAATGATTAAAACGGCCTTTTTAAATCCCCAAACCGGTGCCATTAATCCGCGGAATATCGGTGAAATTTTTGTGACGGCAGGACCGTTAATTTTTACCGCACTTGGTTTTTCAGTGGCAAATTCGGCTGGCTTTTTCAATATCGGTCTTTCCGGTCAAGCCCTTTGTGGCTGGGTGGCTAGTATTTGGGTCGCTTTAGCCATGCCAGATGCGCCAAAAATTGTTGTTTTACCTTTAGCGATTCTTGCCGGTGCGTTTTCTGGGGCAGTGGCAGCTGCAATTCCAGGGGTATTGCGAGCGTTGTTTGGTACAAGTGAAGTTATTGTAACGATTATGATGAACTACATTTTGTTATATACCAGTACACATATCGTCAATAATGTGATGGACGAAAAGTTGATGAGCAATAAAGGGGTCACCAAAATGATTGGAGCAAACGGTTCATTACGGACTAACTTTTTGACGGAAATTTCCAATCACTCCCGTTTAAACATGGGGATCTTTCTGGCTTTGATTTTCCTAGTTCTCGTTTACTTTTTAATGAAGAAAACAACATTGGGCTATGAAATTCGTTCAGTTGGGTTAAATCCCTTCGCTTCAGAATACGCGGGGATGAGTAGTAAGCGCACGATCATTATCTCGATGGTAATCTCAGGCTTTTTAGCAGGTCTTGGTGGTGTCGTTCAAGGCTTAGGAACCTTCCAAAACTTCTTTATCCAAGGAACATCACTGTCCATCGGGTTTGATGGAATGGCCGTTTCGTTATTAGGGAGTGGTAGTTCAGTCGGAATTTTATTGTCGGCGCTATTGTTTAGTATTTTAAAACTTGGCGGCCAAGGGATGCAGGTAGCAGGTATTCCATCTGAATTAGTCGATGTGAATATTGCGATTATTATTTTCTTTGTCGGAATTAGTTTTGTGATCCGTTTTGTATTGGCAAAATTCTTTGGTACTAAAAAAGAAGTTGCGGTAGTAGAAGAAGTGGAAGCTAATCCAAGTGATCAAGATGAAGAAGGAGGGAAAATCTAATGAGTATTGATTTGATTGCCTCAATTTTAACCCAAACCTTGATTTATTCAGCGCCTTTAATCTTGACAGCTTTGGGTGGTGTTTTCTCAGAGCGTAGCGGGATTGTTAACGTGGGATTAGAAGGAATCATGGTAATGGGGGCCTTTACCTCCATCGTGTTCAACTTGGAGATGTATGATCAATTAGGTGCGATGACACCTTGGTTAGGTATTTTAGTGGGCGGTTTAGCCGGAGTTATCTTTGCACTTTTACATGCAGTAGCAACAATTAACTTTCGGGCTGATCATATCATTTCTGGTACGGTTATGAACTTAATGGCGCCTGCTTTAGCTGTCTTTTTAGTTAAAGCTATTTATGGTAAAGGACAAACAGATAACATTGATGGCACGTTAGGTTACTTTAGTTTTCCTGTCTTAAAAGATATTCCAGTCATTGGACCAATTTTCTTTAAAGATACTTTTTTACCAGCTTATGTGGCGATTTTAATTGCGGTTTTAGCTTGGTTTATTATCTTTAAAACAAAATTTGGCCTGCGTCTGCGTTCAGTCGGGGAACATCCCCAAGCGGCAGATACATTAGGGATTAACGTCTATCTTATGCGTTATTCTGGCGTATTAATTTCTGGTTTTCTTGGTGGTATGGGTGGTGCTGTTTTTGCACAATCTATTTCCGGCCGTTTTGCGGTAACTACAATTGCTGGTCAAGGGTTCATTTCCATGGCGGCAATGATTTTTGGTAAATGGAATCCACTTGGTGCGATGGGGGCAGCTTTATTCTTTGGCTTTGCGCAAAATATCAGTATCGCGGGTTCAAAATTGCCAATCATCTCTTCAATTCCAGATGTTTACTTGCAAGCAGCACCATATGTATTAACCATTTTAGTCTTGGTAATCTTCTTAGGGAAAGCTTCTGGCCCTAAAGCTAATGGTACAAATTATATTAAATCAAAATAGTTTATTTAAAGGGTGGGACTAAGGGACATTGTTGCTTTGTTCTGCCCTTTTTAGTTGTTTACAACTGTCAAATAAGGCAACTATCTAGTAAGATAGAGATAACTTAAAATTATAGAAAGTAGGGAATAAAATGTTTAAACGTGTACATTTAATCGTCATGGATTCAGTTGGAATTGGTGAAGCGCCAGATGCTGAAAAATTTGGTGATGTCGGTGCCGATACATTAGGACACATTGCTAAAGAAGCTGGTTTAACTATTCCTCATTTGGAACAATTGGGCTTAGGCAGCATTCGCCCACTAGCCGGTGTAAAAGATGAAAAAGACCACCAAGGCTATGCGACAAAATTAGAAGAAATTTCTGTTGGTAAAGACACAATGACAGGTCATTGGGAAATTATGGGACTAAATATTAAAAAGCCTTTTCGTGTTTTTCCTAATGGCTTTCCTGATGAATTATTAAAACAAATTGAAGATTTTTCTGGTCGTAAAGTTGTCTGCAACAAACCTTATTCTGGGACAGAAGTAATTAACGATTACGGCGAACATCAAATGAAAACAGGAGACTTGATTGTTTATACGTCAGCTGATCCGGTATTACAAATCGCAGCTCACGAAGAAATCATTCCTTTAGAAGAATTGTATCGTATTTGCCAGTTTACACGGGATATTACCAAAGATGAACCTTATATGATTGGCCGCATTATCGCCCGACCTTATGTTGGCGAACCAGGTAATTTCACCCGCACTAGCAATCGTCATGACTACGCCTTAGATCCTTTTGGAAAAACGGTGTTGGATTCACTAAAAGATAATGGCAAAGATGTAATTGCCGTTGGTAAAATTAATGATATCTTTAATGGTCAAGGGATTACAGAAGCGATTCGCACTAAGAGCAATATGGATGGCGTCGATCAATTATTAACGGTAATGAAAAAAGACTTTACCGGTTTAAGTTTTACAAACTTAGTTGATTTTGATGCATTATATGGTCATCGTCGTGATGTTGTCGGTTATGCTCATGCGATTGAAGATTTTGATTTGCGGATTCCAGAAATTTTAGACAATCTAGCTGAAGATGATTTGTTGTTAATTACCGCTGATCACGGCAATGACCCGACTTTTTCAGGAACTGACCATACACGAGAATATGTACCATTGTTAGCTTACAGTAAAAAAATGCAAGGACAAGGCGCTTTGCCGCAAGGTTTTTATGCAGATATTGCGGCAACTATTGCAGAAAACTTTGCGGTTCCTGCGACAGAAAATGGCAAAAGTTTCTTAGCCGCTTTAAAATAGTTTTTTTGCTTAGTGATAGTTAACAAACGTATTTTTAGCAACTAGCTTATTTTAAGCGTGTAAGAAAACAAACCGCTTATTTAAATTTTATTTAGTGGAGGTCTTTATGACAGCGATTTTAGCACAATTAAAAGAAACAACTGATTTTATTAAAGAACAAGGGGTAAAAGACGTTGAATTTGGCTTAATCTTAGGTTCTGGTTTAGGAGAATTGGCCGAAGAAATCGAAAATCCGGTAGTCATTCCATATAATGAAATTCCGCATTTTCCCATTTCCACGGTTGTCGGTCATGCAGGACAATTAGTTTATGGCCAGTTAGCCGGTAAAAAAGTATTAGCGATGCAAGGACGTTTCCATTATTATGAAGGAAACGCAATGCAAACAGTGACTTATCCTGTGCGGGTCATGAAAGCACTAGATGCGCATTCAGTCATTGTGACCAATGCCTGTGGTGGAGTAAATGAAACATTTGCGCCTGGTGATTTAATGTTAATTACTGACCACATTAACTTTATGGGGGCAAACCCTTTAATTGGCCCAAATGAAGATACATTGGGACCGCGCTTTCCAGATATGAGCCAAGCTTATTCACCTGAATATATGACAGTTGCTAAAGAAGTAGCCAAAGCTTCTGGGTTGCATTTAAAAGAAGGCGTATATATGGGTTTTTCTGGTCCAACTTATGAAACACCTGCTGAAATTCGTTTTGCTCGTACGATAGGAGCAGATGCGGTAGGGATGTCTACTGTGCCAGAAGTAATCGTTGCCGCCCACAGTGGTTTGAAAGTTTTAGGGATATCTTGTATCACTAATCTGGCTGCTGGAATGCAAAAAAATCTGAACCACGAAGAAGTTGTCGAAACCACTGAACGTGTGAAAGCAGAATTCAAAGCTTTAGTAAAAGAAACATTAGCCCAGTTATAAAAAAGTTAAACTGACATTTACCCAGAAAGGAAGTTATTCATGAGCGTTCATATTGAAGCACAAGCCGGTGAAATTGCCGATAAAATTTTGTTACCAGGAGATCCGTTACGGGCCAAATATATTGCCGAAACATTTTTAGAAGATCCCATTTGCTATAATAATGTGCGGGGCATGTTAGGCTATACCGGAATTTATAAAGGAGAACGTGTTTCTGTTCAAGGAACAGGGATGGGGATGCCTTCTGCGAGTATTTATGCCCATGAGTTAATCAACTCTTATGGTGTGAAAAAATTGATTCGAGTAGGAACTTGTGGCGCTTTATCAGAAGATGTACACGTCAGAGATTTAATTATTGCCCAAGCTGCTACCACCAGCTCTTCGATTGTCCAAAAGAACTTTCAATCGTTTCATTATGCGCCAATTGCTGATTTTGAACTATTGAAAAATTCTTATGAAATCGCCCAAGCCAAAGGTTTTACGACTCACGTTGGGAATATTTTATCAGAAGATACTTTTTATAAAGATGATTTAACTGAAACATTTGCCTTAGCTGATATGGGAATCTTAGGTGTGGAAATGGAAGCAGCGGCACTTTATTATTTAGCGGCTAAATTCCACGTTAAAGCGTTAGCTATTTGCACGGTAAGTGACCACATGATTACCGGTGAAGAAACAACTGCTGAAGAACGCCAAGTAACCTTTAATGATATGATTGAAGTCGGCTTAGAAACAGCAATTAAAGATTAAGAAAAAAGAGCTATTAAAGAAGACATTTCTTTAGTGGCTCTTCTTTTTGTAGATAGAGGAGCCCGGGCTTTCTTTTATTTAAACTTCGCGTTAAAGTAAAAGTATCAATTAATTTTTAAGGGAGTGACGTCAGTGAATAATTTTACATTTCAAGTTGGAACGGATATTCGTTTTGGGAAAGATCGGCTTGAAGAATTAGCGCCTGTTTTGACAGAATTTGGCAAGACCGTTTTACTGGTCTACGGTGGTGGTAGTATTAAGAAAAATGGTTTGTATGACCGTGTTTTAAAAGAGTTGCGTGATTTTACTATCATTGAACTAGCTGGTGTGGAACCAAATCCGCGAATTGAAACAGTTGCAAAAGGTGCTAAACTTTGTGCTGAAAATGAAGTGGATGTTATTTTAGCAGTTGGTGGTGGTTCAACGATTGATTGTGCCAAAGCAGTAGCTGCGGTTTATGGTAGTCCTGATTTGGAACCGTGGGCTGTAATTGAAAAAAGAAGTTATGATGGGCCTGCTTTACCGATTGTAACCATTTTGACGCTCGCTGCCACCGGTAGTGAAATGAATCGCGGTGCAGTGATTACTAACTGGCAAACCAACCAAAAATTAGGTATGGGTGGTAAAAATCTATTGCCAAAAGTTTCCTTTTTAGATCCTCAAAATACGTATACTGTCAGCAAATATCAAACAGCTGCTGGTTCAGCCGATATTATGAGTCACTTGTTTGAAAATTATTTCAACAATACACCAGCAACCGATGTTCAAGATGGTATCAGTGAAGGATTAATGCGGACAGTTACTAAAAATTGTCCAATTGCTTTAGAAACACCAGATGATTATGATGCCCGAGCTAACTTGATGTGGGCGAGCACCTTAGCTTTAAACGGTTTAACTGGTAGTGGTAAAGGCGGAACGTGGTCTTGTCATGCGATGGAGCATGAATTGAGTGCTTTTTATGATATTACTCACGGGATTGGTTTGGCAATTTTAACGCCGCGTTGGATGCATCACGTTTTAAATGAAGAAAACGCACCCCAATTTGCCCAATACGGTCGTAACGTATGGGGAATTACCGAAACAGTACCGATGATGGCTGCCCGCATGGCGATTCAAAAAACTTATGATTATTTCAAAGATTGCCAGATTCCAATGACGTTACCTGAAGTTGGCATTAAAGATGAGAGTAAATTTGAAGA
Organism: Enterococcus sp. DIV0755b; assembly: GCF_051713765.1. Lineage (NCBI taxonomy): Bacteria > Bacillati > Bacillota > Bacilli > Lactobacillales > Enterococcaceae > Enterococcus > Enterococcus sp. DIV0755b. The sequence continues at coordinate 246,956 of NZ_JBIOQN010000001.1, read as the reverse complement.
AATGGCCCAACAGGCTGTAGCTTATAGTAAAATTGCCACCGATGCTTTTGTACCATTACAAGTGGAAGATGTTGTTAAAATTTATCAAGCGAGCATGACAGAACAAAACTATCTGTAAAAAGGAGTAATTGCGATGTTAAAAGAACAAGAAATGTTTTTAAACTTCATCAAAGAACGTGCCGTTAAAGGCAATGAAGAGAAAATCGAAGCAATTTTAGTCGATGCTTTTGCCAAATTAGCCACTGATGAATTTACAACTGAAGAATTTACGAATGTAAGAGAAAAGTTGCTGCCTTTAATTGCGCCTGAATATCAAACAGAAGTAAAAGAAGCAATGGCACATTTTGCTAGCATGTTGAAATAAAAGTAATTGTGACAGAAGTGTTCTGCTTCAAGCAGTAAGAGGGAATTTTAAGAAAAATTGCTATTCAGGTTTTGGCAAAATTTTAGCTTATGTAAGTAGCAGTTGCTTTTGGACCGTCGTTTATTCAAAAAAATAAGGTATGACAAGAGTCTTGTCATACCTTATTTTTATTGCTAATTATAAGTAGTATTTTTTCGCTACTGTTAAATCGTCGTTTAATTCATAAACAAGTGGTTGGCCAGTTGGAATTTCAAGATCCATGATGTCATCATCAGAGATTCCTTCAATGTGTTTTGCCAAAGCGCGTAATGAATTACCATGAGCTGCAACTAAAACAGTTTTGTTATCTTTTAATGCAGGGGCAATTTCATCTTGCCAGAATGGTAATGCGCGTTCTAAAGTAACTTTTAAGTTTTCCCCACCAGGTACGTCACGAGGGTCTAACATTGCATAACGACGATCGTTTGCAGCAGAACCAGGATCAGTTGCATCCAATAATGGAGGTAATGTGTCGTATGAACGACGCCAGATGTGAACTTGTTCGTCACCGTATTTTTCAGCGGTTTCTTTTTTGTTCAAACCTTGTAATGCACCGTAATGACGTTCGTTTAAGCGCCATGATTTAATTTGTGGTACCCACAATTGGTCAGATTCTTCTAAGATATAGTTACAAGTTTTGATAGCGCGTTTTAATACAGAAGTATAAGCGATATCGAATTCGATGCCGGCTTCTTTAATTTTGCGGCCGCCTTCTTTTGCTTCTTCAACACCTTCTGGAGCTAGGTCTACGTCAACCCAACCAGTAAATTGGTTTAATGCATTCCATTCGCTCAAACCGTGACGAGAAAATACTAATTTTGGCATGAATAACTCTCCTTTGTCATTTGGTTTCTGAAATTTTCAATTCCTTCCATATTGTACACTGTTTTGGTTCATTTTGCCACTAAAAAAAGGCACAGCAACTTGTTTCTCAGGTGAGAATAGGCTGCTGTACGTCATTTTAATTTGTAATTTTTGCCAATTCATCAGGAGCTAAATTAATGTATTTATAGCAAGTTCCCACTGATACACCACACTTGGAAGAAATGAATTGGATTGTTTCTTTTTTATCGTAATAAAGTTGGCGAATTTTTTTGACGGTCTTCATATCAATTTTAGGACGACCGCCAATTTTTCCCTTTTGGCGAGCTTTGTTTAAGCCAACTAAGGTCCGCTCTTTAATTAGCGCACATTCCATTTGGGCTAAACCTTCCATTAAATTAAAGTAAATATCGCCCATTTCGCTACGAGTATCGATACCTTCAGTCAAACTGACTAAATGAAGGTTACGCTTTTTAAATAAACTAGTTAATTCTGTCAATTGACGCGTAGAACGTCCCAAGCGATGCAAATCAGACACCACCAAAGCGTCTCCTTGTTGCATTTGTGCAATCACAGTGTCTAAATCCGCATGATTTTCTTCGTGATATTTTTGTTCAAAAGTATCTTGAAAAATTGTTGCACAACCATAGTCAGTCAAAGACTTCAATTGGGAATCTAAATCATTGTCGTTGATTGTTGTCCGAGCATAGCCAAAAATTGTCATGATAAATCCTCTCAGTCTTCATTTTCATTAAGAAAAATGTAGCATAAACTCCGTGAAAATGGTACCGTTTCTTGCAAAAAAATCAAAAAAACTAAAGAGTGAAAATTACAAGGATCTATAGTCTTAAAAATTGCAGGTAAAAGATGTGATGAGATAAGTTGTTGATAAGATACTCTTGATGGAGAAAAAAAGCGGTGGGAACAAGTGGTCAGTTGTAAGAAAAAAGAAGAAATTTTTTTAATTGCTGCTTAAAATTTCAAAAATTTTGGCTTATGTTTGGCCTAGGTAAGAATAAATTATTATTCTAACACCGTAGATTTGCAAAAAGAGGTTGTGATAGAAGCTGCTTCTGTCACAACCTTTATTCGAAAATAGGAGGCGTGACAAAATTTTGTCACGCCTCTTCATACCGCCGCTATTGGTTAATTATTTTTCTAATGCTGGATTAATCAGTGTTTTAGGACCTTCTTTTTCACCGACGATGACAAAGTTTGTCATATCTAAAAACAAACCATGTTCCACGACCCCTGTCATGTGAATTAATTCTTCGGCTAGGGCGTGAGGATCTGTTATGGCTTCTAGGTGAAGGTCAATAATATAGTTACCACTATCCGTGTGTAAAAATTCGCCATCGCTGGTTTTGCGGAAAGTTGGACGGTAACCGCGTTTTTCTAAAATATTAAAGATTTGTTGGCTGCCAAAAGGAATCACTTCAACTGGTAAGGGAAACTTGCCTAATTGTGGTACCATTTTAGATTCATCGACAATCCAAATCACTTTATCTGAATAAGTTGCCACAATTTTTTCATATAAAAGAGCAGCGCCGCCGCCTTTAATTCCCAGAAAGTTTGGATCGATTTCATCTGCGCCATCAATGGTGATGTCGATGTGATCGACTTCATCAATTGAAGCTAATGGAATTCCCAACTCACGAGCTTGGATTAAGGTTTGGGTGGAAGTCGTGACCCCTGTAATTGTCAAATTTTCTTCTTTTATCATGCGACCTACTTCTGCTACCATATGATAGGCTGTTGAACCAGTTCCAAGACCGACTGTCATCCCGTTTTTTATATGTTTGCAAGCTTCTTTTCCGACCATTTCTTTTAAATCCATCGTTATTTCGTGCTCCTTTACAAACTGATTTTGAGTTTATTTTAAAGCTTTTTTTTAAGAAATGATAGCCTTCTTGCCTTTCTTTTACAGTTAAAAAAACTATAATGTCTTTTCTTTCGGGGTGGGAACAAAAATGATATTCTGTCATAGGACTGTTGATTAAAGACGAAGCTTTATAAAAACTATAATGACTGCAAAAAATATTGGGGTTTTTGTTGACACGTTATTTCAATCATGCTATTCTAACAAAGGTGCTTTGTCTACAGGTCTCTTAAAACAGACGTGCTGACTGTAAGAAAAGTACAACTGACGATTATGCACAAGGCTGCATTATTTTTTATCGCCGAAAAAGAACCACCTGGATGTGTGGAGCTAGAAAAGGCGAATCAAGGAAGGAGGAAAACAAGGGATGCCTACAATTAACCAATTAGTACGTAAACCTCGTAAATCCAAGGTTGAAAAATCAAATTCACCAGCATTGAACAAAGGATATAACAGTTTCAAAAAAGCTCAAACGAATGTGAACTCTCCGCAAAAACGTGGGGTTGCCACTCGTGTGGGTACAATGACACCAAAAAAACCGAACTCAGCTTTGCGTAAATATGCCCGTGTTCGTTTGTCTAACTTGATCGAAGTAACAGCTTATATCCCAGGTATCGGCCACAACTTACAAGAACACAGCGTTGTTTTATTACGTGGTGGACGTGTAAAAGACTTACCAGGGGTACGTTACCATATCGTTCGTGGTGCATTAGATACAGCTGGCGTTAACGACCGTAAACAATCTCGTTCTAAATACGGTACAAAACGTCCTAAAGCTTAATCTAGTTTACAGACTATATAAACACAATACAAAATGACTACGTAAAGGAGGAGTTACGGATGCCTCGTAAAGGTCCAGTTGCAAAACGCGATGTTTTACCAGATCCTATGTATAACTCAAAATTAGTAACCCGTTTAATCAACCGTGTTATGGTTGATGGCAAACGCGGGATTGCTGCAAATATTATCTATAATGCTTTTGACATTATTAAAGAATCTACTGGTAATGATCCATTAGAAGTCTTTGAACAAGCAATGAAAAATATCATGCCTGTCTTAGAAGTTAAAGCTCGCCGTGTCGGTGGTTCTAACTACCAAGTCCCAGTTGAAGTTCGTCCTGAACGTCGTACAACTTTAGGCTTACGTTGGGTTGTAAACTACGCACGTTTGCGTGGAGAACACACAATGGAAGAACGTCTTGCAAAAGAAATCATGGATGCAGCTAACAACACTGGTGCTTCTGTGAAAAAACGTGAAGACACACACAAAATGGCTGAAGCCAACCGTGCTTTTGCCCACTATCGTTGGTAAGATCTTTTTTGTTCTTGCAAAAAAGACAATTCGATTGTTACAAATAAGCGAGCAAAAGATTTCTTTTGCCGCTTTTTAAAGAGAGGAGCACAAGCAAGAAATGGCTAGAGAATTTTCGTTAGAAAAAACTCGTAATATTGGTATCATGGCTCACGTCGATGCAGGTAAAACTACTACGACTGAACGTATCCTTTATTATACAGGTAAAATCCATAAAATTGGTGAAACCCACGAAGGTGCTTCACAAATGGACTGGATGGAACAAGAACAAGAACGTGGTATCACTATCACTTCTGCTGCGACAACTGCTCAGTGGAAAGGTTACCGTGTCAACATCATCGACACACCAGGACACGTAGACTTCACAATTGAAGTACAACGTTCATTGCGTGTATTAGATGGTGCTGTTACCGTCCTTGACTCTCAATCAGGGGTTGAACCACAAACTGAAACAGTTTGGCGTCAAGCTACAGAATACCGCGTACCACGTGTTGTATTCTGTAACAAAATGGATAAAATTGGTGCAGACTTCTTGTACTCAGTTTCTACTTTACATGATCGTTTGGGCGCAAATGCGCATCCAATCCAATTACCAATTGGTTCAGAAGAAGATTTCACAGGTATCATTGACCTTGTGACAATGAAAGCTGAAATCTACACAAACGACTTAGGTACAGAAATTCAAGAAACTGAAATTCCTGAAGAATACCTAGAACAAGCGCAAGAATGGCGCGAAAAATTAGTCGAAGCAGTAGCTGAAACTGATGAAGATTTAATGATGAAATACCTAGATGGCGAAGAAATTACTGAAGCTGAATTAAAAGCTGGTATCCGTCAAGCAACAATCAACGTTGAATTCTTCCCTGTAATGGCTGGTTCAGCCTTCAAAAACAAAGGGGTTCAATTAATGTTGGATGCAGTTCTTGACTACTTGCCTTCACCATTAGATGTAGAAGCAATCAAAGGGATCGATCCAAAAACTGACGAAGAAACAACTCGTCCAGCTGACGACGAAGCACCTTTTGCTTCATTAGCATTTAAAGTTATGACTGACCCATTCGTAGGTCGTTTAACTTTCTTCCGTGTTTATTCTGGTATCTTGGAAAGTGGTTCATATGTATTGAACGCTTCTAAAGATAAAAAAGAACGAATCGGACGTATCTTACAAATGCACGCGAACACACGTAACGAAATCGACCGCGTTTATTCCGGTGATATCGCTGCTGCGGTTGGCTTGAAAGATACAACAACAGGGGACACTCTTTGTGCCTTAGATTCTCCAGTAATCTTAGAATCAATTGAATTCCCTGACCCAGTTATCCAAGTCGCTGTTGAACCTAAATCAAAAGCTGACCAAGATAAAATGGGGATTGCATTACAAAAACTTGCAGAAGAAGATCCATCATTCCGCGTTGAAACAAACGTTGAAACTGGTGAAACAGTTATCTCAGGGATGGGTGAATTGCACTTAGACGTCTTAGTTGACCGTATGCGTCGTGAATTTAAAGTTGAAGCGAACGTTGGTGCTCCTCAAGTTTCTTATCGTGAAACTTTCCGTGCTGCTACTGAAGCAGAAGGTAAGTTTGTACGTCAGTCTGGTGGTAAAGGTCAATACGGTCACGTATGGATTGAATTTACGCCAAACGAAGAAGGTGCCGGTTTCGAATTCGAAAACGCCATCGTCGGTGGTGTGGTTCCTCGTGAATACATCCCAGCAGTTGAAAAAGGTTTAGTAGATGCAATGGAAAATGGTGTCTTAGCTGGTTATCCATTAGTAGATATTAAAGCAAAACTTTACGACGGTTCTTACCATGATGTCGATTCAAGTGAAACTGCCTTCCGTGTTGCTGCTTCTATGGCATTGCGCGCTGCAGCCAAAAAAGCAAAACCTGCAATCTTAGAACCAATGATGAAAGTTACAATTACTGTTCCAGAAGATTACTTAGGTGATATTATGGGTCATGTAACTGCTCGTCGTGGTCGTGTTGAAGGTATGGAAGCACACGGTAACTCTCAAATCGTTAATGCTATCGTTCCGTTAGCAGAAATGTTTGGTTACGCAACAACATTGCGTTCAGCTACACAAGGTCGCGGTACTTTCATGATGGTATTTGACCACTATGAAGATGTGCCAAAATCTATTCAAGAAGAAATTATCAAGAAAAACGGCGGTAAAGCTGAATAATTTTTGATGATTAGGATTTTTTTAAAAGAGCTATATTTTTTTAAAAAATTCGTGTACAATGTTAACGATGATAAGGGCAAACTGCCGTACACGGCAGTTTACCTATCAAAAAATAAAAACTATTACGTATTTTTAGGAGGAACATTTTAAAATGGCAAAAGAAAAATTTGACCGTTCTAAACCCCATGTAAACATCGGTACTATCGGACACGTTGACCATGGTAAAACTACTCTTACAGCTGCAATTACAACTGTATTATCTAAAAAAGGTCTAGCACAAGCTTCTGCTTACGATCAAATTGATGGTGCACCTGAAGAACGCGAACGCGGTATCACAATTTCAACTGCTCACGTTGAGTATGAAACTGAAAACCGTCACTACGCTCACGTTGACTGCCCAGGACACGCGGACTACGTTAAAAACATGATCACTGGTGCTGCTCAAATGGACGGCGCGATCTTAGTAGTATCTGCTGCTGATGGTCCTATGCCTCAAACTCGTGAACACATCCTATTGTCACGTAACGTTGGTGTTCCTTACATCGTCGTATTCTTGAACAAAATGGACATGGTAGACGACGAAGAATTATTAGAATTAGTTGAAATGGAAGTTCGTGACTTATTGTCAGAATACGACTTCCCAGGCGACGACACTCCAGTTATCGCAGGTTCAGCTTTGAAAGCTTTAGAAGGCGACGCTTCATACGAAGAAAAAATCTTAGAATTAATGGCTGCAGTTGACGAATACATCCCAACTCCAGTTCGTGATACTGACAAACCATTCATGATGCCAGTCGAAGACGTATTCTCAATCACTGGTCGTGGTACTGTTGCAACTGGTCGTGTTGAACGTGGACAAGTTCGCGTTGGTGACGAAGTTGAAATCGTAGGTATCGCTGAAGAAACAGCTAAAACTACTGTAACAGGTGTTGAAATGTTCCGTAAATTGTTGGATTACGCTGAAGCTGGCGACAACATTGGTGCATTATTACGTGGTGTGGCTCGTGAAGATATCCAACGTGGTCAAGTATTATCAAAACCAGGTTCAATCACTCCACATACAAAATTCTCAGCAGAAGTTTACGTTTTAACTAAAGAAGAAGGTGGACGTCATACTCCATTCTTCACTAACTACCGCCCACAATTCTACTTCCGTACAACTGACGTAACAGGCGTTGTTGAATTACCAGAAGGTACTGAAATGGTTATGCCTGGCGATAACGTAACTATGGACGTTGAATTAATCCACCCAATCGCGATCGAAGACGGTACTCGTTTCTCAATCCGTGAAGGCGGACGTACTGTTGGTTCAGGCGTTGTTACTGCAATCGAAAAATAATTCTTGAACTTAACTTGAGGTTGTAACAGGGAACTGTTACAACCTCTTTTTTAGCAATAAAAAACACCGCACAATTACTAGAGCCGCTTAATTAAAAGCTTTAGTAATTGTGTCGGTGTTTTTTGTATTACATATTAGGCTAAAGACGCTTGAAATCAAGAGGTGCGTTGGTTAGGGCTAAAGTAGTTTTTGATTTTTTAGGTAATCGTTAAAACTTTTATCGCTGCTAACGCTGTAGTAATCTGCGAATTTTTTCGTCCAAAGTTTTGTTTCCCGTGCTTCACCGAATTTTTTCATCGTTTTGTCGTAGTCTTCAATTAGTTGGTAATCATATTCTTTATAGGTATCATAATGAATAACGGCTTGTTGGGGCAAACGGGGTTTAATTTGCATTTCAACAGTCGGCTTACCGATACTAAGTCCAGCGACGGGATAAATATAATCAGGTAGATTAAAAAGTTTGCTGACTGCTTCAATTTGATTGCGCACACTTCCCACAATGACACTTCCTAATCCTAAAGCTTCAGTGGCGATGACGGCATTTTGCAATGCTAAACTGGCATCTGTTGTGGCAATAATCAAAGGATTCAAACTATCTGTAATTTCATAAGCAACCTGTTCTTTTCTTGCTACCATTTGCGTTCGTTTTAAATCAGCTACAAAAAGTAAAAAGACGGAACTGTGGAGCATGTGGGGGTTAGTTGGGTTTATTGCCACTAGTTTTTCCCGCAGTGCTTTATCTTTCACCACAATAATGGAGTAGGCTTGGCCGTTCATCCAAGAAGGAGCCTGTCTACTGGCGGATAAAATCGCCTCTAATTCTTCATCTGTCAGCTCGTAATTTTCAGCGAAATTTCGATAAGTGCGATGGTTTTTTAATAGTGCAATCACGTCATTCATTTTTTTCCTCCTTTTACCAAAGTGACGGCTTTAAAGCGTAGGCTGTGTCAGGAGTATTTGCGTAATTCCTGCGATTTTTTTTGCTAAAGCAGTCGCTTTACTTGGGGTCAAACTGGTGTAATTTATTCTCATTGACATTGTATCATTACTAAAGAAAAAAGAAGGCGCTACGAGTAAATTTTCCTTTAAAAAAAGCTGCCAATCTTTTCTGCTTAAATTTTGATGTTGCCAAGTGAACCAATAATAAAGTCCCCCTTTAATTTCTGTAAACTGCCAGTCAGCTTTAAAAGGGGCAAAGGTTTGGCATAACAAGTCGCTTCTCATTTTGAGATTATGGAGTAATTGAGTGTGCTCCTCATCGTACTCCTGATTATTTAAAGCAAAATTGGCCACTATTTGACTAAATAAATTGGTTTCGTTATCCAATATTTTTTTTGTGTTAGCCAAACTCTGAATTAAATTTGTGGGGGCCAGTAGCCACCCGATTTTGATGCTTGATCCAAAAATTTTGGATAGTGAGCCCAAATAAAGTACTTGCTCCGGTGCAATTTCTTTTAGCTTTGGGATTGGGGTAGAAAAATTCAGCTCGCCGAATATATCATCTTCAATGATGGGAACATAATATTTGCGACAGATTTCAATAATTTTTATCCGCCGTTCATAGGAAAGACAGCGACTGGTTGGATTTTGAAAAGTTGGATTTAAGTATAAGAGTTTTACTTTTTTTGCCAAAATTTGCTTTTCCAATTCTTTGGGCATGATCCCTTCTTGGTCAGTCGCAATTCCTTGTAACCGTAACCCGAGAGATTGAAAGAGAGGGAGTGCAAATAAAAAGGACGGATCCTCAGTGGCGATAACATCTCCGGGTTGTAAAAGTGTTTGCAAAATTAAAGAGATTGCTTGGGTGGACCCGGCGGTAATTAGCAAGTCTTGATTTTCTAAAGGAAGATGAAATTTTTGGGCTAGTTTTTTTGTGATGGTATCTTTTAGTGGCGTATAGCCCGTGACGGTTAAATTTTTTTCTTCCTTTATAATTTGATCCCACGTTAAAGCGGGAAATTTAAAATCAGGAATTAAATCTGGTGGTAGCTCCCCGCTAGCAAAGTCCAGCGTCGCAGGATTTTTTTTCAGCCTATTTTGTTCTTTAATATAAGGGTCTGGTTGATTACGGGTAGTAAGTAAATGTTGCCACTGAAATTGAGGCGCCTGGCGCGACCCCCAGCGTCCTTTAGCGACTTCTGTTCCACTACCTTGTTTGCGTATTAGCCACCCTAGACTAGTAAGTTCTTCTAATGCGTGATTGACGGTGGAACGATTAACTTGATAAAAAGCGGCCATTCTACGTTCAGGCATTAAGCGATCGCCTGGGGCCAGTTTACCTGATTCAATTTCAGCGATAATGATTTCCATTAATTGCTGAAATAAAGGTGTTTTACTTTTACGATTTAAAGTCATGGGGGCTCCTTTTAATAGAAAAATCACTTTATAGTAGCGATTTTCATCGACAGTATCAGCTCTAAAATGATTGGTTGGTTTCAAAATAAACCAATTGGTCGTTTTCGTCAAGGGCGGGAAGTTTTATACTTAAAACGAGTTTTTGCAATTATTCGGACAAAAAGGAGTGTTTCAATGAAAAAAGTTTTAACGATTGCAGGTTCTGATTCTACCGGTGGTGCCGGCTTAGAAGCAGATTTAAAAACCTTTGAAGAATACGGTGTCTTTGGCTTTGCGAGTATTACTGCCATCGTCACGATGGATCCTGCAACAGGTTGGTCTCACGAAGTTACGGAACTGCCGGCAGATTTATTAGTCAAACAATTGATTTCTGCTTTTGCCGGTGAAGAAATGGCCGCTTTAAAAACGGGAATGATGGGTAATGAAGCCAATATCTTAGCTACAGTTGATTTTTTAGCTGATAAAAAAGTAGCCAATATCGTCGTAGATCCTGTGATTGCTTGTAAGGGAACAGCGCAGATATTACAACCGCAAGTGGTTGCAGCATTGAAAAAATATCTATTACCGCTAGCGACTATCACTACTCCTAATTTAGTGGAAGCAGGGATTTTATCGGAATTGGGAGATTTAACCAGTGTAGCGGATATGCAAAAAGCTGCGCGGGCAATTTATCAACAAGGGGCTAAAAATGTCATTGTAAAAGGGGGACATCGTTTAAAAGAAGATAAAGCGATCGATGTGTTTTACGATGGGACTGATTTTGTTACTTTGGAAAATGAATTGTATCAAACCGACTACAATCACGGTGCTGGTTGTACCTTTGCGGCTGCTGTAACTGCTGGTGTTGCAAAAGGAGCGCCGGTAAATCGGGCTGTCAGTATGGCCAAACAATTTGTCGCCGCAGCAATTAAAGAAGGTCTACAAATTAATTCTTATGTGGGGCATGTTTGGCATGGTGCGTATAATCAAGCGGAAAAACGAATGGCGGTGACACAGTGAGAAAACAATCTTCTATTCAAGCGCTGGTCTTAGTGGCGCTTTTTACCGCGTTGACTGTTATTGGTACCACCATTAAAATTCCCTTACCAACGGGGGCGTTCGTTCATTTGGGCAATGCCGTCTTGTTGTTGGCTGTTTTGTTATTAGGTTATCTAAAAGGATCTCTTGCTGGCGGATTGGGCTTTTTTATCTTTGATTTATTAAATGGTTACGCCACAGAAGCGCCTTATTTTATTTTGGAAAGTTTTATTGTTGGGGCTGCGGCCTATGGTGCACTGCTTATTTTTAAGAAAAAACCAACTGCAATTTGGCAAGTAGTTGTCATTGGCGTGGTAACTGCAATTGCGAAACTTTTGATGACCCAAATTAAAAACATGGTGATGTTGTTGATTGCCGGTGCGGATTTTCAAGCTGCTTTTGCCGGTGCATTAACGAAATTACCTGCGACTTTAATTAATGTTACATTGACAGTGGTTATTGTAGCGTTGGTATATTTTCCGTTGAAAAAAGCGCTTGTGAGCACGATGAAACGTTCTTTTGTTTAAAAATTAGCGCTGATAGGCGCTAGATTGTTTGTTAGGAGGTGTGACAAAAGTCTGGTCACGCCTCTTTTTTTGTAAACAAAAGGTAGGACAAAAACTGCTTTTGTCACACTTTTTTTATAGTTATTAGAATAATGTTCGGCTTTGGGTAGAAAAAAGAGTGGGAAATTGGCTGTTGGCTTTGCATCAAATTATGAAAAGTGTTTTTTATTTTCAATTATTAGGCGGAATAATTTCATTTCTTAAGGTTAAGAGCCCAAAAATTCTTTCAAGTATTATTTACCTAAAAACTAGATAAATTCCCTGCCTTTTTTAGAAATATTCGTCTTTTCAAGGGGTATAAATTATGTTATTATTTGTTCGCAGTGAAATCTGTGCTGTAGTTATTCATTATGGGAGGATATTATGTTTAAAAAAGTTTTGAAAGTGGGTTTGGCCAGTGCAGCGGCAATGCTTTTACTAGCTGGCTGTGGTAGTTCTTCTTCAAACGATAGCAAAGGTGAAAAAGATGCCGACGGTAACATTAAGTTGGAAAAATTAACGATTGGTTTTGTACCTTCACGGGATGCAGACGAAATCGTAACCGCTACAGAACCTTTGAAAAATCTTTTGAAAGACCAAATGAAAAAAGAAGGCTATAACATCGAAAATGTCGACATCTCAGTTGGTACAAGCTATGAAGCAGTCGGTGAATCATTGTCTTCTGGTACGCTTGATGTTGGTTTCATTCCTGGTGGGACATACGTTTTATATGAAGATGGAACAGATGTATTGTTAACTGCAACACGAAAAGGTTTGTCAATTGATTCAGACGATGCCAAAGTTTGGAACGATGAAAAACCAACTAAAAACACAGACGAACAAGTGGCTTATTACCGCGCTTTAATTATTGCAGGACCTTCAGCAAAAGGCCAAGCTTTAGCTAAAAAAGTCAACGCAGGTGAAAAATTAACTTGGGATGATCTAAACAGCGCTTCTTGGGCAATGGCTAACTCTTCATCTTCAGCAGGTTACATCTATCCAACCTTATGGATGAACAAAAACTACGATAAAACATTGTTAGACTTAAAAGATGCGGTTCAATCTGATTCATACGCAAGTTCATTTGCCCGTTTAGCAGCAGGTCAAATTGACGTGGTAATGGCTTATGCAGATGCGCGCTTAGACTATGTCGACACTTGGACAAAAGAATTTGGTCGTAAAAATGATATCTGGTCTGAAACAAACGTAATCGGTGTAACAGACCCAATTTATAACGATACTATCAGCGTCAGCAAAAATGCACCAAACATGGATGCAGGCTTGAAAAAAGCTTTAAGTAAAGCCTTCATTGAAATTGGTAAAACAGAAGAAGGTAAAAAAGTAATCAGCATTTATAACCATGAAGGTTACAAAGAAGCCAAAGCTTCTGATTACGACGATGAGAAAAAAGCGCAAGAATTAATCAAAAAAATTAGTGAATAATCACAATTAGTTTTAAAAACAGAAAAACAGAGGTTGTGACAAAAGTCTTGTCACACCTCCTATTTCCGAATAAACGGTTGACAGAAGCAGCTTCTTCGGAAATAAGACGGAATTTCCCAAAATTTGAAAAACAATTTTCGGGAATTCCGTCTTATTTCTTGAAGCTGATCACTTCTGTCACAATCTCTTGCTTTTTTGTATGAATGATTGAACACTTTGCAGGATAAGCCGAAATTTTAAAATTTAGGAGGTAAAAGCTTTTACCTCGCATATCGTATCACGATGGTTAGTAAGCTTAAAATTTCGTCTTATTGTGGGAAGGGATTTTTTTTCGACAATAGTAATTAAAACTTCAGTGTGAAAGGATACAGCAATGATTAAATTTGAAGATGTGCAAAAAGTTTATCCTAACGGTACAGTTGCACTAAAAGACATTAATTTAGAAATCCAACAAGGTGAATTTGTAGCCATTATCGGTCTTTCCGGTGCCGGAAAATCAACCCTTATTCGCTGCATTAACCGCATGCACGATATTAATTCAGGTACTTTGTTAGTCAATGATGTCAATGTAAGCCAATTAAAAGGCAAAGAAATTCGTGAATTTCGCAAAAATATTGGGATGATTTTCCAATCATTTAATCTAGTTACACGCTCAACAGTTTTGAAAAATGTTTTGGTTTCTTCTGTACCAGACATGCCTTTATGGCGTCGGGTCCTTGGTGTTTTTCCAAAAGAAGACAAAATTCGTGCCTTAGAAGCATTGGATAATGTGGGGATTTTGGATAAAGCATATACACGGGTAGACCAGCTTTCTGGTGGGCAACAACAGCGGGTAGCTCTAGCACGGACGCTAGCGCGCAAACCAGGGATTATTTTGGCCGATGAACCAGTCGCTTCTCTTGATCCGGTGACAGCAAAATCTGTAATGGAAGATTTGCGTCGGATTAATCGTGAAATGAATGTGTCTATTTTACTAAATATTCACCACGTAGAATTAGCCTTAGAATACTGTGATCGCGTTATCGGGATTCGCCAAGGGGAAATCGTCTACGATGGCCCAACTGATGTCGTCGACCAAAGTATTTTGGATGAAATTTACGGCAAAAATCAACCTGTGGAAGCGTAGGTGGTCAGCTTGTTTAAAAAGACATTAACTTTAAGTAACGGCAAACAAGTGACAAGTAAACGGTCATTTTTGCCTATTTATATTTTTATTACTGTTGTCTTTATGTTTGTGGCAGCAGATGTAACGAACTTTTCTTTTAGTACTTTAATTTTAAGAAGTAAACAATTCTTCGTCATTATCGGCGATATGATTCCGCCCAACTGGAAATACATGGATCGCGTTTTTGGACCATTGCTAGAAACGATTAAAATGTCTTTATTAGGTTCTATCATTGGCTCACTTTTAGCGATTCCTTTTGCAGTTTTATCTTCTATTAATATCGTCAAAAATCGTTTTGTCGCAGGTATCTTCAAATTCATTTTAAGTGTCTTGCGGACTTTACCAACATTAGTAGTAGCGTTAATTGCGACATTTATTTTAGGTTTAGGCGCGTTTGCCGGAACGATTGCAATCTTTATCTTTACGATTTCTTATGTGGGTAAAATCATGTACGAACAAATTGAAACTATTGATATGCGCACTTTTGAAGCGATGGAATCGTTTGGCTTAACTAAAATGCAAGCATTTCGTTATAGTATTTTGCCAGAAATTTTGCCAAACTACTTATCAACTTCAATTTTCTGTTTTGAAGGAAACGTCCGCTATGCTTCAATTTTAGGTTATGTTGGTGCCGGCGGTTTAGGTTTATTGTTAAATGAACGACTAGGTTGGCGTGATTATGCCAGCGTAGGTTCTATTTTAATGATGTTAATTGTAACAGTTGCGTTGATCGAGATGCTAAGTGAATACTTGCGTCAGAAATTAAAATAGGGGGACGCCATGAATACATTAGTAGAAAAACAATTGGCAAAAGAGCCCAATAAGAAAATCCAGTATGCCACTATCGCTTTAATTGTAGTGGGGATGTTCATCTGGTCACTAACTGCCATCAAAATTAATAAAACCAGTACCGATGGTTCCCAAGTGGCGTTAAATATTTTAAAAGGAATTGTAACGCTGGATTTAAATTTCTTGTTTGACTTTTCCAACACTGGGGTGGCTTATTTACTTTTTGAAACAATTTGTATTGGTTTTTTAGGCACGATTTTGGGTTCAATCTTCTCAATTCCGATTGCCTTTTTAATGTCACCAAGTATTATGCCAAAACCAGTTTATGTAATTACGCGTTTTTTAGTTGTCATTATTCGGACAGTGCCGGCATTAGTTTATGGACTAATGTTCGTGCGGGTAACTGGAACAGGTCCTTTTGCTGGGGTGATGACAATGTCTGTGACCTCAATTGGGATGGTTTCGCGTTTATATGTGGATGCGATTGAAACCATTGATACGGGTGTCTTGGAATCGATGACTTCAATTGGAGCGACAACCTTTGACAAAATTCGGTTTGGCATTTTGCCACAGTTAATTAGTAACTTTGTTTCCATTACAATTTATCGTTTTGATATGAATTTACGGGATGCGACAATTTTAGGTTTAGTGGGTGCCGGTGGTATTGGCTCACCATTAATGTTTGCCATCAACGGCTACAAGTGGAATCAAGTCGGTTCGATTTTAATTGGTTTAATCGTTTTAATTTTAATCGTCGAAGTTGTATCCAATAAAATTCGGGCTAAATTAATTAACGGCTAAAAATTAGTCAGTAACAAAAATTTTTAGAAGAAATAGGACAATCTAAAAAGCAGCGGCAAATTTTGTCGCTGCTTTTTAGCTACAAAAAATGAAACCCTTTACAATATAAAGTAGACAAAAAGTGCGTGAAATCAATAAAAAATGCTTGCTATCATAGGTGAGATATACTATAATCATAAAGGTGCTGCTTACAAAAACGTGAAATGCACTGGTAGGATAAGCTTTTATTCTGCCGGCTACGAAACGAGAGGTTGCGACACGCCCGGACGCTTTGCCATGGACGAGCGTGACGGAAATTTTCGTGGAGCTATGTCTACTTTTCAAAATAGGCGAAGGAGGGAAAACAATGGCAAAACAAAAAATTCGTATCCGTTTAAAAGCGTATGAACATCGTATTTTAGATCAATCAGCGGATAAAATCGTGGAAACTGCAAAAAGAACTGGAGCTTCTGTGTCAGGTCCAATTCCATTACCAACAGAACGCAGCTTGTACACAATTATTCGTGCGACTCATAAATACAAAGATTCTCGCGAACAATTCGAAATGCGTACTCACAAACGTCTAATCGACATTGTGAATCCAACACCGAAGACAGTTGATGCTTTAATGAAGCTAGACTTGCCAAGCGGCGTTAACATTGAAATCAAACTATAATTAATCAAATTAAGATGGAGGTGTAATCATGACCAAAGGAATCTTAGGGAAAAAAGTGGGAATGACTCAAATCTTCACTGAATCTGGTGAGTTAGTACCTGTAACTGTTGTCGAAGCTACTCCAAACGTAGTATTACAACTTAAAACAGTGGAAAACGACGGCTATGAAGCAGTTCAAGTCGGTTACCAAGATATGCGTGAAGTTTTATCAAACAAACCTGCGCAAGGTCATGTTGCAAAAGCAAACACGGCTCCTAAGCGCTTCATTCGCGAATTCAAGGATGTTGAGCTAGAGGGCTTAGAAGTAGGATCAGAAATCAAAGTTGATATTTTCGAAGCTGGGGATATCATCGATGTAACTGGTACAACTAAAGGTAAAGGATTCCAAGGCGTAATCAAACGTCACGGCCAAAGCCGCGGACCAATGGCTCACGGTTCTCGTTATCACCGTCGTCCTGGTTCAATGGGTCCTGTAGCACCTAACCGAGTATTTAAAGGCAAACGTTTAGCAGGCCGCATGGGTGGCAACCGCGTAACAATCCAAAACTTGGAAGTTGTTCGTGTTGATGCTGAACGTAACGTAATCCTAATTAAAGGTAACGTTCCTGGCGCGAAGAAATCATTGATTACTATTAAATCTGCTGTGAAAGCAAAATAAGTAAACTTAAGGAAGGAGGAACTTAGGAATGCCGAATATTGCATTATTTAAACAAGATGGTAGCCAAAATGGCGAAATCACATTAAACGAAGAAATCTTCGGAATTGAACCAAATGAAAGTGTTGTCTACGATGCAATCATCATGCAACGCGCTTCATTACGACAAGGAACACACGCTGTGAAAAACCGTAGCGCAGTTCGAGGCGGTGGCCGTAAACCATGGCGCCAAAAAGGAACTGGTCGTGCTCGTCAAGGTTCAATCCGTTCACCACAATGGCGTGGCGGTGGCGTTGTCTTTGGACCAACTCCACGTTCATACAGCTACAAACTTCCTAAAAAAGTTCGTCGCTTAGCAATGAAATCTGTTTTATCAGAAAAAGTTGCTGAAAATAAATTGGTTGCAGTTGATGCATTAAGCTTTGACGCACCAAAAACAAAAGAATTCAAACAAGTTTTAGCAAACTTGTCAGTTGATACTAAAGTATTAGTTGTACTTGAAGCAGACAACGACTTTGCTGCTTTATCAGCTCGTAACTTACCAAACGTATCGGTTGTTACTTCTAACAACGTATCTGTATTGGATGTAGTTTCAAGCGATAAAATGTTAGCAACTCAAGCTGCTCTGACTCAAATTGAGGAGGTGCTTGCATAATGAACTTACTAGACGTTATCAAACGCCCAGTGATCACTGAAAAATCTATGCTTGCCATGGATGATAAGAAATACACTTTCGAAGTGGACACAAAAGCGAACAAAACTTTAGTAAAACAAGCAGTTGAAGCTGCTTTTGACGGTGTTAAAGTGAAAAACGTTAATATCGTGAACGTGCGTCCTAAATTCAAACGCATGGGCAAATATGCAGGATACACAAAGAAACGTCGTAAAGCGATCGTTACTTTAACTGAAGAATCAAAAGAAATTACAATTTTCGAAGCTGAATAAGCATTAAATTCTACTACTATATAGGAGGGAAACAGGCGTGGCAATTAAAAAGTACAAACCTACCTCAAATGGTCGCCGTAATATGACAAGCTCTGACTTTGCTGAAATTACAACAAGCACTCCAGAGAAAACATTATTGGCACCGTTGAAAAACAATGCCGGTCGTAATAACAACGGTCGTATCACTGTACGTCACCAAGGCGGCGGTCACAAGCGTCAATACCGCGTAATCGACTTCAAACGTAACAAAGATAACGTTGTTGCTACAGTTAAAACAATCGAGTATGATCCAAACCGTTCTGCTAACATCGCGTTAGTACATTATTCAGACGGTGTTAAAGCTTACATCTTAGCTCCAAAAGGCTTAGAAGTAGGTATGACAGTAGTTTCTGGTCCAGAAGCTGATATCAAAGTTGGGAATGCATTACCACTTGCAAACATCCCAGTTGGTACTGTTATCCATAACATCGAAATGAAACCAGGTAAAGGCGGACAATTAATCCGTTCTGCTGGTACAAGCGCTCAAGTATTAGGTAAAGAAGGCAAATATGTCTTAATCCGCTTAAACTCAGGCGAAGTACGTATGATCTTAGCAACTTGCCGTGCAACAATCGGTTCTGTTGGGAATGAACAACATGAATTGATCAACATTGGTAAAGCTGGTCGTTCTCGTTGGATGCGTAAACGTCCTACAGTTCGTGGTAGCGTAATGAACCCTAACGATCACCCACACGGTGGTGGTGAAGGTAAAGCACCAATCGGTCGTAAAGCTCCAGTATCACCTTGGGGTCAACCTGCATTGGGTTACAAAACACGTAACAAAAAAGCTGCTTCAGACAAACTTATCGTACGTCGTCGCAAAGCTAAATAAGTTTTTTGACCATGTGGTCTACATTTTGGAAGGAGGTTCACCATGGGTCGTAGTTTAAAGAAGGGACCTTTCGTCGATGAACACTTGATGAAAAAGGTCGAAGCACAACAAGGTGCCGAAAAGAAAAAAGTCATCAAAACTTGGTCACGTCGTTCAACAATTTTTCCGAACTTTATCGGATTTACTATTGCTGTCTATGACGGACGCAAGCATGTCCCAGTTTACATTCAAGAAGACATGGTAGGACATAAATTAGGTGAATTTGCACCAACCAGAACTTATCGTGGGCATGCCGCTGACGATAAGAAAACAAGACGTTAATATTTGAGGGGAGGATATCATCATGGCAGAACAAATTACAAAAGCTAAAGCAACTGCGAAAACAATTCGCGTATCTCCTCGCAAATCTCGTCTAGTAATCGATTTAATTAGAGGTAAAAGCGTTGCTGAAGCAATTGCAATCTTAAAGTTCACACCAAATAAAGCTGCCGGAATCATCGAAAAAGTTTTGATGTCAGCAGTTGCGAATGCAGAAAACAACTTTGACTTAGATGTTGAAAACTTAGTTGTTTCCGAAGCCTTTGTTAACGAAGGACCAACAATGAAACGTTTCCGTCCACGGGCTAAAGGTTCAGCTTCACCAATCAACAAACGTACAAGTCATATCACTGTAGTCGTATCAGAAAAATAAGGAGGGATAATCAGTGGGTCAAAAAGTACATCCAATTGGAATGCGTGTAGGCATCATCCGCGACTGGGATGCAAAATGGTATGCTGAAAAAGAGTATGCTGACTTCTTACACGAAGATTTGAAAATCCGTAAGTTTATCGCGACTAGATTAGCTGACGCTGCAGTTTCTACTGTTGAAATCGAACGTGCTGCTAACCGCGTGAACGTTTCTATCCACACTGCTAAACCAGGTATGGTTATTGGTAAAGGTGGTTCAGAAGTTGAAAACTTACGTAAACAATTAAACAGCTTAACTGGCAAACGTATCCACATCAATATCGTGGAAATCAAAAAACCAGATTTAGATGCAAAATTAGTGGGCGAAGGAATTGCTCGCCAATTAGAAAACCGAGTTGCGTTCCGTCGCGCTCAAAAACAAGCAATCCAACGCACAATGCGTTCTGGTGCTAAAGGAATCAAAACAATGGTATCTGGTCGTTTAAACGGCGCTGATATCGCTCGTAGCGAAGGCTACTCAGAAGGTACTGTTCCACTTCACACATTGCGTGCTGATATTGACTACGCATGGGAAGAAGCAAACACTACCTACGGAAAATTAGGAGTTAAAGTGTGGATCTATCGTGGCGAAATCTTGCCAACGAAAAAGAACGCTCAAAACACTGAGAAAGGAGGGAAATAAACATGTTAGTACCTAAACGTGTAAAACACCGTCGTGAGTTCCGCGGTAAAATGCGTGGCGAAGCAAAAGGTGGTAAAGAAGTAGCATTTGGTGAATACGGCTTACAAGCTTTAGAATCTCACTGGATTACTAACCGCCAAATCGAAGCAGCGCGTATTGCAATGACTCGTTATATGAAACGTGGCGGGAAAGTATGGATCAAAATTTTCCCTCATAAATCATATACAGCAAAAGCTATCGGGGTCCGGATGGGTTCTGGTAAAGGGGCACCTGAAGGCTGGGTATCACCAGTTAAACGTGGTAAAATCATGTTTGAAATCGCCGGTGTACCTGAAGAAGTTGCTCGTGAAGCATTACGTCTTGCTTCTCACAAATTACCAGTGAAAACTAAGATCGTAAAACGTGAGGAAATGGGTGGTGAATCGAATGAAGGTTAAAGAAATCAGAGAATTAACCACTGCCGAAATGCTTGATCAGGAAAAACAATTGAAAGAAGAATTGTTCAACTTGCGTTTCCAATTAGCAACCGGTCAATTAGAAAACACTGCACGTATCAAAGAAGTACGTAAATCGATTGCACGCATCAAAACTGTATTGCGTGAACAAGCGAAGTAATTGTGGAAGGAGGCCATTAGCGGTATGACTGAAAGAAATCAACGTAAAGTTTACCAAGGTCGCGTGGTATCTGACAAAATGGATAAAACCATTACTGTTGTTGTCGAAACAAAGAAAAACCACCCTATCTACGGTAAACGCATGAACTATTCTAAGAAATACAAAGCGCACGATGAAAACAACGAAGCTAAAGTTGGCGATATCGTGAAAATTATGGAAACTCGTCCATTATCTGCTACTAAACGTTTCCGTCTAGTAGAAATCGTTGAAAAAGCTGTAATTATCTAATTGCACTTTGAAACTTGTTAGTTAAATAAAGCGATAAAGGAGGATACAACCGTGATCCAATCAGAAAGCCGATTAAAAGTTGCTGATAACTCAGGTGCGCGTGAAATTTTGACGATCAAAGTCCTAGGTGGCTCAGGTCGCAAAACTGCTAACATCGGAGACGTGATCGTTGCTTCAGTTAAACAAGCAACGCCAGGTGGGGTTGTCAAAAAAGGCGACGTTGTCAAAGCGGTCATCGTCCGCACTAAATCAGGTGCGCGCCGTGCTGACGGTTCTTATATTAAATTTGATGAAAATGCTGCGGTAATTATCCGTGACGATAAAAGCCCTCGTGGAACTCGGATCTTTGGCCCTGTTGCCCGTGAATTGCGTGAAAACAACTTCATGAAGATCGTTTCCCTAGCACCAGAAGTATTATAAGAAAACCTATTTTAAAAGGAGGTGCGAAACAGTAATGTTTATTAAAAAAGGCGACAAAGTCAAAGTTATCACCGGTAAAGATAAAAACAAAGAAGGCGTTGTTTTAGAAGCTTTCCCGAAAAAAGATAAAGTTGTAGTCGAAGGTGTTAACATCGTGAAAAAACACCAAAAACCTTCTCAAGCTGCTCCGCAAGGCGGAATCGTTGAAATGGAAGCTCCGATTCATGTATCAAATGTCATGATCATCGACCCATCAAACGGTGAAGCTACTCGGGTTGGCTACAAAGAAGTTGACGGTAAAAAAGTCCGCGTTTCCAAGAAAACCGGTGAAGTTCTAGATAAATAATTAAAGGAAGGAGGGGCAACTAAATGAACCGCCTGAAAGAAAAATACTCAAAAGAAGTAGTTCCAGCTTTAATGGAAAAATTCAATTATAATTCAGTGATGCAAGCACCAAAAGTTGAAAAGATTGTAATCAACATGGGTGTGGGTGACGCTGTTTCAAATGCGAAAAATTTAGATAAAGCAGTAGAAGAATTAACTTTAATCGCTGGTCAAAAACCATTGATTACAAAAGCTAAAAAATCTATTGCCGGCTTCCGTTTACGTGAAGGTATGCCAATCGGCGCGAAAGTTACTTTACGCGGCGAACGCATGTATGAATTCTTAGACAAATTGGTAAGTGTTTCACTACCACGTGTCCGTGACTTCCATGGTGTAAGTAAAAAATCATTCGATGGTCGCGGTAACTACACTTTAGGTATCAAAGAACAATTAATCTTCCCTGAAGTTGATTATGATTTGGTCGACAAAGTACGCGGGATGGACATCGTTATTGTGACAACAGCCAACACTGATGAAGAATCACGTGAATTGCTGACACAATTAGGCATGCCATTCCAAAAATAATTAAAGGAGGCGAACTACGTGGCTAAAAAATCAATGATTGCTAAACAACAACGTCCTGCTAAACATTCAACACAAGCTTATACTCGTTGCGAACGTTGCGGACGTCCACATTCAGTTTATCGTAAATTTAAACTTTGCCGTATTTGCTTCCGCGAACTTGCCTATAAAGGTCAAATTCCCGGCGTGAAGAAAGCTAGCTGGTAAACAAATACTCGCATAAAGGAGGTAAAGAACCCATGGTCATGACAGATCCAATCGCAGATTTTCTAACACGCATTCGTAATGCTAACATGGTTAAGCACGAATCTTTAGAAGTGCCTGCATCAAAAATCAAGCGTGACATCGCTGAAATCTTGAAAAAAGAAGGTTTCGTGCGTGATGTTGAATATATCGAAGATGACAAACAAGGCGTGATCCGTGTCTTCCTGAAATACGGCAAAAACGGTGAACGTGTTATCACTAACTTGAAACGTATCTCTAAACCAGGTTTACGTGCTTACGTTAAAGCTGACGAAGTACCAAAAGTATTAAATGGTTTAGGTATCGCCATTATCTCGACTTCTGACGGTGTAATCACTGATAAAGAAGCGCGTCAAAAAAATGTCGGCGGCGAAGTTGTCGCATACGTATGGTAATATAATCTTTTACAAGGAGGTGTCTTTAAGTGAGTCGTATCGGTAATAAAATCGTTGAATTGCCTGCTGGCGTAGAAGTCAAGCAAGATGGCAACAACATTACAGTCAAAGGTCCTAAAGGTGAACTTACACGTACTTTTTCTTCTGATATTACTATGAATATCGAAGGAAACGTGGTAACTTTCACTCGTCCAAATGACACAAAAGAAATGAAAACAATCCACGGAACAACTCGTGCCAACTTTAACAACATGGTCGTTGGTGTTTCTGAAGGTTTCCAAAAAGCTCTTGAACTTATCGGGGTTGGTTACCGTGCCCAATTACAAGGCAAAAAATTAGTCTTAAACGTTGGCTACTCTCACCCAGTTGAGATTGAAGCGCCAGCGGGTATTGAAATTGAAGTTCCTGCAAACACTCAAGTGATTGTTAAAGGAATCAACAAAGAAGTAGTTGGCGAATTAGCTGCGAACATCCGTGGCGTACGTCCACCAGAACCTTACAAAGGCAAAGGTATCCGCTATGTTGGCGAATATGTCCGCCGTAAAGAAGGTAAAACTGGTAAATAATAAAGGATATAGCCGAAGCCCGTATGCAAATTACGGCTTCACATCTTCCTTTTTAGAAGAGGGCTATTTACTTTTCGCGGCTTAGGCCAGCAAATAGAAGAGGTGACAATTGTGATTACAAAACCAGACAAAAACAAGACACGTCAAAAGCGTCATCGCCGTGTCCGTAACAAAATCTCTGGTACTGCTGAGTGCCCACGTTTGAACGTGTTCCGTTCTAACAAAAACATCTACGCGCAAGTTATTGATGACGTAGCGGGTGTAACGCTAGCAAGTGCCTCTGCCTTGGATAAAGAAATTTCAGGTGGAACTAAAACAGAACAAGCGCAAGCCGTTGGTAAATTAGTTGCTGAACGTGCTGCTGCAAAAGGTATTAAAGAAGTAGTCTTTGACCGTGGTGGTTACCTTTACCATGGCCGTGTGCAAGCTTTAGCTGAAGCTGCTCGCGAAAATGGACTAGAATTTTAGGAAAAGGAGGAACACCATTCATGACTTACATCGATCCAAATCATTTGGAATTAGAAGACCGCGTTGTTGCGATCAACCGTGTAACAAAAGTTGTTAAAGGCGGACGCCGTTTGCGTTTTGCAGCTTTAGTTGTAGTTGGCGATAAAAACGGACACGTAGGTTTTGGTACTGGTAAAGCCCAAGAAGTACCAGAAGCTATCCGTAAAGCGATCGAAAGTGCTAAGAAAAACTTGATTGAAGTACCTATGGTGGGAACAACTATCCCTCATGAAGTTATCGGCGTCTTTGGCGGTGGCCGCATTTTAATGAAGCCAGCTGTTGAAGGTTCTGGGGTTGCTGCAGGTGGACCTGTCCGTGCCGTCTTAGAATTAGCAGGCGTTTCAGATATTACTTCTAAATCATTAGGTTCAAACACACCAATCAACGTTGTTCGCGCAACTGTTGAAGGTTTATCTCAATTAAAACGTGCTGAAGAAGTTGCTGCATTACGTGGCAAATCAGTTGAAGAAATTATCGGATAAGGAGGACAACAATAATGGCTGAATTAAAAATTACTTTAAAACGCAGTGTTATCGGGCGTCCTCAAAACCAACGTGATACTGTTAAAGCGTTGGGTCTTGGTAAAGTGAATACAACTGTAGTAAAACCTGCTAATGATGCAATCAAAGGCATGGTTAATACTATTTCTCACTTAGTGGACGTTGAAGAAATTTAAGCAAACTTAGTTTAACTTGTTAAGGAGGTGCCAACCCTATGAAACTTCATGAATTACAACCTGCAGAAGGATCACGCCAAGTACGCAATCGCGTCGGTCGCGGTACTTCATCTGGTAACGGTAAAACAGCTGGTCGCGGACAAAAAGGTCAAAAAGCGCGTTCAGGTGGCGGTGTACGTTTAGGTTTTGAAGGTGGTCAAACACCATTATTCCGTCGTTTACCAAAACGTGGTTTTACTAACGTTAACCGTAAAGAATACGCAGTAATCAATTTAGATGTCTTAAATCGCTTTGAAGACGGTACTGAAGTAACACCTGTTACTCTAGTAGAAGCTGGAATCGTGAAAAACGAAAAAGCTGGAATCAAAGTTTTAGGAAACGGTGAATTGACTAAGAAATTAACTGTGAAAGCAGCTAAATTCTCAAAAACAGCCGAAGAAGCTATCACAGCTAACGGTGGGTCAATTGAGGTGATCTAATGTTTAAACTGTTGAAAGACTCTTTTAAAGTTAAAGATATTAGATCAAAGATCTTCTTTACCGTTTTTGCTTTATTCGTCTTTCGTCTAGGAGCTCATATCACCGTTCCTGGTGTTGATGCTAGTCGCCTACAAAGTATCGCTGAACTACCATTTTTAAACATGTTAAACATGGTAAGTGGTAGTGCGATGCAAAACTTTTCGGTCTTTTCAATGGGTGTGTCACCTTATATTACTGCTTCAATTGTTATTCAATTGTTGCAAATGGATATCGTGCCTAAGTTCGTTGAATGGTCCAAACAAGGGGAAGTAGGCCGACGTAAATTAAATCAAGCGACTCGTATTTTGACATTGGTATTAGCCTTTGTTCAATCTGTCGGGATTACTGCTGGATTTAATTCTTGGACTCAGCTTGGCTTTGTGGATAACCCAGATGTGATGACTTTTGTCGTGATTGGTTTGATCTTAACCGCAGGTACAATGTTTGTAACGTGGTTAGGGGAACAAATCACGGAAAAAGGCGTCGGCAATGGGGTTTCTATGATCATCTTTGCTGGTATTATCTCGCGTTTACCTGATGCGATTAAACAATTAGTGGAAGATTATTTCATTAATATCGAATCAAGTGAAATTTGGAAATCGGCACTGTTTATGGTGGCATTGGTAATTGCTGTTTTAGTTATTATCACGTTGGTCACTTTTGTCCAACAAGCCGAACGTAAAATTCCGATCCAATATACAAAACGCGTAGCTGGCGCACCAACAAGCAGTTATTTACCGCTTAAAGTGAACGCTGCCGGCGTTATTCCAGTTATTTTCGCCAGTTCTTTCATTGCTACCCCGAACGCTATTTTACAAGCTTTAAGTGGCTCGTATCGTGGTGAAGGTTGGTATGATGTAATGATGCAAATCTTTAACTATAACACAGTGCCTGGTGCAACGATTTATACGTTATTGATTGTAGCATTCACGTTCTTTTACGCTTTCGTGCAAGTTAACCCTGAGAAATTAGCGGAAAACTTACAAAAGCAAGGAAGTTATATTCCATCGGTCCGACCTGGTAAAGGTACTGAAGATTATGTCTCTCGCTTATTGATGCGTTTAAGCGCAGTTGGGGCTTTGTTCTTAGGGTTAGTTGCGTTATTACCAATTATTGCGCAAATGGTCTGGAACTTGCCACAATCAATTGGTTTGGGTGGGACAAGTCTATTGATCGTAATCGGTGTTGCCTTAGAAACTGCTAAACAGTTAGAAGGGTTAATGCTGAAACGGAAATATACTGGTTTTATCAATTAGAGTGAAGGTGAAGTGTTGAGGTTTTTCCTCAACACCCCCACCATAAACTTACAGGAGGAGTTAGTATGAACCTTGTATTAATGGGATTACCTGGTGCAGGAAAAGGTACGCAAGCTGAACGAATCGTTGACGCATATCAAATTCCGCACATTTCAACAGGTGACATGTTTCGGGCGGCTATGGCCAATGAAACAGCTCTCGGCCTGGAAGCAAAAGCTTATATGGATAAAGGCGAATTAGTGCCTGACGAAGTTACCAATGGTATCGTAAAAGAGCGTCTAGCTGAACCAGATACTGACAAGGGTTTCTTGTTAGATGGTTTTCCTAGAACGTTAGATCAAGCAAAAGCATTGGATCAAATGCTAAAAGAACTTGGCAAAAAATTAGATGCTGTCGTTGAAATCCATGTTCCGTCAGAAATCTTAGTTGAACGTCTTGCGGGTCGCTATATGTGTCGCAATTGCGGTGCAACTTATCACAAAATCTTCAACCCAACTAAAGTTGAAGGCACTTGTGATCGTTGTGGGGGCCACGAGTTTTATCAACGAGAAGATGACAAGCCTGAAACAGTCAAGAATCGTCTAGCTGTCAACATTAAAAGCAGTGAACCGATCTTAAGTTACTATAAAGATCAAGGTTTATTGCAGTCGATTGATGGAGATCGTGATATCGATGCAGTCTTTGCCGACGTGCAAAAGATCATCGGGTAACACGCGCAAACAGCTACCGACTTGCAAAGAAACTTTCTCTTGCTAAGTGTGATATATTATGATAGAATATGTCAGTCCGCCTTTAGCGTTAATTAAAGGCAAGTTTTGAGAATCTCAGGTGGGAACGCCAGTTTCCGCCATTTTATCGTGTAAAGCGAAACAAGTACAAGGAGGTACTGTGCGTGGCAAAAGAAGATGTTATCGAAATCGAAGGTACAGTCGTCGAAACTTTGCCGAATGCAATGTTTAAAGTGGAATTGGAAAACGGACACCAAGTGCTCGCTACGGTATCAGGTAAGATCCGTATGCACTACATCCGTATCCTGCCCGGTGATAAAGTGACGGTAGAATTATCGCCTTATGATTTATCACGCGGTCGGATCACATACCGTTTTAAATAATTGTACTCCGTAAACTTCAAGGAGGTATTATCATGAAAGTAAGACCATCAGTAAAACCAATGTGTGAACATTGTAAAGTAATTCGTCGTAAAGGACGCGTTATGGTGATTTGCCCAGCAAATCCAAAACATAAACAACGTCAAGGATAATCGGAGGTGTAACAAAATATGGCACGTATTGCAGGAGTAGATATTCCTCGTGATAAACGCGTAGTAGTTTCTTTAACTTACATCTATGGTATCGGAAACACTACTGCGAAAAAAGTGTTAGCTGAAGCTGGCGTATCTGAAGATGTTCGTGTTCGTGATTTAACGAATGAACAAACAGATGCTATTCGTGCAGCAGTTGATACATTAAAAGTTGAAGGTGATCTTCGTCGTGAAGTCAACTTAAACATCAAACGTTTGATGGAAATCGGTTCATACCGTGGTATCCGTCATCGTCGTGGTTTGCCAGTTCGTGGTCAAAACACTAAAAACAATGCCCGCACTCGTAAAGGACCTTCTAAAACAGTTGCAGGTAAGAAAAAATAATAATCTAGTGAAGGAGGTTAAAACTTCATGGTAGCAAAAAAAGTGAATCGTAAACGCCGTGTCAAAAAGAATATTGAAACCGGTATTGCACATATCCATTCAACATTCAACAATACAATCGTAATGATCACAGATACTCATGGTAACGCGTTAGCATGGTCATCTGCTGGTGCTTTAGGTTTTAAAGGTAGCAAAAAATCAACACCTTTTGCCGCTCAAATGGCAGCTGAAACTGCTTCAAAAGCAGCAATGGAACATGGATTAAGAACAGTTGATGTAACTGTTAAAGGCCCTGGTTCTGGACGTGAAGCAGCAATTCGTTCATTACAAGCAGCAGGTCTAGAAGTGACTGCAATCCGTGACGTGACTCCAGTTCCTCATAATGGATGCCGCCCTCCAAAACGCCGTCGTGTTTAATGAGTGCTGCTCAATTTGAGTTTCTACATTTTTACGTCATTGAACAAGACACTTTTCGTTTTGAAAGGGGTAAAAGATAAGAATGATTGAATTCGAAAAACCAAGAGTTGCAAAAATTGATGAAGAAAAAGATTATGGCAAGTTCATCGTTGAGCCTCTAGAACGAGGTTATGGGACTACTTTAGGCAATTCCCTACGTCGTATTTTATTATCTTCATTGCCTGGGGCAGCGATCACAAGTATTCAAATCGATGGCGTCTTACACGAATTCTCCACCGTTAAAGGTGTGCGCGAAGATGTCGCACAAATCATTTTGAATATCAAAGGTCTTGCTCTTAAAATGTACACGCAAGAAGAAAAAACCCTTGAAATCGACATTACCGGTCCAGCGACTGTTACTGCTGGTGACATTATCGTTGACAGTGATGTAGAAATTTTAAACAAAGATATGTATATTTGTAGCGTTTCTGAAGGGGCAACTTTTCATGCCCGCTTGACTGTTCGACCTGGTCGTGGTTACGTGCAAGCTGATGAAAACAAACGGGAAGATATGCCAATTGGTGTTATCCCAGTTGATTCAATTTACACACCAGTGAATCGTGTTAACTACCAAGTAGAAAACACACGGGTTGGCCGTCGTGACGATTTTGATAAATTGACGATGGAAATTTGGACTGATGGTTCTATCATGCCGATGGAAGCAATGAGTTTAGCTGCGAAAATCATGACTGAACATTTGGATATTTTTGTGAATCTAACTGATGAAGCCAAAAATGCTGAAATCATGATTGAAAAAGAAGAAACACAAAAAGAAAAAATGTTAGAAATGACAATCGAAGAATTAGACTTATCTGTTCGTTCATATAACTGTCTGAAACGTGCTGGAATTAATACAGTACAAGAATTAACAAATAAATCTGAACCAGAAATGATCAAAGTACGTAATTTAGGTCGTAAATCACTTGAAGAAGTGAAAGCCAAATTACACGATCTTGGTTTAGGATTACGTAAAGACGACTAATAGTCGCAGAATCAAAAAGGAGGGAATTCCACGTGAGTTACCGCAAATTAGGACGCACATCTAGCCAACGTAAAGCGATGTTGCGTGATTTAACAACTGATTTATTGATCAACGAACGTATCGTAACGACTGAAGCTCGTGCTAAAGAAGTTCGTTCAACTGCTGAAAAAATGATCACTTTAGGTAAACGTGGCGATTTGCATGCCCGTCGTCAAGCTGCTGCCTTCGTACGTAACGAAGTAGCAAGTGTACGGGAAGAAAACGACGAAATCGTGATTGAATCAGCTTTACAAAAGCTATTTAGCGATATCGCACCTCGTTATGCAGAACGCCAAGGTGGCTACACTCGCATCTTGAAGACAGAACCAAGACGCGGCGATGCAGCACCAATGGTTATCCTAGAACTTGTTTAATATCACACTTTTCATCACTTTATCGATGTCCTTTAGAGTGTTATGATGTTGGAAGTAAATTCCGAGTCTAGCTCAGCGCCGCCCCTTAGTTTTACTAAGGGGCAGGCACTCATCATAAAGTGCTTTTTTTTTACCCAAAATTTACTGTCAAGACATTAAAACCGAATGCCTCCTAAATAATTTTTAAAAAATTTAGTAATAGAAAAGATTGTTTAGGAGACATTCAGTCATAACCATTTGTATTTGCCCTTATTTTCTGCTAAATTTAGTAAGAAAAGCGGTCTAAACCAGCTTTTTTACTAGTAAGAGTTTATTTTTGTATAAAGACTACGAATGAAGGACAGGAGTCGTCATGGAAGATATTATTGAACTTGTTGATATAAAATTCAGCTACGATCCAGAAGCTGAACGTAATGCGTTAGATGGTGTTTCCTTTCAGATAAAAAAAGGCGAGTGGGTGGCGATCGTCGGTCACAACGGTTCTGGTAAATCAACGTTAGCCAAAACGATTAACGGCTTATTATTACCACAAGCTGGAACAGTCAAGGTTGGCGGGAATTTATTAAACGAAGAAAATGTCTGGGACATCCGTAAGATGGTGGGCATGGTCTTTCAAAATCCTGATAATCAGTTCGTTGGTTCGACTGTTGAAGATGACGTCGCTTTTGGACTAGAAAATCAAGGTATTCCCCGTGAGGAGATGTTAGTTCGCGTGGAAGATGCGTTAGAACAAGTCCGCATGAGCGCTTTTAAACAAAGAGAACCCGCGCGTTTATCCGGTGGTCAAAAACAACGGGTAGCTATTGCAGGGGTGGTGGCGTTACGACCAGATATTATTATTTTGGATGAAGCGACGAGTATGTTAGATCCAGAAGGTCGTGAAGAAGTTATTGCCACGATCAAAAAAATTAAAGATCAAAATAATTTGACGGTATTATCGATTACCCACGATATTGATGAAGCAGCTAATGCCAATCGCATTTTAGTGATGCAAGAAGCAAAATTAGTAAAAGAAGGTACTCCTGCAGAAATTTTTTCAGCTGGTGAAAAGTTAATTGAATTAGGCTTGGACTTACCCTTTCCAGAAAAATTAAAAGCAGCGTTAAAAGAACGAGGCGTAGCAGTACCTGAAGAATACTTGACTGAAGAAGGGATGGTGGAGTGGTTATGGACATCCGTTTTGAACAAGTAGGATTTACCTATCAACCGGGCACGCCTTTTGAACAAAGAGCATTATATGATATTGACCTTGAAATTCCGGCTGGTTCATATACGGCCATTGTTGGACATACAGGTAGTGGCAAGTCCACATTACTCCAACATTTAAATGCACTACTAAAACCCACTAGTGGTACAGTAACCATTGGTGAACGCAAAATTGTCGCAACGACAGACAATAAGAATTTAAAACCGATTCGCAAAAAAGTCGGCATTGTCTTTCAGTTTCCTGAAGCGCAGTTATTTGAAGAAACAGTAGCAAAAGATATCGCCTTTGGTCCCAAAAATTTTGGTGTCACAGAAGAAGCAGCCCAAACTTTAGCAGAAGAATATCTTACCCTAGTTGGCTTAGATGCCTCTTATATGGAGCGTTCACCTTTTGACCTATCCGGTGGACAAATGCGACGGGTAGCTATCGCAGGCGTTTTAGCAATGGAACCTGAAGTTTTAGTTTTAGATGAACCGACAGCGGGCCTTGATCCAAAAGGCCGTAAAGATATGATGGATATGTTTTTACGTTTGCATCAGGAAAAAAATATTGCGATTGTCTTAGTTACGCATTTAATGGATGATGTGGCGAACTTTGCTGATTATGTTTATGTCTTAGAAAAAGGCGCATTAGTGAAATCAGGCCGTCCAGTAGATGTCTTTCAAGATGTCAAATGGGTGCAGGAAAAACAAATTGGTGTACCGATGGCAACCGAATTTGCTTTGCGGCTACAAGAAAAAGGTTTGCATTTTGATCGTTTACCGATTACTGCCGAAGAATTAGCGGATATGCTTTTAGCTGGAGGTGGCGGCAAATGATGAACAAATTAATTTTTGGACGTTATATTCCAGGAGATTCTCTCATTCACCGTTTGGATCCGCGGGCGAAATTAATTGCCAGTTTTTATTTTATCGCTGTAATCTTTTTTGCGAATAATTGGCAAAGCTATGCCTTTTTGGCACTGTTTACTTTAGGCTGCATCTTACTTTCCAAAGTAAAAATTTCCTTTTTTATTCGCGGTGTTAAACCGTTAATTTGGTTGATTTTATTTACTGTCTTGCTACAAGTATTGTTTACCACTGGTGGTAATGTGATGTGGCATTGGTGGGTCTTTACCGTGACAGATTATGGTTTAATGAATGGGGCTTTTATTTTCTGCCGCTTTATTTTAATCATCTTTATGTCGACTCTTTTGACACTTACTACAGCGCCTTTAGAGCTATCTGATGCGATTGAATATATTTTACGACCTTTAAACGTCGTTCGTTTTCCGGTGCATGAAGTAAGTTTGATGTTATCTATTGCTTTGCGATTTGTGCCAACGTTAATGGATGAAACAGAAAAGATTATGAACGCCCAACGTGCTCGTGGTGTTGATTTTGGTGAAGGTAGTTTAGTTCAAAAAATGAAAGCTATCATTCCGCTATTAATTCCATTATTTGTTTCGAGTTTTAATCGAGCTGAAGATTTAGCTACTGCGATGGAAGCCAGAGGATATACCGGCGGTGAAGGGCGAACGAAATATCGTAAATTAGATTGGCACTGGCGCGACACGATGGTAATTGTAGTCTTTGCAATCGTGACAGTCTTATTGATTTTAATTCGGAATTGAGGAAATAAAATTGCGCTATAAAGCTATTATTGCTTATGATGGAACGAACTTTCACGGCTTTCAACGGCAAGTGTCTGGTCGCACGGTTCAAGCAGAATTAGAAAAAACATTAACGAAGATGAACAATGGTAATTTTGTTGAAGTACAAGGGTCAGGGCGAACAGATGCCGGGGTACATGCATTAGGACAAGTCATTCATTTTGATTTTCCTAATGAGCGCCCTTTAGAAAAAATGCGCTTTGCCCTAGATACCCAAACTCCTCAAGATATTGCCTGTAAAAGTGTGGAAGTTGTCGCCGATGATTTTCACGTTCGATACTTGGTCAAAGAGAAAACGTATCAATTTAAAGTAGATATTGGCAAGCCCCGTAGTCCTTTTCGGCGTTTTTATGCCAGTTACTATCCTTATCCTTTAGATTTAGCCAGAATAGAAGCGGCATTACCGGCTTTTTTAGGTACGCATGATTTTACTTCTTTTTGTGCTGCTGGCAGTTCTGTAGAAGATAAAGTCCGCACCATTCGCGTCGCTAAAATGACGGTTAATGATTTAGGCGATGAATTGACCTTTACGTTTACTGGCGATGGCTTCTTATACAAGATGATTCGGATTATGGTCGGTACACTTTTAAAAATCGGCAATGGCCGGATGGAACCAGATGCGATCTCGAAGATTATTAAAGCCAAAGATCGGAATTTAGCTGGACCGACAGCTCATCCAGAAGGCTTGTATTTGGTAGAAGTGAAATACGAATAAAAAAATCGTTGCACTAAATGTCTTAATCGATATTTAGCGCAACGATTTTTTAATTTTGGGTTTGATGAATTTGCTTTTGATAAAAGCGATCAAAGCAATAAAACAAAAGCAGACAAATGATAAACAAAGCCACACCAATAGTAAAACCTGGTGGTAAGTAGCTAAGCGTAATTTGGTGCTTGCCTTTTGAGACTTTTACACTAACCAAAGCATCTTGAAAAGCGGTGACGGGAACTTTTTTACCGTCAATTTTTACTTGCCAACCTCGATCAAAAGGAATTGTAGTCACAAGTAGTTGATCTTTTGGTGCAGTAAAAGTACCCGTGGCACTCCGGTTGCCTGTTTTTAAAGCAACTCCTTGTGTTTTTAATGCATCCATAGCTTGTTTGTAAGCGTCCGTATCAAGGGTTACGACTTGGGGATTTTGGAAGCCGATTGATTTGGTACCATAAAAACTAGCCGTAAAAGTAATCGTGGTTTCTTTATCGTAATAACCCAAATCGTAGTACTGGCCGCTAATATTAATTTGCGTTTTGCGTTGTTGCCCGTTTAACAGAATCGTAACAGTAGAACTTTCTAATTCTGCGAAATCTTGTGGATAAAGACTTAAATAGGCTTGTTTATGAGCTGGCACAGTCACACTCCAGGTAATATCTTTAGCTAAATTAGCTTTTTCTTCGGTTAGGCGTAAGAAGTTACCCGTATCTGAGACTGTCGCATTTGCTGTTTTAACTAAAGCTAAAGGTAAAAAATCAAAATAGCGGAAATTTTCCCCGCTTAAACCATTCATTAAATTGGTTTGGCTAGTTAGATTATCATTAGGCGGCTGAATGATTGCTTGGGCGCTAGGGTCAGCTAAGAAAGCTAAAGGTAGCGCATATTCATTTTCATACAAGTGATAATCTTCTTTTTTGGCGATTTCTTTAAAGCCAAATTTGTTTAACGGTGTTTTGGTCAAATTGTATTTAATCCCAGTAAAGCCATCCATCAATAACGTATTATTAGCGTAACGAATATTTAAATTGGTGCCTCTTGAACGAAAACCTAACTGATCTAAATAACTAGAAGAATGGCGATTTCTAATGGAAGAAAACATACTAATGCCACTATAGCCATAATTAAAGCTGTCGTTACTGGAGACAGGATCTAAGTTTTCTAAGCGGTAAAAGCTCTGGTTGCTACTTTTAGTTTGGTCAACCAGATTTTTAATCGCAGGATAAGGCTGGGTATAAAGGCTTCGAGAAGCGTAATTCCAGTCATTTAAAATACCACGTACCATGCCGTTAGTATTGACTGCTGCTTCACAACAAATGACAGCAAGTAGTAAAATGCGCGCAGTCTTTTTGGTAAAACTGTCTTTTGCGGTAAAGGTAAAGACTAAAATATATAACAGTAAAAAACAAATCGTTAAAATAAAAGAACCGAATTTAACATACGTATATTCATTGTCGCCTCTTAGTCCCATCGCTAAACAAAAAATCAGCATCATCGCAATAAAGAGTGCTACGAGTTTTGGCCACTGTTTGGGTTGGTATTGTTCCCAACCATAACCGGCTAACATGATAACTAAAAAAGAAAATAGATACGCATAGCGGAATAAAAACATATTAGGCGCATGCATTCCTTGCCAGAACAGATTTAAAGGAACGAAATAAAAACTCGCAATTAAAATAGCGAATAAAGCGGCAAACAACAGCTTTTCTTTACGGGCTACCCCTTTTGCAAAGAAATAAAACAAACAAAAGGTTAGTGGCAATAAGCCAATATAAATAAACGGAATACTACCATACTTGGTTGTATCGTAAACGCCAATCATATTTTTCATGATAATATCTAAAAAATTGGTGGCTTCAGTTTTTAGCTGAGTGATTTGTGTTAGTTCTTCGCCGTTAGTGCGTAAATCCAAAACTGCCGGCAAAATAATAATCATTGAAGCGCCACCGGCCAAAAGGGAAGTTGTGGCATAAGGGAGAATTCTTTTTTTATTAGTTTTGAAATTTTCAATCAGACGCACGCCAAAGTATAAAACAGAGAAGATACCGATCATAAAGCCCATGTAAAAGCTTGAAATAAATAAAAGTAAGTAGCTAAAAAACAGTAACCGCGGTTTTTGGAATAATAAAAGCCGGTCGATGCCCCAAATAATTAAAGGCAAATAAACAAGGGCGTCAATCCACATAATAATCTCAGAATGAGCAACGATAAAAGACATTAGCGCATAACAGACAGAAAGTGCCACTTGCGCCCATTTATCAATCTTAAAAGTATGTTTGGCGTAAAACCAGAAAGCTAGGCCAGCGCTGGCAACTTTTAGTAAAGTCAAAAAGTATAATGCATCAGGCATGAGCTGATTAGGAAAAAACAAGACCAGTGGAGTGAAAAGCCCACCTAAATAATAAGAAATTAAAGAAAGATAATTCAGTCCCAAAGAGGTATTAAAGGAATATAAAAAACTTTGTTTGCCTAACATTGCATTACGGAAGCTGGCATGAAAGTTAGAGAACTGGGAAAAAGCATCACTGGCCAGAATACTACGACTACTGCCAGGATAAATCCCAATCGTTAAATAAATAAAAGCCAGAATTAAAAAAGGTAGGCCAAAACTCGCCAACATAAAGAGGCGATTTTCTTTTAAAAATAGTTTTACTTGCTGCATTTTGTCACCAAATTTCTATAGAATAAGTTACAACTTGCTCTTATTTTATCATAAGTGTTCTATTCTGAAAGCTGACAACTAAAAAAGAAAAGTTACTTTTAAATAATAGGAAGTGTGACTGCAATCGGGTGAGATGATTATTGCATGTTATTTGAAAATATGTGAATTGGTATATTCCCCCTTTTACTAGCAAATCGTATTGACACTCTACAAAAAATGCAGTATTTTTAGGATATTAAAAAAACATAATTCGTCTCAGTATTATTTTATTAATATTGGCACATATTAAAAAAGACTGGCGCTTTGCCAGTCTTTTTTGGTTTAAAGGAAAATGTTCCAAGCTATAAAAGAAAAATATGTAATTATTCAATAACAACATAAAAGAAAATGGTCAAATTGTATGAAAAATATATAATTTTGTGAAAAAAGAGAAAATAAGAAAACAAAAAAACCGTCTACGTTATTGTAGACGGTGTATTGTAATCTAGTGTCAATTAAACGCGCTCAACTTTTCCTGATTTCAAAGCACGAGCTGATACCCAAACTTTTTTAGGTTTACCATCGATTAAAACGCGCACTTTTTGTAAGTTAGGTTTAACTGTACGTTTTGTAGCGTTCATCGCATGGGAGCGGTTATTTGCACTTGATGTTTTACGACCTGTAAAATAGCAAACTTTTGCCATGTGACTAGTTCCTCCTTTGCCTTGATATGGAGCGCATATTAGGGCTCATACTAACTGAATTTACCATAAATAAGACAAAGATGCAAGCTAAATTTACCAGCAAATATTGACTTTTCCCCTTAAAACATGTAAATTAAACAACGTTGCAGGCTTAGTGAAAGTTTTTATTGCCGTTAGCTCTTTCTTTTATTTAAAGGGTAGCTATGATAAAATACTATAGAAGAAAATGGGGCACTTAGCGCCATCTTTTGTTATATTCCAATGAAGTAAAGAAATGCAAAAGAACACATTTTTGTAAAGCTTAAATTAAGGGGGCTTATTTTTATGGCTGTAAAAATTAATACTGCATCTGGCACAATCGAAATTACAAACGAAGTGATTGCCACAGTGGTCGGTGGTGCAGCTACTGACGTATTTGGCATTGTTGGCATGGCCAGCAAAAGTCAAATCAAAGACAATATCAATGAAATTTTACGTAAAGAAAATTATTCCCGTGGCGTTATCGTGCGGCAAGAAGAAAATGGCGTTGCGGTGGATGTTTACACCATCGTTAGTTATGGAACGAAAATTTCAGAAGTTTCTCGCAATGTACAAGAAAAAGTGAAGTACAATTTGGAAACAATGTTAGGCGTAACAGCTAATTCTGTTAATGTTTTCGTTCAAGGTGTACGTGTACTGCCAGATTAGGCAGCAGATCAGCTTTTGAGGGATCGATTCTAAGGAGGATTATCAGTGAAAGTAACGGAAATAAGCGCAAGTCAATTCCAGGAAATGGTCCAGGCTGGTGCTAGTCGTCTGCAAGTCAATGCAGAGTATGTCAACTCGTTGAACGTTTTTCCGGTGCCAGATGGCGATACCGGAACCAACATGAATATGTCCATGACCAGTGGTGCTAAAGCTGTTTCTGATTCAGCATCAGAAAATGTTGGGGAATTAGCCAACGTTTTAGCAAAAGGATTATTAATGGGCGCCCGTGGTAATTCTGGCGTAATCTTATCACAATTATTCCGCGGATTTTCTAAACAAATTCCGGATGTTAAAACGTTAAATGCGACTGATTTAGCACAAGCTTTTACTCATGGCGTGGAAACAGCTTATAAAGCAGTTATGAAGCCTGTTGAAGGAACAATTTTAACAGTCGCTCGTATTGCAGCTGAATATGGTGAAAAAAAAGCAGCTGAAACAGATGACTGTATCGAAGTTTTAAAAGCAGTTGTAAAAGGTGGCAAACGTGCCTTAGCCAAAACGCCTGATTTATTACCTGTTTTAAAAGAAGTTGGTGTAGTAGATAGTGGCGGTCAAGGACTATTGTTTGTTTATGAAGGTTTTTTAGCTGCTTTGACCGGTGAATATCAAGCCGATGAAACATTTGAACCGACTCCAGCGGCGATGGATGAAATGGTCAATGCAGAACATCATCGTAGCGTGCAAGGTCAGTTAGCAACTGAAGATATTAAATTTGGTTACTGTACTGAAATTATGGTAAATATTGGCGAAGGCCCAACTGTTGATAGTGAATTTGACTATGAAACTTTCCGTAATTATTTAGACGGTTTAGGCGATTCATTATTAGTTGTAAACGATGATGAAATCATCAAAGTCCACGTTCACACCGAGCATCCGGGTGAAGTGATGAACTACGGTCAAAAATTTGGTGCATTAGTTAAAGTAAAAGTGGACAATATGCGTCTGCAACATGAAACTATTTTAGAACATGATCACCAAGTAGAAGAATTTGCCACAGAACCAGCTAATTTACCGCGGGTCCCTTACGCCGTAATTGCGATTGCCGCAGGTGAAGGTGTAGCAGAATTGTTCCGTAGTTTAGGGGCTAATTATGTTATCTCTGGTGGCCAAACGATGAATCCAAGTACGCAGGATATTTTAGATGCGATTGAAAAAGTTAATGCCGATAAAGTGATTGTCTTACCAAATAATAAAAATATCTTTATGGCAGCTGATCAAGCCGCAGAAGTTGCGGAAATTCCCGTAGCGGTGATTCCATCGCGGACAATTCCACAAGGGATGACTGCGATGTTGAGCTTTAATGAACAAACTGACTTACAAGCAAATAAACAAGCAATGACAGATGCTTTAGCAGATGTTGTTTCTGGTTCTGTAACCCACGCTATTCGTGATACTAATATTGACGGAATCGAAATTCATGAAGGCGACTTCTTGGGGATGGTCGATGGGAAGATTGTGATTTCAGATGCAGATCAAATGCAGACTGCTTTGACAACCTTAGAAAAAATGATTACAGCAGATACAGAAATCATTACGATTATTTTTGGTGATGAAGCGAATGAAAAGGATGCTGAGAAAATCTCAGAAGCGTTATTAGCTAAACATGAAGATTTAGAAGTTGAAATTCATGAAGGCAATCAACCTGTATATCCTTACTTGTTTGCTGCGGAATAAAAGTAAAGTTGTACTTAGCGGTGAAACCAGCTACTCCCATTGTGTGAGACTGGTTTCACTTTTTTTAATAGCAAATAATGTTTAAGTAAATGCGTAAATTTAGGTGAAGTGAGGTGAAATTATGACGACTGGATTAAAAACAGAAGTGGCTTATTTAAAAGGTGTGGGGCCAAAACGAGCACAAGATTTAGCGAGTCTGGGAATTTTGACTGTAGAAGATTTGTTATCGTATTATCCGTTTCGCTACGATGATATTAAAGAACGAGATTTAACGGAGCTTTCTGACCAAGAAAAGGTTACCTTAAAAGGCGTCGTTGTTGCTCCTGCGGTCGTAAATCGTTTCGGGTATAAAAAATCGATGCTAAAATTTCGGATGATGCAAGAT
Organism: Enterococcus sp. DIV0755b; assembly: GCF_051713765.1. NCBI lineage: Bacteria > Bacillati > Bacillota > Bacilli > Lactobacillales > Enterococcaceae > Enterococcus > Enterococcus sp. DIV0755b. Next base: position 206,803 of record NZ_JBIOQN010000001.1, on the reverse strand, counting down.
CATGTGGTTTTTAATGTCTCTTTTTTTAATCAGCCTTACTTAAAAGATAAAGTAGTTTTAGGGGAAGAGTTGGCGGTTTACGGCAAATGGGATGCAAAACGAAAAGCCATGACAGGAATGAAAATTCTGGGTTCTGGGACCGATGATGATTTTGCTCCGATTTATCACGTCAATAAAAGTATTAAACAAAAAACCTTAATTGACTTAATTCGGCAAGCCTTTGAACTATATGGCAGTCAAATTGAAGAAAATTTACCACTACCCTTAAGAGAAAAATATCGTTTACTAAATCGACAGCAAGCAATGTATGCTATGCATTTTCCAAAAGACAAAGAAGAAAGTCACCAAGCCAAGCGCCGCGTAGTTTTTGAAGAATTCTTCTTATTTCAAATGAAATTACAAGCTTTAAAGCAAAAGGAAAAAGCTGTTATTAACGGTTTATCCATTCAATATGATGTCAAACGGTTAAAAGGATTTATTGAGCGTCTGCCCTTTGAATTGACCCAAGCGCAAAAAAAGGTGACCAATGAAATTTGTGCGGATTTAAAAAGTCCCCAACATATGCAGCGTTTATTACAAGGAGATGTTGGTAGCGGGAAAACAGTTGTTGCAGCGATTGCATTATACGCTACTTTGACAGCTGGTTTTCAAGGGGCGTTAATGGTCCCAACAGAAATTTTAGCCCAACAACATATGGAAAGTTTGAATCAGCTCTTTGATCCTTTAGAGGTTTCAACCGCACTTTTAACCGGCTCAACAAAAGCAAAAGAGCGGCGAGTTATTTTGGAACAATTAGCCAATGGTGAAATTGATGTCATAGTTGGTACCCATGCTTTAATTCAAGAAGATGTCACCTTTTCACATTTAGGTTTAGTCATTACCGATGAACAACATCGCTTTGGTGTTAATCAGCGCCGTATCTTACGAGAAAAAGGCTTGCGTCCAGATGTCTTGTTTATGACAGCAACTCCCATTCCGCGAACGTTGGCTATTACAGCTTATGGTGAAATGGACGTTTCAATTATTGATGAATTACCTGCTGGTCGCATTCCAATTGAGACACGTTGGGTACGTCCTGGTCAGTTGGATAGTGTATTGGATTGGTCTTATCGCGAACTACAACAAGGGCATCAAATGTATGTTATTTGTCCTTTAATTGAAGAATCTGAAACACTGGATGTAAAAAATGCGACTGAAGTTTATGAACATTTACAAGCCTTTTATGGTGATGCGTATCAAGTTGGTTTACTCCATGGCAAAATGAAAAATCAAGAAAAAGAAGCCATCATGACAGAGTTTAAAGAAAACCAGATGCAGATTCTTGTTTCTACTACCGTAATCGAAGTCGGTGTCAATGTGCCCAATGCGACTGTAATGTTGATTATTGATGCCGAACGCTTTGGTTTAGCGCAATTGCATCAATTAAGAGGGCGCGTCGGTCGAGGAGCTAAGGCTTCTTATTGTATTTTAGTCGCAGACCCTAAAAATGAAACAGGAGCTGCCCGCATGAAAATTATGACGGAAACTAACAACGGATTCGTCTTAAGTGAAGAAGATTTGAAACTACGGGGACCTGGGGAAGTCTTTGGTTTTAGGCAATCAGGAATTCCGCAATTTATCGCCGGTGATTTAGTCGCCGATGCAACAATTTTGGAAGTTGCCCGTAGTGAAGCCCAAAAGATATGGCAAATGAAAAATTGGCAAGTCTTACCTGCTTATAAAGGATTACAAGAAGCAATAAAAAATCAGACTGACGCGCAATTTTTCGATTGATTATGCTATACTTTGTAGCATACGTAAAGCTGTATTGTTTTTAGTGCAGCCCACTAGTTGAGCTTAGGAGGCCTAATGAAATGATGAAAATCGCAGTAGATGCGATGGGTGGCGATAACGCCCCCAAAGCAATTGTCGAAGGCGTAATGTTAGCGAAAAAAGATTTTCCTGACATTGAATTTCAATTATACGGAAAAGAAGTAGAAATAAAAAAATACGTAACCGATGAAACAAACGTTAAAATTATTCACACCGATGAAAAGATCAACAGTGACGATGAACCGGTAAAAGCGATTCGCCGTAAAAAGCAAGCATCAATGGTACTAGCAGCTCAAGCGGTAAAAAATGGTGAAGCCGATGCCGTTTTTTCAGCGGGCAATACGGGGGCGTTACTCGCCGCTGGATTATTTATTGTCGGCCGGATTAAAGGAATTGAACGTCCTGGTTTGATGTCGACGTTACCGGTCTTAGGTAAATCAGAAGGGTTTGACATGTTAGACCTTGGTGCCAATGCCGATAATAAACCAGAACACCTTTTACAATATGGTATTTTGGGTTCTTTTTATGCCCAACATGTCCGCGGTGTTAAAAAACCACGGGTAGGATTGTTAAATAATGGGACGGAAGAAACAAAAGGCAGTGAACTAACTAAAAAAGCCTTTGAACTTTTATCTAAAGAAGACAGCATCAACTTTATTGGCAATGTCGAAGCCAGAGAATTGTTAAATGGCGCAGCTGATGTCGTAGTGACAGATGGCTTTACCGGGAATGCAGTTTTAAAAACAATTGAAGGTACCGCTTTAAATATGATGGCACTTTTAAAAGAGTCCATTTTAGCAGAAGGCTTTAAAGGCAAAATGGGCGCCTTACTTTTAAAAGATGGTTTGCGCAATTTGAAAAACGAAATGGATTATGCCAAATACGGTGGCGCTGTTTTATTTGGATTAAAAGCACCAGTTATAAAGACTCATGGTGCGACAGGTCCTGAAGCAGTTAGTTATACAATTCGTCAAATTCATACGATGTTAAAAAGTGAAATGGTCCCACAGCTTGTGAGCCAATTTGAAATGCGAGCTGAAAAAACAGCGGAATAAAAACCAGTGAAAATAACAATTCGCCCAAAAAAAGCTAGACAAAGCATCAAGAAACACTTAAAATGTTTGATAGCTATCTTTTGATATTGTCATAAACGTGGAGGTGAATACATTTGACGCGTGAAGAAGTATTTAAAAAAGTTGCAGCTGTGATTGCAAACCATTTTAATGTGGATGCAGATCAAGTTACGGATACAATGAGCATCAAAGACGACCTAAATGCAGATTCCATTAGCGTGATGGAATTTGTCTTGGAATTAGAAGATGAATTTGGTACGGAGATTTCTGATGAGGATGCCGAACAAATCGAAACAGTTGGTAGTGCAGTCGATTATATTGCGAGCCATTTGTCATAAGGGGCCTATTGGGGTAACTTTTGTCAGTTAAAAGAGTAAAGAAAGTTTTTAGTAAACTTTCTTTACTCTTTTTTAGTATTTACGCTTATAAAAGATAAATTATGTTTTTTTAGTAATTACAAGAAATTTTTTTTAGCTAGTCTGAGACTAATTTTTGAGGCAACAATAAGGTAATGGCAAGAAAAATATTTTTCACACTCGTTAATTAGTAAAAAATATTTTTATCTTAGAATGAGATAAGTTGTTGTTTAATCGTGTAATTTTAGCAGGATAAAAATACAAAAAAATAGACTGTTTTGCATGAATTTTCGCCTGAAAAGAAGATTGGAAGTGCTTTTTTCAACCGAAAAAAATTTTTGTAGTGGGTTTATCACGGTAATTTAATCGAAATTGACTAAATTGTGTCAAAAATATATGCTTTAATTTTTATGAAAGATTAGCATAACAGCAAGATTTTCTTCAGATTCAGTAGAAAGCAGAATTAATTTTGGGAGTTTTCTGAAAATTCTGCTTTCACAGCTCTTTAACTTGCATTATGATACACCTTTCTATATAATTATTAAGAAATATTAGCGAAAGTGATTAGAGACTGGGAGTAGACAGCATCTCTCCCATGCTTTTTTACATTTTCTAAAAAATCTCCGCATAGCGAAAGAGGGGTATTGGATTGTCACAAGATAATCAATTATTAGAAGTTCAAGATCTTCACACAGGCTTCCGTATCAAAGACGAATACTACGATGCTGTGGACGGTGTGTCTTTTACTTTAGAACGTAACGAAATTTTAGCAATTGTTGGTGAATCTGGCTGTGGGAAAAGTACACTTGCTACAACAATCATGGGTCTTCATGATTTGCAAAACACTCGAATCACCGGTGAGATGCTTTATAAAGACTTGGACTTAGCCAATTTAAATGAAACTTTATATAACAAAATTCGCGGTAACGATATCGGCATGATCTTCCAAGATCCATTGTCAGCTTTAAATCCATTGATGCGAATTGAAGACCAAATTAAAGAAGGTTTGGTTTATCACACTGATATGACAGCAGAACAACGACAAGCACGGGCGATAGAATTATTAGAACAAGTTGGTATTCCAAATCCTAAACGGGTTGGACGTCAATATCCCCATGAATTATCTGGTGGGATGCGTCAACGGGTGATTATTGCGATTGCCATTGCCGCCAAACCACCGATTTTAATCGCCGATGAACCAACGACTGCTTTGGACGTAACGATTCAAGCGCAAATTTTGGACTTATTAAAAGATTTACAAGAAGAAACAAAATCCGGCATTATTTTAATTACCCATGACTTAGGGGTTGTAGCTGAAATGGCTGACCGAGTTGCGGTAATGTATGCGGGGCAATTTGTGGAAGTAGCGCCGGTAGAAGAGTTGTTTAACAATCCGCAACATCCTTATACCCGTTCATTGTTAAATTCAATTCCACAAGAAGATAACCACGATAATGAATTACACGTTATTGAAGGAATTGTGCCAACCTTGGTGAAAATGCCACGGACAGGTTGCCGTTTTGCACCACGGATTCCTTGGATTCCAGCAAGTGATCACGAAGAAAATCCAAGCTTACATGAAGTTGGACCAGATCACTTGGTGCGTTGTACTTGTTACAAGCACTTCCATTTTAAAGACGAAGGAGAAGTGTAAATGTCAGAATTAATTACGATTAAAGATCTGAAAATCCACTATCCAATTCGCAGCGGCTTTTTTAACCGCGTGACAGATCACGTTTATGCCGTTGACGGTGTTGATTTTGTCATCGAAAAAGGTAAGACGTATGGTCTGGTAGGGGAATCAGGTTCAGGCAAATCTACGACAGGTAAAGCCATTTTGGGTTTAGAAAAAATTACGAGTGGCGAAATTATTTATAATGGTCAAGATGTAACAAAAAGAAGTACCCGTAAGAAAATGAATTATAACAAAGACGTCCAAATGATTTTCCAAGACTCCATGTCTTCTTTAAATCCGAAAAAACGGGTGTTAGATATTATCGCAGAACCATTGCGTAACTTTGAACGTTTAAGTGATCAAGAAGAAAAAAAACGGGTCAAAGAATTATTGGATATCGTTGGGATGCCAGAAGATGCGTTGTATAAGTATCCCCATGAATTTTCAGGTGGACAAAGACAGCGTTTGGGTGTAGCGCGGGCAGTTGCCACAAATCCCAAATTAATTGTCGCCGATGAACCCGTTTCTGCTTTGGACTTATCGGTGCAAGCGCAAGTATTAAACTTCATGAAACGGATCCAACAGCAATATGATTTAAGTTATCTCTTTATTTCCCATGACTTGGGCGTGGTAAAACACATGTGTGACAACATCGCGATTATGTACAAAGGTCGCTTCGTTGAAATTGGCAGTCGGGAAGATATTTATAATGATCCCCGCCATATTTACACCAAACGTTTATTATCCGCCATCCCTCGTATTGATGTACCAAATCGTGAGGCCCATAAAGAAAATCGCCGCCGCGTCGAAGAAGAGTACATCAAGAATCAAAAAGATTATTACGACAATACTGGACGCGTGTATGACTTACGGAAAATTACCGACACGCATTCTGTCGCATTATTGAATGAGGGGGCGAAATAAAATGTGGAAAACAATTTTACGACGTGTGCTTTTAATGATCCCTCAAGTTATTATTTTGAGTGTTTTAATTTTTATGTTAGCCAAAATGATGCCTGGGGATCCTTTTACTGGGTTGATTAGTCCAACTACTTCACCATCACGAATCGCAGAATTAAGAGAGCAAGCTGGGTTAAACGATCCATGGCCACAACAATATGTGCGCTGGGTAGGAAATGCTCTAAAAGGTGACTTTGGTGTGAGTTATAACTACAAATATGCAGTTACTACCGTTATTGGTCAACGAATTGGCAATACAGTTCGTTTGGCGATCGTGACAGTTATCTTGACGTATTTGATTGCGATACCGATGGGGCTATTTGCAGGTCGTTATCAAAACTCTTGGTTTGATAAATTTGTTGTAGCCTATAACTTCATTAGTTTTGCCATTCCTGTGTTTGTTTTAGCATTAATTATGTTATTGATTTTTGGGTATCGTCTTGATTGGTTCCCAACAACAGGGAGTGTCTCTATTAATTCTACTGCCGGATCTTTCAGGTACTTTTTAGATGAGTTATATCACGTGGCATTACCAGCAATTGTACAAGCATTACTGGGTACGGCAGTTACAATCCAATACCTACGTAGTGAAGTTGTCGATGCAAAACAAATGGATTATGTTCGGACAGCCCGCTCTAAAGGGGTTCCGACCAATCGCGTGTTTACACGCCACATTTTCCGAAATGCGTCATTGCCAATCGCATCACAATTGGGTTATGAAATTGTCGCTTTGATTTCCGGTTCAGTCGTAATCGAGCGTATCTTTAACTATCCGGGGATTGGGAACTTGTTCATCTCAAGTATCCAACAACGGGATTATGCTATCATCACTGCGTTGACGTTGATCTTTGGGATTGCTACTTTGATCGGGACATTGATTTCTGACATCGTGATGAGTATTGTTGATCCTCGGATCCGGATTCAGTAGGTAGGGGGATAGTAGAATGTCTGAAAAAAATACAGCAGTCAAAACAGCACCAGTTGAAAAAGTATCGGCTCCACCAATGGGGATTCGAATGATTGCCCGCGAGTTTATTAAAGATCGCTTGGCTCTTTTTTCACTGATTGTCTTAGTTTTATTATTACTTTTTGCATTTGTCGGATCACTGTTTTTTGATCAAAGTTTGGTCAATACGGTTAATCCAATTGATCGTTACTTAGCCCCTGGCTCTGTTTCGATGGAAGGTAACAAATTGCTTTTAGGTTCTGATGATGGGGGCCGTGATGTATTAGGCCTACTCGTAATTGGTGCAAGAAACTCCATCTTTATCGGTTTTGCAATTACGATTGCAACTTCCATTATCGGGGTAGGAATTGGCATTATGTCGGGTTACTTTGGCGGTATTTTTGACATGATCGTCATGCGTATTGTCGATTTTGTTATGATTTTACCGATTCAATTAATCATCATTGTCTTAGTAACAATTATTCCGCGTTACACGGCTTTAAGTTTGGTTATTATTATGAGTGCCTTTTATTGGACGGCAAAAGCGCGACTTTTCCGCGCCAAAACGTTATCAGAAGTTAGACGGGACTATGTTTCAGCTTCCAAAACGTTAGGAACCAGTGATTTCAAAATTATGTTCCGTGAAATCATGCCCAATTTGAGCTCACTGATTATTACCAACTTAACCATGAACTTTGCTGGTAATATCGGGATTGAAACGACATTGACATTCTTAGGCTTTGGTTTACCAAATGAAACACCAAGTTTGGGAACGTTGATTTCATTTGCGACCGATTCTGATGTCTTAGTCAATAAACAATGGGTTTGGGTACCGGCATCCATTTTAATTTTAGTATTAATGTTATCAATTAACTACGTTGGGCAAGCCTTCAAGCGCTCAGCTGATGCAAGACAACGCTTAGGCTAATTGTGGTATAACCATCTTTTATAGATGTTTGTATAAAGTTTAGATTTTTAATTACAAGTATGGGAGGAAAAGGAATGAATAAAAAAATCATGGGTATGGTATCATTGTTTAGCATTTTCGCGTTAGCTGCCTGCGGTTCTGGTGGCTCAGATAATAGCTCAAGCAATGATAGTGGTTCAAGCGACAAAGCAGCAACAACATCTTTTGAAATGGCAACAAAAAATGATAAAAAGGCAATTGATGGGGGCACTTTAGAAGTTGCTGTCGTATCAGATACTGACTTTACTGGTATTTTCAGTCCCGCCTTCAGCCAAATTACATTGGATGATTATTTTAGTGAACCGGCACAAGAAACATTGATTACAGTTGATGATGATTTAAAGATTAAAGAAGACAATCCAGCAGCGACTGTAAAAATGGATCCAGATAATAAAACAGTTACCATGACCATTAAAGATGGCGTAAAATGGAGCGACGGTAAAGACGTCACTGCAGACGACATGATCTTCCCGTATGAAGTAATCGGTGACAAAGAGTATACTGGCGTACGTTATAGCGATGCAATTCAAGAAATTGAAGGTATGGTAGAGTATCATGACGGCAAAGCAGATACGATTAGCGGGATTGAAAAAGTCAACGATAAAGAAATCAAAATTAAATTTAAAACATTTGTTCCTTCAATTTTACAAGGTGGGAATGATCCAATCTTAGGTTATGCAATGCCAAAACATGCGTTTGACGGAATTGCAGTTAAAGATATGGAAGGTTCAGATCCGGTTCGTAAAAATCCTGTTACAATGGGACCATACAAATTTAATAAAATCGTTGCTGGTCAATCAGTTGAATTTGTACCAAACGAACATTACTATGGTGAAAAACCAAAATTAGACAAAGTTGTGATGACAAAAGTTGGTACCGCTGCAGCTGCTGAAGCGATGAAATCTAAAAAATATGACATGTTCATTGAAATGCCAACTAACACTTATGACTCTTGGAAAGACAACGATGGTTACCAAATGTTAGGTCAATTAGACAACGCCTATGACTACCTTGGCTTCAAATTGGGTAAATGGGATGCTGACCAAGGTAAAGTCGTAATGGATGAAAATTCTAAAATGGCTGATAAGAGCTTGCGTCAAGCAATGGGTTACGCGTTAGATAATAAAATTATCGGCGATCGTTTCTTTGCTGGATTAAGAATTCCTGCGAACTCTTTAATCGTACCAACATTTGCTACTTTACACGATAAAGATCTTAAAGGTTACACACAAGATGTAGATAAAGCCAATAAATTATTAGATGACGCTGGCTTTAAAGACACTGATGGTGACGGACTACGTGAAGATAAAGATGGTAAGAAATTAACAATCAACTTTGCTTTCCGTGATAACTCTGGTGTTGCAAAATCAATTGCTGACTACTACATCCAATCATGGAAAAAAATTGGTTTAGATGTACAATTAACTGGTGGCCGTTTGATGGAAGTAAACAGCTTCTATGATAAATTAGGTGCTGATGATCCTGAAATTGATGTTTACCAAGCGGGTTGGTCAACTGGTTTTGATCCAAATCCAAGTGGTTTGTATGGTACAGTAGCACAATTTAACTTCACTCGTTTTGAATCTGAAGAAAACACAAAACTATTAAAAGAAATGTCATCTGAAGATGCATTAGATGAAACAAAACAAGTCGAAATGTACAAAGAATGGCAAGAATATGCGTTTGACCAAGCATTTGCAATTCCAACAATGTATATGTATGTATTGCGTCCAGTAAGTGACCGTGTGGTGGATTACTCAATCCAACGTCAATATGACGCTTACCCATGGGCTACAATCGGTGTAAGTGCTGAAAATCGTTAAAATAAGTATTTAAAAGACCGCGAGTATTCGCGGTCTTTTTTATGGATAGAAACTTTTGCTGAACCGTTTACCAGCTCCAAAGAAAAAAGAATTAAAAGATATTGCTAAAAGGATTTAGATATCGTGAATAACATTTCCTAATCGCGTGAAAATCAGTATAATAAGAAGGTGAGTATTGAAACAAAATCCAACCTAAAAAGGACTGTCAGTAATGGATAATCAATTACAAACTATGTTAAAAGAAAATTTTGGGATTGTTTTTAAAAACGTCTCGTTATTAGAACAAGCATTTACCCATTCATCTTATGTCAATGAGCATCGCAATTTGAATTTAGCCGACAATGAGCGCTTAGAATTTTTAGGCGATGCAGTTTTAGAATTATTGGTTTCCCGGTATTTGTACCGCCAATATCCCGACTTACCTGAAGGCAAACTAACGAAAATGCGCGCGTCAATTGTGCGGGAAGAAAGTTTAGCTGCTTTTGCTAAGGAATGTCACTTTGATGAAGCGATTAAACTAGGTAAAGGGGAAGAAAATTCTGGAGGCAGAACTCGCCCTTCACTTTTATGTGATCTTTTTGAAGCATTCTTAGGGGCCCTTTATTTGGATCAAGACTTAGAAACAGTTAAAAGCTTTATTCAAAAGGTAATTTTCCCTAAAGTAGCAGCCGGTGCTTTTTCACATGAGATGGATTATAAAACACGTTTGCAAGAAGTTTTGCAAAAAGGCGGCGATGTGCATATCGACTACCGTCTTGTTAAAGAAGAAGGTCCGGCCCATGAACGGATTTTTTGGACAGAAGTCTATTGTGATGAGCGCTTAATTGGCAAAGGCCAAGGGAAATCGAAAAAATTAGCCGAGCAAGCGGCAGCAAATAACGCACTCGAAAAACTTGCAGAGTAGAAGTCAGAAGGGGGCCCGGAGCTTTCGTGTATTTAAAGAAAATTGAAATCGCAGGCTTCAAATCTTTTGCAGATCGCACCGTAATTGATTTTGAAAATAGCGTAACAGCCGTTGTAGGGCCTAACGGTAGTGGGAAAAGCAATATCACTGAAGCAATTCGTTGGGTCTTAGGCGAACAATCAGCTAAAAGTTTGCGAGGAGGCAAAATGCCAGATATTATTTTTGCCGGTTCAGATTCTCGCAAGCCCTTAAATATTGCCGAAGTAACAGTTGTACTAGATAATAGTGATCATTATTTACCTCTTGATTATAGTGAAATTAGTGTGACGCGCCGTTTGCGTCGGAGTGGTGAAAGTGATTTTTATATCAATAAACAAAGCTGTCGCTTAAAAGATATTCAAGATTTGTTTATGGACTCAGGCCTTGGCAAAGAGTCTTTTTCTATCATTTCCCAAGGTAAAGTAGAAGCAATTTTTGCGAGTAAACCAGAAGATCGACGCGGTATTTTTGAAGAAGCAGCTGGTGTTTTAAAATATAAACAGCGTAAGAAAAAAGCTGAGCAAAAATTATTTGAAACAGAAGATAATTTAAGTCGGGTACAAGATATCGTTTATGAATTAGAAGATCAACTGACGCCGCTAAAAGAACAAAGTCAAGCGGCCAAAGAGTTTTTGCGCTTAAAAGAAGCGTTGAAGCGAATCGATGTTGCGCAAACAGTGACAGAAATTAAAATGACAAAAACCGCTTGGGATGACGCCGAGCATAATTTGCAACAATTAAACAAAGCGCTACAAGCTTTAACAAGTAAAATGACCGCTGCAGAAAGCCAATTACAATTAAAACGACAAAAACGACAAGAATTAGATCAATGGCTAGAGACCGCTAACCAGCAGTTGCTTTTTCTAACTGAAAGTTTAAAACAAGCTGAAGGACAACGAGAAGTGCTTTTGGAACGCTCAAAGCATACCCAACGCAGTTTTGCCGAATACGAAGAAAATTTGGCGGAAAACAATGAAAAGATAACGCAACTAGAAGATAAAAAGCAAAAAATTATTCAAGAACTTTCCACTAAAAACGGTCAAGTGCAACAATTAGAAACAGAAGTTAGTGGGTTAAAAGAAACATTAACCCGTTTGCAAAAATCGACTAAAGAGCTTTTAGAAGAATTACGGGCTCAATACGTTGAAAAAATGCAAGAACATGCGAATATCGGCAATGAGCTAAAGTATTTGGAGCGTCAATATTTACAAGAACATGCTAAAAATCAAAAAACAATTACGAAACAAGGCGAGCTACATCAACAAACGGCAACACTGTCTGTTCAAAAAAACGAGTTAGAAGAAAAATTGACAGAAGCCGAAAATACGTTGGCAGAACAGCGGAAAAATTATATTTTAGTGCAACAACAAGCCCAAAAGTTACAACAAGAATTTGAAACAGAACAAAAGAAAATGTATAGCTTGATGCAACAAGTGCAACAAGTACGGGCCAAACAAAAGAGTCTACAAGATATTCAAGATAATTACACTGGTTTTTATCAAGGTGTTAAAATCGTCTTGCAAAACAAAGAAAAACTTTCAGGAATTGTAGGTGCTGTAGCCGAGCTGATTCAAGTACCAACGGAATATACTTTAGCAATTGAAACAGCATTAGGTGGCTCTGCGCAACACGTGGTGGTAGAAAATGAAGGGGATGCTAGACAGGCGATTACTTTCTTAAAACAACGCCAAGGGGGACGGGCAACCTTCTTACCTATGACCACGATAAAAGGACGTCATTTGAGTGAAACTGTGGTAAATCAGGCTACTAGAAATCAGGGCTTTTTAGGTGTTGCAAATGAATTAGTCCAGGTTGCACCAGAGTTGCAAGCAATTTGTGATAATTTACTCGGAGCGACATTAATCGCCCAAGATCTAACCAGTGCAAATGAAATTGCCCGCGACATCCAATATCGTTATCGGGTGGTCTCCCTTGAAGGTGACGTCATGAATGCCGGCGGTTCTATGACTGGTGGGGCCACTAAACGGGGCAACCAAGGTAGTTTGTTTAGTCAAACCAATGAGCTACAAAATTTAACTGCTCAATTACAGACGTTAGAAACACGACTGCAAGCGACGGAAAAACAAGTTCAATTAATTGAAACTAGAAAAACGCAAAAAGCATCTGCCCTAGAAGAATTACGAACTAGTGGGGAAAGTGCTCGCTTAGCAGAACAAGAATTAGGCAACCAAATCAAAAACGTTACGAATGAATTGCAACGTTTAGAAAAAGAACAAAAAGTATTTGCTTATGAAAATCGTGAAGTACAGCAATTTTTGACCGACTACGAAGAACAAAAAGTAGAATTGACTGCAAAACAAGCCCAAGTAGATAGTCAAAGAGAAAGCATTAATTTAGAAATTAAACAACTAACAGAACAAGAAGATGTCATTGAAGCCAAACGACAAGCAGCTAGTAGCGCACTAGCTGAACAACAAGCAGAATTGGCAGTTGCTTTGGAACAAGTCAGCCACTTAAAAGAGGCCCTTAAAACCAACGACATCGCCTTACAAGAAACCAACACCCGCAAAGAAAGCCTTGAACGGCAAATGGCGGCTCTAAATTCTAATTCAGGTGATCATGAATTATCAGAAGAAGCGCTGCAACAAAAAGTTACTCAATTGGATCAGCGTAAGAATGATTTGGAACAAGACTTAAGTGAAAAAAGACAAGAACGAAGTGATTTGCAGCAGATCATCACAAAAGCAGATGATGAAATTGCGCAATTGAATGTGGAACAAAAAACATTATTGTCGCAAAAAACGAAAGAAGAAGTCGCCAAAAATCGTGCGGATATTCATTTGGATAATTTATTAACTTATTTACAAGAAGAATACAGTATGACCTATGAGTTAGCTGCCAAAGAATATGATGAAGTAGAAGATACAGAACAGGCTAAAAATGAAATTCAACGCTATAAACGCGATATTGACCGTTTAGGGCCGGTGAATTTAAATGCGATTGAACAATATGAACAGGTATTAGAACGCTATACTTTCTTAACTAGTCAGCGAGATGATTTACTTGCTGCCAAAGATCAGTTGTTTAAGACAATGGATGAGATGGATGAAGAAGTAAAGATCCGTTTTGGTGAAATTTTTGAAGCCATCCGCTTACGGTTTAAAGAAGTTTTCCCACAAATGTTTGGTGGCGGTCGAGCGGAATTAATGTTAACTGATCCAACTGATTTACTAAATACAGGGATTGAAATTGAAGCCCAGCCTCCAGGTAAAAAACTGCAAAATCTTAGTTTGCTTTCTGGAGGGGAAAGAGCTTTAACTGCAATCGCATTACTATTTTCTATTATTCAAGTGCGACCGGTTCCTTTTTGTGTGTTGGATGAAGTTGAAGCGGCCCTTGATGAAGCAAACGTCACGCGTTTTGGTCACTATTTAAGTCGTTTCCAAGACGACACCCAATTTATTGTGGTAACCCATCGTAAAGGAACGATGGAAGCTGCTGATGTCTTATATGGGGTGACGATGCAAGAATCAGGTGTTTCTAAAATTGTTTCAGTACGCCTAGAAGATGTTAGTGAAGGTGGCAAAATTAAAAACGAAAGTAAATAAAGCGTTAGAATTTTTGATAAGGAGTCTAGTTCATTGATTAAGATGATTGCCATCGATTTAGATGGAACGTTGTTAGATAACAATAAGAAAATAAGTCCCCGCAATAAAGCAGCATTAGCCAAAGCAAAAGCACAAGGTGTTAAAATTGTGTTATGTACAGGACGACCATTACGGGCAATCCGGCCTTATTTAGAAGAATTGCAATTAAAAGAAGCTGGGGATTATAGTATCACTTTTAATGGTGGTTTAGTTCAAAAAAATGATACTGGTGAAGTCATGGCAAAATCCACTTTAAGTTATGCCAATGTCAAAGAATTAATCGCATTGGCTGAAGCGTTAGAGTTACCTTTAGATGTTGTTTCAGATGAGATTGTCTATGTTTTACCGACTGATCCAAATCATGAGTCGATTTATGCAAAACTAAACCCATTATTGCATTTTGAGCCACTTACAACAGCCGCGTTAACAGAAGATTTATTATACAATAAGGCAGTTGTAGCTTTTGAGCAGAGTTATTTGGATCAGCAGTTGGCAAAAATTCCAGCTGCATTAAATGAACGCTATGAAATTATTAAAACCCGCGATGTTTTACTTGAATTTATGCCAAAAGGTGTCACGAAAGCTTATGGCTGTCAATTGTTAGCGCAACATTTGAACATTACTGCTGCTGAAGTTATGGCAATTGGGGATGAAGAAAATGATCTACCAATGATTGAATATGCCGGCTTGGGCGTCGCGATGGAAAATGCTGTTCCTATGATAAAGGCTGCTGCGAATGTGGTGACCGCTAGTAATACAGATGACGGTGTGGCACAAGTAGTTGAAAAATACGTGTTACAATAAATGAAATACAAATTGTTAGAAGGAGGTTTACGATGGGCTTTTTCGATAAAATAAAAAAGGCGTTGATGGGAGAAACTGAAACCAAAACGTCTGAAGAAGTAAAAGAGCAACAAACACCAGTCGATACGACAGAAAATGAAAGTGAACAAGTGTCTCCTGAGACTGAAGAGATACCTGAAAATGCGCCAATAACATCAGAAAAAACTGCGGAAGCTAATCAAAAGGCTGACATTAAGACAGTTGGCGCAGAAAATTCTGAAGTAGAAAATTCTGAAGCAGAAAATCCACAGATGAAAGAAGCAGTGGACTCTCCGGCTAAAATGCCAGTTGATGAAAAAGAAACGACGGTGACAAAAGAACCAGCGTCAGTCACCAAGGCGGCTAATCAAACACCAACTGAACAAACACCGACTGATCAAATATCAACGCAATCTTCAGAGACGACTGTTGAAAAACAAGTACAACCAGATGATAACCAAACACTAGCGTCAGAGATTTCAACTGTTAAAGCGCCAGATGCAACAAATTTAACATCAGAAGAAGAAAAACAAGTTGAAGAAATTAAAGAACCACTTGCTTCTGATAACGTCCAAGCAAAATATGATAAAGGTTTAAAAAAATCTCGTAAGACTTTTGGTCAACGTTTAAATGAATTATTTGCCAATTTCCGTAGCGTTGATGAAGAATTTTTTGAAGAAGTAGAAGAGACATTAATCGGAGCGGATGTCGGCTTTGAAGCGGCGATGAAAATTGCAGATGATTTAAGACAAGAAGTGAAATTAAGAAACGTAAAAAAACCGGCTGAAGTTCAAAATGTCATGATTGAAAAAATGGTAGATTTATATGATGAAGCCGGTACAGATGAAGTTAATACGCTGAACATTCAAACCGATGGCTTAACCGTAATGCTTTTTGTCGGAGTCAATGGCGTGGGAAAAACAACGAGTATCGGTAAACTTGCATATGAATATAAACAAGCAGGTAAAAAAGTGTTACTAGCAGCTGCGGATACTTTTCGAGCTGGTGCAATTGATCAATTGGTTGTCTGGGGACAACGGGCTGGTGTAGAAGTTGTCAGAGGAAATGCTGGTGGTGATCCGGCAGCAGTCGTTTATGATGCCATGGCCAAAGCCAAAGAACAAAATGCGGATATTTTATTAGTGGATACGGCTGGTCGCTTACAAAATAAAGTCAATTTGATGAACGAGTTAGAAAAAATCAAACGCGTAATCAAAAGAGAAGCACCAACCGCTCCTCATGAAGTATTATTAGTATTAGATGCTACAACGGGTCAAAATGCGATGGTCCAAGCCAAACAGTTTAAAGAAACTACCGATGTTACCGGTCTAATTTTAACCAAGTTAGATGGAACGGCAAAAGGTGGAATCGTATTAGCTATTCGCAATGAGTTGCATTTACCGGTAAAATTAGTTGGCTTAGGAGAAGGCATTGATGATTTAGAACCTTTTGATCCTAATGAATTTATTGTGGGCTTATTTAAAGGTTTAATCAAAGACGTTTAAGCGACTATTTGCAAAGTTTAAAGAAATATTATTTGGAAATGAATGTTTCAGAATTAGGCGGAATTTTGCTTTTTATGGGTGCAAAATTTCGTCTTTATCTTTAATTTACAATAAACAAGTGGTGAGACACTTAATTAGGAGGAAGGATATGACAAATACAAGTTTATTGAAACGATTACTCTTTTATTGCGGTTTCATTTTACTGCAAAATATCGTCTCCACAGTAGTATTTTTGCCCGGAGTTAGTGACGGTTTATTGGCTATCCTTAGTATTTTAGTGGGGGGAGGATTTATTTATTTTTTAATCACCCGCTACCAAAAACAATTAGCAACTTATAACCCCCGTAAAATTGGGGAAACAAAAATTGCAGGAAAATGGAAATATGTCCTCTTGGGTGTAGTAAGTATGTTTGCGGCTAATATTGTCTTAGGTAATTTTTTATCTGAAACTACCGAAAATCAGGTGGGGATTAACCAAAGCTTTTTGGTCAATCCGATTACCATAACCGTTTATGGTGTTATTTTAGCGCCTATAATTGAAGAGTTACTTTTTCGTGGGATTTTTATGAATTACTTTTGGAATAAAGAAGAACCAACCGCTAAAATCTTAGCGGTCCTCACATCGGCATTGTTATTTGGGTTAATGCATGAACCGCGGCTTTCAGTTGCGCTGATCTTATATATGACTTTAGGAATCGTGTTAGCTTGTGTTTATCAAAAAACTGAGGATTTACGTTGTTCGATGATGGTTCATATGCTTTATAATGGTTTAGGCTTTCTGGGCATGTTTTTGACCTTAAAATAATACAACTAAAAAGACCTAAAAGGATCGCGACTAGTGGTAATGGCTAAAAGTCTAACTTTTTTAGCTATCACAACCTGCTTGCTACTCTTTTAGGCCTTTTTTTATTGGCTATGAGTTAAGGGTATCTTCTTTTTTTATAATGGGAATAATCAAACTAAAACAAGTACCGGCAGTGGAGCTGGTTACTTCTAATAGCCAACTATTACGTTTAATGATGGAAGAGACGACAAAGAGTCCTAAGCCAGTACCTCCTTCTTCTTTGCGAGTAGTTAAAAAAGGAGTGAATATTTGATCTTGAATACTTTGATCTATGCCAGGACCATTATCTGAGACTTGAATCATGGCCAAATTTTTATTTTGGTAAATAATCGCTTGGTTAGCGATTTTTTCCTGCATCGCAGCAGAAGGCGTTGTAAGAGAAACAGTAATAGTAGCATCTGCTCTTGCTTGGTAGGCGTTGGTGATTAAGTTATACAATAATACTTGGACGTCATCTTGTTGGAATAATGCGTCTGCTGCAAGTTCAATATCTGCTTTAATTGTAACAGAACGCGGAATTAAAATTTTCATGACGGCAATCGCTTCTGTTACTGCAGCAGTCAGCGATTGAACTTTTTTTATTTGATCCTGTTCTTTTGAAAAATGCAAAATCCGTTGTGAAAGTTGTTGCCCTTTTTTAGCGGCAAAGTGCATATCTTTTAAATCTTCAAAGAGTTCGGGATCATCTTTATATTCTGTCATAAGTAATTCAATATTGCCAAGTAGCGGTGTTAAAAAATTATTCATATCATGCACAATTCCGGTGGTAACCAGCCCGATTGTTTCCATTTTCGACTCTTGTAATAGCCTTTTTTCCAATTGATGCTTTTCACTTTCCAATTGTCTTTTGTCTTTTAGGTGCTGATTTTCATTTGCCACCTGTTGTTGTCTTGCGTTTAAGCGAGCCATTAGCACCAACAAAGAAGCAACCATTAATAAAATGACTACTAACCCCAAATTAATCAGTAAATCGTGCAAAATCCAACCATTATCTTGATAAAAATCAGATGTATTTGCAATCACAAAACGTTCCTCGCCAATTTTAACCCATTGAAAAGCATTCAGTTTTAAAACAGAGGTTAGATTTGATTCATTCCACCAATAAGAGTGATAGCTGAGACTACCTTTTTCATGTTGCTTTTGGTAGCGATCAAGCCTTTCTAAGTCCGTGTAGTCCAAATTGGGGAATTTTTTTTGACGACCAGTAATAATATTTAACCCAACCTGTTCTTTGGCTGGATGCATGACAACTTCCATTTTTTCATTTTTCATTAACGGATAACGCTGGTCAGTATCTGTTGGTTGAATTTTAGCTAAAAATAATTGCTCTAAGTTTAATGGGACCACCACTAATCCAACGCTTTCCTTTTTGGCGTTATAAATGGGATGATAGAGGTTAAAAAAAGAATTCTGATTGATAAAATAAGCTTTTCCATTTTGTGTTACTTGACCTTTTAAAGCATTCGAAAAAAAAGGATCTTGTTTTGCTTTATCTGCTAATTCATTATTTACTGTTGCATCTTCACTGGCAAAATGATGCTCTAGCTCTTGACCTGTTTTATCAAAAAGAAAGATACCAGCAAAAGCGCTATTACGTTTAAAAAACTGTGACAAGAGATCATTTTGCTGCGGTAACTGTAAGGGGACGCTGGCATCAACAGTATCGATGATAAAGCTATCTAAGTCATTAGCGCTACTGGCAACTTCTGCGACAATTAGTTTGGTACTCACCTCATTGACCTGTTCTAATTGTGTTTTTCCCATTTTTAAAGCCTCTTGTTGTATGTTATGATAACTTAAAGCCGTGATAATGATGCCTAAAAAGGTAATGACCATCACAGTAATAAAAAGCGCATTCATTTTTTTAGTCAACTTTTTCATTTTTTAAAGCCTTTCATTTTAACTTGGAGGAATTCATAATGCGGAGTGAAAAGATCTTAGTAGTTGATGATGATCCAGCAATTCGCCGTCTGATTTGGAAATCATTACAAGCAACCGGTATTTTAATTTATCAGAGTGATTCCATTGAAAAGACGATAGATATCATGAGTCGGGTAACATTTGATTTATTTTTACTGGATATCAGTTTAGAATATGAAAACGACGGCTACCATTTAGCTCAAATGATTCGCAATGAAAATAGTGTGGTACCGATTATTTTTTTAAGTGGTAAAACCAAAGAACAAGATATCGTAACCGGCCTTGAAACCGGCGCAGATCTTTATTTGACGAAACCTTTTTCGCCAGCTATTTTAAAAGCGCAAGTGCTGGCTTCTTTAGACCGTAGTTTAGTGATTAAAAAACATACTGGTCAACAAGTGAAAACCAGTAGTATTTTAAAACTGGGTGAATTTACTTATGATAAAAATCGCTATCAACTGTACAAAAATGATGTAGCAGTGAAATTGTCTTCTAAAGAAATACAATTGATGCAATTTTTTATGGAAAATCCCAATCAAGTTTTTTCCAAAGAACAAATTTATCAGAGTGTTTGGAATGAAGAAAAAACCGATCCTAACACTATTATGGTCTTTATCAATCATTTACGCAATAAGATTGAAGCAGATCCCAAAAACGCAAAATATTTGCAGACAGTGTGGGGAATCGGTTATACGTTTGTGACAGAATAGTTAAAATAATTCTTCTAAGAGTGCAAAATAAATACCAAGAGATAATAAATCAGCTGCGCCCCCGGGACTTAAATTACGTGAAATCAGCGTCTGATCGTATTGTATCAGCGCGTTTTTCAAATCTGGGAGTGCTAAGTTAGATAAATGGAGCTGTTTCATCTCACGTTGGAGTGTGACTAAAGATACTTCTCCACCGCGATGTAAGATATTACTATCTTCAAGTTCACTCATTAAAAAGACGAGGGCCCGCAGTAATAATTCTTCTTGGGGTAACTGACGATTTTGACGTAAATAAGGTAATAAATGAGTGGCTAAGGCAGGATAGCCTGCTGCTGCTTGGCCGCGAATACCAGTCGCACCGTTTAGTAAATAGAGTTTTTCA
The DNA here is from genome assembly GCF_051713765.1 of Enterococcus sp. DIV0755b. NCBI lineage: Bacteria > Bacillati > Bacillota > Bacilli > Lactobacillales > Enterococcaceae > Enterococcus > Enterococcus sp. DIV0755b. The sequence continues at coordinate 186,457 of NZ_JBIOQN010000001.1, read as the reverse complement.
CCATGAGTTAAGGTTGCTTTTTTTTCAATATATTTAAAATCTTTTTTTAGGAGATCTTGGGTGATTTCACGACTTAATTGTAAAATATTTTCAGAGTCAGCTGCTGTGAAGGGGAGCTGATTTTTTTGTAAATAAAGCCCCGTAGCCCCTAATAAAATCGCAAAAGAAAAATTGGCGCCTTTGTGAGTATTGACCCCTTTTGTCGCAGTGAACATGGCTGTCTCGGCTTCTTGCCCTATTTTTCGTAGTTCAGAAAATAAATCACGTTTTGCGCCGTCATGGGTGAAACCGGCATTTAAATATTGGCTAAAATAAGGGGATAAGGCCAAGATGCTATCGATAAAGAGATAAAAGTCCATATCTATATGTGCACCATTGGTTAAGCGGTCGACTAAGCCGGGCTTAGGAGAAAGAGCGACTTCATAAAACAAAGCCTTTTTGGCGGCGGCATCGACGCGATAAATTTGTTTATTCAATTTGATGAGACTCCATTTCTTGTAAAATAAATTGTAAGGAATGGTTCAAGTGTTCATGGGTAATCAAAGTAACTTGGGTGATATCATTTGTGACCATCCCCCGATAAAGGAGCCAATGTTCTTCTAAGGCGCGATAACGTCTTTCTGAAGAACGAATGGCAATGTCTCGGAAATAGACGAGGTAGGCTTGTAGATCAGTGACGATGGTTTTTAAACGCTTCATTTGACTTTTTTCGTAAATAAAGGAGTTAAAATCAGAAAAATTTTGTAAAACCTCATCCACTTTATCTGCTTGATTTAAGCGATCGCCTTCTTCTAATAGCGCCCGTAAATCATCAAAATCTTTTGGCGTCATTAACTGCATGGCTTTAATGGTGGCTAGTGTATCTAAAGACTTGCGAATATCATAAATTTCATGGGCATCTTTTATACTAATCCCTTTCACTACGATGCCAACTCTGGGAACATGTTCAACTAATTGTTCTTCCACTAATTGATGAAGAGCATAACGAATTGGAGTTCGGCTGATATTTAACGTTTCTGAAAATTCTTTTTCGTTGATACGCTCTCCAGCCGGAATTTGGCCGAGAATTATGCTTTTGCGAAAGGCTTCGTAAATAGAAAGTTTTAAGGGTTGATTTTGCGATAAGTCTAAGTTGTTTTTTACAGCGGCAATCGTTTCGTTCATCGTTATCAGTCATCCTTTTGTTAATTGTCTTTTGTCGTAGGAGTGAATTTCTCGGGCCCATCCTATTTTAATCCAGTGTTTTGTCAATATCTGAATTTAGCATAGCAGACATTAAAATAGTATTGAATAGTTAAAAAGAAAAAACCGAGTCAAAGCTGGCTCGGCTTTTTGCTTTTATTTTTGTGGGATATAAAAAGGTAAGTGCCCAAATAACATAATCGTCACGACGAAAATGATGAAGATACAAGCGGCCCATTTACCAGCTTCTCTTTGCCATTGCCCCATATCTAGTTTGGTTAGACGTAGTAATAAATAAATAAACGCTACTAACGGTGACAATAAGTGGAATGCTTGTCCCATTAATGAGGCAAGTGCCATTTGCATATTAGTAAAGCCATAGGCGCGGCCTGCTTCTGCTAAGACTGGCATAACCCCAAAGTAGAAACCATCGTTTGAAATAAAGAAAGTACCAGGAGCAGAAATTAAGGCGATCACAATTCCCCAGAAACCTGCCAGTTGTTTTGGAATAATATAAGTGAAACTTGTCGCTAATGCTTCAGCCAAACCGGAACCTTGGAAAATACCCATGAAGACACCGGCAGCAAAAACAAGGATTACAACTTGCACCGCATCACCACCGTTAGCACCAATTCGCGCTGACTGATCTTTTAAAACTGGGTAGTTTACGATTAAGGCAATACAAGTACCTAGTAAGAATAAGAATAAAGGTGGTTGGGCAAACCAGCCGGGTAAGCCAATTTGATCAGCAAAAGAACTTAAAACTAACCAAGCGATTAAAACAATCGTCATAATACCGTTAAAGGCAAAAAGTTTTGGCCGACGAATCGCCATTGTTTCAGGGTCTGTTACAGCAGTCATTTCTTCAATTTCAGCATCGGATAATTCTTTGATACCTAAGCGTTTTCTTTCTTGGCGTCCCATGTGAGGTGCTACTATAAAGATAACGAATAAAACAGAAATAATCATCCCTGGCATTAAGTAAGCTAAGATTTCAGCACCAACATCTAAAACAGCCATTGCGCGGGCTGTTGGACCACCCCAAGGCAATAAATTCATAATAGTATTTTGTAAAATAACCAAAACACCAAGATTCATTAACTTCATATCTAATTTTTTATAAATTGGAATAAAAGCAGAACAACAAATTAAAGTGGTTGTGGTACCGTCACCATTTAATGAAACAGCTGCGGCTACAACTGCGGTGGCGATCAAAACTTTCATCGGGTCACCTTTAGCAAAATGAATCATTTTTTTGGTGATGGGATCAAATAAACCAGCATCTAACATAATAGAGAAATAAAGAATCGCAAATAATAACATAATCCCAGTGTTAGAGGTCGTTTTAATACCTTCCATCACCCAGTCACCAATATTGTTACTACCAGCTACACCGTCTACTACTGGTGGCGCGGTTACACCTGCTGCAAGCGCGATTAATGCAAAAACTAAAGGAATAATAACTAATGACGTAAGGGGAGATAATTTCTTTTTCATGATCACAAACATGAAGACGATAATCATGAGATAGGATAAAATTGTAAGTAACATTTCCTTCTTCCTTTCAAAAGCCCATTTTTAGTTGCAGTTAAACGTAATCATTTGCAAGCCGGCTAATAAATGCAAATTTTCACAATATTTCTGCTAACGCTTACATCATAAACAATGATTTTCTAAAAAAAAACAAACTTTTTCAAAAGGAACACCAAAAAAACAATTTGATTTACTAAATCTTAGCAGGTACTTAAAAAGTTATTAATAAATTCTTAACGCGAGTAAAATGCTTTTAAATCAACGTTGTAAAGCGTTTTTAATAAAAAAGGGGATTTTGAAACAGCAAAAGAACAATTTAATCGCAAAGCAAAACTTCTCATGGTAGTAAATCATTCTATAATGAAGATGTTATTAATTCGTGACCTTAAATTTTTCAAATTACTGTATTTCTAAAGGTGGAAGTAATAAAAAAGAAAGGAGTGAGTCGATGGGATTATGGGATTTTTTCCGGCAGAAAAAAGGAATAGAAAACACACTGGTGAAAACGGAACCAATAGTAGAAAATGATCTAGCAGTTGGGCAAGAAGTACCCGCTTATATTGAAACAGATGCCAAAAACTATGAATTGGTCAGTGTTATTGCCGCGGCGATTATGGCCGGTGAGCAGACAGATAGTCAGTTTGTTGTCAAAAAAATTTTGGAACGCAATCCTGAGGCCCAGTTAGTTTCTGTTATCGCAGCAAGCATCGCTGCGGGAGAACAAGCAGATAGTCAGATGATCGTGAAAAAAATTATCAAAAAATAAAAAACGCAGAGGAGAATGATTATGTTACGTAAATTCAAAATTTCAATTGATGGAACAGAGTATTTAGTAGAGATGGAAGAAATTGGGGGCGTGCCACAACCAGCAACACCACAACCGGCACCACAAGCTGTCGCTGAACCAGTAGTTGCTGCTACAAGTAGTGCTGAAGAACCAGCAGATAAAGCACCGGAGGCTACGACACCAGCAAGTGCAGATGCGATGACTGCACCAATGCCGGGGACGATTTTGAAAATTTTAGTAAACGTTGGCGATGAAGTGAAAGAAAATCAACCGGTGATGATTTTAGAAGCGATGAAAATGGAAAATGAAGTTGTCGCACCAAAAGCTGGTACTGTAACAGGCATTCACGTGACACAAGGACAAATGGTAAATCCAGGAGAAGCGTTAATTACATTTAGTTAATGGTTTGGCAATGAAAATTTAAAATAGGAAGTGAATGAAGTGGAAACTCTTTTAGAAGGAATTATCGGTATGGGACAAGAGCCGGGCAGAATTGTGATGATGCTTATCGGTGGTTTGTTGATGTACTTGGGAATTAAAAAGGAATACGAACCAACATTATTAGTGCCCATGGGCTTAGGGACAATTTTAGTAAACTTCCCTAATTCAGGTGTTTTACAAGCAGGTGGCGAGGCTGGTCCTTTTCAAGTTTTATTTGATGCCGGTATCAGTACAGAATTATTCCCATTGCTATTATTTATCGGGATTGGTGCCATGATTGACTTTGGCCCATTATTACAAAATCCATTCTTGCTATTATTTGGGGCTGCGGCCCAATTTGGTATTTTCTTTACTGTTATCGTAGCAGTCTTGCTTGGTTTTGATATTAACGATGCAGCTTCAATCGGAATTATCGGTGCTGCAGATGGTCCAACTTCAATCTTTGTTGCCAACACCTTAAATTCCAAATATATGGGGGCAATTATGGTTGCGGCTTACTCTTACATGGCGTTAGTACCAATCATTCAACCAGTGGCGATTAAGGCTGTTACAACTAAAAAAGAACGTCAAATTCGGATGACTTATCACGCTGGTGCAGTCTCTCAAACCGCTAAAATTTTATTCCCAATCGTAATTACAATTGTCGCAGGCTTAATCGCTCCTGTGTCATTACCTTTAGTCGGCTTTTTAATGTTTGGTAACTTATTAAGAGAATGTGGCGTATTAGATCGTTTATCTGTTTCTGCCCAAAATGAATTAGTAAATCTTGTGAGTATTTTGCTTGGTTTAACAATTTCTGTCAAAATGCAAGCTCATGATTTCTTAAAAGTAGATACTTTAATCGTTATCGGCTTAGGTTTAGTGGCGTTTGTCATGGATTCAATTGGCGGCGTGCTTTTTGCAAAAGTCTTAAACTTATTTAGAAAAGAAAAAGTAAACCCAATGATTGGTGCTGCTGGTATCTCAGCTTTCCCAATGTCAAGTCGGGTAATTCAAAAAATGGCTACAGAAGAAGACCCACAAAACTTTATTTTAATGCATGCTGCTGGTGCGAACGTTTCAGGTCAGATTGCTTCAGTTATTGCAGGTGGCTTGTTATTAGCACTCTTAGTCTAATCATTGCAGCAGAAAAGTAATCTGACTACAAAAGGAGGATAACCATGTTTGAAGATTTAAAAATTGCGTTTGAATTATTAGGCTTTGGTTGGGGTGGCGTTTTTGTTGTAATTTTAATTATTTACGCAGCTTCACAATTATTGGCGAAATTATTTCCGCCAAAATAAAAAAGTAATCAGGTGAGAAAAGATGTTGACACAAAAAAGACTCTGGTTAGCAAAAGATGCCAAAGAGTATGAGCAGTGGCGTGAATTTTTAAAAACTGGCGATTTATTTCCAGAAGATGATGCCACTTATACTGTTGGTATTTATGACGGGGAAAAGTTAATTGCCACTGGTTCTTTAGCAAATAATATCATTAAGTATTTGCTGGTTTGTAAAAGTTATCAATCAGAAAACTTATTGACGCAAATTATTGTGCATCTAATCGATCGTTTACATGAAGAAAACATTTTTCATTATTTTGTTTACACCAAACCAGATAAAGAAGTGATTTTTCGCTCTTTGGGGTTTAAGAAAATCATCAGTGTAAAAGAAGTATTGTTTATGGAACAAGGAAATCCTGATTTTACTGACTATCTCCATGAAATTGGTCAGTTTGATCGTCAAGGGCAAAACGGTAGCATTGTCATGAATGCCAACCCTTTTACTTTGGGGCATAAATATTTAGTAGAGCAAGCGCGTAAAGTTTGCGATCATGTTTATGTTTTTGTTGTCTCAGAAGAAAAATCAGAGTTTAAAAGTTCCGAGCGTTTTACCTTAGTAAAAGCAGGTTTAAAAGAATTCGAAGATGTAACAGTTTTACCTGCACGGGATTATATGGTTTCATCTTTAACCTTTCCTGCCTACTTTTTAAAAGACCGAGCCCAATTAAATATTGCCCGCGTTCAAGCTCGCTTAGATGCAACACTTTTTAAAGAGCGAATTGCGCCGGTTCTGCATATCAAAAAACGCTTTGTTGGTGAAGAACCATATTCAAAAGTAACTAATATTTATAATGAAGCCATGAAAGAAGTCTTCGATCCGGAATTGTCACTGACTATCTTGCCTCGTCTGGCTATTAAAGGTGAAATCGTCAGCGCCACTAAAGTGCGACAAGCCCTAAAAGAACACAATGAGTCGCTTGTAGAGTCCTTTTTACCGGATAATGTTTTTGCTTATTTGAAAGATAAAAATAAAATTTGAGGTGAAAATTGTGGAAATCAAAAAAAGTGCAGTAGCTGGTACTGTAGAGTCTAGTGACATTATGGTAACGGTCGCTCCAAACCAAGAAGAAAAAATCGTGATTGAATTAGACAGTAGTGTTGAAAAACAATACGGGCAACAAATTCGCGATTTAATTACTGAAACACTAAATCGTTTGGGGGTAACAGCTGCTAAAGTCACGGCGATTGATAAAGGGGCATTAGATTGTACCATTCAAGCGCGCACTTTAACGGCGGTTCATCGTGCTAGTGAAGTAACAGCATACGACTGGAAGGAGATTGACTCATGGAACGCTTAAGAAGAACAATGATGTTTGTACCTGGAGCTAATGCGGCGATGTTAAGAGATGCACCTTTATACGGAGCAGATTCCATTATGTTCGACTTAGAAGATGCGGTTTCTTTAAAAGAAAAAGATTCTGCTCGGACATTGGTTCATTTTGCTTTAAAAACATTTGACTACAGTAGTGTTGAAACTGTCGTCCGCATTAATAGTTTGGACACGGTGGGTGTGCAAGATATTGCCGCAATGGTCTTAGCCGGAGTCAATGTCATTCGACTACCAAAAACAGAAACAGCCCAAGATATTGTTGACGTAGATGTAGAAATCACCAAAGTAGAAGAAGCTAATGGCATTACTGTGGGGACTACTAAAATGATGGCAGCCATTGAATCAGCTGAAGGCGTATTAAACGCAAGAGAAATCGCCAAAGCATCGTCCCGATTAATCGGGATTGCTTTAGGGGCTGAAGATTATGTCACCAATATGCGTACCCGACGTTATCCAGATGGACAAGAATTATTCTTTGCTCGTAGTTTTATCTTGCATTCTGCTAGAGCAGCAGGAATTGCAGCAATTGATACAGTTTATTCTGATGTTGATAATGAAGCAGGCTTCTTAAAAGAAGTGGAAATGATTAAACAGCTTGGTTTTGACGGTAAGTCAGTCATTAATCCGCGTCAAATCCCGCTTGTCAATAAAGTATATGCACCAACTGAAAAAGAAATTCAAGACGCAAAAGAAGTCATTTGGGGCATTAAAGAAGCCGAAGCCAAAGGATCTGGTGTTATTTCAGTTAACGGAAAAATGGTAGATAAACCTATCGTGGAACGGGCAGAACGTGTTATTGCGTTAGCAAAAGCTGCCAAGTTGATTTCCGAGGAGGATATTTAAAATGACAACAAATAAATTAGGTCGCGAAATTCCAACACAATTTGCTGATGAATACGGTGTTTTTGAAGGGGAATTAGCCAACATCAAAGAATACCAAGAATCAAGTCGTAAAATTAAACCCGTTAAACCGAGAGATACTAAATTATTAGGAAGTATTCGCGAAGCGATTGAAAAAACAGGCTTAAAAGATGGGATGACAATTTCTTTTCACCATCATTTCCGTGAAGGTGACTTTGTGATGAACATGGTTTTAGCAGAGATTGCCAAAATGGGAATTAAAAATTTGTCGATTGCACCAAGTTCTATTGCTAACGTTCATGAACCGTTGATTGATCATATTAAAAATGGCGTAGTAACAAATATTACTTCCAGTGGTTTACGCGATAAAGTTGGAGCTGCTATTTCAGCAGGTATTATGGAAAATCCAGTTGTGATTCGTTCCCATGGTGGACGGGCACGAGCGATAGCTGCTGGTGATGTGCATATTGACGTAGCATTTTTAGGTGCACCAAGCTCTGATGAATATGGTAATGCTAACGGAACTGTGGGTAAAGCAACGTGTGGTTCTTTAGGTTATGCGATGATCGATGCCAAATATGCTGATCAAGTCGTAATTATTACAGATACTTTAATGCCTTATCCCAATACACCAATTAGTATTCCTCAAACGGATGTTGATTACGTGGTAGAAGTCGATGCAATTGGTGATCCAAACGGCATTGCCAAAGGAGCTACGCGTTTTACGAAAAATCCTAAAGAATTATTAATTGCTGAATATGCAGCCAAAGTCATTACCAATTCACCATACTATAAAGAAGGTTTTTCTTTCCAAACAGGTACTGGTGGCGCAGCATTAGCTGTTTCTCGTTTTATGCGAGAAGCAATGCTTAAAGATGGTATTAAAGCGAGTTTTGCACTAGGTGGAATTACCAATGCGATGGTGGAATTATTAGAAGAAGGTTTAGTTGAAAAAATTATCGATGTCCAAGATTTTGATCATCCCTCTGCGATTTCGTTAGGAAAAAATGCAAACCACTATGAAATTGATGCCAACATGTATGCTTCACCTCTAAGTAAAGGTTCAGTGATTAACCAACTGGATACAGCAATTTTATCAGCGTTAGAAATTGATACTGATTTTAATGTGAATGTCATTACCGGCTCTGATGGTGTAATTCGTGGGGCTTCAGGCGGACACTCAGATACTTCAATGGCATGCAAAATGAGTCTTGTTATTGCGCCGATTATTCGGGGTCGCATCGCTACAATTGTGGACAAAGTGAATACAGTTGTAACGCCAGGTTCAAGTATCGATGTAGTGGTCACAGAAGTTGGGATTGCGATCAATCCAGCGCGTCAAGATTTAATCGAACATTTCAAAAAGCTAGATGTGCCACAATTTACGATTGAAGAATTAAAAGAAAAAGCCTATAGCATCGTCGGCACACCACAACCGATTCAATATGGTGATAAAGTTGTCGCTTTAATTGAATATCGCGATGGCTCAATTATCGATGTGGTTAAAAATGTCTAATTATTTTCAAGGGGAAATGGTTACTCTATCAGAAATATTAGCTGCTAGAGAACAAAGAGTGACATTGCAACAAGCACTACTAGCCCAATGTCCGCAGGCAAGTTTACTTTCAGCCACGCTGAATATTCCCGGACCAGTAAAAAACACACCGGCTTTGGAAAAAACATTTATTGCTTTAGTCGAAACAGTTCGTAAAGAATTAAAAGATTTCTTTATCATCGAAACAAATTATTTTTCGCGTAAAACTGGCCTAGAATTTTTTTTGTTAGCCGAAATTTCTCCAGAACTATTAAAAAGAAAAATGGTTGAAGTTGAAGAAAAGAACTCCCGAGGACGGCTGGTAGATTTAGATGTTTTGTGGTTAAAAGATGACAAAATACAATCAATCAGTCGACAGGATTTAGGCTTTCCGGCTAGAAGTTGCCTTATTTGTAATCAAGATGCCAAGGTCTGTGGGCGAGCTAGAACCCATACGATTGAAGAAATGCAAGCAAAAATTATCACTATAATTGAACAGGGAAAGGAGTAGTGGAATGACCAAACAAATTCGTTTTATGGAAACGGTCTTGCGGGACGGCCAACAAAGTCAAATAGCCACCCGGATGCCAACAGCAGATATGTTACCAATCATCAAAACAATGGATGAAGCGGGCTTTCATTCATTGGAGATGTGGGGAGGCGCAACGTTTGATTCTTGCCTACGTTTTTTAAATGAAGATCCATGGGAAAGATTGCGTCTTATTCGTAAAGAAGTAAAAAACACGAAGTTACAAATGTTATTACGAGGACAAAATCTCTTAGGATATAAAAACTATGCAGATGATGTGGTAAGAGAGTTTGTGATGAAATCAGTTGAAAATGGCATTGATATTGTTCGTGTTTTCGATGCTTTAAATGATACGCGTAACTTAAAGACCTCAATTGAAGCTTGTAAAGAAGCTGGCGGACATTGCCAAACAGCAATTTCTTACACTACTAGTGATTTTCATACAGTTGATTATTTTGTCGGTTTAGCCAAAGAAATGGCAGAACTTGGGGCAGATTCAATTTGTATTAAAGACATGGCGGGAGTCTTAACACCAGCTACTGGTTTTGAATTAGTCAGTCGCATTAAAGATAGTATTTCATTACCACTAGAAGTTCATACCCATGCCACAAGTGGTATTTCAGAAATGACCTATTTAAAAGTGGCAGAAGCCGGCGCAGATATTATTGATACTGCCATTTCATCATTTTCTGGTGGGACAAGTCAACCAGCGACAGAATCTGTCGCCATTGCATTAGCTGGATTAGGTTTTGATACAGGCTTAAAAATGGATAAATTGGAAGAAATTGCCAATTATTTCAATCCGATTCGCGATCATTTCCGCAATGAAGGCTTATTAAATCCTAAAGTAAAAGATACCGAACCTAAAACCTTAATTTATCAAGTGCCTGGTGGAATGTTATCCAATCTCTTAAGTCAGTTAACCGAACAAGGCAATGCTGATAAATATGATGAAGTTTTAGCCGAGGTGCCAAAAGTCCGCGCCGACTTAGGTTATCCGCCACTTGTAACGCCATTATCACAAATGGTGGGAACCCAAGCGTTAATGAATATTTTAGCTGGAGAACGATACAAGCTAGTGCCAAACGAAATCAAAGATTACGTGCGGGGATTGTATGGTAAACCTCCTGTTGCCATTAAACCAGAGATTAAAGAAAAAATTATTGGAAATGAACCAGTTATTACCCAACGTCCGGCTGATTTATTAGCACCACAACTGCCTGAATTTGAAGCAGAAATCAAGCAATACGCAAAATCAACCGAAGATGTATTAAGTTATGCTGTTTTCCCCCAACAAGCCAAAGATTTCTTAGGACGACGGGAAGATCCATTTTATGATGTGCCGCTCCAAACGGTGAATGTAAAAATTGACCTGGAATAAGAAAGTTTGCAATTCAAAATTTTAATGCAATTAATCACTGAAAGGAGGTTGTGGCATTTTGCCACGCCTCCTTTTTTGTCGAATAAATGACACTAAGGAAGTAACTTATTTTTTTATAAGATGAAATTTCCCCTAAATTTGAGCGGTAATTTACTGAAAAAGTATTCTTATGATTACTTGAGAAATAAACGAGTTCGTTTGGCTTTTCTAACTTTGATAGAAATTTGGTGTGAGCTATCTTCTAAGTTAGCCTTGTTATATACTAAATTTGAGCAATAAAACTGTCCAAGGAGGAGAAACTTGAAGATAAATAAATTTACTACCATCACGCCTGCTCACTGGGAATTATTATTAGATGCAGATCCCGCTAAAAAAATAGTTAAAGACTATACCAGTCGTGGGACGTGTTTTGAACTAAATCAAAATGGGAAACTCGCAGGTGTTATTGTTTTATTAGCCACACGGCCAGAAACTGTGGAAATTATGAACTTGGCAGTGGCAAAAAAATTTCGTGGCCAAAAATTGGCTCAGAAAATGATAACTGAGGCATTGAATTGGAGTAAGCAAGCGGGATTTCGTAGAGTAGAAATCGGAACCGGATCAACTGGAGTTGCGCAACTTTACTTGTATCAAAAATGTGGTTTTCGCATGACGCACATAGAGCAAGACTTTTTTGTACGTCATTATGAAGAAGCAATTATTGAAAATGGGCTTGTTTTAAAAGATATGGTTCGTCTAGCCCAAGATCTCGTTTAAAAGGAGTGAAAAGGTATGCTGGATAAATCAATCCCTTATCATGAAGTCTGGATGAAACGGCAATTAAAGCTACCGGTAGCAACAGCAAATCTTCCTTGTGGTTTTTCTTTTCAGTTTTATCAGGTAGGCGATGAAAAAGCATGGGCTGAAATTGAAACGAGTGTTTTAGAATTTGAGAGTAAATCAGATGCCATAACCTATTTTCAACGTACTTTTGCCCCCTATAAAGAAAAATTAGCGCAGCAAATGCTCTTTATTGTGGCGCCAAATGGAGAAAAAGTCGCTACTTGTACTGCTTGGCAAAAACAAATACAAAGGCAAAGCTATCCTTTATTCCACTGGTTAGCTGTGAAGCCTGAATATCAAGGTCTAGGTTTGGCAACGGCATTAGTGGCCCAGATATTAACGCTTTTTCAAAAATTAATGAAAGAAGAGTCGACCATTTATCTCCATACCCAAACTTGGAGTCATGATGCTATTTTTTTATATAAAAAATTTGGTTTTTCTTTAATGAGTGATAATCTTGACGGCAGTATCAATGTAGATTATCCGATTGTTATGCAGCTAATGACAGCTTTAGAAAAATAGATGTATCCGTTTTTACAACGAGTGTTTCGCGTTATAATAAAAGTGACAACGGGTTAAGGAGGAAAGAAAATGAAGGAGTTAACGTTTCAAAAAGGGAATGGCGCAGAAAAAAAATATCAAGTTTTAGCCGACGGAAAAGAAGTGTATTACGTCTCTGAAGTTTTAACCTTACCAACTAGAAAAAGATATTATTTGTATCAATCAGACGATAAAAAACTAGGCGAAATAAAACGCAAACGTTACAGTATGGGCTATGTTGATTTACCTCGCTTATTTTTGAAATTAAATGCCTACAACGAGATTAGTATTGTTAAAGACATGCAAAATTTCCGTACTAGCTATGAAATTAAAGGTGAAAAGTTAGCGCTTGCGGGGGCTTTTTTAGGGGAAAATTTTGATATAACAAGAGGAAATGAAAAAATTGCCAGTGTAAAAGTTACAAAAGAACAGGACAATTACATTTTTGCCGTTAAAGTTTTAAAAGAAAACTTAGAGGTATTAATTGTTGGCTTTGTCAGTCTATTAGGGTTTGTTTACGAACATGAAAATATAACTTTTGATAAAGCAGAATAAAAAAAGAAGTTGTTTGCTTTTTAAGTAAACAGCTTCTTTTTTATTATCTTCTTAAGGCATGGCGTATGACTTGTTTTTGCCAAGCATTTTCATAATGAGCCAATTGTTCATGATAGCTACGCGTCCCTTTTTGAAACTGAACTTGCATGAATTTGATCAAGAGTAAAAAAGCGGTGATGATACCAAATAAAACGATAAATTGTAACATCTTTCTCACCTCCTATAATTAGTTTAACTGCTTTTATTTTTCTTCTAATAGGACATATGTCATAATAAAAAAGATTGGAGGCGGATACATTGCAAAAAAAGTTGCTAGGTGCAAAACAAGAACAGATTTTAACCGAGTGGAACTTGGCAAAAGATTGTTTGCGAGGGTGTGAAGTGTGGCAGTTTGACCAAAGAGAAACGATTATTACCCAAGGAGGGTTATTCGATCGTTTACTGATAGTATTAGCTGGTAAAGCCAAAGTCTGTACATTAGCCGATAATGGTAAAAATTTAGTTTTAGCGTATTATATTTCAGATGGAATTATTGGAGATATGGAGTTTGCGATGAATAAAGATGAAGCGGCTACGACTATGGTGGCACTTTCTAATTTTCAGTGTATCGCCTTGCCCATTTTACCTAATGAAACGTATTTACGGCAGAATACGCTTTTTCTTAACCAGATGGCCAAAGGTTTAGCAGAAAAGCTTTTGTTAAGCTCTGAAAATTTTTTATCAGCGGCTTTTTATCCCGGCAAACAACGCCTATGTGGCTATATTTTGCAGTCGGCTTATAAAAATTTTTTCACTGATAATTTAACCGATGTGGCTGCTACAATCGGTATGAGTTATCGCCATATGTTTCGACTACTAAATGATTTAATCACAGACGGTATTTTGTTAAAAGTAGCCGGGGGGTATGAAATTATTCAACCAGTAAAATTAAAACAGTTTGCAAACGGCTATTTGTCATAAGACATATGTCCTAGTTGTCAAATTGCACAAACATTCATTTATAGTAGTAAAAATGGCGGTAGCTGACTATTTTAATTAGAACTGTTTGCTAGGCGCATTTATTGTTTGTAGGTCTTACTACCGCTAAAATAAAAGCAAAGAAATAAATAGGAGGCGCTAAGATGAACTTGAATTTTACTTTAACACTTACCGATGAGCTAACCGAAATTAATTGGGAACAATGGCAAAGTCATTTATATTTTGTGCCAGCAACAAAACTTTTGAAAAAAGTAGACCGCGGTATTTATTTAACAACAGCAGATAGACAAATTAAGACTGCAGAACTTGAAGGTGAGCAATCCGATAGCCACGATACGATTGTGATTGAAGTGCCTTGGGAAATGGAGCCGGTCCTTTTATTGCAACAGCTACTAAATGCGTGGGAAGATAATGGGTTAAAAGTGACGACCAAAAACCCGACCGAAAAAATTCCCAGCAATCAATACGATAATTTAGCTGCATTTCAAAGCGATCTTTTTACGGTGTTTAGTTTCTTAGGTTATCCGATGGAAAAAGTGAAAAAGAAACCTGCTAAAGCGCAACATCGTTGGAATAAAAAAGTAAGTGAGATTACATTTCATATTGATTACAATGGAGCTAAGGGGGCGGCTATTTGGCGTAAACGCAATGAACTGGTGTTATTAAAGGGCGCAGTTTTAAAAGCGGAGGCACCTTTAAATAAAGATGGCAGCGTAGGTTTTGCGGTTCGTTTTACCAATCAATTAAGAGACGAGCATGCAGATAAGATCAAAGACTTTGTGACGCTAGAAGATATTGTGTTTAAAAGTGTCAATGAGTTGGGGAATTTCTTATATTTTGCTGGTACCAATAGCTGGCTTGTTTTAAAAGATGATAAAGGTAATACGATCGATAGCTACACAGTAGTAAAATAGGAGGAAGAAATGTCAGAACGTATTTTCAAAATGCCATTTGCCAAAGTCTATCCTTTATATATCAATAAGGCAGAAAAAAAGGGCCGAACAAAAGCTGAAGTAGATGAAGTAATTATGTGGTTAACTGGCTTTACTTACGAGCAATTAGTAACTGAAATTGAAAATAAAACCGATTTTGCCACTTTTTTTGCTAATGCGCCCCAACTAAATCCTGCGGCAAATTCAATTAAGGGCGTAGTTTGTGGTGTACGTGTAGAAGAAATCGAAGACCCTTTAATGCAAAAAATTCGCTATTTAGATAAATTAGTTGATGAATTAGCCAAAGGTAAAGCGTTGGAAAAAATTTTGCGTAGCAATTAGCTTTATTTTTTAGCAGTGCTAATGTTCATGTCTTGAATTGTATGCCAGAACTTTATAAAGAAGTAGCAAAATGAAATTTAGTGAATTAAAAACAATCGCACAACAAACCTTAGCGTCCTGCGCTACTGCTCGTAATTGTGAGGTGGGCCAGTAACGCTAGAAACATTATTACTAAAAAGATGGGATGAAACGCACTAGTAGCTTAGATTAAAAAAACACCCAAATCACCAAAACAGTTAAGGACAATATAGCCTACTAACTGTGGTGGCTTTGGGTGATTTTCTATTTTTCGGTTGGATAGTGAAATCCAGGTAGTTGCGCGCTTTGGCTAGTAAGAGGAAAGACATCTAATTGCGTAATATAAGCAGTTTTTATCACTTCATTTTGTAAGATTTTTTCTAGTTCAAAAGCTGGTAAGCGTAAAGTTACACCATAAATCTTAATACCATTTGTTTCCACCGCTTGTAAGATGTTTTGTAGTGTTGTTTTTTGCAGTAAATGGGCATCTTGGGCCAGAAAATCTTCATTTTCAATAAGGTAGTTAAGCAGTGATTTAAAGTGAGTTGTTTGTCTTTTTTCTTCTGGCCAGTTATTTTGTTTATCATTAGCTAGATAGCCAATTAAGAGGGGAAAATCTTCATTTAATTTTTTTTCATTGGTAACTGTCACACTAATGCCCGAAAAACTGCCAGTAGGAGCATAGCCTACTACCGTTGGCGTTTTATTTGGAGTAATTGCATTTTGTGGCGGCCGAACAGCTTGCCATAATGTGTCTGCGCCAGTAGTAGTCTCATTTAGCCAGTCTGAATACTCAGGGATACTTTTATCTTCTTTAAAGGCAAGATCGACGGTCACATAAGTACTTTTTGGTAAAACTTTGATATTTTCCAACAAATTACTTTTGGCTAGATTATTATCTGCAGAGGCTGTTTTTTTGGTTGCTAATTCTTGGCTGAAAATAGGTGAGATGGGATAGAAATTATTATCATAGTGGCGTTTATTGCGCGTTATTTCTAAGCCTTGAAAACCTACGACCTCATTACTATATTTTGGACTATAAGTTTCTTTAATTTGATAGCTACCAATGCCAGTTTGATCTATTGTCAAGTCAGTCATCGTATAACTAGGTAAAGTTAGTTCGTTGTAAATTTGCCGCGTAAAAAGATACTGATTATTAGCTAAATACGTATTTTTACCAGCAGGATTATAAAAGAATTGGTTTAAAACTTTAGGTACTGACCAAAATAAGCAGAGCGTTAAAAGAACAGTCATCACGACAATAAGTAAATTTTTTCGCTGATTTTTTTTCTTAATATTTTTTTGTATTTTCTCAAAATCAAAATTTTGTGGTTTCATCTTGTAAAATCTCCTTTAATTTTTGCCGGCTGCGATACATTTTTGTTTTTACTTGTCCCAGTGATAAATTGGTAAAAGCGGCAATCTCTTTTGTCGACCAATCTAAAAAGTAAAATAGATAGAGTAGTTCTCGTTGGGAATCAGAAAGTAGATAAAGAGCTTGGTAGAGCCTGTTCTTTTTTTCGTTATGTAAAAGTTGTTCCAAAGGTGAAGTTGCAGAATTTGAAATTACTGGTGGTCTTTCCTGTTCAAAAGAGGTCATTTGCCACCTCTTTTTGTGACGTTGTTCGTCTAGATAACGATTTTTAATTACTCGCAAGAGCCAAAACTTCACCATATCTTTGGTTAAACTGTCTAATGACTTAACCAATTGATAAAAAGCTTCACTCACTAAATCTTCGGCTAAAGCAGCGTCTTTGGTTAGACTAAAAGCATAAAGCCAGCATTCTTTAGCATATTGTTCATATAAAATAGCCAGTTCTGGCTTCATCTTTTTCACCCCTTCACTTTAAAAACGTTTCTTTTACCAATTGGTTACATAATTTCTTTAATTTTAACATTTCCTTTAACTTTTTTTGAAAGGGGATTTATGAAGGTTAAAAAAATGTCTAAAAAAAAAATATTTGTTACACTAATTTTAAGTAATAGATAAAAAGTGATTTTTTTGGAAAGGATGAGAAAAGATGACGGGAAAAATTGCGGCAGTGGGTTTTTATGAAGGGTTACCCCTAAGTGATCCCAATAGTTTTCAAGATGTCGAGGTGTCACGTCCTCAGCCTTTATCCAATGATTTATTAGTTGCAGTTAAAGGTGTTTCGGTAAATCCAGTGGATACCAAATTGCGACAAACGGCCCCTAAAACCAAGCAACCGCAAATTTTAGGTTTTGATGCTGTGGGTGAAGTAATAGCAACTGGTGCTAATGTTCATGATGTTCAAATTGGAGACAGAGTTTATTACGCTGGGACGACTAAACGAGCTGGGAGTAATCAAGAGTTGCAACTCGTTGACCGACGAATTTGTGCTTTAGCTCCCAAAACATTAACCGATGCCCAAGCAGCAGCAATGCCGTTAACAACAATAACCGCTTATGAATTATTATTTGAAAAATTTGGTTTAATTGCTAAAAAGGACGCAAATGAAGGAAAAAATATTCTCATAATCAACAGCGGTGGTGGTGTGGGTTCTGTTATGAGTCAACTAGCACATTGGGCAGGCTTGACGGTTTATGGTACCAGTAGCCCGCATAATTTTGAATGGTTACGCTATAATAAAGTCGATTTTCCCATTGACTATCATGGTGATTTGAAAAAAAATTTGGCCGCAGGTGGAGCAAAAAAATTTGATTACATCGCGGTGCTTTATGCGATTACACCATATTTTGATGCAATCAGTACCTTAATCGCACCACTCGGGCATGTGGGGACAATTGTAGCGATAAAAGAAGACTTGCCATTAGTTGCATGGAAAAATTTATCGGTTAGTTTTGATTGGGAGTATATGTTCACGAAAACAGATTTTCACACAGATATTGCCAGCCAAGGAAAAATTTTAGCTCATGTAGCGCAGTTGGTGGATGAGGGTGAAATTCAGACTACGTTGACGCAAACTATTACCGGAGGCATTAATGCGACCAATTTAAAAAAAGCAACGGCTTTGGTAGAAGCGGGACATATGGTTGGTAAAGTGGTGGTTACAGGTCCTTTTTTATAAAAGTGACGTTATTTTTAAAATACTAAAATAGGAATTCGCATTTTTAGTAAATGAGGTGTCTATTTTATACTATTCTTATAGTATTAGTTTTTTAGCTTCTAAGATGAATTTTTAAATCATTTGAAGTGTTTTTAATAATGGCTTTTGAATTGATTTAAAAATTTATCTGTTATTTATTTGGTTGTTGAGTTTTTTTGCTTTGGTGGTGGTTTAAAAAACGGAGGACACATCATGGAACAAAGAAAAATAATTGGGAAGATACTACAAGTTATTCTTGCTATTATTTTAGGATTAGTTGCTTATTGGGTGTTAATTGTATTAACGGGGACAACACCGGTATAAAATGCGTAAGAAAGGAGTAAAGAATGGGAAAAATTCAGTATTATTTTGGATTAACGTTGGTGGGTTTTTTACTGGCGTATTTTTACAAATTACAGGATTGGCGCCTTTTTTTACTGCTAGGATTACCCGCTGCTTTAACAGGCTACTCCTTAGCTGCGTATCAAAAGGAGCCTGTTAAAAAATGAAAAGGGATACATTTAACTCAGGTGTCATCTTGCTTTTTTATAAAAGTGAAAAAACAAATGGAAATGTTAAAAAGTTAAGCTAAAATGGGATTTTCCTTAACTTTGAGCAATTCCATTTTTTTTATGCCCGCTTTCCCATATAATGAGCATGAAACTAACTAAAAGGAAGTCGCATATGAAAACGATGAAGCAATTATTACATGAAAAGGCGCTCCAACCTTATCTTTGGCAAGCGCGTTATGGCGTAGAAAAAGAAAGTCAACGTATTACTGTGAACGGTCAACTGGCAAAAACCGATCATCCCAAAATTTTAGGCAACCGCGCTTATCATCCTTATATTCAAACAGATTTTGCAGAAACCCAACTGGAATTAGTGACACCAGTTGCAAACTCGCCACAAGAGTTGATGCGTTGGCTTGCTGCTATTCACGATGTGGCATATCGTTCTTTACCAAAAGAAGAAATGATGTGGCCGTTAAGTATGCCACCGATTTTACCGCTAAAAGATGAAGACATCGTGATTGCAAAATTAGATACTTTTGAAGATGTTTTGTATCGGCGTTATTTAGCCAAAACTTATGGTAAAAGAAAACAAATGGTCAGTGGAATCCATTTCAATTTTGAATTTGGAGCAGAGTTTTTACAAAACTTATTTGCGGTTCAAGAGCAATATCCTGATTTTACGGATTTCAAAACAGCGATTTACTTGAAAGTGACCCGCAATTATTTGCGCTATCGCTGGTTTTTAACCTACTTATTTGGGGCAACACCGACAAGTAATGAAAATTATTTTGTTGCAGATATTGCACCTAAAGAACCCGTACGTAGTATTCGCAACAGCCGGTTTGGTTATACCAATCACGATGATGTACAGGTTTCTTATGAAAGTCTAGGACAATACCTTGCAGATATTGCGCGGATGGTGGAAGTTGGTAAACTCTCAGAAGAAAAAGAATTTTATGCACCAGTACGCTTAAGAGGTGGGCAAAAAGTAGCAGATCTAGCAAAAACTGGGATTCGTTATATTGAATTACGTAATATTGATTTGAATCCTTTTGCACCTTTTGGTATCGATGAAAAACAAATTGAATTTTTACATGCCTTTATGTTATACATGCTTTATTTACCAGAAACTGAAGCTGCGGATGATTGGGTAGCAAAAGGCGATGCCATCAATAATTTTGTTGCTTTAGAAAGACCAGATCGGGTGACAGATTTTGTTGAAGAGGGCATGGATTTAGTAGCAGGATTAAAAGAACTGGTTAAAAACTTAAAACTGCCACTAGCAGAAGATTTCTTTGATTTTGCTCAACAGGCTTTTGAAGATCCAAACCAAACATTAGCTGCACGATTATATGCGGTCACAAAAGAAGATATGACGACTTGGGCTAAGACGGTGGCAAAAGAAAATCAAGCGCAAGCTTGGCAGAAACCTTATCAATTAGCCGGATTTACCAAAATGGAGTTATCCACGCAAATTTTAATGTTTGATGCCATTCAAAAAGGTGTTCAGGTCACGGTATTAGATGAAGAAGATCAATTTTTACAACTGCGTTTTGCCGGTCGCACAGAATATGTGAAAAATGCCAATATGACCAGTAAAGACAGCTATGTTGTGCCTTTAATGATGGCAAATAAGACAGTTACCAAAAAAGTGTTGGCAAATTCAGGTTTTCGCGTTCCACAAGGATCAGAATTTGCGGACATGGAGACTGCGGTTTTGGCTTATCCTAAATTTGCGGACAGTGGTTTTGTAGTCAAACCCAAATCGACTAACTATGGTTTAGGAATTTCTATTTTTAAACATGGTGCTAGTTTAGCTGATTTTAAAGAGGCATTAGCAATTGCTTTTGCAGAAGATTCTGCTGTTTTGGTGGAAGAATTCATGGCAGGAACTGAATATCGTTTCTTTGTTTTAGATGGATCGGTTAAAGCTATTTTGTTACGAGTGCCGGCAAATGTGGTCGGGGATGGTCGCCATACAATTGCAGAGTTAGTCGCAGCAAAAAATGAAGATCCATTGCGAGGAAGTCACCACCGCGCACCATTAGAGCTGATTCAATTAGGTGAAATTGAAAAGTTGATGTTAAAAGAGCAAGGTTATGCCACGACAAGTGTTCCAGCTGAAGGGGTAATTGTTTATTTAAGAGAAAACTCTAACGTTAGTACCGGTGGCGATTCAATTGATGTAACCGATGAATTCTCACAAGATTATAAAGAAGTAGCCGCCAAAGCTGTAACGGCTTTAGGTGCGAAAATTTCGGGGATTGATTTAATTATTCTCGATAAATTGCAACCAGCAACTTCACCAAACGCCTATGGGATTATTGAAGCCAACTTTAATCCAGCCATGCACATGCATGTGTATCCTTTTAGCGGAAAAAGTCGCCGTCTAACCATGGCAGTTTTAAAATTTTTATATCCTGAAATCAACTAAGCATAATTAAAAAGGTTGTGACAGAAGCAGCTTCTTCGAAAATAAGACGGAATTTCTAAAAATTTGAAAAACAATTTTCGGAAATTCCGTCTTATTTCTTGAAGCTGGTCACTTTTGTCACAACCTTTTTTGCGAATAAATAATGTTTATAGTAAATTTCCTAAAGGTTTTAATCTTTATAATTCTTAGTATTCAAAACTTTTAATTTCAATTGTTTGCTTTGTTTCTTCCACTTTTAAACCGGTAGTATTTTCCCACCAGGCTTTCATTTCCTTTTCGTAAGTGGTCGGGAAGGCATCGACGATTTCTAGCAAATTTTTGTTATTAATCTTGGCATAAGGAAAATTTAAGGTTAGATTATATTTTAATTCAGTTAGGAGACTATAATATTGAAACATTAAATAATTCATTTCCTCTTTATCATCGCAAGCTAAAACTTTCGGTGCGCGGTCCAGCATGAAGCCAAAACTACGCATCATAAACATAATACCGTCTAAATGATCGACTTGAATGTAAGAAGCATCTTTTAAAATATCAATGTGAGTATCCAAAGCTTCGAGTAATTCTGTCTTTAAAGCGGTGTATTCTGGTTGTATCATCGCATTTCCTCCTCAGATTAGTAGCAAATAGTGGCGTAGATTAGCTTTTTAATGGAAAAAGCGATCAAAGAAACCGTGCTTTTTTTCTTCATCCTTTTTCTCGGGTGCTTTTTTTTCTTCGGGATATTTCTTTTCTACATCAATCACAGGCTCATTGACGGCTTCTTTGGCGACTAAAAGTAAGCCAAAACTATCAGGATTGGCGTCTACAAAATCATTTACCACAGTAAATTTTGCATGATTCTTAGTCGCTAGTTGAATGTATTCACTTTGCAAACTTTCTGGCATTTGACCGTTTAAAAGAATTGTCGCATCTTCATGCTTTTTTAGCTCCGTTAAAAAGCTTTCTTTGTCAGCAGAACTTTTCATTTGAGCAATCGTCATACTTAAATAACAGCGTTCTCGAAAAGTTCCCATATATTTGTGTTGTTCATCAGGATTAACTAATGGCGTACCATAGCGGCCTTTATCTAAATGCTGTTGTAATTCGTCTGTCATCTCGTCGCCCCCAATAATTCTAATAAATTAATTATAGCATGTTTGTAAGAAAAGGTAAGAAAATGCTTGCATAATTACTGGTGCAGTTGTTTTAATAAAAACTAGCTTTTTTTCTGAAAATGAAAGAGGTATAATATTTACTGTTGAGTGGATAAAGTGAAAACTTAGCCAAGGAGGACAGTGCTGTTGTGGAAAATCCAAAAGAGAAGCTCTTGTTGCCACTAATTATTTTATTTTTATTGGTTAGTACATATATCGACAATCTTTCGCTAGGGCAAATTATCGCTTTTGTTTTAGTTGTGGTTCTTTTACCAGTTGGGTTGAAATTTTTTATGGCGCGGCAAATGGAGCGTTCAAAATAACAAGATGATTTAAAAACACGTCTGCTTTTTTAGTGGATGTGTTTTTTTTAGCTAATAGAAAAATTAACTGATTTCTATTAGTAAGCGATTCTAAAGAGCTGCAATTTAAAAAAACAATTTATTAAAATTCTATCTTATTGCTTGAGAGCGGAGCGAGTTTCCTTCAGCTTTTCTTTTATTTCTGTACTATAATAAAAAGAAAAAGGGACGAAGAAGGGATTTTTGTGAAACGGATTTTAGTAAATGGCAAAATTTTTACTGGTGACAAATTTTTCTCTGCAATGGAAATAACCGATGATAAAGTGAGTTGGCTAGGAGATAGCCAAGGGGCACGTTTACGCAATGCCGATGAAGTGGTTGATTTAAAAGGCCGTTTAACGCTGCCAA
This sequence comes from Enterococcus sp. DIV0755b, assembly GCF_051713765.1. Lineage (NCBI taxonomy): Bacteria > Bacillati > Bacillota > Bacilli > Lactobacillales > Enterococcaceae > Enterococcus > Enterococcus sp. DIV0755b. The sequence goes on along the minus strand of NZ_JBIOQN010000001.1, from coordinate 163,510 downwards.
GTTTTTGGGATATTCATACGCATCCTCTATGGATTGCTGAAACAATTGGAAGTGTAGCTTGTACACCACCAAATGTTGCCAGTATTAAAGAGATGATTGCCGCTTTAAAAAAATCACCTCAAGTAGGCAAAAAAGATGCATGGATTGAAGGTTGGGGGTATGATGAATCAAAACTTGCCGAAGGACGCACCCCGACAATTGATGATTTAGATCAAGTATCAAAAACGCAGCCGGTGTATGTTTTACGCTCGGATTGTCATTCTTGTGTGGTTAATTCAGTGGCGTTAAAATTAGCTGGGATTACAAAAGAAACGCCAGATCCTTTTGGTGGGATGATTGGCCATTTTAAAAATGGTGATCCAAATGGTGTAATGATAGAAAATGGCGCCACCAAGTTAATTAAAGCCGTTAAGGAAAAAGATACTTTTGAAAACGTCGTGAAAAAGACCATGAAGTTAACAACGCACTATCGCGCCCGTGGTATTGGGGTTATTAGCGATATGATTAGTTTAATGTCCCCTTACGATTATGGTGAAATTTATTCAGAAGCTGCCCGTCGCGGTCTAGCCCAAGAGGTCTATTTGTATTATTCAATTGATGAAATTAAACGCCTGCAATTAACCACACTACCGCAACCTAGTCATCCTCAGGTTCATGCAGCAGGCATTAAATTATTTATGGATGGGACAATCTCCAATCAAACGGCACGAGTTAAAAAGCCTTATAAAAACTCAGAGAGTACCGGTTTTGCTATCAATACAGTTGAAGATTTAAAATTTGCCTATGAATTTGCTAAAAAGAATGATTGTCAAATTGCGATTCATGCGATGGGAGATGCGTCAATTCAACTGATTTTAGATACTTATGGTGATTTGGCACCGTGGTTAACAGATCGTCCTTCTATTCGAATTGAACATGCTACTTTATTGAGTGATAAACTGTTAAAAGAATTTGCGGCAGCCAAAATGAATTTTGCTTTTGTCACCCAAATTATTTTCCTCTATGCTGAATATGCGGCATATCAGAAAAATTTAGAGGAAAAACGATTAAAAGAATGCTATCCGCTGGCTTCGTTATTAAAAAGTGGTGTTACAACAGCTTTATCTTCGGATGCACCGGCGACAGCTTGGATTAAACCAGATGATGTTTTTGCCAGTCTTACCGCGGCAGTCACGCGCATTGGTGCCAATGGGGAAGATTTAAATCATAAAGAAGCAATTGATCTGCCTGCAGCTTTACAACTTTATACAAAAGCAGCGGCTAAAATGGTGAAAACAGACAAGACAGCTACGCTTTCAGTCGGCCAAAGTGCAGATATTATTGTACTTTCACAAGATTTATTTACTACTAATCCAGTAAAGTGGCAGGAAACAACGATTGAAAAAATGTACTTACGCGGAGCAGAAATCAAAAATTAGCGAGGTGTTAAAATGGAAGAAATGGTTAATATTCCCCTCACATTTGCGGAAAATACGATTTTAGAGACTACACGTTTGCGCTTACGGCCTGTTCAAATTTCAGACGCACAAGATATGTATGAATATGCCAGTGATGAAGAGACCACAAGATTTGTTTTTTTACAGCATCGCAGTTTAGAGGATAGTAAATTTGCAATTGCCAATTATTTTATGGCTGAGCCTTTAGGTAAGTATGCCATTGAAGAAAAAAAGAGTGGCAAAATGATTGGAACCATTGATTTACGCGTGGAGTCTAATTATGGTCGCGGAGAACTCGGCTATACTTTAAACAAAGCTTATTGGGGGCAGGGATTAATGCCAGAAGCGGCTTTTGCGCTCCTCGTTTTAGGTTTTGATCAAATGAAGCTAGTTTCCATTGGGGCGTATCATAATTTAGAAAATGGTAAATCTGGACGAGTGATGGAAAAAATCGGGATGAAAAAAATTACCGAAATCAAAAGTAGTCGTTTATGGAAAGGGCAACTTATTGATGAAGCTTTTTACATGATTACTGCGTCTGATTGGCGAAAACGTATTATGTAGAAGTAACAATATTTTTTAGGTGGTAATTTAAAAGCAGTGTTTGAAAGGAAATGATCAAATGAAACTTTCAATTGAAACAGATGTAGTAGAATATATCCGCAACAAGATGCACGCAGGAGATTTAATATATTTGGATTTTGAAGATGGCGATGGTCCATTTGCAAATACAGGGCTTAGTTGTCGATTGGATTTGAGTTTTCGCATCTTACTAACACCAGCAGATTATCCTGTAAAAGGGTTAGAAGTTTATGATGAAACGTTAGTAACGGCGTTAGGTCCAATTAAAATGAAAAAAAGTTCGGCGCGTTATTTAGAAGATGAAACGCAATTAGTAGAAAATAAAGCGATGCATACACTGCAATTAAAAGGCAAGAGTGGTATTTTAGCGACTAATATTCCCGTTTTACGGATTAATAAAGTGATTGCAGGTGGTAATAGTGGGAAAATTAGCGGTTGTTAGTGATCTTCATGCCGATATTAATCGTTTTACGACTGAAGATCTTGCCCAACTCGTCACCGTTTTACAAGAAAAAAAGGTTGATCGCCTGCATTTTGCGGGAGATTTAGCTAATAAGGTTGAACGAGCACTGGCGATTGTCGCGTATTTTGAACAATATTTTCCGACTACCTTTAATTGGGGAAATCATGAAATGGCTGATCTTGCCCCAGAGCAGATTGAAGATTATCCTAATCCGGCTTTTTTGAATCAAAAAGCATTGGCACTAAATCATACAACTGTTTTAGTCGGATATAACGGTTGGTATGATTATCGCTTTTCTACTTTGGAGGATGAAGAAAAAATAAAAGCCGTTAAACAATTGTATTGGTATGATCGTGTCATTAAAAGAAACGACAGTGATCCAAATGTTGATTTGCAATTACGGCGGCGTTTAAAAATCTTATTGGATGCGTTACAAAAAGAGGACAAACAAGTGATTTTAGCCACGCATTTTGTCCCCAAAAAAGAATTTATTGTTTATCAGACTGAACCCAAATTAAAACGTTGGAATGAATTGAACGCCTTTTTAGGTTCGGCGGCATTGGGCGAGCTGTTAAATCAGTATGACAATATTAAACAGGTAGTCTTCGGCCATACTCATCGTCGTTTTAACGATCAAAAGATTCATGGGACCTGGTATAGTTGTCATCCTTTTGGTTATTTTTTTGAATGGCAATTAACGCGAAATTTCGTTTTGGAAAATAAATTAGTAGAAGAGTATAATCCGATGAAATTAAGAGGGGTTTTAAAAACCCATGAAGCTCAGTTTAAGGAATATCAAACGCAACATTTAAAAAGTGAGTTTGAACAAGCACTCACCGTTATTGATTATTAAAAAAGTGATGACAAACGTCTAAAAACGTTTGTCATCACTTTTTTAATAAAACTTTTTTATAAGAATAAACCTTTATAAAGTAAGATAGCGACAATACTTGCTAAAATTGGAGCTAAAACAGGTACCCAGGCGTAATCCCATTGAGAAGAGCCTTTATATTTTAAAGGTAAAATACTGTGTAAAATTCTTGGTCCCAAGTCACGAGCAGGATTTAAACCAGGCCCAGTTGGTCCACCTAAAGATGCAACTAAAGTCCAAACTAGAAAACCTAATGCAAAGTGAGCTGTACCCAAGTTATCTTGGAAAAAAGGTGCTTTGGTAATTCCGATGGCACCAAAGAACAAAATGAAAGAACCGAAAAATTCATTAACAAAACCATTTAATTTTGAACCGACACTGTTAATTGTTGAAAATGTTCCTAAGACATGGTTTGTATCTTCTGTTTGGTCATAGTAAGGTTTGTAACACGCTACGACAATTAATTGACCCACAATGGCACCTAGCATTTGCGCTACAATATAAGGTAAAACTTCGCTCCAAGGAAACATGCCAGCAACTGCTAAACCAATTGAAAAAGCAGGGTTAATGTGGTTACCACTGATTGAACCAAACATCATCGCAGGAATCATAACCCCACAACCATAACCGACGGCAATTAACATCCAATCACTACCATAGCCTTTTGTACCTTTCAAATCGACGTTTGCTACCGCGCCGTTACCTAGCATAATTAAAAAAGCTGTTCCGACAAATTCGGCTGCTAGGCGTGTCATTAATGAATAATCCAAATAAAAAACCTCCTAAAATTTTTGCTTGAGTTTAAAATAAGTGCAAGAAAAATAAAGCAAAAAACTCAAACATTACTATAAAAACAGATTTTATTTAAAAAAACAAATGATAACACTTGTGAAAATTTCAGGAAAAATGCTGTTACATAAACATTAAAAGTATTACAATTATTTTAATAGTAATCATAGAAAGTGTTTTCTATTGCGCCATAACAGGCACTTTGCTAGAATAAAAGACAAGGATTGTTTAACATCCTAATTATTTTATTCCGAGTAGGAGGAATTATTAATGAACAAAGCAGATTTAATTTCAGCTGTGGCTGAAAAATCAGGGGTTACTAAAAAAGATGCTACTGCTGTATTGGCTGCCATTATTGAAACTGTTGAAACTACGCTTAAAGCAGAAGACAGTGTTCAAATCATGGGCTTTGGTACTTTTGAAACACGTAAACGTGCAGCCCGCAAAGGTCGCAATCCACAAACTGGTGAAGAAATCGAAATTCCAGCATCCGTTACACCAGCTTTCAAACCTGGTAAACAATTAAAAGACGCTGTAAAATAAAAAACGGCCGTGATAATTATCACGGCGTTTTTTTTGTCATCAAAAAAATAACTTTTATATATCGAGCTACTAGTTGAGTGTTAGAAAGGTTCCATTCAATTTTGTTTATTTGATTGGTGCAAAATAGCGTTGCGGCAAGCGACGTAAAAGAAAAATACCTAAGATGCCACAAGCAACTGCTTTTATGATACCTGGAATAATAAAAGGAATAAAGCCGGTTTTAAGAGCTGCAATAAATTCCATTCCCGTACCAAATTTTAACCAGGCAGTCCCAAAAGCTAGCGTCACCATCGCGCCAACAATATTGGCAATCACAGCCCAAAAGTAATTTTTTTTAGTATTATCTAAAATACTGCCTGTGACTAAGCCGTTAAAAATAAAGCCAATTAAAAAGCCACCGGTTGGTCCAAATAATACACCGAAACCTGCGCTGCCACCGGCGAAAACAGGTATGCCAATTAAGCCTAAGAGTAAATAGATCGTAATCGCCCAAGTGCCTGTCTTACTTCCTAAGATAGTGACCGTTAAACCGATGATAAAAGTTTGTAAAGTTAGAGGGATTAAGCCTAACGGAATAGTAACTTGGGATAAAATCGCGATAATCCCAGCAAAGATTGCAGCTAATAGTTGTTCTCGTAAAGAAATACGCATTTTTTTCACTCACTTTCGTTAACTTCATTTGCAAATGGTTAACCAAATTATATTTCTTGGTTAACGAAAAGTAAAGTTCTTTTTTTGTTCTCCCCTAAAATTAAAAAATAGCGTATGATACAAAAAGGAAGAAAAAAGAAAGGGTAACGAAATTATGAAGCGATTGAAAAAGCAGTTGATTTTTATTGTTGGTATAGTGGCGTTAGTAGTTTTGCTACTTTCGTTTTACAAACCAGCGGGAAAATCAGATGATGTCAAAGAAAGTTTTGAGCAATCTCCACGTTTTTCACAAACTGAAATTGGCGCTGCGGCAGCTGTTGTGAAAAGTGGATTTCCATCTGTCTTTAAAAACTGTCGGTTAGATACATTGGAGTTTAAAACAGATTTGCAAAAGTATGCCCGCTTAAAAACGGAAAATAATGTGTCAGATAAGACCGAATACTTATTGTTAACCAGCACGCTTTATGTCGGACCGAATGGGTATGAAAATTTACGTCCCAATACTTATTACAGAGACTGGTGTTGGTATTTAAAAAGAGTAGATCAAGGACAGTGGCAATTATATTATTATGGGAATTTAGGCTAGTTTTAGTTAGCTGAGAGTGAGGCAGTTCGCGGGCAAGCGACTGTCTTTTTTTGTGTGGAAAGATATAGCTTTAAATCCAATACCAAAGAATTTATATAGCAAAAGTTTCGTATCATAATACTTGTAAGAGCAACGAGGCAATGACAAGGAGGTGGGGGAGCTCAATGTTATGGTTTTAAAACGTACAGTTAAATAAAAAAATACCACGTCGCAAAAGACGTGGTAAAATTGAAATTCTTACATTAATTGGTTGTAGAATTCAACGACGAATGATTCGTCAACATCAGGTGTCATTTCTTCACGTTCTGGTAAACGAGTTAATGAACCTTCTAATTTTTCATCGTCAAAGCTAACGAAAGCAGGACGTCCGATTGTTGCTTCTAAAGCAGCGCGGATTGCTACGTTGTTTTGAGATTTTTCGCGAACACCGATCACTTGACCAACTTCAACGTGGTATGAAGGGATGTCAACGCGTTTGCCGTCAACTGTGATGTGGCCGTGGTTTACTAATTGACGTGCTTGACGACGAGTAGTAGCCAAACCTAGGCGGTAAACGACATTATCCAAACGTTGTTCTAACAAGATCATGAAGTTAACACCAAGTTTACCTTCTTTGATCCGGCCAGCTTTAACGAATAAGTTACGGAATTGACGTTCGTTCATGCCGTACATGTGACGTAGTTTTTGTTTTTCAGTTAATTGCAAGCCGTATTCAGATTTTTTACCGCGGCTGTTAGGGCCGTGTTGACCTGGTGGGAAAGGACGACGAGCTAATTCTTTACCAGTTCCAGACAATGAGATGCCTAAACGACGTGATAATTTCCATGATGGTCCAGTATAACGTGACATTTAAAAATTCCTCCAATAAAATAAATTGTTTTTTGGAGTAAAATAATCCGATGAAAAATTCATATTCGTACAGTTCATCCTTCAATCTTCACCTTTGCAGCCGCGGTTACACAATTGAACTGGCAAACCAGCGATGAACTGGTGACGAGCTATTACTTTTCTGCTGCATTATTTTACACAAAGTTTATTGTACGATAATTGTCTACTTGTAGTCAAGAGAAATTGTCTTATGAACCAAAATTGCAAAAGTAGTCAAAAAAAAAAGAAGTTAATAAAAATACAACGGTTATTTATCTGGTAGTTTTGCATTACTATCTCTCTTAGTACAATGAAATAGCACAAATTTTTAATGGAATTGCTTTTCTTAGTAAAAACAGTCATTTTGATAACAAAAAAGAAGCCAATTTGAAAAAAAGATTAAAGAGAATGACAGTCGTGTAATTTTGTTGCGGGCTTTTTCAGAAATTTACCGAAATAACTTTACAAAATCACTTTGCCTCTATAAAATAAGTGGGTATTTATAATTATTCATTTAAAGTAGAGGAGAAAAGAGATGAATCCTGTATCACCATTATTTTCAAAAATTGACACATCGATTGAAAAGAAAGTTGATTTAATTCAAGGCAGTTACTTCCGGTATGCGGTTCGTGCAATTTTAGCTTGTTTGTTTTTAGGTTTGGGAACAGCAGTGGCATTTGCAATCGCTATGAAAGGCGAGCATATTGTGCCAGGTTTGGGTAAGATGTTATATGCTTTCATGTTCAGTTGGTCACTTGTGATGATTTTGTATTTGAATGCGGAATTAGGTACTTCAAATATGCTATATATGACAGTTGGTGTTTATCGTAAACGTTTGAATTTTGGCTTGGCTACGAAGATTTTATTTTCTTGTATTTTATTTAATTTAATTGGTGGTTTAGTGGTGGGCTTTTTAATCGCACAAACAGGACCATTCCAAGGGCTAGAACCTGATAACTTCTTTTTTACTTCAATTACAGGTAAATTGGAAAAATCAACCGTGCAAATTTTGATCGAAGCAATGTTTGCCAATATTGTCGTGAATACAGCCGTTTTAATCAGCATGCGTATGAAAGACGATGCTGGTAAAGTAGCAGCGATTATCTTCATTATTTTTATCTTTGCCTTTTTAGGATATGAACACGTTATTGCAAACTTCCCGGCTTTTTCATTAGCTTATTTTGCTTCTGGTGGTGCCATTGAAGGAATGACAACCGGAGCAGTTTTACACAACCTTATTTGCGCCTTAATCGGGAACTACATTGGGGGCGGTCTGGTTATGGGCTTAGGCTTTGCATGGTTAAATAATTCTAAATCTATTTATGTTGACTAATATTTAACGGCTATAACAATAAGTAGTGGTAAATCGTTAAAAGATTTTACCCACCGCTTGTTGTTATAGTCGTTTTTTTATTTTCTAAGCGGAGTTTAAAAAGGAGAAGTCTTGCTTGTTTTAAAGATTACTTTTACAATTAGTTTTGAACGATTGGAAAATGCTATAATTTTTCATAAGGAGATTTTATGTCACGATTATCTTTTGACCCTGACCCAATCAAAGCTACGCCAATGGCAAAATATATGAAAAATAAGTTTCTTTTTTTGGGTGTTCAAAAACCGCTACGAGCAAAAGCGGAAAAAGAGTTGCTAAAAGAAAGTCTTACATGGTCGGTGGCTAAATTACAAACTGAGATTTTTTATTATTACCAGCTAGAGGCACGAGAATATCAATATTTAGCCATTGATTTATTTAATCAAAATGTTTTACGCCTCAATTTAGGAGAGTTGGCAGAATATGTACCATTAGTCGCTACCAAAGAATGGTGGGATAGCATTGATGTGTGGCGTAAGGGCTTTAATGATTATATCAAAGCTTATCCGGAAACTTTAACGGAAGTCTTTAGCTGGTTTTACCAAGCTGAAGATTTTTGGTTAAGACGGATTAGTATTACGTTACAATTGCAAAGTAAAATAAAGACGGACTTGTCTTTGTTAGAGCAGGCGATTTTATTTGATCAACAGACGCCTGAATTTTTTATTCAAAAAGCGATTGGTTGGGCGTTGCGGGAGTATAGCAAAACAAATCCAGTCTATGTCACAAATTTTATTGCCCAAAATAATTTAAGTCGCCTTGCTGTGAGAGAAGGCAGTAAGCATCTAAAGAAAGCGAGTAAAAAATGAAACGAAAATTAATTGCCTTTGATATTGATGGAACATTGTTGAATAGTCAAAAAGAAGCGTTGGCTAGTACGAAAAAAGCATTGGAAATATTGCGAAATAACGGCCATTTAGTCATGGTAGCGACTGGACGGAGCCGGTTTTTGGCCCAACCTGTTTTAACCGAATTAAATTTTCACAACTACATTGTCTGTAATGGATCAGCTGCCTTTTTGGATCATAAACAAGTCTATAAACATTTATTAGACCAAGATCAATTGACTGCTTTTGTAGCGGAAATGGATCAATTAAAGATCGATACGGCTTTTATTGGCATGGATGCTATGCGCCGTCATAGCGATTTTGATGTAGTTAGAATGGATGAAGCAATGCGCTCTTTTGGTTCCCATGTGCCAAAACAAGATGCAAATTTCAAAAACCAACAAGAAATTTATCAAGCATTAGCTTATTACGATGATACCTATGAAGGTTTTTTTGATGAAAAATATCCTGCTTTGCGTTTTGTGCGCTGGCATGAAAAATGTGTGGATGTAATTCCTGAAAATGGCTCTAAAGCTGCCACTATTATCCACTTAGGTGAAACACTTGGCATTGACCGCAGTGACATTATTACGTTTGGTGATGGTCAAAATGATAAAGAAATGTTAGCCGCAGCTGGTGTAGGTGTGGCAATGGGAAATGCAACAGCAGATGTTAAAGATGTAGCTAATTTTGTGACAGCTTCAAATGATGAAGATGGAATCTTTCACGCGTTGAAAGAATTTGCGTTGATTTAATTAGGAGGTGCTAAAGATGAAAATTGCTTTAATTGCTCACGATCGCAAAAAAGATTTGATGGTGCAAATGACAACTGCCTACAAAGAAATTCTCGCACAACATGAATTATATGCCACCGGCACAACTGGTCAGAGAATTGCTGAAGCTACTGGTTTAAAGGTGCATCGGTATAAATCTGGGCCTTTAGGAGGCGACCAACAAATCGGCGCGATGTTAGCCGCAGACGATTTGGATATGGTAATATTCTTGCGCGATCCTTTAGCAGCACAACCCCATGAACCAGATGTGACAGCTTTAATTCGGTTGAGTGATGTTTACGAAATCCCCCTAGCTACTAACATTGGAACGGCTGAAATTTTGATACGAGGTCTGGCTTTAGGGTTAGCTGATTTTCGCGAAATTATACACGAAAATGACCAACGGCCACTTTCTTTTTAAACATAAAAAACGCGTTTTGCCTCAAAAGGTAAAGCGCGTTTTTATTTTGGGATAAAAGAGAAGATAAGGCACTATTTTGTTAAAATAAGGAACACTTTTTTTTCTTTAAAAAAACCACTATAATAGAGCAAGACATTTAAGAGAAGAGGAAAATTTGTGCGGGTATTGTTTATTGGAGATGTTGTGGGTTCATTAGGGCAAAAAACGATTACAGAATATTTACCAAAGTTAAAGAAAAAGTATCGTCCTCAAGTTACCATTGCTAATGGTGAAAATGCGGCCGGTGGGCGTGGAATTACTGGCAAAATCTATAAGAAATTTTTGCAAGATGGTGTTGATGTGGTGACATTGGGCAATCACACTTGGGATAATCGTGATATTTTTGAATTTATCGGGGATGCTAAAAAGATGATTCGGCCAGCTAATTTCCCCCAAAAAGCACCAGGAGTAGGGATGGTTTTTGTTAAGGTAAATGAAATCGAACTGGCTGTCATTAATTTACAAGCCAGAGCTTTTATGACCGCAATTGATGATCCTTTTACAAAGGCCGATGCGTTAGTAGCAGAAGCCAGAAAACGGACACCGTATATTTTTGTCGATTTTCATGGTGAAACCACCAGTGAAAAACAAGCATTAGGCTGGTATTTAGATGGCAAAGTTTCCGCAGTTGTTGGTACCCATACACACGTACAAACAAATGATGGGCGCATCTTACCAAAAGGTACTGCCTTTTTAAGTGATGTGGGCATGACAGGACCGTATGATGGTATCTTAGGTATGAAAAAAGAAGGGGTTATTGAACGTTTTTTAACTGCATTACCTCAGCGTTTTGAAGTTGTAGAAGAAGGCCGCAGTATTTTATCGGCTTGTGTGATTGAAATTGATGAAAAAACTGGGCATGCTAAAAAAATTGAGACGATTCAAATTTCAGCAGATCGTCCTTTTTATGAATAGGAAGAACAGATGGAAAAATTTGAACCCAAAATAGCTGCTGGGTTAAATGAACTAACCAAAGCTCTAGCAGAAAATGAGATTGTGAAAGATTATCGCCAGATTGCGCGAAAAGTGGCGAATAATTCCCGCTTGCAAGATTTGGAAGAAAAAATAAAAGCAGCGCAACAAGAGGCTGTTCAATTTGCTCACTATGGCAAACTTGAAGCCGAAAAAATGGCCCTTATAAAAGCAGAGCATTATCAAAAGGAATATGAAAATCATCCTTTAGTCATTGCTTATCGGGAAAAGTTGATACTAGCAAATGATTTGTTGCACTTTTTGACTGATAACATTTCCCAAAATGTTAATCAGGCAATAGAAAAAATGGCTGATAAAGAGATTGAATAAATGCTCTAAGTAAGCTTTGCTTAGTGCGTAATCCTTTTAAAAAAGCAGACAATCATAAATAAATTACAGTAAAAAAGGCTAATTGAAGGAGGAGCTTTAATGCCTCAAAAGACCAAAAATACACCGATGATGGAACAATATTTAAAGATAAAAGCCAATTATCAAGATGCTTTTTTATTTTATCGTCTGGGGGATTTTTATGAAATGTTTTACGATGACGCGATTAAAGCTGCTCAAATTTTAGAGTTGACATTAACTAGTCGCAATCGTAACGCCGATGATCCTATTCCCATGTGTGGTGTTCCTTATCACGCAGCTCAAGGCTATATTGACACGTTAATTGAACAAGGTTATAAAGTGGCGATTTGTGAACAAGTGGAAGATCCTAAAACCGCTAAAGGTATGGTAAAACGCGAAGTTGTGCAATTGGTTACTCCCGGGACTGTCATGGATGCCAAAGGACTAGCGGCAAAAGATAATAATTTTTTGACTGCCTTAAGTTTTAACAATAATCAGTATGGTTTTGCCTATGTAGACTTAAGTACAGGAGAACTAAAGGCGACCACTTTACCAGATGAAGAAGCAGTTTTAAATGAAGCGAGTGCGCTTCAAACAAAAGAAATTGTATTTACGAGTGAGATTTCATCAGATTTGCAACAGACTTTAAAGAAACGACTCAACTTGGTTTTCTCCAGTCAAATGGAAATGAAAGAAAATGCGGAATTTCAATTTTTAACAAGTGAACTAACTGAAACCATTGAAAAAGAAGTAACTGGTAAACTGCTGTGTTACTTAGCAGAAACGCAAAAACGCAGTTTGGCTCACATTCAAAAAGCGCAAGAGTATCAGCCTGATCACTACCTTAAGATGGATTACTATTCTAAATTTAATTTAGAATTAGCCCAATCGATTCGGACGGGTAAAAAACAAGGAACGTTATTGTGGTTGTTAGATGAAACGAAAACGGCAATGGGAGGGCGTTTGTTAAAACAATGGTTAGATCGTCCTTTAATTCAGAAAAAACAAATCTTTGCTCGTCAAGAAATGGTGCAATCCCTCTTAGATAGTTATTTTGAACGTGCTGATTTACAAGAGAATTTAACTAAAGTATATGATCTGGAACGCTTAGCTGGACGAGTAGCTTTTGGCAACGTAAATGGCCGCGATTTATTACAGTTAAAAACTTCATTGGTTCAAGTGCCACAAATTCGCACACTGCTAAACGGCATTAATACTGGTGCTTGGAATGCTCTGCTACTGGATTTAGAGCCTTTGGATGATTTGGTTACGTTAATTGAACAAGCGATTAATGAAGAGGCGCCATTAGCGATTACAGAAGGTAACGTTATTAAAGACGGTTTTAATGACCAATTGGATCAATACCGTTTGGCGATGCGCAATGGGAAACAATGGTTAGCGGAACTAGAAGCAAGTGAACGGGAAGCTACTGGTATTAAAAATTTAAAAGTAGGGTTTAATCGCGTTTTTGGTTACTATATTGAGATTACAAAAGCGAATTTGGGCAATTTAGCTGAAGGCCGCTATGAGCGCAAACAAACGCTGGCAAATGCAGAACGTTTTATTACCCCAGAGTTGAAAAAGCTGGAAACACAAATTTTAGAAGCCGAAGAAAAATCTGTTGATTTGGAATATCAGCTCTTTTTAGCTGTGCGAGAAGAAATTAAACAAGCGATTACGCGCCTGCAAAAATTAGCCAAAGCCTTAAGTGAAGTTGACGTTTTACAAAGTTTTGCGACCATTGCAGAACGTTATCAATATGTTCGTCCGCAGCTAAATAATCAACATGAGTTAACGATTAAAGAAGGCCGACATCCCGTGGTGGAAAAAGTTTTGGGGCATCAAGAATATATTCCCAATTCGATTACAATGGATCAAGAAACGCTGATTCTATTAATAACTGGACCGAATATGTCGGGGAAAAGTACGTATATGCGCCAGTTAGCACTGACGGTGATTATGGCACAAATGGGAAGTTTTGTACCGGCTGAAAGTGCTAATTTACCCGTTTTTGATCGGATTTTTACCCGAATTGGTGCAAGCGATGATTTAATTGCCGGTCAAAGTACATTTATGGTGGAGATGATGGAAGCCAATCAGGCCCTTCGTCATGCAACTAATAATAGTCTAATTTTATTTGATGAATTAGGTCGCGGGACAGCAACTTATGATGGTATGGCGTTAGCACAAGCAATTATTGAATACATTCATAAGGTTGTTAAAGCAAAAACGCTCTTTTCTACCCATTATCACGAATTGACAGTTTTAGATGAAGTCTTACCACAATTACGCAATATTCATGTTGGAGCAGTGGAAAAAGACGGTGAAGTGGTCTTCTTGCATAAAATGATGGAAGGCGCTGCCGATAAGAGTTACGGCATACACGTCGCTAAAATTGCCGGTTTACCGACGGATTTATTAGAGCGCGCGGCAACGATTTTACAACATTTGGAAAAACAAGATGGAACAAAAGCACAGCCTACCCAAGTTGCAGAAGAAGTTGAACAAATTTCATTGTTCCAAGAAGTTTCCACAGAAGAGTTGGGTGTGATTGATACGTTGAAAAAAATCGATTTACTCGACACTACTCCCCGTGAAGCGTTAAATATTTTATACGAGTTACAAAAACGAATTTAGAAAAGGAGGCAGACGATGGGTAAAATTCAAGAGTTATCTGAACGTCTTGCCAATCAAATTGCTGCCGGTGAAGTGGTGGAACGCCCCGCCTCGGTTGTAAAAGAATTAGTTGAAAATGCGATTGATGCAGGATCGACTCAGATTGATATTTTAGTCGAAGAAGCCGGATTGAAAAAAATTCAAGTAACTGATAATGGCGAAGGAATTGCTGAAGATGATGTAGTGAACGCCTTTAAACGTCACGCGACAAGTAAAATTCATAGTCGGGATGATTTGTTTCGCATTCGAACATTAGGATTTCGTGGTGAGGCATTGCCAAGTATTGCTTCTGTTTCTTATGTCACAGTTGAAACAGCAGTTCAAACCCACCAGCAAGGGTCGTTGTTGCGTTTAGAAGGTGGAAAAGTCGTTGAACATACACCAGCGCCTTTGCGTCAAGGAACTAAAATTACTGTTGAAAATCTATTTTACAATACACCAGCGCGCTTAAAATACGTTAAGACATTACAAACGGAGCTTTCAAATATTGGCGATATTGTGAACCGTTTGGCACTTAGTCACCCTAATATTGCTTTTCGCTTAGTGCACGATGGCAATAAAATGTTAACGACAGCGGGAAATGGTGATTTAAAACAAACGATTGCAGGAATTTTCGGGGTACAAACCGCTAAAAAAATGTTAGATCTTGCAGCACAAGACTTAGATTTTACGGTGAAAGGCTATATTTCATTACCAGAAGTAACTCGGGCGAGTCGTAATTATATCTCAACGATTATTAATGGCCGCTACATTAAAAACTTTGCCTTAAATAAAGCTATTATTACAGGCTATGGTTCTAAATTAATGGTCGGCCGTTTTCCGATTGCGGTTTTAGAAATCACCATGGATCCTTTATTAGTCGATGTGAATGTTCATCCTACCAAACAAGAAGTGCGCTTATCAAAAGAACCAGAATTAACCAAATTAATTAGTAAAACAATTAATGACCGTTTAAAAAGTGAGAATTTAATTCCTGATGCTGGAGAAAATCTAGACTTTAAGAAAAAAATCCCGCGGACAGAACAAGAAAAAATCGAGCAATTGCAAATGGAATTACCAAATGCTGAAAAGAAAAATAGCGGACTAGCCTTTGATCCCGGTAGTGGTAAATTTATTTACCGTAATTCACAGTCTGTGGATAAAGCTGTGGAAGATTGTGGACAAGTTTCAGAAAAGCCAGATAAAAAGCTAGAAGAGGCAACAGATAAACGGGAAAATCAAGAAGAAGATTTCCAACAAGTAGTAGAAATTCAAGAAGAATTACCTACAGTGCCAAGTTATCCCAAAGTGTCAGAAGAAAAAACAGATTCTACTCCTCTGCAGGAAAATCCTGTTGTGGATAAATATATGGATGTGGAAAACATTCCCTCCAATTCTCAAGCTGATCTTTCTTTATCACAAGATGAAATAGAGGCAGAACTGCAAAGCGAGTTGGACCATCCAGAATTTAGTCTTCATGATCCAAAAGGTAGCCAAGCTTTAAATAAAGCGATTGCTACGCTAGAAGCAGAAAAAACTGGCGAACGTTTTCCCCAACTGGAATATTTTGGACAAATGCACGGGACCTATCTTTTTGCTCAAAGTAGTGATGGCCTTTATATTGTCGATCAACATGCTGCCCAAGAGCGGATCAAGTACGAATATTTTCGGGAAAAAATTGGGGATGTGAGCAGTAACTTACAAGAATTACTCGTACCTATCGTGTTGGATTATCCTAATAGTGATGCGATTAAATTACGTGAGAAAAAGGAAATGCTCTTAGATGTCGGGATTCAATTAGAAGATTTTGGTGCCAATAGTTTTATTATTCGTGCCCATCCAACGTGGTATCCCGCTGGACAAGAAGAAAGTATTACCAGAGAAATGATTGATATGTTGCTGATGACAGGAAACGTTAGCGTCAAAAAATTTCGCGAAGCAACAGCAATTATGATGAGTTGTAAACGATCAATTAAAGCCAATCATCATTTAAATGAATTACAAGCACGGGTCTTATTGCAAGATTTAGCTTTATGCGAAAATCCTTTCAATTGTCCTCACGGTCGGCCGGTTTTAATTCACTTTAGTAACGGCGATATGGAAAAAATGTTCAAACGCATTCAAGATCCTCATCGCTCTGCTATGGCTGGTTTAGAAGATTAATTTTTCAAATGGTAAATTAAGCGAGCAATAAAATTAGCCCGAAAGATTGCAGTCGTAATCTTTCGGGCTAATTTTTTGTGTTTCACAAACGCACTCTTGGCGACATTAAGTCGAAATGCTAAGAAATTTGAGGAACAATTTCGTAACATTCCGCCTTAATGCTAAAGAGTTAAGCGCGTTTGTTTAGCTTTTCTATTTAAAATACTGCAAAAGGCTGACGTATTTTTTGTTATTTTCTGGCATAATAGGAAAAAGTCTTATAAAAGAAAGAGTGTTGTGGATGATTGTTGATTTTATTATTTTAACGTTGTTGTTTAGTATTGGGATACTCATGATAAATTTTTTAATCTTAGTACTAGAAAAAGATAGCTCGCGTAAAGGAATGGCCGCCTTAACAGTAATGGAATTACTAGTAATGGCAGTTTTTTTATATCTGGTACTACCAAGTAAAAATTTAAGTTCTCTTTTGTGGTATAACTTATGGGGAGCTTTTGTTGCTGTTTTAATTGCAAGTCTATATTTGGCCATTAAAAAAGCGGGCAAAAAAATTGGTAAGAAGATACCAGCGGCTAATGAAAAACGTGTGGATGTTACTCCTGAAACCAAACTAGCAATGGGGCAATTAGGAAAAGTCTTTGCGGCGGTAGTGGTGTTGATGGGAGTATTATTTGCAGTTTCCAAAATTAGCGGGATTACCTCTATTGATGAAGTTTATTCTTCTATTCCCGCAAAAACAAAGGAAAAAGCAGAAGTGCTAACTTCAACTAAAGAAACACCAATCGCCATTGCTCCTGATATGGCGAAGCGAAAAATGCTGCAGAAGTTTTCAGTCATTCCCAATTCGAATATGTTTACATTAGATGGGATTACTGCTCAGACAATCAATGGTGAGTATGTTTATGTAGCAACTGTGGAATACAATGGCTTTTTCAAATGGCTTAAACTCGGTGAAGTTCCCGGTTATTTCAAAATTAGTGCTACAGACATAAATGCCCAACCTGAATTTGTCAAAGAGCCATTGAAATACACACCGTCTGCTTTTTTCAACCAAGATGCAGGACGCAAAATTTATGCTGCTTTTCCTGGTTATGCTTCATATGGGAAAATCAATTTAGAGATTGATGATAAAGGGATACCTTATTATATTCAAACTTTATACAAAGAATATGGTGTAACCGGGCTAATGCATTATAATCAATTCAAAACAGCCGTGCTAAACGCACAAACAGGCGAAGTTAAATTGTATGACAGTAAAAAAGCACCTGCTTTTGTGGATGCGCCGATTACATCGGCTGCGGCTAATAGTATGAATGAATTCTTTGGACGTTATGGCCAAGGCTGGTGGAATCAATTTGTCTTTGGCGCTAAAAAAGATGTCAAAGTCCCAACTGATAACGGTATTTATGCTTCTGGTCAATTAACACCGATGTTGAGCAAAGAAGGCCAGTTAAATTATTTCACCGACTTTACCAGTGGTGATGATGATCAAGATTCTGCTTTAGGTTATTCCTTAATTGATGCGCGCAGTGGCCAACTGACCTATTACCGTGATTCAGAAGTTGGGATAATGGATAGTGACGGTGCAATCTCCATTGCTGCAAAAATTTATCCCGAAAAGAAATGGGATGCTGAGATGCCAGTCTTATATAATATTGATGGAGTGCCCACGTGGATTGTGTCGTTAATGGATACAAAAGGTATTTTCAAAAAATATGTTTACATTAATGCAGTGGATAACGATATTGTCGTAGACGCTGAAAATGCGCAAAATGCATTGGATGCTTATCGGATTGAGCTTGCAACAAAAGGTAGTAACAATAGTAGTACCCAAGCAGATGCTTTAACCCAAAAAAGTGGTGTAGTACAACGTGTTGTCGTACTTGCCAATGGTAACAATACCGTAGTGTCTTTCTTATTAAAAGATGAGCGGACAGTTTATAGTGTTAATTCAAATAATAGTCCTTATGCTATCTTCATCAAAGAAGGGGATAATGTAACTTTTAAAGCTAATGTGACGGCTGATCAAACCGCAGCCAGTATTCAAGATTTAACCGTTGAAGGTTTAGGGATAAAAAAATAAGACGATTTAGCGTCAAAGGGGTTGTGATAGAAGTCTTATCACAGCTCCTTTTTAGGAATAAACAGTGTGACAGAAGTAATTTTTTAACAAATCGAAATTTCGCAAAAAGTCGAAAAAATTTTGCTTGCAATTTCGTCTTATTGCTTGAAGCTGACCGCTTTTGTTGTAACCTCTTTTACAATTGCAATATTAAGTATAAAATGAGGGTACTTTGTAAAATGAGTGGAAATAAAGGAGGAGTTTTTCTTGGCAATTATTTTAGCATCACAATCACCTAGACGAAAAGAGTTGTTATCTCGCTTGGTGGCTGACTTTAAAGTGGAGCCAGCAGATATTGACGAAACGGTAAAAGAAACAGATCGACCAGAAGAATATGTTGTTCATATGGCAAAAGAAAAAGCAAAGGTTGTAGCTGAAAAGCATCCTAAAGATTTGGTCATTGCCAGTGACACGATTGTGGTTAATCACGGTCAAATTCTGGGCAAACCAACATCTCGAAAAGACGCTTTTGTGATGCTAAAAGATATGAGTGGCGGCATGCATCATGTTTACACAGCAGTGGTGATGCGTAAAGGTCACCAAATTTTACAAGAATTAGTACCAGCAAAAGTACTGTTTTTTGAGCTTAGTGATGCAGAAATCAATCGCTATTTGGATACTGGTGAATATGCCGATAAAGCTGGTGCCTATGGGATTCAAGGTCAGGCTAGTCTGTTTGTAAAAAAAGTTGATGGGGATTATTACAGCATTGTTGGTTTTCCTGTCGGTGTTGTCAATCAAATGTTAAAAAGAATTATCTAAAAATCTGCGCAGCAATTAATGTATCTAAATTCAGTCTAAAACTGTTTTGATGCAACATTAAGGGCTGCGTATTTATAAGCATAAAATTTTTGCTTTTAATTAGATGAGCGTACTATTTTCTTAAGAGGTGATTACGATGGATAAAGAAGAATTGAAAAAGAAATTAACACCAGAAGAGTATGCTGTAACCCAAGAAAATGCCACTGAACGTCCTTTTACCGGAAAATATGACGACTTTTATGAAAAAGGCATTTATGTGGATGTCGTTAGCGGGGAACCTTTATTTGCTTCGACTGATAAATATGACGCTGGTTGTGGTTGGCCTGCTTTTTCAAAACCAATTGAAAAACGAGTAGTCAAAGAAAAAGCTGATTTTTCTCATGGTATGCATCGGGTAGAAGTTCGCAGTAAAGATGCCGATTCCCATTTAGGTCATGTTTTTAGCGATGGACCAAAAGATGCAGGAGGCTTGCGGTATTGCATTAATTCTGCTGCGCTAAAATTTATTCCAAAAGCAGAAATGGAAGCTGCGGGGTATGGGGAGTATTTACCCCTTGTGAAATAGTCAGCTTTTGTCTGGTGCCAAACTATGCTACAATAAGGGGAACGTATGTACAGGAAGGACAAAAAAATGTACGAGTATTTAATCGGTAAAATTACAGGCGTTACCCCCGCATATATTGTTTTAGAAAATCATGGAATTGGGTATCAAATCGCAGTAGGAAATCCATATCGCTTTAAAGAACAAGAAGAGGTTAAAGTATATGTGCAACAAGTTATTCGCGAAGATGCTCACGTTTTATATGGTTTCAAACAATTAGCAGAAAAACAACTTTTTTTACGCTTGATTAGTGTTTCTGGTATCGGACCAAAATCGGCTTTGGCTATTATGGCCGGCGAAGAGCATACGGGTATGATTAATGCGATTGAATCAGGCGATGTTACTTATTTAACAAAATTTCCCGGTGTGGGAAAAAAGACCGCCCAGCAAATGATCTTAGATTTAAAAGGCAAATTAGGCGATCTTTACGATCCGCAATTGAATTTGGAGCTCTTACCACAAGCAAATGGCAAAGTAGCATTAACAGAAGCAATGGAGGCGTTAACTGCTTTGGGTTATAGTGCAAAAGAAGTCAAAAAAGTTGAGAAAACTTTGGCAAATGAAGAAATGCAAACAACAGATGAGTATTTACGTGCAGCCTTAAAACTTGTGATGAAAAAATAGAAAGGAGGGGAGATTGTGACAGAAGAACGACTTGTCTCACCTGAAAAAGAAACGACCGAACAACTCATTGAAAAGTCATTACGGCCCCAGTTTTTATCCCAATATATCGGTCAAGATAAAGTGAAACATGAACTATCTATTTATATCGCTGCGGCTAAAAGTCGTGAAGAGTCTTTAGACCACGTCTTACTTTACGGACCACCTGGATTAGGGAAAACGACTATGGCAATGGTTATTGCCAATGAGATGAATGTCAATATTCGAACGACAAGTGGTCCAGCTATTGAAAAACCAGGCGATCTGGTGGCGATTTTAAATGAACTAGAAGCTGGCGATGTTTTATTTATTGATGAAATTCATCGTCTACCCCGAGTGGCTGAAGAAATGTTGTATTCGGCCATGGAAGATTTTTATGTGGATATTATGGTTGGACAAGGACCGACAGCACATCCTGTTCACTTTCCTTTACCTCCTTTTACCTTAGTAGGGGCGACAACGCGGGCGGGTATGCTTTCTGCACCTTTACGAGATCGTTTTGGTATTATCAGCCATTTGGAATATTATCAAGAAGCTGATTTAAAAGAGATTGTTTTGCGTTCAGCCGATATTTTTGCTACAGATATTGTTGCAACTGGTGCCCATGAAATCGCCCGGCGCTCACGGGGAACACCCCGAATTGCCAACCGCCTTTTAAAACGCGTGCGAGATTTTGCCCAAGTGGAAGCGGATGGTATAATTGATGATAAAATCGCCGCGCGCGCTTTACAGTTATTGCAAGTTGATGAAGCTGGACTTGATTATGTCGATCAAAAATTAATTAAAACGATGATTGAATTATATGGTGGTGGACCAGTAGGCTTGAGTACCCTAGCGGTTAATATTGGTGAAGAAACCGAAACAGTGGAAGATATGTATGAACCTTTTTTAATTCAAAAAGGATTTTTGAAACGTACTCCTCGTGGGCGAATTGCGACTGGCTTAGCCTATGAACATTTTGGTTATCCTTATGAGTAATGGAGTGTATTAGGATGGCAGTTAACCAAACAAAATTAAAGATTGCAACAGCGTTAATTGAGTTAGTAGCAAAAACGGATTACAGTAAAATTAGTGTGCAAATGATTGCAAAAAAAGCGGGAATTAACCGGCAAACTTTTTACTATCATTTTTCGGATAAAGATGAATTGCTACGTTTTATTTATTACACAGAAGCATTAAATTTTCTAACTAGTGATGAATTATCACTGGCAAATTGGGAAGAACAAGTACTCCAAATGTTGCGGGCAATCTATCAGCGTCGCGAGTTTTATCGCAAAACAGTAGCGGACCGCAAAGAAATTTTAATTCGCGAATTTTCTAAAATTGTTGGGCGTCTTTTCCGCAAATTATTTGAAGACTTTGATACGGAAAATTATTTATCAGAATCAGATAAAGATTTTTATGGGCACTTTTTTACCTATGGCTGTAGTGGAGTGTTGTTGGCTTGGATTGAAGATGATTACCCCGTCGCTCCTTTAGAAGTGGCGACGCAAATGTTTCGTTTGGCAAAAGACGTTGAGCTTTATTCTTATCGTTTATATCAACAAGAGGAGCAATAGTGGACATGGTGAGTAGTGTTTTATTTGTTTGTTTAGGTAATATTTGTCGTTCGCCAATGGCAGAAGGCTTGTTTGGACAATTTGCACTTGAAAATGGCTATAAAATTCATGTGGATTCTGCTGCTACTAGTCGTTTTGAAGTGGGAAATCCACCACATCCGGGTACAAAAAAGATCTTGAAAAAAGCGGGTGTCGATTTTTCAGCGATGGTTTCCCGACAATTGCAACAAGAAGATTTTTATCGCTTTGACTATATCGTGGGAATGGATAAAGAAAATGTTCACGACATTTTGGCGATTGCACCTCATGATAAGACCGCTAAAGTTGCCACGTATTTATCAGTAGTTGAGGGGAAAGAAGGGGACTCTATTCCAGATCCTTATTACACAGGTGATTTTGATGAAACCAAACAATTGATTGAATCGGGATTAGCACCGTGGCTAGCGGTTTTGACTACTATGTGAACAATCAGAAAAACTTGTCTTTTTACAGAAATTTGATAAAATATGCTTACTTATGAGAAGGGGTGGCGGCAATGAAAGAAAAAATGAATGTTAAAAAATTCGGCAATTTCGTGGCCAATACCTCGAATGCCTTATTAAAGGGATTTTTAAGCGATAGTATGGACAAAGAGCTGCAACAAAAGATTTCAGTTGAAATGGCTGAAACGTTGGTTTTGGCGGCTGAAAAAGAAAGTTTGGTAGTTTTACAATTAGATGTAACCCCAAATAGCGTCAAGTATGAAACTGTTTATGGCTGGATTTTAAATAGACAATTAAATCCCAATCATTTGATGATACAACCGCAAAATAAAGAACAGCCATTGCGGATGATTCCGTTAGAGTTGATCCGCAAAGTGAGTATTTTAGATAAATCAGGACAACGAACGAGTATTACCCGACAACCATAAAAGATTTTGCTGCGCAGCCAAAAAGCTTGCGCAGTTTTTTTATCTGTAAATAAAAAAGGGCCCGTCGCTAGGGAGGCGACGGGCAAGGAGTTAAAAATGAAAAAGTGTTAGTTAGGGTTGTTTGTTGGTACACTTATATAGTACAAATCATTTATGAATATTTTGTGAATCAAAGAAGCAAAAGTTAGGAAATATCCTTAAAAAAGTATTAAGCCTTAAAAGCAAAACAAACGTGTTCAACTCTTTAGCATTAAAACAGAATTTTTTGAAATTCCAGTTTATTGCCGTAGAGAGCTAGTTCATGAGCTAGATATCCAATAAAATTGAAATAACTCAGGTCAAGCTTGCAAGCAATAATGAAAAAAGACTTCTCAACTGATAGGTATATATCAGCTAAGCAGTCTTTTTTATTGCTAAGATTTAGAGACTTAAATTATAAGTACTAAATGTATCACCGTGTTTTAAATCACCATATTGGTAGCCACGCTTAAACCAGTCCACACGCTGCTCAGAAGTACCGTGTGTGAAGCTGTCAGGAACAACATATCCTTGTGCTTCTTGTTGTAAGGTATCATCACCAATTTGATTAGCCGCTTGGATAGCTTCATCGATATCGCCGACTTCTAAAATTGGTTGGCCTTGATAAGTTTTATTGGCTAAATAACGGGTAAAGCAGCCCGCAAAATAATCGGCTTGTAACTCTAAGGCCACGCTATAGCAATTATACTGTTTTTCCGAAAGGCGGCTACGTAAGCGTTCCATCTTATCTGAAGTGCCCAATTCATATTGAACGTGGTGACCTACTTCATGGGCAATAACATAAGCCATAGCAAAATCTCCTGTTGCGCCAAAACGTTGGGATAATTCTTCTTGAAAACTTAAATCCAAATAAACTTTTTGATCGCCCGGACAATAAAAAGGTCCCACAGCAGAGGAGGCTTGACCACATGCTGAACGCACGCTACCACTATATAAAACCAAAGTCGGATTTTCATAGCTTTGTTGGTATTGGGCATATTCAGGTTGCTTAAATTCAGCGTTCCAATAATCTTCCAAGTGCCCAAAAACAACACTGGCAAATTCTTTTTGCTCATCAGTTCCAGTTGGTTGTTGGGTGGTAGTTGGACTATTTTCACTGCCTAAAAGCGAACCTAAGTCGATATTCCCCCCGGAAAAGAAGAGAGAAAATAAAACGATAAGTAGCAGCCCGATTCCACCACCGCCGATTACGCCACCGGATAATCCACCAGAACTACTACGGCGATCTTCAACATTTTTACTTT
The DNA here is from genome assembly GCF_051713765.1 of Enterococcus sp. DIV0755b. Taxonomy (NCBI): domain Bacteria; kingdom Bacillati; phylum Bacillota; class Bacilli; order Lactobacillales; family Enterococcaceae; genus Enterococcus; species Enterococcus sp. DIV0755b. The sequence continues at coordinate 139,261 of NZ_JBIOQN010000001.1, read as the reverse complement.
GTCGGTCACCTTTCCACCGCATGAGATACCCTCCTTAACTGCGATTACTTATTTTTTTCATTAAAAATTTTGCGCAAATGTTTATATAAGACGATATATTGTTCGTCATCATGGTCCAATTCCCATAAAAAGACATTTAAATTCGGTGTTTGATTTTTTAATACTAAAGATGAACTAATAACCAAATCGTACTGTTCTTGTCTTTGACTGTTGTAAGTTTCCGCATTGACAAATTTTAAATCTGACATAAATTGATAAATATTTTTTACGATTAAATAGTTATGTTCAATCGCAACCCCCACCTCAACTTTTTTTGCATACGTCATGGTGTCATAAAGCGGTATTAAGACTTGAGTATAACCATTGACTAAGCTATTGATAGTTGCATTATTGATGAAAGCAGCATAAGGCTCTTGATTACTTTTATCGATAAAGAAGGCGCGAATTTTTCCTTCCATTTCGCGAATAGGTGATTCAAAAACTTGTTTTGGTCCTAATAAACGTTGAATGGTAGGCATGCGATGTTTAATGACATAATAACCAAACGTAATGTTCAATAAATTCCCTAAAACAAGGGGTTGATCTAAGACAGAAGGGTTGTTGGTAAATAACTCTTCTTTAGCAAATTGTAAAAATTCTTTGACTAAATTATCAACAGGATTTGCTTCTTTACCAAAGTCGTGAATAACTTGTGTTAAGGTTGGATCATCTTCTAAGGTATAAAACGGAATAAAGTGTGCCAAAAAGAAAATATAACTGGATTCAGCTTTATTTTGACGGGCAGTTAACTGATTATCAACTAAAGGATTTAAACGAGTGAAATCATAATAGTCATTGTTTTTCATTAAGCAATCATAGGCTTTATCGTATTTAACAAAAATACCTTTTTGAATGCGTAATAAGAAAATAGCCGCAAAATATTTTAATTCTAAATTGCCTAAATAGGTACGAGAAAGAGGAAAGTATTCGCCAAAAGCTGCTACTACTTGTTCGACTTTTTCTTCTGACACATTAAATGGCCAAGTAATTCCTCTAGTTCCCAACCAAATCAGATTAAACAATGCGAGGCGAGCGAGTCTTTCGTCTCCTACTAAACCAGCTTCTGTATATGTAAAACGTAAATTAAAAGTCTTCAAGAAATTTTTTAACTTCTCGATTTTTCGCGATACAGTTGATCGACTGGAGAAGTAGCGGTTGCAAAATTCTTCTATTGTTGGGTTCTCTTCGTTAATAAAATACATAATAAATTGAAAAGGCACAGAATTTTGCAATAAGTAGTAACGATATTCATCGATGGTGGCAGTTAATTTCAGACAGTTGATTTTTCCCGCCCCAATTAAAAAACTTTCGTGTTCGGGGTGAATCTGACTAATATCTTTATCAATTTCCGTCAAATCAATAACGGTTTGTTGGTAATTGAGACTCATTTCTTGTGCTAGTTCAGCAATAGCGTAATTTGGGCGTCCAATAAACATCATTTTGCGGAACAATTCAAATTTTAATAAGGTTGATGTATCCATCATCAGCTCTTCATATACCATAAATATCCCTCCATATTTTGACTCCTTTTTTTCATTGTATCGTTTTTTTGTCAGACTGTCAGTTATAAGCACACAAAAACGCCTGCTACTTAAAAGCCGCAGGCGTTTTACAGGTTGGAAATTAAAATGAGAATCGCATAAAAATTTTGCTTAATTTTCGGCAGGTACTTTTTTTAAAATTGTCCAAATTATTCCCACGATAAAGCCAAGAAGTGCTGGCACAATCCAGCCCATTCCTAATTGGAAAAAAGGAAGATAATCTTGCGCAAAATGTAGTAGGCTTTGAACTGGTGCTAAATTTCTTAAAAAAGCAGGAGCGGCATTTAGACCATCTAATATCGCTGCAAACAAGGTAAAGTAAGTGGTTAAGCGATAAACACTCGCCCGTTGTTTAAATAAAGGGCCAACCAAAGCAAGTAAGATTAAGGTAATTGCTAGAGGATAGGTAAACATTAAAACAGGTGTTGAGAATTCAATAATTTTAGTTAACCCAATGTTGGCAAATAAACAAGCCAGTAAGCTTGAGCCGGTCACAAAGGTAGTATATTTTTGTTGTGGAAACAACTCAACAAATGTTTCAGAAAAAGCAGTAATTAGGCCAATTGCTGTTTTTAAGCAGGCAATAATAACGATAAACGCAAGTAAAATGCTCCCGCCTGTCCCAAGATAGTGCTTAGCAATTTCCGCTAAAGCGATCCCGCCATTTTCAGAAATCGCAAATTTACCAAGACTCATCGTCCCCATTAAAGATAAAAGCGTATAGATAATTCCCATCAATAAAATACTGATGAAACCCGATTTAACTGTATCCATGGCGATGGTGCTGGGCTTTTTAACTCCCATATCTTTTAAAGTGGTGACAATAATAATGCCAAATGCCAATGAAGCTAATGCATCTAATGTATTATAGCCCTCTGTAAAGCCGGTTAAAAATGCGTGATTGGTATAATCGGCTTGAATCGGCGTATCGGTGATGTTACCAATTGGATTTAAAAATGCTAATAAAATTAAAATACCTAGTAAAACTAAAAATAAAGGATTTAAAAATTTTCCCACATAATTAAGTAATTTAGTCGGTTTACGGGATAGCGCCCAAGCGCAGATAAAAAAGAGAATACTAAAAACTGCTAGTGCCAAAGTAATCTGGCTTTTGGCTAAAAAAGGTGCCAAACCAATTTCAAAAGAAGTTGTCGCTAATCTAGGTAAAGCAAAGAAAGGCCCAATAACCAAGTAAAGTAAGATGGTAAAAATTTTGGCATACGTTTTATTTACCCGACAAGCTAAATCATATAAACCACTGCTGCGGGAGATGCCAATCGCTAAGACTCCTAAAAAAGGTAATCCAATTCCTGTTACAAGAAAACCTAAGTTAGCGCTAAAAACATTGGCGCCTGCTAATTGGCCCATGTGAACGGGGAAAATAAGATTCCCGGCACCAAAGAATAAGCCAAATAACATAGAACCGACAAATAAATAATCTTTAAATTGCAACTTTTTTTCCATTTTTCACCTCGAAAGTTATGAATTTTATTAATTATTGCATGCGTTACTTCTAACTGTCTTTGATTGCCTCTTTCTATATTGTAAAAAAGAAAAAGGGCAATTTTTTGACGTGATAATTGTTTCAAAAATAACAGAATTGACGTCTATTTTCAAGAGTTTTCTGAAAGTTTAGCGATATAATACATTGAATTGTATTGTTGACTAATAAATATCGTTTAGTTCAGAGGTATGCTAAAATAAATCGAGGTGAAAAAAGTGACAAAAGGACGTTTAACGGCTTTTACAGATGGCGTAGTGGCCATTGTCATTACGATTTTAGTATTAGAAATACGTTTTCCAGCAGCGCCGACTTTAGCATCCCTTTTAGCAATGCGGGATGTTTTAACCGCTTATACGATTAGTTTCATTTTTGTAGCGGTGATTTGGGTAACGCATCACAGGGTAATGAAGATGACTGAAAAAGTAGATGATCGTGTCATTTGGGCCAATATTTTTTGGTTGTTTTGGTTAACATTATGTCCTGCTGTAACCCAATGGGTAGGGAGTAATCCTGGCATGTTTTGGCCGGCTTTGGCATATGTAGTAGTTTATACGATGTGGAGTTTTTCATTTGGTATTTTAACCAAACAAATCTTAAAAGCCAATGATGACAATACCCGTGGCACCCAGTTATTACGTCACGATTGCCGTAGTGGTTTATCGATGGTGATTAATTTATTACTTATCGCAGCTGTCTTTTGGCATCCTACTATTGGTTTGTTTGGCCGCTTTATCGTTTCGGCCATTTGGGTGCCTTCTTATGAAAGTGCAGCGAAAATTCAAAATTACATTTTAAGAAAATAAAGGAAAAAGCGTTCAGCCATTAGTATTCAAAACAGGCGAACGCTTTTTTTGGTCGTGAAATTTATTTTCTTTCGAATTTGAAATAATAAATTACCCTTAAAATGATAAACCATACCGGAGTTACAAGTGCAGCAATCCGAGTTTCTTTTGATAGGAGTAAAACCAAAGCTACAAAAATTAAAAAGGCAAAGATTAAGATATTGCTATAGGGATAAAAAGGCATTTTAAAAGCATGGCTTTTTTTCCCTAGGATACTTTTCCGATATTTCATGTGGGTGTAGACTAGAATAGCCCAAATAAATAAAAAGCAAGTAGTTGCAACACTTGTAACAATGGTGAAGACTTGACTAGGCATGAAATAGTTTAAGATAACGGCAATAAAAATCACTAAAGCCGAAAAGAAAATTGCATTGCCGGGAACTTGGTGTTTAGTCAATTTTTCAAAAGGTTTTGGAGCACTTCCTTCTTGAGCCAAAGAACGTAACATGCGTCCGGTACTGTAAATTGCACTATTACAGGCAGAAGCTGCTGCAGATAAGACAACGACATTAATAACAGTCGCCGCGGCAGTTATACCGATATCTGAGAAAACCTCTACAAAGGGGCTTTCACTAGCACTTAAACTATTCCAAGGGTAAATAGCCATAATGACAAATAAAGCTCCTAAGTAAAACAAAATGATACGAATTGGAATATTGTTAATAGCTTCTGGTAAAACTTTTTTGGGATTTTTTGTTTCGCCAGCCACTAGTCCAACCAATTCAATCCCCGCAAAAGCAAAGGTCACCATCTGAAAAGAGAGTATAAAGCCAGACATTCCTTTTGGAAAAAAGCCACCGTGTTGCCAAACATTACTAACTTTTACTACACCTGCTGTTGTTTGGTAATGGGTGACAATCATGTAGGCGCCCACCACAATCAAAGCGATAATGGCTACGACCTTAATTAAAGCAAACCAAAACTCAAGCTCACCAAACAAGGAAACGGCAATCATATTTAAGGCTACTAATAAAACTAAAGCGATTAATTCGGGTAGCCACTGTGGAATTTGGGGAAACCAGTAGCGCACATAAAGACCGGTTGCGGTTAAGTCAGCCATTGCAATCGAAATCCAGCAAAACCAATAAGTCCAACCAGTTAAAAAGGCCCATTTTTTCCCTAGATATTCTGCAACAAAATCTAAAAAAGAATGTTTATCCGTATTGGATAAAAGTAATTCACCTAAGGAGCGCATGATTAAAAAGCAAATACACCCAGTGATTAGATAAGCAAATAAAATAGCCGGGCCAGCTAATTGAATCGATTTACCCGCTCCTAAAAATAAACCAGTGCCAATCGCGCCTCCAATTGAAATTAACTGGACGTGGCGATTTTTTAAACTACGACTTAATTCTTGCGATTCCATTAAATTTTCATCCTTTGTAGTAGGGAAGATTCCCTCTGAATTTTTTACTTGAAAAGTGCTGGCTTAATTTTAGGATAATTTTCAGAAAATTTCAATGTTAGATTATTATTGCTTTTTTTGACAAAAAAATACCAACACCTAAAAGTGGGCTTGGCCCTAAGACTTTTAGACGTTGGTTATTCTACTTATGCTTCTTTATCTAAAACACGGTGTAAGAATTTTTTCGTGCGTTCTTCTTTTGGATTACCAAAAATATCTTCTGGTGAGCCTTGTTCAGCAATGACACCTTTATCCATAAAGATGACACGATTCGAAACATCACGGGCAAAATCCATTTCGTGAGTTACCACTACCATTGTTAAACCGGTGTGGGCGAGTGCTTTCATTGTTTTTAAAACTTCCCCGACCATTTCTGGATCAAGGGCTGAGGTAGGTTCATCAAAAAGCATCACGTCAGGGTCCATGGATAGTGCGCGGGCGATTGCGACCCGTTGCTTTTGCCCCCCAGATAATTGGGCTGGTTTTGCTTCAATATAACGATCCATACCAACTTTTTCCAGATTTTCTAAGGCGATTTTTTTAGCTTCTGTGCGATTGCGTTTTAAAACAGTCGTCTGTCCGGTAACACAATTTTCTAAAACGTTCATATTGTTAAATAAATTGAAAGATTGAAAAACCATACCAAGGTGTGTTCGGTATTTTGTCAGACTATAGCCTGGGGATAATACATTTTCCCCTTTGTAGTAAATTTCACCACTTGTAGGTTTTTCCAATAAGTTAATACAACGTAATAAAGTTGATTTACCAGAACCTGATGAACCGATAATGGAAACGACTTCCCCTCTAGTTACAGAAAAGTCAATATCTTTTAAAACTTCATTTTCGCCAAAGCTTTTTTTCAAATGCTGAATGTCAATAATTTTTTCTGCCATGTTTATTTCCTCCTAAGCCTATCCCTATTCTTCTTCTGCTTCTAATTCAGCCTCGTCAGCTTTGATGTATGATTGTGGACCGTCAATTCGTTTTTCAACTAAACGTAAAATTCTTGAGATAGTGTAGGTCATAATCAAGTACATAATACCGACGATAGTAAAGACTGGGAAGAACTTATAGTTCGTTCCAGCAGCAGAGGTCCCTTGGAAGAACAAATCTGCAACAGAGATAACACTCAATACTGCTGTATCTTTAATATTGATGACAAATTCGTTACCAGTAGCAGGTAAAATATTCCGAATCACTTGTGGTAAAACAACTTTGGTCATTGTTTGCCCATGGGTCATCCCGATTGCTTGTGCAGCTTCAAATTGCCCCGGATCAACGGCAAAAATCCCACCACGAACGATTTCAGACATATATGCCCCAGTATTAAATGAAACGATGATAAAGGCAGCTAGAGTACGATTCAAATCAATTTGGAATACTTGAGCTAAACCATAATAAATGACCATTGCTTGTACCATCATTGGTGTGCCGCGGAAAATTTCGATATAAACAGACAGTAACCAATTAAAGAATTTTTGGAAAACGAATAATACTTTATTTTCTGCGACTGGTAGTGAGCGGATAACACCAATTAGTAACCCTAGACTGGTACCTAAAATCGTACTAACGATTGCAATTAAAAGTGTCAAACCTGCCCCGCGTAAAAAGAGACCGCCATATTGATTCCAAATGGTTTTAATATCATGTAAAAAGCCTGATTTTTCTTCACTGCTATCACTAGCAGCAGGTTGTTCTTTAATTGCTGCATCCATCAATTTGGTACGTTCTTCTTCAGAAATACCAGCTAAAATTTGATTCACTTTTGCAACGTCTGGATCACCTTTACGCATACCAACTGCAACTTGAACATCTTCAGGATTGGTTTTAAAGCCTTTATCTTTAGCGAATTCTACCATAGCATAATTTTTATCAACAGATGTTGCTGTGACACCTTCTGGCCGTTCAGAAACATAGCCGTCAATGACCCCAGAAGAAAGTGCTGCGCGCATCGCTGAAAAGTCTTTTTGTGCTTGTTCTTTTTGAACACCTGGAATTTGATCAATTACAGTATAGTGAAATGTATTTAATTGGGCGGTAAGTTTGGCCCCTTTAAAGTCAGATAAGTCTTTAGCTTTAGCGTATTTACTATCTTTTCTCGTTACGATAACTAAGTGAGATTCATAATAAGGGTTTGTAAAATCGATTTCTTTTTTGCGTTCAGCTGTTGGCGACATCCCAGCGATAACTGCATCGATTTTACCAGATTGTAAAGCAACTGGAAGGCCATCCCAAGAAGTTTTAACAATCTCTAGTTTTTTGCCTAAGCCAGCGGCAACTTTTTTGGCGATTTGAACATCATAACCACCAGCCCAAGCTGAATTTTCGCCTTGAATAGGGACAGCACCATGGGCATCTGTTGTTTGAGTCCAGTTAAATGGGGCATAACCCGCTTCCATCCCCACGCGCAGTGTATCTGTAGGTGTCTGGCTGTCAGCGGCTGCTGGTGTCGCGGCAAAGGCGACGGTGAAAAAGCTTAAAATAATAGTCAGTAGTGCGGTAACGGAAATTTTTTTATTCATGTTCTGCTCCTTAAAAAGTATTTGACCATACCAACGTAATTTAAGTGAAACACTTAAAACACGAGAGAGATGAATGGAGTTGCCGCCAGCGAAAAAAATAAAAAAACAGCCGAAATCAGTTCGTATGAAAAGAAATCGGCTGTTGACAAAGAGCAAAATTCGTCGACAAACCTCTCACAAAACATAGCGCAACTTAGCTAAAAGCTAAGACAGTCCGCCAGGTATTTCCCGTGCGTCCCAACAAATCCGTGAGCAAACACGTGATTTATTTCGGCAACATTCCCTAGGCCTGCGTCTTAATATTTGCTTACTCAACAGGATTAATGAATGATGCGACCTCTACCTCGGTGACGGAGGTATCTCGTATTCAGTTGATAGTACACAAGAATTTTACGTCAAATTGCATAGGGTGTCAAACTTTTTTACATGAAAATGAAAGAATATACATTACTTTTTATAAGATGAAAGTTCTTTAATTAAAGCTGTAATTCCCTGTTTAATCGTGATTTATAGCCTGAAATAAACGAAAATATCAGTTCTTTGTTAGTTTTTAGTTATACTTTTTTTAGTTTTGTTTCAGCAAAGGTTCATGAAAATATATGTATACATTATGCGGACTATACAAAAATACCACTTAACAAAATAGGGGTTGTGACAAAAGCAGTTTCTGTCACAATCTCGTTCATTAAGTGGTATTCATGCAATAAATTATGCGATACTTTCTTTTGGTTCACGGCCTAAAATAGCTTGGATAACAGTTAAGACAAGTAATACGCCGATAATAATATAAATCAAGCTTGAGTATTGGGTAATACCCCAACCCCAGGTGCGATAAATAGCCAAGACGATTGCTTGTACGATAGCAGCAAGGACGTTAAAGAAAGCAAATGCCCATAAATTGCCGTTTTCTTTGCGGGCCAAATAAAAAATAGAAAAGAAAATGCTTAACGCAGCCCATGCGACACAGACTAAGATTACGCCCCAATAAATAATAAATGGTACCAATGGTTTCACCTCGCTTTTACCAAAACGCAACTTCTTTGTTACGTTTTTCCCAATGTATTGTATCACGTTTACATGGCGCTGTCATGAGTTGAAATCATTTTCATTTATCCTGCCCATTTTGGTTAAAGGAAAAGAACTGATTTTAGTTAAATGAAGAAAGCAAAAGTGAAACTAGAGACAATGATTGACGATTCTATTAGTTTACGCTACTTTTAAAAAAGAAAAGTGAGTAGGGAGTGAAGATAGATGTGGTTTGCGTCGGCATTAATTACAATTTTAGCCTGGGGGACGGCTGATCTTTTTTATAAGAAAGGTAATGATTCTAATGACCGTCATAGCGCCATGAAGACCACGATTATGGTGGGATTAGTCATGGGACTGCACGTTTTATTTTACTATGTTATTTACGAAGGCATTCGTTATGACTGGCACAATTTAATTTTATATTTACCTGTTTCAGCAATGTATATTTTGTCTATGGCAATTGGTTATTTTGGCCTGCGTTATATTGAAGTTTCGATTTCTTCTCCCATTAGTAACTCCTCTGGGGCAGTGACAGCAGTTTTAGGTTTTTTAATTATGGGAAATAATGTCAATGGCCTACAACTTGTCGCAATTCTAATGATTTTAATTGGTATTTTATTGTTATCAATCTTTGAAAAAGAACAAGATGATGCCCAGTTAAAAGCGGAAGGGGTAACCATTGATAAAAAATACCGCTTTGGAGCTATCGCCATCTTATTTCCAATTTTATATATGATTATTGACGGGATGGGTACTTTTCTTGATAGTTATTATTTAGAATACCGCAAATTAATGCCAGAAGATCAAGCCAATATGAGTTATGAACTAACTTTTTTAATTGTAGCGCTAGTATTATGGGCATATTTAGAGTGGTGGAAAAAAGAGCCTGTATTTGTCTTTTTGGAAAAAGATAAAGGGTTAGCAGCGATTTTTGAAACGTTAGGTCAGTTCTTTTACGTTGGTGCAGTTTCCACTAAAGAAGCCATTATCGTCGCGCCTTTAATTTCAGCTTATGCGATTGTTTCTGTTATTTTGGGTCGAATCTTCTTAAAAGAAAAGTTAAAAGCCAAACACTATCTGGTAATAGCGGCGATTATGATTGGTATTATGATTTTAGGTTTTTATGATGCGTAAAAGTCGGTTTTTTGACCGGCTTTTTTTTTGACAATATTTCAGGTGTATACTAATAGACGAGGTGTTGAAGATGACAGTAATAAATGAAGCGCTAGAAAAAATCCAAGCAGCAAAAAAGATCACATTTTTAACCGGTGCCGGTGTTTCGACACCATCGCAAATTCCGGATTATCGATCTTTAAAAGGTGTTTATGCTGGGATTGAGCAACCTGAGTATTTATTAAGCGTTGACTGTTTAAATCATGAGCCACAAAAGTTTTACCAATTTGTTAAATTACTATATCATCCAAGTGCTCGTCCTAATGTGATTCATGAAAAAATCGCAGCACTGGAAAAGACAAAATCAGTTTGGGTGGTATCGCAAAATATTGATGGGTTACACAATCAAGCTGGCAGTAAAAATGTGGTAAATTTTCACGGTAATTTATACGATGTGTACTGTCGCAAGTGTGGGCAAAATGTTTCATGGCAAGATTATTTAGTGTGTGATACCCATCAGGATTGTGGTGGTCAGTTGCGACCAAACATCGTTTTATATGGTGAAGGATTTACAGATGCTACGATTACTTTGGCGATTAACGCTGTAGAACAAGCGGATTTAATCGTGATTGCCGGTACGAGTTTTCAAGTTGCGCCTTTTAATCAGTTACTTTACTATCATAAACCACAAGCTGAGGTATTGGCAGTTAATCAGACGGCTCTTGCTATTCAGGAACCGTTTACCATGGTACAATGTGCGGCAGAAGAATTATTTGATGCCATCAAAATTTAGGAGGATATTAATGGTTAGTGAAAAAGAAAAAATGATTGCCGGTGAGCTTTATTTTTCCGAGGATCCTGAACTTGTGAGTGAGCGCAGATTTGCTAGAGAACAGATGCAGTTAATCAACCAAGAACAAGATGCAAAAGTCCGGAGTCAACTTTTAAAAGAAACATTTGGTGCAGTGGCAGGAAATATTTATATGGAACCTACAGTCCAGTTTGATTACGGTTATAATATTTCAGTCGGTAAAAATTTCTACGCTAATTTTAATTGTGTCTTATTAGATGTCTGCCCAATTACAATTGGGGATAATTGTATGATTGCTCCAAACGTTCAAATTTTGACGGCTACTCATCCTTTAAATCCGGTCAAACGCAATAGTGGCTTAGAAAGTGGTAAGCCCGTAACCATTGGCAATAATGCTTGGCTTGGGGCTGGATCTATACTTTTACCAGGGGTCGTGTTGGGGGATAATGTCGTGGTTGCTGCCGGAAGCGTAGTGACAAAGTCATTTCCAGATAATGTTGTCGTTGCAGGCAATCCTGCTCGCGTTATCAAAAATATTGTAGCAGCAGAAAACACCGACAGCTTAGTCAGTGCACGTCAAAAAATTGATCAAATTGATCAAGAATTAACGAGACTTTTAGAACAGCGAATGATGGCTGTCAGTGAAATTGCAGCCTTCAAAAAAGAGCAGCAACAACCTGTTTTAGATAGTTCGAGAGAAACAGCCGTATTAAATAAGGTTGCAAAAAACGTTACAAAAGCAGATTATCTGCCGACGATTACGGCGACATTTGCTGATATTATGAAACATTCTCGTGCGTATCAACAACAAAAACTTGCAGAAGGTAGCGAACAAAATGGAAGGAAATAAACGACGCGATCAAATCTTGAGTCAATTGCAAACAGCAGAAAAACCTATAAGTGCTTCAAAATTTGCCCAACAGTTTGACGTAAGTCGTCAGATTATTGTCGGAGACATCGCCCTTATGCGTGCTGCGGGATTAGCTATTAAAGCGACTGCCCGTGGGTACTTACTCCAAGGAAAAAGACAAGGGAAATTAAGTCAGATCGCAGTACAACATGATGCTTCAAAAACTCAAGCCGAGCTTAAGATTATTGTGGAAAATGGCGGTGAAGTAGTAGATGTTGTAGTAGAACACGATATGTATGGTGAATTAACGGGAAACTTACAGATTAAAACATTCGAAGATATCGAAGTCTTTATGGAAAAGTACCATAACTCAAATGCCAGTTTACTTTTGGAACTAACCAATGGGATTCATTTGCATACAATTGCGTATGAAAATGAGGAAACCTTAGCAAAAATTAAAGCGGCTCTTTTAAAAGCAGGAATTTTATATCAAGAGTAACTTGGCAGAATTGTTAATGATAAAAACAATAGCTAAAAAAGGTGTGACAAAATTTTGTCACACCTTTTTTATTTTGCATAAACAGTGTCAAGTAAGTAAATCTTCATAAATAAGAATAAGTTGAACTTTTGCGAAAATTTGAGTAGTAATTTTTAAAATTCCTTCTGATTTCCTGAAGTTTGTCACTTCTTTACAGCCACTTTTATTCAATAACTAAGACGCCTTCTTTTAAGGCAAAAGGATTTTCTTCATTAATATGGTCGTAAAACATGACGCCATTTAAATGATCAATTTCATGTTGGACGACAATCGCTTCGTAATTTTTTAGGCGACGTTTGTGTTTTACCCCCGCTTCATCGTAATAAGATACGGTCACTCGCGCGTGACGAACGACATAGCCTGGTACTTCACGATCAACAGATAAACAGCCTTCGCCTTCGCCTAAACAAGCGTCTTGAACGGAGTGGCTCAAAATTTTAGGGTTGAACATGACAGTGCTAAGAATAGGTGTGTCATCTTCAGGATCATTACTAGGAACATGGACGGCAATTAAGCGTTTTGAAATATTTAGTTGTGGAGCAGCTAGACCAACGCCCCCGCGCAGATGCAATTCTTCTGCCTTAACGGGATCTTGACTATTTTTTAAAAACTCTAACATTTCTTCCCCCAGTTTTTTTTCTTCATCAGTTGGGGGCATGGGTACTTCTTTTGCAACTTCCCGCAAAGTGGGGTTGCCTTCTCTGATGATATCATCCATCGTGATCATTATTATTCACCTCAAAGTTGATTTTTCTCAACAGTAAGTTTACCACAGAATGTAATTTGGTGGGAATTTGAAATTTTCTTCTTAAATTTTTGCAAAGCTAAAGAAATAATATTTCAAAAAAATAATAAAAATAACGAAAAAAGGTTGCGTAAAAATAAAACATGATGTATACTCCTTTGTGTAAGCGATTACTAATCATTTTTTCATGAAAGATGGAGGAATCTCATTGTTTGGTTTTTCGATTTTTTTAAACGAAGCACTATCACAACAACAAGAAGAATATGTCACTGACATGGCGCAAGCAGGCTTTAAAGGTGTGTTTACTTCCTTGCACATTCCTGAAGACGATGCTACAAAATACCGAGAACGCCTAAGTCAATTAGGTAGTTGGTGTAAAGCGTTAGAGCTAGAGTTAATGGTCGATATTTCAGGAAACGCGCTAAAAAAAGCTGGATTTGCAATGGATAATTTATCAGAATTAGTTCAAATTGGCGTAACGGGGCTGAGGATGGATTATCATATCAGCAACCTGCAAATTGCCCACTTTAGTCAACAAATGAAAATTGCATTAAATGCAAGTACAGTCACAGCGCAAGACATTGCAGAACTAAAAAAAGCAGCGGCGAATTTTTCCAATTTGGAAGCGTGGCACAACTATTATCCACGACCAGAAACTGGTTTAGCCCAAAGTTGGTTCCTAGAAAAAAATCAGTGGCTTAAAGCCAATGGATTCACCATTCAAGCTTTTGTTCCAGGCGATGCTAATTTAAGAGGTCCGCTTTTTAAAGGGCTACCAACATTAGAACAAGATCGCTACAAACATCCACTAGCTGCGGCATTATGGCAGCAAAATGCTGCTGTTGATCTAATTTATATTGGAGATGGTGGCTTAAAGGGACGGACAAAAGAACAATTCAAAAATTTTATAAATAACAATGAAATTTTATTGCAAGTAGAAAATTGCGGGACAGATTACTTCGATTATATTTTAGGGGACCATGTCAATCGCTTAGACGAAGCAGATGCAGTTGTTCGCAGTGCGGATGCTCGTTTTCGTAAGATTCCGCAAATTAAAGCACAAAATACGGTAAAACGCACTTTGGGGAGTGTGACTGTAGATAATGAAAAATATCTGCGTTATGCCGGTGAAATTCAATTATGCCGTCAAGAATTAGCAGCAGATGAAAAAGTCAATGTAGTTGCACAAGTCATTACCACAGAAGAAGATTTAGTCCGCCAGATTAAAGGCGGCATGAAATTCAAATTACAATCTATGGGGGAAGAACATGAGTAAGATTAATTTAGAAAACTTAACAACTGAACGTCGTAACGAAGCAACTTTTGGTTTAGATGAAATGACAGTTAAAGAAGCTTGTCAAAAAATGAATCAAGAAGATCAAAAAGTAGCAGTTGCAGTGGAAAAAGAATTAGCAAGTATTGAAAAAGTAATTGAAGCAACAATTACAGCTTTTAAAAAAGGCGGCCGATTAATTTACATGGGGGCTGGAACGTCAGGACGTTTAGGCGTTTTAGATGCAGCAGAATGTGTGCCAACTTTTGGTGTTGAACCAGAAATGGTAGTTGGTTTAATTGCTGGTGGTGATCAGGCAATGACTGTCGCAGTTGAAGGTGCCGAAGATTCTGCTGAATTAGGGGCAAATGATTTACACGAATTAAAACTAAATGAAAATGATATGGTAGTAGGAATCGCTGCAAGCGGTCGGACACCTTATGTTATTGGTGGTTTAGATTATGCCCGTCAAGTTGGTGCTGCCACTGGGACGATTTCATGTAATAAAGATGCTGAAATTTCAAAGCATGCCCAATTCCCAATTGAAGTAGACTGTGGTCCTGAATTTTTGACTGGCTCTACTCGTTTGAAATCTGGGACAGCCCAAAAATTAATTTTAAATATGATTTCTACTATTTCAATGATTGGCATTGGCAAAGTTTATAACAACTTAATGGTCGATGTAAAAGCCACAAATGAAAAATTAGTCGAGCGTTCAAAAAGGATCATCATGCAAGCCACAGAAGTCGATTATGAAACAGCGGATCGCTTCTTTACAGCAGCAGACGAAAATGTTAAATTAGCAATCGTCATGATTTTGACAGACAGTGATAAAGATACTGCAGCCCAAAAACTAATTGCAGCAGATGGCTTTGTAAAGAAAACAATTTAATGAAGTAGCGTTGGAGTTACATTATTTTTTTAGTGGTGTAACTCCTTGAATAACAAGTTTCAAAGAATTCATAATTCCAAGGAGGAAAGTTAGCATGGCAAAAGAAGAATTGAGTTTGGAACAGTTGGCAAAAGAGATTTACAAAGGCGCCGGTGGCATGAACAACGTTGCAAGCGTCACTCATTGCATGACTCGGGTTAGAATGTCTGTCCGTGACCGCGATGAAGTAAATGAAGCACAATTGAAGGCGATTCCAGGCGTATTAGGGGTGGTTGATGATGAACAATTACAAGTCATTATCGGTCCTGGTAAAGTTAACAAAGTTGCAAAAGAAATGGCTAGCCAAGCCGGTGTCGCTTTAGGAGAAGAAATTCAAGTTTCTGCGAGTGGTAAAGATGCCGTAAATCAAAAAGCAGCCGAAATGAAAGCCGCACAAAAAGCCAAACAAAAGCAATCACCATTTAAAGCACTTTTAAAAGATATTTCAAATATTTTTGTTCCAATGATTCCAGCTTTTGTTGGCGCTGGTTTAGTGGCGGGGATCGCATCTGTTTTAACAAATATGGTCACTGCTGGTAGCCTAGACGCTGCGACATGGCAACAATATATTGATGTCATGAACATCTTAAAAAATGGGATGTTTTCTTTCTTAGTAATTTACACAGGTGTGAATGCAGCACAAGTTTTTGGCGCAACACCAACACTTGGTGGGGTAATTGGTGGGGTTGTAACCTTAACTGGAATGAATCCAGAAGCACCAATTATCAACTTGTTTAACGGCCAACCACTAGCTGCGCAACAAGGCGGTATTTTAGGAGTAATTTTTGCAGTCTGGTTACTTTCTAAAGTAGAGAAAAAATTACACGATATTGTGCCAGAAGCAATTGATATTATCGTCACACCAACTATTTCACTACTTGTTATTGGTTTAGCGGAAATCTTCTTAATTATGCCACTAGCAGGTTTTATTTCAAACGGTTTAGTTGGTGGAATCAACTGGATTTTAAATGTTGGTGGAGCATTCTCTGGCTTTGTATTAGGCGCAAGTTTCTTACCAATGGTTATGTTTGGTTTACACCAAATTTTAACACCAATTCATATTCAAATGATTGAAGCTACTGGTAGTACGCAATTATTACCAATTTTAGCAATGGCTGGTGCCGGTCAAGTTGGGGCAGCCTTGGCATTATGGATTCGTCTACGTAAAGATAAAGAATTAACTGAAATGATTAAAGGGGCATTGCCAGTTGGTATTTTGGGGATTGGCGAGCCGTTAATTTATGGGGTTACACTACCATTAGGAAAACCATTCATCACAGCTTGTATCGGTGGTGGTGTTGGTGGTGCGGTTATTGGTGCTTTAGGAAATGTCGGCGCGACTGCTATTGGCCCTTCAGGTGCAGCTTTAATTCCATTAATTGCTAATGGTCATTGGTTAGGCTATATCTTAGGTTTACTTGCAGGTTACGCTGGTGGTTTTGTGGCAACTTATTTCTTTGGTATTCCAAAAGAAAAATTAGCAGCTGAAAAAATGGCAGAAGAACAACCAGTTGCACCTGTAGCACAAGCGAGTGTTCCTACGAGTGAAATTGCTGCTACAACTGAATTTTTTGCAGTCGCAAACGGTGAAGTAAAACCCGTATCAGAATCGACAGATGCAGTTTTCTCACAAAAAATGATGGGTGAAGGTTACTTTGTTGTTCCAAAAGAAGGTACAATTTATGCACCAGTAAGTGGTACTGTTTCATCAGTTTTTCCTACAAAACACGCAGTCGGTATTACAACTGACAACGGCTTAGAAGTTCTATTACACATGGGTGTCAATACGGTTGAATTAGATGGCAAACCATTTGATTTAAAAGTTGCAGAAGGTCAAAAAGTAACGCCAGATACAATTGTGGCAGATGTCGATCTTGCTGCAATCAAAGCTGCTGGTAAAGGTACAGATATGTTAGTCTTAGTGACGAATATGGATAAAGTAAAAAATGAAATTTTAGAAAAAGTTGGCGCAACTGAAGCCAAAACACCGGTTATGAAAGTAGAAGTATAATTTTTGCTTTAATACTTTAATAGAAGTAAAAAGAAACGTGAATTTTCACGTTTCTTTTTTTGTATGTAAATTAAACTAGCAGATTGTTGCAAGTAATAAGGTGAATATAGCAACTTATGCTTTTTAAACTGAAGCTTTGCATTAAGCTTTTCTTATCTAAAAATAAAAGAGGAGCTAAGATTTTTGCTAAAATGCTTGTAGAATTTGAAAAAAAATGGGAAAGTGAGAGTAAGAAAAAGCCAAGAAGTTATGTTTAAATAGTAAAACCTAATCAGATGGTTGAAATGAAAAGGAGGTCAGAAAATGACCGGCAAAAAATTAACGATTCCGCGCTATCAACAAATTGCAGTTGAAATAGCTGAGCGAATTGTAGAAAATCGCTATAAAGAAGGAGAAAAGATTCATGCGCGTTCTACTTTGGCGAGTAATTTTAATGTTTCGCCAGAAACAGCAAGAAAAGCTATCAATGTTTTAGTTGATTTGGGCATCATGGATGTTCGCCATGGAAGTGGCGCTTATGTCGCATCTCGTGAAAAGGCACAAAATTACTTAGCCCAATATAAAGATGTTCATTCTATTCAAGAGCTGAAAAGTGAAATTTTAAGTAGTGTAGAACGCCAGCAACAAGAATTGGAAAATTTTTCTGGTCTACTGGATACTTTAGTCAATCAAACTAAACGGATCCAACAGACTGCCCCTTTCTTACCTTATGAAATACAATTAGATCACACCGCCAACCATCTAGATAAATCCATTAAAGATTTAAATATTTGGCAAGAAACAGGCGCGACAGTTGTAGCGCTCCAACATGAAGATCGTTTATTGTTATCTCCTGGTCCATATGTGAAATTTGAAGCGGGGGAAACAGTTTTTTTTGTGGGAGATGAGTTGGTTTTTCAGCGCATGATGAACTTTTTTTATCCCGAAAAAGATAAATATTAAGAAAACCTTAAGAGAAAATAGCACGTGTTATAACCAGGAAAACGAATTCACGTTTCTTCCTGGTTTTTCTTTTTTGACTAAGTGACCACATGGTGTTAACCTAGTGTGGTCAGTTTTTTTGAGAGGGAAATTTTCATGATCGTTTTCATACGATGCATTTTCCATCCTAATAAAGAAACAAAAGAGCTGTTTCTTTTAAAGGAAAGCTGTTTTTAAGTTTTTAAAACAGCAAAATTAAATAGGGGGTAACAAAATGGCTAAAGTGAAAGTAGAGCACTTAACAAAAATATTTGGTAAAAAGCAACAACAAGCACTAGCTATGATGAATGAGCATAAAAGTAAAACCGAAATTTTAGAAAAAACCGGTGCGACAGTTGGTGTTTATGATGCAAACTTTGAAGTGAATGAAGGCGAGATATTTGTTATTATGGGACTTTCTGGTTCAGGGAAGTCAACATTAATTCGCCTATTGAATCGCCTGATTGATCCAACCAGTGGTGAAATATACATTGATGGTCAAGATATTGCCAAGATGGATAAAGAAGCATTGCAAGAAGTGCGTCGTAACAAGATTAATATGGTCTTTCAAAGTTTTGCGCTCTTTCCACACCGCACGATTTTAGAAAATACAGAGTTAGGTTTAGAAATACGGGGCGTCTCAAAAGAAGAACGCAGAAAAAGAGCAGAACAAGCTTTGGAAAATTCCAGTTTATTAGCATTTAAAGATCAATATCCCGAACAACTTTCTGGTGGGATGCAACAACGGGTAGGTTTAGCTAGAGCCCTTGCAAATGATCCAGAAATTTTATTAATGGATGAAGCTTTTTCAGCGCTAGACCCTCTTATTCGCCGCGAAATGCAAGATGAATTGTTAGATTTACAAGAAAATGTCAAAAAAACAATTATTTTCATTACCCATGATTTAAATGAAGCGTTGCGGATTGGCGATCGGATCGCTTTAATGAAAGACGGACAAATTATGCAAATTGGTACCGGTGAAGAAATTTTAACCAATCCAGCCAATCAATATGTACGGGATTTTGTTGAAGATGTGGACCGTTCGAAAGTTCTAACTGCGCAAAATATTATGGAACCTGCCATTACCATGAATATTGAAGCTGATGGACCAAATGTGGCTTTAAATCGCATGCGTAAAGAAGGCGTTAGTATGTTGTTAGCTGTTGATCGCAAGCGACAATTAAAAGGTAGTTTGACAGCTCTAAAAGCGCTAGAAGCAAGAAGAGAACAATTACCATTAAAAGAGGTTATTGATAAAAACGTTAAGAAGATTCCCCAAGATATGTTAGTGACAGATATTTTTGACGTGATTAAAGACGCTGAAGCACCTTTAGCGGTAGTAGATGAAAATGACAAATTATTAGGAGTCGTTATTCGCGGAAGTGTGATTGAAGCATTAGCTGAAACAGGAGATGAGGAGGTGGAGTTTGTTGGATAATTTATTACAACAAGCAATTCCAGTTGCAAAATGGGTGGAAAATTTTACTGATTGGTTGACGAAAACTTTTTCA
The DNA here is from genome assembly GCF_051713765.1 of Enterococcus sp. DIV0755b. Classification (NCBI taxonomy): domain Bacteria; kingdom Bacillati; phylum Bacillota; class Bacilli; order Lactobacillales; family Enterococcaceae; genus Enterococcus; species Enterococcus sp. DIV0755b. The sequence goes on along the minus strand of NZ_JBIOQN010000001.1, from coordinate 119,636 downwards.
GGACTATTTAGTTTTGTTCAAACGATTGGTCAAGTGATTATGGACACGATTACCAATACATTACTATTTATTCCACCATTATTATTTATTGTCTTATTAGCTATCGCTGCTTTTTTCTTATCAAAGAAAAAGCCTGGCTTAACAATTTTGACTTTCTTTGGACTGTTATTCATCTATAATCAAGGACTGTGGAATGATTTGATGAATACAGTTACGCTAGTTTTATTAGCTAGTTTAGTTTCGATTGTGATCGGGATTCCATTGGGGATTTTAATGGCTAAAAGTGAAAAAGCTAATACAATTGTGTCCCCTATTTTAGACTTTATGCAAACCATGCCGGCTTTTGTTTATTTGATTCCAGCCGTTGCTTTCTTTGGAATTGGTATGGTACCAGGGGTATTTGCATCAGTTATTTTTGCATTACCACCTACAGTGCGTATGACTAATTTGGGCATTCGACAAATTCCAAGTGAATTAGTTGAGGCTTCTGATTCTTTTGGGGGTACTGGTAAACAAAAATTATTCAAACTAGAACTACCTTTAGCTAAGGGTACGATTATGGCTGGTATTAACCAAACGATGATGTTAGCTTTATCAATGGTGGTCACAGCTTCTATGATCGGAGCTCCTGGTTTAGGTCGCGGCGTATTGTCAGCCTTGCAACAAGCGCAAGTTGGTAATGGTTTTGTAAATGGCTTAGCGTTAGTTATTTTAGCGATTATTATTGATCGCTTTACGCAAAAATTAAATGCACCTAAAAAAGATCGTAAAAGAAATCTTGATCCAGCTGCTAAGAAAAAACAAAAATGGATTACAGGTGGCGTTGTCGCTGTAATTGTGGCTTTAATTTTTGGTTCTACTTTTGCAGGGAGTCATGCTAGTAATAAAGGCACTATTCATTTATCTTATGTTGAATGGGATACAGAAGTTGCCTCAACCAATGTGATTGCTGAAGTCTTAAAAGAAGAAGGTTATGATGTAAAATTAACTCCTTTGGATATGACAGTAATGTGGCAATCTGTTGCCAATGGTGAAACAGATGGAATGGTGGCCGCTTGGTTACCACATACGCACCAAGCACAATATGCGAAATATAAAAATCAAGTGGAAAACTTAGGTGAAAATCTAAGTGGTGCAAAACTTGGAATTGTCGTACCAAGTTATATGGATGTGAACTCAATAGAAGATTTAAGCGATCAAGCGAATAAACAAATTATTGGGATTGAGCCTGGTGCAGGTGTTATGAAAGCTGCGGATAAAACCCAAGCTGCTTATCCTAATTTGAAAGACTGGACGGTGGAATCCTCATCTTCTGGTGCGATGACAGTGGCATTAGGAAAAGCTATTAAAAATAAAGAACCAATCGTTATCACTGGTTGGTCACCTCACTGGATGTTTGCAAAGTATGACTTGAAGTATTTGGCCGATCCAAAAGGGACAATGGGTGGTGCTGAAACAATTAATACGATGGTTCGTAAAGGCTTAAAAGAAGATCAGCCTGAAGCATATAAAATTTTAGATAAATTCCATTGGGAACAAAAAGATATGGAAGAAGTCATGTTAGCAGTACATGATGGGAAAGATCCTGCCCAAGCTGCCAAAGAATGGGTCAAAAATAATCCAGATAAAGTAAATGAATGGGTTAAATAAAAATAAAAATCGGCGGTACGCAAGCTTGCGTGCCGTCGATTTTTTAGTTCTTAATAGTTCGTTGTTCGTATCTAAAGTGTAAAATTCAAATTATTTTAAAAGTGCTTTGCCCGAAAGTCCCTAATAATCTGACGCGATTGATAAATCTTTTCAGCGTTTTCTTGGTTACGACTAATATAGGAATAAAATAGGATATCCACAGCTAAAAATTGCGCGATTAAAGAATTAGTAGCTGCACTCCGTTGGTCAGCTTCTTGTGGTCTTGAAACTTGGAGTGAAACATCTGCTAATTTTGAAAGTCGATTGTTTCCAAAACGAGTTAAAGTAATAATTGGAATTTTTAATTCTTTCGCAACATCAGCAAAGTAAGTGATTTCTGGCGTTTCCCCAGAATTTGAAATCAGCCATAATACGGCGTCTTTTTTGGTATTAATTAGTTGGGGTAATAGACTATTGTAGTTTGTTTCAAGCGAAACACTTTTACCGATGCGGTCCCACTTTTGTTTGATGTCTTCAGCTACTAAATGAGAAGCCCCCACACCGGCTACAAAGATTCGTTCTTTTGTTTCCAATAATTTTAAGGCGGCTAATAATTTTTCATCACTTAAAATTTGCGTAGTTTCTTGTAATGTTAACTGCGCATTTTGAGATAATTTTTCTTTTAACGATGCAATTGGTTCGTTTTTTTTCACATCGGAATATTCTTGGTTGGCGCTATTGGGCTGATTTTCGGCTGAAATTTGGATTTTGAAATCAGTTAGACTTGAAGCACCGACTTTTTTTGCAAAACGGACGACAGTCGGCGCGCTGGTTTTAGAACCTTTGGCAATTTGCTCGGCGGTCATGGTTGGGATTTTGTCGATATTTCTTTTTATATAACGAAAAATTCGTAATTCCGCTTTGGATAGTTCATTTTCCATTCCTTGAATTCGATTGATTAATGCCATTGCAATCACCTCCAGCTTATTATAACAGAAATCATATTTTCTTAGGGAAGAAATATCGGTTTATAAATAAGCGGATTTGACGACAAAAAAACGACAGCACAAAGCTGTCGTTTTACTGCATAAGCTTAAAAACTTTTAGCGGCAGTGACGACTTCTGAAGTGGCTTTAGTCATAATTTCGTCTACTTTAGTTGGGTCAAAGTCCAACCCTTCAGCTAATATTTCATTAAAGTCTGTGATACCAATAAAGTTTAACATTTGACGCGTATATTGCGCGGCAAAATCTTGTCCGTTATAAAAACCACCACTAGCTTGAATATGGAGCGCCTTTTTACCAGTAACTAAGCCAACAGGGCCTTCTGCTGTGTATTTAAAAGTTTTGCCAGCGACACAAATTGTATCAAACCAAGCTTTCAAACGACTAGGAATACTTAAATTCCAGAGTGGATTGGCGATGACGATTTTATCTGCTTTTTCAAATTGTTCAGTTAAACCGTTAAAGGCAGCTAATTTACTTTGTTGGCTTTCAGATAAGTCGGCAAATTCTGCGCCTTTTATTAAAGCGTGCCAGCCAGAAGTGATATCTGCATCAATTTCAGGGAAGTCTGAAGCATAAGGATTGACCACGATAATTTCATCAGTGGGATTTGTTTCTTTATAGGCAGCTAAGAAAGCTTCCAATAATTGAACCGCGTGAGAATCTTTAGCTTCTAGTGGGTGGCCTTTAACAGCGAGTAACGTAGACATAGTTGATTTCCTCCAATTTAATCATTTTTATCTTTTTGCCTTGTTTTTCACAAAGTTGCTATTTTACGTACGTAAAAAACATACGTTATGATTATAACGGTTACATCCATAATTTTCCAATTTTTTTATTTTTAAGTAATTATATTTAAATTTAAAACAGTTGAACTTGCAATTTTACTTCAAATCAAGTAAAGTAAATCTGTGTGTATTGCACACCACCTGTCACTTGGTTTGGCGAGTCACCAACGCTTTACTCAGTCGCAGGGAGAATAAAAATGTGAGGTGAAAAAACATGGCAATTTCAAAAGAACGTAAAAACGAAATCATGACAAAATTTGCACGCCACGAAGGCGATACTGGTTCTCCAGAAGTGCAAATCGCTGTGTTGACTGAAGAGATCAACCACTTGAATGAACACGCACGCGTCCACAAAAAAGACCACCATTCTTACCGTGGTTTGATGAAAAAAGTTGGTCATCGTCGTAACTTGTTAGCTTACTTACGTAAAACTGACGTACAACGTTACCGCGAATTGATCCAAGCTTTAGGATTGCGTCGTTAGTCGTTATCGTCTTAAAAGTGAGGTTCAGCTTGAATCTCACTTTTTTGCTATGAAAAATTAAACAAATGCTGGGATAGTGGTAAGGCTAACTACTAACCAAATGAAAGTTTTGAACCCATTTCAAATTTTTCATTTGTTTAGTAGCGGCCCACTATCTACAGGAGATAGGAGAATTTATGACAAAACAAGTATTTAAAACAACTTGGGGCGGTCGTTCCTTACAAGTTGAAGTCGGTCAATTAGCTAAACAAGCCAACGGTGCCGTTTTAGTCCGTTATGGCGACACAGCTGTCTTAAGTGCAGCAGTAGCTTCAAAAGAAGCCAAGGATACAGACTTTTTTCCATTAACAATTAACTACGAAGAAAAAATGTATGCAGTTGGTAAAATTCCAGGTGGTTTTATTAAACGTGAGGGACGTCCTTCTACTGATGCTACTTTAACAGCTCGTTTAATCGACCGTCCAATCCGTCCGATGTTTGCTGAAGGCTTCCGTAATGAAGTACAAGTAACCAATATCGTGATGAGTGTGGAACAAGACTGTTCACCAGCGATGGCAGCAATGTTAGGTTCATCTTTAGCATTATCTATTTCAGATATTCCTTTTGACGGTCCAATTGCAGGCGTTGAAGTTGGTCGGGTAGATGGTGAATATGTTTTAAATCCAACGGTCGAACAAGCGGAAAAAACGGATATTGAATTAAGTGTAGCAGGTACTAAACATGCGATTAACATGGTTGAATCTGGGGCAAAAGAAGTTTCAGAAGACGATATGTTAGGCGCTTTACTATTTGGTTTTGAAGCCATTAAAGAATTAGTTGCTTTCCAAGAAGAAATTGTTGCTGCTGTCGGCAAAGAAAAAATGGAAGTCAAACTTTTACAAGTGGATCCAGAGTTAAAACAAGATATTTACGATAGCTATTACAGTGTAATGAAGACAGCTGTAATGACAGAAGAAAAGCTAGCCCGTGAAGATGAAATTGAAAAAGTTAAAGAAACAGTCAAAGAAGTTTACGCGGAAAAATTTGCCAATGTAGAAACAGAAGATTTGGTACAAATTACCAAAGAAATTAAACAAGTAGCTGAAGACTTAGAAAAAGATGTCGTCAGAGAATTAATCACGATTGATAAAATTCGTCCGGATGGTCGTAAATTAGACGAAATCAGACAATTATCATCAGAAGTTGGTTTATTACCACGCGTTCATGGTTCAGGTCTATTTACTCGCGGCCAAACACAAGCGTTATCTGCTTGTACTTTAGCACCTTTAGGGGAACACCAAATTATTGATGGCTTAGGCGTAGAAGAATCAAAACGTTTTATCCATCATTACAATTTCCCGCAATTTTCTGTTGGCTCGACTGGTCGTGCTGGTTCACCAGGACGTCGTGAAATCGGTCACGGTGCTTTAGGTGAGCGTGCCTTAGCTCAAGTAATTCCAAGTGAAACAGACTTCCCTTATACAATTCGTTTAGTAGCAGAAGTTTTAGAATCAAATGGTTCTTCTTCTCAAGCAAGTATTTGTGCAGGTACTTTGGCATTAATGGATGCCGGTGTACCAATTAAAGCGCCAGTAGCTGGGATTGCAATGGGACTTGTTTCTGATGGTGAAAACTACACAATTTTAACAGATATCCAAGGTTTAGAAGACCACTTAGGCGATATGGACTTTAAAGTTGCCGGTACAAAAGATGGTATTACAGCGCTACAAATGGATATTAAAATTCAAGGGATTACAGAACAAATTTTGCGCGAAGCATTAGCCCAAGCGAAAAAAGCACGTTTTGAAATCTTAGCAGAATTAACGTCAACTTTAGCTGAACCACGTAAAGAATTAAGTCAATATGCGCCGAAAATTGAAATGATTCAAATTGACCCTGAAAAAATCAAAGTGGTTATTGGTAAAGGTGGCGACACCATTAACGGTATTATTGAAGAAACAGGCGTTAAAATTGATATCGATCAAGAAGGTAAGGTTTCGATTGCTTCTGCCGATGCTGAAATGATCCAAAAAGCAATTAAGATTATTGAAGAATTAACTAAAGAAGTAAAAGTTGGCGAAGTTTACTTAGGTAAAGTAGTCCGCATCGAAAAATTTGGTGCATTTGTTAACTTAATCAAAGGTAAAGATGGCTTAGTTCACATTTCACAACTTGCAAACGAACGCGTGAACAACGTGGAAGATGTGGTGAAATTAGGGGATGAAGTTTTAGTTAAAGTAACTGAAATCGATCGCCAAGGCCGGATTAATTTGTCTCGTAAAGCCTTATTAAAAGACGATAAAAAAGAAGAAACAAAATAAGCAATTTTCCTCGTATCAAAAATGATACGAGGTTTTTTATACCTAAAATAGGGATTTGATTTTGACAAAAGAAGGTTATCAGTTTGCTTTGCTTTTTTACAAAAAGGACTGCTGACAAAAAGGGCTAGATTCAAACAATAAGAGGGAAATTTAAGAAAAGTAATACTTAAATTTTTCCGAAATTTCGGCTTGTTTAAACAAAAGTTGCTTTTATAGCACCGTTTATTAAAAAAAGGTATGACAAGATTTTTGTCATACCTTTAGTAGTTATTGTAAATTGTTTTTCGCTTTAATAATTAACATCATCGGGCGACGAAGTTCTTCTTTCATTTCCGGTAGCGCCAGTAGTTCTTTTGCAGGCGTTGGCTCCACTACGTTTAAAAGGGTAAAATCATTCTCTAACAATGTATTGAGATAAGTCGTTAGCGTGCGGTGATACTTGGTGACTTTTTCGCCTAAGAAATTAGCTTCTCTTAATCCTTCGTTAAAGTAGTTATCAAGAGGATAATGTAAAATATTTCCCTTCTCATCATAGTACCAATCTTGACTTCCTTCAGCGGTAAAAGCGGGGTGCTCCACTGAAAAAACAAGAATTCCATCAGTTTTTAAATACTGTTTAATATTTAAAATTAAACGTTTAAAATCAGCTACGTAATGAATTGCTAGTGAGCTGAGAACAACATCAAATGTATCGACTGGAAAAGTAATCGTGGCAATATCAGCTTGTAAATAATTTACCGAATAGCCTGCTGTTTTTTCTTTGGCTACAGCCAACATTTTTTCAGATAAATCAACACCGGTTACAGCTTTTGCACCATGTTCAGCGGCGTAAAGACAATGCCAACCGTATCCACAGCCGAGGTCTAAAACAGTTTTATCCGTAAAATCAGGTAACAATTTTTGTAATGTGTGCCATTCACCTGCACCAGCGAGTCCTTTTTGACTACGTGTCATTTGACTATATTTGTTAAAAAAATTTTCATTATCATAAATAGTATTCATTTTTATTTCCTCCATGTCATTTTTTTATGAAATGCCATGGAGATTTTCTCTTTTGTGGGCAATCATCATCACCACTCCCATCTTTTATCATTATTCTAGCACAGAAAATGTAATTTTAAAAAATCAATGATTAGATAAAAATCGTTTGAACATTGCGATTAAAAGAAATACGCTTTTATTTTATTGCTTAATTGAAGAGAGAAAAAGACGTTAATTTCCATTGAGTTGATAAGATTTTTTGAGCTGGATAAATAAAAAAATAGCAATCACTAACGTTAATCCTTCACTTAAAGGTAGACTTAGCCAAACGCCCGTTAAGTCAAACGTTTTCCCTAGCAAAATAACAAAAGGTAAAATCAATAGGTATCCCCGTAACAAAGCAATGATAAAGGATTGTTTTGCTTTGCCCACTGCAGCAAAAAAGATACTCAAAATAATATTAAAACAAGCACCAAATAGGGCTAAAAAATAAAGTGGCAAGCCGTTTAAGGCAAGTTTTGCCAAAGCGCTATTGTTTTCACTATTAAAGATTGCGACAATCGGAATTTTAAAAATTAGCACAATCAGATAAAGCAGGAGAGCTAGTGTGAAACTCACTTTAAAGCCATAATGCAAATAATAAAAAACTTTTTGCATCTCTTTATTGGCGGTAGCTTGGGAAATTAGCGGTTGCACACCTTGGGCGACACCGGTAAATAAGGCCAAAGCAACTAGTAAGATATTGGCTAAAATACCGTAAGCTGCAACGGCTATATCCCCACTTAAAGAAAGTAAAACTTGATTGAAAACTAAGATGCTAATGCCGGTACTCATTTCGGTTAAAAAAGATGAAAGACCCAATTGTGCGCTACGCGTAATCGTTTTAATCCTCAATTTTGTAAATTTGAAAACCAAACGACGATTGGCTTTTTTACGATGACTACTTAGAATAAGTAAACTTAAAACAGGCGATAATACAGTAGCTAAGGCGGCTCCTGCCATACCCATTTTTAGTGGGAAAACAAAAATGTAATCAAAAATAATATTAAAGAGACTTGAAAAAAGCATCGCCTTCATCGCTAGTTGAGGATTGTTGTCATTGCGAATAAAGGCTAAGACTAGATTGTTACAGATAAAAAAGGGCGCCATCACTAAGATAAAACGTAAATAAGTACTTGTTAAATGTAGTGTAGCCGTACTTGCGCCTAATAAAGTCGCTAAAGGTCTTACAGCTGTTAAGCCTAAAAAAGTAAAGGCTACTCCTAGTAAAATTCCTGTCAGTAATAACTCAGAAAAATAAGTTTTTCCTTTTTTTAAAACAAATAAGGTGGCCCCCCCATACCTAAAAGTAAACCCAGACCATTTAAAAGATTAAAAAGAGGCAATGCAATATTTAACGCAGTAAGGCCTAAGGTGCCGACACCATTGGCAATAAAAAATGTATCGGCCAAAATATATAAAGAGAGACCAAAAGTACTTAAAACACTGCGGGTAACATAGCCTTTAATTTCTTTCATTAAAACTCCTCCAAAAAAAGAGCAGCACTTTATCCTCCAAAGGCCTATGGGATAAAGTGTTACTCTCAACATTTTTTTGTTGGCAAAACCCGGCGATTTTGCAAATATAAGATTAGTTTCATTTTAGCAATTTGTTCATTTTAGCGCAATCAGAATTAGCAATGATTCATTTTTTCAAATCACGCAAACAAACAAGAAAATTATGGAAAAATCGCTTCTTTGATTTTTGTAACTTAGAAATCAGGAGAGTGAGAAAATGGTTTATCAGTGTCTGTTAGAAAAAGATGAAAGAACGCTTTGGCGAATCTATTTGTTAGGGAGAAAAAGTACGTTTATTTCATACGAAGAGTTGCAAGATGAATGCCAGTTTACCGCTAAAAAGATTCAGCGTTTATGTGAATGGTGGTCAGAAATTGAAAATGAGAAAAAAAGCGGGATTGCTTTTGTTCCAAGTGAAACAGGCGTGCAAGTACAATTAACCGAACATTTTTGTGAAAGAATACTTTGGCACCAGCTTTTAACACAAAGTTTGACGTTTCAATTATTATGGCAAAAGTTAATGGATCCACTAGTGACCATTACCCAGCTATCTCAGCAACATTATGTCGCTCGAAAAACAATTTGGCGTCGTTTAGAAGGGTTAAAACCACTGTGGCAAAATTTTAATTTGCGTCTAGATGATAATTTTCAAAATTGTATCATGGGGCTTGAAAGTCAAAAACGATATTTGATTTTACAATTAAAAAAAATGCAGTTACCAGATCAAAAAGAAGATGTTTTATTACCGTTTATGAAAGAAATCAGCGCTACTAGAGCCAACTTTGGTTTTACTATCAGTCAAATGGAATCGAAAATTTTACATAGTCGTGCCCCGCAACTTGCTTATCACTTAGATGAACGCGGGTTTCAATTTTTGCTCCAGCAATTACTCGGTCAAGAAATTTGGCTACCGAAATGCTATGAAACATTCAGGGTAACATTTACAGATGAACCGCAATTAAAGAGTTACTCTGAAGCGACAATCCAAGATATCTATCGTTATCATTTATGTTTACAACTTTTTTGCGGCGATAGTATAGAAGAGTTTTTCAGCCCGCCTAAACAGTTAAGCGAGGCTATTTTATTAGAATCAATCAGCCAAAAATGTGTGGATAAGTATACAAGATTTACCCGTAAGCACAAACATGTTGTGAATGGCTATGATTATGTATTAAAAAAAGTAAACTAAATCATTTTATTTCGTTTAAACCGCCTTATTTTTGTTGCATAAAATTATAATTGTTTTAAAAATAATGATAAAATATAAGCGATAAATGACGAAAGTAGGTGGCGAAATGCTGGAATTATTTTGGTCTTTAATTGTCGGTAGCCTCTTAGGTTTGCTTGCCGGAATGATTTATGGCAAAGATGTGCGCAACGGTTTTTTAGGCTATATGATGATTGGTTTTTTAGGCAGCTGGGTAGGCAGAATTTTTTTAGGTCCCACGGGTCCAAAAATTGGAGGCTTTTATATTATTCCAGCTTTGGTAGGTTCGGTTATCTGTCTGGGGATTTGTTCGTACCTTTTACAAAAAATTCGTCAGTTTGATTTTTATTAATATTTTGTATTAGTCACGTCTGGCACGTGACTTTTTTTATGAGTAAATCGACCAAATGTAAACGTTTTATAAACTGGTGTGTTAAAATTAAAAAGAGCAATTATTCTAAATTTTAAGTTTTTTTATCTTTTTTATTTTGGTAAAGGAGGGGTTAGATGGGTTTTTGGAATCGTTTCTTTTTAAAAGACAAAAATAAAACAAAGTCGTATCAAGAGAAAGATTCAAAAAAAGCAGTACCCAAAACTGTTGAAGCACAAAAAGAACAATGGGAAGAAATTACTTTTTATCTGCCGACTGATGAAAATAAGGAACTTATCAGTGTTGTTGCGGCTAGTATCGCAGCGAATGATCAGCCTGAAAGTTCTTTTGTCGTGAAGAAAATTAGTAAAAAAAATCAAGAGGCAGAGTTAGTCGCGGTGATTGCAACAAGTATTGCCGCAGGGATGAAGCCAGAATCGCAGTTTGTGGTAAAAAAAATATATCAAAGAAAATAGTGGAGGGGTACTATGTTACGGAAGTTTAAAATTTCAATTGATGGTAAAGAATATTTAGTCGAAATGGAGGAAATTGGTGGAGAGCAAAGACCAGTAGCGCCGCCAGTAGCACCTGTAAGTGAGCCTGTACAATCTGATGTGACTAAAAAAGCGCCGGTGTCAGAAAATACACCGCCAGCACCAGTAAATCAGCCAATCGCAACAGCAAATAGTGAAACACTCACTGCGCCAATGCCTGGTACTGTTTTAAAACTATTAGTCAACCAAGGAGATGCGGTGACAGCAAATCAACCAGTAATGATTTTAGAAGCGATGAAGATGGAAAATGAAATTGTAGCGCCAAAAGATGGTACTGTCGCTGAAATTTTTGTGCAAGTTGGGGCAATTGTAAATGCTAGTGATCCCCTTATTGCTTTTAATTAGCCAATTAGTCAGGAGGATATTTGATGCCAAAGATCAAATTTATGGAAACGGTGTTGCGAGATGGACAGCAAAGTTTAATCGCTACGCGCATGCCGACTAGTGATATGGTGCCAATCTTAAAAACGATGGATGAGGCGGGTTATTACGCTTTAGAAATGTGGGGTGGGGCGACTTTTGATGCCTGTTTGCGCTTTTTAAATGAAGATCCTTGGGAAAGATTACGCACTATTCGTAAAGAAATTAAAAATACCAAGTTACAAATGTTATTGCGGGGGCAAAATTTACTAGGCTATAAAAACTATGCAGATGATGTTGTCGCAGAATTTGTTAAAAAATCTGTCGAAAACGGAATTGATATTGTCCGCATTTTTGATGCCTTAAACGATACCCGTAATTTAAAAACCTCAATAGAAGCTTGTAAAAAAGCAGGCGGACACTGTCAAACAGCCATTTCATATACGACGAGTGATTTTCATACGGTGGATTATTTTGTTAATTTAGCCAAAGAAATGGAAAATCTTGGCGCGGACTCCATTTGTATTAAAGATATGGCGGGGGTGCTTGTGCCGCAAACTGGCTTTGAGTTGGTGAGTCGGATTAAAGATGTCATTAGTTTACCTGTGGATGTTCACGTTCACGCTACAAGTGGGATTGCAGAAATGACTTACTTAAAAGTTGCTGAGGCTGGTGCAGATATTATTGATACGGCGATTTCTTCTTTTGCAGGTGGCACTAGTCAACCCGCAACAGAATCAGTTGCAATCGCACTAGCAGGCCTAGGTTATGAAACGGGATTAGATCAATTAAAATTAGAAAAAATTGCAGATCACTTTAATCCGGTTCGCGACCGTTTTAGAAATGAAGGCAAATTAAATCCTAAAGTAAAAGACGTCGAGCCAAAAACGTTGCTGTATAAAGTGCCAGGCGGAATGTTATCCAATCTTTTAAGTCAATTAAGTGAACAAGGGCTAGCTGATAAATACGATGATGTTTTAGCCGAAGTACCAAAAGTGCGTGCTGATTTAGGTTATCCACCATTAGTTACACCGCTATCGCAAATGGTAGGAACACAAGCGCTAATGAATGTAATCAGTGGTCAACGGTATAAACTTGTCCCGACTGAGATTAAAGACTATGTGAAAGGCTTATACGGTAAACCACCCGTTGCCATTGATGAGAAGATTAAGCAAAAAATTATTGGGACAGAAAAAGTAATTACTATCCGGCCGGCTGATCTTTTAGCGCCACAACTACCCGGCTTTGAAGCAGAAATTAAAGCATATGCGCATTCGATGGAAGATGTATTGAGTTATGCTGTATTTCCGCAACAAGCTAAAGACTTCTTAGGAAGACGAGAAGATCCATTTTACGATGTTCCCCTTCAAAAAGTTTCTGTTCAGTTGGAAATATAATACTAAAATAAAGTGTAGTTAGACAGTCTGAAAGCGGTCTGTCTATTTTTTGAAGAAAAATAGCCCAATAGAAAATAAAAGTGTAAACAGACTGATTTTTAGTTATAGGAAGAATTTTTTATAATAAAGCCAAATTCCAATTAATAAGTATCTTTTTAGTGCAATGTAACAAAAAAAGATGCCTAAAAAGACATCTAAATAATCAGCTAATAATTGATTTTTAAGACAAATAACTTGCTACTTTTGTTGTAATCAGATCGACAGCAACGTGATTTTCGCCGCCTTCTGGCACAATAATATCTGCATAGCGTTTGGTAGGTTCAATAAATTGATGGTACATTGGTTTAACGACAGATAGGTATTGTTCAATGACTGAATCGAGTGTACGACCACGTTCTTCCATATCTCGTTTAATGCGGCGGATAATTCGGATATCATCATCGGTATCGACATAAATTTTGATGTCCATTAAATCGCGCAGGCGTTCATCTTCTAAAATTAAAATTCCTTCTAAGATGATAACTTCTTTTGGCTCTTGGACAATTGTAGCTTTGCTCCGCGTATGAGCGACGTAATCATAAACGGGTTTTTCAATTGCTTCATAGCACATTAATTTTTTAATATGTTCAATTAAAAGATCCGTATCAAAAGCAAAAGGATGATCGTAATTGGTATTTAAGCGTTCATCAAAGCTTAAATTGCTTTGATCTTTGTAATAAGAATCTTGTTCTAGCATCATAATCGAATGATCGGGAAAGTTATTGAAGATTGCCCGACTAACACTCGTTTTACCACTACCAGAGCCACCAGTCACACCAATAATGATGGGCTTGTTCTTTGTCATGAGAAAACCTCTTTCGTTTTTTATACTAGGTCTATTATATAGATTTTTTCAGAAAATGCTATGCTTTTTCGTTAAATGTAGTCCCTAAAATCGGATAGAGTTGTTCTAAAACTTTTACTTCATAAGTAGGTTTAACATCTGGTAGCAATTGTTTGGCATCAGGATTCAGCCAGACACTGTCTAAGCCTGCATTATTTGCCCCTTTAATATCAGAAGTTAACGAATCGCCAATGACTAAGGCTTTTTTAGCGACAAAATGGGGGATGCGGTTTGTAACATAGTCAAAATATTCTGGCATAGGTTTTTGATAACCGGTATCTTCTGAAACGAAAATATCTTTAAAATAATCAAGTAACTGCGCCTCTTTAAGCCGTTTGTATTGCGTTTGTGAAACACCATTGGTCACGACATACAAATCAGCTTTAGCCGCTAAATCGGCAATAATTGCGCGACTATTGCCTAATAATTGATGTCCTTGGGTGAGATACTCACGATACTTCTGGTCAAGTTGTGGACCATCAACTGTTTTACCTAAAGCAGCAAATAACTTTTCAAAGCGACCATTCGTCACTTCTTGGCGCGTTAATTTGCCTTGTTCATAATTACGCCACAATTGATGGTTCATCGTTAAGTAGTATTCTTTTATTTCCGGTGTTAGTGGCACGTTTAAGTAGTGGAAAAGTTTTCTTAGTGCTTGATCTTCTGAGGCTTTAAAATCCAGTAACGTATCGTCTAAATCAAATAATAATGTAGAATAATTCATTTTTTAACTTCTTTCTATCGAAAATATGGTTTTAATAATGTGAGTTGCTTCTTGGTTAGAAGATGATAATCACCAGGTTGCGAATTTTCAGCTAAAGAAAGTGGCCTCATAGCAACTCTTCTTAGAGTGATAACTTTTTTCCCACAAGCCAAAAACATTTTTTTAACTTGATGAAACTTACCTTCTTGAATTGCTAGGCGGACAAAGCTATGACCTTTTTCTTTATTTGTAGCTAAAATTTCTAAATGGGCACCTTGACAGCGAGTGCCATCTAAAAAGACAATTCCGGCTTGAAATGCAGCAACATCTTTAGCGGTGACAATTTCATTAATCCACGCTTCGTATACTTTTGTTACTTTTTTTTCTGGATGCAGCAAGTCGTAACCGAGTTGTCCATTGTTTGTTAAAAGTAATAATCCAGAAGTATCACGGTCCAATCGCCCGACAGCATATAAATCAACACGCTGATCTTTTAAAGTTAAACAATCAAAAACGGTCTGATGTTTCTGATCGCTATTGGCCGTTACTACACCTGCTGGTTTATCTAGTAAATAATAAACCTCATTAGTGAAAAGTTCTTTACCGGCCACTATAATTTTATGAATCCGACTATCAACGTTTTTGTTTTGTTGTGTTTCTTTGCGCCCATCGACTGTGACTTGTCCGCTTAAAAAAAGGCGCTTCATTTCTTTGCGACTTGTATGCAAATTATCTTCAATTAATTTATCTAAACGCATATTTACTCCTTTATTCAGTAGCAAAGTCTTATCTATTATAGCGGAAAATAGATAATTTCACAGCAAAACAGCACTTTCCTTGACTTAAATTTAAATAAGGCCTAAGGTTAAATAGTAAAGTAAATAAAGTTTCTCATACACACAGCGTTACGACCTGGTGGAGAAAGTTTTAACCGACTTTGACAGGACAGTTGTGCATACGACTGTCCTTTTGCGTATTTTTATACGCACCACACTGATGTGCTGAGTAACAAATTTGCTTTTAAAGATTACCGCATATGCGGCCAAAATTTAGGAGGAATTTAGTTATGGCAGTAAAATTGAATGTAGAAAAAAGAGCAATCCGTCCCCGTTCCCTACGCAACAAATTGCGTCACGAAGGAAAAGTACCGGCAATTGTCAATGGTTATCAAATTGAAAGCACACCTGTTGCAGTTGATGCGGCGGCTCTTGAAAAAATTTATCGTGAACACGGCGCGAATGCTGTTATCGTTTTAAGTATTGACGGCAAAAACGTGAACACACTTGTCCGCGGCACACAATCAGATACTTTTACAAAAAAATTAACTCACGTTGAATTCTTGTCAGTAAATATGACAGAAGAAACAGAAGTGGAAGCTGAAATATTACTTGTCGGCGAAGCTGCAGGTGTCAAAGCTGGCGGTGTGTTGACACAAACACTATACAACGTGCTTGTTTCTGCAACACCAGATAAATTACCAGAACGAATTGAAGTAGATGTTACAGGTCTTGAAATCGGAGATGCTTTAACTGTTGCTGACTTACCAAAAGAAGCAGACTTTACAATCGTTACAGACCCTGAAGAACAAATTGTAGCTGTTAGTGAAGCGCAAGCAGCAGAAGAACCAGAAGAAGAAACGGAAGCACCAGCTGAACCAGCTGATGCTGAATAATTTTTATTACGTAAAGTAAGTAAAGCGCCGCTGATTGCGGTGCTTTTTTTATAGCCATAAGAAAAACTAGTGGATCTTCGTCTATCAAGAAAAATTTTTAGGGAATTTAAAAAAAGCTTTGATAAATTCTTTTTATAAGTGCAATTTTTTTGCATTCTTACTTATTTAAAGTATGATAGATGTAGAATCATTACTGATGTTTTCTCTACGCGTGAAGATGGCAAAAGCTATTTGAAAAAGATACTAACGTAGTGAACACAGCCTTAGGAGGTTTTGAATTTGTTTGAAGTATTTGATAAAAAACGCAGTCGCTTTGCTTCTGTTGGCGTTGTTTCCAGTATGCCTGGAGAATTAATTGACAGCATTTGGTTCATTATCGACCTTGATTTAAAAGGGGTAGTACCTTTGAATAATTTAATCGCTTTTGAATTGCTTAACCACGATGGTAAAGTGACCATGCATTTTTCTCAAGAAAACAGTGAAGTTGAAATGGATATTGACTTACCATTTTTATTTTCTTATGAATTGCCGCAAGAAGTTTATGCTTATGATGACGGCAAACAACAAACGATTTTGTTACCAAGTGAAACAAAATACCAAAAGTAAATACCTATCGTAAACTCTCGCCTGATTAGGTGAGAGTTTTTTTGTCGGATAAGAATGTTGATTAAGTGAGTATTTACTGAAATTAACTGTGTTCATAATCGTTTGAAAAAAGAAAAGATTGACAAGGGGACGTTTTAAAGGTAGAGTAGTGGACATGCGATGAGTCGATAAGACCAACTTGTTTGGTCGAATCCAACAGCGACACCAGAAGGAAACTTCACTGCCGGATTTGCAGGGTGTTGGAAGCAAAGTAGTGGACGACGGAGCTTCTGCCAATTTTGGTACTGGTTAAAAACAGTTCTAAGGTTCTTCCTTAGAACTGTTTTTATTTTAGTGAATTTTACGCGAAAGCGACAATTTAATTTAAGCTAAGTGATTCTAAAATTTAATTGAAAGTAGAGCGGTTGAGACAGAAGCTACTTCTATCTCAACGTTTATTAAAAAGAGGCTGTATGACGAGTTTTTGTCACACAGCCTCTTTTTATTTATGATGCCAGTAGTAAATAACTAAATTTGAATTATTGTGCTTTTTCAGCCGCATACGCAGCATTACGTTTTTTCATTTCACGTGCATACCAGACAAAGATTAATAGGTAAGCGACTAAAGCTAAAGCTGCATATAAGACAAAAGTAATTTCGCCTTGAGAAGCGTTACCGACTAGATAAGCTAAGAATTTTTCAACAGGACCTTCCATTGTTGTGTGTGAGATTAAAGCATCTGCACTTAATCCTTTAGGAAAGGCGCCGACTTTTTTAGCTGTTTCGGTAATAAATGGCGCCATTAAGGTACCAGACCATAAGAAGACAGGTAATTCGATTGCACCGATAACGATCATTCGAATTAGTTTACCACGAGTTACAACTAATAATGCTGGGGTAACACCCATTGCGATAATACCACCTAATGGTAGTAATTTGTTACCAGGTAAAATCATAGCTTCTAATAACATAATTGGAGCTAAAACGTTAGCTGCAGCCCAAATTTCAGCGCGACCAGCGATAAATGGCCAATCTAAACCAATGTTTAAAGTACGACCTTTT
Organism: Enterococcus sp. DIV0755b; assembly: GCF_051713765.1. Classification (NCBI taxonomy): domain Bacteria; kingdom Bacillati; phylum Bacillota; class Bacilli; order Lactobacillales; family Enterococcaceae; genus Enterococcus; species Enterococcus sp. DIV0755b. The sequence goes on along the minus strand of NZ_JBIOQN010000001.1, from coordinate 102,101 downwards.
AATTTGTTGCTTGCAAAATCAGTAATACCTTGTGAAAGTGGTTCAACCGCAGCAATAAACCAAGCGCCAATCGTTGAGAATAACTCCAAACAGGTTGCAGCTGTGAAAGCTAGTGCAAAAATTTGAGTTGGTGTTTGACCAGCTAACATCCCAACGAAAATCCCTAAGTAAATCCCAATGGCAAATTTAGACCCCCAAAAACCGATTTTGCTGTTTAATTTAGCTGCGTCAAAATCGTATTTATCTAACCATGGGAATAATTTGTCAAAAATTTTATCAAAAACCATAATGATTGGATTCATCATATAATTCATATGTGTCGTGGTCATAGGGTTTGTATCTGGTGCATTTAATAAGTCGTTAAATGTTGGTTTCATCAAATCAGAGTTGATAATTTTTAATACGCCGATGAAGATAACCAATGCTGTTGCGACGAATAAGTTGGCACCACAAAAGATTGCAAATAAACCGACGATTGATAAGTGCCAAATATCAAAAATATCCACGTCCAATGTGTTGGTGCGATTTAAAACTAACATTACGATGTTTACAATCACCATAATTAATAAGAAATAAAGTGTATAAGGTGATCCCCAAGTAATAGTAGCAAGAGGAGCCCAACCAACGTCTGTAATGTTTAATGAAAGGCCAGTTCGTTCAACAAAAGATTGCATGGCATCAGCAAATGATGTCGATAAAATATTAATAATGGCTCCGATACCAGTTAATGCAATCCCCAGTTTTAAACCGCCTTCTAGCGCTTTGGTGAATTTTACTTTGAATAGTAGTGCAATTAGCGTCAAAACAATTGTCATTAAAGGGGCAGCTCCCAAGTTAATTAAAGGCTGGAAGACTGTATTGGCTAAATCAATAATTGTACTCATCTTTTCTTCTCCTCTGTCTTTGTGTAAATGGAGCAGCAGCTAAGTCAGTGTGCTCCGTTTACACAAAAAATTATTTTTGCACTTGTTTAATAGCGGCTTCCATTTGAGCATAAACAGGCTCAGCCATAGCTGGAATGCGGTAAAGAATTGCACCAACATCAACGACAGGAATATTAATCGGGAAACCTAAATCAGTGTTGGCGATTTGTGCGAAGATATCATAGTGAGACAACATTTCTTCATTAATGTCTTTAATCATAACGGCATCACAACTTACTTGATAACCGCGTTTTTTCAATTCGCTTTCTAAAGCACTTTTAATTTGGTGGCTGGAATTAACCCCTGCGCCACATGCTGCTAAAATTTTGACCATCTTTTTTTCTTCCTTTCTTAATTAAAGTAAACTTAATTTTGGACTTGTTTAATAGCTGTTTCCATTTGGGCATAAACAGGTTCGGCCATGGCTGGAATGCGGTAAAGAATTGCACCAGCATCAACGACAGGAATATTAATCGGGAAGCCTAAATCAGTGTTGGCAATTTGTGCGAAAATGTCATAGTGAGATAACATTTCTTCATTAATGTCTTTAATCATAACGGCATCACAACTTACTTGATACCCACGTTTGTTCAATTCGTTTTCTAAAGCGCTTTTAATTTGGTGGCTGGAATTAACCCCTGCGCCACATGCTGCTAAAATTTTGACCATTCTAATTACTCTCCTTTAAAATTTTCTACTAAAAATTGATAAATTTGATTTGGATCTTCATAAGTGAAGAATTCCAGCATTTTTTTACGATCTGTTGCATTAATAAAATCCATAATATCGGCTAATAATCCTGCTTGTGCTTCGCCATCTTCGTTTAAAATCATAAATAAAAATGAAACCGATAGTTCCTCATCGGGACTAATCATATTATGAAACTTAATTTTATGGTTTAGTTTAACCGGAATGATTCGAGTTGTTTTGACGAATTCGCTTTCAGTATGGGGGATAGCAATATTCGGTAATGTTGCATCAACTGGGGTCATATCTAATCCAGTTGGATAGTTTAATTCACGTTCAATTAAATTCACGATAAAATCAGCGGTTACTAAATCTTTTTTTAACAGATCTTGATAAACTTCATTAAAAACTTCTTCTTGGTTTGTTTTATCAGAAATATAAACAGTATCTGATGCGAAGATTTCTTTTTTGTTCCCCACTATAACTCCTCCTGTTCGCTTTTGTTTGATAGTGTGTTTAAATCTTGCTTACACTCATATTATAATCTAATCGCTTTCAAACGCTTGTCAACTAAATTTCGAAATAAAATAAACATAAAATCGTCGATTGTTGTTGAAAAATATTTTGTTATGTTTTAATATGAGGATGAAAGGAGGATGCATATGCTTAAAAGTGAACGACAACGTTCCATATTAGAGCTTTGTGAACAACATGGTGTAATTACTGTTCAATTTGTTCGAAAAAATTTGCATGTCTCTGATATGACGATTCGCCGTGATTTTGAAGAATTGGCGCAGCAAGATAAAATTATCCGTGTTCACGGTGGCGCGCAGAGTAAATCTTTTGCAGCAGGAGCAAGTACTGCCAGTGAAATGAAGAATGCAGCTTTAGATGATTTGGAACTTTCACATCTGGAAAAAAAACGCATTAGTATAGAAGAAAAAGATTATATTGCAAAACAAGCGGTGCAATTTATTGAATCAGGAGATACGATTTTTTTAGGTTCAGGGACGACGATTGAATTGATGACAAAATATTTAATCAATCGAGATCTGCGTGTTGTTACCAATAGTTTGCCGGTTTTTAATTTACTACAAGAAAATGAACAATTAGATTTGTATCTAGTTGGAGGTTCTTACCGTAAGAAGACAGGCGCTTTTGTGGGTTCAATTGCTAACGAGACCATACAAAAATTGAGTATTGAGAAAGCTTTTGTGGGCGTGAACGGACTAATGGCAGAATATGTATCAACTTTCAATATTGAAGAAGGTAAGTTTCAACAATTAGTTTTGAATCAGGCTAAAAAACGTTACTTAGTGGCTGATGCACATAAATTTAATCGAAGTGATTTTTATAACTTTTTCAATTTACGAGATATAGATGCCTTATTTACGGATAAAAGTATTGAAGAAGCTGTCAAAAATAAATACCAACAATATACGACTATCTATAGTTAGCCAATTAGATAGTAAAAAGGAGGAAATATGATGCGTGTTGTAATTGGTGCTGACGCACAAGGAGAAAAATTAAAAAATGTCATAAAGGATTACTTAGTGAGTGAAGGTTATGAAGTCGTAGATAAGACAGTAGCCGGAGCGGACTTTGTTGATTCTACTTTAGCGATTGCCGCAGATATTAAAGCAAATGATGGGTCAATGGGTATTGCTTTTGATGGTTATGGCGCTGGCAGTTTTATGGTTGCAACTAAAGTGAAAGGTATGGTCGCAGCTGAAGTTTCCGATGAACGTTCCGCTTATATGACAAGAGAACATAACAATGCCCGCATGATTACTATTGGTTCAGAAATTGTCGGCGAAGAACTAGCTAAAAATATCGTTAAAGAATTTCTAGCAGCACATTATGATGGTGGACGTCATCAAATTCGTGTAGATATGTTAAATAAAATGGCGTAATAAAATGGAGGAATAATGATGAAAATTGCAATTGGTTGTGACCACATTGTCACAGATACGAAAATCGCTGTTTCCGATTTTTTAAAAAGTAAAGGTTATGAAGTAATCGATTGTGGGACGTATGATTTTACCCGGACGCATTATCCAATTTATGGGAAACGGGTCGGCGAAGCAGTCACAAGTGGCGCAGCGGATTTAGGCGTAACGATTTGCGGCACTGGCGTAGGGATTACCAATTCAGTCAATAAAGTTCCAGGTATCCGGGCAGCTTTAGTACGAGATATGACGACTGCCATTTATGCCAAAGAACAATTAAATGCCAATGTCATTGGTTTTGGTGGTAAGATTACAGGTGAATTTTTAATTAATGATATTATTGAAGCGTTCATTAAAGCCGATTATCAAAAAACGCCAGAAAATGAAGCATTAATTGCAAAAATCAATGCTGTCGAAGGGGAAAAACCAGACCAAGCAGATCCCCATTATTTTGATGAATTTTTAGAAAAATGGGATCGTGGCGAGTACCACGACTAACTTGTCTATAAAAAGATGAGATTTTTGTAAAATTAACTTTCTTCTGTTAAATTTTAATTATAGTTGTAAAGAGTCAACGGTTGAATGCAACTGTTGACTCTTTTATTCGTTTCATACTAAATAGTTCCAAATTTAGTCACAATGCTTTATGTGTGAAGTTTTTAGTAATAAAAAAATTTAGTAACTTTTATTGGTAACGTTAAGTCTGAGAAAATAAAAGCTTGTTTTTTTAGAAAGGAGTCATTATGTCAATTTCGTATGGTATTGTCAGTACAGCGTCAATTGTTCCCCGTTTTGTAGCCGGAATTCGTGCTAGTCAAGAAGGAAAGGTTTCAGCCATTGCTTCAAGAGAACTTGCTAAAGCACAAAAAGTTGCCACAGAACTTAATATTCCTAAAGCTTATGGTAGTTATGCCGAAATGTTTGCCGATCAAGAAATTGATATCATCTATATTGCCACTTACAATAAAGGCCATTTTGAAACTGCTAAACAAGCTTTAATGGCAGGAAAACCGGTTTTATTGGAAAAACCTTTCACTTTATCTGCAGCTGAAGCAAAAGAATTATTTGCCTTAGCCAAAGAAAAAAAACTTTTTTTAATGGAGGCCCAAAAAGCAGTTTTTCTGCCGATTACTTTAGCGGTGAAAAAAGCAATTCAGGCTGGGAAAATCGGGGAGATAAAATTGATGCGTTCGCTTACTTCTTACCCTCATATTGACCATGTTAAATGGTTCCCAAGTCTTGAATCTGGTGGGGGGACTTTGCATGGCTCTGGAAGCTATCCCCTTCATTATATGCATTTTATTACGGATGAAAATTATCAAAACGTAAAAGGAAATGCAGTAATGCCAAAGGGAAGGTCTGATAAACAAAGTGATTTGAGTTTGAAATTTGGTGAGACTATTTTGGCCAATATTTTTATCACGACGGAATTTGGCACAGATAATGGGATGACAATTTATGGTACCAAAGGCCGAATTGAGATTCCTAATTTTTGGAAGACACAAGTCGCCACTATTTATACTAATGAAGGAAGAGAAGATTTGCATATTCCTTTTAGCAGTGAATTTGCTTTTGAAGTAGATCATGTCAATGAATGTTTAAAACAAGGCTTATTAACTAGTCCTGTGATGACCCCCTCTTTAACCATTGAAACGGTGGAATTAGTGGAAAACCAATATCAAAAATGGCTCAAGGAATAGTCAAAAAGCTCATATCGGTTAAGCAAATGAATTTTTGTTAACCGATATGAGCTTTTTTTGGTAGAAAGAAAGAGCTGTTTTCAAAAATAAGACGTTGTGTTTTCTTATTGCCAGCATTTTGAACGAGTTCATGAAGCTTTTTCTAATTCAGCTTCATGAACTAACCCTCTACGGCAATAAGCCGAAATTTGAAGAAATTTGAAAAGCAATTTATTAAAATTCCATCTTATTGCTTGAGAGCTAAACGAGTTCATGAAGCTTTCTATGTTCTATTTTTTAATGGAATTTTAGCGCGGAAAATGACACCTTTAGGATTTAAGTCATGGACAGTCAGTTTGCCGTGATGTTCCTTAACAATTTGTTGTGCGATAGCTAGTCCTAGACCAAAACCACCACTATTTTTATTGCGGGAACGTTCTTCCCGATAAAAACGTTCAAAGATTTGTTGTTTATCTTCATCACTAATGTTCGCCCCAGTATTACGCACCTCCAGTAGCCAATCATCATGGGTAATCTGGGAAAGTAGGATGATTTTATCTTTTTCTTGCGTGTATTTTAGTGCATTGTCTAAAAGAATCACCAAGAGTTGATGAATCTTTTTTTCGTCGACTAGCACGTTTTCGTTGGCGTAATTTTCTAAAATAAAAAATTTATTTTCTAAATTAGCAATTTCTTGAAACGGTTTAGCTAGTTGGGTAATAAAAGGTTGTGTTTGCAAATTGTTTAAAGCTAGCGTTGTTTCGTTGGCGTCACTTCTGGCAATTGTTAGCAAGTCGTTTGTTAAAGAAGTCAGTCGTCTGGTTTCATTTAAGGCTTGGGCAATGGGTTCAGACTGCTCTAAAATCGTTTCGTTTGGTGTAGTAAACAACTTTTGTAAACTATTTTGAATAATTGTAAGAGGGGTTCGTAATTCATGGGAAGCATTTTCGACAAATTCTTGTTGCTTTTGCCATGCTTTAATAATCGGCGCCATATTTTTTTTAGAGATAAAATAACTGACCGCCAACGAAATTAGCCAAAAAAGAACCATACACACAATTAAAATGGTTTTGAAAGTTCGCAAAGACTCATCAATTTGATCAGTGTTTTCCAACAGTTGAATATAAGCAACATCTTCTTGTGGCGTGTCTAGTTTGCGCGTGATCGAACGAAAATGAAGGGTTTGATCATCATTTTTTACGTTAACACTTTGAATCGTCGCTAAATTGTTGACTGATAGTTTCAAATTCTGTAGTTCGGTAAATCGACCTCCCAAGACGGCTTTATTTAAAATTTTACCATCAGCACTCCACAAAATTATTTGTGAGTTAAAGCGGTTGTTACGGTTTCCTAAAGGCGGTAGATCTGATTTTTGCATTAAGAAAGGATTATCTTCTTTTAGTCGGGTAATCTCAGTTGTAATCGTACGCTCATCTTGGCTAATATTTTTTAAAGATTCATCAGTTTGACGATAAGCTGAGCTTTGTAGCAGCTGTAACACAATAAATCCTAACAAAAGAAAAATAAGCGCAAATGCGCCAGCATTTAATAAAAAGAATTGGCGACGTTGTTTTTTTGAAATTTCTGTATTCATCTTTTACCCCTGTTCTTGCAACAAATAACCGACATTTCGCAACGTTTTGAAGTCATTGGCAATACCAGTTGGCTTTAAATGTTTACGTAAATTACTCATATAAACTTCTACCACCGTAATGGTTGTATCTGAATCAAATCCCCAAATACGGTCAAAGATTTGTTCTTTCGTTAAAATGACGCCCTTATTTTGAATAAAGTAAACGAGCAGTTCAAATTCTTTTCCTTGAATAGGTAAAACAGTCTCCTGGAAAGTCACTTGGTTACTTTGTAAGTTACAACTAATCGGACCATAAGTTAAACTACTCTCTTCATATAAGCCTAAGGAGCGCTTTAACAATGCTTTTACCCGTAACAATAATTCTTCACGGTAAAAAGGTTTTGTCAGATAATCGTCGGCTCCTTTTTGAAAACCAGTTACTTTATCATCAATGCCATCTTTAGCAGTTAAAATCAAAACAGGCGTCTGAATATTTTGTGCCCGTAGCTGAGCTAAGACTTCATAGCCGTTTATTTCTGGCAGCATTAAATCTAATAAAATGACATCATAAATATTACTTTGTGCTTCAAATAAGCCTGTTTCCCCATCAAAAACTTGGGTGATTTCGCCTAAAGGCTGGATAATTTCTTTTATATTATCAGATAGTGTCTGTTCGTCTTCCACAATCAGTAGTTTCAGCATATTCTTCACCTCGTGTTTATTTTATCATGTTTACCCTAAATGAAACTTAATTTACTTTTTTAAAATCTCTGATTGGCTTTAAGCTAGATTTAAGCTCGTGTAAATAAGCTAGGGTTACAACACATCAAAAATAACTGGAGGACATAAAATGAACTTTTTAAAACGGGCTTATCAAAGTCTTTGGGCCAAAAAAGGCCGCAGTATTTTATTAATTGCTGTTTTTGCAGCGATTTTAATTTTTGTTTTAGCTGGCTTAACAATTAAAAGTGCAACAGAAGTAGCGAGTGAAAATGCTAAAAAAAGCGTAGGCGCAACTGTTACGCTTGCGACAAATCGCCAGGGGATGTTTAAAACAGATAATGACAGTAATACTAGTGAAAGTGAAAAACCAGATCCTAGTAGTTTTGAAATGACACCAGTGAAATTAAGTGACGCTAAAAAAATTGCAGCTTTATCTGGGGTGAAGTCTTACTCCTTTGAAGTGAGCACCTCGGCTGATAAAAGTAGTGGTATTGAGCCGATTTCTAGTGATAGTGAGCAAAGTAGTGAAGATTCTGATAGTGAAGATTCTGCTAATGGACCAGCCGGTCAGATGCCAGGTGGAAAAGCTCAAATGTCACAAGGAGACTTTCAGATTACTGGTGTTTTAGAAAGTAGTGCTTATTCTAGTTTTGCTGCTGGGACGGCCAAAATTACAACAGGAGAGGCGTTAACACAAGCAGATGAGAATAGTAATAATGTTTTAATTGAGTCTTCTCTTGCACAAGCCAATGATTTAACAGTCGGTGATACGTTCAAAGTAAAAGATAGTGATGATAAAGACGTTACTGTTAAAGTCAAAGGCATTTATGAAACAAGTGATAGCGGAACAAGCATGGGGATGCGTTTTAACTTTATGAATCCAGCTAATACGATTTTCACTTCTTATACCTTAGCCAATGAGTTAAAAGGTAGTGATGCAACCGATACGATTGACTCGGCTGTTTATGATTTATCTGATCCAAAAGAAATGGATAGTTTTGTGAAAGAAGCTAGCAAATTAATTGATACGGACACGTATAGCTTACAAACCAATGATCAAATGTATCAACAAATGTTACAGCCATTAAATAATGTCGCGAGTTTTGCTAAAAATATTATTTTGCTAGTAGCAGTTGCCGGTGTCATTATTTTGACTTTAATCGTAATGTTAACAATTCGTGAACGTCGTTATGAAATCGGGGTGTTGTTGTCATTGGGAGAATCACGTTTTAAAGTTATTTTACAATTCTTTAGTGAAATTTTCGTGTGTATGCTTTTTGCCTTAGTGATTGCAACATTTAGTGGCAATGTCGTTGGGAATGCGGTTGGCAATCAGCTACTAGCCCAACAAAGTGAAACAACAGAAGTGGCTAATACTAACATGGGGCCTGGTGGGAATGCACAAGGTGAAAAACCAGATGGACAAACAATGCAAGCTCCAAATGGCAATAAAGGACCAGGGATGCAACGTGGCTTTAATAATGCGTTACAAACAAGTGAAGCTGTAAAAGAACTGAAAATTAGTGTCTCCCCAACTGAAATTGCTAGTTTAGCCGCAATGGGCTTATTTATCAGTATGTTTGCTATTTTATTAGCAAGTGTCGGAATTTTACGTTTAAATCCGAAAAAGATTTTAGTTTCGTAAAACCAAATTAATAATTAATGGAGGAAACCACAAATGATGCTAACAACAGAAGATTTAGGCTATTGGTATGAACCAGATGGCCCTTTATTTGAAGGCGTAAACTTGAATTTTGAAGCAGGTAAACTTTACGCAATTTTAGGGAGTAGCGGTTCAGGTAAGACGACCTTTTTATCCTTAATTACAGGATTAGACACGCCAAAAGCAGGAAAAATTTTATATAATAATCAATCTTTAAAAGAAATTGGGTTACAGGAATATCGCCGTAAAGATGTTTCCATTGTTTTTCAAGCTTATAATTTACTACCTTATATGTCTGCGGTAGATAATGTTTTAACGGCAATGGCAATTGCTAAAACCCAACAAAGCGATCCTAAGGCTTATGCGTTAGATAATTTGGCGCAAGTGGGTATTACCAATGATTTAGCCCATAAAAAAGTAACGCAACTTTCTGGGGGGCAACAACAACGAGTAGCAATTGTGCGGGCGTTATGTTGTGATCATGGTTTAATTGTCGCAGATGAACCAACAGGAAACTTAGATGAGAATACTTCAAAAGATATTGTCGCCTTATTTCAAAAAATTGCCCACGAACAAAATAAATGTATTATTTTAGTTACTCATGAACAAGAAGTAGCAGCAGCTTGCGATGCGGTTTACGAATTAAAGAATAAAGAATTTCACGAGCTTATTCGTTAGACCATTTCGTATCTAATGAGTAAATGTAGCCCCACTCCTTATTTGCTAAAAAAATAATTATCCCTCATACTAAATGAGAAGATTATAATTGCAAGCATAAAGGAGAAAAAAGATGCGCTTTATAGTGGATGGTGATGGTTCACCGGTAAAAAAAGAAGTGATTGCTTTAGCCAAAAAGTATCATAAAAAAGTGTTAATTGTAACCAGTGTCGATCATTATACAACAGAAACCTATCCAGATTTTGTTCAGTTTATTTATGTAGATAAAGGGGCCGATAGTGCGGATTATCGCATTGTAAAAGAAATTAAATCAGATGATTGGGTAATCACCCAAGATTATGGTCTGGCTTCATTAGTTTTGCCAAAAGGCGCACGGGTTTTTCATCATAATGGTAAAGAATATTTACCTGAAACAATCGATCAACTATTAGAGCAACGTTATTTAGGCGCACAGTTAAGAAAAGCTGGGCAGCGCACAAAAGGACCCAAAGCTTTTACTCCAGTAGATCGACAGGCTTTTACAAATATGATGGAACAACAGCTCATAAAAGAGGTAAATTAAAAAAGCTCCTATTAGTAGAGTTTGTGACAAAAGTCTTGTCACAAACTCTTTTTTTCGAATAAACAGTGGGACAGAAGCAGCTTCTTTCACAACCTTGAAGATTACTCACTTATTTTTTGAAACGACGATAGAGATAGCCAATTGCTAATAACAAAATCGTTATAAAGGCTGCTGTATAGCCAAATATGCCTAAGTTATCAACAAATCTGGGTTGTGCATCTGGGCTTGAAACAACCAATAAAGAAGAACTTAAAATTACCGCGGCTAAGACTACGGCGATGACAATCCGATTGACCATTGCCTCTAGGCGATCTAAAATTTGTTTTTGATCGTTAATTTCTAAGTTGACGCGACTTTTACCGTTACTGACAGTATCAAGGGCGTTACTGATTTTTTCTGGCAATTTCGGTAAATTGCGTAAGTTTTTAAATAACGTTAGACCTTGTCGTTTGGCTTCTTCCTTTAAATCGAATTGTTTGAAAAAATATTTTTGAGCAAAATTTTGTAACACTTCCATCATTGAAAGTTCAGGGTCTAATTCTTCCACAACACCTTCTAAAGTACCAAAGGCTTTAATTAACATAGTGACAGACTGATCCATTTGGAGGTTATTCGCATGACAAATGCCGATAACTTGGCTTAGGACTTGTTGTAAATCAATTTCCTTTAGTGAAAGATGATAGTATTCGCTTAAAAATTCCTCCAGCTCATCATGAAAACGGTATTCATCAAATGGTCCCTCCTGCCGACATAAACGCAAAACAGCTTGGGCTACGGCAGCTGTATCTTGAGTATAAAGAGCAATTACGGCATCGGTTAACTTCCCTCTTAACGTATTGTTTAAATTTCCCATCATACCAAAATCTAAGTAGATGACGCGATACGGCGGTAAGTTTTTTGGTGTTTGCCAAGTAGCTTCGTAGCCAAAAGGACCAAAGCGGCCAACTCGTTCTTTAGGAACATTTTCAGAACTAGAAACCATTTGTAAAAAAAGATTACCAGGGTGTGGATCAGCATGAAAAAAACCATCTTCAAAAACTTGTTTCATAAAAGATTTGACTAACAATAAGCCAATTTTTTTCTTTAATTCCTTATTAGTGACGCTACCGTAGGCGATGTCCTCTTTGGGGGCGTCAATTAAATAGCGTAAGCTTTTACCGGGCATAAATTCTAAAACGATAACTTTTTTGGTACAGTATTTATGAAAAACTTGAGGAACTTTTACTTCTCGCCAATTATTATTGTTTTTATAAAAACGATCGGCATTTTGGCTTTCCTTTAAAAAATCAGTTTCATTATCTAAAGAAGTGCGTACTTCTCTTAAAACGCTCCGCAAATCAATAACGCTCGTTTCAGGGATTTTTGAAATTAAGGGAATCGCTTTTTCAAATAAGGCTAAATCAACATTAATTGCCTCAATAATACCAGGATGTTGTACTTTAACAATGACTTTTTGTCCATTTTTTAAGGTAGCTTTATGAGCTTGACCAATGGATGCAGAAGCAAAAGCTGTTTTTGTAAATTCACTAAAAATCTCTGTCAGAGCAAAGCCCCATTCATTTTCTAAAAGTGTTTTTACTTTACTAAAATCATCACTTTTCACGTTATCTTGTAAACTTTTAAATGCTTTAATATAGTCTTTTGAGAGTAAGTCAGTGCGCACAGATAGCATCTGGCCAATTTTAATAAAGGTCGGTCCCAATTCTTCAAAAGCAGTGCGAACTGCTGCGGGATTTTTTTGTTGGCTAAAATTTTGAATGACTTTATACTTAGTAAAGACTGTGATAATGGTTTGTAGCCGTTTCTTTTTAGAAATTTCTTGGCTCACTTTTACACCTCCTTATGTATATGGCGCTTTTAAATCAAACAAGGTTTCTTTTCTTCTATGGTACTGTTTAAACGTTTTTGTGACAAATAATTCAGCCAGATAAGCAGGAGAAACTAGCATTTCCCGCTTGTTTTAGAAAGAATAGTTTTCTGCCTTCAGTTACTAGTTTGGAAATAATATGTCGTAAAGGGCATTTTTGTGCTAAAATGTGAGAGACAAAAAGATGTGAGTTGATCACGGGAGGAAATACTTTTGAAAATCGTATTATTATATGGCGGTCGCAGTGCCGAGCATGATGTTTCAATTCTTTCAGCTTTTTCAGTGCTGAATGCTATTTACTACGACTACTATCAAGTCCAACTAGTTTTCATCACAAAAGATGGCAAGTGGGTCAAAGGACCGTTGCTGACGGAAAAACCAAAAAATGATTCTGTACTAAAATTAACATGGGACACAGAAGATGCTACTGGTGAAATTATTTCACCAAGTATGATTAAAGAAGACAATGCGGTTGTCTTTCCGTTATTACATGGACCAAATGGTGAAGACGGAACGATTCAAGGTTTCTTAGAAACTATTGATATGCCTTATATTGGTGCAGGTGTTTTAACGAGTGCTTGTGGCATGGACAAAATCATGACCAAATATATTTTACAGGCTGCTGGTATTCCGCAAGTACCTTATGTACCAGTTTTGAAAAATTTGTGGAAAGAAAATCCAAAACAAATTTTTGAACAATGTGAAGGTACATTATTATATCCAATGTTTGTGAAGCCAGCTAACATGGGTTCTTCAGTGGGAATTTCAAAAGCTGAAAACAGAGAAGAATTACAAAATGCCTTACAAGAAGCCTATAAATACGATACAAGAGCGATTGTAGAACAAGGCATTGAAGCGCGTGAGATTGAAGTTGCTATTTTAGGAAATGAAGATGTCCGTACAACTTTAGCAGGTGAAATTGTCAAAGATGTCGCTTTTTATGACTATAATTCAAAATATATCGACAACCAAATTGTCATGCAAATTCCAGCGGAAGTGACAGAAGATGTACAGCAAAAAGCACAGGAATTTGCCAAAAAAGCTTACGTTATGTTAGGTGGCAGTGGTTTGTCTCGTTGCGATTTCTTTTTAACCAATAAAAATGAATTGTTTTTAAATGAATTAAACACAATGCCCGGGTTCACCCAGTACAGTATGTATCCTTCACTATGGGAAAAAATGGGGCTAAAATATGGTGACTTAATTGAAGAGTTGATTCAATTAGCACTAAAACGTTATGAACAACGGCAAAGCTTTTTAACCGACGTGAAATAAAGAAAAGGTGAGATGATTCTTTGCAGAACATCTCACCTTTTTTATGATACAAAAAGGCTAGTTTAGTTTTTAGTTAAAAGTTTAGCTTAATTTTTTAGGAATATGTTTAGAATGGAGCAGAAAATGAATTTAACAATTAAAGAGATTGCAGCTTTATTTGAGCAAGCAGAAATTCGCGATGAATCACTTATTTCAAGTGTTGAATTTGACAGTCGTAAGATTACAAGTGGTGGTTTATTTGTTCCTTTAGCTGGTGAACGAGACGGCCATGACTTTGTCGTTGCCGCAAAAGAAAACGGGGCAGTCGCAACATTTTGGAGTCGAGATTTAAAAGATGCGCCAACGGATATGGTTGTCATTTTAGTTGCTGATGTTTTAGCGGCATTGCAAACTTTAGCACAGTACTATTTGCAAAAGGTCAATCCAAAAGTTGCGGCAATTACAGGCAGTAACGGAAAAACAACAACGAAAGATATGACCGCTGCGGTAATGGCGACGCAATTTAATACTTATAAAACACAAGGCAACTATAATAACAATATCGGCATGCCTTATACGATTTTGCATATGCCAGCAGATTGCGAAGTTTTGGTGTTGGAGATGGGGATGGACCATGCAGGAGAATTAACAGAACTTTCTTTATTAGCTCAACCAGATGCTGCGGCAATTACAATTATTGGTGAAGCTCATATTGAAAATTTAGGTTCTCGTGCCGGGATTGCCAAAGCAAAAATGGAAATTACTGCGGGATTAAAACGGGATGGCTTGTTGGTGATTCCCGCTGATGAACCTTTATTAACGCCACTTATTGCTGATTTACCACAAGAAATCACTAATTTTGGCTTAGATAGAGGCGATTTAACAGCAACTATTACAAAAGAGGATAAAGCTAAAACAACATTTATGATTCACAAGACAGAATACACGATTCCCGTTATTGGAGGGTATAATGTCAAAAATGCATTGATTGCGTATGCTTTAGGAAAATATTTTGGTGTGTCTTTAGCAAATATTAAACAAGGGTTAGCTGAATTTCAATTAACTAAAAATAGAACAGAGTGGCTGACAGCTAAAAACGGTGCTCAAATTTTAAGTGATGTGTATAATGCCAATCCAACTGCTATGGGATTAGTCTTAGATACAGTCGCTAATTTAAAAACAAACGGACGTAAATTAGCAGTCCTAGCGGATATGTTGGAGTTGGGTCCTGATTCAAAAAAAATGCATGCGAAGATGGCACATCATATTGATGACCGCTTCAGTGTCATTTTCTTATACGGCAGTGAAATGAAATCTTTATTTAATGCTTTAACGCAAATGGATAGTCACTTAATGGTCTATCATTTTGATAAAGAAAATAAGACGGAGTTGCTTAAAATGGTGCAAGCGGAGTTAAGACCTACTGATACCATTGTTTTAAAAGGAAGTAATGGTATGGGACTAACAGAAGTGGTTGCCGCATTGATTTAAAAAAGTAAATAAAGAAGCCCTCTTTTTTTTAAGGGGGCTTTTTTATTGTGGTTTTAGTTTAAATACTACCTTGTTGGAGGTAGTAACGGTAACGCGACACGATAATATCCATAATGACTTGATATAAAAATGCATGAGTTTGAATGGAAGTGCTGTGAGGAAAGATAAGAGCCTGATCTACATAATCTAGTTGGTTAATCGCTTTATCTGAGGTGATTGCAATCAGTTTTGCTTTAGTGTGGCGAAACAAATTTTTTTGTGGGTTTCCTTGTTCCAATTGTTGTTGACGTAAAAAGTTTCCTGAGTTAGAAAAAATAATTATTAAAGTATCATCTTTGGCATTACGGATAAATTCTTCTTGTTTTTTATCATCTTGAAATGTATAAATGAATTTTCCGTTGTAAGCCAGTTTGTACTGTAAATCCAAGGCGGCAGATTCAGAAAAAAGTAAACCAAATGAAGCGACTTTTCTATATTTGATTAAGTCTAAAGCAATTTCATTAATAATATCCATATCCAAAGCTTTTTTTATAGCTTGAATGTCTTTTTCGACTGCTTCGAAGTAGGTATCAATTCCTTCAGTTTCAATGGTAGAAATAATATTCGTTAGATAGTTTAGTTTGTTTTGATAACGATCTTCAATAAAAGGAGCATGGTCTTTTAAATCATAGTAATCATCAAAACCAATTTTTCGGGCGAACTTAGACATAGTAGATTTAGATACGTTACATATAGCTGCCATTTCACTGATACTTTTATGTGCGATAACAGCATAATTTTCAATCAGCGTGCTGGCAATATGAAAGAAAGTAGAATCAATTTTTTCATTGTTAATCAGAGTGAGTAGACGAATAATAAGTAATCCCATAATCAATTACCTCATTTTTTGAATAGGTTTCCAAATTGCGAACTTTCTAATTTGGAACCGCTTTATAGTTTAAAGTAAAGTCAATAAAGACAAAGGGGAGAAAATAAATGAGTAGAAACTACAATGATTTAGCTGATTCAATTGTAACACTTGTGGGTGGAGAACAAAACATCAATAGTTTGTATCATTGTATCACGCGATTACGCTTTAAATTGAAAGATATAAGCATAGCGCAACAAAATACCAGTAAAATAAAAGAACTTGCTGGTGTTTTATCTGTTGTCGAAGCCAATAATCAATATCAAGTTGTTATTGGTAATGAAGTAGAAAATGTATTCAACACAATAATGGCACGCTATAACATCAAAAGTGCATTGGGGTCAGATAATAATGATGAGATTACTACCAATAGCGAGGAAGAAAAAGAAGGAAATATTTTTCTAAGATTTTTTAATACACTTTCTTCAATCTTCAATCCAATTATTATGCCATTAGCAGGGGCAGGAATGATTAAAGCATTACTAGTAGTGTTAACAACTTATAATTTTATGAGTGCTGAGTCTTCCACTTATAAAATTCTATCTGCAACAGGAAATAGTGTTTTCTATTTTTTGCCCTTGTTTTTAGCTTTAAGTGCAGCACGTGTTTTTAAAGCTAATCAATTTGTAGCTTTGGCGATTGTAGCGGCCTTATTAGAGCCAAACTTCACTGCTTTAGTCACAGCAAATGGTGTAACTGTCGACTTCTTAGGATTGCCCGCAATTTTAATGGGTTACTCCGGGACGGTTATCCCTGCTATTATTTCAATCTTTGTATATTCGAAATTAGAAAAAATTTTAAAACGTTTTATTCCGAAAAGTCTAGAAATATTTTTATTGCCAATGGTTGCCTTGCTAATTATGGTTCCTCTAACAGTAATGGTCATTGGACCAGTTGGCGTTTACCTTGGTGATGGATTAGGCAGTCTAATTAACATTATTAGTGAACGTAGTGGCTTGTTAGCAGGTTTAGTTATTGGTGGTGGCTGGACACTATTAGTAATGATTGGAATTCATTGGGGTGTTGTGCCAATTATGGTTAATAATTTAGCGACATATGGGTATGATATTATTCGTCCGATGGTTGCGGCTGCTACATTTGCAAGTGCGGGTGCAGCATTAGGTGTGTTTTTCCGTACTAAAAATAAAGAAACCAAATCGTTAGCATTATCTTCACTTGTTCCAGCACTCTTAGGTGGAATTACGGAACCAATTGTTTACGGTTTATCAGTAAAATATAAAAAACCTTTAATTGCACAAATCATCGCCGGCGCTATTGCAGGTGCATTTATGGGGGCAATGAAGACAAAAGCTATAGTCTACGTGTTTCCCGCATTAACCACATTGCCAGCATTTTTTGGCGAAACTTTTCCAATTTATTGTATTGGTATTGCGATGGCCTTCTTTTTAAGTGCAATCTTGACTTATATTTTAGGCTTAGATGAAAAAATTGAAGAAGTGAAAAAAGAAGACGAAAAATTATCATCTCCTGTTGATGGTGAAGTTATCCAAATTGAGTCGGTAAAGGATCCTGTTTTTTCTACAAAAGCAATGGGTGAAGGCTTTGCTGTCATTCCCAAAAGTAATCAAATTTATGCTCCTATTTCTGGTGTGGTTGAAACAGTATTTCCAACACAACACGCTATTGGTATCAAAGGTGATAACGGTTTAGAGGTGTTAGTTCATATTGGAATTAATACTGTGGAACTAAATGGTAAATACTTTGATATTTCATGTGTTGCTGGCTCTAGAGTTACAAAAGGAATGATTATTGGTGAAGTTGATTTTAAAGCATTGCAAGCTGCCGGTTACGATGCAACGACAATGGTTGTTGTGACAAACGGAAACGAGTTATCAGAACCAGTTAAATTTGATATTAAAGAAATTCACTTAGCTGGAGGTGCAGTATAAATGTTTCCTAAAAATTTCTTGTGGGGTGGCGCAATTGCTGCAAACCAGGCTGAAGGCGCCTATCAAGAGGACGGCAAAGGCTTAAGTGTTGCGGATATTTTACCAGTTGGATCAGATCGCTTTGAAAATATTTCGTATGATATAGACGTAGATGAATTTTATCCTAATCATAAAGCAATAGATTTCTATCATCGTTATCCAGAAGATATCGCCTTATTTGCAGAATTGGGATTGAAATGTTTACGTACTTCTATTGCTTGGTCACGAATTTTTCCAAAAGGAGATGAGGATGAACCAAATGAAGCTGGATTGCGTTTTTATGACAACTTATTTGATGAGTTACTAAAAAATGGAATTGAACCTGTGATAACAATTTCTCATTTTGAAACACCATTATATCTTGTTGAAAAATATGGCGGTTGGAAAAATCGCCAACTGATTAATTTCTATGAGAATTATGCGCAAACATTGTTTGAAAGATATAAGGGAAAAGTGAAATATTGGATGACCTTTAATGAAATCAATCACACGCATACATTACCATTGATTGCAGCTGGAATTAATGTGGAAAAAGAAGATGAATGGCAAAAACTAAATGATATGTATCAAGCCAGCCATAATATGTTTGTTGCTAGTGCGAAAGCAGTGTTAGCAGCAAAGCAAATTGATCCTGACAATCAAATGGGATGCATGTTATCTCTTAGTCCGATTTATCCTGCCACGTGTTCCCCAAAAGACGTGTTGGAGTCTTACCAACTAAGAAGACGTTCATTGTTTTATAGTGATGTTCAATTACGAGGAAAATATCCAAGTTATTTTGAGCGAATTAGAGAAGAGAATAATTTACATTTAGAAACTCAGTCGGATGATTTCACTATTATTGAAAAAGGAACTTGTGATTATTTAGGTTTTAGTTTTTATCGAAGTTCTTTACACGAAGCGGGAATGAAGATATTGGGGAATACAGGAGGGCTTTTAGGTAAAAAGAATCCATATCTAGAAGAAACTCCTTGGGGATGGCCCATTGATCCAACAGCTTTACGCTATGTATGTAACGAACTAACTGATCGTTATGAAAAACCTCTTTTTATTGTTGAAAATGGAATTGGCTTACGGGATGAAAAGATTGAAAATAAAAAAATTATTGACGAAGATCGTATGATTTATTTAAAAGCTCATGCTGAACAAATGGAAGAAGCAATTAAAGATGGTTGTGAAATTATTGGTTATACATGGTGGGGTCCAATCGATATAGTGTCTGCTGGAACTGGGGAAATGGAAAAACGGTATGGTTTTATATATGTAGATCGTAAAAATGATGGTACAGGTACACTTGCGCGAGAAAAGAAAGCAAGTTTTGATTATTATCAACAAATAATTAAAACAAATGGAAACAATTTAGACTATTCAAAATTTGTAAGAGAAGGTGTGGTCATTTAATGATGAAAAGTTATTTTCCTAAAGATTTTCTATGGGGAGGAGCCATTGCTGCAAACCAAGCTGAAGGAGCATGGAATGTTGGCGGTAAAGGATTATCTGTAGCAGATGTTGCCAAATATAAACCCGAAACTGATGTGAAAGATTATGTTAGTCAGTGGCATGTATCACCCGCACAAATAAAAGAAGCGATGGCGACAAATGATGAGACCTTTTTTCCGAAGCGTCATGGAATTGATTTCTACCATCGTTACGAAGATGATTTGGCGTTGTTTAATGAAATGGGAATGAAAAGTTTAAGAGTTTCAATTGCTTGGACAAGATTGTTTCCTAATGGTAATGAAGAATGTCCCAATAAAGAAGGTATAGCTTTTTATCATCGTTTATTTAAATCTATGCGGGAAAATAAAATTGAGCCAATCGTAACATTATCACATTATGAGATGCCACTATATTTAGTCAATGAGTATGATGGCTGGGTATCAAGAGAAGTTGTGGAAATGTTTACTCATTATGCAGAAATTTGCTTGAAAGAATATAGCCAGTACGTTAATTATTGGTTAACATTTAATGAAATTGACAGCGTCTTTCGTCATCCGTTTACCACGGTAGGCGTTGTGGAAGAAAAGTACTCTGGTAAACAAGAAGCAGAGGAAGCTATTTATCAAGCGCTACATCACCAGTTTGTAGCTAGCTCAATTACTACTAAATTAGCAAAAAAAATTGATAAAACCAATCAGATTGGGTGTATGATGACGAGAACTCTTGCTTATCCTCTAACTTCTAATCCAGCAGACGTTTTACTAGCACAACAGCATAATCGAGAAAATTATTTTTACGCAGATGTGCAAGTATTTGGGGAATATCCTCAATTCGTTAAAAATTATTGGAAAGAAAAAGGAATTCATGTTGAAATACTTCCTGGAGATGAAGAAATCTTAAAACTTTATACTGTAGATTTTGTTTCTTTTAGTTACTATATGTCAATGATTAAAAGCGTTGATGAAGAACATATGGAAAAAGTTGGTGGAAATTTAGTAACAAGTGTTAAAAATCCTTATTTAGATATTAGTGAATGGGGTTGGCAAATTGATCCAATTGGCCTACGTATTTCTCTAATTGATATGTACGATCGATACCGGCTACCACTTTTTATTGTAGAAAGTGGTATTGGATCAATAGATAAGCTCAGCAATGGAAAAATTCATGATGATTATCGTATTGAATATTTTAAAAATCATTTTAAAGAAGTAAATGAAGCCATTAAATCTGGCGTAGAAGTAATGGGTTATACAACATGGGGATGTATTGATATTGTTAGTGCCTCGACTTCCCAAATGTCAAAACGTTATGGGTTTATCTATGTAGACTTGGATGATTTAGGACGAGGGTCTTATAATCGAATAAAAAAAGATTCTTTTTATTGGTATCAAAAAGTAATTGAAACAAATGGAGCGGTACTATATGAAGAAGTAGGAAATCCAGAAAAAATGAATATGCATCAATAATTAAAAAAGCGGCCGATGCAAAAAGGCCGCTTTTTATTTAGTTACGTGAAAAAAGTATTATATAGAATTGAAAACTTGCTGAAAATTTCATTCTATGTTAAAATGACACGATACCGAAAATCAAGGGTAAAGTGAATCTCACTTTTTGAAGTTAAGAGGACGGTACAAAAGTAGACAATGAATGAGCAAAAGCAGTGTTACTGCTTTGTGAGTGAACTCAGCTTTTTGATTGTGCCTCTTTTGGCCTTCCTCTTTTGCTATTTGGCAGCAGGCTGCCGAGAGTTATTTTCGGTAGAGGGCATCAAATACATTAGATAAGAACCACATCTCAAGGAGGAAACTTTTGAAATTTAACGAACTTAATTTATCACCTGAATTATTGCAATCTGTCGAACGGGCCGGCTTTGAAGAAGCAACCCCTATTCAAGAAGCAACAATTCCTCTAGCACTAGCAGGACGCGATGTAATCGGCCAAGCACAAACAGGTACTGGTAAAACAGCCGCCTTTGGTCTTCCAATGTTGGAAAAAATCGATACCAACAATCACACATTGCAAGGTCTTGTTATTGCCCCTACCCGCGAACTTGCGATTCAAACACAAGAAGAATTGTACCGTTTAGGACGGGATAAAAAAATTCGCGTTCAAGCCGTTTATGGTGGCGCTGATATTGGTCGCCAAATCCGTGGCTTAAAAGATCGTCCCCATATTGTTGTTGGGACACCTGGTCGGATGCTTGACCACATTAACCGTCACACATTGAAATTAGGAACAGTTCGGACATTAGTCTTAGACGAAGCAGACGAAATGTTGAATATGGGCTTTTTAGAAGATATCGAAAAAATCATCTCCCAAGTTCCTGCAGAACGCCAAACTTTACTATTTTCTGCAACGATGCCCCCAGCTATTAAAAATATTGGCGTGAAATTTATGAAAGATCCTGAACATGTGCAAATCAAAGCTAAAGAAATGACTGCAGACTTGATTGATCAATATTATGTTCGGGCCAAAGATTTTGAAAAATTCGATGTTATGACACGTTTATTAGACGTTCAAACGCCAGAGCTTGCAATTGTATTTGGTCGGACAAAACGTCGGGTAGATGAATTAGCCCGTGGTTTAGAAACTCGTGGCTATCGTGCAGAAGGCATTCATGGTGATTTATCACAACAAAAACGTATGAGCGTTTTGCGTGCGTTTAAATCTGGTCAATTAGATATTTTAGTTGCTACAGACGTTGCTGCCCGTGGTTTAGATATTTCCGGGGTTACACACGTTTATAACTACGATATTCCTCAAGATCCTGAAAGTTACGTTCACCGTATTGGTCGTACCGGTCGTGCCGGTAAAGGTGGCATGTCAGTTACTTTTGTCACACCAAATGAAATGAGTTACTTACATGTTATTGAAAACCTAACGAAAAAACGGATGTCTCCATTACGTCCACCAACCGAAAAAGAAGCCTTTAAAGGTCAATTAGGAGCTGCCGTACAACAGATTGAAGACGGCTTAAAAGAAAACGGTTTGGAACGTTACATGACTACCGCTGAAAAACTAATTGAAGGCTATGATCCAGAAGTTTTAGTTGCTTTATTGCTAAAAACGATTGCCAAAGATCCAGCAGATGCTGTGCCGGTGAAAATTACACCAGAGCGTCCTTTACCAAGTGGTAAAAAAGGGTTTAATAAAAACAATCGTCGTGGTGGCGGTGGGGGTAACAACCGCAACCGCAAAGAAGGTGGCAATTACCGCAATAAAAATAAAAATAGCCACTACAATAAAGAAGGTCAAAAACGCAACGATCGCCGTCGCGATGACCGTCGCCAAAATGATGGTGGCAGTAAGCGTAATTTCGTTATTCGGAATAACCAAGATTAAGCCAATCAATCTAAAAGCAACGAGTCAAACTAAATTGATTCGTTGCTTTTTATTTATTAACAAAAATATAAATTTTTATTTAGCAAATCTTTCCCATTTTTTATTAAAAAAGGGTTTACATAATGCTGTTGTTTGCGTTACGCTTGAGTTTGAACAAAATTCACATTATAATAATCTGTTACAGTTTTTTGAAAGATGTGAAGTCTTTTGATGGTTTTTCTCGCAACTTTTGGTAGAATAATACTAGTAAAAAATTAACGCTTAGGATTTTAGGATAATTGCGATACGGGAGTCTATAAATGATAAGAGGAATCGGCATTGACGCTGTTGAATTAAGTCGAATTAAAAAGATTATCACCGAAAAGCCACAGTTTGCCAGTCGCGTTTTAACGCCCAAAGAATTAGCGATTTTTGAAGGGTTGTCCCTTAAAAGACAAATAGAATTTTTAGGTGGCCGCTATGCCTGTAAAGAAGCATTTTCTAAAGCTTGGGGCACAGGGATTGGGAAAGTGACTTTCAAAGAGCTGGAAATCCTTCCCGATGCACTAGGAGCCCCCACAATGACTGCTTCACCTCATAAAGGACAAGTTTTTGTTAGTATTACGCATACTGATGAAATGGCATTTGCGCAAATTTTATTAGCAGAGTAATGTTTTTTAGGATAGAAAGAAGGAAAAAAGCTTGGTTACATCGATTCATCGCCCAACTAAAGCAATCATCAATTTAACGGCTATTACCCAAAATACTGAGAATATTATCCAAAAATTACCGCCTCAAATGAACCTTTTTGCAGTCGTCAAAGCTAATGGTTATGGACATGGTGCCGTAGCTGTAGCCAAAGCTGCTTTAAAAGGTGGCGCCAATGGTTTTTGCGTCGCTACGATTGATGAGGGCATTGAATTGCGGGAAGCTGGTATCACCCAGCCTATTTTAATCTTAGGGGTAGTGCAAGCAAGCTATATCCAATTATTGAGTGAATATGATTTAGCTTTTCCAGTAACAACGTTGGAATGGTTAAATGAGGTAGCAACACTACTAAAAGTAGAGCAGTTGCCACGGCCGTTAAAAGTTCACTTAAAAGTTGATACTGGAATGGGCCGAATTGGTTTTTTGGCATCAGAAAGTGTCAATGAAGCAGTTCGATTAATGGAGTCTATCCCGCAAATAGAATGGGAAGGGATTTTTACTCATTTTGCCACTGCTGATCAAGCTGATAAAACCTATTATGAGACTCAAAAACATCGCTTTTTAACTATTTTGGAACAATTACCCTACCGTCCTCTTTATATTCACGATAGTAATAGTGCTACAGCCCTATGGCATGAGCCAGTGGGTAATCTGGTAAGGTATGGTGTGGCATTATATGGATTAAATCCTGCTGGTGAATCTTTAAAAACACCTTATGAATTAAAAGCAGCGTTAGAGTTAGTTTCTCAAGTAGTACAAGTAAAACAACTACCAAAAGATTCAGGCATTGGCTATGGTGAAACGTATATTACACCAAAAGAAGAATGGATTGGCACTGTACCAATTGGCTATGCTGACGGTTGGCTACGAAAATTACAGGGATTTCAAGTTTTAGTAGATGGTAACTTTTGCGAAATTGTCGGCCGTGTGTGCATGGATCAAATTATGATCCGCTTGCCTGAAAAAGTGCCTGTGGGAACAAAGGTAACTTTGATTGGAAAAAATGGCAATCAGGAAGTTACGTTACAACAAGTTGCAGATAAATTAGAAACAATTCACTACGAAGTTGCTTGTGGCTTTTCGTCACGAGTACCACGGGAATATATTGAATGAGGATGAGTTAAATGGTGAAACGCGGAGATATTTTCTTTGCTGATTTGTCACCGGTCGTAGGATCTGAGCAGGGAGGGATTCGCCCTGTTTTAATTATTCAAAATGATCGGGGCAATCATTTTAGTCCAACTGTAATTGTAGCAGCGATTACAGCTAAAATGGCAAAACCAAAACTACCAACTCATGTCGGCATTAAGGCGACTGAAAGTGGTATTAATAAAGATTCGGTAATTTTACTCGAACAGATTCGTACGATTGACAAAAGCCGCTTGAAGGAAAAAGTCTGTGTTTTAGATTCTGTGACGATGAAAGCTGTGGATCATGCGCTGCGCATCAGTGTAGGATTAGCAGAATTAACGCCTGCTCCCCAGCAGGCTACATAAAGAAAACGCGCTTCAACAAGTGTCAAAACTTGTTGAAGCGCGTTTTTTATAAATAAATACTAGGGGGGAGGGTAAGCATTTTATTTATAAGCAAATACGACGAGATTGTGAACGTCATTGATACAAGCTTGTAAGGTGACTCTTTCACCGCCGCCTGTGCCAATCATTTTGTCCCAATAATCTGCACCATCGCTAAGGCGATAAGCTTCATCATCTACTTGGGCAACTTCATTTACTGTATAGGTGGTAACTTTACCAGCGGCATCTGAAATTTTGAATTGAGAGCCTATCCCGAGATTAAAAATGACGCTAAAAGCACCAGGGTTATGGGCGATAATATGCGTGTTTAGACCATCATCTCCAGATTGGACTGGCGCACCACCCCAAGTAGCAGCACGGGTGTGATCGGCATCGATTACAGCTTGACCACTGGCTTGTCCAGCATTTTGATAATTAATAAATTGTCCATTAATTTCTAATTGCATCGGTTGAATTGTTGGTGCTGCAACAGCCGCAGTAGCTGTATTTTCAGTACTACTGTCAGCTTGTGTGGCATTATCTTGTGAATTGTTTCTAGTGTTTTCTTGTTTAGTATTATGATTTGCATTTGAATTTGCAGAGGAATTCTTTGTTTCAGTATTATCTTTTTTATTTTGTGCAGCTACTTCAGCTTGAGCTTTTGCCTCAGCCTCTTTTTTTTCAGCTTCAGCAGCTTTTTCTTTTTCGATTCTTTCTTTTTCAAGTTTTTCTTTTTCGATTCTTTCTTTTTCGGCTTGAGCTTTTTCTTTTGCTTCAGCTTCAGCTTTTGAATCAATGATATTTACTGTAATTTGTTTAGTACTAGTATTACCTGTTTCGTCTTTTGCAATTAAAAGTACTGGCATTACAGCTACTTTATTCGTATCTAATGGTGTTTGAACCTCTAATGTTGGGTTTTCATCTTGATCATCTGTCACTGTGAAATAATCTGTTGCTTTAAATTCAGTTCCTCTTTCGAGTGTAATTGCAGCATCTCCTGAAATGGTTGGCGCCAATATATCGCTTGGCGTTTGAGCCGCTGCAGAGTTACTACCATAAGTAGTGCCAGAAGTATAAAAATCAAAAACTAGAAAGGCGATCAGAGCGCCTAGACAAACAATTATCATTTTTGTTGCCCGTTTATTCCACATTTTTTTTAACATAGTAGATTCCCCCCATTACTATGTTGCCTCTATAACCCAACTTAATTTCGCTACGACTTCTTCTTTACACTCTCAGATTACCGAGAATTACTACATTTGTTAACTGAACTTCACAAAATATAACACTTTATATTTTTGTCGATGCCTCTAATCCTTGAAATGATTGGTTTTTCAAAAATCATTCATAAATTTCTTTTTTGTGAAAAAAACTGGAGTAGGAAAAATTATTAAATAAAAAACTCGGAAGTGTTCGATAGTTGTTTGTGAGTATGTTAAAATAGAATTAAAAAAATGGTAAGTTGGTGAGTTAAATG
The DNA here is from genome assembly GCF_051713765.1 of Enterococcus sp. DIV0755b. Classification (NCBI taxonomy): domain Bacteria; kingdom Bacillati; phylum Bacillota; class Bacilli; order Lactobacillales; family Enterococcaceae; genus Enterococcus; species Enterococcus sp. DIV0755b. The sequence goes on along the minus strand of NZ_JBIOQN010000001.1, from coordinate 75,736 downwards.
AGGATGTTATTGAATACCGCTATGAAAAGACGATTATATTTAATCGAATTCTTAGCTAAGCAAGAGCGCTGGTGGCCGTTAGAAGAAGCTGCAGCGCATTTGGATTGTTCCACCAAAACATTAATAACCGACGTTAACTATATAAATGATGAGCTGGAAGAATATCTGCATATTGATATTTCAAAGGTGCGTGGGATAAAAGCACATCCTATGCAGTCAAACAAGATTAATAACATTTATCAAAATGTGATTCAAAGTTCCAACGAATTCCAATTTTTAGAACAAGTCTTTTTAAATCCAGATCAAGACGCTGAATTTTGGATTAATAAATTATTTTTAAGTGAAGCTACTTTTTATCGAATGGTAAGTAGTGTGGGAAAAGCTTTAAAAAGAAGAGGACTGACCTTGGAACGTAAGCCGTTTCGGATTACAGCCCCAGATGAACGCTGGGTGCGTTTTTTCTACCAAGCTTATTTTCTTGAAGCTTATGGTACTGCCAACTGGCCTTTTCCAATCGATAGACAGGAGTTAATTTGTTTTGTGATGAGAACTTCTACTGATTTTGATATCTTATGGGATGACCATGAAATTATTGAACATGCCTATCTCTTAATGGTAACGATTATTCGGGCCTCACAAGGGTTTCTCTTAAGTGAAGCAATTTATGCAGAAGAGGATGATCTTTTAGATCATTTAATTAAAAGTAACCATAGCTATAGTGAAAAAATTGCCAGTACTCAGTATGTTCTAGTTCCTGAGTGGTATAAAGAGACGAGTCGCACGGTTTTTCATGAATATTATACTTGGGATAATCAGCAACAAGAAATACGTATTCAAACGGCTGTGGAGCACTTTTTACAAGCTGTATCTAAAGCTGTTGATTTTCCTTTAAGCACACGGGATGAAAAAAAGATTGTACAACAATTAATGGGGCTATATTCTACTTATAGTCTGTATCCTTATGATCGGGAAATTTTACACAACTATAGTCAAGAGTCAGCCCAAAATATTCAACGAATTTATCCTATTTTTTCCAAAATTGTCAGTGTAAATTTACGCGAAATTGAAAAAGATTGTAATTTTCCTTGGGTACAAAAAACAGAATCTGATGTTTTATGTATTTTATTGAAGGAATGGGAAAATTTACCGCTTCAATTAGAAAGTTTGCGGCGACGGTTATCAATTTTAATTGTTAGTAATATGGGAATTCGCCATGCCAATATGCTGCGTAGTTTGTTAAAAGGACAATATGGTGAACGGTTTAAAATTGATTTATATAAAGAGTCGCCACTTTTTGTTTCTAGCGCAGAATTAAAACTATTTGAAGAATATGACCTAGTAGTTACCAATGACTTATTAGCTGACTATCAACATAGTAATTTGATGATTGTTGATAATTATCTGTCAGAAACAGATTGGGAAGTTTTAAATCGTCGGGTTATTACGATTCAAAAAGAAGCTTCTGATCTCTATTTGGAAAAATTAGATGCTACTGAGTTTCGTTCAGGCCGCTTTGTTTATCCAAACTATAAACACCATGAGCGAATCGCGACTTTTATTATGGATGAATCATTAAGTCAGAAAAAGGAACAATAAATTTTTTAAAGAAAAAAACAAAAGCACCTGCAACCGCCATTGGTTAGAAGGTGCTTTTTGGATTATAATAAAGTTAGGGAGGGGTTACATTGAAAGCAGAACAGTGGCAAAAAATCAAAGAAAATTATGGTGAACAACGAGAATTTTTAGATGGAGTCTTTTACCGGCTACGCCTTTTACCAGAAAATAAAGCTGAAATGGCCATTATTCACTCTGGTCCGTGCGGAGAAACGATTCATGCGCCAAAAGTAACTTTTTCGCAAGAAAATTTACAACCGCTAAGTGCTTTTGATAGTTTAGCTACACCAACTATTAATTTGTCCTATGAGCAAGCACCAGAAAAAGTGAGTGAAATATTTAATTCAACGGTAGAAAAATTTTTAAATGCAAAGAATTTAGGGTGATTTGATGATTGAGATGGTAATTTTTGATATGGATGGTTTGCTAATAGATAGCGAACAAATGTACCAGCGAGGTTGGTTAAAAGTAGCAAAAAATCACGGTATTGCCTTAACAGAAGCGGACATGAGAGGTTGGAGCGGTCAAAGTGCAAGCCAAACGATGGCTAAATTAGTGGCTCATTTTGGTTCTGCGACAATTGTCGAAGAAATGAAAGAGGAACGAGAACTTTTTATCGCCGACGAATTAGCCCATGGCGCTTTGAAATTAAAGCCTTACGCTAAAGAAACATTGGCTAAAGTAAAAGAAAAAGGTCTTTATTGCGGCCTAGCCACTTCGACATTGAAAAAAAGAGGTCAGATGTATTTAGATTATTTTGAATTGGCACCATTTTTTGACGTGGTAACATTTGGCGATGATGTCAAAGAATTAAAGCCTAATCCGGAAATTTATTTGGCAACTGCAGCAAAAGTGAAAGTTTCCCCAAAACATACTATTGCGGCAGAAGATTCTTTAACTGGCGCTAAAGCAGCCATGGAGGCCGGCATGAAAGTCGTATTAGTGCCTGACCAAAGTTTACCTGCTAATCATCGGGATCCGGCAGAAATTGGTTTAACCCCTTTTTTACAAGGGAAAAGTCTAAAAGTTCTTTTGGATTTCTTAAATACATTATAATGGATACAGCTTGTGAAACGTCTTAATGGGCCCTCACAAGCTTTTTCATTTGCCAAAAGAACCGTATTTATTTCTATATAATGATAATTTTGATAAACTTAAAGTAATGTTTAAGATGATTGTTTCTAAAAAGAATTTGCAAGCCTTTTCTTTATGACAGATTGTCATAAGTGTCAAAAAGACAAGTCTATCATAGCTTTTTTAGATGGCAGCCAAAATTAATGCGTGGTAAAGTAATCAAGCATAAAAAAATAAAGGTGATGAATATGCAGCATATTAAAAATGTTTTTGAATTATATAAAACAGACTGGAAACGAATTTTTAAAAATCCGATGGCAACTTTTCTAATCGTTGCATTAATGATTTTACCTTCTTTATACGCTTGGTTTAACATTAAAGCCTTGTGGGATCCTTATGGTAATACTGGTGAATTGCCTATTGCAGTTTATAGTGATGATGCTGGTGCCAGTTTACAGGATAAAAAAGTAGAGATTGGCGATCAGGTGATTGATACTCTTCATAAAAATAAACAGTTAGGTTGGCGCTTTGTCGACTCAAAAGAAGACCTAACTAAAGGTGTACGCTCTGGGAAATATTACGCCGGGATTTATTTACCAAAAGAATTTTCCCAAGATCTATTGAGCTTTACCACTGGAACAATTAAAAAGCCGACGATTGAATATTATATTAATGAAAAAATTAATGCGATTGCGCCCAAAATTACTGACAAAGGAGCTACTAGTTTACAAGATCAGATTTCGAGTCAGTTTATTGATACTGCCAGCAATACCTTAATGAAAGTATTCAATGAAGTGGGCTATGATATTGACACCAATCTAGTTAGCATCAATAAAGTCAAAAATTTAATTTTGACGACAAATGATAACCTCGATCAAATTGAAGGTTACACAAAAGAAGTTGTGGCTTTAAAAGGTAAAATGCCTGAAATTAAAGAAAAACTGAATAAAGCCAATCAATTTATTGATTATCTGCCCCAAGTTGATGAGATGGGGGACAAATTAGTCAGTTTAAATGATAAAATGCCGCAATTGAAAAAAGAAGCAGCCATTATTTTGGACTTGCAGGCTAAGATTCCAGAAATTCAAAATGCCGGTAAACAATTAGCCATGGTGGATAGCGATTTTGAAAATATCAAGAGTACCATGGATGCAGGGATTAAAGATGCCAAACAAGGCTTAACCATTATCGAACAAGTCCAAGGGATTTTGCCGGATATTCAAAAATTAGGCAATCAAGCACAAGAATTTGCGAATACGACAAAAGAAGGCGCCGAAGAACTACAAAAGGCGATTCCTAATATTACCCAAAGTGTTAACATGATTTTAAATAATTTGCAGTTTATTCATACGGAATTAAATAGTGCATTAGAAGATGTCTCCACAGCTCTAAAAGATAATCAGTTATCCGCTGAAGAAAAAAAGGCAATCGACAAAACGCTTCAAGATTTTGTTAGCCATTTGAATACACAGCAGACAATTATTCAAAATCTGATTGATTTTATCAACAAGTTACCCAATGCCAGTGATAGTCAAATTTTACAAGATTTAGTCAGTCGCTTAAATAATGCCAAAACGCTGATTAGTGGTTTAGCGACTCGGATTACCACGTTAAATGGCTATATTCAAGCCGGGGATGTCAATGCAGCGCTTAACTTTATCGACCAAGTCCAAGATATAGGCGATGAAGTGAATAATGTTTTAAGTGGTATTGATGCAACTGAGATTTCCAGTGAAATTTCAAAAGGTTTAACCCAATTAATTAATACTATTAATACTGCTGATGGATTGTTAACAAAAGCCCAACATATTGATTTTCAATCACTATTGTCTTCAACTAAGACGACTATCACAAACGCAGTTACTATTTTAGAAAAATATCAAAAAGAAATGCCAGCGATTGGCAAAGAGTTGCATGACGCAAATGTGATGTTAAATGGACATATGAATGCGATTGTTTCTGGTATTAATAAAGGTGCCGATTTGTATAAAAATGATTTGCCGGAAGTCGAGAAAAAATTGGCTTTAGCAGTCGACTTTTATGAAAAAGATTGGCCTGGAATTAAAAAAGATTTGACCAGTACGATGGGAATGGTGAATGAAAAATTACCAGAAGTTGAAAAAGCATTAGATGTGGCCACAGATCTGATTCAAAATAACTGGCCATCGCTAAGAACTGGAATTGAAAAAGCCGCAGCTGCCATTAAAAAAGGTGAAGAAACTGCGGATCTTGGTGAAATTATTAAATTGTTGAAATTAGATGCCAATAAAGAAAGTGAATTTTTCACCAATCCAGTTGCTTTAAAAACCAATCAAATGTACCCGATGGCAAACAATGGTTCTGCCAGCACGCCTTTTTATACAGCGCTATGTTTATGGGTTGGGGCATTACTTTTATCTAGTGTAGCTGCGACAGATGTTTACATTGAAGATAAAAACAAAGGTCGTTTTTCAAAACGAGAAACTTTTGTTGCGCGGATGCTAACTTTCTTAACCGAAGGAGTAGGGCAAGCGCTAATCGTAACCTTAGGAAATTACTTCTTATTAGGAGTCGATGTGAAACAACCCGTTTATGCCGTCTTATTTGGCTTATTAGTCGGCTTAGCCTTTATGATGATCGTTTACGTTTTAGCAGCGCTATTTGGGAATATTGGTAAAGGGATTGCAATTATAATCTTGGTGCTCTCAATTTCTGGGGGTGGGGGGAACTATCCAATTCAAGTTTCAGGGAAGTTCTTCCAAATGATTAATCCGTTGTTACCATTTACCCATGCGGTTGATTTGTTACGTGAGTCAGCCGGTGGTATTTACTGGCCAAACGCGTGGCCAAATATTTTCATTTTGTTAGGGTTGTTTATCTTCTTTGGGGTAGTCGGGACAATTGTCTATCCATACTTAGAAGGTGCAACTAAAAAACTAGGAAATATGACTAAAGAAAGTCATTTCTTCCATTAATGTGTCACAAGGAAAAAAGAAGGCAAATTATTATAATTTGTCTTCTTTTTCAGTTTTCCGATAAAACGCTTACTCTGTTGTAAAACTTGGACTTCTGTGGGGAGAAAAAAACAGAAAATTTTTAACTGAAATTTTCATTGACTTTTTCAAAAGAGAGGCGTAGCATACACTCTTGATTGCAGCAATTATTTTTATTTTTAGGGTTGTTACAAAACCACCATTAACGAACTTGTGAAAGTAAATTATTTCGTAAAGGAGTAAGGAAAAGTGAATTATTTAAAACGGCTGTTAGTGGGACGGCCTTTAAAATCAGCGGAAAATGATGAGCAAAAATTAACGCGTTTTGCTGCGTTAGCATTATTATCTTCTGATGCGTTATCCTCCATTGCATACGGGACCGAGCAAATTGTAGTTGTATTAGTAGCATTATCTACGGCTGCTATTTGGTATTCATTACCAATTGCTGCTTTTGTGATTATTTTGTTAGTTTCTTTAACCTTATCGTATCGGCAAATTATTCATGCTTATCCCCATGGCGGTGGAGCCTATGTAGTTAGTAGTGAGAATTTAGGGCGAAATGCAGGACTGATTGCTGGAGGTTCATTGTTAATTGACTATATGCTAACCGTTGCTGTATCCGTTTCTGCTGGGGCTGAAGCCATTACTTCTGCTGTTCCAGCCTTGTATGGGCATCAAGTGGCAATTTCAATTTTTATTGTCTTAATAATTATGATGATGAATTTACGGGGCCTAAGAGAATCCGCTAGTTTTTTGATGGTGCCAGTTTATACATTTATTACAGTGATTACGATCTTAATTGCAGTTGGGTTATTTAAAATTGCGATAGGTGCACAACCACTGCATGCTACGGCTTTACCTGGGGCAATCGTTCCTGGTATTTCGCTAGCAGTAATTTTACGTGCTTTTTCTTCAGGTTCTTCCTCATTGACTGGGGTAGAAGCGATTAGTAACGCGGTACCGTTTTTTAAAAAGCCACGGGCAAAAAATGCTGCTGCGACTTTAGCGATTATGGCGAGTATTTTAGGTTTCTTCTTTGTCGGCATTACCTTTATTAACTATTGGTATGGGATTGTGCCAAAAACAGAAGTAACAGTTTTATCTCAAATTGGTGAAGCTGTTTTTGGGCATGGTATTATGTATTATGCTTTACAATTTAGTACTGCTTTAATTTTAGCGGTTGCGGCCAATACGGGTTTTTCTGCTTTTCCAGTTTTAGCTTATAACTTAGCTAAAGACAAATTTATGCCCCACATGTATCAAGATCGAGGCGACCGTTTAGGTTATTCCAATGGGATTATTACTTTAGCGGCAGGTTCAATTGTTTTATTGATTATTTTCCAAGGTTCAACTGAACGCTTAATTCCACTTTATTCGATTGGGGTATTTATTCCTTTTGCATTGTCACAAACCGGCATGGTCCGTCATTGGCAAAAACAAGGTAGTGGTTGGCTAAAAAAATCAATCGCCAATATCGTCGGAGCGTTGATCTCTTATGCGATTATCGCCATCTTATTTGCATATCGACTTGGTGATATTTGGCCATTCTTTATCATTATGCCAGTATTACTCTTTATTTTTTACAAAATACATGATCATTACCGCAAAGTTGCTGAACAACTACGACTAATGGAGGCTGATGCAAAACTTCATACGTATGATGGCAATACTGTGATTGTTTTAGTTGGTAATGTTACCCGGGTAAATGTCGGGGCTTTAAATTATGCGCAATCGATTGGTGATTACGTAGTAGCGATGCATGTTTCCTTAGATGAAGATATCAAAAAAGAAAAAGAAATCGAAGCTGAATTTAAACAAAATTTCCCAGATGTGCGTTTTTCTGTGGTTCATTCTTCTTACCGTTCGATTGAAAATCCGATTATCCGGTATGTCGATTTAGTTAGTAAAAATGCTATGAAACATAACTACACGACTACAGTTATCATTCCCCAATTTGTGCCACGGAGACGTTGGCAAAATATTTTGCATAACCAAACGAGTTTGCGGTTGCGGATGCGTTTATCTTGGCGTCAAAATATTGTTGTTGGAACTTATAGTTATCACTTGAAGAAATAAAAGAGACAAAAAAAGAAGGAGATGTGACAAAAGTCTTGTTACATCTCCTTTACGCGATTAAAGTCTATGACAAAATCAGTTTCTGTCATAGCCTTTTTTCAACTCCATTTATTTAGATGTTTTGCCAGCTGGATCTAAACGATGTTCTACCATACCTAAAATCCAGTCTGTGATAATTGCCATTAAGGCTGTCGGTAAAGCACCGGCTAAAATAATTGAGGCACCATCTGTGGCATTTGTGCCTCGAATAATAATATCACCAAGACCACCAGCACCGACAAAGGCACCGATTGCGGTAATACCGATTGCAACGACTAAAGCGTTACGAATACCTGCCATAATAACAGAAATTGAAAGTGGTAATTCAATGAGATAAAGTCTTTGCCAGCTTGTCATGCCCATACCTTTACCAACATCTAAAGCGTTTTTATCCACTTGTTTCATGCCGGTATACGTATTTTTGACAATTGGTAAAATCGAATAAAGAAAAACAGTCACGATTACCACATTCACCCCTAAGCCTAGACCAATCATTAAAATGGATAACATCGCTAGTTGCGGAACTGTTTGAATGACGTTGGCAATCCGAATGACCCAATCAGCTAATTTATGTCGTTTGGAAATTAAAATCCCTAATGGAATGGCGACAATCGCTGCTAGTAGTACACCATAAATCGAAATTAAGAAGTGGCGTAAAAATTGACTGAAAACGTAGCTGCCGTTTTCTTTAAAGTAATAAACAAATTGTTCGGCTAAATTCATATTTTGCAGATTCATCTACTCACTTCCCTTCGAAATAGTGGTTGTCTTTAAGGAATTTTTCTGCAACGACAGAAGGCTCGACTAAATTATTATCAGCCTCGTAATTTAGCTTTTGCATTTGTGGGGTATCAATGACACCCTCTAAACGTCCTAATGCAGTTTGTAAATCGGGATATTTTTTTAATAAAGCATTATCGGCAATAGCCGCTGCATCATAAGGTGGGAAGAATTTTAAGTCATCTTCTAACATCACCAAATCATAACTGCCAATCCGGCCGTCTGTTGAGTAACCTAAAACAATATCCATTTTCCCTGCAGCTACGGCATCATAAACTAATCCAATTTGCATTGGTAAAATGTTTTTAAACGAAAAACCATACTCTTTTTGGAAACCGTCATAGCCATCACCCTTACGGTTAATCCACGAAGTATCAACGCCTGCGACTAATTCATCACTAACGTTTTTCAAATCGCTAATTTTTTTCAAATGATATTTTTCAGCAGTATCTTTTCGGACTAAAAAAGTATAGGTATTGTCAAAGCCATACGATTTAAACCATGTTTGTTGATAGCGTTTGTTGAATTCTGATTTTACAATTTTGAAAGCTTCAGCAGGGTCTTTTACCGGTTCCATGCCTAACGTTGCCGTTAAATCTGTTCCAGTATAACGAGCAGCCGAAATTTGAGCGTCACCATTAATCATCGCTTGGTTATTAATCGTGGTGGTGGCCAAATTATTAATAATTGTCGTATTTAAATCAGTATAATGTTCAATCATCCCAGCTACGATACTTGCTAAAATTTGAGCTTCAGAGGTAATACCACCAGTAATTGCGACGGTGTTTTCACTGCTAGAAGAAGCAAGGCCCGGAAAAGAACAGCCGGCTAGTAAGACAGTAGTCATAAGAGTGAGGAAGAGTGTCTTTAGTTTTTTCATTAATCCGTCCCCCTTAATGCTTTGGGTGTTAAATAGTTTTCTAATAATCCTAAAAGGAAATCACTTAGTAAAGCTAATAAAGTAACAGGAATTGTTCCGGCGAAGATTAAATCAGGTTGATAGTTGTTTAAACCGCTGAAAATCAAGTCCCCTAAGCCACCAGCGCCAATATAAGAAGCAAGAGTTGCCCAAGCGATAACGTAAACAGAAGCTAAGCGGATACCCGCCATAATGGTTGGCATTGCAATTGGCAGCTCAACACTAAAGATTGATTGTAAATTCGTCATCCCCATACCTCGGGCTACATCCAAGTAATTGCCATCAACATTTTTCATTCCAATATAAGTATTACGTAAAATTGGTAACAGTGAATAGATAAATAATGCGATAATCGCAGGTACTTTACCGACACCAAAAATCGGAATCATTAATGCTAATAGCGCCAGTGAAGGAATAGTCTGTAGTGCGCTGGTGACAGTAATGACAATGTTTGCCACTTTTTTAAACCGTGTTAATAAAACCCCCAGTGGCACCGCAATCACAATTCCCAATATTAATGCAAAAAAGGAAATATAAATATGCTCAAAACTTTTATTTAAAATCTCTGAACCGTGTTTTGCAAAAAAATCAGCCATGCTCTACGCCTCCTCTTTTGCAGATTCAATCGCTTCACTAATCGAAGCTTCATCACCCCATAAAACATCATAGACAATATCCACCAATGAGGCGCGTGTTAAAATACCAACGACCCGTGTTTGTTGATCGACAATGGGAACGTATTTCAAGCCGCGTTTTAAAATACGCTGTAAAACATCTCGCAATAATTTATCTTCTTTTACATAGAAAACATTTTTATTTAAAATATCCCCTACGCTAGAAGCTTTACCACGCATTTTGTCGATAGATTCGACATCAATAAAACCTTTTAAAATTTTACTATTATCTGTTACAAGTAACGTATCGACCCGTTTTTCCCGCATGAGAGAAATGGCTTCACGTAAAGATTTTTCTGGTGTAATCGTAATGGCGCTATTTAACATCACTTCACCGACTGTTGTAGTATCGGGTTTTGCTTGTAATAAGCGATCTTCACCAATTAGCTCTTCGACGAATTCATTCGCTGGGTTTCTCAAAATATTTTCCGGCGTATCAAATTGAATAACTTTACCTTCACTCATAATAACGATGCGATTAGCAAGTTTTAATGCTTCATCCATATCGTGGGTAACAAAAACGATTGTTTTACCTAGTCGCTCTTGTAAATCTTTGACTAAATCTTGTAACGCACCCCGTGTAATCGGGTCCAAAGCTCCAAAAGGTTCATCCATTAAGATAATATCTTGGTTGGCTGCTAAGGCCCGGACAACGCCGATCCGTTGTTGTTGCCCACCAGAAAGTTCCGCTGGATATCTATCTAGCATTTCGCGGGGCAATTCAACTAAATCAATCATTTTTTCAGCGGTTTGTTTGCGTGTTTCTTCATCAACTTTCATCAGTTTTTGAACCAATGTAATATTTTCGCGAATCGTCATGTGCGGCATTAAACCAATATTTTGAATGACATAGCCAATTTGGCGACGCAGTTCGACAGGGTTAACATCTTTAACATCTTTACCGTTAATGAGTACTTTCCCTTTCGTTGGTTCATTCATGCGATTAATCATTCGCATACACGTTGTTTTACCCGAACCACTTGTACCGATAAAACAAATAAATTCGCCCTTATTAAAAGACAAATTGACGTCTTCGACAGCGACTTTACCACCTTTATAAATTTTTGTTACATGTTGAAATTCGATCAATTTACTTCACCTCTTCATCATTTTCCCAGTTATGTATCACTACTAGTATGTAAGTAAATGAAGGATATGACAAATAATACGCATAATTTTGGAAAAATTTCTGTTTGCCAGAAAAATTGATAACGCTTTTTTAATCGAACAAAAAACACGCTACTAATGATAGCTTAGTAGCGTGTCGTGTAAAATGAGGAATTATCTAGTCGACTGGGTACAAGTTGGCTTCAATTTCAGCCCGTTTATCGGCTAAAAAAGGTGGTAAGGCAAAACTTTCTCCTAACGTTTCTAATGGTTCATCAATCGTAAAGCCAGGTGACATGGTAGCAAACTCTAAACGATTACCACCAGGTTCGCGAATATAAAGACTCTTGAAATAGCCCCGTGAGATGATTTCTTCAATTTGCCAATTTTGTGCTTGGGCTTTTTGATATAAATCTTCTAAAGCGGCATCATCTTTAACAGCAAACGCCACATGATCAATAGCACCCCGGCCCATTCGCATTTTTTCGATTGTTTGAGTTTGATAAAGTTCTAAGTGTTCATTTTGACTTAAGTTTATTTTGCCATCTATAACATCCCAATCTAAATAGCGCTTAAAAAAATCAGCCGTTGCTTTAGGATCAGAAACATGTAGCTGAGTAGAAGCAAGCCCTAAAATTTGTTTATCGCCTGGGACATCATTTTGAACTTGTAATTCAGATTTGAGGGGACCTTCTGTAACTTCAGTTAAAATAATAGCAACCTCATCTGGATCGTTAAAAAATAATTGGTTTTCTTGTTTTGTGACGGTAACACCAGCATTGGTTAATCGTTCATACCAATAGTTTAAGCTATTAGCCGGAATATTTAAGCCAATTGTGGCTAAAAAATGATCATTGTCATACCGTTGTCCTAAGTGAGGCACGATGAAAAATGTAACAACGCTACCAGGACTACCAGTATAATCACCGTAGTAGTAATGAAGCATACGGGTGTTTTCTTGGTTAACGGTATTTTTAACAAAGCGCATCCCCAATAGTTGGGTATAAAACGCCACATTTTGCTGACGGTTTTTCGTTAATAATGAAATGTGATGAAACGCTGGCATAAAAGACACCTCTTTTTGAAATTAGAAAAAATAGGTGAGTAGAATCGCACCATTTTTCTTACTTTATGTAAGTTTAACGACTAAAAAAGTTTTCAGCAAGTAATGTGTCTCATTCATCGTCAAGTAGTATAAAAAGTGTTAAAATACAAAAGACAATTTCAGGAAAAGAGTGGTAAAAATGTTAACAACAGAAGATTTTGATTTTGATTTGCCTGAAGAACTGATTGCGCAAACACCATTGGAAAAGCGTTCTAGTTCTCGTTTATTGGTGGTAGATCGACAAACGGGTGAAATGGAAGATCGACATTTTAGCGATATTATTGATGAATTAAATCCTGGCGATGCTTTAGTTATGAATGATACGCGCGTTTTACCAGCGCGTTTGCATGGTGAAAAACCGGATACGGGTGGTCATTTAGAAGTTCTTCTTTTAACCAATACGACAGGTGATACATGGGAAACCTTAATTAAACCAGCCAAAAGAGCAAAAGTGGGGACAGAAATTGTTTTTGGTGATGGCCGGCTAAAAGCGGTTGTAGAAGAAGAATTAGAACACGGCGGACGAATTATTACTTTTAAGTATGATGGGATTTTCTTAGAAATTTTAGAGTCATTAGGGGAAATGCCGCTACCACCTTATATTAAAGAACGTTTGGAAAATCCAGATCGTTATCAGACTGTCTATGCCAAAGAAAATGGTTCAGCTGCAGCGCCAACAGCGGGCTTACATTTTACGCCAGAATTATTAGCTGCAATTGAAGCTAAAGGAGTGAAGTTAGTTTATTTAACTTTACATGTGGGACTGGGGACGTTTAGACCTGTCAGCGTTGATGATATTTCCAAACATCAAATGCATAGTGAATTTTACCGTTTAACAGAAGAAGCTGCACAAGAGTTGAATGCAGTAAGAGCTGCTGGCGGTAAAATTGTGGCAGTCGGTACCACTTCGATTCGCACGCTTGAAACAATTGGCAGCAAATTCGATGGTGAAATTAAAGCCGATAGTGGTTGGACAGATATTTTTATCACTCCAGGTTATGAATTTAAAATTGTGCAAGCCTTTAGTACCAATTTTCATTTGCCAAAATCAACTTTAGTAATGTTAGTCAGTGCTTTTGCTGGACGTGAATTAACATTAGCGGCTTACCAACATGCGATTGAAGCCCGCTACCGCTTCTTTAGTTTTGGCGATGCGATGTTTGTAAAATAAATTGTAACCCCAACTAAGCTGTTTTTAATGATAAGTAAATTACCGCAACAAAAAACTCAAAAATAAATTGTGCTAATAAGCGTATATGATGTTTTTAGAGTTTTGATGAATAAGAAAAGAACAAAAAGAAAGAGGATGGGCTCTCGAGTGCCCATCCTCTTTTATATCATGGAAGGATTTGTTGAAAAGGGTTATTTGCAGTTTATATATGCAAAGTACCAATCTCTTGTGTTAAACATAAAATTTTGTTTTCACTACATTTTCTACACTAAAACATGTGATTCTTGTTGCTATTCACTTGTAATTTTGTATTTTATAATTGTTTAATTGTTACGTATTATTTTTTACTACTTGTTGTGTTAAATTTCAACTTCTAATACGCATTCACTATTTATAATTTTTTTACTTCACACATATAAATCTAGGTGAATCTTGTACATCGAACAACTTTTAGCTTGTTTAATTTTTCTTCTTTTCGAGATCTCCTTTCCAACAAATATCTTCCTTCCTTACACCCATAGTATAGCACGATATAAAAGCGCTTACAAGTGATAAACTCTCCTTTTATAAAATAAAATTTCCTACGTTAATTGTGAATATTTTTTGAACAATTGTGAAAAAACCGCATATAGTTTGTTGTCTTAAAAAATCATATGTTATAGTTAAATTATGAATTAAATTAAAGGGAGAGAAGATGATGGACTATTATAAAAAAACAGCAGATGAAATAGTGGAGGAGTTTTCTTCACAAACTAAAGCTGGTCTTAGCAATCAAGAAGCCCAAAAACGATATGAAAAGTACGGGCCGAATCGTTTTGCTGAAGAGAAGAAAGATTCCATGGTGAAAAAGATTTTACTCAGTTTAACGGACTTTACCACGTTAGTTTTAATAGTGGCGGCGATTATTTCATTTTATACCGCTATTGCCACTGAACATGGTGATTTATTTGAAGGAATATTGATTATTGCGATTATTGTGATTAATTCTGTTTTGACGATTGTCCAAGAAGGAAATGCTGAAAAAGCGCTCAGTGCATTGCAAGATATGAATAAGCAAACGGCTACGGTCATTCGTGATGGACAGCAAAAAGAAATCGATGCCGATGAATTAGTGCCAGGCGATTTATTGGTGATTGAAAACGGAGCTATGATTGCGGCGGATGCTCGTTTAACGCAAGCTTCCCAATTGCGAATTGAGGAGTCTGCGTTGACCGGGGAAAGTGAGCCGGTAGAAAAAGATGCTGAGTTTATTAGTGAGGAAGAATTACCATTAGGTGATCAACAAAATATGGTGTTTAAAGGGTGTACGGTGGTCAATGGTCGTGGACAAGCGATTGTAACCGGTACAGGTATGGACACTGAAATGGGTAAAATTGCTGGTTTATTAAGTGATTCTGGTACATCTTTAACACCGTTGCAAAAACGTTTAAACCAATTAGGGAAACGAATCAGCTTAATTGCTTTAGTCGCTGCCGCTTTAGTCTTTTTAATTGGCTATTTACAAAATGAACCGCTTTTAGAAATGTTTATGACATCTGTTTCTTTAGCTGTTGCCGCCGTTCCAGAAACACTAACGGTTATCGTTACCTTAACATTGGCTTATGGTGTGCAGAAAATGGCAAAGAAAAATGCCATTATTAGACGTTTACCAGCAGTGGAAACACTTGGTACTGCTAGTGTAATTTGTTCAGATAAAACAGGGACTTTAACGCAAAATAAAATGCAAGTTCGCCGTGTTTGGTCTCGCGGTGATGAAGTAACAGATGTTGAAGACGGTATGACTGATGAAGCGATGGAAGTTTTAAAAATCGCCAGTCTTTGTACAGACGTTATTGTAGAAAAAGGCGAAGATGACGAAGTAGTTGTGAAAGGAAATCCAACAGAAGTTGCAATTGTGCGCGCAATTGAAGAAAATTATCACACCAAAAAAGAATTGGATGAAGAGTATCCACGGGTGGCAGAATTACCATTTGATTCAAAACGGAAAATGATGACCACTGTTCATAAGATGGGAAATAAAAAGTTTCTTTCTGTTACCAAAGGTGCCTTTGATGTCTTAATGCCAAGATTTCATTATGGGGATGTGGAGCGTGCCCAAGTTGTCAATGATCGTTTTGGTAAAAAAGCATTGCGAGTGATTGCGGTTGGATACCGTGTCTTTGAATCAGAACCAACTGAAATTACATCTGAAAATTTAGAACAAGATTTACGCTTACTCGGCTTAGTGGGCATGATTGATCCACCAAGACCAGAAAGTAAAGGAGCAATTAAAAAAGCGCGTAAAGCAGGCATCAAAACAGTGATGATCACAGGCGACCACGTGGTTACAGCCAGTGCAATTGCTAAAGAATTAGGCATTTTAAGTCATAAAAATCAAGCAATTTCTGGTTCGCAATTACAAAAACTAACAGATGAAGAATTAGATGGAAAAGTAAAAGATTTGACCGTCTATGCCCGCGTAACACCAGAAGATAAAATTAGAATCGTAAAATCTTGGCAGCGAACGGGTGCTGTAGTAGCCATGACAGGTGATGGTGTCAATGATGCGCCAGCATTAAATGCCAGTGATGTTGGTTGTGCGATGGGAATTACTGGGACAGACGTAGCCAAAGGAGCCGCCGATATTGTTTTAACAGATGATAACTTTGCAACAATTGTTGATGCCGTGGCCCAAGGTCGGACTGTTTATCAAAATATTCGCAAAGCCATCAACTTTTTATTAAGTTGTAATATCTCCGAAATTTTTATCGTCTTAATCGCGATGTTAATTGGTTGGGGGGCACCATTTAGTGCGGTACAACTATTATTTGTTAACGTCGTCGCTGATGGATTACCTGGGTTTGCTTTAGGGCGAGAACCAGCTGAAGCCGGTATCATGAATGAGCCGCCAATTCCAGCACATGAGGGAATTTTTGCACGGGGATTATGGAAGAAAATTGCGGTAAATGCCGGTATTTTTACTATCGTCACTCTTTTTGGTTATTATTTAGGTTCTTTTGTGGATAGTGTCAGTCCTTGGGTTGATGCAAGTCCAGAAGTGGGCCAAACTGTTGCCTTTTTAGTCTTGGCTTATTCATCGATTATCCACGTCTTTAATGTTCGCAGTAGTCGTTCCATTTTCCAAGTGAAATTATCATCGAATAAATCACTTTTTGAAATGTCGGTCTTGGCAATTTTGATTACGACGGCAATTGCGTTATTACCATTTACTCAAGGCTTATTTAACTTAGTTCATATTAGTTTAAATCACTGGTTCTTAGTGGCCATCTTGTCGATTGTACCAGTCTTTGTAAATGAGATGATTAAGTTCCATTTTTCAGCAGAAGAAGACTAAACTTTTTTTGAAGCATATAATGAAATACTAAAGGAGCTGTGACAGTCTTGTCACAGCTCCTTTTTCTAAGTAAAGACGCACAATAAGTAGCATTTATTAGGCCTTTTTATTTCAATCCTTTTTAGTGATTAAAATGTTTCAGCTTCATTTGGTAAATTATTGTAAAAGGCAGCTTTCGTAGCGTAAATGTAAGGATTTAACCATAGGTAGCCAATACCACAAGTTAAGATTGCTAAAATGTGCCAACCAATAAAGCTTAAATCTAACCAGAATAATTGACCTTTATAGCCATTCATTAAACGGCGGCTTGCAGTAATACATTCGAGATAGCCTGGTTTTTGACCAGTACCTTCTAAAATATCGTAGTAAATAAAGTTTGCTTGGGCATAAGAATAACTTTTAATAATACCAGGGATCAAAAACAGCAATGACCACAAGCCAATGAAGATGGTTGAAAGTAGGTAAATACAGACCACACCTACTAAAAAGGGACTCTTAAAAGCGCGGAAAACGTCGTTTAAAGGATGAATGTCTACCCGTTTACCCCGATAAATGTCTAAAAACGTCCAAGACATTCCAGAAACAAAAATAGTCGTTAATAGTCCACTAAGAATACCGCCCCCTTGATTGCCAATTTGGGCTGTCCAAGAAACATCCCCATTACTGTTAATCCCATTTGAAACAGTATCTAATGTATCAGGACTAAAGATTGCAACTCCACCGATAATGGCAATAAGAGGAATTAAGATAATTGCGGCAATGGCAATGCCAATTACAGTTGGAATCAAGTTCATTAAAACCGCATCTTTCCAGCGGCCTTGTAACATTTGTTTGGCTTCTAACTTTAATTCACCAGATGATTTCATTTTTTCAACTCCTTTTTATAAGTAATTTCAGTATAACAAAAACTTTAACTTTTGGAAATTACATGAGTTTATAGAGATTTTGCTATTTTTTTGCTGAATAAAGGGACATTTATTAAAAGAAAATAACAGTCAAAATTATGACCTTGCAAATTTTTCCCCTAGCCTTTATGATGGTTGAAGCTACACAGAACAAAGTAGAAAGTAGGGAGTAAAATGGCGCAAGAACCTGCCATCAAATACCGTTTAATTAAAAAAGAAAAACATACAGGCGCACGCCTGGGTGAATTAATTACCCCGCATGGAACTTTTCCAACACCGATGTTTATGCCGGTGGGAACACTAGCGACAGTTAAAACTATGGCACCAGAAGAGTTAAAAGAAATGGGTGCTGGTGTAATTTTAAGTAATACGTATCATTTATGGTTACGCCCGGGTGAAGATTTAGTCGCAGAAGCAGGCGGCTTACACAAATTTATGAATTGGGATCAACCTATTTTAACAGACTCAGGTGGTTTTCAAGTTTTCTCACTAGCTGATATGCGTAATATTACTGAAGAAGGCGTGCATTTTAAAAACCATTTGAATGGGGCACCACTTTTCTTATCACCGGAAAAAGCAATTGATATTCAGAATAAATTAGGTTCAGATATTATGATGAGCTTTGATGAATGTCCACCTTTTGATGAAAGTTATGATTATGTTAAAAAATCAGTTGAACGTACTTCACGTTGGGCCTATAGAGGACTAGAAGCTCATGCTAATCCTGATCGACAAGGTTTATTTGGAATTATTCAAGGGGCTGGTTTTGAAGATTTAAGACGTCAAAGTGCCAAAGATTTAATCAGTATGGATTTTCCTGGTTATTCAATTGGTGGCTTATCTGTTGGGGAACCAAAAGAAGAAATGAATCGTGTCTTAGATTTCACAACGCCGCTAATTCCTGATCACAAACCTCGCTATTTAATGGGTGTGGGTGCTGCCGATTCATTAATCGACGGCGTAATTCGTGGTATTGATATGTTTGATTGTGTTTTACCAACAAGAATTGCTCGCAATGGCACATGTATGACTTCTAAAGGCCGTCTGGTTGTCAAAAATGCTAAATTTGCCCATGACTTTAGACCGCTAGATGAAAAATGTGATTGTTATACTTGTCGTAATTATAGTCGGGCGTATATCCGTCACTTAATTCATTGTGATGAAACATTTGGGATTCGCCTAACTACGTATCATAATTTGTATTTCTTATTAAACTTAATGAAACAAGTTCGCCAAGCGATTATGGATGATAACTTGTTGGAATTCCGCCAAGCTTTCTTTGAAGAATATGGCTACAATAAAGAAAATGCGAAAAGTTTTTAAAATTCATAGAAAAAACTAGTTTAAGTAAAGAATCTTTGTTAAAGTTATTCTTGTGAATTAAATTAAACGAGGTGAAGAAAATGGGCGGCTTACCAACAATTCTTATGTTCGTAGTGTTGTTAGGAGCGATGTGGTTTATGTCACGTTCAACCAAAAAACAACAACAAGAACGTCAAAATACGTTAAACGCAATGAAACCAGGTGATGAAGTTGTCACAATCGGCGGCTTGCATGGTGTTTTGGCTGAAGTTGACGATACGAACAAAACAGTCACAATTGATTGTGAAGGTGTATTTCTTGTTTTTGATAAACAAGCCATCAAATCAATTACTCCTGGGAAATCAGTAGTAGTGGATGATACAGTAACAGAAGTTAAAACTGAAGATTTAGTTTCTAACCCTACTGATACTGAAGATAATAGTGACAAAGACTAATCCTGCTTTTGCAGGATTTTTTTTGACTAAAAATTTTCCATTAGTTAGATAAAATTTTTGAGGTCTTTTAGGGTGTTACTTTATCTTTGTAAACTAGTGCACGAATAAATGAATGTCTAATTAGGGTTACTAAGAATAAAAAATACTTAAGTTATAATTAATCTATTTTCATTTTACTTAAGATGATAAAAAATATTTTTAAAGCAGTTATAAAGTTATAAAAACTTTGTAACTGCTTTCTTTGTTTTTAAATCAAGGGTTGTAAAAATGCTTTTAGTACAAGGTAAAATTTAATTTAAAAAACTGTGAAAAAAATCACAAAAACTATTTACAAGCTAAAATTTATAGTGTATAGTTCTGTATGTGAAATGGTTAACAAAGAAAATTACCCAACTTTTAGGAGGAACACAATGGCTAAGACATTGGAAAAAGAAGTTAAAGTAATCAATACAGATGTAGTAATCGACGAGTTAGCAGCAAAAGCAAATGAAGCTGCAAAACAAATGGAAAACTTTACCCAAGAACAAGTAGATAAAATCGTACATGAAATGGCAATGGCTGCTTTAGACAAACATATGCCTTTAGCAAAAATGGCAGTTGAAGAAACTGGTCGTGGGATTGTCGAAGATAAAGCAATCAAAAATATGTATGCTTCAGAATATATCTGGAACTCAATTAAACATGATAAAACAGTTGGCATAATCGGCGAAGACAAACAAAAAGGTCTAATCGAAGTTGCAGGTCCTGTTGGGGTCGTTGCAGCAGTTGTTCCAACAACTAACCCAACTTCAACTACTATTTTTAAAGCAATGATCTCATTGAAAACTGCTAACGCAGTAATCTTTTCTTTCCACCCATCTGCGCAAGAATGTTCAAAAGAAGCAGCGCGTATCGTTCGTGATGCAGCGATTGCAGCAGGTGCTCCTGAAAACTGTATTCAATGGATTGAAAAAGAACATTCTTCAATTGAAGCAACGCAAAAATTAATGAACCACCCAGGTGTTGCAATTGTCTTGGCAACTGGTGGTCCTGGCATGGTGAAATCAGCTTACTCAACTGGTAAACCAGCTTTAGGGGTAGGTGCCGGTAACGTACCAGCTTATATCGAAAAAACAGCGAAAATTAAACGTGCAGTAAATGACGTTATCGTTTCAAAAACATTTGATAACGGTATGATTTGTGCCTCTGAACAAGGTGTAATCGTTGATAAAGAAATTTACGCTGCAGTTAAAGCTGAATTTGAAGCACATCAATGTTATGTTGTGAAAAAATCAGAATTGAAAAAATTAGAAGATGCAGTTATGAACGAAGGCAAATATGCGGTTAACCCTGCAATTGTTGGTCATCCTGCAACTGAAATTGCCAAATTAGCAGGTATTAAAGTTCCTGAAGGCACTAAAATGTTAATCGCAGAATTAGACGGTGTTGGGGCTGATTACCCATTATCTCGTGAAAAATTATCACCAGTTTTAGCGATGATGAAAGCTCAAAGTACAGAACATGGTTTTGATTTAGCTCAAGGTATGTTGGAATTAGGTGGACTTGGTCATACTGCGGTTATCCACACTGAAAATGAAGATTTACAATTACAATATGGTTTGAAGATGAAAGCTTGCCGTATCTTAGTAAACTCTCCATCTGCTGAAGGTGGTATCGGGAATATTTACAACGAAATGATTCCATCATTAACATTAGGTTGTGGCTCTTACGGTCGTAACTCTGTCTCTAAGAACGTATCTGCGATCAACTTAATCAACGTTAAAACTATCGCGAAACGGAGAAATAACATGCAATGGTTCAAATTACCTTCAAAAATTTACTTTGAAAAGAACTCATTATTATACTTGGAAAAAATGGAAAACGTTGAACGTGTCATGATCGTTTGTGATCCAGGTATGGTGCAATTTGGTTATGCGGATACAGTACGTGAAGTTTTAGCTCGTCGCAAAAACGATGTGAAAATTGAAGTCTTCTCAGATGTTGAACCAAACCCTTCAACAAACACAGTTTATAAAGGTCTTGAAGTCTTTAATGCTTTCCAACCAGACACAGTAATTGCGCTTGGTGGTGGTTCTGCAATGGATGCGGCAAAAGGCATGTGGATGTTCTTTGAACACCCAGATACTTCATTCTTTGGCGCAAAACAAAAATTCTTAGATATTCGCAAACGGACTTACAAAATTGGCAAACCTGAAAAAACACAATTTGTATGTATCCCAACAACTTCAGGTACTGGTTCAGAAGTAACACCATTTGCCGTTATTACTGATAGCGATACACATGTGAAATATCCATTAGCTGACTATGCATTGACACCAGACGTTGCGATTGTCGATCCTCAATTTGTTATGTCAGTGCCAGCAAGTGTTACTGCTGATACAGGGATGGACGTTTTAACACACGCAATTGAATCTTATGTTTCTGTTATGGCATCTGATTATACTCGTGGTTTAAGTTTACAAGCAATCAAACTTGTCTTTGACAACTTGGAAAATTCAGTGAAAACAGCTGATCCAGATGCAAGAGAAAAAATGCATAACGCATCTACAATGGCAGGTATGGCCTTTGCCAACGCGTTCTTGGGTATTTGTCACTCAATCGCGCATAAAATTGGGGGCGAATATGGTATTCCTCACGGACGTACAAATGCGATCTTATTACCGCATATTATCCGTTACAATGCCAAAGACCCACAAAAACATGCAATGTTCCCTAAATATGACTACTTCCGTGCTGACACAGATTACGCGGATATTGCGAAATTCTTAGGTCTTAAAGGTGAAACAACTGAAGAATTAGTCGAAGCATTAGCAACTGCAGTTTACGAATTAGGTAAATCTGTTGGTATCGATATGAGCTTGAAAGCACAAGGCGTTACACAACAAACATTGGATACAACTGTTGACCGCATGGCTGAACTTGCTTATGAAGATCAATGTACTACAGCTAATCCAAAAGAACCTTTAATTTCTGAATTAAAAGGTATCATTGTTGAAGCATACAATGCAAAAGCATAATTAAATGTAAGTTAAAAATCCGTCTTAGCCTCTTAGCAGCTAGGACGGATTTTTTTATGAAAGTAAAGTGTATAAGTTAATGTAAGTTGTAACGATATGCTGATAAAAAAGGCCACAATTTAAATTTGTAGTAGAGTAGTTGACTTTTCTTAGGAGTAACCTAATATTAAAGATAAGAAGGAAAAAGGAAGAAGGCAAAGCGATGGTACTAGCACAAGTAAAAGAGCTCAAGCAATCTCAGGAGTTGTTAAAAAAATTAGTCGAGCGAATTGAAAATCCCACTCAAGATTTATCCATCACCACACTTCAACACGATTTACTCGATTACATTGAAAGTTTGTCAGTTGTGACCGATTACGTAAACTTTGAAATAGACACCCCAGAGCTAAAAACTTATCCCATTAATGCTGTTTTAAAACAACAAGCGCAATTGCTTCAAGCTATTCTTGCTCAATTAAATAGTCCAGCAGAACAAAGCGATGCTGCTGAACAATTTAAGGTAACAGAAGGTGCGATTCGGCGTATGTCTGAAAGTTTAAAAGGCATTGTTGAGTTAAATCGAACTTTGCAAAAAGAGTCCAATATATCAGTTGACTTGGCTACAAAGACGCCACTTCATAAAAAAGAAAATACTACTGAAAAAGCAGGATTTTTTAAGCGTCTATTTAAACGCTAAGTATACTTTTCTAACTTGTCATCTATAAAAAACGCCAAACCACTTTTAGAAAAAATCTAAGTTGTGGCTTGGCGTTTTATGATTAAAAACGGAAAGGAATTTCATTTTGCCCGCGAATTGCATATTTTCTAACATCAATTCCCCGTGCTTGGCACCATTGCCACACTTCATCTGTAAAAATAACCGGAACCGTTTCAAGAGCATGGGTATTTTTTTTGCCCACCATCGTGTAAAGCAAGATTAAATCTTCTTGCCAACTTTCAATCATGGCAATTGTCGCGTCTACACCGTGGCTGAGCAGTTGATTTAAAATAGTAGCAGAAATACCTACTGTGTCTGCCCCTAAGATGAGGGATTTGAAAATATCAAAAGCATTGCGAATCCCACCTGAAGCAATCACTTCAAATGAACGGGTGACTTGTGCGGCTTCTAATAATGAAATAGCAGTCGATTGTCCAAATTCACTCAGATAAGCCATTTCACGTTTGGGGCGACGAGCATTTTCAATTTGAGTAAAACTTGTTCCCCCTTGGCCTGAGACATCAATGGTTTGTACACCAACACTAATTAATTGCAACATTGTTTCTCTGGTCATACCAAAACCGACTTCTTTTACAACTACCGGAACGTCTAATTTTGCTACAATTTCAGCGATATTATCCAACCAATCGCCAAAAGCACGGTCACCTTCTGGCATTACCAATTCTTGCGGAGCATTCAAATGAATTTGTAAGGCATTTGCGCCAAATAATTCCACCGCTCTTTGGGCATTTTCTAAATCATTATGAGCGCCAATATTCGCTAAGAAAAAACCATCAGGATTGACTTTGCGGACAATTTTAAAACTATCTTGCACACTTTCATCTTTTAAAGCAGCTGTAACAGAGCCTGTAGCCATCATCAAATTGCACTCTTTTGCGACTAGGGCTAAATCGTGATTGATTTGTTGTGATTTTTGTGAACCACCTGTCATAGCATTGATAAAAAAAGGAAAAGCTTCTTCATGGTCTAAAACCGCTGTTTGTAGACTAACATCATTTGTAGCAATTTGCGGTAAAGGATTATGAATTAAGCGAATAGCATCAAAATCATTGTTTTTTTCTTTATGAAAGGCTTTGGCTAAACGAATGTGTTCATCTTTACGATTCATGGGAACTCCTTTTTATAGTAGGATTTGGATAATGATAAACGTGGAGGGGTAAGGGGGTAATTCCTGCTTTTTCCCACACGCTCATTAACGGTAAAATCCCACTTTTTTGATCAGTAATCACGATGCCACAGTCGCCTCCGCCAGCACCAGAAGATTTGGCTGCACCACCGTAATTTTCAGCTAAATCACATAATGTTTTTAAAGCAGGTGTTTCAATGACAACGTCTGTGATTTGAGTCAGTTCATTTAATAGGCGCCGATTTTTTTTAATCATTTGTTTGATTAGGCTGATATCTTGCTGATGAAACCCAGTGACTATTTGTTCTACACAAGTTTTGCTATCAGCTAAAAATTCTTCATAAGAAGTTTGCTTGTCTGCTCTTGATTCATTCACCTGATCAACCAAATCAGAAGTCGACGCTGGAGAACCTGTCCAGCCAATCAATAAACGTAAGTGAGGGACTTCTGGTAGCGGTGTAATGGTAAGATAAGGCCACTCTTTAGTGAGTAAATTAGTGATACTTTCACTTTGCTGTTCCTTTTTTAACCACTGCTGATCAAATGTTGCAAAAGCAATCCAACCACCATAAGAACTGGCAGCAATATCGCCACAAGAACCATTGCCTTGGACTTCTAAATGGGCAAGAGCGGCTAGTTTAAACGTCATCATTGGCGTTAGAGGCAACTCATAAAAGGCACTTAGCGCTTTGACTGTCGCAACAGTTACAGCGCCACTAGAGCCTAAACCATACTTGCGACCATTGGAGTTGTCTAACTCACTTGTAACTTTTAAATCAAAAAAAGCCAGTTCTTTACCTTGTTCACGGGCATATTTTTCGGTGATTTTAATCGCTGCTAAAATATAATGAAAAGGATTTTCGCGAATATCTAAAACCAATTCCCCACCGCGACGGGTCCATTTTACTGGTAATTCACTGTATTGGGCGGATTGAATACTGCCGCTTTTGGTTGCAGAGGTAATTGTAACGGTAATAAATTGATCGACTGCAATAATAATGGCCGGATGTCCCGGCTCAACAACAGCATATTCACCTGCAATATAAAGTTTTCCTGGGGCCGAAGCTTCCACAAGCATTTGAATTCCTCCTGTTAATGTTACCCATGTTTATAAATACGTGATACCTGGTCCGCTAAAAGCGGTAATTAGTTGCTCTTTTTCAAAATAATTTGCCAGCTCTGCTTCAATTTTTGCGACGTCTTTTTTTTGACATAAGACTTTAACATTGGGACCTGCATCCATTGTAAAGTAACAAGCTAGGCCAGCTGCACGGATTTTTTTCACGGCGTTCATAGCTTTTAAACTATCCGGTGACCAATAAGTAAATGGTGGCACAGCGGCAAGAGTTGTACCATGCATTTTTAAGGCGTTGTTTTCAGTGATTGCTCCTAGTTTATTGAAATCTTGGGCATGAATCGCAATTTTAGCACTGGCTAAGTCTTGTGGTGTCGTTTGTAACCAACCGGGATAAAATGCCGAAGTTTCTACTGTTCTACGCATACCGTCGCGACTAGACACATCTTTTTCTTGATCGTTAATTAAAATGAAAATCATCGCCAGTTCATCTTCCCAGCCACTACTTGGTACAGGTTCTGCAAAAGAAGTTTCATCACTGGTGCCTTTTTGCCATTCTACAAACCCAGGGAAAATACTGCGACAGGCCGAACCTGAACCGCGGCGGGCCAAACGAGACAAATCTTTGTCAGATAAATTTAGTTGCAGCGCTTGATTACAAGCTGCCGCAAGCGCCGCTAAGCCACTGGCAGAAGATGCTAAACCAGCAGCGGTTGGCACATGATTGTAACTTTTAACTTCTGCAAAAAGTGGACAATCAGCTTTTTTACGAACTAAATCTAAAAAGCGACTAATTTTTGTTGTTCCCGCTTCATCTTGTAAGACATCATCTAAATAGAAAATATCTGTAGTCAATTCCTCTGAAAAGGTGACCGATGTCTCAGTATAAAAAGCATCAAGGGTCAAAGAAAGACTATTGTTCATGGGAATAATTAAATCTTCATCGGCTTTGCCCCAGTATTTGATTAAAGCGATATTGGTATGTGCTTTGGCACTTCCTTTAAGCATATTGATAAACTCCTAATTCTTGAATCCAAGTTGCTTTGGCACCTTGGTTAGTTAATGCGGTAGCAATTTTTTTAGCCGTGGTGTAATCAGCAGCTAAGGCAATCATACAGCCGCCTTTACCGCCACCAGTTAATTTTGCGCCGAGTGCACCATTTTTTGTGGCTACAGCAATTAAATTATCTAGTGTTTGATCGCTTACTTGTAAAGCAGCTAAATTTTTTTGAGCGGCATTCATTAATTCGCCCAAATAACGGGCTTGATTATTTAAAATCGCCTGTTTGGCTTTTAAAGTCAAATCACCAAGTTCTTTAATCAAAGCGCTAGTGGTCTTTTTATCTTGTTCAAAGCGCTGTGCTACTGCTTTGACTGTCTGGCGCGTTTTACCCTTGACGCCAGTGTCGGCGACAATTAAAAAAGCGCTAAGGTTAATAGGAAAAGTTTCAAAAGCGGCACCTTTTTGAAATAAGATTGGTTCACTGCCGGCAGTCGCAGCGGCATCGATACCACTGGGATTACCATGAGAAATTTTCTCCGCATAATTCACATACTTTAACAGTGTTTCATGGCTCACGGGTGAATTTTGCCAATCAAAAAAAGCGCGGGTAATCGCTACCGCCACTGCAGCGCTAGAACCCATCCCTCTTTCTGCGGGGATTGTACTTGAAATGGTAATTTGCACAGGGGGAGCAGTGAAATCGTGCCGTAATTGACGAATCAATGTTTTAATATTCTCCAAACTTTTGGGTGCTTTGATAAGGGGGCCAACAAAATAGCCAGAACGTAATTGATCATAAGGATGGTCTGTTATTTCAGCTGTTACATGGGTTGGTTGAAAAGGAAAGGCAATCGCTGCTTCACCATAAACTACAGCGTGTTCACCCATCAAAATAATTTTACCATTGGCATTCCCTTCACCACTGGATTTCATGCAAATGCCTCATTTCTACTTTATTTTTTAAGTTTTTATCTATTCCGCATGCTAATTTGTGACATGCGAGCAAATATTCTTTTCGTCTACTTTAAAATATTGCGCTTTTCACTCTTAAGAAACAATAGTTTTATTATCTTTATTAGCTGTCAGAAGATATTTGCTGATTTTTTCTATTAGAAAATTATGTACTGCTTGTCTATTCTACTAAAAATTTGCTGAATCGTTAAGGCTTTATGAAAAATTTCAAGGCTTTTCAATTTTTTCTTAATAGTTTTTTTTAACTTCTTTTTCTAATTTACGCTTTTAAAAGCTAAAAATATAGAAAGTTGTCTTTACTAAATTAAATTAAAAGTAAAATAATTAATAGCACTTTGGATTGATTTTGAAACCGCACGGCGAATAGATTTTGACAAATAAGTCGGTATTTTGGTGAGTATTTTCTTATTTGACGTAACTAAATGTTGTGGGGTATAGTGTTGCAAGTAGTGATAAACCACAATATTTAGTGATAGGTGAGTTGGAGGTCCATGAGTGTGATTGTATTAGCAGGTACCATTGGCGCAGGTAAATCAAGTTTAACTGAAATGATAGCCAATCATTTAAACAGTGAGGCATTTTATGAATCAGTTGATGACAATGAAGTTTTGCCACTGTTTTATCAAGATCCAAACAAATATGCGTTTTTATTGCAAATCTACTTTTTGAATAAGCGCTTTGATAGTATTAAACAAGCATTACGCCATGAAGATAATGTGTTGGATCGTTCAATTTATGAGGATTCATTGTTATTTCATTTAAATGCCGATTTAGGCCGTGCGACAGAAACAGAAGTACAAGTGTATGATGAATTGTTAGCCAATATGATGCAAGAATTGCCTTATGCGGCGCAAAAAAAACATCCTGATTTGTTAGTTCACATCAAAGTTTCTTTTGAAACTATGTTAGCTCGGATTAAAAAACGGGGTCGTGATTTTGAACAGTTAGAATATGATCCAAGTTTATATGATTATTATAAAGAATTAAATCAGCGATATGATGCATGGTTTGAAAATTATCATGAAAGTCCGAAATTGCAAATTGATGGGGACTTATTGAACTTTGTAGAAGATGAAGCAGCTGCAAAAGAAGTCATTCAATTGATTGATGATAAATTGGCAGAAATTCGTCAAATGGAGTTTATTGGTTAAAGGAAAAAACGCTAGAATCCAGACTTATGAGTAGGGATTCTAGCGTTTTTTGTTATAATTAGACTAAGTAGATAAGGCGGGGTGAAAAATGGAACATAAACGAGAGTTTAATAATGGCGCCTCATTTTGGGTACAAGTCGATAACCATAGTGTTACGACCTTGACAGAGCTGCAAGAAAAATACCAACTAAGTGATGAGATGCTAACCTATTCATTAGATAAAAACGAACGTGCTCGCGTGGAGTATGACGCAGAAGAACACGCTTTTTTATTAGTCTATAATGTGCCGCACCGGCATAAAACAGATAATCACTATGAGACAAGCCCGATGACATTTATCATTAAAGAACATCATCTGTTTTCATTTACGACAGACCATACTGGCTATGTCACGGATATGATGGAAAATTTATTGCATAAAAGCAGTAATCAAAGCGAATATAGTTTACTTTTTCATACCCTTTTTTTAATTTCAGATTCCTTTTTTCCTTTAATTGAAGAAGTGAATAGTGAAAGGATGCGCTTGAATCAATAACTAAGAGAACGCACCACGAATAAGAACTTGCTGGAACTGTCTGACCTTGAAATTGGGTTAGTTTATTTAGTAACTGCGACAAAGCAAAATGCGGTTTTGTTGCAACAAATTCGAGCTTTGAGTATTTTCCATCGCTTACATGATAATGAAAAAGAGCAGTTGGATGATGCTTTAATTGAGGCTAAACAAGCGGTGGAGATGACGAATTTAGCTTCACAAGTAATCGATCAGCTTTCAGGTGCCTATAACAATCTTTTAAATAATAATCTAAACGATACGATGAAGTTTTTAACCATTTGGTCTTTGTTACTAACTGTACCAACTATCGTTACCGGCTTTTTTGGTATGAACGTGCCCTTACCATTTTCTAATTCTGTTTTTGGCTGGGCAATTGCAATGCTAATTAGCCTTGGCTTATCCGTGTGGATGCTTTTGGCGATGTGGCGTCGGATAAAGTAAGTTAATTTTTAATTACTAGTCCACAACTGGTAGCAATGACCAAAGCTTGTTGCGGGTTAACAACAAGTCCTCTTAAAGCAGTATAATCTAAAAAAATCTGTTGAAATTCATTTTGGCTAAAATCTAGTTTATTTAACGATGTGTGCCCCCAGTTACTTCTAGTTAAATCATTTTGACTTAATGTTAGGTGTTGCCACTTGATGTTATAAAATTCACTTTCTGTTAAACGACATTGTGAAAATTGGACAAATTTTAAATTACTTTGGCTAAAAGATGTAAAATCACACAGGCAATCGTGAAATTTGCAGTCACGTAAATAACTTTCGGCAAAATTCGCCCCAGTTAGTTTACACTGTTCAAATACAACTTGGTGAAAACTAGCTTTGAGCCATTCAATGTTGGAAAAATCACAATTGTAAAAAATGACGTTGCTCGCCTCGAAATTATCGAGACGGGCTTTATGGAGTGTAATTTTTTCCAGTGTACTTTGTCTGATAATCATATTTTTAGCAGTTAAATAGCTATAGTCAGCTAAAACAAATTGTTGTCCTTCAAAAAAAGCTTCATCTTCAATAAAAAAATCAGCTGATGTTAATGAGGGAAGTTGCGGAGGTGCCGGTTGTTTCATTTTAAGACTCCTTTCGTTAGAGCTTTTGTTACTTTGCATTTTAGCCAAATAGAACCATAAAAACAAATTATGATGATAAATTGTGATGGTGAATTACCTCAATCTACTTAAAAATATTTCTTTTTTTAGAATAATTATTGTGAAAAAAATTCCATCTCATAAATTTCTAATTTTGAAAACGGATTATTTCAAGGTTTTGAATAGGAATTCTTGTTATAAATAAGATGTTAGCGATTCACAAGCAGAATAATCGCCTTTCAATTTGTTTTTTTCTAAAATGTAAACGGAAACAGAAAATAGCATGTTTCACGGATAGTTTCCTTTGTACTTTTTTAAAATATTTTGTGAAAAAAGTAGTAAGGATGATTTAAATATTGGAGGAATTAGAAATGACAAAAACAATTATTGTCGGAACCAACCATGCCGGTATTGCAGCGGCAAACACATTATTAGATAATTACCCAGATCAAGAAGTAGTGATGATTGATCGTAATACCAATTTAAGTTATTTAGGTTGTGGAACTGCGTTATGGGTTGGTCGTCAAATTGATGGTTATCAAGATCTTTTTTATACAAACAAAGAGGCTTTTGAAGAAAAAGGCGCAAAAATCTACATGGAAACTTCAGTAACGGATGTCGATTTTAATAAAAAAATCGTTTACTGTGAGAAAAAAGACGGTTCTACTTTTGAAGAAAGCTATGACAAAATTATTTTAGCAACTGGTTCACGCCCAATCTCACCAAAAGTACCAGGACATGATTTAGCTGGTATTCACTTTTTGAAATTATTCCAAGAAGGGCAAGAAGTTGATCGCGAAATGGCAAAAGACAGCGTGAAAACAGTAGCTGTTGTAGGTGCCGGTTATATTGGTGTTGAAATTGCCGAAGCTGCGAAACGTCGGGGCAAAAATGTATTGCTTTTTGATGCTGCTGATCGTTCATTACCATCTTATTATGACAAATGGTTTACCGATGACATGGACAAAAACTTAGCCGATCATGGCATTGAACTACACTTTGGCGAACTAATTAAAGAATATAAAGGGACTGAAAGAGTCGATACCGTTATTTCTGAAAAAGGCGAATATCCGGTTGATATGGTCATTAATGCAATTGGTTTTGGTCCAAACGCACAACTAGGGAAAGATCATTTGGAACTTTTTGCCAATGGCGCTTATTTAGTTGATCGTCATCAACAAACGAGTGATCCTGATGTGTATGCCGTAGGAGATTGTGCTACGATTTATTCGAACGCTTTAGATGCCACAACGTATATTGCACTAGCTTCTAATGCAGTACGAACAGGGATTGTCGCAGGTCACAATATTGGTGGCACACCAGTTGAGTCTGCTGGCGTCCAAGGTTCAAATGGGATTTCAATCTTTGGCTTTAACATGGTTTCAACTGGGTTATCCGTTGCTGCTGCTGAAAAGAACAACATGGAAGTAAAATATACTGATTATGAAGATTTGCAAAAACCAGGCTTTATTAAAGAAGAAAACGGTGATGTGAAAATTCGTATCGTCTATGAAGCATCTTCTCGTCGAATCGTGGGGGCACAAATGTCTTCTACTGAAGATATTTCAATGGGGATTCACATGTTCTCACTTGCGATTAGTAAACATGTGACGATTGATGAATTGAAGTTATTGGATATTTTCTTCTTGCCACACTTCAACCAACCTTACAACTACATTACTATGGCTGCTTTAGCTGCAGAGTAAAATAGCATAAAATGTTTAACGCTAAGTTTCAGTTTTATTACTGAGCTTAGCGTTTTTTTTCTTACAGGACTTTTCTTTTAATTCATTCTATTATTCGGTAAAATAAAATAGAATCTAGTTATAAATAATCTCTATATTAAAAAGCAAAAGGAGGGGGAAAATGGCAAGACCTACGAATAAAGAAGAGTTGTTACAAGCCGCAGAGCAATCCTATGACAAAATGGTAGCGCTACTAAAAACATTGCCGGAAAGTGCATTAACGCAAACATTTACTTTTGATGTTGAAAAAGAAAAGCAAGCTCATTGGCAGCGGGATAAAAATTTACGTGACGTTTTGATTCATCTGTATGAATGGCACAAGCTATTACTGACATGGGTAGAAACCAATCAAAAAGGTGAAGCAAAACCATTTTTAAAAGCAGGCTATAATTGGAGAAATTATGGGGAGATGAATATAGAATTTTGGCAAAAACATCAAAGTACAACGTATGAAGAAGCCTTTGAACTCGTACAAACAACGCATCAAAAGGTCATGGACTTAGCCGAACAATTTTCCAATGATGAATTATTTGAAAAAGGAGTATTTCCTTGGGTAGGAGGAACTACTTTAGGTAGCTATTTTGTCTCGGCAACTGCCAGTCATTATGAGTGGGCGTTAAAAAAAATTCGGAAATTTAAAAAGAGTTTAGCAAACTAAGTTAGTATAAATTATCTTTTTTGTTTCAACGAATTTAAGTAAATAAAAAAAGAATATTCAGAAAATTTAGAATAAACTGTTGACATCGTTTTTATCAAGCTTTATGATGTTTGTAACAAACAAGCAGGTGATGAAAATGACAACTTCTCCATTTATGATGAATTTATTATTATAGCTGAGGACTCTTTGGGTAATTTAAGAGTCCTATTCGCATTGCATTAACGGTTAATCCCTTAATGGAATGCTTTTTTTATAATTTTTTTTAGAAGATAAGTTGTCAAACATTGCATAATTGAGGAGGAAATATCATGAGGGCAATTCAGTTTTTTGATACAACGTTACGAGATGGCGAACAAACCCCAGGTGTCAATTTTAATACCAAAGAAAAGGTGCAAATTGCCTTACAGTTAGAAAAATGGGGAATTGATACGATTGAAGCTGGCTTTCCGATTGCATCAGTAGGGGATTTTGAAGCAGTAAAGGCGATTGCAAAAGCCGTTCAGAAGATGACAGTTACAGGATTAGCTCGTTGCCAGAAAAAAGATATTGATCGTGCTTATGAAGCTCTTCAATATGCCCGCTTTCCACAGATTCATGTTTTTTTAGCCACCAGTGATGTTCATATGCAGTACAAATTGAAAATGACAGAAGCAGAAGTGTTGGCTGCCATTAAAGAACATGTCAGTTATGCTAAGACTAAATTTGCTAAAGTTCAATTTTCCCCTGAGGATGCTACCCGTACTAGAAAAGAATTCCTTTTAACCGCAGTTCAAACTGCAATTGATGCCGGTGCTACGATTATTAATATTCCCGATACGGTTGGCTATTCTAATCCCACAGAATATGGCGTATTATTCAAATTTTTGTTGGCTAATATTCACAGTTCAGAAGAAATTGTTTTTTCTTCTCATTGTCATGATGATTTGGGGATGGCAACAGCAAACGCACTGGCTGCTATTGAAAATGGTGCGACCCGCGTTGAAGGTACGGTGAATGGCATTGGCGAACGTGCTGGCAATACTGCGCTAGAAGAAGTGGCAGTTGCTCTTTATATTCGTAAAGATTTTTATCAATGTGAAAGTAAAATTCAACTGCAAGAAACAAAGCGAACTAGTGATTTGGTGGCGCGACTTTCTGGGATTTCTGTCCCACAAAATAAAGCGGTGATAGGCGGTAATGCTTATGCGCATGAATCTGGAATTCATCAAGATGGGGTGTTAAAAAATCCTGAAACTTATGAAATTATTACGCCTCAATTAGTTGGAGTGAACACCAATTCATTGCCACTTGGAAAATTATCTGGTCGTCATGCGTTTGTCACCAAAATGCAAGAATTGGGTTATACCTTAGCTGATGAGGAAATAAAGCCACTATTTAAACAGTTTAAAAATTTAGCCGATAAGAAAAAACAAGTTACAGATGATGATTTGTTAGCTTTAGTGGCCGATCAAGATCGGCAATCCCAGACTGCCTTTCATTTGGCGCAAGTCCAGTTGCAATATGTTTCTAATGGTCATCAAGGGGCGATTGTTTCAGTTAAAAATAGTGAGGAGCAAATAAAAGTTGCCTCTGCAATTGGTTCTGGTAGCATTCAAGCGATATATAATTCCATTGACCAGATTTTTTCTCAGAAACCAACCTTAGTCAGTTATGAAATTACCGCCTTAACTGCTGGTGAAGATGCCCAAGCACAAGTGAGAGTTGTTTTAGAGTGTCCCAAAACGAAAAAAAGAATTAATGGTATTGGGATAGATTTTGATGTTTTAGAGGCATCTGCTAAAGCTTATGTCCAAGCCAGCGGTAGTTTGAAAAATTTTTCAGCATAATTTATTAAGGCGAGGAGAATAGAAATGAAAAAAATTACAGTTTTAGCCGGGGATGGTATTGGCCCAGAAATCATGGCGAGTGCCATTGCAGTTTTGCAAGCTACTGCATCAAATTATGGGCAAAATTTTCAATTTAATAATCAACTTTTTGGTGGTGCAGGCATTGAAGCTAGTGGTAAAGCTTTACCTGAAGCAACGCTTCAGGCTTGCTATGATGCCGATGCTATTTTATTAGGGGCCATTGGCGGAGCTATAGGCTCGCCTTGGGAAAAAGCTAAACAAACCCCAGAACAAGGACTTTTAGCTTTAAGAAAAGCACTAAACTTATTTGCTAATATTCGTCCAATTTGTGTCCCAGATGCGTTATTACCTTTATCACCAGTCAAAGAAGCAATTGTGAAAGGGACAGATTTTATTGTCGTACGGGAATTAACTAGTGGAATTTATTTTGGCGAACCAAGACAACTACAAGAAACAAAAGCTTACGATACTTGTCGTTATACTGAAACAGAAATTGCCCGCATTGCCCACAAAGCATTTCAGCTAGCACAAACACGACGGAAAAAAGTCACTTCTGTTGATAAAGCCAATGTTTTAGCGACCAGCAAGTTATGGCGTAAAGTGGTGACAGATGTTGCTAAAGATTACCCTGACTGTACTTTGGAGCATCAGCTAGTTGATTCTTGTGCTATGCGTATTGTGCAACAGCCCACGGATTTTGATGTAATTGTTACTGAAAATTTATTTGGTGACATTCTAAGTGATGAAGCTTCTGTTTTACCTGGAACATTAGGAGTCTTACCAAGTGCAAGTCACAGTGAAAATGGCGTTTCTTTGTATGAACCCATTCATGGCTCAGCTCCAGATATTGCTGGGAAAAATTGTGCAAATCCGGCTTCGATGATTTTGTCTGCAGCTTTAATGTTACGTCAAAGTTTTCAGGAAGAAAAAATGGCACAATCAATTGAAGATGCGGTCTTTGCGGTAATGAATGAAGGCGTTGTGACGCCAGATTTAGGTGGTAATGCTAAAACAGATGAATTTACCGCAGCTGTGATTAAAAAAATTCAAAGTTAAATTTTGGCGGTGATAGTTAAATTCTATTATTTGAGCTTATGGGAGGTAATGAGATGAAAAAGACACTTTTTGATAAAGTTTGGGACCGCCATGTCATTAAAGGCAAGAAAGAAGAGGCGCAATTATTGTATGTTGACTTGCAATTGATTCATGAAGTGACTTCGCCCCAAGCTTTTGAGGGGTTACGACAAACCAAACGCACCGTTCGTTGTCCAAATCGAGTCTTTGCAACAATGGACCATAATGTGCCTACTGTTAATATTCATCAGATTAGTGATCTGATTGCCAAAAAACAAATTGATACACTACGCCAAAATTGTCAGGAATTTGGGATTGAACTCTGTGATAATGGTTCTGAAAATCAGGGTATTGTTCATATGGTAGGGCCAGAAATGGGATTAACACAACCAGGTAAAGTAATTGTGTGTGGCGATTCCCATACAGCAACCCACGGTGCTTTTGGTGCCATTGCGTTTGGTATTGGAACAAGCGAGGTCGAACATGTTTTTGCGACACAGACAATCTGGCAAAAAAAGCCTAAAAAATTGGGAATTAAAGTAACTGGCCAGCTGCAACCTGGAGTCTATGCAAAAGATATTATTTTAGCTTTAATTGCTAAATATGGAACTGATTTTGGAGTGGGATATGCCGCTGAATTTTTTGGCGACACCATTTCAAATCTATCAATGGAAGAACGAATGACAATTTGCAATATGGCAATTGAAGGTGGTGCGAAAATCGGAATAATGGCACCAGACCAAAAGACATTTGATTACGTTGCCCAGCGTCAATATGCACCAAAAGATATGGCAGCAGCAATTGAGGATTGGCAAACACTTTATAGTGATGAAGGAGCAACATTTGATTGCTTGATAGAATTAGATGCCGCAAGTCTCGCGCCTTTTGTAACATGGGGAACAAATCCCGAGATGGGAGTCGCGGTTGACAAAGAATTCCCGCCAATTCAAGATCATAACGATGCATTGGCTTATGACTATATGAATTTACAGCCAGGTCAAAACGTTCAGGATATTCCGATAGAATATGTTTTCATTGGCTCCTGTACGAACGGACGACTTTCTGACTTGCAAGAGGCCGCTAAAATTATTGCGGGTAAAAAAATAAAAGCAGGTGTGACTGGAATAGTGGTCCCTGGTTCACGACCTGTAAAACATGCGGCAGAAAAATTAGGCTTAGATAAAATTTTTGAAGCAGCTGGCTTTGAATGGCGTGAGCCGGGTTGTTCTATGTGTTTAGGGATGAATCCTGATAAGGTGCCGGAATTTGTCCACTGTGCTTCCACTTCGAATCGTAATTTTGTCGGTCGCCAAGGGAAAAATTCCCGAACACATTTGTGTAGTCCTGCGATGGCAGCAGCGGCTGCGTTAAATGGTACTTTTGTGGATGTGCGCAAACTTGTGAAAGGAGCGGTTGGTTAATGGAAGCATTTAAAGTATATACAGGTAAGACTGTTCCTTTTATGAACAACAATGTAGATACAGATCAAATTATTCCAAAGACTTATTTAAAGCGAGTCGATAAAAAAGGATTTGGTGAATTTCTCTTTGATGACTGGCGTTATTTAGCAGATCGCACGCCTAATCCAGAATTTGTTTTAAATTATCCTCAGTACAAAGCAGCAACCATCTTAATTTCAGGTGATAATTTTGGCTCGGGTTCTTCGCGAGAACACGCTGCTTGGGCCTTAATGGATTATGGCTTTAAGGTAGTAATCGCAGGTAGTTTTAGTGACATTTTTTATATGAACGCCACTAAAAATGGTTTGCTTCCGATTGTATTAGATGAATTAGCACGTAAAAAGTTGGCAGCTTTAGCGCCTGAAGTAGAAATTACGATTGATTTACCCAACCAAGTCGTTAAAACTGCCACCGCTGAATTTCCATTTACAATAGATGAAAGCTGGAAATACAAATTAGTCAATGGCTTAGATGAAATTGGAATCACTTTACAAGATGAAGCACTCATCACACAATATGAAAATAAAATGATGCCAAGTTATTGGCGTTAATAAAAATCCTTATCAAAGCATAGCATAGCACGATTTTGCTGGGATAAGGATTTTTTTGATGGTTAAATTCCTTTAATGAAAAACGTAATGATTTTTTAGCTATAAGAAAGTAGCGTTTTTTTAGATGGAATTTTTCGTTGGAGTGTTTCATTATAAAAACTAATACTTTTTGTTAAACAATTTATGAAAAGATAAAGTTTAATCACTTTGTTTCAGTTTTTTTGTTAAAAATGATACGCTTACATTGGAAAATAAAGCGAAAGGGTGAAAAATGATGGATGAAAAAGAAAAACAACTAGAAAAACTAGCCCAAGAAGCCAAAAAGGATAAATCGATCGAAAAAATAGATAAAATGGAAAAAGAATTGCAATTAGATGATGAGAGTAAAGAAGAAAAAGAAAGTAAAGGAATTGAAAAAGTAGTCGAAGATACACCGATTGCTGGAGCAAATTTTCGCTCCCCTAATCAACCTTATTAAAAGAAAAAATTTTAAGGACACCCAAATTTGCGATAAATTTTGGGTGTCTTTTTATACAGCTAAAAATCTTCTAGGCTTGACAAATATTTTTAGCTGTAGTATATTTTACTAGTTGAGAAATGAAAGCAGAAGCACCCGCTTCTCGCCTTAGTGAAGATATTGCTGGGCAGAATAGTTAGATCGCTTGTTTTACAAGCTGATTTTGCGCGCGGGTTCGATTACGAACTCGTTTTTTTATTGCTTTCTCTCTTCAAAAAACTTGGAGGTGAATGACCATAGCAAAGGATATGATGGTAAACGACGGCATTCGTGCACGTGAGTTGCGTTTGATCGACCAAAACGGTGAACAATTAGGTGTTAAAACTAAAGCAGAAGCATTAAGCATTGCGGAACAAGCAAATCTTGATGTCGTTTTAGTGGCTCCCGGTGCGAAACCACCAGTAGCTCGGATCATGGATTACGGGAAATATCGTTTTGAACAACAGAAAAAAGATCGTGAAGCTCGTAAGAAACAAAAAGTGATCAACATCAAAGAAGTTCGTTTAAGTCCGACAATTGATGTCAATGATTTCAATACAAAACTACGTAATGCACGTAAGTTCCTAGAAAAAGGAGACAAAGTGAAAGCTTCAATCCGTTTTAGAGGTCGTGCCATTACCCACAAAGAAATTGGTCAGAAAGTCCTTGATCGCTTAGCTGAAGAAGTTGCGGATATCGCAGTTGTTGAGCAAAAAGCGAAGATGGACGGACGCAGTATGTTTCTAGTGGTTGCACCAAAGCCTGAGAAATAAGCGTCAGTCAGTCAAAGTTCATGAAGAATTGATTTTGAGGAGGAAAATTAGTTATGCCAAAACAAAAAACACACCGCGGTTTAGCAAAACGCGTAAAACGTACTGGTAAAGGCGGATTAAAACGATTCCGCGCGTTTACAAGCCACCGTTTCCACGGCAAAACAAAAAAACAACGCCGTCAATTGCGTAAAGCAAGCATGGTGTCAGCTGGCGATTACAAACGTATCCGCCAACAATTAGCTCGCATGAAATAAGCTAGTTGTACCCTTGCTTTACCATTTTAAAAATTCAAGATTTATTTTAGGAGGAATTAAACATGGCACGTGTTAAAGGTGGAACAGTAACTCGTAAACGTCGTAAAAAAGTGCTTAAATTAGCAAAAGGTTACTACGGTTCCAAACATACTTTATTTAAAACAGCAAAAGAACAAGTAATGAATTCATACAACTACGCATACCGCGATCGTCGTCAGAAAAAACGCGACTTCCGTAAATTGTGGATTGCACGTATCAACGCTGCAGCTCGTATGAACAACTTGAGCTACTCAAAATTAATGCATGGCTTGAAATTGGCTGAAATCGACATCAACCGTAAGATGTTAGCTGACCTTGCTGTAAACGATGCAACTGCATTTACTGCATTAGCTGACCAAGCTAAAGAAGCTTTGCAATAGCAAGCTTTAAAACGTTGGTGTGTCAACGTTTTCCCCACTTTAATTAGTGGGGTTTTTTGTTTGACCCAGAGATTGACCCAGACGCTTTCCGTTAGTTATGTAGTCGGAAAACAATAAAGCCGCTTCTTCGTTGCTCTCTTTTGTTACATGCGTATAGATGTTCATCGTTGTTTTGATGTTGGTATGCCCCATTCGAACTTGGACTTGTTTCATGCTGGCGCCTGCTTCAAAAAGAAGAGAGGCATGTGTATGTCTAAAACCATGTACAGTGATTCGGGGCATATCTTTATTATGAATGTAAAAGCTATCCAACCAAGATAAAGGCGTTCTGGGATGCATATAGGAATTGTTATCAATTCTTGAAAAAACGAGTTGATTAATCGATGAAACAAAGCCTAATTTTTCTAATTTTTTTGATTGAACAGAACGCCATGTTTTTAAAACATCCACTGTGTTGTCATCAATTGAAATAACACGATTACTGGCTCTCGTTTTCGGTGTTTGAACAAGAAGCTTGCCATTTTTACCAACAGCTTGCGTTTTCGTAACAGTAATCGTTTTCTTTTTGAGATCGATATCTCGCCAAGTGAGCGCCAATGCTTCGCCCTTCCTTAAACCAGTAAAAGCTAACAAAGAGAAAAAGGTATAGCGAATAAATGGAAATCCTTCTTTCATCCTATTCAAAAAATCAAGCAATTGTTGGCGATCATAAAAATTTTCTGGCTCGTTGGGCTTAAAATCGTCATTTATTGCAGGCAGAATGACTTTCTTCATAGGATTCTCTTTGAGTATTCCTATGGAGCAACCGTAATCAAAGACCATACTTGCGTAGTTAATATACCGTTTGTACCTTTTAGGGGAAGTTTCAGCCCAATGGTTGGCTTGTTTTTGACAATCGATAACAGATATTTTATCTATACGATAAGATCCAATAGCAGGCAAGATATGCCTATCGAAAACAAAGCGAGTTCCCCAATAGGTACTTTCTTTTACTTTGTTTTTGTAAACTAATTCAAACCAGTTCTCAAATAAATTTTGATAGGTTTGTATTTTAGGGGATTTTTTTAGTCCTTCTTCCTCAAATTGAATTTCTAGTCTGGCCAGAGCTAATTTTGCTTCTTTCATAGTTGAAAAGCCACGT
This sequence comes from Enterococcus sp. DIV0755b, assembly GCF_051713765.1. Taxonomy (NCBI): domain Bacteria; kingdom Bacillati; phylum Bacillota; class Bacilli; order Lactobacillales; family Enterococcaceae; genus Enterococcus; species Enterococcus sp. DIV0755b. The sequence continues at coordinate 35,089 of NZ_JBIOQN010000001.1, read as the reverse complement.
CTTGTTGTCTCTCTTTGTTTACCAGTTAAAGGATCAATACCTAAATATTTTCGGAACATGAAAGCAGGCGTTCCATCTTTTTTGATATATTTCTTTATTGTTGTCATGTAAATTCCTCCCAGTACCTAACGTGGGGCGAAGGGCATAAGGGGTTTTACGTTAATTGGTATCTAATATGAAAAGAAAAGCCCGAAGGCTCTTCTTTATAATAAAATCTAATGAAGCGCAAGTATAGACATCATAGTATGAGGTCATATTATTAACGGATAACGATATCAACTTCTTTGTTTTTTAAGAAAAAATTACCTTCATACCTCAATTTTAATTTCGAATCTGCATTAGCTTGGGCCACTAAATTACCAGTAACGGTAGCTCCGACATCGAGGTCGCCACTTTTTAAGGTATCAACACCATCTACATAGGTAAAACCGGTACTGCTTGAAACACCATCTTCGTTTAAAGAAAAATCCAAGGGATTAAAAGACACTTTCTTTTTAGTTCCATTCGTAATTGTAATATTCATGATTACAAACTGTTTTCCTTCATCAGGGGTTGAGTATCCTTCTTCATTAGAGTATCTGACATCATTCACACGAATCTGATATCCATCTATATCTACTGTGTCGCCGATGTTGAACGTCTGTTCAGGAGCCTCTTTTGAATCACTTGCTCGAGCGTTACTTTCTTGTTTAGAGGTAACTTTTTTTGCGGAACCACTATCATTGTCACCCCCGCCACTTAAAGCTCCGCCGGCAATCACTACCAATATGATTACAAGAAGCCAAAACCACACTTTCTTATAGAAAGGTTTTTGTACTTTATAAAGTTTTCCATCGGATCCCATAACTTTTTTTGCCATTAAAATTCAACTCTTTTCTTCTTTTTTTGATAAAGTTCAAAATAGACTCACTAATTGGTCCCTTATTCCGCACAATCTGAATCTTACTGTTTTAGAAATACTTTTTATAAAAAACAATGCTACCAACTAATAAGATTATGCTCATGCCTAAGAAAGTGAGTCCAGTATGACTGGAATCATTTGTTTTCGGAAGAGTTTTTTGTTTTAAATTTGTTGTCTCAGCTTTAGTAGACGATTTGGTAGGTACAGGAACAGGTGTATTGTTATCCAGATTATCCAGAATATCAGATAAATCTCCTATCGTTACAAAACAAGATACACTGTTAACTCCGTCACTAAAAGTTACTTTGTATAATCCTGGAAGAGATGTATTAATCGTTTCAATGCTTTTGTCGCTATTTTCTTTGGAAAGAGTGAGCCCTAGTTCTTTTGCGTGTTTTTCAGTCATCACCCTCACATTTTCAAATTTAGCTTTCCCTAACAGTGCGTTCAAATCATAATGATATACTTCTGCATCTTTAGTAGCATAAACATAGTCTGTAGTTTTGATTTCAATGATTAGATTCTGTTTATTCCCATCATAAGAAACTAAATCTAATAATTGATTTTTTGATAAGACCCCACCTAATTTTATAGGGAAGAATCTATTTTTAGTTGAGAGTTTGTGGGGAGTTTCTTTCTTTGTTGTAGATTCAATTGTCCCATCTGTTTTCGTAGTAGTATCCTGCGTAGATGTTTTTGTTGCGCCCTCGTCCTTAGAGGTACTTGTTGAACCAATATCAGAATTTATTGTAGAATCTGTTGTTGAGCTGGTCTTTCCGGAATCCATTGTAGTCGTAGAATCTGTTGTTGAACTAAATTTTGTGGAACCTGTTGTTGCTGTTTGGGTATCGCTACTCGATGTAGAAGTATCCATAACGTGAACCAATGGCTCTAAGAACTTAGGAACTGAGTCATCAATATAAAAACCAAGATACGCTTTCTCCACGTTAATGTCTCGTTTTGGCACACGTACAGTGACATTGAATGGGGCACCAATAATTGTAATATATTCAACTTGACTTTCTGGAAGATTTTTAAATTCGTCTGGATTTTTTTTAGCTTTATCTATATCCTCTTTTTGTAATTGAACATTTACGTCATAAACTTCTTCTTTATATTTTTGTTGAGCATCTTGGCGTCTTTTTGAATTTCCAAATAAAGGTTCCCAACTATTATTTTCGTATCTGTAAGTATCTTCCCCATCACCGACATTTCGAATCCACCAATCCCCCTCAACCGCATTTTGAGGTTCTTCTAGTTGCTTAAAATATTCCATCGCATCTGCTTTTATTCCACCTGCAAACCCAAATAAACCGAAAACAACAAAGATGACTAAAAGTTTCTTTTTCATTAAAAGACCTCCCTTTATTTGTTAACTTTTAGATTGGAAAATAAAAAACACCTAGCAAATAAAGCAACAGAGTGAATTTCTTTAAAAGCAGAAGTTTGTTCAATCCTCATTGACACTGTCCCACCATTCATCAACAGAATGAAATGATTCAGTATTTCCGCTTTCAACATCTAAACGAGCTTCAATATTTTCTAAGTCTTTTAGTTTATAGATATACTCAATGATTAAATCTAATTGTTCATCATCAAGACTATTCAATAGTTGGGTAATTTTTTCCGTTTCGTTCAAGCACATGACCACCCTTCATTGTTTATACACATCGCCACGGTTGCCTATTTTTACGATGTGTATAATTAATTCGTCAACGGTGTAAATCACACGATAATTTCCGACACGTAAACGTTTATATGGTTCTTGGCCATGCAGAATTTTGATATCTCCTTTAGGAATTTGAGAGATAGCTTGAATAATTCGTAATTGAGTTTTTTTATCTTGCTTTTTAAGAAATTTAGCTGCAAGTTTAGAATAAATTACTTTTCTCATAATTTTAGGCCAAGTTCTTTGTATAACTCTTCAGCTGAAATATATTTTTTATCTTCTTCCGAGCTTTCTTCATATTCCTTGATCATCTGTAAATCAAATTCGTCTGGTTCAACAGTTTCAATTGCATTTACTAACATTGTATAGATAAAACTATACACTTTTTTCGCTTGTTCATCGGATAAGTTATCTGTCATCCGTTTGATTTCTTCTTTTGTAGTCACTGTACATAACCTCCCTTCGTTATTTATATACATCACCACGACTACCTATCTTCATAATTGTATAAATACAACCTGACTCATCAAAAATGACACGATAGGGACCTATTCTCAATCGTTTATAAGGATGATATCCTCGAAGTGGTTTAACATCGCCGTCTGGTAATGAATAGATAGCATTGATGATTCGCTGTTTTGTTTTAACATCTAATTTCTGTAAAAATTTAAGGGGTTGCTTTTTGAAAATAACTTGTTTCATTATGCAATACCCAATTCTTTTTTTATTTCATCATAAGTAAAAGTTTGACCGTCGTCTTCTTGATCAATATTAGCTAACAGCTTTTTATAAAACTCATCAACTACCACTTCACCGTTTTCGTCTATCAGATCATCTTTATCATTTATTAATTTATAAACTAGTTGTAATACGATTTCAGTTGCTTCTTCGTCTAGATTTTGAATAGCGTAAGATAATTCTTCTTGTTTTGAATTCACTCTACATACCCACCTTTCATTACCTTTCTTTTGTTTCCCGCAAAGGGAAAAGTAAACTAACGATTGCAAACAGGAGAGCAGGAATAATATAAGACCAAAGTTCAGAAAATAAACGAAAAATTCAAAAATCCTCCACTCTCGCACCTTGTGTTTACATTGCTAGCGAAACCTATTATTGTTATTTCCGTTGGTATAAATAATCCAAATAGCAAGGCAAAGTACAATAATTAATCCAACTCTAATTATAGAAATGGGCATGGGTATCACCTCGGTTTGTTACAATACTTTTCCAATAATTCGAACATCTGATAGTGGATAAACCATATTAGGTAATAGTTATTAAAAAACAGAGGTTAACAGTGAATATCTAATAGTTCTCTTTTCTTTAATTCAAATTCTTCTTGAGTAATAACTTCTGAATCAAGTAATTCTTTAAGTTCTTTTAATTGTTCAGTAGTAGAAGATTTTTTTGATGTTTTAAGGGATTTAGGGTCGCTGTATTCAATATTTGCGATAAATCGTTCTAAGTTATTTGCTTGAGCAGAATTGAGAAAAACTTTTATTTCTTTTATAGAATTATCTTCTGGATTTCTTAAAAATATTTTTCCTTCACTACCTAATTCTGTTGTCGTAGTAGTAGATTCAGTATCAACTTTACTTTTCCGCTTTCCAGAACTACCTATAATTGCTCCAACAGGACCCAGTAGTGCAGCACCAACAACGGTTTTTCCAGTTCTACCTTTTGTTTTAATATCTCCTTTAGTAATTGTTTTTTGTGTTGTAGTGCTTCCATTCCATTCAAAACGTTCAAATAAATATTTGATTGCATCAGGATTATAATTTTTAGAGATGTAAAAGTAATTATTGATATCACGTCTTAAAACAATAGAGTCAAGTTTTTTACTAAAAGATTTTTTTACAGACAAAACTAATTTTTGTTCTTTTTTATTTTCTTCGTAATTTGAAAGAGCAGTATTTGCAACATCTTCTATAGGTTTTATTATTTCACCAATGTTATTCCCAGAGATTTCCTTGTTTTTGAGAGTCTTATATTGGTTGTTGGCAACTTCTTTCATTTTGTTAAATAAATCCATAGTATTATCTCCCTTCTGTTTATATATTTATGAAAGTATTTACAATTAAATTAGTAAAAAAGAGTATGTAATCTTTTTATTTTTAGTAGTGATTACATAACCACTTTTCCAATGATTCTAAATTCATCTGCATCAGTTACGATGATATCGTCATAATCGCTATTGAATGATTGAAGTCTTGCATGATCGTTTTCAAACCATATGCGTTTTAGAAAAGCTTGTCCATTTACAATGACTACTCCGATTGCACCACTGAAAACTTCTAGTTGTTCTTTGACAAACACGTAGTCACTATGGTGGAAAATTGGCTCCATAGAATTACCATTTACACTTAAACAAAAGTCAGCACCCTCAGGGATGATTTCAGTAGGGAGGGTAAGTTCCTCTCTATGTTCATCTTCTAAAAATTCACCAGTACCGGCAGAAACAGCACCTCGCCAATCAATCAAGGACATATCCTTTTTGTGTTTTTTGCGTTCTTTGTATTGTTCTAAAGAGGTGATATTTTTATTTCGACTGTTTTCTTTTTCTTGTTCTTCTAACTGAGTTTTTGCAAAGTGATAAACTTTTTCTTGGCGAGGTGTTTCTAGTTTTGTTGAAGTTTCATTAATTAAAGTAAGGATAGTAGATGAACTTTTTTCCCCACCATACATAAGCGTATTTATATCAGTGTTAAAGATAAAAGTCATAGTAGATAAATCTTTAGCCATAGGAGTACTAGCTCCAGAAACCCATTTTGAGACAGTACTTTCTGTTTTGCCTAATTTGTTTCCTAATTCTTTCATAGTCATTTTTTCTTGTGTTAAGAAATAGCGAATCATTTTCCCTACAACTATATCTTTAGCATGCATAGAGCACCTCCACATCATATTTGATTATAGTATAAAATAAACTTGATTTATTTTCAAGTTTTTGTTGACTTGAATTAAATTCAAGTTTATAATGTGCTTATAAGTTAGAGAGGAGGATATCTATGAATGATATAGAAGTAATTATTAAGAAAAAGGGCTTAAAAAAGAAGTATGTTGCTTCATATTTAGGAATTAGACCCGAAACTCTTTCCAGAAAATTAAAGAATCCTGAAACGTTTTCAGCTATTCAAATGGCTGCTTTATCAAGACTTTTAGAAAAAGATATTTCTAAATTGGATTTTCATGTCATTTTTTTTAAAAAAGAACTTGAATTTAATTCAAGTTAGAAGTCGTAGTATTGATAAACAAACAGCATAGCGAAATATAATTGATAGGAGGTGTAGACAGTGGAGAAACAAAAAAACGAATTACCCACAGATAAAAGAAAAAAATGTCCTCGTGATGAATCGAACGAGAACATTCAATTAAGGGATATGAAACTACGATTAAACGCTGAAACTGTTGTTTTCCCTCATGAAATTTTTATGAAGGAGAAGGATCAACAAAATCAGGGTTTGGATGCTGATAACTAGGTGAGAAAGAATCATCTGTATCTTGGAACCATTTAAAGTTTGAATCAATGTGGAAGTCTTTTCCTATCGCTTCTATGATAATAATCAATCCATTATCGTATTCGTATCTTCTCTTATCATATCCTTGTCTTCTTTCTAGAATAACGATGTCGGGTAACCCTTTTGGTGTATTTAAATTGGTTCCATCAGGTGTTTTAAACATATAATCCATAAATTTTCACCTCACTTTCGAACTAATCTTATCAAGAGGTGAAATGCAAAACAACCAGTATAGGAGGTGTTGAAATGTCAGTACTTCAAATAGATGAAATTGATTTGGGGCCAGCATTGCAAGCGATAGTGAAAGAAGCAGCTGCTGAAGAAGCAAAGAAAATAGCCACAGACTTCATCGAAGAATATAAGAAAAAATTGGACGCTCCTAGAGCAATGAATTATACGCAAGCCGCTAAGTATCTGGATACGAGCTACAACACACTTACTAAAAAGTTGATTCGAAAAGGGTACATCAAAGTAGTACTTATCGATGGGTATGAAAGAATTACCCGAGAAGAAGCAGATCGTTTTTTAAGAGAAAATTCAAAATAATGAACCTAGCGTGGGGCGAAGGTGAGTTTATTATGAGGTATACACTAAATCAAGAATGTTTGATTCACAAATTGGTTAAGTAAAAAGTGAACGAACTGCAAACTCTACTATACGGTAAAGATGTGTTAAGTGATCGACAGCGCGAAAGTGCTAGAAAAGAACTCAAGCAATATCAAGAACTACTTTATCAAAACCGATTGAATCGGCAAATAGATTTGAGGTGAGAGAATGAAAATCACAATCGAAGCGACACCGGGAGAAGTAAAAGAATTGCTCCAAGCTATTGAGAGTAGCCAGGAGCAAATAAAACTTAAACTTCCTGTTGCAATAAAGGACGATAAAATCACTTTTCGCGAAGTTCGTATTTAGAAAGAATGTCACTAAGAACTTTACTATTAATTTTGCAATATCATTTTGAATATTCATGCTGTTTCACCTCCTTATCAGTTATTTCAGCAGATCACTTGCTGATAAGGAAAGTATACAACAGAAAGGAAGGACCAAAAATGTCAAAAGAAAAACTGGAACCTGGAACGTTTATCCGTAGAAATTTGCTCATTCATAAAGGGGTTAACTCTGACATGGACGTATCTGAAAAAGCTGTGCAATTAGCTCAAGAAATTGCGAATCTCATTAATCACTTTGAAGTGAATTATTATGAAATTAATCAAGCGATTATCTTAGTGGACAATGGATTCTACGAAAAGGCACTTAAAAATGAACGGAATGGTTCGGCTTTGGAGCAAGATTTTCTAGATTGAATTTTTCATAAACATTTTTTGATGCTCCTAAAACCATAGAGACATGGCTTTCAGGAATACCTTCAGGACTTAAATCTGCGCGTTGATTAATACCTAACAGTATCCAGCCATTATGGAGTAATCGATTCACTAGTGTGCTGTTAAGTGCTGCTATTGATTCAACATGATAAATATCTTTGTAATCCATATTGTTCACCTCGCTTTACTAAACATATACAAGAGAGAAGAGAAGAGAAAATGTCAAAAGAAAAACTAGATTTTATCAAAACGGTATTCCCACATGTAGAAAAAATTCTACCATTCGCAACAGAAGATAATCTTGAAAAGTTATTTGAACAAGCGCAACAAAAAGTAGACTATGAGTTAACGGAGGCGCAGTTTGAATGAAAAAAAGACCACCTGAGCGATCATTTTTTATCGGTTCTACCCACAAGATAGTCTAAGCTGACCTCGAAATAGTCGGCGAGGGCGATGAGAGTATCAAGCTTTGGTTCACTGTCCCCAGATTCATAACGTTGATATTGCCGATTATTAATTTTTAAAAATAATGCCATATCGGTTTGTTTTAAACCTTGTTCTTTCCTTAGTTTAGCAAGGTTTTCTGAAAGTCTTTTAGTCATTATATTCCTCCAAAAAAATATATTGACACGACACATCACAGCGTGTATATTATAAGTAAGCACGACATGAAATTGCGTGTTAATCTAGAAAGTAGGGACTGATGTGTTAGTAAAGAATTATCGTAAACAAAAAAAGCTAACTCAAAAAGAGGTAGCGCAGAAGATTGGTATTAACGAGCGTCAATACCAAAGAATTGAAGCAGGCGAATCATTCGCCACTCAAAAAGTGCTAAACGCACTTGAAGACCTGTTCGAGAAACCTCAGCGTGTACTTTTGGCGAAGCGTGCTGAGGAAGTTCCGAACTATATGAAAAACTATCTGTAAATAGTATACCACGGAGGAATAACAAATGGCAGAAAAAACTTTAGAAGAGTACAAAAAAGAAAATGAGCGATTAAGACTTGAAATCCAATTATTGAAACGTCCAGTAGAAAGAATCACTCAAAATACATTATTCAAAAATGTTGCTTTCTCTGATACAGACGTTCTTCAAACAAATCAAAAACATCAAATAACCAAGAATGTAAAAGAATGGAATGACTTACCTTTTACTAGGATTTATACACTGAATCCTCAAAATCATGGAATAGTAAGAAACGAATCAACGCATTATAACGTTTCGAATCATGCCATCCACGACAGTTTAAGAAAGTTATCCCTAGCGGTTGTCGGTGCAACTAAAAACACGGATTTAGTAATGAAAGAATACATGATAGTAAGAGACACTTATCAAGCGTTAAAGAATCTATTCTTACAAAAGTATGATGAACGATTGATGCAGTTGGATAGAGATAAATCAACGGAGGTGCAATTGAATGAGGATTCGTAGGAATTTGAATGTAAAAGTAGGGGAAAAGAGATGGCTGGCAGCTTTGCATAAAGAGCCGTTGTATCGAACACGCCAGATTCAAGCGATTTGCTACGCGAGTTTATTGCTAAATGTGCTCATGATTATTTGTTGGGTATTCGTATATCTGGCAGGGAGATAAGTATTTGAAAATACAGGTAAGGAGAAATAACATGATTAACGAAAAAATTCAAATGATGCTGAAAGAACTGCACCAAGAATGCGAAAATGTTGGACTTGATGCTTTAGGTGAACAGACAGAGAAAATCAAACCAGACCATACCTTTGTCGTCAATTCTGCAGAAGATATCCCAGATATTTTAAACCGAATTATAAAGGGGGATTTCCAGTGAGCGGATTTACAGCGAAAGAAGCAGCTGCTTATGATCGTTGGAAGACACAACCGCCAGAGGGAACCGCACCCATTGCCTATGATTGGCAAGAGGCTCCACTTTATCCAGGGGACCTGTGTTATATAACCGAAGATGGGTATGTGTTGGAAGATGAAACGAAAGCGTACATGGATGCTGTGTTTAGAAAAGAAGAAATCAACGTATGGGAGGAAAAATAATGGCAAATGAATTAGCGCTGTTACAGCGAGATATCACAGACGTTGTATTAGATAAAGTAACCGAATTAGAAGAGCAGGGTGTTCAATTACCGACGAACTATAATGTGGCGAATGCGTTAAAACAAGCCTTCTTTAAAATAAATGAAGTTCAATTAAGCCAGAAAGAAGGCGGCGGATTGTACATGGAAAAATATGGCCATACACCTGTAGGGAAAGCCAGTGTTGCCAATTCCTTATTAGATATGATCCAGCAAGGGCTCAATCCCGGAAAGAACCAATGCTATTTCATTGCCTATGGGCAAAAGCTCCAAATGTCTCGTTCTTATTTTGGAACACAAACTGCATTGAAACGGTTATCGGACATTGAAGAAGTCAAAGCAGAAGTGATTCATCAAGGGGATGTGTTTGAAATCGGAGCCGTGGCGAATGAAACGGTGGTGACAAAATTTGTTCCCAGCTTTGAAAATTTAGACAATCCGATTGTAGGAGCTTTTGCAACGATTACAAAAAGCGACGGTACAAAGGTTTATACGATTATGACAAAGAAACAAATCGACCAGTCTTGGAGTAAAGCAAAAGTGCAGAAAGTCCAACAAGAATTTCCAGAGGAAATGGCCAAGCGTACGGTAATTAATCGTGCGGCAAAACCGTTTATCAATACGAGTGATGATGCGGATTTATTTTCCGATGCGTTTAACCGTACCACAGCGGGAGATTATGATTATTCGCAACACGAAGCTTCGAAAAAAGCACAAACGATTACAGAACGCTTTAAAACAATGAAACAAGCAGAAGCTGTTCAAGAGGAGAAGAACGCAGAGACTACTGAAACAAAACAGCTAAAGCGTTTCTCTGAAGAAATGGAAGAAGCAACGGACGAAAGCATTCATGAAGGTGGGGGAACGTCAGATGGGTCAGAAGGAACACAAACAGCCTTTGATTTGTATGGAACCGGAAGCGGAGAACACGAACTCTTTGCAGCAGCAGATACGCCTTTCTGAGGACAATTACTACTCAAATGAGGCAGATTGGCAGTACTTATCTGTTAGCCAGTTTAAAAGCTGGCAAAAATGCCCAGCGGCTACGTTAGCTAAGTTGAAGGGAGATTGGCAACCAACAAGTAATCCTACTGCATTATTAGTTGGGAATTATGTCCATTCTTATTTTGAATCGAAAGAAGCTCATGAAGCTTTTTTAGAAAAAAATAAAGCAGCTATTTTTAAGAAAAACGGTGGCGAACGTGCAGAATTTGTTCAAGCGATGAACATGATTGAGGCATTAGAATATGACGATTTTTTCAACTTTCTTTATCAAGGAGAGAAAGAAGTCATCGTGACAGGGGAGTTATACGGTGCAGAGTGGAAAGGAAAAATTGACTGTTTAAATGTGGAAGAAGGCTATTTTGTGGATTTAAAAACGACCAAAGATATTCGTCAGGGAATATGGTCTGAAAAGTATCGGACACGTGTTTCTTTTGTAGAAGATTACGGCTATCTCATTCAAATGGGCATCTATAGCCAGCTATTAGAAATGAAATACAAAAAACCATTCGAAGCGTTTATAATAGCAGTATCGAAGCAAGATCCACCAGATAAAGAAGCCATTCGAATTGATTCATGGCGTTATGAATCAGAGTTGTTAGAGGTAAAACATGATCTGCCAGAAATACTTCGAATGAAATATGGGGAACAAGCCCCTAGACGGTGCGGACACTGTGAGTACTGCCGGAAAACAAAACAGCTTTCAGATTTTGTCGAAGTTGGTGAGTTGTTGGACAGCAGGGAGTGACCTAAATGGGAGGATGGCTCAAACTTTATCGTCAACTTCTTGCCAAGCCCATCTGGTTAGAATCGACTCCAGAGCAAAAAGTCATCTTAGTGACACTTCTGGTCATGGCGAATCATGAAGAGAAAGAATGGGAATGGAAAGGGGTCCCCTATAAAACGAAACCGGGACAATTAATTACTTCTTTATCCAGTATTGCTGAAAAGGCTGGAAAAGGTGTTTCCATACAAAATGTGAGGACTGCGTTAAAACGTTTTGAAAAATACGAATTTCTAACAGACGAATCAACAGAGAAAAATCGACTCATAACCATTGTTAATTGGGGCTTTTATCAAGCATCAGAAAACGAGGGTAACAATCAAACTAACAGACAGCTAACAAACGACCAACAGACACCTAACAAACAGCTAACAACTAACAAGAATATAAAGAATATAAAGAATGATAAGAATGTAAAGAATAAAACATTATCGTCGCAAACACGCAAAAAGCGCATTTACGACCTTGACTCAAATTACTATCAACTCGCAGAACGGCTATTCAAACAGATTTGTCAGAATCAGGAAATCAAGCAACCGAATTTAAATCGTTGGGCCGACGATATTCGGAAAATGATCGAGATCGACAAGCGGACCGAAGACCAAGTAAGCCGGATGATTGACTGGAGTCAAGCCAATTCTTTTTGGGCAGCCAATATCTTGTCTGCAAAAAAATTGCGTGAGAAATACGACACGATGGCGGCACAAGCGAACCGCCAGTACAAGCAAATGCAAAACAGGCAAGCAGAACGTCCAAGACCAAAGCCAAAATCGAATTCGGGGGTGTATTTCTAGATGCAATTTGAACTGTTACAGCAAGTGAAACCAACGGCCAAAGTGTGCCCCAAACATCAAATTCCGCTCGTGTCGTTTCGAAATCAAACGCCTTTTTGTACCGCATGCAAACAAGAAGCGTTGGCTGAACAAGAGCGGAAACAGGTACAAGAAGCTACGGAGCGAGCGTACCGACGTCGGACGATCGAGGTGCTGGCAAAAGATTCTCTGCTGGGGGACGACTCGTTAAAAGCTGTAGGTTTTCACAATTACCGTACGGAGAATTTCGAGACCCAAAAAGCGCTAGAACAGGCACAACTCTTTGCCAGCGAATACCTTACGATCTTTCGTCAATTGCACCAACTCAAAGCAAAGTGGTTGTTCGCCAAAGAGAACAGCCGGCCGGACTCAGAAGAAGTGCAACGGTTGGAAGCGGCTTACCAAAAGTATGACCGAGAAACACGCTTTAACGTCGTTTTCACAGGGGCGCCGGGTGTAGGGAAATCCCATTTGGCCATGTCGATGTTGCAGGCGATCAATACGCAAGCAACCCCTTATGTGAGCTGTTTGTTTATCTCGACTGTAGATTTGATGCGGAAAGTCAAAGATTCCTTTCGCAACAAAGAAAGCCGCTATACGGAAGAAAATATGACGCAACTCTTACGCAAAGTGGATTTGTTAGTACTTGACGATGTAGGAAGTGAATCCAGTCTTCAACGTTTACAACGAGAAAAAGATGTACAGCAACTGGAATCCAGTCGCTATAATCAAGAGTTTCTCTATGGTGTCTTGAATGCACGCGGGCGGACAATCTTAACAACAAATTTAAATTCGGAGGAGTTTGACCAGCTCTATAACGAGAAACTCGTCAGTCGGATGTTCCGAGGCGCACAAGGAAGGGTGATTCAATTTACCCAAGCAACCCCAGACAAACGGACCCGACTACGATTTTGAGGGGAGATGATCTTGTGAAATGTGCGAGATGCCGAGACGAACGTGTCATTTGGACAAGGGATACGTTTGGATTTGCCGTTTGTCAGCCTTGTCCAATCTGCAATAAACATGGGCAAGCCGTTCAAAAAGAATTTGAACTGTTTAAAGATCAGGTGAAAAGCAGTGCCGCAAAAACAAACAAGAAAGCGTAAATTCGGCAATCAAAAAGTTTTTGTAGACGGCTATACGTTTGATTCTAAAGCCGAAGCGCGTTATTATGAAAAACTACGAGATGCAGGGGTTTCTTTTTTACCCTTGGCTGGGAAATATTGTTTGATGCAGAAATTAATTCCTGTTCAATCTGGAACAATTTTATCCACTGGCGAAAAAATCAACCCAGTGAATTATAAAGCAGACTTTGTTTTTTATGAGGGGGCGACGATTGTGAAAGTGGTCGATGTCAAAGGCTATCAAGATAAAGAAAGTCAGCTGAAAATGAAGATGTTTGCGAAAGAATATGGCTATCCAGTTATGTTTGCAAAATATGACCGGAAAAACGATTGTTTTGAAGAAATGTCGTGTTTTGAATCTTTACGGCAACAAAATAAACGTGCCAGAGAACGACAAAAACGAAAAAAAGAAAAATTGGAGGTGAAATCAGATGCGGAAGGATGACCCTGTTCTTATTTTAGAAAATGCAAAATTTATCTGGCCATGGGAAAGAGTAGAGCAGGCCTGTCGACTTTTTGCCAAAGGGGTTAAACCCACGCAGGTAGCCCAAATAATGGGGGAAGATGTCTTAGATATTGGCCTATTGCTTCTGCATTTGATGGATAAAGGGTGGATCGAATGTGCTTGATGTGAGAGCTCTTCATGAGTTAGAACAACTCATTTCCCGACCGGATTATACCGCGAACTCCGCCGTACAAAAGCGCGTCGCAAACTTACAAAAAAAGTTGTGGGGGAAAGACTCTCTAAAAAGAAAGAAACCACAAAAAATCCGAGTTACACTAAATGGAAAGCTTGTTTTAGAAGGAACAGCGGAAGAAATTGCGGCTCGAAGTGTCTATAGCAAGAATCGGATTTGGACGATGGCGAAAAACAACGCATTCGATCGGTATGGCAAACAATACGAATATCTCGAAGAGAAGGAGGACGAGGGGTGTGGTACATGAATGGACTGTTTCACCAGAAGATTTTGATGCCATTACAAGCGGGAAAAAGAAATTTGAAATTTGTAAGCAGGATTGGAATTTTACAGTGGGCGACCTCCTCATTTTACGAGAAAGACAACAAGAAGCGGATACCGGTGATCGTTATTATGTGAGGATTACCTACATCACGCATGCGGGGCAACCAGACGGACAGGTTATTTTAGGGATTGAAGCGATTGAACCGACAGAATGGAGGGGATAAGATGAAAAATGAGTTGACGGCAGACGAATGGCGCGCACTAACGGAAGCTTTGAATTATATTAACGAGACACGTTTATACGAGGAGCAAAAGGAAATCATTCCTGCATATGAGCGCGCTGTACAGAAAGTACGCAAAGTGGAGAAGGGATTAGCATGCGCGATATAAACGATGTGGAATTGCATGACGGAGATTATATCAAATTGAGTCGGCATTCCCAAAATATGTATCAATACTTTCAAAAGAATAAATATTTCAAAAAAATCACTGGGAAGCAGCAATTGGAAACGGCCCTCTTTACGCATAAAGGGAAAATCGCAGTAGTGAAGGTGGATAAAGGATTATGGGAAAAGGAAAATCCAAAGTGAAAAAGAAAAAACGTAGACTAAAAGAAAAAGCGATGGCCAACGGCACCTACAATAAGCAAGGAAAAAGCAAGTTTGATTTTGAAGTGTTTAATGATGAGGAATTCGCTCACTGTATGGCCTTCAACCAACAAAACTATACCAAGGAACAAGCCATAAAAGAATGGCGGTCAGAATCAATGCTGGACGAAGGGGCGCCATACATGGTGGAAGAGGCCTTTGTTCGTTATCATTTTGGCATAGACGAAGACAATGAGCTCCGTAATTGCTGGTGGCTCGAACGGCGAGATTATGGGCAGTGGTCCGTCCCTGTCTGGTCCATTAAAACCCCAATCGAATATGACTAGGGACCATCGATGAATAAACAAGAATTGAAAGAGCCACTTTATTATGTTCAATTACCAGCTGTTAATTATTGAGGGGATTTATTCTGGTACAGAAGATGTAGATATGTGAAATTGAAGACTTACTAGAATATTTGCACGATAACGGACATATGTTTGCTGTTGTGAATAGTTTTGAGGAGGAAAAATAAATGAAATTCTACGAAATGAACGTCCCTTATTTTGCATTAATCGCTGCTGAAGACGAAAAACAATGCTTAGAACTTTACAATGACCTTGTTTGCGAAGTAGAGGACGAAAAAGAGTTTTTCGAGGAAATGAAAACAATGGGGAAATACGAAGCATTCAAAATGGTTGCGAACAGTCATACAGAAGAAGGGGAAACATTTGGCGCAGAAGAAGCATTTCAATATTTTGAAACTCTTGAAGCAAACGGTGAAGTATTGTTAATCGCTGGCGATTTGTTGTAGGAGGGAAACAGATCACTGGTTGACGAAGAAAAATATGTTGCCAGAAATAGAAAAATTCAACTAGTTTTTTCTAGTCGAGTTTTTCCAAATGGTATCACAGCAGGATATGCTACAGCGGAGGTTGAAAATGGATAATGAAATTTTTGTAAAAAAATGCAAACAAATGATTGTTGATTTGTATAATAAACGCAAAGGTTCTTTGCACAGAGGTATAACAGTTGATCAACTGTTTGTTGTATGGTTGAGTAAAACGTTGCAAAATAATAAAGCGTTGTTAGCTACAAAAATTGAAGGGGACGGTCTTTACTTCGAAATTACGTATAACGGTGATAAACAAGAATTTTATGTAGACGTATATAAAAAGCAAGAGAATATAGTAGTGTTAATCGATGGCGATTTGTTGCAGGAGGAAAACAGATGATACTCAAAATGATTGTAGGAGCGCTATTCTTTCTGATGACGTTGCTATTGGGATATTTGTTAGGTAAGGAAGCCGGAAGAGAAGGCAAATAAAAAGCACCAAGCTTTCGCTCAATGCTATGGGTAATATGGTACTACTATTATACCATAAGGAGTGGCTAAAATGATAGCTCCATTACCTGAAATCGATGAAAAGAAAACGAAAATGAATGCACGAAAAATCTTGTCTCAGTATCGCAAATGGGAACGTATCGCAGGAAAAGCAGCTATAGATATCAAATCACCGCTTCTTAGTGACATGCCTCGAACGTTGGGCGTGTCGATAAACAAGGCAGAAGAGGGTCTATTGGAACGTGTGCATGCTGAGAACGAACGAGATGCCATTCTAAGAGCTTTAGCATCACTTTCCTGGAGAAGTCGGAAAATACTAGCTATGACTTATTGCGAGCCTGAAAAGGCTTCTGTGTATGAAATAAGTTTAGAATTGCACTTCAGTGAAGTTCACGTGAAACGATTACGAAACATTGCATTGCTGGAATTTGCGGAAGCTTATAAGCATGGGCAATGTCTGGTTTACAAAAAATGATACTTTTTTGATACTTTTTGTTCGAAAAAAGGTGATATGATAGTAGTATCAAATAGTATATAAAAACAAGGCTAGCATACACGTTGGCCTTTTTGTATAATAGTCATTGTAGAAAAGTGAAAAGATGGTGGCTAATCTCTTAATAAAGGGGTGATGCCTATGGTTCATAGCTTTATCCCTAGAAGGGAGTAGGCATGTCTGTTTATCAAGCGTTATCGCTGATGATCGCATTTGCGACGTTAGTGCTGCTGATTACAGATCACAAGAACAAAAAATAACCATCTAACACTTTAGCAGAGAGTAGATGGTTAAACCATTGAATTAAGCTGCCGTCTTTTTAACGGTTCTACATAGGGCGTGTTTGCAGCACGTCCTTTTTCTATGTCCATTATAACATGTGAAAATAGAAAATCAATTGAGATCGCTTCGGCGGTCTTTTTGTGTGTAAAAAAGAAGCCTAACAAAAGCTAGACTTCAATATGTTTATTTGCGATTGCATCTGTTAATGTTTTTGAAAAATTAAGATGCAACTCTTTACCTAAGCGGTCAGCCCATTTAGGTATTGTTAGTGTTTTTTTTACTGGTTCTTGCTCACCAAGGTATTGAGAAATATCAACTGTGACCATCGAGATAAAGGATTTTTCAGGGTCGAATTGTAAGTCGAAATCTTTATCGTCTATAAAGGGGTTATTATCAACAAGTGACAGATTATGAATATTTGAAGGGGTAGGAACTTTTTCGTTATCTTCAACCATTGAAGCCACTGCAATTCCGAGAAATTCAGAGGCCATGGACATCGCATCTGAAATATTTTCACCTTGTGTAGCACCATAATGAATATCAGGAAAAAAAACAGAGTAGGGTACTGATGCTTTATCTGTATCATCATAATAAAACAGCGCTGGATAGGTAACTAGCATCAAAATCGCTCCTTTCAGATATTGAGGATCCGACTAAAGTAAGCCAGCATCCTTTTTTATTCCTCGTTCGGTATATTTATTTAGTTCACCGTGAGGAATAATGATAGGTCTCGCCTGTCCCGGTTTTGTCATTTTGACATGAGAACCTTTGCCTTCATCTCCAACTTTTTTGAAGCCGTGAGACTTAAGGAGCTTAACCATTTCTCTTTGTGTCATAGGCATGTGCACTTTACCTCCTGACAACAACATTATAGCACGTGCAATACGTGTTGTAAAGAGAGACGTAAAAAAACATGTATTTGTTTTGGAGGTGTGTATAAAATTGAGAGCAGATAGACACGGTGCGCATCGTGCTGTGGGATTGTGGACAAATATTGCGCACAAAAATAGACCACTACGGGCGATAGTGGTCAAGGGGTTAATAAAAAAGTGTTAGGGTTGCTTATGAACAATTATACTATGGAATTACTTGTTTAGCAACACAAAAAAGAGCCGCTGTTTCCGCAACAATCTATCTGTGAAACGCAAACAATTTATACATTACGAGGTGGTGATTAAGGATGAAAAAAAGCAATACGAAGGCGAACAGATACAACCCCACTGCTGCAGAGAAAAAACTCTTAGAAGTATTGATAAATCCGGATAACTTAGGCAAATCAGTACAAGAGTTGTGTTCGCTGGCAAAAATCGGTAGGACAAAATATTATGACGCCATGAGCAAAGATGGCTTTGTCGATTTAGTCAACGAAACAACAATGGATCTGATCAAAGGGAGAGCCTCTGATGTCCTTAACGCCACTTACAAGTATGCATTGACTGAAAAAGGGCATCAGGATCGTAAAATGATTTTGACTATTGCTGGAATCTATACAGATAAACAAGAGCTTAAACATTCTGGCGGAGTTGATATCCGGAAACAATATGGCGAAATGTCTGATGAAGAGTTAGAAGAGTTGGTGAAGCGATATGAACAAATCAACGACTCTTGACCGAATTGAGTATGTTTTAGTTCAAAGAGAATTAGCCATTCGTAAAGCAAGAAAAAATTTTTGGTTATTTTGTCGATTACTTTATCCAGATTTTTATAAAGAAGACCGCTTATATTTAAAAGACCTGTGTCAGACATTGCAAGATTTTTATGAAGATAAGATCGATAAGAAAATATTAGTCATTAATATGCCTCCGCGTCATGGAAAAACATTTACAGCTCGCTTATTTGTGCTTTGGATGTTTGGTCAAAACCCGAAAACTAAGATTATCACGGGCTCATATAATCAAATTCTTTCGTCGCTATTCGCTCAACAAACACGAGATGGAATTATGGTTGAAAACGAAAGTATAAAAAATGAGTATTTCCAAGACGTATTCCCAGAAACTTCAATTAAACAAGGAGATGCCGCTAAAGGTTTTTGGTCATTAGATGGATCAGAGGAAAAAAATTACTTGGCTACTTCTCCTGGTGGCACGTCTACAGGGATTGGTGCTAATTACGTCATTGTTGATGACATAATCAAAACTGCAGAAGACGCGTACAACGAGCGAGTGTTGAATGCTCACTGGGAATGGTACAACAATACACTTGCCCAGCGGATGGAGAGACCTCGAAAACAAATTTTGATTATGACTCGTTGGTCAAGCAATGATTTAGCTGGGAAAATGCTCGTAAAACGTAAGAATAATGTTTATCAGATATGTTATAAAACAGTTCAAGAAGATGGTTCAATGTTATGTGATGAGATCATGACTTACGACGAATACTTAGATGTAGTACAAGAAATGAATGTAGATATTGCAGAAGCAAACTACCAACAAACACCCATTGATAAAAAAGGCAGGTTGTACCAAAAATTTCTTACCTACGATACATTGCCTGATAATATTATCAAAATATGGAATTACACCGACACCGCTGATAAGGGGGCTGATTATTTTGCCTCCCCTGTTTTTGCTGAGACATCGAATCATCAAGCGTATTTATTGGATGTGTTATATACCAAAGAGCCTATGGAAGTGACAGAGAATGCTCATGCAAATATGATCATACGAAACAAAGTGAACCATGTCCGAATTGAAGGAAACAATGGCGGTCGTGGGTTTCGTCGTAATTCCGAGCGATTAGTAAAGGAGCGAGGATATTATGCTGCTTATTATGAAGATTTTCATCAATCTGCAAATAAGGAGTCTCGAATTTTATCTAACAGCGCGTGGGTTGAAAACAATGTGTATTATCCATCAGATTGGGCAACACGCTGGCCAGAATTTTATTTAGCTATGACAACGTACCAGCGCGAGGGTAAAAATACTCATGACGATGCACCAGATTCGATTACTGGTATTGCCGAAACCCTTCAGATACAAAATCCTCAAAGTTTAGAGGAACGAATGAATGCAGCCAAATTCTTCTTTGGCTAGAAAGGAAGATGAAATGGATAAAGAAATTACTTTTTTACAGGAACACCGTTACCATAAAAATGCAAATACTGTTTTTCGAATGTCTCGTGAAGATTTTGAAACAATCGAATTTGCTTCAGAAATTTGGATCCATCAATTAGAAAAATTTATCAATCGCCATAAAAGTGAACAAGTGCCACGACTGCTAGAATTGAAACGGTACTATTTGGCGGACAATAATATAAAATACAAACCAGCTAAAACGGATGAATTTGCTGCTGATAATCGCATAGCTAGTGACTTTGCACGGTATATCACCATTTTTGAACAAGGCTATATGCTTGGTCAGCCTGTGCAATACAAAAATGAAGACGAGGAGATTCAAGAACAGATTGATGATTTCTCCAAACGTAACAACGAAGACTATCACAATGTATTAATCAAGACAGATCTTTCTATTTATGGACGGGCGTATGAATTGTTAACAACGATGCTAGATGAAGCTGATCGTGCATTTGTGAAATTGGTAAAATTAAATCCAGAACAGACTTTTGTTGTGTACGATGATACGACAGATAATAACTCGCTATTCGGCGTTTATTACTACTCGATCGATTATGGGGATGGCAAAAAGAAAGATTTCGTTAACGTCTACACTAGCGACATGGTTTATATCTATTTGAATGATAATCAGGAAGACCGCGGACTGCACTTAGACGACTACGATGATTATGCTTTTGACGGAGTGCCAATCAACGAATACGCAAATAATGAAGATCGAACAGGAGCTTACGAACCTGTTTTAGATGCCATAGACGCTTATGATCTATCGCAATCAGAACTGGCAAACTTTCAACAAGATGCCATGGATGCTATTTTATTGATTACGGGAAATCCGTATACAGGAACAGCGCCAAATGACTTGGATGAGGACGGAAATGTCGTTCCTAATTCAAAACTAGCTGTTTCGTTAGCCTTTAAACGAGCAAGAATCATGATTATGGATGACAACCCAAATCCAAACGGATCTACTCCAGATGCAAAGTATTTAGTAAAAGAATATGATACAGAAGGTACGGAAACGTATAAGCAACGTCTAGTGAATGATATTCTACGTTTTACATTCACACCGGATACTTTAGATGCTAATTTTAGCGGGACGCAATCGGGCGAAGCGATGAAATACAAACTGATGGCCGCTGACAATCGTCGCGTCATGCAGCAACGTTTATTTGAAAAGGGTTTAATGCGACGATTGCGTTTAGCAGTAAATATCTGGCGGATCAAAGGAAATGATTCTGTTGCTTACGACCAAATCAATGATACGAATATCATCTTTACAGCCAATGTTCCTAAGTCAGATAGTGAGATTGTGGCATTAGCGGGTCAATTATATGGCACAGTTTCAGATGAAACGTTATTTGAAATCTTATCTACTGTTACTGGTATTGACCCGGAAGTTGAACTAACAAGAATAAAAGAAGAAGCCGAAGAAAAACCAGCACCAAGGCGTCCTGAAGTGGATGTGATTGAGGATGACCAAGAAGAAGGTGACGAAGAAATCAGCTAGTTACTGGTCCAAACGTATGGATGAAATCATGGCGTATGTCGATCGCACAGACATTGATTTCTTTGATGAATTACAAACCATTTACACAGAAAGCCGCCAGAGCGTCCAGAAAGAGATTTATGCATTCTATGCACAATATGCCAAGGAGAATAAAATCTCTTTGCAGGAAGCGAAAAAAAGGCTCATGCGAGAGGAGCTGTCTGATTATCGAATGAATGCGGAAAAATATCTCAAGCAAGTTGAAAAGGATTCGGAACTTTTAAAACGGCTGAATGAGCAGTATAGAGCAGGAAAAGTGACACGATTAGAAGCATTGCAACTTGACCTTGCTTGGCAACTGGGTAAAATGAGCGGTACATTGCATCAATCGTTTGATTCTTATCTAAAAGAAGTTGCAAAATACGCTTATCGAAAAATTGCAGGTGGTAATTCCCAAAGTACGTTAAATAAGCCAGCGTTGGAACAAATCGTAAAAACGCCATTTAATGGGAAAAACTATTCCGACAGCATTTGGGGGAATACAGACGATCTTGCGAAGGATTTAAAAAAAGTTCTTACCCAAGGGTTTATACGTGGCTCGGGTCCCGCAGATATGGCTCGTGAATTACGAAAAACGTACAATGTGGCTAAAAGTAGAGCAGAAGCAATCGTTCGGACAGATGGGACGAATGTTATCAATCTTTCCGCAGCTAAGCGTTTTGAAGAATTTGGACTAACTAGATATAAAAACAATGTTCACGTAGACAGCAGAACTACAGATATATGTCTCCAAGTACACCGAGAAGATAAATCTTATTTATTATCAGAATATCAACCTGGAGTGACTGCTCCCCCATATCATGTGAATTGCCGGACATGTATTGTTCCCGATGATTCGGAGTTAGGATTTGAAGAAAAAGATTCACTGCTATCGGTATGATGGAAGTAGCAAAATCACAACTTATTTCAGAAATGGAAGTCTAGTCAACCCCTAGGCTTTTTATTTTGTCCAAGCGTGATGACAGTAAAAGCATCGGAAGTGCAAGCATTGATCCACGAAAAAAGCTATGGAAGGAGCAACAAATCATGAAAACGAACAAGAAATTATTTATGCCATTGAATCTACAATTCTTTGCGGAAGAAAATGATGCAGATCAACCGGGAGATCAAACATCAACCGATTTTAATGTGGAGGAATTTAGCGAAGAACAAGTGGCAGTCATCAAAGAAAAGTTTGGGTTTAAAGATGATAAAGAGGTTGATTCTATCGTTAATTCTAGACGTGCTAGATGGCAAAAAGAATTAGAAGAACAAAAAAATGAAGCGGCTCGTTTAGCAAAGCTATCTGAAAAAGACCGCCAACAAGCGATTTTTGATAAGGAACGAGAAGATTTCGAAAAAGAGAAAGAAACTTTTCGAAAAGAACAATTGTTTGTTGAAAAAGGGAAACAACTTACTGCTCAAGGAATACCAGCTGATTTTGCTCATCGGATTGCTGGCGATACTGCTGAAGAAATCCTAGAGGATGTTAAAGCATTTCGTGCTGAATGGGATAAAGCAGTAGAAGCCAAAGTGAATGAACGCTTGGCGTCTAAAAGGAAAACAAAAGTTGGCAACACAAGTGGTCAAATGACCAAAGCGGAAATTATGGCAATTAAAAATACGAAAGAACGACAACGGATGATTGCCGAAAATCGAGAATTATTTTAGCTAGGAGGAAAAAGCGATGAAGAACATGTCAAAGACGAATAAAGAAAAAGTGTTAAAAATGGATTTGCAATTTTTTGCGGCTGAAACGGGATTAACCAAAATGGATGACTTGGGGGAAATCAAGTCCATCGACTTTGTGAACCGCTTTGAAGCGGGTATTAAAGAATTGCTTGCATTATTAGGTGTTACTCGGCTAGAACCTTTATCACAAGATTTGAAAATCCAAACTTATAAATGGGAAACAGATGTCAAAGATGGAAGTGTCGCAGAAGGCAAAGATATTCCGTTATCCAAAGTGACCCGTGCAAAAGATAAAGATTATACCGTTACCTTTAACAAGTGGCGTCGAGCAGTTTCTGCAGAAGCGATTGCACGTCATGGGGCATCCTTAGCGATTGATAAAGCAGATAATCGTTTGCTTCGTCAAATACAAGGAAATTTAAAGTCCAAATTTGTAACGTTTCTTGGTACAAACCCTACAAAGATTAAGGGAGTAGGTTTACAAAAAGCATTAGCTCAATCCTGGGGGAAATTAAATACATTTGAAGAATTTGATGGTGCAGATTTTGTTTCTTTTGTTAATCCAATGGATGTAGCTACTTATTTAGGTGACACCAAAGTACTTGCAGATGCTTCGAACGTATTTGGGATGACCTTACTAAAAAACTTTCTAGGTGCAAATAATGTCGTTGTATTAAATGCAATTCCAGAAGGCAAAATTTATTCTACTGCAGTAGATAATATTGTATTGGCTTACCTAGATATGAAAGCATCTGATCTTGGAGATATTTTTGTTGATTTTGTCGATGAAACAGGGTTTATCTCTGCGACTCGCGGTCGTACGTTACGCAACGCTACGTACGAATCTTTATTTATGAACGCTTTGGTTTTATTCACTGAAATTCCAAAAGGCGTTGTAGAAGCAACGATTGAAGCAGAACCTACAGCTCCTAATGATGGTGGCGCAAGCAAATAAGAAAGAGGTGGCTATTGATGTTAGAAGATATCAAGCTGTTTCTAGGTATTGCTGATGAGCTTCAAGATCCGCTGCTTAACCTTATTATTAAGGATAGTGAGCAACGGATCTTATCCATTTTAAATCAATTTGCTGTAAAGAATGATACTGAGAAGCACAAAACTATTCCAAATGATCTGATCTATATTCATAGAGATGTTGCTATCAAACGTTTTAACAAACGAAACAGTGAAGGGACTACTGCAGATAGCGAGGAAGGTCGATCCTACTCTTGGGAACCTTCTTATTTAAATGAATATCTGGATATTTTTGACGAGTATACTAAGCCTGCAATTCGTGCTGGTAAAGGCATTACGAGGTTCATATAATGAATTACAGTGATCGTGTCAAGATAACTTATGAAAGAAAAGTCCCTGGTTATCTTGGCGATGATGCTATTGAGGAAAAAGAAGTAATTGAACCATGTGGCAAAACTGGGGTATCCAATGATGAACAAATAGGCATTTTTGGAAAGTACAATCAGAAGGCTTTCAAATTGTATATTCAAGGAATTCATAAAGGATTTTCAAAAATCGAATACGACGGTTTAGCACGATCTGTTTATTCAATCAAATGGCATCGGAATTCTACAGTGGTGATTCTTGCATGAGTAAAAGTGTGAAAATTCAAGGACTAAAAGAATTTATGCGTGAAGTTAGCAGGAAAGGACCTGCTTTAGACCAAGCAATAGACAAAGAAATCAAATTGTCTGCTTTACGAGTAGAAAAACGCGCAAAAAAACTTGCTCCATGGGACACAGGATGGATGTCCAATAATATTTATGCAAATAATATCGGGTTCTTGCAAGCGGAAGTGATATCACCAGTAAACTATTCCATTTTTGTCGAATATGGGACACGGTATATGTTTGCACAACCATTTCTTTTTCCGGCAGTCTATGCAGATTGGCCTTTACTTCAGAAACGACTAACAAAATTAGTGAGAGGATGATTGCATGTACTCTCCAATGACAGAATATTTAAAAGGACTATCGAAAAAACTAGCCGCTACCCAAATCCCCGTATATTTTAAGCTCCCTGATGAAAGCATCAAGGAGCCTTTTTATGTGGTGGGTACCCACATAGGTGATGATTCGCCAAGTGCTAAATTTGGTCCAGCAATTGTAGATACAGTTCTACAAATTGATTTGTTTTATCCAACCAACAGTCGAACAAATTTAGAAGAAGCTATTTTTAAGACTAAAGTAGCATTAAACAAGCAAATCACTCATCAAGTGATAGTTGATAATTCAATTGGTAGGGAAGTCTATCATATTGTATTTAGAACAAACGATTTAATTATTTAGGAGGAGAACAATTTATGGCTACAAAAAATAATGGTGTTAAAAAGTTTAGTGGGAAAGCAATTACTGGGAAAAAAGTATGGTATTTTATTCAATCGGTCAAAGCGGAAGTTGGCTCTCCTGCGTTATTACCCGCCTTTCAAACAGAGGGAAGCGTCACTTATGGTGGGGACAATATCGATGAGCAAACCAAAATGGGGCGTATTATCATTAAATCGACAGACGAACACAGTATTGAATTGACACAATACTTTATTCCGAATGACGAATCCATCAAAGTGGTAAAAGATGCAAAGAAGAATGGGAATTCTGTCAAAGTTTGGCGTGTAGTGATTGATGAAACTGTAGCTAAACCTGCAGATGGGATAGAAGATGTAAAGCTTTATCCAGCTGAATTTGGTTATGGCATGCCGGATGATGTTGAAATTCAAGATGGAGACGATCTGGTAGAAACTTCTTACACCTTAAACATTATTGGTAAATTACAAGAAGGAGAATTTCCATTGTCAAATGATGATATCACAGCGATCGAAGCGTTGTACGACTATCAAAACCCAGGAGAAACTACAGGAGACTATGACGCGGTCCAAAAAAATCCAGTTTCTTCAGAAGAACGATAGTAAAAAGCATAGCCATCGCTATGCTTTTTACTTTTGAAAATACTAGGAGGAATAATTTATGTCATTTGATATCAATTTAAAAGGAAAAGAACAAAAAATTAAATTCAACTATATGTTAAATTTCAAAGCCAATAAAAAACTAGCGACAAAAGACAAAGAGGGGAAACCCCAAAATGACGGAGCTGGTGTTCTTTTTGTCCAAGTATTAGAAAAAGAAGACGATGCCTTGGTGAATTTGTTGCAATTAGTTGATAGTAAAGCTACTGAAAACGATGCCCTTGAAGCGATTGATAGGTATGTCCAAGAACTTATAGAAAGTGGATTAAGTGAAGAAGAAGCTTATAACCGTATTTTTGAAGATCTGAAACAGGAAATGTTAGCCTCTGGTTTTTTCGTGAGCAAGATCCGCAAATATCTAGAGAATATAGAAAAAGTGATCGAAGTGATGGTTTCACGGAAGAAAGAAGAGGACAAAATCCAAATCACGCAATTGAAAGAGTTGTCCGAACGAATCAAGAAAGAGATCTCATAGTCAATTGTGCAAGACATGGGTTAACGGACATTGATTTAATTATGAATTGTTATTTGTGGGAACTTGAAGCAATCCTTGAAGGTTTGGCTTTACGTGAATTAGATAAACAAGAACAAAATGCGATTTTTGGTTTTAATCTGCGGTATATTCTTAATGCGAAAAAACCTCAGATGAACAAAATTATGAATAAAAAGAAAGCAGAAGATAAAATAAGAAAGGCTTTCGCACGTAATCAAAGACGAGTGAGAAGGAATGATCGTCGTCTTGAAAAAGCGATGCAAGCCTTGGAACATTTTAAAAACCGGAGGTGAGAAGAGGGTGGCTGAAAATATAACAGGAGCAATCAAAGCATTAATTGGGGCAGATACTAGCGACTATAAAAAAGCAATGTCAGAAATTCTCAGTGTAACAGGTTCTACGATGAATCAATTAGCCAGCAATATGAGTCAAAGTACGAATCGCATTGTCTCTAAAGTTGGGAATATTATGAGTCAGTTGAATACAACGGTACCTTCTAAGTTAGCTGGTTTAAAGACAAGTTTAGTTGCGCCTTTTAGTACGGCGGGTGGACAAATTCAACGTGTGATTGCTTCTATCGGCGAAAAAATTCCCCAACCCATTCGAGCTGGATTTAGTAAAGTAGGGCCAATCGTTGGAGACGCATCTAGTCTAGTTGCAAAAGGTTTGAATAGAATAGTGAATTCGGCTACTTCAGTAGGAACAAGAGTAGGCAGCGGATTGACTACTGCGTTTAACAAAGCAGGAACAAAAGCAGCAAGTACGTTAAATAGTATGATCTCTAAGTCCAACAATGTGACCAATACGACAAGCGGACTAATAAAAAAAGTTATTGGAATTGGGGCTGCGTATGCGATAGCACAAAAAGGAGTATCGATGATCTCAGGTGCTATAACTGGACTAGTAGGCGATTTAAATCAAGGATCAGCCACTTGGAAAACCTTTAATGCCAATATGGAAAATATTGGTATGGGGAAAAAAGAAATTGCTGGTGTGAAAAAAGAGCTGCAGGATTTTGCAACAAAAACGATTTATTCTTCTTCCGAAATGGCAACTACCTATAGTCAGTTAGCGGCAGTAGGCATTAAGAGTGCAGATCAATTGGTTAAAGGGTTTGGTGGTTTAGCGGCTGCCGCTGAAAATCCTACTCAAGCGATGAAAACATTGAGCCAACAAGCTACACAAATGGCCGCAAAACCCACTGTTCAATGGCAAGATTTCAAGCTTATGTTAGAACAAACCCCAGCTGGTATTGCTGCTGTTGCAAAAGAAATGGGCATGTCTACCTCTGAAATGGTTACAGCTGTACAAGACGGGAAAATCAAAACAGAGGACTTTTTTGATGCAATCACAAAAGTCGGAACCAACGACACGTTTAGTAAAATGGCGACTGAGTATAAAACAGTTGGTCAAGCTATGGACGGGTTAAAAGAAACGTTAACCAATAAGTTACAACCTTCTTTTGACAAGCTTTCTCAAGTAGGAATTAATGCCATTAGTAAAATTACCGACAAAATTGATAGTTTTAACATGGCTCCTATAGAAAAAGCAATTGATAGTGTTATCCCAATTTTGGATCATTTTGTCAATGGAACAAAGCTCTCCAATGATGCTTTAACAAATATGCAAGGAATTATTTCTAAACTTCTGCCTGTAGCTGGTCTTCTAGGTGGAGCATTAACCTTGAGTGGAGCTTTGCCAGCATTGAGTGCTTTGACTAGTGGCTTTATTGGAATCTCTGGCGTTTTATCTGGTCCGGTAAAGACAGCTTTCGGATTTGTTTCAAACAATGTCAGCGGATTAATTAGTTTATTCCCTAAAATTGGCGGCGGTTTGTCGTCTGCTGCGACTGTCGGTATGGGAGCGTTAGGTGGGATGACTTCGGCAATGGCTACAATTGTGCAAGTCGCATTAGCAAACGTTGGACCTGCAGCGATACTAGGTCTCGTTGTTGCCGGATTAGGACTTGTAAACAACCAATTTGGAACACAAATTGATCAATTGTTGCAAATGGTCACTACAAAGGGTCCAGAGGTTATTTCCAGATTTGTTGGTGGGATTACGTCACAAATTCCACAACTAATCACTAGCGGAACCGAGCTAATTAGTAAATTAGCGAATACAATCGCGACAATGCTACCGGTAATTGTTCAAGCTGGTGTAGAAGTTATTGGGTCGTTAGTTGGTGGTGTAGCTCAAAACCTGCCATCATTAATTAGTTCAGCATTGACTATCATTACTACCATATTGACTTCTTTAGCTAGCGCATTGCCTCAGTTAATTGTCATGGGTATGAATTTATTATTAAGTCTAGTCAATGGTATTGTAGAAAACATTCCACAAATCGTTGGTTCAGTACAACAGATTCTGCAAGCTT
The DNA here is from genome assembly GCF_051713765.1 of Enterococcus sp. DIV0755b. Taxonomy (NCBI): domain Bacteria; kingdom Bacillati; phylum Bacillota; class Bacilli; order Lactobacillales; family Enterococcaceae; genus Enterococcus; species Enterococcus sp. DIV0755b. The sequence goes on along the minus strand of NZ_JBIOQN010000001.1, from coordinate 6,094 downwards.
TTGTGGAAAATATCGTGACGAATTTACCGCAAATCATTGAAACTGGTATTCAAATTCTATTGAGTTTAATCAATGGTCTTACACAACTATTACCTCAATTGTTACCAGTCGCTTTAGAGGCCATTTTGACCTTGATACAAGGAATCATGAATAGCATACCGCAATTGTTAAATGGTGCGGTACAAATCATCCAAGCTTTATGTAATTTTATTGTCCAAAACCTACCAATGATTTTACAAGCAGCTATTCAGATTTTACAAGCATTAGTTAGTGGTATTGTGCAGAATTTACCAAATATCATTTCTGCGGGAATTCAAATTATTTTCTCTTTGGTGACAACGATCATTCAAATGTTGCCAAGTATTCTAAAAGCTGGCTGGGATATTATAAAATCCCTCGCAAGTGGTGTGATTGAAGCAATACCAAACGTGCTGAAAGATGCTTGGGACGGCATCAAAAATGGATTTAGTAACTTATGGGATAAGATTACTGGGAAATCAAAAGAGAAGTCTACAGAAATAACTTCTACGTATTCTCAAACTGCAGAATCAATGAAGAGCAAGACAGGAGAACTTAGTTCTAGTGTTTCTGCAAGTTTTGACCAAATGGGACTAAATGCTTCCAATGCAACTTCGAAAATTAGTACTTCAGCATTAGGAGATTTTAGCTCTATTCTCAGTCAAGGAAGCTCGGACGCACAAACATTAAATGCAAATGTAACGAATGCAACACAAGCATTACAAAAGACAGGTACTGCGGATATTAGCCAATTGAATGCCTCAGGGAGCGCAGACTTTTCTGAATTGTTGTCAAGCGGAACAACTAGTATTCAAGGGTTGGAAAAAACTGTGTCGGGTTCGATGAGTGGGGCAAGTTCTAATGTAACAGCAGAAACGAAACAAATGGAAAATCAAGTCAAAGTTTCATTCCAATCTATGACAGCTGTAGCAAACTCTGGCATGAATAGTGTTAGAAATTCTATAAAGGCCGGTTTTTCTGATGTTGTTTCTCAAACGAATAGTAGCGTGAGCCAACTTAAGTCATTGATTCAATCGACAATGAATCAAATGCAACAAATTGTTATTAATGGAATGAATACTATTAGAAATGCTTTCCAATCCGGTATGACACAATCAATTCAAGTGAGTACGCAAGCCTCTTATCAAATCGTTTCAGTATTTTCTATTTTATCATCTCAACTAAACAATTTGGGCTATAACGCTGGTATAGGGCTGGCTAATGGATTGTCTAATTCTGCCGGAGCCATTTATTCAACGGCTAATGCGATTGCAAACAATGTTGCACAAACGATTCAAAGCGCATTAGACATCCATTCACCATCGAGAATTACAACTTGGATGGGGGAAATGTTAGGTAAAGGATTAGGATTAGGAATGCAGTCGATGTTTCGCTTTGTAGGAAAACAAGCAAATGAATTCGGCTCAATTATTCAAGAACAACGTTATCAAGCAGAGGCGGTAATGGTAGGAGACACAACGCTTACGAACCGAACTATTGCAACCTTTACAAGTGATATGGACAAAGATATCCGTGAATCTGAGCTGAAACAAGAAACAATTTATGTTCACAATGAAATTGTGGGAGATCGGATTTATACTACGGTCAAGCATAAAGAAGCACGAAAGAAAAATAAAGACAAATATTTCAATTAGATTAAGGGAGTGAAACAGAAGAAGTGGATGCTTTAATCACAAAAAATGGTGTTCAAACGACACTTTCTTCTATTGGGTTACTTGTTACTGATTTTCAAGATAGCTCTTCCTCTGTTACCTCCAATAGGCGAGAAGTAACCAATAGAAGTGGGTATGTTTTTTCTGGTGCCGTTCATAAAGAGAAAAAAATTAGTGTTTCTGGAACATTTATTGTCCCAAACGCTTATGCTTTAGAAGAAAAAAAGGATGAAATCAATGGGCTTATCAGTAACGATGAGCCCTTTTATATTACAAAAATGTTGCCTACTACCAATTTATATGCTTTTGAATTGCCTGGCCAAAAAACGAGTGATTTAAATTTACTTACAATTCCTCACCGACCATATAAATATCGATACAAAATAATTGTAGAAGATGAAATTTCTTATACATTTATCGGGTTCTCAGCTGCAGGCTTAAGAATGAATTTTTCTTTTGAAGGGAAAACAGCAGAATTACCGTTTGGAGAGACTATTCCCAAATCAGTTACGGTTTCTACGTTTCTTGCTTATGAAGGAACTGCTAAGTGTAGCCAATTAGAATGGCCGTGGGTGATGAAACTAACAGCTACTCAATCACAACCGGGAAAATTTTTTCTGGCAGTAGGGAGCAGGACTTTTACCTATCAAACGCAAACTGCTTTGAAGGATAGGGACATTTTGTTATTAAAAGGAGTGGAAACCACCTTAAATGGTTTAAATGTCAATGATAAAACAAATCACGAGCATTTTGTTTTAGAACCTACAAATACAAAGAAGATAAAGATTCAAACGAATTTTAAAGGGACTATTCAAGTACTTAATTTTGTAGAACTATATAAATAAATGGAATGGGGTGATAGAGGAATGAATTTCATTGACGAAAAAGGGGGATTGCATTCTGCCATTGCGGAGTGCAAAAGAACTAAAGGAGTAAATGGTGAAAAGTCTTTAAGCGGAATAATCTATACTAATGCTCAACTTTTACAAGGCATTGGGCGTGGATGGCGCATTGTCTTTGAGGATGAAAATTATTGTTTGACCTATATCAACCCAATTGATGAAGGAACACGTGTAGTTGTCGAATTTGATGCTGTACACGAATTCTTTTTCGATATGCAAAAATCTGTAGTTCATACAGTACTTAATGGTTCAAATACTGCGGAAAGGTATTTACAACATATCTTCAATGGTAGCAGCTACACGTATCGTTTAGAAGCCAAAATTCTAGCTTTTGAGAAAGAAAATTTTGGCTTAAAAAACCGTCTTACTTTATTCAAAGATTTTATCCAGTCAACAGGGGTTGAATTTTCTGTAAATGGCCGAGTGGTTCGAATTTTAGAGAAAGTAGGGACAAATTTATCAACCATTGTTAAGAAAGGTTTTAATCTTAATGAACTTCATATAGAAAAGGATACAGGATCTTTTATTACTTATATGAAAGGGTATGGAGCTTTTAAAGATTCTGAAAATCCATCAAAAGGACGGTTGGAAGTAGAATATCTAAGTCCGCTTGCAAAAATATATGGAAAACTTGAAGGAGATCCAGTTGTTGACGAACGTTATACACAAGCCAATAGCTTAGTTGAACGATTGAAAGAAGAAGTAGAATCATCTTATGGAATATCGGTAGATATAGATATGGAAGATCTGACGAAAGCTGGGTATGATTATGATCAACCTCACGAAGGCGATTATATTATGGCGATAAATCAAGACCTTGGTTTTGAGCAAAAGGTAAGGATTCTATCTTATACCACATCGTATGATGTAGAAGGACATATTGTTGAGCATGATATTTCTTGTGGACGATTAAACCTTATCGATCAATCCCAAGCAAAAGATATTTCATGGAAAAATCAAATAGAGCTGTCTATAGATAGAGCAAATGGTACGGCTAATTTTGCGTTGATTTCTGCTGATGGGAAATCAATGACATATTATGGTCCAGATGAACCAATAGGTCAAAAGTTTCATAAAGGCGACATATGGTATCAGACGATAGGGGAAAAGAATGTCTTAAAAATATGGAATGGCTCAGAATGGTGGCCAGTATTAGATGAATCGGAAATAAAAACTATTAAAAAAGAATTTGAACAACAACAATCTGAATTAGAACAAGCCAAGAAACAGACTTCAGAAAATAATGCTAAAGCTCAACAAGCGTTAATTGATGCAGGGTTTGCTAAAAATGGATTATCGGCAGTTGAAAAACAGGCAACGGAAGCCTTAAAACAAGCCGAAGAAGCCTATGATCATTTTTTAGCAACGGATGCAAGTATCACAGAATTGAAGTGGACAACTTCACAAGTTGAAAAAGTGACCAACCAACTGACAGGGGAACTTTCACAAAAAGTGAGTCAAGCCACTTTTGATCAGCTAAAAGGTACGGTAAAAAATCAAGAGGCGTTATTAAATCAGACGGCAGAAGGATTAGAAGCGAAGGCATCTATTACGTCAGTTGACGCGATCAACAAATTGGTCAGTCAACATACCACTAATTTAACGGTCCAAGGGGACAAATTACGTTCGTTAGTAACCGAAACAGATGGTGTGAAAGTAAAGCTGTCCCAACTTGAACAAACCTCTGCGGGATTCCAACGAACTGTTTTAGACCAACTAAAAGGCGTCACTTCCCAACAAACACAGTTAGCAGGTCAATATACACGCGTGATAGAAACAATCGGAGGGTTGAATGGCAAAGCGACGAATATAAATGCTGGCTGGGAAATTGGGTCTATTGCTCGTAATGGGGGGAAACCGATTGATTTTCCTACAACTGTTCGTTCCACAGGGTTTATCGAAGTTGAAGCAGAAAAACCCTATATGGTTGTGGACGGTCAAGGCGATCTAGTGATAAGTACGATGGTATTTTACGATGAAAACAAACAACTTGTTGCCTATAGAACAGAACAAACGGTTTCAAGAGCAACGAGTAGGTCACACTATTTGAAAGTCGTTGTTTTAAAGGGCGATCAACCATTACATGCAATTGATTATGCCGTCATTCAAAGTGCGCAACCACAGAAAGCAGCTATACCGATTCGTTCTCAACTCACACAAACGGCGGATCGTTTTAATGTTACCGTACAAAAAGGTGATATTATTGCTCAGTTGAATATCGAAGCGGGCCGTACTTTGATTCAGAACAAGCAACTTGTTTTAGATGCAGATACAGTTACATTTACTGGAGAAGCGTTTATTCCAATGGCAAAGATTAAAGATCTAAAGGTAGATGCAGCTAAAATATATGGTACATTAAATGCAAAAAACGTTACAGTCACTAATTTAGATGCGACCAACATTAGTAGTGGCTATATCAACAACGAACGTCTTCGTTCACGATCGATTACTGCGGATAAATTGGCAGCCAATGCGATTCAAGTCGGATTTAACAATTATAGTCAAAATCTTCAATTGAATCCGTGGTCTTTAGACTTTCGTTCTAGGAACACTTTAACTGGCCGGTTGACGAGTAAAGGCATGGAGTTTTGGCACGGTACAAGAAAAATTGGGCGCATGGGAGAAAACTCTAAATCAGGGAAAGACAATGTTCGTGGTATTGTGATGGATTTGGAGTACACAGGTGATTTTGTTGGTTGGAGTTATATGAAGCACGCTAATGATCAAGCTTATACATCAATGTTATTACTTGATCCTAAAGGGAAGTTTACCGGAAAATCAGGTATTCATATGGATGCCGATGTTTATCTATCAAGAATCAAACCTAATTATTCAAATGCAAAAGAATTTTTAAAGTTTGCAACGATAAATTACAGCAATTACACTTATTCTGGGTTATTTAATGTTAGTGGAAAATCAGGAATATTTATGGGAGGTAACTGGTTATACTTGTTGCACGATAATCGAGTGATTCCTGTAGAGGAAATTAGGAAAGTGGTTTATGCACTTAAAGGGTTAGGGAAAATACATTTACCGACCAGTTTTTTCGCTAGTGGTGGCGGTGTGCGAAACTATAAAACAATTACTTTATAAAGAGGAGCATTTATATTTATGAAATTAACGGTACTTCAAATTTTAGAATTAGAAACAGGCTTATTTGAACTAAGCGAAAAGGAATTGCCAATTGCGACAAGTTTAAAAATCAATCAGGCAATCACGAATTTAGGAGCAGTTACTCACTCGATTCGTGAGACTGCAAAACCTATCTTGGAATTGGAACAAAATCAACAAAATGAAAAGTTGAAAGAATTATATCAAGAAGAGATGGGGGTTGATCTTCCTCAAGTGAGTACAACAGATTTTGGAGAAATAACCATTCGTGCGAGAACACTGCATCAACTGTCGCCAATTTTAAAAGAGGAGGAAACATTCGATGAAAATTAGAATGACTGAAATGAACTATGTATTTAACGAAGAAGACGAAACGGAAGCAATCGAAGT